>CAWFLK010000024.1:0-131924 GCA_963816635.1 Ilumatobacteraceae bacterium | reverse complement strand
CGGCCGCCGTGCTGCTGCTCGAGGGCAAGGTGACCGACGGCGGCACCATCACCGTCGACGTCGCCGACGGCCAGCTCGACGTCACCGCCGCCTGAGTCCGGCGCTCAGCCGGCGTTCAGGCGGCGTTCAGGCGGCGGCGGTCACGACGGGCCGGCGAAGTCGACGTCGGCGGTCGCCACCGTCGCCGGCCGAGCGGCCCGGTGCGGCCTGGAACGACCAGTACAGGTTGGTGTGGGCGATCACCTGATCGGGTGGCGGCGCGCCCCACTCGGTGAGGTCCTCGGTGGTGTGGGCATCGCTGACGAGGGTGGCGTCGTAGCCGCGCACGAACGCGCCGTGGAGCGTCGAGCGCACGCAGGCGTCGGTCTGGGCGCCCGTGACGACGAGTCGGCCGACGCCGAGCTCGGTGAGCACGTCCTCGAGGTTGGTGTCCTCGAACGCATCGCCGTAGTTCTTCGCCACCAGTGGCTCGTCATCGGCCGGGGTCGAGCTCGGGCACGATGCGCCACTCGTCGCTGCCCTGCACGGTTTGGTCGTCGGAGTGCTGCACCCACACCACCGGCACGTCCTCGCCCCGCGCCCTGTCGACGAGGCTGGCGATCCGGCCGATGACGGCGTCGCGGTCGTGGTTGCCGGCGACGACACCGTTCTGCACGTCGATCACGACCAGGGCGGTGTTCGGGCGGTTCTCCAAGGTGGTCACGAGCGTTCCTCCGTCAGTGGGTTCCGGCAGCGGTCCGTTCCGACGGTACCCGGCCCCGTGATGGGGTAGTCCCGGGTTCCGCCGCGCCTGGTTGACGGAGGCGCTGTCGGGGAACACAACGGCGTGACCCAATCAGCCGCGTCCGAATCCGTCTCCGATCCCGATCCCGACGTCGACTCCGGCCCGATCGCCGATGCCGATGCCCCGCTGGGCGACCTGGTCGAGCGCGGCTCGGTGGTGATGGTGATGACCATGATCGACGGTCGGCACACCTCGCGCCCGGTCACGGTCGCCGAGGTCGACCGCACGTACCTGCGGTTCCTCGTCGACGGGTCGGCGGACTGGATGCGCGCCATCACCGAAGGCCGCGCCGAGGTGCACGTGACGCTGTCCGACAACCGCAAGAACACCTACCTGTCGCTGAACGGCAAGGTGCGCACGACGGCCGACCACGACGTGATCGAGCGCCTGTGGAGCGCGCCGGCGGGGGCGTTCTTCGACGGCCCGACCGACCCGAACCTGGCCGTGCTCGTGCTCGAGGTGGAGGAGGGGAGCTACTGGGACTCCCCGAGCGGTCGGCTCGGCCAGGCGACTCGCCCTGCTCAAGGCCGCCCTCGGCCGCCCCACCGACGCCGGCGACCACGGCGCCATCGCCACCTGACCCGCCCCGAGGAACTCGATTTCCACAAGCAAAATCGTGCAGATCTGCACGATTTCGCGCCCCAGAATCGCGACGGCGGCGTCAGGGACCGTCGGTGGTGAGCTCGCGGGCGTAGTAGAACGCCCGCTCTCCGGTCGCCGGTTCCGTCGCCGAGAAGCCGTGGCGCTCGTAGAAGCGTTGGGCGTCGACGTCGCCCTCGTCGACGTTGATCTCGATCAGCTCGACGCCGCGGGCAACCGCCTCGGTGAGGAGCATCTCGATGATCGACGAGCCGATCCCGCGCCCACGCAGGTGGGGGACCACGTAGAGCTCGTCGAGCAGGGCCACCCGGCCGGCGTACCACACGTTGGGACGCAGCGTCACCAGCGCCACGGCGACGGCGGGGTCGCCGGCGAGGATGGCGAACGTCTCCGCCCCCTCGAGGAGCACCCGCAGACGACCGGCGAGCACGTCGGCCCCGGGCGACGGGGTGTCGAACTCGGCGTTGAAGTCGTGCAGCAGCCGGCCGACCTCGGCAGCGTCATCAACGGTCGCCAGACGGGGCTCGCGCTGGTCACCAACGGTCACCCGCCGATTCTGGGGCGCGAAATCGTGCAGAGCTGCACGATTTTGCTTGTGGAAATCAGATCTCTGGGGGTGGGAGGCGGCGGCGGAGGGCGGCGGCGTGGGCCGGGAAGCCCTCGTGGTCGGCGAGGGCGATCGCCGACGGGGCGAGGCGCACGATCGCTCGGGCGTCGGCGCGGGCGACCGCGGTGCGCTTCATGAACGTCTGCGCGGTCACGCCGGAGGACACGTGGGCGAAGCCCGACGTCGGCAGCGACGCCGGGCAGCCGATCACGAAGTTGGCGGCGCTGAACGGGGTGTGCTGACCGACGAGGATCTCGCCGGCGTTCACCAGCGCGTCGACGACCGCCGCCTCGACCGTCCGGCGCCACGGCCACCTGCAGGTGCTCGGGGGCGAAGCGGTTGGCGACGTCGATCGCCTCGTCGAGGTCGGCGGTGACGACGGCGCCGCCGTTCGGTCCGAGCGACGCCCGGGCCGCCTCGGCGCGCCGCTCGGGCAGCGCGGCCAACTGCACGCTCAGCTCGGCGTCGACGGCGGCGACGAGGGCGTCGTCCGGCGTCACGAGCACCACCGACGAGTCGGTGCCGTGCTCGGCCTCGATCAGCAGGTCGGCGGCCAGGCGCACCGGGTCGGCGGTGCCGTCGGCGACGACCAGCGCCTCGGTCGGCCCGAGCAGCATCATCGTGGCGACCCCGTGGCGTTGCATCTCGACCTGGGCGATGGTGACCGCGGGCGAGCCGGGTCCGATCACCATGCGCACCCGCGGGATCGTCTCGGTGCCGAACCCCAGCGCCGCCACGCCCGCCGGCCCGTTGACCCGGAACACGTCGCCGACGCCGAGCTTGCGGCACACGACGAGCACCGCCGGGTCGACGGCGCCGTCGGCACCCGGCGCCGGCGGCACCACGAGCACGACGCGGGGCACCCCGGCCACCGTGGCCGGCACCGCCAGCTGGTAGGCGACGCTCGGGTAGCTCGCCTTGCCCGACGGCACGAACAGCCCGACCGACGCGATCGGCGAGAGCTTCTCGCCCACGCGCAGCCCCGGCTCGGGCTCGAAGTCCCAGGCGCCGAGCCGGGCGAGCTGGCGCTCGTTGAACGCCCGGCAGTGGGCGATGGCGTCGTCGAGGGCGCGGTCGACCTCGTCACTGACGGTGGCGGCGTCGATCTCGTCGGCCGACACGCGGAGCTGCTCGGGCGTCAGCGTCACCCCGTCGAAGCGGGCGAGGGCGTCGCACACCGCGGCGTCGCCGCGGGCGGCCACGTCGTCGATCAGCGCGCCGATCGACCGGCGCAGCTCGTCGTCGAAGATGTCGTCGAGCCCACGCCGCAGCAGCGCATCGCGCCCGCGCTCGTCGAGCTCCGCCCAGCGACGCACCTGCAGCACTTCCACGGCGCATCACGCTAACGACACGGCGCGCCACCGTCCCGCCCGCCACCCACCAGGTAGCGTTCGGCCCGATGCCGGTCACCGTGGTCGTTGGCGCGCAATGGGGCGACGAGGGCAAGGCCAAGGTCATCGACCTGCTCGCCAAGGAGCACGGCTACGTCGTGCGCTACCAGGGCGGGCACAACGCCGGCCACACGGTGGTGGTGGGCGGTGAGCGCTACGCCCTCCAGCTCACGCCGAGCGGCATCCTCTACGACCACGTGGTGCCGGTGATCGGCAACGGCGTCGTCGTCGACCTGCCGACGCTCTTCGCCGAGATCGACGCCCTGGAGGCGCGGGGCGTGGCGTGCGACCGACTGCGCGTCTCGAGCCGGGCCCACCTGATCTTCCCCTGGCACCAGGCCCACGACGCCATCGCCGAGGCGATGCGCGGGAACGACAAGATCGGCACGACGCTGAAGGGCATCGGCCCGGCCTACGCCGACAAGGCGCGCCGCGTGGGCCTCCGCGCCGGCGACGTGCTCGACCCGCCGCGGTTCGCCGAGGCGGTCCGCGCCCGCGCCGTGGCCGAGAACCGCTCGATCGTCGGCGACGGCGGCGACGAGCTCGACGTCGACGAGATCGTCGCGACGTTCAGCGAGCTCGGTGCTCGCCTCGCCCCGTACGTCACCGACACGGTGGGCCTGCTGCACGACGCGCTGGCCCTGGGCGAGCACCTCCTGCTCGAAGGGGCGCAGGCGACGTTCCTCGACCTCGACCACGGCACCTATCCCTACGTCACCTCGTCGAACCCGACCGCCGGCGGGGCGTGCAGCGGCACCGGCCTCGGGCCGCGCGACATCGGACGCATCGTCGGCATCACCAAGGCCTACACCACACGCGTCGGCGCCGGCCCGTTCCCCACCGAGCTCACCGACGCCGACGGCGACCGCCTCGTGGAGGTCGGCCGGGAGTTCGGCACGGTCACCGGCCGGCGGCGCCGCGCCGGCTGGCTCGACTGCGTGATGCTGCGCCACGCCGTGCGCCTCAACAGCCTCACCGAGCTCGCCCTCACCAAGCTCGACGTGCTCGACGGGTTCGAGTCGGTCAAGGTGTGCACCGACTACCGGCTCGACGGGAGCACGCTCACCTCGTACCCCGACCGCTCCAGCCTGCTCGATCGCGTCGAGCCGGTGTACGAGACGCTCACCGGGTGGGGCACCGAGCTGGGCGCCGTGCGCGAGCCGGCGCACCTGCCCGACGGCGCCCGCGCCCTCATCGAGCTCGTCGAGGCGCAGGTCGGGGTGCCGGTGCGCGTCGTGGGTGTCGGCGCCGAGCGCGACGACTACCTGATCTGGCAATGATCCCCCGGTACTCGCGACCGGAGATGGCCGAGGTGTGGTCCGACGTGGCCCGCATGCGCCGCTGGCTCGAGGTCGAGCTGCTCGCGACGCAGGGCCAGGCCGCCGTCGGGGTCGTGCCGCCGGAGGTGGCGGCGGCCTGCCGCGAGCGCGCACCGGTGGTCGACGAGGCGTTCGTGCAGGCGGTGAACGAGCGCGAGCTCGTCACCGACCACGACGTCGCGGCGTTCGTCGACGTCGTGCAGTCGGCCATCGGCGCGCCCGCCGGTTCGTGGATCCACCACGGGCTGACGTCGTCCGACGTCGTCGACACCGCCCTGTGCTGGGCGATGCGTGACGCCGCCCGCCTGCTCGTCGACGGCGCGTCCGCGTTGATCACCACCGTCGCGGCGACTCGCTCGGGCCCACCGCGACACGGTGATGATCGGCCGCACCCACGGCATCCACGCCGAACCGACCACCTTCGGCGCCAAGGTCGCCCTCTGGGCGTTGCAGCTCGACCGCGACCGCACCCGCCTGCGAAGCGGCCGCCGCGGCCGTGTCGGTGTGCAAGCTCTCGGGGGCGGTCGGCACCTACTCCAACATCGATCCGGCCGTCGAGCGCTTCGTCGGCGACGCCCTCGGCCTGACGCCGGTGCCGGCGACCCAGGTGGTCGCCCGTGACCGCCACGCCGAGCTGTTGTGGGCGTGCGCGTCGACGGCGGCGACGTGCGAGGCGATCGCCGTCGAGCTGCGTCACCTGCAACGCACCGAGGTCGCCGAGGTGCGCGAGGGCTTCACTCCCGGACAGAAGGGCTCGTCGGCGATGCCGCACAAGCGCAACCCGATCGCCGCCGAGACGGTCAGCGGTCTCGCCCGCGTCGTCCGGTCGAACCTGCTCGCCGGATTGCAGGATGTGGCGCTCTGGCACGAGCGCGATATCTCGCATTCGTCGGTGGAGCGCATCGTGCTCCCCGACAGCACGCTGCTCGTGCACTACATGCTGCACCGACTGAATCGGCTGCTCGCAAGGGCTCGTCGTCGACACGTCACGCATGCGCGACAACCTGTGGTCGAGCCACGGTTTGGTGTTCAGTCAGCCGGTGTTGCTCGCACTCGTGGCGGCGGGCTCGACCCGTGACGACGCCTATCGCATCGTGCAGCGCAACGCCCTGCAATCGTGGGAAGAGCGGCGCGACTTCCGGTCGTTACTGGAATCTGATCCCGACGTCGGCCTCGACGCCGCGACGCTCGACTCGGCGTTCGACCTCGACCGCGCCCTCGGCCACCAGGGCCGCGTGTTCGAGGCCCTCGATCAGGTGGTCTGAGCGTCAGGCCGAGCGGCCGATGCCGGCGCGCTTGAGCACCGGCGCCGGAACGCCCACTTCACGCCACGCGTTGTAGGAGATCCCCTGGCGCTCGCCGTAGGACTTGGCGACCTGGACGAAGGCCTCCTCGACCGCGGTCTGGTCGACCGCCGCGCTCTTGGATTCCAATTCGCTCTGCAGGTTGCGCCGCTCTTGCACCAATTTCAGCTCGGTGAGTGCGTCGGCCGTCGTCAGCTCGTCGTCGATGGCGTCGAGCCGCTTGCGGATCGAATCCGACGTGCGCTTCCGGCCGCGCTTGGGCTTGTTCGTTCGCAGCGAGTCGAGGTAGTCGCGCACGGCGCGGCCTTCCTGGCGTCCCTGTGACAATGCAGCCTTGTGTTGATCGGTCATCGGTCCTTTCGGACCACGCTTGGCAGCCATGGCCGCCAGTGTAGGAGGCAATTCGGCGTGACGGCGAGCCGTTCTATTTCATTGAGCGGTGGCCGCGAGGGCGTCGAGATGGTCGAGATCAGCGAGGTCGAGGACCTGCAGATACATCCGCTCGGCGCCGGCATCCTGCCACTTCTGCATCGTTGCGACCGCCTCGTCGATCGTCCCGGCGACGCCGGTACGGCGCAGATCGCTCGAGCGAGCTGCCGACTCGCCGCCGCCCGGCGCGACGCCTCGGCCTCGGTCGTGCCGACCGCCGCGGTGAGGGCCGTGGAGAACACGAGCGTCGCCGGGTCGCGTCCGATCGCCGCGCACGCCTCGACCACCCGGCCTCGTTGCTCGAGGAACTGCTCGATCGGGCCGAACGGCAGGTTGAACTCGGTGGCGAAGCGAGCGGCCAGCTCCGGCGTCCGGCGCCGCCCGGCGCCGCCGACGATGATCGGCACCGGCTGCTGCACCGGCTTGGGGAGCGCCGGTGAGTCGTGCAGCACCACGTGCTTGCCGGCGAAGTCGAAACGCTCGCCCGGGCGGGTCTGCCACAGTCCGGTGACGACCTCCAGCTGCTCGGCGAGACGGTCGAAGCGCTCGGCGACGTCCGGGAACGGCAGACCGTACGCCTCGTGCTCCTCCCGATACCACCCGGCGCCCAGGCCGAGCTCGACGCGACCGCCGGACATCTGGTCGACGTTGGCGACGCTGATCGCCAGCACGCCGGGGTGGCGGAACGTCGCCGGCGTGACGAGCGTGCCGAGCCGGATCGACGACGTGTCGCGGGCCAGGCCGGCGAGCGTGATCCACGCGTCGGACGACCCGGGGAGCCCGACCGGTCGTCCGGCGCCACCCATCGCCATGTAGTGGTCGCTGCGGAAGAAGGCGTCGAAGCCGAGCGTCTCGGCGCGCCGAGCGACGGCGAGGAGGTCGTCGTACGTCGCGCCCTGTTGGGGTTCGGTGAAGATGCGGAGCTGGCCCAGCGTGTACACGACGTCGAAGGCTACGGTGCCACCCGGTGAGCGATCGGGCCCCCGACGACGAGCGGCTGCTGCCCCGGCTGCCCGGTCCGCTCGAGGCCCTGCGGGCGCACGTGCTCGCCCACGCCGTCAAGCGGGGGGAGTTCACGCTCAAGTCCGGCGCCCGGAGCTCGTGGTTCCTCGACACCAAGCAGACGTCCTGCCGGCCCGACGGCATGGTGCTCATCGCCGACGCGGCGCTCGAGATCATCCCCGACGACGCCACGGCGATCGGCGGCCTCACGCTCGGCGCCGACGCCATGGCCTACGGCATCGCCGCGATCGCCGCCACGCGGGGACGATCGTTGCGCAGCTTCACGGTGCGCAAGGAGGCCAAGGACCACGGGGTCACCGGGCGCATCGCCGGGGCGCTCGAGCCGGGTGACCACGTCGTGGTGACCGAGGACACCGTCACCCGCGGGACGTCGGTGATGGAGGCGGTCGCCGTCGTGCGTGGGGCCGGCGCCGAGGTGGTGCTGATCACCGCCATCGTCGATCGCGGCGGCACGTGCGCCGCCCTCGCCGACGCCGCCGGGATCGCCTACCGCCCGCTGCTCACGGCCGCCGACCTCGGCTTCGCCCCCGGTTCCTGATCAGGCGACGTCGGGGCTGATCGGACGCAGGACCAGCGTCTGCAGGGCCCGCCCGACGGGCCCACGGTCGTCGAACAGCAGGGCGTCGGCGAGTCCGATGCCGTCGGGTTCCCAGTAGCCGACCGCCCGCGAGCCGAGCCACTCGCCGACCGGATCGCGGTGCAACGCCACGGTGAGGTCGGCGTTCACGAAGCGCATCTCGGACGGGTCGCGGTGGCGCCCGAAGGCGTTGCCGCAATCGGCGAGGGGACAGATCCGCTGGAACGGCGAGGGCGCCTCGCCGGGGAGCAGCGGCGACGTGCGCATCCAGGCCGTCGTCGACGCGGCGCCGAGATCGCCGTCCGGATAGCGCATCTGCACCGCGTCGACTGAAGCCGGGGCGTCCGTGGCGGATCCCGGCGATGGGGAACGGGCCAGGCGTGCTGTCGGCGAGGCGGGGCGTCACGATGCCGGAGTTGTCGAGCGAGGTGTCGACCACGGGAACGTCGCTGCGCACGAGGTGCAACCCCACCGCCGTCGCCCGAACCACGCCGGCGGCGTCGACGATGCTCGCCCGGGTCGCCGCGACCGTCCGCCCCCGGCGGGCCACCTCCGCCAGAACGAAGAACCCGGCCATCGGGACCGGCTTGGCGAGGTCGACCGTGATGCGGGTCAGGCGCACGTCGGGCAGGGCCTGCTCCATCGCCCGGGCCAGCAACCCGGTCGGCGGGCCGGCGTGGCACGCGTCGACGTCCCACGGTCCGCGGGCGTGATCGGTCGGCTCGAACCACTCGACGTCGCGACCGTCGATCAGTCGACGCCGCGGCTCGGCGAAGAACGTGCCAACGGTCGAGGCGCCGGCCGTGGTCATCGGCCGCACGCTACGGCGTCAGTCGGCCGCCAACTCGAGCAGCTTCGTCATCGTGCGCAGGTTGCGCGCCGTCGTCGGCGGGCGCTTCGACGCAGCCAGGCGAGCGGCGAGCTTGCTCGTGCCGACCCCGTCGGGAGCACGGAGGTGGATGACACCGTCGATCACCTCGACCTCCTCGCGTCCCGCCGTGACGAGGGGGTCCAGAGCCGCGGCGTCGCCGTCGACGAAGACGAGGAACGTGCGCGACGGGTCATCGCCGCCGAACGGTGAAGCGGCGAGGTGGGCGGCGACGGCGTCGGCGCTGAGCACGAACACGACGGGCTCGAAGCCCTTGGCGTCGTTGATCGCGGCGGAGATCCGGGTCGCTTCGCGTGCCAGCGCTGTCGCGCTGTTCGACGTCCGGCCCGCCGTGCGGTAGACGACGTTGCCGCTCTGGATGTACGTGCGCACGTGGTCGAACCCGAGGCCTTCGAGCAGCGTCCGCAGCTCGGCCATCGGCAGCGAGCGGTGACCGCCGACGTTGATCCCCCGCACCAACGCAACGCGTGTGGTCATCGGCCCCAGAACGTAGCCGGGGGCCGACCGCCGACCGATGGGCCGAAACAGGACCGCACGGTCCTGTTTCGGCTAGCGGGAGATACGCGTCCGTTCCACCGGCGACCACCCGCACATTGGCCGGCAGGTCGGCGAGCACGGCATCGCTCACCCAGGCTCGCGTCAGATGGAGCGTCGAGTCGATGCGCACCACCCGTTTCGGCCGGTCGATGGCGATCCCGCACATCGACAGCGCCGCCTTGATGCACGACTCCTCGTCCGGCAGCACCATCGGCAGTCGCGACCGGCGCAGGCCGGCCGGCCCGGCCGTGAAGCTGTTGACGTAGGTCGCGGCCCAGTCGATCTCGGCGGCCAGCGACGCCGGCACGAAGTCGGCGAGACCGATGCCCTGCACGTTGCCCTCGCTGATCGGCGTCGCCGACAGCAGCACCACGGCGGCCACCCGCGGGGCGTCGAGGTCGTCGAGGTCGTTCACCCAGAAGCGTCCGATGACGTTGGGATCCATCGTCGTGCCCGAGATGTCCTTGCCGCCGCGCTCGATCACGAGCACGTCGATGTCGCCGAACGGAAGCGGCGGCACGAGCGCGCGAGCGAGCTCGGTCAGCTCGATCTCGCCCGGTCCGCCGACGTCGTCGGCGTCGAGGGCGCGCACGGCCACGACGTCACCGGCGGCCGACTCGACCGACGCGACGCCGCCGAGCAGACGGCCGGTGCCGCGCAGCAGGGTGATGCCCTCGAGGATCCGGTCGCGCATCTCCACCGGTCCGCACGAGTGCACCTGCGCCGCGCCGGGGCGCTTGCCGAAGCCGACCACCGCCATCTTGGTGAGTCCGCTCTCGATCGGTCCGCGGTAGCTGGTGTGCGGCTTCACGCGGTTGACCGGGAAGATGCGGTCGGCCGCCGCGGCGTTGGCGTCGAGGTGAACGACCATCCCGCACGGCGTCGACCCGAGCACCACGGTGTCCATCGTCGCCCGTATCTCCGCACCTACCGACTCCGCAGTCACCCCCAGATGCTCGAGCATCGCCCGCTGGCCATCGGCCGTGGCGCCGCCGTGGCTGCCCATCGCCGGGACGACGAACGGCTCGGCGCCGAGCGCAGCGCAGTCCGCTGATCGATCCCCGCAGCAGCTCGACGCGGCGCGACAGTCCGCGACTGCCGGCGCCGACGGCCACGGTCATGCCGGGCCGCACCGCGTCGGCGAGCGTGCGGGTGACCGCGTCGTGCGCCGCCGCCTCGGCGTCGTCGACCGGATCGGGCCCGGGGACGTCGATCGCCACCTCGTGCAGGGCCGGCACCTCGAGCGTGGGGTCGAACGGCAAGGTGACACCGGCGCGGAGCTGGTCGAACGGCATCGCCGCCGAACGCTACTGCGCCGGATCGTCGGCGGCCCCGTCGCTGGCGGGGCGCGCGCCACGTCGGGCCGGTGACGTCACAACCACGTGCAGCGCGGTCGCGGGGATGGATGATGTTGGCCTTGACCCAGGCGATCGACGTCGACCTCTGGAATGCCCACGCCGCCGAGCTGATGCGCTTCGCCACCGTCCTCGTCGGTCCGCACGACGCGGCCGACGTCGTGTCCGACGCGTTCCTCGGCGCCACCCGCGCCCTCGCCGGCACCACGGTGGCCAACCCGCGTGCCTACCTGTACCGCGCCGTCGCCAATCGGGCCCACGACCTCAAGCGCAGCCGCTTCCGCCGGTGGCGTCGCGACCTGGCGGCGGTCGGCCCGGCCTCGTCGGCCCAGCCCGACGACTTCAGTGACGTGCGCCGGGCCGTGGCGAAGCTCACCGTCACCCAGCGCGCCGTCGTGTACCTCGCCTATTGGGAGGACCTCCCCGAACGGGCGATCGCCGAACAGCTCGGCCTGTCGCCCGGCTCCGTGCACAAGACCCTGGAACGGGCCAGGGACACCCTCCGAAAGGCGCTGGCATGAACGACCCGCTCGACCACGCGATCCGCTCGGCGCTCGCCGACATCGTCGCCACGGCGCCGGCTCCGGGACGTGCCGCCCACGTGCGTGCCGTCGGCGACGCCCGCGCCCGCACCGTCCGTTGGCGGCTGCCGGCGGCGATCGTCGCCGCGGCGTGCCTCGCCGTGATCGGGCTGGCGGCCCTCGCCGTCACGCTGCGCGACGACGGCGGTGGCGACCAGCCGGCGGCGACCCCCGAGGTTCCGCAGCGTCAGGGCCCGGCGCCCGGGCCGGCCGGCACGGCGCTCAGCACCACCGTGGCGCCGACGACTGCGGCCCCGACCACGAGCGTGGCCGCGACGACGACCGTTGCCCCGACGACCGCGGCGCCGACCACCTCGGCGGCCGGGGGTGCCGCGTCCGCCACCGCCGGTCCGTGCCCGGGAAGCGGGCCGATCCCGGCCGGCGCCACCGACGTGCAGACGATCACCGGCGACATCGACGGCGACGTGGTCGACGACACCGTGACGCTCTACTCGCTCGACGGCGCCTGGCACGTCCACGCCACGTCGTCGGTCAAGGGCTGGGACAGCGACGCCGTCGTGAGCATCGACGTCCACGACACGATGTCGATCAACTTCGAGGACATCGACCACTCGGCGGGTGCCGCCACCCCGCCCCCGGTCGCGGTGATGGCGACGGGGCAGGGTGCCAACGACAAGGGCATCCTCGCCAACTTCACCTTCCTCACGAACACGCCGCAGTACTGCATCCAGCAGTGGACCTACAAGGCCGAGCCGTTCCAGTGGGTGGCGCTGCAGACGCCGGGGCACATGACGGGGATGGTGTGCGACGGCGCCGCCGGAACCATCTACTACACGCTCCTCGACAGCGAGCAGAACGACGACGGGTCGTGGCACGTGATCACGCGGCGGCTCACCCACAACTTCACGACCGCCGACATCCAGTTCCTGCCCGAGCAGGACGTCGCCGACTCCCCGGCGTTCCCCGACCAGTACGGCAACATCGTCGGCTGTGGTCATCCGCCGGTCAGCGGGGCGACGCCCGGCGACACGACACGACCACCACCACTTCGTCGGCGACCTCGGCGCCGAGCGCGCCGAGCGGTGCCCAGTGCGCGGCGGGGCTCTCCGTGCCCGACGGGGCGACGAACGAGCAGACGATCTCGGGCGACATCGACGGCGACGTCGTGGCCGACACCGTCACGCTGTACGCCCTCGGCGGCGCGTGGTACGTCTACGCCACGTCGTCGGTGCAGCACACGGCGAGCATCACGCCGGTGCAACTCGACGTGCAGGATGCGATGTCGATCGCCTTCTCCGACATCGACTACGCCGGTGGCGCGCCGACGCCTCCGCCCCTGGCGGTGATGGCGATCGGCACCGGCGCCAACGACCGGGGCATCCAGCGCAACTTCACGTTCCTGACCAACCACCAGAACTACTGCATCGGGCAGTGGACGTACGACGGCGACCCGTTCCAGTGGGTCGAGCTGCAGGCCGCCGGGCCACGTCACCGGCATGGACTGCGAGGGGGCGATGGGCAGCGTGTACTACGTCCTCAACGACGCCGTGCAGAAGGCCGACGGCACGTGGCACGTCGTGTCGCGCCGCCTCACGCACGACTTCACCGTGGCCAAGACCGAGACGCTCGACGACAAGGTGGTGCCCGACTCGTCGAGCATCGTCACCGACTACGGCACGCTGACCGACGCCTGCATCCAGACGTCCTGAGCGGCGCCGAAGCCGGTGAGGAACCCTGGTGGCGCACTGATAACGTCATCGTGCTCTCAACCGGAGGCGACGGAGCCCCCATCGTCTAGCGGCCTAGGACACCACCCTTTCAAGGTGGCGGCACGGGTTCGAATCCCGTTGGGGGTGCCATAGTTCGAGGTCCCGTGGTGAAGTCTGGAGTTCACGCCGGCCTGTCAAGCCGGAGGTCGCGGGTTCAAGTCCCGTCGGGACCGCAACGCGAGGACCTTCTCCGAGCAGCGCTCGGGAAGGTCATCGCGCACACGGTCGAGTAGCTCAGTCGGCAGAGCATCCGCCTGAAAAGCGGAAGGTCCCCGGATCGACGCCGGGCTCGACCACCCAGGAAATCGCCCGCTCGTTGTGACGACCGGGGCGGTCGGGGTCGTCCCGGGCGGTCACGCGCCCATGGCGGTACTCCTCTTCGCACGAGGTCGAGGCGGACGAAGGCGCTCAGGTCGGTGTGACGTACTGGGCGAGCCAGTCGAGGACGGCCGGCGTGTCGACGCGGTGATTGAGCGACGAGAGCCGACCGCACAACTGACCGTCGAAGCCCAGCCGGTACCCTCCGGTGTGGATCGCCACGATCGTGTACGTGCCGTCGCGGAAGATCGGTCCGCCGGAATCGCCGCCACAGCCGCTGCCATGGCGCGAGCTGGGGTTGGCCTTGAGCATCAGGAGCTGCGGTCCCAGGCCGTGGGTCACGCCGACGAGGTCGTTCTTGCCCGGGTGGAAGGTCTGGACCGACATGCGCCGCTGCAACGGGAACGACGCTTGCGGCGGGCCGCCACCGGTGTCGACTCCCGTCTGGCCGTAGCCGACATCGACGAACTTCTGGTTGTTCGCGGCCCCGCTGTCGGGGATGAGGGTGTTGAGTACACCCTCCTCCGGGAGCGTCGCCGGTGCGTAACCGACCGCCTCGGGCAGGACCACCACACCGATGTCGGTGGTGAACGGCCACGCCGAGTCCGAGTAGTCGGGATGGGTGTGCCACTCGGTCGACGTATAGAACGTTCCGCCGGCGGTGACCCGGTCGTCGAACGAGACCTGCACCTCAGCGATGTCCAGGTCGTCCCAGTACGACGTGCAGTGTGCGGCCGTGAGGATCACCGTGGGCGAGATCAGCGTTCCGGTGCAGAAGGTGATGCCGTCAGGCAGTTCCGCCATCAAGAACGCGACCTGAGGATGTCGGCCGTTGTCGGGTTGCCCACCGGTCACCGCTGCCGCAGGCGACCCCGGGAGCCAGCAGCTGCAGCCAGCACCGCGCACAACCCGACCAATGCCCTTCGGCGTCGACGTCGCTGCATCCCGGCGGCGAAAGCGGTCGCTGATCCGTTGCGTTCATGTCGTCTCCCTGAGCTCGGACCCATCTGCAGCGCCGGCCTGGGACACCGGCCGCACCCGAAAATACCCCCGGTGACTTTCCGCGCCGCGGATGGTCTGCCCGAGAGACCCGTGGCGACTGCCAACACCCGCGATGGCGCTGGGCGTACGGTCGGTGTCGACGCAGTCGGCCGCGGGGAGGGCCCGATGCCACACGAAAAGCACGCACCAACCGGATCCCACCTCGAACGGCAATCTGGTCACCCACGTTCTCGATATCGAGAACCACAGTGACCAGATCGGCCGATGGCAGCCAGCTCGGACGACCACGGCGGCGATGGGTGGCGGCGATGGTGACCCCGCTGGTTCTCGCCGGTGCCGGCGCCGCGGTCGCCGCCGGGCCGACAGCTGCGGTTCGACCCGGTGCCACGCCACCGAGCGAGTGCCTGACCGGGGTGTGGACCTACTCGACGTACACGTCGGCGCTCGAACGGCCTGCAGCTCGCCCTCACCGGTGTGCAGATCGAGCTCGGTGCCGGCTACCTCGTCGTGTCCAGCGCCGACGGGTCGGCGACCGGCACGCTCGACCCGGACACGCCCGGCGCCACCTACCCGGTGGCGCTGAACGGCGTCGGGGCCATGGCCGTCGCTCGAGGACGGCACGATCCGCTGGTACGCCGATCAGGTGACGGGCGGCCTGACCGGCATCCCGGGCGGGGCATCCGAAGGTGCGCAAGCGCTCCTCCCCGAGTTGCCGATGACCGTCTCGTGTGACGCGACATCGGCCGAGCTGACGACCGCAGGGGGCACGACGATCACCCTCACCCGCTCCGACGCGGCACCGCAGCCGCCCGCCGAGATCCCAGCGATCCCGCAGCGCCCAGCGTCGCTCGACTGTCTCGAGGGCACGTGGGTGCTCGACACGTGGATCGACTCGCCGACGACGACGTCGCTCGAGTACGCCCGGAGCACGATCGACTTCCGCGACGGCGTGTGGACCCAACGGCCCGCCTCCGCGGTCGACGGTGAGTACCAGGGCCAGGACGTCACCGCCGATCTGAGCGGGCAGGCGTACGGCTTCTACGACACCGTGGGTGGCGGGGTGGCGATCGACGCAGCGATCCAGGCCGACGTCTCGGTGAGCGACATCGAGCTGAGCGGTGGCGGTGCGGCGGACGATCCCGCCCTGCTCGCCGCGCTCGCGCCGACGTTCGGCGCGGCGTCGTTCGCGATCGCGTGCGCCGGGGACAACCTCGTGCTGAGCGCCAGCGCGGCGCCCGACGCCACCGACACGTCGTCGACCGAACCTCCGCCGACGGAGGCGACGACGCCGGTCGACCGAGGGAGGCGTCGCGGTCGTGCTGCACCGTCCGGGCACCGAGCCGTCCGACACGACCACGACCACGGCCGCCGCCGACCACGACGGCCGCGCCGACGACGACGGCCGCGCCGCCGACGACGGCCGCCGCCGGCCACCACCGCTGCGCCTGCCACCACGGTCGCCGGCCGACGACCGTCGCGGCAACGACCACGGTGGCCCCGCCGACCACGGCGTCGCCGCCGACGACGCGCTGCCCCGGCGACCACCGTCGCGCCGCCACCGACCGGCGCCCAACCGCCGGCCTCGTCGGTGCCGATCTCGGCGTCGTTCTCGTTCCCGTGGACGTTCTGGCACGTGCCGCAGATGGGTACCGAGCCGGTCGAGGGCACCGGGTGCGGCGGTCAAGGCGACCTGCCCGACACGATCCCCGACGGGCTGTGGTACGGCCAGGTCGATCTCGGCCACCGCCGACGTGCTGGCGTTCGACGTGCGCTGCCTGTTCTACGGCGAGCTGGCGACGCAGCTGTACCAGCAGTACCTCGCCGAGCACCCCGACGAGGCCAGCCCGCCGTACATCGACGGCACGTGGACGGTCAACAACTCCACCCGGACTCGGAACGTCCCCGTCTCCGCCAACTTCGCGATCTATCCCGCCGAGGCGGTACCGGTCGAGCAACTGCCCGACGGCGGCGTGCGCACGGAGTGTCGCGTGCCCGACGGTGCCGCGGCGACCGCTGACGACCCGACGCTGTTCAGCGACGCCTGGCTGGCGATCGTCGATGGCCAGGCGGTCTGGATGGTCGGGTCCTGCCCCCACGACTGACCGCCGCCGCCCGCACGGCCCTCGAGCCCCTGTCTCGGGCCGTCGTGCACTCCGGTTGCGCCGATCGCGACCGTCTGACAATCTTCCGCGCGAACGTTCGCGCGGTGATTCGCACCGCGCGCACCAACGAGGGGGAGATGGATGAGCGCAGGTAGGAGGACACGACGGGCCTTCGCGGTGGCACTCGCCGCGGTCGGCGTGCTGGCGGTCGGCCCGGCCCTCACCGGTGCCGCGTCGGGACCGGCCGCGAGCCGCGCCCCGGCGACGAGCGGTGGTGGCGGTGGCGGCGGCACGCTGGTGATCGGCAAGAGCTTCGACCTGGCCACGCTCGACCCGGGCCGTGAGTACGAGACGACCGGGCAACATCATCGTCCCGGCGATCTACGACACGCTGCTCACGTTCGAGAACAACGACGTGACCGAGCCCAAGCCGAGCCTGGCGACGAGCTGGGAGGTCAACGACGACGCCACCCAGTACACGTTCACGCTCCGCGACGACGCCGTCTTCTCCGACGGCACGCCGCTGACCGCCGCCGACGTCGCCTTCTCGCTCAACCGCGTGCGCGAGCTGAAGGGCAACCGCTCGTTCCTGATGGAAGGGCGTCACCGCCGAGGCGAAGGACGACACCACGGTGGTGCTCACGTCGGAGCAGCCCAACCCGGCGCTGCCTCGCATCCTGCCGACGCCGGCGCTCGGCATCGTCAACAGCAAGGTGGTGATGGCGAACGGCGGCACCGACCAGCCCGGCGCCGACACCGCCGACACCGCCGAGGAGTACCTCAACTCGACGTCGGCCGGCTCCGGTCCCTACGTGCTGGAGAGCTTCAGCACCACGAGCGAGACCGTCATCGCCCGCAACGACGCCTACGTCGGTCCGACCCCGGCGACGTTCGACCGCATCGTGTTCCGCAACAGCGACGGCACGACGCAGGCGATCGACGTGCAGAACGGCAACGCCGACATCGTGATGGACCTCGCCAGCGACCAGCTGTCGTCGCTGCGCAGCGCCGACGGCCTGACGATCGACGAGACGGCGTCGCCGACGATCTTCTTCCTGTTCGCCAACGCCGACCCCAGCGTGTCCGAGGTGACGTCGAACCCCGACTTCGTCGAGGCCGTCCGCTACGGGCTCGACTACGCCGGCCTGCTCGACCTCGCCGGCGCCGGCGCCGTTCAGGCGCCGGGCGTGATCCCCGACTCGTTCCTCGGGGCCCTGTCGCCCGACCAGGCGGTCGTTCGCGACGTCGACCGGGCCAAGGCGGCGCTCGCCCGTTGCGACTGCGCCGATGCGACCGTCCAGCTCGAGTACCCGAGCGACCTCACCGTCGAACGGGCTCGCGTTCGGGCCGCTCGCCGAGCGCATCGAGGCCAACCTCGACGAGGTCGGCATCAAGGTCGAGCTGGTTCCCGGCCCGATGGCGACCACGCTCGAGAACTACCGCGCCGGCAAGGAGCAGATGGGCCTGTGGCTGTGGAACCCGGACTACCCGGACCCGCAGGACTACCTCGTGTTCGGCCCCGGGCAGCTCGTCGGTCTGCGCGCCGGCTGGGCCGAGGGCGCCGCCCCCGACATCGAGGCGGTGGCTCAGCAGGCGGCCACCACCGTCGACGACGCCGAGCGGGCGCCGCTGTACGAACAGTTCCAGCAGCAGCTCAACGAGTCCGGGCCGTTCTTCCCGCTGTTCCAGCCGGAGGCGGCGGTGGTGTCGGTGACCGACCGCGTCACCGGCGCGGAGTTCCACCCGACGCTCACGCTCGACGTCCGCGCTGCTCGCTCCCGCGTGATCCCCGCGATGAGCGATGATGACCGAATGCGCGGTCATCATCGCTCGTCGCGATCGCGTCGGCGCTGATGGGGCGCTTCGTCGGCCGCCGCCTGGTCGCGGCGCTGTTCCTGCTGCTCGGCATCACCCTCGTCACGTTCGTGCTCACGAACGTGGTGCCCGGTGACCCGGCGGCGGCCAACCTCGGCCAGCGGGCCATCGCCGACCCGGAGGCGGTGGCGTCGTTCAACCACCGGTACGGCCTCGACAAGCCGCTGCCGGTGCAGTACTTCACGTACCTCGGCAACGTCGTCCAGGGTGACCTCGGCGACTCGCAGCAGAGCCACCGCCCGGTGCGCACCGACCTGGCCGAGTTCGTGCCGGCGACGCTCGAGCTCGCCGGCACGGCCATCGCCATCGGCATGGTCATCGGCATCGGGCTCGGCACGCTGGCGGCGTTCCGCCGCGACCGGCCGGTCGACTGGTTCCTGCGCGTCGTGTCGCTCATCGGCGTGTCGATACCGCTGTTCTGGCTGTCGCTCGCCGCGCTCTACGGCCTGACGTTCCGCTGGCCGATCTTCCCCGGCTCCGGTCGCCTCCCGCCGGGCGCCATCCCGCCGGGACACATCACCGGCCTGTACACGGTCGACGCCCTGCTGCACGGCGACCTGTCGACGTTCCGCGACGCGCTGATGCGGCTGCTGCTGCCGGCGCTGGTGCTCGCCATCTACGCCCTCGGGCTGATCACCCGCTTCACCCGCAGCGCCGTGCTCGAGGTGCTCGGCAACGACTACGTCCGGGCGGCGTACGCCAAGGGCCTGCCGACGCACACGATCGTCACCCGCCACGTGCTGCGGGCGGCGCTGGTGCCGATCATCACGGTCATCGGCGTCACGTTCGCCGGGCTGCTCGCCGGCACCGTGCTGATCGAGAAGATCTTCAACTGGCCCGGCATCGGCACCTACGCCTACCTCAGCGCCACCACGCTCGACCTCCCGGCGATCATGGGGGTCGGTCTGTTCGTGGCGCTGGTGTACATCGTGCTCAACCTCGTCGTCGACGTGCTCTACGGCGTGATCGACCCGCGGGTGCGCCTGTAGTGGTCGACGTGCTCACGGCCGAGCCGACGCTCGACGAGGCCGTCGCCGTCGGTCAGCGGCGTCCCCGTCGCCGGCGGCGGCGCGCCGCGCTGCGCCGTCCGCTCACCGTGGCGGGGATCGTGATGGCGGCGATGTGGGCGGTGCTGCTGGTGTTCGGCGACCTCATCGCCCCGTTCGACCCCAACGCCCAGGATTTCGAGCGCTTCCAGAGCCCGAACGGAGCGCACTGGTTCGGCACCGACGGACTCGGGCGCGACGTGCTCAGCCGGGTGATCCTCGGGGCTCGCGTCACGATCCCGCTGGCGCTGCTGCTGGTGATACATGGCGCTGGCGATCGGCGGCGTCGCCGGGTCGGTGGCGGGCTACTTCGCCGGTGTGGCCGACGGCGTGATCATGCGCATCGCCGACCTGGTGTTCGCCTTCCCGCCGATCATCCTGGCGATGGCGGTGGTCGCGTCGCTCGGCCCGGGACTGCGCAACGCCGTGCTCGCCGTGGTGATCGTCGCCTGGCCGGCGTACGCACGCGTCGTGCGCAGCCTCGTGCTCACGTTCCGCGGCCGCGACTTCGTTGCCGCGTCGCGCCTGCTCGGCGCGTCGAACCGGCGCGCCCTCGTGGTCGACGTGATGCCCAACGTGTACGGGCCGGTGCTCGTGCTCGCCACGCTGCAGCTGGGCGACGCGATCCTGTTGCTGTCCGGCCTGAGCTTCCTCGGCCTCGGCGCCCGCCCTCCGTCGCCGGAGTGGGGTGCGATGGTGGCCGACGGGGCGCGCACGTTCGACCGCTGGTGGATCGGCATGTTCCCCGGGCTGGCGATCCTGAGCGTCGTGATGGCGTTCAACTTCCTCGGCGACAGCCTGCGCGACGCCCTCGACCCGCGCACGTCGCGCACGATCGAGACCGACGGCCGATGATGACGAGCTGCCGTCGTGGGCGTGCGAGCGACGAGGCGCCAGCCGAGGAGCGGCCATCGGCTGGCGCCTCGTCGCTGGCCGGGGAACGCAATGACGGCGTGACCGCCCTGCTCGAGATCGAGGACCTGCGCATCCTGCTGCGCGCCGGCGACCACCGCGAGATCGCCCTCGTCGACGGCGTGTCGCTGGCGGTCGCGCCCGGTCGCGTGGTCGGCCTGGCCGGCGAGTCGGGGAGTGGCAAGACGCTGACCGGCCTGTCGACGATGGGGTTCTTCCCCGACCGGTCGCGTGCCACCGGCGCCGTGCGCATCGCCGGCGAGGACGTGTTGCGGATGAAGTCGTCACGCCTGCGGCGGATGCGCGGGCGCGAGGTCGCCATCGTGTTCCAGGACCCGATGACGTCGCTGCACCCGATGCTCACCGTCGGGCGTCAGCTCACCGAGCACGTCCGGGTGCACCTCGGCCTGTCGCAGAAGGACGCCGACGCCCGTGCCGTCGAGCTCCTCACGACGGTGCGGCTCCCCGATCCCGAGCGCGTGCTGGCGAGCTACCCGCACGAGTTCTCCGGCGGCATGCGCCAGCGCATCGCCATCGCCAGCGCGCTGGCGTGCGACCCGAAGCTGCTGATCGCCGACGAGCCGACGACGGCGCTCGACGTCACCGTGCAGGCGGGCATCCTGCGCCTGCTCGACCGCCTGCGGCGCGAGCGCGACCTCGCCGTGCTGATGATCAGCCACGACCTCGGTGTGATGTCGGCGCTCGCCGACGAGCTGCACGTGCTGTACGCCGGCCGCATCGTCGAGTCCGGTCCGGCCGGCGAGCTGCTCGCCGGCCCGCGCCATCCCTACACCCGCAGCCTGCTCGACAGCCTGCCGGACCAGTCGGAGCGGGGGAGCGAGCTGAGGGTGATCCGCGGCGAGCCGCCGCCGCCCGAGCGCCGCCCGCCCGGGTGCGCCTTCGCCCCGCGTTGCAACTACGCCGAGCCGCGGTGCACGCAAGCCGTGCCGGCGCTCGCGCCGACGGGCACCGACCGGACGTCGGCGTGCGTCGTCGATCCGCTCGTCTCGATCGGGTCGGCGTGACCCTGCAGCTGCGCCAGCTCAGCGTCAGCTACCAGCGGCCGCATCGCCCACCCGTCCACGCGGTGGTCGGCGTCGACCTGGAGGTCGGCCCCGGTGAGGTGGTCGGCCTCGTCGGCGAGTCGGGGTGCGGCAAGTCGACCCTCGCCCGCGCCGCCATCGGGCTGGTGCCGCGGTCGGGCGGCGACGTGACGTTCCTCGGTTCCGACGTGCCGCCGCTCGGGAGTGGCGCGCGCCCGACCGAGCTGCGACGGATGCAGATGATCTTCCAGGACCCGTACGCGTCGCTCAACCCGCGCCGCCGGGTCGGGCGCCAGATCGCCGACGGGTTCGACGGTGTCGGCAAGGACGCGGCGCCCGATGACCAGCGCGTGGCGGAGGTGCTCGAGCAGGTGGGCCTCAGCGGGGCGATCGCCCGCCGCTACCCGTTCGAGTTCTCGGGTGGGCAGCGCCAGCGCATCGCCATCGCCCGCGCCCTCGCCGCCGACCCGCGCATCATCATCGCCGACGAGGCGGTGTCGGCGCTCGACGCCTCGACCCAGGCGCAGGTGGCGAACCTGCTGGTGCGCCTGGCCCGCGACCGCGACGCCGGGCTGTTGTTCATCTCCCACGATCTCGGCATCGTGCGCCACATCTGCGATCGCGTGGCGGTGATGTACCTCGGCACGATCGTCGAGCAGGGGTCGACCGATGCGATCTGGTCGGCGACGGCGCACCCCTACACGCGGGCGCTGATCGCCGCCGTGCCGCGCCACGACGGCTCGCACGTGCTGCCCGAGGCGCTCGAAGGCGAGGTGCCCGACCCGGCCCGCCCGCCGAGCGGGTGCCGCTTCCACCCGCGCTGCCCGCTGCGCGTCGAGCAGTGCTCGATCGACGAGCCGACCCTCCAGCCGGTCGCCGGCGACCACGCCGCCGCCTGCTGGGTCACCTCCCCGCCCCCGCCAGACTGAGATTTCCACAAGCAAAATCGAGCGCCAACGCTCGAATTCGCGTACCGGAATCAGCGATAGGACCTATCTCTGATTCCGGTACGCGAAATCGTGCAGAAACGCTCGAAAATGCTTGTGGAAATCTTCGGTCTGGGGGTGGGTCAGGAGGTGGAGGCCGGGGTGGTGTCGGCCGGGATGCTCGACGAGACGGTCGGGCACGGGCCGTCGGTGATCTGGCCGAGCAGCGTCTGGGCCGAGGAGACCACGGCGCTGACCGCCGAGACCACGCCGCGCACCGCACCGTTCTCGATGGCCGTGCTGAGGTCGTCGATCGACGTCTTGAGGTCGTTGACCGCCGGCTGGAGGGCCGCGCCGCCCGAGGTGCGCAGCGCGGCCAGGCTGTCCTTGATGTCGGTCACGTAGCCGGGCAGGACGGTGAGGCGCTGCGTGCGGATGTCGAAGCCACGCAGCTGGGCGACCGAGTCGCGCAGGGCCTCGCTGTCGGCGCACACCTCGCTCGGCAGCGACGATCCCGGCGCGCTCGATTCGGTCACGCCGACCGACGAGGCCGTCGACGGGCCGGAGCTCGCCGTGGACGGTCCCGAGCTCGCCGTGGTCGCCTCCGATGCGGAGGTCGCGGCGGCTTCCGTGCCCGGCGCCCACTTCGGTCCCGGCGGCCGAGCCGGGTACTTCGCCGCCGGCAGCCGAGGCGGGCGCTTCGGTCGCCGCACCGGCGGTCACCGCGGCCTCGGTGGCGGGCGCCTCGGTGGCCGGGCCGGCAGCTTCCGTGGTGGCTGCGCCGGCCGCGGTCACGACGACCGCGATCGTGGTCGTGGCGGCCGGCGCCGTGGTGGTCGGCGCCTCGGCGACGGTGGAGTTGGTGCTGGCGGTGTCGTCGTCGTCGCCACACGCGGCGAGCATCCCGCCGGACAGGGCGGCGACGCCGATCAACGAGACGACTGCACGATGGCGGAGGATGCGCATGCGACCATCATGACACCAGGTGACGACGGCCAGCCCAGCCGACGGTGGGCCGGGAAATTCGCCCGGTGGGGAACCAGCCCGTCGCTACCGTCGTCGCACTCCCCAACCGACCACGATCACCCACCGAGGAGTCGACGCCGATGACCGCAACCTCCCACCGCCCCCGCTCGCGCCACCTCGCCGGGGCGGCCCTCGCCGGTCTCGTCGGCACCCTCGCCGTGTCGGCGATCGCCGCGGCGTCCGCAGCTCCGACGCCGACCACCACCGCGACGTCCGACCACTCCGAGGTGATCGCTCAAGGCGTGGTCGAGTTCGGCGACGGCGACCACCACTGGGTGCAGAGCGGCCAGCCGGTGTTGGCCCCTGTCGCCACTCGGCGCCAGCGGCCCGACGTTCGTGCTCACCGACACCGGGTCGGCGCGGGTGCTGCTCGGCCAGGACGTCCTCGGCACGCAGGTCGATGCCGGCGAGGCGACGTTCGTGCCGTCCGGCGTGCCGGCGTCCCTGAGCGCGACGATCCCGTCGTCGGTGACGCTGATCGGCATCGAGGCCGGCAGCGGTGCCGACTCCTTCGCGCCCGGTGCCGGGCTGCGCGACGTCGAGCTGGTGCGCGACGTGCTCGCCGGCGGCGAGTCGCTCGGCCTCGACGTGGGCGTGTCGGCGGTCGTGCACGTCAGCGCCGGGTCGGTGCAGCTGGCCGGCGGGGCGACGCTGCCGGCCGGATCGGGCGTGGTGGTCGGCGCCGGTGCGCTCGACATCACCAATCCCGGCCCCGATCCGGCGACGGTGGCCGTCGCGGTCGTCGGGGACCCCGTCGACGAGACGGCGACACCCACGACGACACCGACGACGACCCAAGGCAACAACAACTCCTCGGCCACCACCTCGCCCGCGACCACCGCGCCGACGACCTCGACCAGCACGACGAGCACGACCACGACCACCATCGACCCGACGCTCGACACCGACGGTGACGGGCTGTACGACGTCGACGAGATCGCCCTCGGCACCGACATCAACAACTCCGACACCGACGGCGACGGGTTCTGGGACGGCCACGAGACCGGCGTCACGCACACCGACCCGCTGAAGGCCGACACCGACGGCGACGGCCTCGACGACTACCTCGAGGCGCACGACCTGCTCACCAACGCCCTCGTGGCCGACACCGACGGCGACGGACTGACCGACGGCCAGGAGTTCCAGGACTACGCCACCGACCCGAAGAACGCCGACTCCGACAACGACGGCTACGCCGACGGCGCCGAGGTCGCCGCCGGCACCAACCCGCAGGACGACACCTCCCACCCGTAGACGTCCGACGCGTGAGCGGCGTCCACCGGATTCGGTGGGCGCCGCTCACACGTGCGCAGCCCCAGCCGCTCGAGCGCTAGCTGCCGTCGGACAGCGCGGTCACGGCACTGTCGAGGATCCACGAGAGATAGTGGTAGAGGTGCGTCTCGGGTCCGACCGGCGTGTCGTCGGGCCCCGAATCGTCGTCCTCCGACACGTCGAGCAGCGTGCCGAGCACGAGGCGCGCGGCGTTGACCGCCTGCATGAACGCCACCAGCTGCTCCTCGTCGAACGTCACCTTGCGCCCCGGCTCGCCGAGCTTGGCATCGACGATGTTGATCGCCTCCAGTCGGCTGGCGACGAGCTCGTCGCGCATCAGCCGCTGGTACTCCGCCTCCTGGGCCGCATCGTCGGGATGCACCGTCGGGAACAGGCGAGCCGTCGGCCCGTCCGCCGGATCGCCCTCGGGCGGCTGCACGAGCAGCATGCGCAGCTCGGCGAGCAGGCGCGAGATCAACTGGCGCTCCTCGACCGCCACCCGCAGCACGTACCCGCCCCGGCGCGCCCGGGTGATCGGGCGGTCAGTCATCGTGCTCCAGCGTCGCCCACAGCCCGTGCTCGTGGAGACGGAACACGTGCATCTCCGCCCGCTCCCGGGTGTCGCTGGCGACGACCGCCCGACCCTTGGTGTGCACGTCGAGCATCAGCTCGGTCGCCTTCTCCAACGAGTAGCCGAACAGCTTCTGCAGCACGAAGGTGACGTAGCTCATCAGATTGATCGGGTCGTTCCACACGAGGACGATCCACGGCCGGTCGGCGGCCGTGACGTCGTCGGTCGCCGGCGCGTCGAGCACGGCGACGTCACCGGGCGGGTTCGTCATCACCGCTATTCAATCTGCACGAGCGGGATTGCTCGGTGATCGGGGCGCTGCCGTAACGTGGGTGCGCTATGGCCGTCGGCAGCCGCCCCCTCGTCCCGTCGCGCCTGGCGCCGGGGGGCCTGGCCCAGCGAGCGCACGGGGTGCGCCGTCAGCCGCGCACGGTGCTCGGCGCGTACGTGGCGCTCACCAAGCCACGGATCATCGAGCTGCTGCTGATCACCACCATCCCCACGATGGTGCTGGCCGAGCGCGGCTGGCCCTCGCTCGGATTGATGGCCATCACGCTGGTCGGGGGCACGCTGGCCGCCGGTGGCGCCAACGCGGTGAACATGTACGTCGACCGCGACATCGATGCGGTGATGCACCGCACGCAGGACCGCCCGCTCGTCACCGGGGTCATCGCGCCACGACAGGCGTTGGTGTTCGCGACCGGCCTCGAAGTCGCCGCGTTCTTCGTGCTGTGGGCCGGCACCAACCTGCTCGCCGCCGTGCTCGCCCTCTCGGCCACGGTGTTCTACGTGGGCGTGTACACCGTGTGGCTGAAGCGCACCAGTCGCCACAACATCGTGATCGGCGGCGCCGCCGGTGCCGTGCCGGTGCTGGTCGGGTGGGCGGCGGTCACCGGCTCGCTCGGATGGACGCCGTTGGTGCTGTTCCTGGCGATGTTCTTCTGGACCCCGCCGCACTTCTGGGCGCTGGCCATCCGCTACGCCGACGACTACCGCGCCGCCAACGTGCCGATGCTGCCGGCCGTGGTACCGCTGCGCGAGGCGGCCCGCCAGATGGTGGGCTACACCGTGGCGCTGGTCGTGACGACCCTGGTGTTGGCGCCCGTCGCCGACCTCGGCTGGATCTACACCACCACCGCCGTGGTGCTCGGCGCGATGTTCCTCGCCGGCACCGTGGCCCTGGCTCGGCGGCCGACGTCGGCCGCCAGCATGAAGCTGTTCGCATTCAGCATCACGTACGTCACGCTGCTGTTCGCCGCGCTGACGGTCGACGTCCTCGTCCTGTCGTGACCGCGCTGCTCGCGTTCGAGGAAATTCCGTGGCGACGGGGCGCGCCACTAAAGTCACGCCCGAACCGGACCTGCGATGACCAGCACTACCGCCGACCCTGCGCTCGACAACCCCGTCGACACGACGACACCCGAGGCTCGCGTGGCGCGCCCGTCGGTCCTGGTCACGGTGCTGACGACGAGCGACCACAAGGTCATCGGGCAGCTCTACATCGGAGCCTCGATGCTGGGGGCGCTGATCGTCGGCGTGCTCGGTGTGCTGCTCGGCGCCGAGCGCATCGACGGCGACGGCACGCTGCTCGACTCGAACGCGATCAACCAGCTGTTCGCCGGGTACCGCGTCGGTCTCGTGTTCGCCCTCGCCGTGCCGCTGTTCCTCGGCATCGCCCTGTACGTCGTGCCGCTGCAGCTCGGCGCCCGGGCGCTCGCCTTCCCGCGGGCCGCGGCCGCCGGGTTCTGGGCCTGGTTCGGCGGCGTGGTGCTGCTCATCGTCGCCCTGTTCAACAACGGCGGGCCGTTCGGTGGCAACCACGACATGGTCGAGCTGTACCTCGGCGCCTACGTCGTGATGTTGGTGGGGATCACCGCCAGCGCCGCGACGATCGCCGCATCGGTGCTCACCACCCGGGCGCCGGGCATGCGCATGCCGAGGGTGCCGCTGTTCGCCTGGTCGGCGCTGGTGTGGGCGCTCGGGCTGGTGTTGGTGCTGCCGGTGCTGGTCGGCGTGCTGATCTACCTCTACGTCGACTACCGCTACAACGGCCTGCTGTTCGGTCGGGCGGCGGGCATCTCGGCCTGGACCGAGTTCATCATCACCGGACCGGTGCTCGCCCTCTTCGCGGCGCCGGCCGTCGGCGTGTCGGCCGAGCTGCTCCCGGTCGCCTTCCGCAAGCGGCTGCCGATGCGTGGCATCGCGTTCACCGGCCTCGCCTTCGTCGCCCTCGGCCTGCTCGCCGGCGTGTCCCAACAGTCGGTCGCCCCGGCCAAGTGGACCCAGGAAGCGATGACCCGCCACAACTACGCCACCAAGCTCGGCGACGTCATCGTGTACGCGTTGTTCGTCGTCGTGCCGCTGGTCGGCGTGCTGATGGTGCTCGGCGTCGGCGCGCTGATGGGCAAACCGGCCCGCGGCGCCAAGCGCAGACTGCCCTCGGTCGGCGTCAGCGCCCCGTTGGTGTTCGCCAAGCTCGGGATCACGCTGATCCTGCTCGGGATGGTCGGCAACGTGCTCATCCCGTTCGTCGACCTCGACCTGCAGGGAACGGTGTTCGAAGAGGGCGTCACCGTCGCCTTCGTCTACGGCATCCTGCTCGCCGGCCTCGGCGCCGCCGCCTGGTGGATCCCGAAGGCCTACGGAGCCCGCCTCCCCGACCTCCCACTCTTCGGCATCGCCGCGCTGGCCTGGCTCGGAGCCCTGTTGGCATCGGTGCCGTACGGGATCGCCGGGTTCCTCGACCAGCCCGGCTACGCCGCGGTGTGGGACAACGACGGGCCCGGTGAGTTCCTCAACACGCTCGTCACCATCGGCCACGGCCTCGTCGCGATCGCCGTCGTGGCGATGCTCGGCGCGCTGGCCGCCGCGCGGCCGCCACCGGTCGACCGGCGAACCCGACCCGTGGGGCAGCGGGCAGACGCTCGAGTGGACCACGTCGTCGCCGGCGCCCCACGACAACTTCGCCGAGGTGCCCACCGTGATGTCGCCGGAGCCGATGCTCGACCTCACCGCCGCACCGCGGAGATGGCCCGATGACCGTCATTGCGTTCCCCGGCCACGCAGGCCGCGCTGGCCGCTCCTCGGCTGGCGCCTCGTCGCTCGCACCTTCAGATGGTGCCCGATGACGTACGCCCTGCCCGCCGCCCCGCCCCCGCCGCCGCGTCGCCAGGTGCTCGTGGCCACCACCATCGGCGGCGTTGCCGTGCTCATGCTCACCGGGGGGATGCTCTCGCTGTACATCCGTCTGCGCACGCAGGTGCTCAACACGGGCGATTCGTGGGTGCCGAACGGCGTGAAGATCCCCGAGGTTCCGGCGAACGTCATGCTCGCCGGTCTCGCCGGGCTGTTGGTGTTCGCGCACTGGACGGTCTACGGGATCCGCCGGCGCGACCGCGTGCACGTCAGCCTCTCGCTCGGGCTGGTCGGCCTGCTCGGCCTGGCGATCATCAACGCCCAGGTGTACATCTACCAGCACCTCGACCTGCCCATCGCCTCGAGCGGGTACGCCGGGATGTTCTACGCGATCACCGGCATGGTGCTCGTGCTGCTGGTCATCGGGGTCGTGTTCACCACGGTGTGCGCCTTCCGGATCCTCGGTGGCCGCGACGAGGACCAGGAGCTGGTGCTCGCCCATCTCGTGTACTGGTACGCGGTCACGGCTGCGTTCTGCGCCGTGTGGCTGATCGTGTACGTGACGAAGTGAGCGGACGTCCGAGATGATCACGACCGGCATGAAGCTGATGCTCGGCGGCGTCGTCGTCACCGCCGTGGCCGCGTGGACCTACGGCTTCCCGCGTGGCGGCACCCTGGGCACCACCGGGCTGATCTTCGCGTTCGCCTCGTTCCTCCTGCTGGCCGTCGTCACCATCGCCATTCGCGACGCCAACGTCTCGTCGATGGATCCGACCGCGGCCACGGAGTCGGCCGCCGCCCGCCCGGCCCCCGAGGCCAGCCCGTGGCCGGTCGTCGGGGCGATCGGCGCCGTGCTCCTGGTCGTCGGGCTCGTCACCTATCCGGTGGTGTTCGTGTTCGGCATCGTGTTCCTGCTCGCCGCGGCGATCGAGTGGATGGTCGAGGCGTGGAGCGAGCGGGCGTCGGCGGACGCCGAGTACAACGGCGAGATCCGCGAGCGCGTCGCCAACCCGGCGGAGTTCCCGGTGCTGGCCGCGCTGGTGCTGGTGGTCGTCGTCTACTCCTTCAGCCGGATCATGCTGTGGCTCTCGGAGTCGAGCGGACCGGTGCTGTTCGGCACCCTCGCCGCGCTCGTGCTCGGAGGCGGCTTCCTGTTCGCCTACCAGCCGCGGCTCGACCGTCGCGTGGTGCGCAGCGTCGGCGCGATGGCGCTGGTCGCGCTCGTCGCCAGCGGCGCCGCGGCCGCGGTCGCCGGCCAACGCCGCATCCCGAGTGAGGAGACCACGGCGACGCTCGCCGAGGAGGGGCGGTGCGCCACTCCCGACGAGACCGAGGCCGATCACAACGCGTCGCAATCGGTGGCCGCCAAGGCGAACGTGATGGCGCAGATCACGCTGAACGCCGACGGCACGCTCACGGCGCTGCCGCTCGGGCTGCGCCACGCCGGCCCCACCGACCAGCTGACGATCCCCCGCTCGGCGCAGTCCAACGTGCTGTTCCGCAACGACAACGCCACGTCGCGACGGCTCGTGCTCGACATGGGCACCCGCCCGGTGGGCGACGACGACACCCAGCTGATGCCGAACCAGGTGTGCACGGCATTGACCGAGGAGGGCGGCACGCAGTTCCTCTCGTTCAGCATCGGGGTCGCCACGCCCGGCGCGGCGACGCCCTACCGCTTCTTCGTCCCCGGCGTGGAAGGCCAGTCGGTGGCGGTGGTGGTGCCGTGAGTCTTCGAACGGGCGGACACCCGCCAGCCGGGATCGATACGGTGGGAGCGGTGGCGCGACGCATCCGGGGAGGCCGTGCTCGGCGCTGGGCGCTCGCCGCCGCCGGCCTGACCGTGCTGCTCGCCGGCTGCGCCAAGGACGCCCCGCAGGACACGTGGCAGCCCGAGGGCTCCAACGCCCAGAAGATCCAGAACCTGCAGTGGCCGGTGTTCCTGATCGCCGGCATCGTCGGCGTCATCGTCATGGTGGCCGTCATCGTGGTGCGTGTTCCGCTATCGCGACCGCGGCCAGGCGATCCCGGAGCAGTCGCACGGCAACCGCCGCCTCGAGATCATGCTCACGATCCTGCCGGCGCTGATCCTCGCCGGTGTCGGCGTCGCCAGCACGAGCACGCTGATGGCGCTCTCCAAGACCGACGACACCCAGTGCGTGGTCAACGTCACCGGTCAGCAGTGGTGGTGGGAGATCGACTACCCGGTGCAGGAGGGCTGCGGCGGCATCACCGAGCCGATCGTCACCAGCGGTCAACTCGTCATCCCCGCCGACACCAACGTGCTCCTGCGCGGCACGAGCCGCGACGTGATCCACAGCTTCTGGGTGCCGCGGATCAACGGCAAGCGCGACATGGTGCCCGGCCGGGTGCAGACGCTGCGGCTGCAGGCCGAGCACCCCGGCATCTACGCCGGCCAGTGCGCCGAGTTCTGCGGGCTCTCGCACGCCAACATGCGCATGGAGATCGTCTCGCTGTCCGCCGAGGACTTCGAGGCGTGGAAGGCCAACCAGATCGCGGACGTCGAGCCGGCGGCGACGGGCACGCTCGCCGCCGAGGGCGAGGCGCTGTTCGTCCAGCAGTGCGCCCGCTGCCACCAGGTGAACGGCCTCGTCAACAGCGACGGCGACCCGGTGATCGCCCACCCGCAGGACCAGGTGTACGCCGGAGCGGCGCCGAACCTCACCCACCTGATGTCGCGCAACACGTTCGCCGGGGCCTCGTTCGACCTGCTCACCGCGGCCTGCCGCCCCTTCGTCTGGGATGCGCCGGCAGCGGAGTTCGGGGCGCGCTACCTGCAGGGAGTGACGCCGGACTGCCTCAACCGGGTCAACCTCGCCTCGTGGCTGCGCAACGCGCCGGCGATGAAACCGATGTACACCAATCCGACCGAGCTCGGACCGACCAACGGCCTGCCGCGCGGCATGCCCTACCTCGGCCTGTCCGAGGACCAGATCGACAAGCTCATCGCCTATCTGTCAGGGTTGCACTGAGATGGCCATCATCGAACGACCGGTGCCGGCGACCCCGGCGACCACGCCCGCCCGGCTGCCGTCCGTCGTTGCGCCGTCCAAGGCGCTCGGCGTGTTCCGCCGGCCGGTGGCCGCCACCGGATGGCGGTCGTGGGTGTTCACGGTCGACCACAAGCGCCTCGGCATCATGTACGGCGTCGCGGCGATGGTGTTCTTCGTCGTGGGTGGCATCGAGGCGCTGCTGATCCGGGCCCAGCTCGCCGGGCCCAACGGCACGCTGCTGTCGGCCGACCTCTACAACCAGATGTTCACCATGCACGGCACGACGATGGTGTTCCTCTTCGCCATGCCGATGGCGGCGGCGTTCGGCAACTACCTGCTGCCGTTGCAGATCGGCGCCCGCGACGTCGCCTTCCCGCGGATCAACGCCTTCGGCTTCTGGTGCTTCCTCTTCGGCGGCCTGTTCGTCAACGCGTCGTGGCTGTTCGGCGGGGCCGCCGACGGCGGCTGGTTCATGTACGCGCCGAACTCGGGCGTGGCGTTCTCGCCCTCGCACGGCATCGACTTCTGGACGATCGGCCTGCAGATCACCGGCATCGCCTCGCTGAGCGGAGCGATCAACCTGATCGTCACCGTGCTCAACATGCGCACCAAGGGCATGTCGCTCATGCGCATGCCGGTGCTCACGTGGATGATCCTGGTGATCCAGTTCCTGCTGCTGTTCGCCATCCCGGTGATCACGGTGGCGCTGTTCCTGCTCACCTTCGAGCGCGAGTTCGACGCCACGTTCTTCAACGTCGCCCTCGGCGCCGACCCGCTGCTGTGGCAGCACCTGTTCTGGATCTTCGGCCATCCCGAGGTGTACATCCTCGTGCTGCCGTCGTTCGGCATCGTGTCCGAGGTGCTCCCGGTGTTCTCCAAGAAGCCGCTGTTCGGGTACCCCTTCGTGGTGTTCTCCGGCGTGGCGATCGGGTTCCTCGGATGGGGGGTGTGGGCCCACCACATGTTCGCCTCCGGCCTCGGGCCGGTGAGCGTGGCCGTGTTCTCGGTGGCGACGATGGCGATCGCCATACCGACCGGCGTGAAGATCGTCAACTGGACGCTCACCATGTGGGGCGGCAAGTTGCGCTTCACCACGGCGATGCTGTTCGCGATCGGTCTCGTGGTGGAGTTCACGATCGGCGGGTTGTCCGGCGTGACCCACGCCGTGGCGCCGTCGGACACCCAGCAGACCGACACCTACTACATCGTCGCCCACTTCCACTACGTGCTGTTCGGCGGCGCCGTGCTCGGGTTCTTCTCCGGCTTCTACTACTGGTGGCCGAAGGTGTTCGGCAAGTGCCTGTCCGAGCGACTCGGCAAGTGGAACTTCGCCCTGATGATCATCGGCATGAACCTCACGTTCGGGCCGATGCACATCATCGGCCTGCAGGGCCAGCCGCGGCGCATGTACATCTGGACCGAGGCCCGCGCCGGCGAGGGGTTCTTCAACCTCGGGTTCTGGAACCGCGTGTCGTCGGTGGGCGCCTTCATCATCGCCCTCGGCGTGCTGCTGTTCCTGATCAACGTGTTCCACACCACGCGCAAGGGGGCCAAGGCGCCGCTCGACCCGTGGGACGCCCGCACCCTCGAGTGGATGACCACCAGCCCGCCGAAGGAGTACAACTTCGACTCGATCCCCGAGGTGCACGCGCTCGACGAGTTCTTCCACCGCAAGTACGAGGACGTCGGCGAGGGCGATCAGCACGAGCTGCGCCAGGTGGCCACGGCCGAGGAGATCCTCGCCGACCAGGAAGCCCACGCCGACCACCACATCCACCTGCCGTCGCCGTCGTACTGGCCGCTGCTGGTGGCGCTGGCCCTGCCGTTCATCGGCTTCGGCGTGATCTTCTACCACCTGATCGCCGTCGTGGCGGCGGCGTTCCTGGTGCTGGCGTTGTTCGGCTGGGCGCTCGAGCCGTCGGTCGCCGAGGACTTCGACTACGACCCGCCGCCCGACGATGGTGTCGGCAGCGAGCTCGCGGTCGCCGGAGCAACAGAATGACCGAGCTCGCCGTCGATCCCGCCGGCGAGGCGCACCTCGTCGACCCGGCCGGTCACGGCCACAGCCACAGCGCGCCCGACGAGCACGGCACCACCGGGCTGTCCAACAACAAGATGGGCATGTGGCTGTTCCTCGGGTCGGAATGCCTCCTGTTCGGCGGGCTGATCTCCACCTACATGCTCTACCGCGGCCGCCACATCGGCAGCCTCGGCCCCGACCAGATCTACGACATCCCGTTCACCTCGGTGTCGAGCTTCGTGCTGCTGATGTCGTCGCTCACGATGGTGCTCGCGGTGTCAGCGGCCCAGCGCGGCGAGTGGCGCACCTCGCGGCTGTGGCTCGTGGTGACGGCGTTGCTCGGGGCCACGTTCGTCGGCGGTCAGGCCTACGAGTTCACGTCGTTCTACCGCGAGGGACTCGGCTACACCACCAGCCTGTTCGCGTCGAGCTTCTACACCCTGACCGGGTTCCACGGCGTCCACGTGAGCGTCGGCATCATCATGCTGCTGTCGCTGGCGCTGATGCTGAAGAACGACCGGGTCACCGGCGACCGCGCCGAGGTGATCGAGCTGATCGGTCTCTACTGGCACTTCGTCGACATCGTGTGGATCATCATCTTCACCCTCGTCTACCTGATCCCGGCATGACGATGAACCCCACGGACAACCTCGAGTCGGTGCTCGAGCCGGGCGCGCTCCCGATCGACGAGTCGCACAACTCCGGGCACATGAGCGACCTCGCCTACGTGAAGATCGCCCTCGTCCTCGCCTTCATCACCGGCCTCGAGGTGACGATCACCTACATCGACATCGGCCCGATCTTCCTGGCCGTGCTGCTGATCCTGATGGCGATCAAGTTCTTCACCGTCGTCGCCTACTTCATGCACCTGAAGTTCGACAACCGCGTCTTCACCTGGCTGTTCTACACGGGGCTGTTCCTCGCGATCGGGGTCTACTGCACGGCCCTGGCCACGTTCCACTTCTTCGGCAACTGACCGCGCGCGTGGCCGCCGCCGATCTGGTCACTCTGCGTCTCGATATCGGCGATCTGGGTCACCCAGATTCTCGATATCGAGAACGCTGGGTGACCAGATTGCGGCGGCGACGATGGCTGCCGACACCCCGCCAGGCGCTTGAATGGGTGCCGTGACCGGCATCGCCGTGGTCGCCATCGACGGCTATCCGAGCCCGTGGCGCTTCGAGCTTCACCCCGAGGTGATCGGGCTCGTGCTGTCGCTCATCGCCGCCTACGTCTACATGGTGCGCGTGCTCAGCCCCGTCGCCGCCCGCTCCGGTCAGGCACCGGTCACGCGGCGCAACATCGGCTGCTTCGCCGGGGCGATGACGTTGCTGTTCGTGGCCAGCTGGTGGCCGATCCACGATCTCGGCGAGCAGTACCTGTACTCGGCGCACATGTTCCAGCACATGATGCTGTCGTACTTCCTGCCGCCCCTGGCGCTGCTCGCCACGCCGGAGTGGCTGTTCCGCACGCTCATCGGCGACGGCCGGCTGTACCGCGTCGTGCGCTGGTTCTGCCACCCGGTGGTCGCCGGCGTGATCTTCAACGTCGCCGTGATGGTGACCCACGTCCCCGGCGTGGTCGACGCCTCGCTCGGCAACGGGCCGCTGCACTACGCGCTGCACTTCATGGTCGTCATGACGGCGCTGCTGATGTGGATGCCGGTGTGCGGACCGATCCCGGAGTTCCACATCGGCACCGCCGGCAAGATGATCTACCTGTTCCTGATGTCGGTGGTCCCCACCGTGCCGGCGGGGTGGCTGACGTTCGCCGACGGCGTGGTGTACAAGCCGTACGGCGAGCAGCCGGTGCGGGTGTGGGGCCTGTCGGCCACCACCGACCAGCAGCTCGCCGGAGCGGTGATGAAGGTGGGCGGGTCGGTCTTCCTGTGGACGGTCATCATCTACCTGTGGTTCAAGCGCTTCTCGGCGTCGCACGCCACCGACAACACGTACCGCCGGGTGGCGGCCGGCGACAGCACCGACGTCCCCACGGTCGACGGCACCGACGTCCCCGCCGCGCTCACCTACGACGACGTCGAGATGGCCTTCGCCCGCACCGTCGCCCCCCACGACCCGGCCGACTGACCCCCGAACGATTTCCACAAGCATTTTCGAGCGTTTACGCACGAATTCGCGCCCCAGAATCCGCCGGCGGCCCCCGGTAGGGTCGCGGCCCTGTGATCGACGTTCGCCTGCTGCGCACCGAGCTCGATGCCACGCTGGCGGCGATGGCGCGGCGCGGACGGCCGGAGCTGCTCGACCAGCTGCGCGCCGCGGCCGAGCTCGACGCCCGGTCGCGGGTGGTCACCGCCGAGCGCGACGACACCAGGGCGCAGATCAACGAGCTGTCGAAGCGGGTGGGCCAGCTGCGGCGCGACGGCGACGTCGCGGCCGCCGAAGCGCTCGGTGCCGAGAGCCGCGCCCTCGGTGACCGCCAGCGCCAGCTCGACACCGAGCACGACGCGATCGCCGACGACCTGCGCGGCCTCCTGCTGGGCATCCCCAACCTGCCCCACCCCGACGCCCCCGACGGCGCGTCCGACGCCGACAACCCGGTGGTGCACGGCCCGGTCGGCCTGCCCGACGCCTTCCCCGCCCACCGCCAGGTGCCGCACTGGGAGACCGGGGCCGCCCTCGGCATCCTCGACAACGAGCGGGCGATCAAGGTCAGCGGGGCGATGTTCACGATGACCCGCGGCCTCGGCGCCACGATGGGTCGGGCCCTGTGCCAGCTCGCCCTGGACAGGAACGCCGACGCCTTCGAGGAGATCCGTCCCCCGTCGCTCGTCACGACCGCCACGCTCACCGCCTCGGGCCAGCTGCCGAAGTTCGCCGACGACGCCTTCACGATCGAGCGTGACGACCTGTGGGCGATCCCCACCGCCGAGGTGCCGCTCACGTCGCTGTACCGCGACGAGACGATCGACGACGACCGCCTGCCGGTGCGGCTCATGGCGTACACGCCGTGCTTCCGTCGCGAGGCCGGCTCGGCCGGCCGGGACACCCGCGGCATGCTGCGCGCCCACGAGTTCGACAAGGTCGAGATCCTCGCCGTCACCACACCCGAGCAGGCTCCCGCCATGCTCGACGAGCTGCGGGCGCGCGCCGAAGGCACCATCGCCGCCCTCGACCTGCCCTACCGCACGATCGAGATCTGCGCCGGCGACCTCGGCCAGAGCCACCACCGCAGCTTCGACATCGAGGTCTACTCGCCCGGCACCGGCACCTGGCTCGAGGTCTCGTCGATCAGCTGGTTCTCCGACTACCAGGCCCGTCGTGCCAACATCCGCTTCCGACGCAGCGGGCACAAGGGCAGCGACATCGCCCACACGCTGAACGGTTCGGCCCTCGCCGTGCCCCGGGTGTGGGCGGCGATCCTCGAGAACCACCGCGACGTCGACGGCTCGGTGGCGATCCCCGAGGCGCTGTGGCCGTACACGCGCGGCGCCACGCGCATCGAGGCCCGCACGTGAGCGACGAGCTCGCCTCGCGTCGGGTCCAGTACGAGTCGGCGGGCCTCGACGTCGACGACGTCGCCGCCGATCCGCTCACCCAGTGGAGGGCGTGGTACGACGACGCGGCATCGGCGGGGGTCACCGAGCCCAACGCCATGACGGTCGCCACGGTGGGCCTCGACGGCCACCCCGACGCACGTGTCGTGCTCGCCCGCGGCGCCGATACGCGCTCGCTGGTCTTCTACACCAACTTCGACAGCGTCAAGAGCCGCCAACTCGCCGCCCATCCCCATGCGGCGGCGGTGTTCGCGTGGCTCGACCTGCACCGCCAGGTCCGTCTGCGTGGAGCGATCGAGCGCGTCGACGATGCCGAGAGCGACGCCTACTTCGGGTCCCGGCCCCGCGGCAGCCAGCTCGGCGCCTGGGCATCTCCGCAGAGCACCGTGCTCGCCGGTCGGGGCGAGCTCGAGCGGCTCGTCGACGACGCCGAGCAGCGCTTCGCCGGGGTCGACGTCCCGCGTCCGCCGTTCTGGGGTGGCTGGCGGCTGGTCGTCACCGCCGCCGAGTTCTGGCAGGGCCGGCCGAGCCGGCTGCACGACCGGGTTCGCTACCGGCGCGCCGATGGCAGCGCCACCTGGGTCGTCGAACGGCTGGCGCCGTGACCGGTCGCGCCGGTCACCCGGTGCCCGGGCGCAGGTAAGGTCGAGCGTCGGCCACCGGTCGGGCGACGGTCGGGAGGATCACGTGCTGGTTTGGATGGATCTCGAGATGACCGGTCTCGACCACACGCGCGATCAGATCGTCGAGATCGCCACCATCGTCACCGACGACGACCTGCAGATCGTCGACGAGGGCCCCGACCTCGTCATCCACGTGCCCGACCCGGTCCTCGAGGCGATGGAGCGCGTCGTGGTCGACATGCACACGAAGTCCGGTCTGCTCGACGCGATCCGCGCCTCGACGATGACGCTCGACGACGCCGGTGCGCAGACGCTGGAGTTCATCCGTCGCCACGTCACCGACGCCCGCTCGGTGCCGCTGTGCGGCAACTCGATCGGTACCGACCGCCGCTTCCTCTCCGCCTACCTGCCGGCGATCGAGGACTACCTGCACTACCGCTCGGTGGACGTGTCGAGCGTGAAGGAGCTCGTGAAGCGCTGGTATCCCGACCTGGTGCCCCGCCTGCCCCGCAAGGCCGGCACGCACCGCGCGCTCGACGACATCCGCAGCTCGATCGAGGAGCTGCGCTTCTATCGCGAGGCCGTCTTCCTGCCCCGCGAGCGCACCGCCGCCGTCGACTGATGCCGGCGGCGCCCGGGTCGCCCCGCACCGGACCTGGTTCATAGGGTGGCGGCGATGGAGGGCACGAAGCGGCCACCGCGCCAGGAGCAGGAGGACGCCGGCGTCGACGTGGTCGAGGTGGCTCCCGGCGTGCTGCGGAGTCAGTTGCCGATCGACATGCCCGGCCTCGGCCACACCAACTGCTACCTGATCGAGGACCGCCGGGGCGTCGCGCTGGTCGACCCCGGGCTGCCCGGCCGCGCCACGCGCCGGGCGATCGTCGCTCGGCTGCGCACCGCCGGCATCCCGATGCGCCGCGTGCACACCGTGGTGGTGACCCACTCGCACCCGGACCACTTCGGCGGTGCCGCGTACGTGCGCAGCGAGTCCGGCGCCGACATCGTCACCCACCGTCGCTTCGAGATGTTCTGGGACCGTCTCGACCCGGGCGACCTCGACGCCGAGGATGCGGCCGCCGACGCCGCGACCGGCGACGAACCGCCGCTCGTCCGGCGCAGCAGCCCGTTCGATCCGCCGCCGTGGGGCGGCGAGCCGATGAAGATGTCGCCGCGCCTGCGGGCGTGGTACGTGCTCGCCCGGGTCGTGCCCCGATTCGCCGGCATCCCCCGGCCCACCGTGCGCGTCGAGGACGCCCAGACCCTGACGCTCGGCGACCGCGAGTGGATCGCCGTGCACACGCCCGGGCACACCGAGGACCACCTCTGCCTGTTCGACCCGACGGAGGGCGTGATGATGTCGGGCGACCACGTGCTCCCGACGATCACCCCGCACATCAGCGGTCTCGGACGGGGCGACGCGCTCTCGAAGTTCTTCGACTCGCTCGACAAGGTGTCGGCGCTCGGCCCCGACGTCACGGTGGTGCTGCCGGCCCACGGCCACCCCTTCGCCGACCTCGCCGGACGGGCCAAGGCCATCCGCGAGCACCACCTCGCCCGCCTGGAACTGGTGCGCACCGCAGCCCGCGACGCCGGCCACCCGCTCAGCGTGCAGGAGGTGTCGACGGTGCTGTTCTCCACACGGGCGCAGGGTCCGATGGCCGACAGCGAGACCTTCGCCCACCTCGAGCACCTGCGCCGCGCCGACGAACTGCGCCGCGCCGACACCCCCGAAGGGTTCCGCTACAGCCCGATCGGGTGAGACCGCAACTTTTTTGCATCACAAGGGCCGGTCCCGACTCCACAGGGATATGGACTCCGAGATGTTCGTACGCAGCGAGGTGATCAAGCGCTACGCGAGGTGCGCCGACGAGCGGGGGAGCTACAGCCGGTTGTTCTTCTCGGAGGATCCCCTCGACATGGCGCGGGCCAAGGCGATCTGCGGTCCGTGCGTCGCCCGTGCCCACTGCCTCGCCGGCGCCGTCGATCGCGGCGAGCCGTGCGGCGTCTGGGGTGGCGAGATCTTCGTGGACGGCGTGCCGGTGCGCGAGAAGCGCGGCCGCGGTCGCCCGCCGCGGGTTCCCCGCCCGTTGATCGTCGTCGCCGAGGTGCCCGACGTCGCATAGGCGCCCGGCGTGGGTGCCGGCGACGAGGAAATGTGCGCGTTCTGCGCGTTCTGCGCGAAACCTGCTTGACGGAACGCGCCGCTCTCTGGTTGTGTAGGGACTCGGGCCCGTCCGGGCCGCACCAGTCCCCCACGCAACGCACAGAAGGAGCGCCGAACTGATGATCCCGACCACCGAGCTGGAGCGCACGGCTGTACTGCCGATGACCGCGCCCGTCGGGGCGGTCGGCATCGGCGCCGCGTGCACCCGTTCGGCCCACGCCACCCGGTACTCGGCCTTCCCGGCCGTGCTCGGCCTCTTCGCCGACCAGGCGAACTCGGCCAAGCCGTGGTCCATGGGTGGCGACCGCCAGGTCAACCGCACCACCCGCCCCGCCCGGCTCCTCGGGAGATCCTCGACGTAGACCACGATCGAGCGAACGCTCCGAGGGCCGCCGGGATCAACCCGGCGGCCCATTTCGTTTTTCGACCACGATTTCCGCCCCACCGAACAAAACCCGCCGCCAACGGAGTCGACATGAGCACCACCCGAGATCCCCAGACCCGCCACGAGAGACCGCGCCGCGACACGAGAGACAGACACTTGCCATGAACACGATCAGCACCCTCCCCGAACCCGACCTCGAACCCGACGAGGCCGTCATCCAGACCGTCGGGCCACGCTGCGCCGACGGCAACGGCACCCTCACGCCGTTGTTCTTCTCCGACGACCTCGTCGACATCGCCCGCGCCAAGGCGATGTGCACGAAGTGCCCGCTGCGCGCCAACTGCCTGCGTGACGCCCTCGACCGCGAGGAGCCATGGGGCGTCTGGGGCGGCGAGCTCCTGCTCAACGGGCGCATCGTCACGTCCAAGCGGCCGTGCGGGCGTCCACCCAAGCGCCCACGTCCGGCGCTGGTGATCGACGAGCTCGGCCCGGTGGTCGAGGTCGCCTGAGATCCCCCCGACCCCTCCGGGGAGCGAGCGGTCCCCCCACCGCGAGCTCCCCGGAGCAGGGGCGCCGCCCCGGTCGCCCGGCGACGCCGCAGCAGCGGTCAGTAGCCTGACGGGGTGGCCGAGGCACATCGACGGTGGCGCCGATCGCGCCCCGTCGTGATGGCCGTCGTCGCCGTGGTGGCGGTGGGCGCCGGTGTCGTGGTCGCCCGGGCCACGCAGGGCGACGATGACGGCGACGTGATCCACCTCGACCAGCCGGGGGAGTACGTCGATCCGTCGGGCACCAACCCGCCGCAGGTGGGCGAGGTCATGCCGGCCTTCCGGCTCACCGACGCCGACGGCGCCGCGGTGACGCTCGTGTCGGACGGACGCCCGATGGTGGTCAACCTGTGGCAGTCCACCTGTCCGCCCTGCGCTCGCGAGCTGCCGGCGTTCGCCGCCGTCGACGAGGAGTACGGCGACCGGGTGCGCGTGGTCGGCATCAACGACCTCGATTCGGCCGACACGATGAAGACGTTCGCCGCCGACCGCGGCGTGCACTACGAGCTGCTGATGGACCCTGACTACCAGGTGCAGGACGGGATGCACGTGGTCGCCTATCCGGCCACGTGGTTCGTCGACGCCGACGGCGAGATCGTGGCCCAGACGTTGTCGCTCGACGCGGCCGAGCTGCGGCGCAACGTCGAGGCGCTGCTCTCGTGATGCTGGCGATCACCTCCGACCTGCTCGGGCTGCAGTTCCTCCGCGGGATGGTGGCCACCGTCAACCCGTGCGGCTTCATCCTGCTCCCCACGTACCTGCTGTACTTCCTCGGCGTCGAGGCCCACAACGGTGTGGTCGACGAGCGAGCGTCGGTCCGCCGGGCGCTCCTGGTCGGATCGGCGGTCTCGGCCGGGTTCCTCCTGGTGTTCGTGGTGATCGGGTTGCTCTACGACTTCGTCACCCACTGGGTGCTCGACAGCTCGAAGTACCTCACGCTCGTGATCGGGGCGGCGTTCCTCGCCCTCGGCACGGCGATCCTGTTCGGCTACCGACCGCGGTTCGCCACCCCGCACATCGACCACGGCGGGCGAACCCGCAGCATCGGATCGATGTTCGTGTACGGCGTCGCATACGCGGTCGCCTCGCTCGGGTGCTCGCTCGGGATCTTCCTCACCGCCGTCATCCGGCCGGGGCGGCGCGACGGCCTGCTCGACGGGGTGATCCGCATGGTGTTCTACGCCCTCGGCATGGCGTTGGTGGTCGTGGCGCTCACGGTCAGCCTCGCCCTCGCCACGCAGAGCCTGCTCCGTGTCCTGCGTGCGGTGATGCGCCACGTCGATCAGCTGGCGGGGGCGTTCATGGTGCTGTCGGGCGTCTACCTCATCTACTACTTCGTGGTCGTCGACCTCGGTGACGTCGGCGCCAGCGACCCGATCGTCGACGCCATGTACCGCTGGCAGTCCCGCATCATCACCGCCCTCGCCGACCACTGGCAGTTGGTCGCGCTGGTGCTCGGCGGGATCGTCGTGGCGGCGGCTTTCTACGCCTCGCGGCGGCCGTCGGTGCAGTCGCCCTCCGGTGATGGCTGATCCGGCTCCGCTCCCGGCGCGCCCGGCGGCGACGGTGATGGTGGTGCGCGACGCCGATGACGGCGTCGAGGTGTTCCTGCTGCGGCGCCACACCGGGGCGGCGTTCGCCGCGGGGATGTACGTGTTCCCGGGTGGTCGTGTCGACGAGCTCGACGGCGCCGAGGGCCTGGGTGAGTGCTGCGACGGCCCGGACGACGCCGCGGCGAGCGAGCTGCTCGGGGTCGAGCGCGGGGGTCTCGCCTTCCTGGTGGCGGCGATCCGCGAGTGCTTCGAGGAGTCCGGGCTGCTGCTCGCCCACCGGCGCGACGGTGCGCCGCTCCCCGTTCCCGCGGCCGCCGACCGGGTGGCGGTGCACGACGGTGCGCTGTCGATGCTCGAGCTGTGCCGGCGCGACGGCCTGGTGCTCGACACCGCGGCGCTGCGCTACGTGGCGCACTGGGTCACCCCCGAGGAGGAGCGGACCCGTCGCTTCGACACCCGCTTCTTCCTCGCCCCGGCGCCGCCCGACCACCACGAAGGCGTGCACGACGACGTCGAGACGATCGACAGCGTGTGGACGACGCCGGCCGAGGCGATGCGACGCGGCCTGGCCGGCGAGATCATGGTGATGCCCCCGACGATGGCCGGGCTGGAGCTGCTGGAGGGGTGCGCCACCGTCGCCGACGTGCTGTCGAAAGCAGACGGCCTCGGCCGCCCGGCGCGGATCGAGCCCCACCTCGTGTTCGACGACGACGGCCGCGTCCTCGGCGCCGCCGTCGGCGACCGGATCATGCCGATCGTGGTCGGCCCCCGCCGCGACCCCTGATCTGGTCACTCTCCTTCTCGATATCGAGAATGTGGGTGACCAGATCGCCGTTCGAGACGGAGAGTGACCAGATGGCGGCGGGAGCGGCTGGACCCGGGCCTACCGCGCCGGGGTGTCGGCCTCGAGGGCGGCGCCGACGGCGGCCAGCAGGCGCGCCGAGCAGCCGGACATGTCGTCGGCCTCGGCGAGCTGGTGCGGGGTCACGTCGTCGAGGGCGGTGGCGATCCGGGCGAAGGCCGCGGCGGCCGGACTGGCGCCGGGTTCGAGGGTCACCGGTCGGCCGGCGTCGCCGCCGATCGACATCGCCGGTTCGAGCGGGATCCGGCCGAGCAGCGGAGCGCCGATCTGCTCGGCGAGGGCGTCGCCGCCGCCGACGCCGAACAGGGCGTGCTCGGTGCCGTGCTCGCACGTGAACGACGACATGTTCTCGATCACCCCGACGACGCGAACGAAGCTGCGCCGGGCCATGTCGGCGGCGCGCTGGGCCACCTTCTGGGCGTTCAACGCCGGGGTGGTGACGATCACCATGTCGGCGCGCGGGAGCAGGCGCGAGAGTCCCATCTGCACGTCGCCGGTCCCCGGCGGCATGTCGATCAGCAGGTCGTCGAGCTGTCCCCAGCGCACGTCGCGCAGGAACTGCTCGACGGCCTTGGTGAGCATCAGCCCGCGCCACATCAGCGCGGTGTCCTCGTCGACGAGGAACCCCGTCGACACCACCTTGATCACGCCGTCGCCGATCGCCAGCTCGTTGGGCACGATCAGCGCTCGCCCGTCGGCCTCGTCGCGGGCGCCCTCGAGGCGGGCGTCGACGCCGAGCAGGCGGGGAACCGAGAAGCCCCAGATGTCGGCGTCGAGCACGCCGACGGTGCGTCCCCGGCGGGCCAGCTCCACGGCCAGGTTGACGGTGACCGAGCTCTTGCCGACGCCGCCCTTGCCACTGGCGATGGCGAGCACGCGGGTCGACGCCGGCACCTGCGTGTCGCCGGCGTGCTGGCGGGCGTTCCATCGCGCCTTGGTCATCACCTCGCTGCGCTCGTCGGCGGTCATCTCGCCCCAGGAGATGTGCACGCTGCGCACGCCCGGATGCACGGCGACACGGGACTCGACCTCGCGCTTGATCTCGGCGCGCATCGGACATCCGCCGATCGTGAGCTTCACCGTGACGTCCACCTCGCCGGCAGTCGGAGACGGTGACGGTGGGCACCATGCCGAGGCTGACGATGTCGGCACCGAGCTCGGGGTCGACGACGGTCGCCAGGACGGCGCGCACCTCGTCGGGGGTCGGCGCCACGGCGGTCGCGGCGGCGCCGTGCGGCGTGTGCGAAGCGGCCGACTCACCCATCCGGAATATTTTACCGGTTGTGGCCGTGTAATCTCACGTCATGGCGAGCGTCGACCCGACACCCAACGGGCTGCCCTCGCGCGACGTGCTCAAGGTCCTCGGCGACAACACCCGCTACGGCATCTACCTCGAGCTGGCCCGCGCCGCACGCCCGCTGGTGACCGCCGAGATCGCCGAGATGCTCGGCCTGCACCCCAACACCGTGCGCCCGCACCTCGATCGCATGCGCGAGGTCGGCCTGCTCGATGTCACCACCGACGCGCGCGGCGAGGTGGGCCGTCCCCAGCACCGCTACTCGTTGGCGGCGGACGCCCCGTCGCTCGGCCTCGAGCCGCCGACCGTGCCGGTGCTCGCCCGCATGGTGCTGGCGATGGCCGAGCGCCTCGACGCCGGTCCCGACGACGCCGTCGCCGTCGGTGCGGTCGAGGGTGCAGCCCGCGCCGCCCGCTACGCCACATCACCCTCGGCGCTCGAGGCGCTGGTCGACGACCTCGATCGACTCGGCTTCGATCCGGTCGTGGCGGCCGACGAGCTCGACGATCCCGACACGGCCATCGTCGCGTTCGCCAACTGCCCGTTCGCCGAGTTCGCCGCCACCCATCCCGAGCTCGTCTGCGGGCTGCACCGCGGGCTCGTCGCCGGGTTCGTCGCGGAGATGGGCGATGCGGTCATGGTCGAGTTCTGCCCGCTCTTCCACCGCACCCCGTGCCAGGTGTCGATCGGGCCGGTCGGGGCGGGCGCCTCGTGAACACCGCTCGGCCGACTCGACGGGGGCGGGGCTAGATTTGATGGTGAACGCACGTCGATCCGCCAGTCCAGGGAGGCACCGATGATCACATTGACCGACAAGGCCGCTGTCAAGGTCAAGGAGCTGCTGGCGGCGGAGGGCGCCGACGATCTCGCCCTGCGCGTCGCCGTGCGCCCGGGCGGCTGCAGCGGCTTCTCCTACGAGATGTTCTTCGACGGCGACGTTGCCGTCGACGACGAGCAGGCCCGCTTCGGAGACCACGACGACGTCCGCGTCGTGGTCGACCCGGCGTCGGCGCAGCTCCTCGAGGGGGCCACCCTCGACTACAAGGACGGGCTCGACCAGAGCGGGTTCGCCATCACGAATCCCAACGCCACCCGCACGTGCGGGTGCGGCCAGAGCTTCTCCTGAACCGTCCGATCCCCGCATCGTGAACAAGCCACTCGGGCCCTACTCGCCGTTCGTGCGCGCCGGCGACTTCATCATCGTGTCCGGTCAGGGCGGCATGCTCGACGGCGCGATCGTCGACGGTGGCGTCGCCGCCCAGACCACCCAGACGATGCGCAACGTCGCCGATCGCCTCGCCGAGGCCGGCGCGGCGCTGAGCGACGTGGTCAAGACACTGTGCTTCCTCACCGACATGGACACCTTCGGCGAGTTCAACGAGGCCTACGCGGCGGCCTTCGGCGACCACCGCCCGGCGCGCTCCACCGTGGGAGTGGCCTCGCTGCCCGCCGGCCTCGACGTCGAGGTCGAGGCGTGGGCGTACAAGCCGGCGTGACCGCGCGGCGGTGACCGACCCGCCGCGCTGCGGCTGGGCCACCGGCGCCCGCCCGCTCGACGTCGAGTACCACGACACCGAGTGGGGCGTGCCCCAGCGCCAGCCGGTCGGGCTGTTCGAGCTGCTCGTGCTCGAGGGCGCCCAGGCCGGGCTGTCGTGGAGCACCATCCTCGCCAAGCGCGAGGGCTATCGGGCGGCGTTCGCCGGCTTCGATCCCGTGCGCGTGGCCGCGTTCACCGAGACCGACGTGGCCCGGTGCGTCGCCGATCCGGGCATCGTGCGCCATCGCGGCAAGATCGAGGCGACCGTCGGCAACGCTCGGGCGTGGCTCGAGCTCGACGACCCGGTGGGGTTCCTCTGGTCCTTCGTCGACGGGGCGCCGATCCGCAACCGCCCGGCCACGGGCGCCGACGTCCCCGCCAGCGACGAGCGGTCGGAGCGGATGAGCCGCGAGCTGCGCCGGCGCGGCTTGCGCTTCGTCGGTCCGACGATCTGCTACGCCTTCATGCAAGCGTGCGGCCTCGTCAACGACCACCTCACCACGTGCTTCCGCGAATCGCAGTGCGCCGCGCTGGCGTGAGCGAACGAGTCCTCGAGCGAGAGAATCGGCGGGCACCGGGCGGCGCGGACCGCGCTGACTAACGTGTGCCCATGGCCGGAGTCGTCGCCATCGTGGTCGTGCTGGTGCTCATTCCAGTGCTCGTCCTGATGAGCGGGGGCGTGGTCGCCGCGGTGCTCGGGACGCTCCTCGGTCGCGACGCCGACGCCCGCGCCGCCGACGGCGGTGCCGGCGCCAGCGAGCTGCTCGCGCTGGACGACTGAGCCACCGTGGCCGACCTGGCGCCGATGCACCGGCACGACCCGGCCAGCGAGGTGCTGACCCAGGCGATCGTGCGCTACGCCGTCGACCGTGTCCGCCTCGACCCTCCGCCACTCGATCACCCGCGAACCGTCGCCGAGCTGCGGGCGATGGCCGGCCGCACGATCACGCCGCGCGGGCTCGGTGGCCTCGAAGCGCTGCGGGTCTTCGCCGACGTGCTCGCTCCGGCCTGCCTGTCGGTCGACCACCCGAGCTATCTGTCGTTCGTGCCGGCGGCGCCCACCGAGGCGTCGATCCTGTTCGACCTCGTGGTCGGGGCGTCGAGCATCTATGCCGGCACCTGGCTCGAGGCGTCCGGCGCCGTGTACGCCGAGAACGAGGCGCTGCGCTGGATCGCCGACGTCGCCGGCCTGCCGGCCGGCGCCGGAGGCGTCTTCGTCAGCGGGGGCACCGCCGGCAACCTCAGCGCGCTGCTGGCGGCGCGGTGGAAGTGGCGGGCCGACGCCGAGGGCGCCCACGACCGCACCCGGGGGCTGCTCGTGGCGTCGGCCGGCGCCCATTCATCGGTGGCCCAGGCGGCGCGGGCGATGGATGCCGACGTGGTGCGCGTGCCGGCCGACGGGCGCGGCAAGCTCACCGGACCGGCGCTGGCGGCGACCCTGGACTCGCTCGCCGCCGCCGACCGGGACCGGTTGTTCGCCGTGGTCGCCACCGCCGGCACCACCAACGCCGGTGTCGTCGACGACCTGCGCGCCGCCGCCGAGGCCGCCGACTCCGCCGGCACCTGGCTGCACGTCGACGCCGCCTACGGCGGCGCCGGGCTGATCGCCCCGTCGATCCGCCACCTGTACGACGGCGTCGAGCACGCCGACAGCCTGATCGTCGACCCGCACAAGTGGCTGTTCGCCCCGTACGACTCGTGCGCCCTGGTGTACCGCGACCCGGAGATCGCTCGACTGGCCCACACCCAACACGCCGAGTACCTCGACGTGATCCACGGCGCCGACGACCACGTCGCCGAGTGGAACCCCGCCGACTACGCCCACCACCTCACCCGACGCGCCCGCGGTCTGCCGTTCTGGTTCAGCCTGGCGACGTACGGCACGACCGCCTACGCCGACTCGGTCGAGACGACCCTCGCCGTCACCCGTGCCGGGGCCGACCTGGTGCGCGCCGCGCCGCACCTCGAACTGGTGGTCGAGCCGGAGCTGTCGGTGGTGCTGTTCCGCCGCCTCGGCTGGGGTGCCGCCGACTACCAGCGGTGGAGCGACGACCAGCTCCGCTGCGGCGCGTCGTTCGTCACGCCGTCCGGGTGGGGCGACGAGACGGTGTTGCGGTGGTGCGTCGTGAACCCGCTGACCACCGCCGACGACCTGGCGGCGATCGTCGACAGCCTGGCCGATGGCTGAACCCCAGGCCGACCTCGTCATCGCCGGTGCCCGCCTCGTGGCGACGATGGACGACGAGCGACGCGAGCTGGACGGCGGCTGGGTGGCCATCCGCGACGGTCTGGTGAGCGCCGTCGGCGACGGCCCGGCGCCGCCCGCCACCGACGTGCTCGACGCCGCCGATTGCCTCGTCACGCCGGGGCTGATCAACACCCACCACCATCTGTTCCAGAACCTCACCCGCGCCTATCCGCCGATGACCGACAAGGCGCTGTTCGGATGGCTCACGGCGCTGTACCCGCTGTGGCGGTCGCTCGACACGGAGGGGGCCTTCCTGTCGGCGTGGGTGGGTTTGGCCGAGTTGGCGTTGTCCGGGTGCACCACCTCGACCGATCACCTCTACCTGCACCCGCGCGGGGCGGGCGACCTGTTGGCGGCCGAGATCGAGGCTGCGGTCGACATCGGCGTGCGCTTCCACCCCACGCGCGGGTCGATGTCGTTGTCGCACAAGGACGGCGGGTTGCCGCCCGACGACGTGGTGGAGGACGACGACGACATCCTCGCCGCGAGCGAAGCCGCCGTCGCCCGCCACCACGACCGCCGCCACGGCGCCATGGTGCAGGTGGCACTGGCGCCGTGCTCGCCGTTCAGCGTCACCGAATCGCTGATGTCTCGCTCGGCCGAGCTGGCCGAACGGCTCGACGTCCGCCTGCACACGCACTTCGCCGAGAACGCCGAGGACGACGCCTTCTCGATCGCCACGTTCGGCTGCCGGCCGACCGACTACCTCGAGCGCACCGGGTGGCTGACGTCGCGCTCGTGGCTCGCCCACTGCGTCATGCCACAACCCGACGAGGTGCGCCGTCTCGGGGCGGCGGGGGTCGGGGTGGCGCACTGCCCGTCGAGCAACCTCGTGCTGTCGTCGGGGATCGCCCCGGTGATCGACCTGCGGGCCGCCGGGGTGGCCGTCGGGCTCGGGGTCGACGGGTCGTCGTCGGCCGACGCCGCGAGCCTCTGGCTGGAGGCCCGCCAGGCGATGCTGCTGGCCAAGCTGCGCGGTGGCGCCGGCTCCGCCACCGCCCGTACGGCGCTGGAGATGGCGACCCGAGGCGGCGCGTCGTGCCTCGGCCGCACCGGCGAGCTCGGCCAGCTGAGCGTCGGCGCGGCGGGAGACGTGGCGGTGTGGTCGCTCAGCGGACCGCGCTTCGCCGGGGCCATCGCCGATCCCGTCGAGGCCTGGTTGCGGTGCGGCCCGGTGTCGGCGCAGCACACGGTCGTGCACGGCCGGATCGTGGTGCGTGACGGCGAACTGGTGCACGCCGGGTTGGAGGACCGCCTCGCGGCCCACCGCCGCGTCGCCGAGGCGATGCAGCGCTCGGCGTAGCCGGGCGACCGCGGAACTCGGCCGGACCACGCGGCGGTGACGACCGCAAGCGGGCGCCACCCGGCAGAATGGTCCGCCGTGGCGACCCCCCTCGCAGGACGACGGCTGGCGCGCGCCGCCGCGCTCGTGGCGGTGGTGATGCTCGGCCTGTCCGCGTGCGGCGGTGACGACGAGGCGTCCGACGGCGCCACCGTGCCGGTGTACACCGGGGCCGTCCCGCAGGCGAACGAGGCGATCGACCTGCGTCCAGCGCCGTCGGGGGAGGTGCACGACGTGGCGATGGTCGGCGACTCGATCACGGTGGCGTCGACCGACGAGATCGAGAAGGCCGTGCAGTCGCTCGGCGTCGATCTGACGATCCGCGCCGAGGTCGGCCGGCGCATCGGCAACGGCGAGACTCCCGCGCCCGGGACGTCGATCGTCGACGAGATCCTCGCCGACGACACCCCCGACCTCTGGGTGATCGCGCTCGGCACCAACGACCTCGGGCAGTTCGACACCGACGAGGAGTACCAGGCGGCCATCGAGAACCTGTTGTCGCTGATCCCGTCGGGCACCCCCGTGGCGTGGATCAACACCTACGTGGTCGCCAAGCCCGACGAGTCGGCGCAGTTCGACGCTGCGCTCCAGTCGGTGCTGCAGCGCCGGGGACGAGCGACGATCGGCAACTGGGCGGTGCTCGCCGACGGCGACGGCGTGTTGAGCGATGGGATCCATCCCACCGACGACGGGGCCACGTTGTTCGCCGGTGTCGTCGAATCCCAGATCGAGGACTGGCAGCAGCAGACCAGCTGACCAGTGGTCACCGGATCACGCGCAGCGCCCGACGTTCGTCGCTGAGCAGACCGACGGGACGGGTGCCGACGGGCCGCGACCAGTTCGGTGCGATCTTCTCGTCGAAGTAGGCGTCGATCACGGCCGGATGGATGTAGCTGCCCCGACAGACGGCACGCGTGTTCCCGAGTGCCAGGGCGACGGTGTCGATCACCTGGTTCAGCGTGTGCACCGTCGGCGCCGGCTCGTCCTTGGCGACGGCGGCGAGTCCGCTCGCCGCACCGACGGTGGCGTTCCAGGTGCGGAACGTCTTCGCCGTGGCGTTCGGTGCGCCGTGCTCGCGGAGGTAGCGGTTGACGTCGTCCGACGTCACGGTGCGGACCTCGCCGGCCTCGTCCTGATAGCGGAACAGGTCCTGGCCCGGCAGGTGCTGACAGCGCCGGACGATCCGGGCGAGGGTCGGATCCTCCACGCGCACGTCGAACTCGTGGGTGACCTTGCCACGGAAGCGCAGCTGGATCGTCGAGCCGCGCACCGTCACATGGCGCGTGCGCAGCGTGGTGATGCCGTACGTGCGGTTGGCGCGCACGTACTCGTCGTTGCCCACGCGCAGCCCGGTCAGGTCGAGCAGCCGCACGACGACCGCGACCAGGCGATCGTGCCCGAGGCCGCGCGTGGCGAGGTCGCGCCGGACGTGCCGACGCAGCGGCCCGAGGTGCTCGGCGAAGGTGACGAGGTCGTCGAACTTGTGCGCCGACCGCTCGGCGGTGTGCTGCGGGTGGTAGCGGTACTGCTTGCGTCCCCTGGCGTCGCGCCCGGTCGCCTGCACGTGGCTGTCCGGTGACGCCGCGATCCACACGTCGGTCCACGCCGGAGGGATGGCGAGGGCGGCGATGCGGCGGCGATCGTCGGCGGAGGCCTCCTTGCCCGTGCGCTCGTTCACGTAGTGGAACCGCCGGCTGCCGCGACGGCGGATCCCGACCTCCTGATCCGACCCGTACCGCAGCGGGATCGGCGAGCTCACCGGCACGCGGCCGTCATATCGGCGGTTGGTCCGCCGCCATGAGCGGCTGGCCGGAGGCGCTGCGGTGGGCGGCGAGGAGGTGCTCGCCGAGCGCGTCGAGCACGATGACGTCGACCTCGAGACGCAGTCGCGGGAAGGCGTCGAACTCCTCGTCGGCGGCGTGGCGGGAGAGCCCGGCGGTCAGTCGGTCGACCGCAGCGGCGAAGTCGTCGGCGTCGACCCCGTCGTGCTGCTGCAGACGCTCGAAGGCAGTCCGCAGCAGCGCGTGGTCGCTCGTCGCATCGGCTGCGACCCGCTCGTCGATCACGACGACCATCGGGTGGATCTCGCTCTCCTCGAACGTCAGGTGGACGTCGAGGGCGGTCCCGAGCTCGTCGAGCAGTGTCTGGCGCAGCGACCCGTCGCCGCTGCGGGCGAGCTGGTCGAGCAGCTCCTCCATGCGCCGGTGATCCTGCTGCAGTACTTCCAGCACGTCAGCCACGTGATTCGGTACCCGCGCCCCGCCGCTCTCAGACCACCGCCCCCTCAGCGGACAATGATTTCCACAAGCATTTTCGTGCAGATCTGCACGAATTCGCGTACCTGAATCAGCGATGGCGCCCATCTCTGATTCCGGTACGCGAAATCGTGCGTAGACGCTCGATTTTGCTTGTGGAAATCTTCCACGGCGTTCGTCGTCCGGGGTCAGGTGGACCAGCGGGCCTGGCCGAAGCGGTAGCCGACCGAGCGCACGGTCTCGATCAGCGAGGCGTGCTCCTCGCCGAGCTTGGCCCGCAGGCGCCGCACGTGCACGTCGACCGTGCGCGCACCCCCGTAGTACTCGTAGCCCCACACCCGGTTGAGCAGCACCTCGCGGGTGAACACCTTGCCGGGGTTCTGGGAGAGGAACTTCAGCAGCTCGTACTCCATGTACGTGAGGTCGAGCGGCCGCCCGGCGATCGCCGCCTGGTACGTCGCCACGTTCAGCGTGAGCTCGCGGTACTCCACCACGTCGGGGAGCGGATCGGCACCGGTGCGCCACAGCAGGTGGCGGACGCGCACCTCCAGCTCGCTCGGGTGGAAGGGGAGCAGGCAGAAGTCGTCGAAGAGCTCGTCGCGCAGCTCGAGGTCGCCGATGTGGGCGCCACCGATGAGCACGAGCAGGCGGGTGGCGCCGGCGTCGGCCGCCGACTTGCGGAAGCCACGGATGAACGCCCATGCGCCGACGGCGTCGGTGGCGGCGTCGACGATCACGCCGGCCCATCCGCCGGGCGGCTCGTCCTCCACCGCGTCGGCCACCGTGCTGACCGCCTTCCAGCGGTACCCGCCGAGGTCGAGCGTGCGGGCCAGCTCGGGTGCGACCGACGCGCTGTACACCGCCAGGAGATCGGACGCGGTGCTGTCGGCCACCGTCACAACGACCTCAGGTAACGGTTGATCTCGTAGTCCGACACGTGGGTCTTGTAGTCGCGCCACTCCCGCCACTTGTTGCGCAGGAACCACTCGAAGATGTGCTCGCCGAGGGCGTCGTGGACGAGCTCGGACCCTTCCATCGCGTGGAGGGCGTCGGCGAGCGACTGCGGCAGCCGGTCGATCGACAGCTTGGCGAGCACGTCGTCGTCGATCTCGAACAGGTTGGCGTCGGCCTCCGCCGGCAGCTCGTAGCCCTGCTCGACGCCGCGCATGCCGGCGGCCAGCACCAGCGCGAACGTGAGGTACGGGTTGCACGCCGGGTCGGGGGAGCGGTACTCGACGCGGGTGGCGAGGGGGTTGTTGCGCTTGGCGATCGGCACGCGGATCAACCCGCTGCGGTTGTTCCGCGCCCACGACACGTGGACCGGCGCTTCGAAGCCGGGCACCAGGCGCTTGTAGCTGTTGACCGTCTGGTTGGTGATGGCGGTGATCTCGGCGGCGTGGCGCAGCAGTCCGGCCATGAACGCCTTGGCGGTGGGCGACAGGCTGTAGGAGTCGCCCTCGTCGAAGAAGGCGTTGTCGTCGCCGCGGAACAGCGACATGTGGGTGTGCATGCCCGACCCCTGCACGCCCTCGAGCGGCTTGGGCATGAACGTGGCGTGGAGGCCTTGCGACGCCGCCAGCTCGCGGACGATCAGCCGGAACGTCATCACGCTGTCGGCCATCGTGAGGGCGTCGGTGTGGCGCAGGTCGATCTCCTGCTGGCTCGGGGCGTCCTCGTGGAAGCTGTACTCGACGGGGATGCCCATCGCCTCGAGCGTGCGGATCGTCTGGCGGCGCAGCGACCCGGTGACGTCGTTGGTGGTGAGGTCGAAGAAGCTCGCCTCGTCGAGCGGACGCGGCCGCTCGTTGGGCTTGGGTGACTCGAAGTAGAAGAACTCGATGTCGGGGGCGACGTAGAACGTGAAGCCCTCGGCGTGGGCGGCGCGCACGTGGCGCTTGAGCACCTGCCGGCTGTCGCCGTCGAACGGGGTGCCGTCGAGGTGGTTGATGTCGCAGAAGATGCGCGCCTCGGGGTTCTTGGGGTCACCCCACGGCAGCACGACGAACGTGTTGGCGTCGGGCACCGCCAGCACGTCGGCCTCCTGGATCCGCGAGAAGCCGTCGATCGAGGAGCCGTCGAAGGTCATCCCGTCGATCAGCGCGTTGTCGAGCTCGGCCGGGCTGATGGCGAAGCTCTTGAGGTTGCCGAGGATGTCGGTGAACCACATGCGCACCAGCCGCACGCCGCGATCCTCCACCGACCGCATGATGTAGTCACGCTGCTGCTCGAGCACCTCGTCCGTCACCTCCTCATTCTGTCAGGGGGCGGGGACATCGCCCGTCGCGCAACCGATGGGTGCCGACATGACCGTTCGGTCAGGTCGGCACCCATCGGTCGCCGAGTCGTTGGCTACATCGCGCTGCAGACGGTGTCGACCATCAGACGGGCCACGACGTAGGGATCCATGTTGGCGTTCGGCCGACGATCCTCGAGGTAGCCCTTGCCGTCCTTGGACACCTGCAGGGGGATGCGGATCGACGCGCCGCGGTCGGACACGCCGTAGCTGAACTTGTTCCACGGTGCCGTCTCGTGATGGCCGGTGAGGCGGTCCTCGATGCCGTGGCCGTAGTTCTTGACGTGCAGCTCCCACTTCTTGGCGAGCGCCTTGCAGGCGTTCTCGATGTACTGGTAGCCGCCGTCCTCACGCATCTCCTTGGTGGAGAAGTTGGTGTGGCAGCCGGCGCCGTTCCAGTCGCCCTTCATCGGCTTGGGGTCGAGCGTCGCGGCCACGTCGAAGTCCTCGGCCGTGCGGTACAGCAGCCAGCGCGACAGCCACAGCTGGTCGGCCACCTCGAGCGGGCCGAGCGGGCCCACCTGGTACTCCCACTGGCCGATCATCACCTCGGCGTTGATGCCGCTGATCGACAGCCCGGCGGCGAGGCAGTTCTCGAGGTGCTCCTCGACGATCTCACGACCGAAGATCTCGTCGGAGCCGACCCCGCAGTAGTAGCCGCCCTGCGGCGCCGGGAAGCCGCCGATCGGGAAGCCGTACGGGCGCCCGTCCTTGTAGAACGTGTACTCCTGCTCCAGGCCGAACAGGCACTCGTGCTTGGCGTACTTCTTCGCCGTCTTCACGAGGGCGGCGCGGGTGTTGGTGGGATGCGGCTTGCCGTCGGCGCCGTACACCTCGGCGATCACGAGCACGTCGTCGCCGCCGCGGATCGGGTCGGGCACCGAGTACACCGGGATCAGCACGCAGTCGCTCTTGTCGCCCGTCGCCTGGTTGGTGCTCGAGCCGTCGAACCCCCACACCGGCAGCGGTGCGCCGTCGGGGACGATCTTGGTCTTGGAGCGCAGCTTCGACGTCGGCTCCGTGCCGTCGATCCAGATGTATTCAGCCTTGTAGACCACGTGATCCTTCGTTCGTCGGGTGCCGGCGTCCCGGCACGTCAAGGTGGACGCAGCCCGCCGCGAGGCCGGTTGCGGAATCATCCTGGGGCTGACGCGTTGCCGAACCGTTGCCCCTTTGTGAACGCTGTGTGAACCCACCGACGGGGGCTCCGCCCCCCGTGAACCCCCCGAAGAGCACCGCCGACGACATCGCGTCGACGCTCGGGGGCGGAGCCCGGGCAGTACCCTCGAACTGTGACCGTGCTGCGGGTCGCCCTCGCCCAGCTCGACCCCACCGTCGGTGACCTGGCCGGCAACGTGAAGAAGCTGCTCGCCGCCTACGACCAGGCCGAGGCCGCGGGGTGCGACATCGTGGCGTTTCCCGAGCTGTCGGTCACCGGCTATCCCGCCCGAGGACCTGGTGCTCAAACCACGGTTCGTCGCCGACACCGAAGCCGCCCTCGCCCAACTGGCCGAGCACACCGGGCGCTGCACCGCCGTCGTCGGCTACGTCGACGCCGACCACGACCTGTTCAACGCGGCGGCGATCTGCTGCGGTGGCCGGGTGATCGGCACCTACCGCAAGCGCCTCCTGCCCAACTACGCCGTCTTCGACGAGGCTCGCTACTTCACGCCGGGGAACGAGACCGACCCGATGGAGCTCTACCTCATCGGTGGCGTCAAGGTGGGCGTCAGCATCTGCGAGGACATCTGGAGCCCCGACGGGCCGCTCGCCGAACAGGCCGCCGGCGGCGCCGAGCTCGCCGTCAACATCAACGCCTCGCCCTACCACCTCGGCAAGGCGGCGTACCGCGAGCGGATGCTCGCCACCCGGGCCGCCGACTCGCACGCCGCGCTGGTGTACGTCAACCAGGTCGGCGGCCAGGACGAGCTGGTGTTCGACGGCTGCTCGCTCGCCTTCGACGCCGACGGCACGCTGCTCGCCCGCGGTCCCCAGTTCGTCGAGGACCTGCTCGTCGTCGACGTGCCGATCGCCGCGGTCTACCGCCAGCGCCTGCTCGACCCGCGCGGTCGCGAGTCGCAGGCACCGCTGCCGACGATCGAGATCTCGACCGCCCCCGTCCGCGAGGGCGCCCAGGCCGTCGCCAATCCGCTGGCGACGCCGCTCGACCCGATCGCCGAGCTGTACGAGGCGCTCGTGCTCGGCACGCGCGACTACATCGTGAAGAACGGCTTCAGCGACGTCGTGATCGGCCTGTCCGGCGGCATCGACTCGACGCTCGTCGCGGTGATCGCCGCCGACGCGCATCGGCGCCGAGCACGTGCACGGAGTGTCGATGCCCTCGCGGTACTCGTCGGACCACTCCCGGTCGGACGCCGCCCGGCTCGCCGCCAACCTCGGCATCGACTACCGGACGATCTCGATCGAGCCCGCCTTCTCGGCGTACCTCGAGATGCTCGGGCCCGCCCTCGAGGGCCGTCCGCCCGGGCTGACCCAGGAGAACCTGCAGAGCCGGTGCCGCGGGCAGGTGCTGATGGCGCTGTCGAACGAGTTCGGCTGGATGGTGCTCACCACCGGCAACAAGAGCGAGATGGCGGTCGGCTACTTCACCCTGTACGGCGATTCCGTCGGCGGATACGCGGTCATCAAGGACGTGCTCAAGCTGCGGGTGTACGACCTGTGCCGCTACGTCAACGACCGCGCCGGTCGCGAGGTGGTGCCCGAGAGCGTGCTCACCAAGCCGCCGTCGGCCGAGCTGCGCCCCGACCAGCGCGACGACCAGAGCCTGCCGCCCTACGAGGTGCTCGACCCGATCCTCGCCCTGTACGTGGAGGAGGACCGCACGGCGGGCGAGATCGTCGAGCTCGGCTACGACGACGCGGTCGTGCGCCGGGTGACGCGCCTCGTCGACCTCGCCGAGTACAAGCGTCGGCAGTGCCCGCCGGGGGTGCGCGTCACCACCAAGGCGTTCGGGCGCGACCGCCGCATGCCGATCACCAGCGGCTACCGCGGCTGAGTCCGGGCCGAGCGACCGGCCGACGAGGCGCCACCGCGCGCCCATCGCGCCGGCCGCCACGAGGGCGAGCACCGCGGCGAGCAGGGCGCACGCGCCCATCCCATGGGCGTCGTAGAGCCGGGTGGCGGGGATCGTGGTGACGCCGCGGCCGACCGCGGTGGCGCCGAGGAACAGCCCGAGCCCGCGGCCCGGGCGTCCCGGCATCAGGTCGCCGCCGATCGGCACCGCGCTCACGATCCCGAACTCGAAGCCGCCGATCAGCACTGCCAGCGCGGCCATGCCGGCGACGGCGCTCGTGTCGACGGCGGCGAAGGCCGTTCCGGCGATCGCCATCAGCACCGCACCACCGACCACGCTGCGTTCCTTGCCCCAGCGGTCGGTCCGCAGGCTCGACAGGCTCGACGACCCGAGCTCCACCGCACCCAGCGCGAACGTGATCCCGGCGAGGGCGGCCGTGCTGACGTCGAAGTCGTCCTCCAGCCACGAGCCGAACGTCACGAACACCGACTGGATCGCCGCCGACATCGCCAGCATCGCCCCGACCGCCAGCCAGCCGATGGCCGGGAGGGCGAAACCGTCGTGCGGGTCGGCGATCGTCGATCGCGACGGGTGTCCGGCGACCGCGTCCGGTGCGATGCGGGCGTGGATCACCACCGCCATCACGGCGGCGACGAGTCCGGCGGCGGCGTAGCCCCACGGCCACGACGTCGCCGCCGTGATCAGGCCCATCGTGCTCACCCCGACGAGCAACCCGAGCGCCCACGCCGTCTCGGTGAGCCCGACGACGCGGCTGCGGCGGGCGAACTCGACGTGGTCGATGATCCAGGCGCCCATGGCGAGGTCGAACACGATCTTGAACGCGCTGATCACGACGAGGCCCACCGTGAACGCCGGCACGTTCGGCGCCAGGGCGGTGACGAAGGCGCCGGCGGCGACCCCGGTGAGCCCGACGGTCATCGCGGTGCGACGTGATATGCGGTCGACGACGGTGTGGCCGATGAGCGGCGAGGCGACCGCGCAGAGCTCGGCGATCGTGAGGGCGATGGCGATCTCCGAGATCGACACGTCGAAGCCTCGTGCGATGACCGCGAGGAACGGGGCGGCGAAGCGGTAGAGCGCGTTCGACACCAGGCGGGCGACGGTGACGGTGGTGATGTTGCGCCGCACCGCCAACGGGTACGTGTCGTCGAGCACCCGTCCCAACACCGATCGACGACCGTAGCGGCGGGCCATGATGGGGATGGTGTGCGAATCACCCGTAGAGGTCGTCGTCGATCACCTCGAGCGCTTCCTCGGGCCGATCGTGGGCGAGTGGGCGCACACGCCCGATGGCGACGAGCTGGCGTTCCGGGTGGCCCACTTCCCGCCGGCGGATCTCGCGGCGGTGGAGGTGCACTGCACCGTCGGCCTGTCCGACCACGCCGTCGGTCAGGACCGCCTTCGCCTCGAGCTGATGACGATCGCCCCGATGGCGTTGCCCGAGGGGGCGGTGCCGCCGATCCTGGTGCACGCCGGCGAGCTGGTGCTCGAAGTGGACGAAGCGCCCCTGCTCGGCGACGTGTTCACCGAGGTCGAGGCGCTCGCCGACATCTCACCGATGAGCCGGCTCACCGTGGCGCGGCCGCTGTACCAGCCGCCCGAGTTCGCCCTGTGCGAGGTGGCCGACGACGTCGTGGCGTTCCTGTGGCTGATCCCGGTGCACGAGCGCGAGGCGGCGTTCGTCGAGGCCGAGGGGTGGGAAGCGTTCGAGCAGCTGATGTGGGACGTCGACGCCGACCCGACCGACTTCCAGCGCCCGCCCTGGCTGTGACGAAACCGGGGACGGCTCGGACTAGCGGCCGCTGTGGCCGAAGCCGCCGCCGCGGTCGTCGCCGTCGAGCGTGTCGACCTCGCTCCAGGCGACCTCCTCGACCCGCTGGATCAGCAGCTGGGCGATGCGATCGCCGCGGTGCACCTCGTAGTCGGCGGCGGGGTCGGTGTTGAGCAGGATCACCTTCAGCTCGCCGCGGTACGCGGCGTCGATCACCCCGGGACTGTTGACCCCGCCGATCCCGTGGCGCAGCGCCAGCCCGCTGCGCGGCACGACGAGGCCGGCGTAGCCGACCGGGATCGCCAACGCGATGCCCGTGGGCACGAGCGCCCGGCCGCCACCGGCCTTGACGATCGCCCCCTCGCGGGCGACGAGGTCGAGCCCGGCGTCGCCGGGATGGGCGTAGGCCGGCAGCGGCAGATCGGGATCGAGACGGACGATGGGGACCGACAGCATCGGCCCGATGCTACGAGCGCGACTCCTACGAGGCGGCGTCGTCGGCGAGCTCGCGGCGGCCTTCGAGGGCCCGCCCGAGCGTGAGCTCGTCGGCGTACTCGAGGTCACCGCCCACCGGCAGACCGCTCGCCAGACGGGTGACGCGGATGCCGAGCGGGCGGAGCTGACGGGCGAGGTACATCGCCGTGACCTCGCCCTCGGTGTTGGGGTTGGTGCACAGGATGACCTCCTCGATGCCCTCCGGCTCGAGGCGCACGAGCAGCTCGCGGATCTTGAGCTGCTCGGGGCCGATGCCCTCGAGCGGGCTCATCGCCCCGAGCAGCACGTGGTAGCGACCGTGGAACTCGCCGGTGCGCTCGACGGACACGATGTCGCGCGACTCCTCGACCACGCACACCACCCGCGTGTCGCGGCGGTCGTCGCGACAGAACGAGCACAGCTCCTCGTCGGTGACGTTGAAGCAGCGGGCGCAGAAGCGCACCTTCGCCTTGGCGTCACGGATCGCCGCGGCGAGGCGGTTGACGTCGTCGGCGGGGATCTTGAGCAGATGGAAGGCGATGCGCTGGGCCGAGCGCGGCCCGATGCCGGGGAGGCGGCCGAGCTCGTCGATCAGCGCCTGGACAGGTGGGGAGTAGGCGCTCGCCACTCAGGAGCCCTGCTCGACGCGCTGGGCCCCCGGGAACGCCTTGGCGACGCGCTCGACCACCGACATCGGGCCGGTGATGACGGCGGCATCCTCGTCGATCGCCGCCATCGCCTCGTGCTCCTCCTCGTCGTCGTCGATCGTGGCGGCCGGTGGGTCGTCGGCGGGCGCCGAGCGCGTCGGCGGTGCGGGTGATCCGCTGGCCCAGGCGATCGTGACGGTGCGACCGGTGGCCTGCTTCCACCGCTCGCGCACCGTGTCGATGTAGTCCTCGCAGCGTGCCTGGTGGGCCTCGTTGGGCGCCGACAGCACGATCCGGTCGCCCTCGGCCGACACGAGCTCGACGCCGTGGTACAGCGCCTTCGCCAGGCCGGAGAGCGACGGGCGCACGACGTCGACCCACTCCGCCGCGGCGTCACCAGCCGGGGTGGCCGCCACCGGTGTCGGTGCTGGTGCCGGCGCAGTGCTCGGCGGTGTCTCGCTGAGCGGCGGCGGCTCGGGCGGTGTCGCTGGCACCGGCGCGGCGGCCGCTGGCGCTGGCGCCGGCGCCGGCGGCGGCTGGCGTCGGCGCGGCGGTGGCGGCGGCACGCTCGGCGCGGCCGCCCAGCCGGGCCCGCCCGGTGGTCGGGTCGACGGGCGGCGACGCGGTGGCCGGCGCCGCCGCGCCCAACGCCGCGACCTGGCGTTCGAGCTTGGCGATGCGCGCCGTGAGCGCCTCGACGTCGCCCGGCTCGGCGGCACCGGCGTCGGCCCGGGCCAGCTGCACCAGCGTCACCTCGACGAGCACCCGCGGGTCGGGGGCGTGGCGCAGCTCGACCAGCACCTCGCCGAAGCGCTCGATGGCGGCGACCAGGCGGGGCGCGCCGAGTCGCTGGCACTGCGAGGCCAGGGCATCGACCTCGCCCGACGGCAGCTGCACCAGCTCGGGCGCCATCAGCGACAGGAACCCGTCGCGCAGGTGGCGCACCAGCTCCTCGGCGACGGTGCGCGGGTCGTGCCCGGCGTTGACGAGCGCGGCCATCGCCGTGAGCGCCTGGCCGGCGTCGTGGGCGATCAGCGCCTCGACGAACTCATCGAAGCGCAGGTGCTCCCCGACGTCGCCGCCGGAACTGGCGATCAGCTCGAGCGCCGACAGGGCGTCACGCGCCGAGCCGGCCCCCTGGCTGACGGCGGCCGTGATGGCGTCGTCGCCGACGTCGAGCCCGGCGTCGGCGGCGACCCAGCGCACGTGCTCGGCCAGCGTGTCGGGAGCGAGCAGGTGGAAGCGCAGGTGCTGGGTGCGGCTGCGGATCGTGTCGGACACCTTCTGCGGATCGGTGGTGGCGAGCACGAACACGACGTGGCTCGGCGGTTCCTCCAGCGTCTTCAGCAGCGCCGCTTCGGCCGGCTTCGACAGCATGTGCACCTCGTCGAGGATGTACACCTTGTGTCGCCCGGGGGTGCCCAGCTGGGCCTTCTCGATGAGGTCGCGCATCGACTCGACGCCGTTGTTGCTGGCGGCGTCGAGCTCGTGCACGTCGTAGCTGACACCGCGCTCGACCTCGAGGCACGAGGCGCATTCGCAGCACGGCTCGCCGTCGACCGGGCGCTCGCAGTTGAGGACCTTGGCGAGGATGCGGGCCGATGTGGTCTTGCCGGTGCCGCGCGGCCCGGAGAAGAGGTAGGCCTGGCCCTCACGACCGCTCGCCACGGAGTCGCGCAGCGCCCGCACGACGTGGTCCTGGCCCTTGATCTCGGCGAACCGCCGTGGCCGGTAGCGGCGGTAGAGCGATTGGGTGGCCACGACGGCGAGCCTACCGAGGGGGTGTCGCGGGGTCCCGGCGGTCGAGCCGCGTGACGCGGCACCGCGCGATGCGTGGCCGGGATCGACCGATGCCGCTGACTACGTTGGTCGCTGGTGCCCGCACGACCCCGACGCTCCCAGCCCGCCCGGCGCGCGCTCGCGACGGCTGGTGGGGCGCTGCTCGTCGCGCTCGTGGTCGCCATCGGCCTGCTCGCCGGGTCGGGCCGCGTCGCCCGCGCCGACAACTCGCTGCAGCAGTCGACACCGGCCGCCGACTCGACCGTCAACCAGGCGCCGACGCAGCTCGTGCTCACGTTCGAGAACCCCACCGGGACCGGCACGATCGTCAGCCTGGCGTGCGGCGGCAACGTCGTCACGCTCGGCACCGTCGAGGTCGCAGACAACGTGGTGACCGTGCCGGTGGTCGGCGCCATCACCGAGAAGGACTGCGACGTCAGCTACACCACCACCGACGCCGAAGGCGCCGCCGACGAGCGCGGGAGCTTCGGCTTCACGGTCGACCCGGCGGCGACGGCCACCGGCGACTCGGCGGCGACCGCTCCCGCGGCCACGACCACGGCCTCGAGCTCGTCCAGCAACGACAACGACGCCGAAGGACTGTCGAGCGGGTCGATCTGGCTCGGGCGGGTGCTGTCGATCCTCGGGATCGCCGTGCTGTTCGGGTCGCTGGTGCTCATCGTCGCTGCGTGGCCCGAGGGCCCGGAGTACGTGCTGGCGCTGCGGTTCCTGCGCACGGCCTGGGTGGTCGGCCTCGTCGGCACCATCATCTACCTCGCCGGGCTCAGTGCGGGCGTGCAGGGCAAGGGCTTCGCCAGTGGGCTCAACCCGTCGGGATGGTTCGACCTGTTCGACGGTGACTGGACCGGGCGCGCCGCGATCATGCGCCTGGTCTTCGTGATCGCCGCCGGCTGGGTGGTGCTCAAACCGGAGCGGGTGATCGATCCCACCACCAACATGCTCGCCCTCGGGATCCCGGCGCTGGCCGTGGTGACCCTCGGGCTCTCGCGGACCGGCGGTTCGTGGCCGTTCATCGGCGTGGTCGCCTCGGTCGTGCACGTGCTGGCGATGTCGGTGTGGATCGGCGGCGTCGTGCTGCTGGCGCGGGTGGTGCTCGCCGGGCCGGGCGAGGAGGACCTCGTGCACGCCGTGCGCGGGTTCGGGCGGATCTCCAACCCGGCGATCATCCTCACGGTCGTCAGCGGGCTCGTGCAGCTCTACCGCGAGGTCGGCGGCGAGCTGTTCACCAGCAAGTACGGGCTCATCCTGCTGCTGAAGACCGTGGTGGTGGCGGCGATGCTGTTCGTCGGCATGACCGCCCGCCAGGTCGCCCGCGTCAAGCTGGCGCGGGCGAGCGATCTCACCGCCGGGACCGCCGATCGCCTGCGCCGCGCCTTCGGCACCGAGGCGGCGATCGGCATCATCGTGATCCTGCTCAGCGGCGTGCTGCTGACGATGCCCACCGGCAAGGGCTCGGCGAGCGACGGCGACCAGGGCTACCAGGTGCACGAGACGTTCGTCGACTCGGCGACCGGGCTCGACCTCGAGCTGTTCCTCGATCCCGGCCGGGCCGGGCTCGACAACGCCATCCGGGTGGAGCTGAACGCCCCCGAGACGGGCGTGTCCAACCTGCAGATCGTGTTCCATCCGCCGGCCGCCACCGCCGGCAACACGATCACCCAGCCGATCCCGCTCACCGGGCGCGGCGCGGCCGAGTCGCCCGACGGCGGCGGCGTGCCGTTCGACGTGGCCGGCAACTGGACGTTCGAGGTGCAGGCCACGCTCGCCAACGGCAACGTGAGCGGCGTGCGCACACCGTTCCAGGTGCTCAACAACGACGGTTCCGCCGCCGATCCGGCCGACGTGTCGGTGCCGCCGCTCAGCCCGACCACCACCACGCTGCCGGCGACCACCACCAGCACCGTCCCGACCACCACCGGCTGACCGACCGTCGCCGGCGTCTCCTCATCCGAGGCCTGGAGCGCGCCGGAGGCCGACGTCCACCCGGGTGAGCCGCCGGGCCTCGGATCAACCGTCCGATCGCCGGTCCTGTTCGTCATGAACTCGCTGAACGGCATCGGCAGGGCGACGTCGAGCTGGTCGTAGCGACAGCTCGCCGGATCGCGGTCCGGGCGCCAGCGCACGAACGACACGCCGTGGCGGAACCGGCCGTTCTCGAGCTGGCCGAACGTCACCTCCACCACCCGCTCGGCGCGCACCGGCACCCACGACAGGTCCTTGCCGGCGTTCCACCGGCTGGTGCCGCCGGGACGTCGCTGCCCGTCGTCGGGCTCGCCGGCCGGAGTCGCCAGCCCGAGGGCGCCATCGAGGCCGGGCTGCATGCGCGCCCACTCACCCCACGGATGGTCGGCGGTGGCGTTCTCGGTCAGCGGCGTCATCTCGCCGAGCAGTTGGGTGCGGAACGCGGTGGAGAACCCGGCGGCGACGCCGACGTGGTTGAGTCGCTCGTCGTCGTCGAACAGGCCGAGCAGCAGCGAGCCGACGCCGCGGCCGTCCTTGTGCACGCGGAACCCGGCCACCACGCAGTCGGCGGTGCGCTGGTGCTTGACCTTGACCAGGGCCCGCTTGTCGGGCTGGTACACGTCGTCGAGCCCCTTGGCCACCACGCCGTCGAGGCCCGCCCCCTCGAACGCCGAGAACCATTCGGCCGCCACGGCGCGGTCGGTGCTCGCCGGGGTCACGAAGACCGATGCGGATGCGCCCGGCGCGCCGGCGGCGTCCAACACGCGCACGAGCTCGGCGCGGCGGTCACGGAACGGCCGTCCCAGCCACGACTCGTCGCCGAGCGCCAGCAGGTCGAAGGCGATGAACACGCTCGGCGTCTCGGCGGCGAGGCGCGTCACCCGCGACGCCGCCGGGTGGATCCGCTGGAGCAGGGCGTCGAAGTCGAGTCCGTGGCCGTCCCCGTCGGGCACGACGATCTCGCCGTCGACGACGCACCGCTCGGGCAGCGCCGCCCGCAGGGGCTCCACGAGCTCGGGGAAGTAGCGGGTGATCGGGCGTTCCTGGCGGCTGGTGAGGTCGAGCTCGTCGCCGTCGCGGGCGACGATGCATCGGAACCCGTCCCACTTCGGCTCGAACGACCAGTCGTCGCCGGCCGGGATCTCCCGGGCGAGCTTCGCCAACATCGGCTTGATCGGCAGGGCGATCGGCAGCACCATCACCCCAGTGTGCCCGCCGACGACCCGCCCGCTCTTCACCGGTTCACGCCGTCGGGAACCACGCGCCCACCCGCCGACGTCTGATCCCTGTTCGCCCAGAACCGACCCGAGGAGGTCTGCACCCATGTCCATCCGCATCCCCCGGCCCGGACGCACCGCGGCGGCGATCGCCGTGGCCCTCGCCGCCACGCTCGCCGCCGCCGGCGGCGCCGCCGCCGCCCTGTCACAGTCCGCTCCCGTCGCGCCGTCCGAGCCGCCGCCGACCGCCGGCGGTGTCACCGGCACGATCACCGTCACGGGCGAGGGAACGGTCACCGTCTCGCCGGACACGGCGGTGCTCAGCGTCGGTGTGGAGGCGCAGGCCACCACCGGCGCGGCGGCGATGGACCAGCTCGACCAGCGCTCGTCGGCGTTGACCGACGCGCTCACCGGCGCCGGCATCGCCGCCGACGACCTGCAGACGACCGGCCTCAACCTCTACAGCACCTACGGCGACGACGGCACGACCGTCACCGGCTACGTGGCGTCGCTCCAGGTCAATGCCACGATCCGCGACATCGACGCCATCGGCGCCACCATCGACGCGGCCCAGACGGCGGTCGGTGAGGGGCTCACCCTCAGCGGTGTGACGTTCTCGTTCGCCGACCCCGAGTCGGTGCTCGGCGACGCCCGCGCCGACGCCGTCGCCGACGCCGGCACGAAGGCGCAGCAGCTCGCCGCCGCCGCCGGCCTCACCCTCGGCTCCGTCGTGGCGATCGTCGAAGGCTCGGCCACGCCGCCGAGCACGTTCATGCCGGCGATGGCCGACGCCGCCGCATCGCGCGGCCCGTCGATCTCGAGCGGGAACCTCGACCTCACGGCGACGGTGACGGTCACCTACGCGACCAGCTGAACCAGGCCCGCTACCCTGCCCGGCATGGGAGGGGGCGTCCGCGAGCGCACCAGCGTCGAGGTCAGACGGCTCACCTCCGACGACGCCGGTGCGCTCGTCGCGTTCTTCGCCACGGTCCCCGAGGGCGACCGCACGTTCTTCAAGGAGGACATCACCCAGCCCGGGACGGTGGCCGGGTGGGTGGCCGACCCGCAGCACCGCAACATCGCTCTCGTCGACGGTCTGATCGTCGGCTACGCCGCCGTGCTGAAGGGGGTGGCCTGGAGCAGTCACGTCGGCGAGATCCGCATCGTGGTGTCGCCGACGCACCGCGGCCTCGGCATCGGGCGGTTGCTGGCCCAACGGGCCGTCGTCGAGGCCAAGGAGCTCGGGTTGGTGAAGCTGATGGTCGAGCTGGTCGCCGGCCACGACCGGCTGCTGGCGATGTTCACCGGGCTCGGATTCGTCCAGGAGGGCCGGCTGCGGGCCCACGTGCGCACGGCGAGCGGCGACACCCGCGACCTGGTGGTGCTCGCCCACTTCGTCGACGAGCTGGCGGCGATGATCCTGCCTGCGGACACCGACGCGTCGGACGGTCCGGCCGACCCGCGAGGCACCCCCAGCCACTAGGTTCGATCGCGGTGACCGGCAACCCGATGCAGGACAAGATCGACGACCTCGCCCGACGGCGCGAGGAGGCCTACCACGCCGGGTCGCCGATGGCGGTCGAGCGCCAGCACTCCAAGGGCAAGATGCTCGCCCGCGAGCGCATCGACTACTTCTGCGACCCCGGCTCCTTCCACGAGCTCGACCTGCTCGCCCGTCACCGTGCCCACGCCGCCGGGCTGGAGGAGCGGCCGTACACGGACGGCGTGATCACCGGGTGGGGCACGGTCGAGGGACGCAAGGTGTTCGTGTTCTCGCAGGACTTCACCGTGTTCGGTGGGGCGCTGGGCGAGGTGTTCGCCGAGAAGATCCACAAGGTGATGGACTTCGCCCTCAAGGTCGGCGCGCCCGTGGTCGGCCTGAACGACGGCGCCGGGGCCCGCATCCAGGAGGGCGTGGCGAGCCTCGCCAGCTACGGCGGGATCTTCTACCGCAACGTGCTGGCGTCGGGGGTGGTGCCGCAGATCTCGGTGATCCTCGGGCCGTGCGCCGGTGGGGCCGTGTACTCGCCGGCGATGACCGACTTCATCTTCATGGTGCGCGAGACGTCGCACATGTTCATCACCGGTCCCGACGTGGTGAGGACGGTGACCGGCGAGGAGGTGACGCTCGAGGAGCTCGGCGGGGCGATGAGCCACGCGTCGAAGTCCGGCGTGGCGACGTTCGTCGCCGCCGACGAGAAGGCGTGCCTCGACGACGTCCGCTTCCTGCTCGGCTTCCTCCCACAGAACAACATGGAGGAGCCGCCGCGCGTCGACACCGGTGACGACCCCGAGCGACTCTGCCCCGAGCTCACCGAGCTGCTGCCGGCCAGTCCGAACATGCCCTACGACATGGCCAAGGTCGTCACCGCGGTCGTGGACGACGGCGAGTTCTTCGAGTACTTCCCGCACTGGGCGCGCTCGATCATCTGCGGGTTCGCGCGCATCGACGGGCGCACCGTCGGCATCGTCGGCAACCAACCGATGGTGCTCGCCGGCGTGCTCGACATCGACTCCTCGGAGAAGGCGGCGCGCTTCGTGCGCACGTGCGACGCCTTCAACATCCCCCTCGTGACGTTCGTCGACGTGCCCGGGTTCCTGCCTGGTGTCGACCAGGAGTACGGGGGCATCATCCGCCACGGCGCCAAGTTGCTCTACGCCTACTGCGAGGCCACCGTGCCGCGCATCCAGGTGATCACGCGCAAGGCCTACGGCGGGGCCTACGTGGTGATGAACTCGAAGTCGATCGGCGCCGACCTGGCGTTCGCCTGGCCGTCGGCGGAGCTGGCGGTGATGGGGCCGCAGGGCGCCGTCGAGATCGTCTACCGGCGGGAGCTGCAGCAGGCCGCCGACCCCGCAGCGCGGCGCGCCGAGCTGGTGGCGGACTACACCGAGCGCTACGCCAACCCCTACGGCGCCGCCGAGCGGGGGTACGTCGACGACGTGATCGACCCGGCCGAGACCCGCCGCAAGCTCGTCGCCGGGCTGGAGATGCTGCGCAGCAAGCGCGAGGAGCTGCCCCGCCGCAAGCACGGCAACACGCCCCTCTGACGCCGCCGCCGCCATCTGGTCACTCTGCGTCTCAAGGCGGATCTGGTCACCGACGTTCTCGATATCGAGAACCACAGTGACCAGATGGCCGGTCAGCGGGCGAGCAGGCCGGAGGCGCGGAGCGCCTCCACCGCTTCGCTGCGCGAGCTGGCGCCCACCTTCCGGTAGATGGCGACCGCCTGGGTCTTCACGGTGTGCCGCGACACGTAGAGGCGTTCGCCGATCTCGCGGAAGGTCAGGTGGGTCGCGAGGTAGGGGACCAGACGCAGCTCGGCTGCCGTGAGCGAGGATGCGCCGGGCGGCGATTCCCGCACGGTGGTCAAGGAGGATCGCAGCTGCTCCGCCTGCCCCGGCAAGACGCCCAGGTCCGGGCAGTGATCGACGACGCCGGCCATCTCGCGGAGCACGGCGAGGGCGCCCTGGGCGTCGCCGAGCGCGGCGTAGGCCTTGGCCAGCTCGAGCTGCACGATGGCGAGCACCGGCAGGACGTAGGTGTACTGCGGTCGCAGCCGCGCCGCGCGCAGGGCGTTGCTCCTCGCCGCCTCGGTGTCTCCGCGGCGGACTGCGGCGCGAGCCGCCACGGCGAACGCCATCCCGGATGCGACGTACTCGCCGAGGTGGTTGGCGTCGACGATGGCGACGGCCTCGTCAGCCAGGCAGGTCGGCGTCGTCCCACCGTTCCTCCTCGAGGGCGATCAGGCCGCGCCCCGCCAACGCCGCCATCGCCGCGGGAAAGCCAGCGATGGCGACGGCATCGTCGTGCGTCTGGGTGAACACCGCGTCGGCGGTGGCGTGGTCGCCTTCCATCAGGTGGCTCAAACCGACGAACAGCGCCAGCCCCGGGCGGAGCGTGCTGTTCCCCGGGAGCAAGCCGATCGCCATCTGGGCGTCGGCACGCATCTCGGCCGGCCCGTTCCGGCAGCGCAACATGCGCAGGTAGGCGAGCCCGGCGGCGACCGGGGTGCCGTCCGGGAGCTCGCCGTCGGTCGAACCGGCCTCGGCGAGGGCGGTCCACCGCTCGGCGGCGGCGGTGTTGCCCCACAGCGCCTCGAGCCAGGCCCCGAGGATCGCCATCTCCGGGTACTCGTCGAGCAGGCCCTGGGAGCGGAACCAGTCGAGCCACCGGCGGGCGGCGGTGGCCCGACCGGCTGCGAACGCCGGTCGCACGTTCGTGGCGACCAGCCGGGCGACGCGGCCGGCATCCATCGCCTGCTGGGCGTGGGCGATGGCGGTCTCCGGGAGCCGGTTCGCCTCGAACCACGTCGATGCCCGCCGGTGCAGGAGCGGCACCAGCTCCGGCTCGTGCCGGCTCAGGTCGGCGAGGAGCAGTTCCCGGAGCAGGCGGTGGTAGCGGTACCAACCTCGGTTCCGGTCGAGCGGGACGATGAGGTGGTTGGCGCGCTCGAGCTCGTCGAGCAGCTCCTGAGATCCTCGGATGTCGAGCACGGCGTCGCACAGCGGCGCGCTCAGTTGCTCGAGGATCGAGGTGCGGGTGAGGAACGACACGGTCGGCGCGGGCAGGCGGGCGAGCACCTCGGCCCTGAGGTAGTCCGCCACGTACACGTCGTTGCCGCTGACGGCGACCCCGCGATCGGCGACGAACCGCCGATCCTGCGACGCCAGACCGGCGAGGTAGATCCCGACCGGCCAGCCCTCGGTCTGCTCGACGATCCGGCCGACGTCACCGAGGTCGAGCGCCACCCCGCAAGCGGCGAGCAACTGGCTCGCTTCGAGCTCGTCCATCGCCAGCTCCCGCGGGCCGATCTCCATCAACAGGCCTCGCGAGCGCAGCACCGGGGTCGGGATCGGCAGTTGCGAGCGCGACGCGAAGGCGACCTGCGAGCCGCGCGGGAGGCGCCAGGCGAGATCGCCGATGACGTCGAGCGATTCGACGCTGGCGACGTTCTCCACGTGGTCGAGCACGAGCGTGACCGGCCGCGCCGGCCCCAACGCCGCCGTCAAGCGGTCGATCGCGAGCGGGATCGAGGTGGAGCGGCTGGCGATGGCCTCGACCGTCGGCGGATCGACGCCGGCAACCCGACCGAACGCGATCGCCGCCCCCGCCAACAGCGAGGACGGATCGTTGTCGCTGTCGTCCAACGACAGCCAGGCGACATCGTTGCGCTGGCGGGCCGACCACTGGGCGAGCACCGTGGTCTTGCCGTACCCGGGCGGGGCGACCATGGCGATCGTCTGACCGGCCACCGTGATCGAGCATCCGCTGCACCAGCGCCGTGCGCGGCACCGTTCCCGGACGCTCCAGCGGTGGATGCAACTTCGACTCGCGCATCGACGAGGTCGCGTCGATCGCGTACGGCGACGCGACCGACTCCACGTGAGGGCGGTCGCCAGGGACCGGCACGTCGGCATTGTGGCACAGCGGGTCCTGCGCTCACCCTTCCGATCCGAGTTCATCCGATCGGGACGATGCATTCGCGAGCGCGAGGTGCTCTGGTGAGAGGGACGATCGACGAGGGGATGTCCGTGGACCGACGGCACGAGGAATTGTTGCGCCGCCTCGCCGTGCACAGCGACGAGGTGCTCGAGTCGGTGCTGGGCATGTACATCTCCGAGCGCGGGGGCTCGGGCCTCGACCCGAGGACGGGTGGTCTGGTCCGACTGGCGGGCTGTGTGTCGTCCGGGGCGTCCCCGCAGTCGTACGAATGGTGCGTCTCGACCGCACTCGATGCCGGCGCCACCGTCGAGGACGTCGTCGGCGTACTGGTCGCCCTCGCCCCGATCATCGGCGTCTCCCGCGTGAACCGGGCCGCCGCTGACATCGCCGTCGCCATCGGGATCGAGATCGACGTGCCAGGGAGACAATGAACGACGACCGGCGCGTCCACCCAGGCGACGAACGGGCCGAGGCCCAGCTCCGATCGCTCGTGCTCGGCGACGCATTGCCGGCACCCGACGGCGGCCCGGGCGTCGGTCCGGTCAGCCGACTCGACGACAAGACGCGGGCGATGATCGCGGTCGCCGCCGTGATCGCCACCGGCGGTGGGCCGTCGTCCTACCGGCGGTGTGTCGACGTGGCGTTCACGGCCGGGGCGACGCCCGACGAGATCGTGGACGTGCTCCTCGAGGTCGCGCCGACCGTCGGCCTCGCCCGGGTGGGCGAGGCGACGGTCGAGCTGGGCACCGCCCTCGGCTACGACATCGACGGCGCGTTGGAAGGGCTCGACCCGCCGTGTGGTGAGATCCTTCCATCGGAGTGACCGTCAGGCCTTCGGCGCGGTGACCTCCTTGCCCTCGCGTTGGGAGAGCGCCCACGACACGACACGGACCGACAGGGCGACCAACACCAGGTTGACGATCATGTTCACGGTGACCAGGACGCGCGCCCCTGGCCCGTGGCGGTGATGTCACCGAACCCGACGGTGGACAGGATCGTGACGCTGAAGTACAGCCCGTCGATCTTGGTGTGCACGCCGGGGACCTGGGACGGGTACTTCGTGCCGAGCACGTAGTAGGCCGCCGAGAACGCCACGATCATCAGCGTCAGGGCGCTCGTCAGGGACTGCGCGGCGACCAGCATCGGTTGGTCCGCCACGAGCACCTCGCGGGCACGACGGATCGCCAGCGGCACCAGCGCGACCGCGGCGACGAGTACCAGGCCGGCCGCGAGGACCTCGCCCAGCCGTCCGTCCAGGGGGAGGACGAAGTAGGCGAGCAGCGAGCCCAGTGCGACACCGGCGATCTCGAGCAGGCGGTGCAGGGCGCGCCGCACCCGCCGCTCGTGATCGACGCGCTCCCCGGTTCTCACTGGCCCCCTCCCGCCCGTCGCTGGTCTCACCAGGCGACGGGCCCGCGGTCTCGGTGGCTAGCTGAGGAGCTTCGCCTTCTGCTGCTCGTACTCGGCGTCGGTCAGCACGCCCTTGGCCTTGAGGTCGGCGAGCTTGGTGAGCTGGTCGGCGGTGCTCGGGGTGTCCACAGCGACGCTCTGCACGTAGGAGTGGAACTCCGCCTCGTTCTGGCGGGCCCGGGCGATGTCGCGCTCGTTCATCGAGCGGCCGCGCGCGATGAGATAGACGAACACGCCGAGGAACGGCAGGAAGATCACGAAGATCAGCCACAGCACCTTGGCGAAGCCGCCCAGGTCGTGGCTGCGGAAGATGTCCACGAACACCCGGAACAGCAGGAAGAACCAGAGCACCCAGATGAAGATGATGAACATCGACCAGAACACCCCGAGCAGCGGGAAGTCATAGGCAAACATCGGCGCGGTTCTCCTCTCGCCCCTCGCGGGGGAATTGTCAGACAAGCACCACCGTAGGCCTACACGACCGAGCGTTCATCGCCCACATCGGACGATCCGCGTCCGCGGGCCGGTCAGCGCTGGTCGAGCAGCCCGAGCTCGTCGACCCGGTCGATCGCCTCGCTGCGCGACGACACACCGAACTTGCGGTAGATCGAGATCGCCTGCGTCTTGACGGTGTGTCGGGAGACGTACAGCCGCTCGGCGATCTCGCGGAACGTCAGGTGGGTGCGCAGCAGCGGCAGGAGGCGGAGCTCGGCGGCGGTCAGCGACGAAGCCCCCAACGCCTGGTCGTGGATCGCGTCCACCCGGCGGCGCAGCTCGTCGGCGATCGTCGGCAGGACACCCAGCGCTGGGCGCTGCCGGAAGATGTCGTCGGCCTGTCGCAGCACGGCCCGGGCGCCACCGCGGTCGCCGAGGGAGAGATAGGCGCGGGCCATCTCGAGCAGCGCCTGGACCGACACGATCGGCAGGGCGTAGGTGAGCAGCGGCCGGAGCCGAGCCGCCCGCGCCACGTGCACCGTGGCCTGGGCCGCCTCGCCCCGCTGGGCGAGCACCCGGGCGGCGAACGCGAACACCAACGCGCTCGACCAGTAGTCGTCGAAGCGGCCGCCCTCGGTCATCGCCAGCATCTCGCGGGTGTACGCCTCGGCCGACGCCCAGTCGTCGCTGGCGATCGCGGCGATGCCGCGCTCGGCGAGGAGGAGGGGGATCGCTGGTGTGCTCTTCGAGAGCGAGGCGGTCTCGACGGCCAGGGCGAACTCCGCGTCGGCGCCCTGGGCGTCGCCTTCGAGCAGGCACGACAGTCCCTTGGCGTGGAGCATCGTGGCGCGGTATGGACTGGCGGCGCCGAGCCCGGCCTCGGCGAGCTCGGCGTCGCGGCGCATCTCCGCCACCCCGTCGCGGCACAACAGGGCGCGCAGGTAGGCGAGCGTGGCACCCAACGTGTTCCCGTCGGCCAGTGTCGACCGGCGATCGCCTCGATCGGCGGCCGCCGCCCAACGCTCGGTGGTGGCGGGACGGCCCGACAAGGCGTAGATCAGCGCCCCGTGCACGGCGATCGCCGGGTGGCGCTCGAGCACCTTGTTCGCCTCGAACCACTCCATCCAGCGCAGCACGGTGTCGGAACGTCCGCTCGCCCACACGGGGTTGGCGAGCTTCAGGACGAGGTCGGCGACCCGGTCGTCGTCGCCGGCGGCCTGGGCGTGGTCGATGGCGACCTCGGGTCGGCCGTTGCTCTCGAACCACACCGCCGCCCGGCGGTGCAGGTCGCCGACGACGTCCGGCTCGCGTCGGCGGAGCTCGGACATCAGCAGTTCCCGGAACATCGTGTGGAACCGGTACCACTCGCGCCGACGGTCGAGCGGCACGACCAGCAGGTTGCGGCGCTCCAGCTGCTCCAGCACGAGGCCCGAGCCGTTCGTCCCGACCACGGCGTCACAGAGTGGGCCGCTCATGCGCTCGAGGATCGCCGACCGGGTGAGGAAGGCCACCTGCTCGCTCGACACCCGTTCGAGCAGCTCCGAGCGCAGGTAGTCGCCCATGAACCGGTCGTCGCCGGTGAACCTCACCGCGTCGGCCGGCGATCCGCCCGCCCGGGCGGCGAGGGCGGCGAGATACAGGCCGGTCGGCCATCCCTCGGTGTGAGCGACCAGGTCGCCCAGCTCCAATTCGGCCGGCTCGACGCCCGCTCGGGAGAGCAGCGCCGCCGCCTCCTCGCCCTTCATCGCCAGCTCGGCGATCCCGACCTCGAACAGGCCGCCTTGGGCCCGCAGCAGCGCCGTCGGGAGCGGCAACGCGTCCCGCGACCCGATCACCAGCTGAGAACCCGGCGGGAGCCCGAGCGCCAGTGCGGCGACGACGTCCCACGACTCCCAGTTCGTCACCGACTCGAAGTGGTCGATGATCAGGGTCATCGGGTCCTGCATCGCGGCGATCGCCGATGCCAGACGCGGCGGGCCGTCGACCCTCGAACCAGGCCCGGCGACGCGAGCCACGGCCTCGACGATGTAGGACAGGAGCACGAAGGGGTCGTCGTCGCCGCTGTCGGCCGAGACCCATGCCGCCCGCGTGCCCTTGCGCGCGGCGAACTGCGCCAGCAGTGTCGTCTTGCCGTATCCCGGTGGAGCGACCACGGCGATGACCGGCACCGTTGCCGCCTCGAGTCGGTCGACGAGGCCGTCCCGGGCCACGATCCCGGGTCGAGCCACCGGGACGTGGAGCTTCGACTCCAGGAGGTCGAACGACGCCGCCGGCGCCAGCGCGATCGCACCGTCGCCGGAGCGCGCCGAACCGGGGCGGTGAGCCACTCAGCGGATCGTAGGTGGCGGTTGGCCTTCCCGGCGACTCTTGGAGCGCGTGGGTATCACCCACCGCGCACGTCGACCTGTACCTTTTGCCTCAACGCCGTCGTTCAGTCCACCGACGTGATGCCGCTGAGGCACACTGCGCCAAGCTCATCATGGCCACCCACTCTGTACCCGAATCGTGACCTGCACCCCTCGTCAGCGCGAAGGCCGTCAGCACCTCGGCGCGTCGTCCGCTCCGATGCCTGACCGCCTGGTCGAGGGGGCGACGTGACATCCTCGGAAAGCTCGTCGTCGGTGCCCCTGGCGCGCAATCCGATCGCGCTGCTTCGGACACGCAGCTACGTCATGCTGCTGGTGCTCGGAGCGTTGGTCGGCATCCCGGTCGCAGCCGTCGCCTACTTCTTGCTGAAGTTCGTCGACGTGGCCCAGCAGTACGTCTTCGTCAGCCTGCCGGACGACTTGGGCTGGGACCCGGCGCCGACCTGGTGGCCGATCCTGCCGCTCATGTTCTCGGGCCTCGTGGTCGCGCTCACGATCGAACACCTCCACGGCACCGCGGGCCACGAACCGGCGGAGGGATTCAAGTCGACGGGGCCGGTCGACCCGGTCGATCTCCCTGGCATCGTCCTGGCCTCTCTCGCCACCCTGTGTCTGGGCGCCGTGCTCGGACCGGAGGCCCCGCTCATCGCCATCGGCAGCGGTCTCGGCGTTCTGGCGGTGCACCTCGTGAAGAAGGACGCTCCGGCGACGGCCCTCGTCGTCATCGGAACGGCCGGAAGCTTTGCCGCCGTCTCCACGCTGTTCGGCTCGCCCCTCGCCGGAGCCTTCTTGCTGATGGAGGCGGCCGGGATCGGGGGCCCGCTCTTGGGGGTGGTGCTGACTCCCGGACTCCTGGCTGCGGGCGTCGGCTCGCTCATCTTCGTGGGGCTCGACAACTGGACCGGGTTCGGGACCTTCTCGCTGAGCGTCGGCCCGATCCCGTTGGCCGGGAGCCCGACCGTGGCCGAGACCTGCTGGGCCGTCGGCATCGGCATCATCGCGGCCGTGCTCGGCACGGCGATCAAGCGGGGCGCACTGGCACTCCGTCCGGTCATCGCGCGTCGCCGAGTCCTGCTCACGCCCCTGGTCGGCATCGCGGTCGCCCTGCTGGCGATCGGCTTCGCGCAGGCCACCGACAAGGCGTACAGCTACGTGCTCTTCGACGGCCAGAGCGCGCTCGCTCCACTGCTCCAGAACGCTGCGGACTGGTCGGTCGGGGCCGTCGTGCTCCTCACGGCGTGCAAGGGCACCGCGTATGCGCTCTCGCTCAGCAGCTTTCGCGGTGGCCCGGTGTTTCCCGGCATGTTCATCGGCGCGGCCCTCGGGATCGCCCTCTCCCACCTTCCCGGTCTGTCGATGATCGCCGGGGTCGGCATGGGCATCGGCGCGATGACCGTGGCCATGCTCGGCCTCCCGATGGTCTCGGTCCTGCTCGCGTCGCTGCTGCTCTCTTCGGACGGGCTCACCCTCATGCCGCTCATCATCGTGGCCGTGGTCGTGTCCTATGTGGCCTCGGCGCGACTCACTCCCATGTCGGCCACGGAGTCGGCCGCCGACACGTCATCCACGCCGTCACCTGCCTAGCAACGAAGCGGATTCGACTCGATGGTCGGGCGCCGGGCTTCGACCGGGCGGCCTCGGCGGGGGGTCGATGCCGAGGCCGCCCGGATCGACCGGGCGGCGGTCAGGCCGTCTTCTTGAACGTGATGCGTTCGTCGAACGTCAGGCCGCCCCACACGCCGTAGCGCTCGTCGCGCAGGACGGCCGCCTCGAGGCAGGGCGTCGTCACCGGGCAGGTGGCGCAGACCGCCTTGGCCCGTTGCTCGCGCTGGAGGCGGTCCCGCTTGCGCTCGCGACCGAACGGTGGGTAGAAGTCGACCCGTGCCGCACCGCGGCACGCGGCGCCGAACTGCCAGTGCGTGTGCTTCGTGACCACGAGGGCCACCGTAGGAACCGCCCCCGCGTCGATCAACGCTCGCCGGGTGCTGTTTACACAGGGTTCACCGTTCCGGAACACGCCGCACACGAAACGCCCGACGCGGGCGGGTGTCAGTCCCGCGAGCGCCGTTCGCGATGGTCGCGCGCCGCCCCCTCGAGCGGCTCGACCTCCAGCGTGACGCCATCGATCGACACCACGCGGACCTGCTCGCCGACGGGAACGGGCGTCGCCCGATTGGTGCGGGCGCGCCACTTGGCGTCGCGCACGCTGACGACGCCGTCGGGATCGACGGCCTCGATCACGTCGCCGAGCTCGCCGATCATCCACTCCCGCCCGATCGTCGGCGTGGCGAACCGGGTGCGCACCATCGAGGGCATGCCGACGACGAACGTCAGCAGCACGCCACCGATGCCGGCGAGCAGCGTGATCCACGACGGGCGCAGCGACGCGCCCGGCAGCGGCTCGAACAGCCACCAGCTGGCGATGACCGTGCCGACGGTGCCGACGGCGGTCCACAGGCGCGGCACGCCCACCTGCACGTCGACCGCGAACGCCAGCATCGAGGCCACGATCAGCCCCACCGCCCAGGCGCGCGCCGGAAGCGCGGCGAGGCCGGTGCACGCGAGGACCAATGACGTCGCGCCGACCACGCCGGCGATGCCGACGCCGGCGGTGAAGAACTCGAAGATCAGCAGCGCCAGTCCGATGAGCAGCAGCAGGTAGCACACCGGGGGACTGGCCACCGTGTGGAACAGCTGGTCGACGAGCGACAGCTTGTGCAACACGACGACGGCGATGGTGTCGCGGCGGGCCGTGCCCTCGTCGTCGACGCTCGACTCGGTGGTGCGCAGCACGCGGCCGTCGAACTCGTAGCCGTTGAGCGCGTCGACCATGCTCTTCAGCGTCGGGATGCCCTCGTCGGGCACGCGCTGGTTGAGCACGCCGAGGTCGCGCGCCTCGCTCATGTTGAGCGACCCGGTGCGCAGGGCGGTGGTGGCGTTGCCGAAGTCGACGCGGTCGCTGGTGGGGTCGGTGCGCGGCCGCAACGGGTCACCGATGTGGCCGATCCGGCTGCCCGGCGCCATGCCGGTGACGTCGGCGACCGCGAGCAGCTGTGCCGGAGTGCCGTACAGACGGGCGCCCGATGGCCCCACCCAGATGGCGACCGGCAGCGGGGCGTCGGCGATGGTTCCGAGCAGCTGTTCCATCTCGTCATCGCCGACGACGGCGCCGCGCGTGTTCATCTGCAGGATCAGTGCCTGCGACCCGTTGTCGGCGGACTGCGCGATGGCGTCCTCGATGGCGTTGACGACGATGTCGTCGATGAGCCCGCTCACCTGGAGCACGTCGACCTGGGCCACATCCACGGCCGCCGCCGACGACGGTGTGTCGGCGCCGGGCGGTGCCGTGGCCCCGGCGCCCGCCCCACCGGTGAGCGCGAGCAGCGCCAGGCCACCGACGGCGGTCAGCATGCCGATCGCTAGTCTGCGCACAGATGGCTCCGAATCCTGGTGGGCGGCTCGATGGTGGCGGTCCGGCCGGGGGCGGTCGGTCGGTGCGGACCGACCCGCTGGCCGTGCTGTCGGCCGCCCGGGTGACCGTCGTGGCGGGCAAGGGCGGCGTGGGCAAGACCACGGTAACGGCGGTGCTGGCTCATGCGGCGGCCGCCGCCGGTCGGCGGGTGGCGGTCGTCGAGCTCGACGGCAAGCCGGCGCTCGCCGACCTGTGCGGTGACATCGCGTGCCTCGAGCTGTCGGCGCCGGCGGCGCTCGCCGAGTACCTGCGCGACCACGGCTTCGGGCGCGTCGCCCGGCACCTGGCGTCGTCCGGCGTGATCGACGTGGTGTCGACCGCGGCGCCCGGGATCGACGACATCGTGGTGCTCGGCAAGGTCAAGCAGCTCGAACGCAGCGGCGAGTGGGACACGATCGTGGTCGACGGCCCGGCCGCCGGGCACGCGGTGACGATGCTGACCTCGGCGGCGGGCTTGCACGCCGCCGTCAGCAGCGGTCCGGTGCGGGCGCAGGCCGACGAGGTGCTGGCGATGCTCCGCGACGACGGACGGTGTCAGGTCGCGCTGGTGACGCTGGCCGAGACCACCCCGGTGACCGAGACGATCGAGACCGCGTTCGCCCTCGAGGACCGGGTCGGGGTCCGCCTCGCGCCGGTGGTGGTGAACGCGGTCGACGACCTCGCCGGTGCCCTCGACGACGCCGACGTCGCTGCGGCCGAAGCGCTCGGTGCCGACGTCGTCGCCGCCGCCCTGTTCGCCCGCGAGCGCACCCGGCTCCAGACGGCCGCGATCGAGCGGTTGACCGCCGAGCTGGCGTTGCCGCAACTGCACGTGCCGCGCGCCGAGGTCGGCCGGCTCGATCGCGACGGCGTGGCCGCGCTCACGGGACGTCTGCTCGCGGCGTGACGTAGATGGCGTCCCCCGCTGTGCGACCGTCGCTGGAGCCCGCCGTGGCCGCGGCGTCGGTGGTGGTGTGCTGCGGGTCGGGCGGCGTCGGCAAGACGACGGTGGCGGCGGCGATCGCCGTCGAGGCGGCGCGCCGCGGCCGGCGGGTGGTCGTCGTGACGATCGATCCGGCCCGTCGGCTCGCCGACGCCCTCGGCCTGCCCGAGGGTCTGGCCGCCACGCCGCAGCGCGTCGCCCTCGACGCCGCCCCGGCCGGGACGGGCGAGCTGTGGGCGATGATGCTCGACACCGCGGCGGCCTTCGACGACGTGGTGCGGCGCTACGCCACCAGCCACGAGCAGGCCGAGCGGATCGTCGCCAACCCGTTCTTCCAGAACATCGCCGGCTCGCTGAGCGGCACCCAGGAGTACATGGCGTCGGAGACGCTGTACCTGCTGCACCACGACGACCGCTTCGACCTCGTGGTGGTCGATACGCCGCCGACGCGCAACGCCCTCGACTTCCTCGAGGCTCCGGGCGTGCTCGCCCGCTTCCTCGACCACCGGCTGTTCAAGCTGATGATGCTGCCGGCGCGGACCGGCATGCGGGTCGTCGGGCTCGCCACGCAGCCGATGTTGCGCCTCACCGGCAAGGTGGTGGGCACCGAGGTGCTCGCCGACGCCGTGGCGTTCTTCCAGGCGTTCGCCGGCATGGAGGGCGGGTTCAGCCAGCGGGCGCAGGCGGTCGCCGCGCTGCTGCGGGCCGAGGGCACACGGTTCGTGGTGGTGACGTCGCCGCGCCACGAGGCGGTCGAAGAAGCGACGTGGTTCGCCGACCAGCTCGATCGCCAGGGGATGACCCGGCTGTCGGGCGTGGCCAACCGGCTGACGCCGTCGTTCGCCGCCGATCCGGCCGGCGGTCGTGCCCGGAAGCCGGCCGGAGTCGGTGCGGCCGGTGACGAGACGACGGCGCGGCTGCGGGCGACGCTCGAGGTCCTGCGCACGCGCCGCGCCGCCGAGCTCGACGAGTTGGTGCCGTTCGCCGCCCGCTTCTCCGACGACGCTGTCGTCGAGGTGCCGCTGCTCGCATCCGACGTGCACGACACCGTCGGCCTGGCCCACGTGGGCCACCACCTCTTCCCCGACCCCGATTCCCCGTTCTGAAGAGCGAGATGCACCGAAACGGTGCATCTGGCTGCTGAGAACGACCCGGACGGCCCCCGGCCATTACATTGCGGACGTGCACATCCTGGTCGCCACCGACGCCCAGTGGCTGGTCGACGACGTGCTGGCCGCACTCGGCGACGAGTACACGTCGTTCACCGTGTGCAACGAGGGCCGCGAGGTGTCCAAGCAGGTCGCCCGCCTCGACAAGGCCGGCGGGCTCTACGACCTCGGCATCTTCGACCTGCAGATCGGCTCGATGGGCGGGATGGCCGTCACGATGGCGCTGCGGCTCGACGCGTCGCTCGGCCACGCGCCGGCGATCCCGGTGCTGATGCTGCTCGACCGCATCGCCGACGTCCACCTCGCCAAGCGCTGCGGTGCCGACGGGTGGATCGTCAAGCCGCTCGACCCGCTGCGCCTGCGCCGCGCCGCCGAGATGGTGGCGGCCGGCGGCACGTACACCGAGGCGTATGTCGAACCGGTCGTTCCCCCGGCCGATCCGGTGGAAGCGGCCCACGACGCGAGCGATGACGTTCCCGAGCGGCCGGTCGAACAGGTGCTCGTCGAATCGGCCGGTCCCGAAACCGCCCCGGCCGGGTAGCCTCGCCAACCGCTACGGGGTGTAGCGCAGCTTGGTTAGCGCGCCACGTTCGGGACGTGGAGGCCGGAGGTTCAAATCCTCTCACCCCGACTCTGCGAGGGCATGGGCACTGGTAGACGACGAGACAGCTCGATGACTCCCGCTCGTACGCCTGCCGGACAGCGTCGCGGTCGTGTCGCAGACGGCGTGAGCCGGCATCTCGTGGAGTTCCCAATGACCATGCAGGGGCGCCTGCTCGGTCGGCAGGCGATCGGCGGTTGGGTCAAGGGCCTCGACCCAAGGGAACCGGCCTGCTCCTGGTGATCGATGCCGGTCGTCCGAACGGAAGACCGGTGCGTGCGGTCGGACCGCTGACCCGGTGGGTCACGCTCCGCTCGTGCGCCGACGGCATCCGTCCCGCCGTGGTGTCGAGCGGTCGGTGCGATGGATCTGGGCGAGCCATCGAAGAACGGCACTGATCTTGGGACGACGTCGTCGACACCTAATGATTATCTAGTAATATTGTCATATGCCACAACAGTGGATGAATGAGACGGGGTCGTCGGTGCCGCTGTCGGAGGTGAAGGCTGACCTGTTCCAGCGCGCTCGCCCATCCCGCCCGCGTGCGGGTGCTCGAGGTGCTGGTCGACGGCGAACGCTCCGTCGGCGAGCTGGCGCCGTTGGTCGGGATCGAGTTGTCGCACTTGTCGCAGCAGCTCGGCGTGCTCCGCCGTGCCGGCCTGGTCACGACGCGCAAGGAGCGCTCGAACGTGTTCTATGTCCTGCGCGACCCGCTCGTGGCCGAGCTGTTGCTGGTCGCGAAGCGGTTCCTGTTGGCGACGCTGTTGGAGACCCGTGACCTGCTCGCCGGTCTCGCCGCGACAGAGGGGCGTTGATGGAGGGGGCGGTGCCGGGTGTCGCGTCCGGCGACGGGTCCCGTGGCATCGCCGCCGCGATCGGTGAGGTCGGGTCGGCGCTGCGGCGGATGCTGCCCCGGCGCGCCGACTACGCCGGCCTGCGCGGGTCGTGGCGCAGCGATCTGATCGCCGGGCTGACGGTCGGTGTCGTGGCGTTGCCACTGGCCTTGGCGTTCGGGATCACGACCGGACTCGGCGCTCAGGCCGGGCTGATCACGGCGATCGTCGCCGGCGCCGTGGCGGCGGTCTTCGGCGGCTCCAACGTGCAGGTCTCGGGGCCGACCGGGGCCATGACCGTCGTGCTCGTGCCGGTGGTCGCCCGCTACGGCGCCGACGCCGTCTTCGTCGTCGGTGTGATCGCCGGCGTGCTGATCGTGATCGCCGCGTTCGCCGCGTGTCGGTCGGTTGCTCGCCTACGTCCCCTGGCCCGTGGTCGAGGGCTTCACGGTCGGCATCGCCACCATCATCTTCCTGCAGCAGGTGCCGGCCGCCCTCGGCGTCGCCAAGCCTGACGGTGAGAACACCGCGGCAGTCGCCGGGCGGGCCGTCCGCGCCGCCCTCGCCGGCGACGGGTCCCTCGCCGCCGTCGCGCTCGTGGTGCTGGTCGCGGCCGTGATGATCCTGCTGTCGCGCCTGCGCCGCTCGCTGCCGGGATCGCTGATCGCCGTGATCGTCGCGACCGCTGTCGCCCAGCTCGCCGGCCTCGGGGTCGCGCGGATCGGGGCGCTGCCCGCTTCCCTGCCGGGACTGACGCTGCCCGCGGTGAGCACGGCCCGCATCGGCGGGCTGTTCGGGCCGGCGCTCGCGGTCGCGGCGCTCGCTGCGATCGAAAGCCTGTTGTCGGCGAAGGTTGCCGACGGCATGGCGGACACGTCGCGACACGATCCCGACCGCGAACTCTTCGGTCAGGGACTCGCGAACCTGGTCTCACCGCTCTTCGGGGGGATGCCCGCCACCGGGGCGATCGCCCGCACCGCGGTCAACGTTCGTGCCGGGGCCCGCACGCGCGTCGCCGCGGCCACCCATGCGCTCGTCCTCGTCGCCGTCGTGTTCCTCGGCGCGTCGCTGGTCGCCAAGATCCCGCTGGCCGCACTGGCCGGCGTGCTGATGGTCACCGCCGTGCGCATGGTCGAGCCGCACAACGTGCGCGCTGTGCTCCACGCCACACGCGGCGACGCGGCCGTGCTCGTCGTCACCGCCGCGTTCACCGTCGCCTTCGACCTGATCGTCGCAATCGAGATCGGGATCGCCATCGCGGCCCTCCTCGCCCTGCGATCGGTCGCCCGGACCGCGTCGGCCACCGCCGAGGCTGTGGCGCCGCAGATCGACACCGACCAGGAGCAGCAGCTGCTCCACGACCACATTCTCGTGTACCGGCTCGACGGTGCGCTGTTCTTCGGCGCCGCGCAGCGCTTCCTCACCGAGCTCACCGCCGTCACCGACGTCAAGGTCATCATTCTGCGCCTGCCCGACCTCGAGGTGCTCGACGCCACCGGCGCCCACGCGCTGGGCGAGATCGTCGCCGAGCTCGAGGCGCGGCACATCACCGTGTTGATCAACCGCCCCCGACCCGAACACCTCCGCACGCTCCGGGCGGTGGGCACGCTCGACCGGCTCGCCCACGAGCGTCACCTGTTCCACGACCTCGACGAGGCCCTCGCTCACGCCCGGGAACACGTCGCACGCGCCCTTCCCCGTGCGACGCCGGCCCCCGATCCTGAGACGGGATCCGCGGCAGGTCAGGCGGGGCCGTTGCCGGTGGTGGCGCTGAAGTAGAGCAGCTCGCCCGGTCGGGGCACAAGCCGATCTGCGTGTCAGCCGTTATCCGGGCACAGCGATCGATGCGCGCGACGAGCTGGGCGGAACTCGCCGACATGGAGGCCCAGATCGCGACGTGCACGAGCCACTCGCTCGAAGATGTCCGTGACAGGGCGATCATCCTCGTTCTCGCGCAGACCCCCTGCTTCGCGGTCGGTGCCTCGATCGCCCTGCGGCGAATCCGCGAATTGTGTAGTCGAGCCCGATCTCGGCTGTGGCGCACCGCGAAGCCTGTGGTTGATGGCGGTGGCGATCGCTCGCCGCGGCCGAGTGGACACGGCGGCTGGCCAGGGACCTCGGGCGGCGGGTCGTCGCCGTGCACGCGGTGGGGCTTCTCCAAGGAGGCCACCTTCGACCGCATCCTGACGTGGCGGCCGACTGTGGCCTCGCCCGGGCGAGGATTCCGGTGCTGATCGTGCCGGCCAGTTCGTCACCAGCGGCGCGGCGCGAAGGTCTGTGACCACAACGGCTCGCGCCCACGTGACGATCTCAGACGTCGTCGGGATCGGCGAGATCTCCAGATGCGTAGGCGCCGAGGAGGTCGCGGGCCGACACGATGCCGACGAGCCGGCCGTCGCGCTCGACGAGGACGTGACGGACGTAGCGCTCCATCATCTCCTCGGCGACATCGGCCACGTCGGCATCAGCGTCGCACCAGACGAGGTTGCGTTGGGCGATCTCCGCGGCCGTGGTCTCGCTCGCGCCACGGTGCGCGGCCAGGGCCCGCACGACGTCGCGTTCGGACACGACACCCTGAACGTCGTCGCCCTGCCCGACGACGAGCACGCCGACGTCGGCCGCGGCCAGCGCGGCGGCCACCTTCCACAGGTCGGCGGCGGCGTCCACGCGCAGCACCGTTTCGGCGGACAACGCCGCCACCGGCAAGGAACCAGCGATCGTCTTGCTCATGACTCCAACGGTGGGCGCTGGGACGAGGCGCGACCAGGGCCCTGGGACCCTACGAGGCGGGACGTTGGGCTGTGGACCGGGTTCGCCCATGGGTGTGCCCGGGAGCGTCGAGTCGGGGTCGCGCGCCGTGACGCGTCGGCCGAGCTCGCTCGCCCAGCATCGGGCGGCCATCAGCTGGTCGGGCGCGAGTGGTCCCTCCGTCGCGGTGACGAGGAACGATGCGCAGTGCGCGATCCGGAACCAGCAGCGTTTGCGGAGGCGGCGATCGATGCCGGGTGCCGACGATCCGGTCAGGACTCGCGGCGAGCCGAGCCGGGTGGCAAAGGCCGTGGCGACCGGAGTCAAAGGTTGACGTTGGGCCACGCCGTGATCGTGTCGCCCGCCGCCTCAGGAGCCAGGAACTCCGGCGAACCCGCGTCGGCTGCTGGGTCCCGTCGGTCACGGCGACCGGTGAACGTGCTCGGTTCGACGACGATTCACGGTCCGCGGCGCGAGTTCGGACGATCGACGGCCGTCAGGTTGGGTCTGGGTTCATCTCCCAATGGTCCGGGGAGCGCCACAGAGCGCTGGCGATGAGGGAGCGGATCCCGTGCATCTCGTTGGGCAGGCGGGTGTGCAACTTCATGAACAGCGCTTCGACCTCGAGTAGTTCGGCGTCCCACTCGCCGCGGTCGATCGACATGCAGGCGCGGAACTGTTCCTCGGAGACGTCGTCGAGCCCCTTCCAGTTGAGGTCCTGGTGGCGGGGCATCCAGCCGAGCGGGCTTTCGATGCCCACGGCGCGGCCCCGTGAACGGTCGACGATCCACTGCAGGATGCGCATGTTCTCGCCGAAGCCGGGCCATACGAACCGGCCGTCGTCGTCGCGCCGGAACCAGTTGACCTCGAAGATCCGCGGTGGGTCGGGGATCTTGCGCCCGAACGACAACCAGTGATTGATGTAGCTGCCCACGTGGTAGCCGGCAAACGGGAGCATGGCGAAGGGGTCGCGGCGTACGACGCCCTGCTCACCGAAGGCTGCCGCCGTGGTCTCCGATCCCATCGTCGCCGCCATGTACACGCCGAACGCCCAGTTGAAGCTCTGGACGACGAGGGGGATCGTGCCCGAGCGCCGGCCGCCGAACACGAAGGCATTGATCGGCACGCCTTTGGGATCGTCCCAGTCGGGGTCGAGGGCCGGGTTCTGTGTGGCGGGGGCCGTGAAGCGGGCGTTGGGGTGCGACGCCTTGGTCCCCGAGCCCGGCGTCCAGTCGTTCCCCTGCCAATCGATGGCATGGGCCGGTGGGTCGCCGTCCTTGCCCTCCCACCAGACGTCGCCGTCGTCGGTCAGGGCGACATTGGTGAAGATCGTGTTGGCCCGGATCGACTCCATCGCCGACGAGTTGGTGGCGTACGACGTGCCGGGGGCGACGCCGAAATAGCCGGCCTCGGGGTTGATCGCATAGAGCTTGCCGTCATTGCCCGGCTTGATCCAGGCGATGTCATCGCCGACGGTCGTGACCGTCCAGCCCTCGTCGGCGAATGCCGGCGGCGGTACCAGCATGGCGAAGTTGGTCTTGCCGCAGGCGCTCGGGAACGCCGCGGCGACGTACGTCTTCTGGCCCTGCGGATCGGTGACCCCCATGATCAGCATGTGCTCGGCCAGCCACCCCTCGTCGCGGGCCATCGTCGAGGCGATGCGCAAGGCCAGGCATTTCTTGCCGAGCAGGGCGTTGCCGCCGTAGCCGCTGCCGTAGCTCCAGATCGACCGCTCCTCCGGGAAGTGCACGATGTACTTGAGGTCGGGGTTGCACGGCCACGCCATGTCCTCGGCGCCAGCGGCGAGCGGCGCGCCCACGGAGTGCATGCACGGCACGAACGGCCGGTCGGTGCCGAGCGCCTCGACGGCCTGGCGGCCCATGCGGGTCATGATCTTCATGTTGACGGCCACGTACGCCGAGTCCGAGATCTCCACGCCGAGTTGGGCGATGTCCGACCCGATCGGGCCCATGCTGAAGGGGATCACGTACATCGTCCGGCCGGCCATGCAGCCGTCGAAGAGGCCGCCGAGGGTCGCCTTCATCTCCGTCGGGTCGACCCAGTTGTTCGTCGGGCCCGCATCGTCCCGCGTCTTGGAGCAGATGAAGGTGCGGTCCTCGACGCGGGCGACGTCGCTCGGATCCGAGCGGGCGAGGAAGCTGTTCGGGCGCAGCGTCTCGTTCAGCCGGGTGAACGTGCCAGCCGCGACGAGCTCCTGGCACAGTCGAGCGAACTCGTCGTCCGATCCGTCACACCAGTACACGTCGGCCGGTCGGCACAGCTCGGCCATCTCTGCCACCCATTGCGTCAGACCCTCGTGCTTGACGTACTGCGGGACGTTCATCCGCGTATCCTCGCCGACGACGCGCCTGGCGTCCATTGGCCCGGACGTGCGGTGTCCCGGCCCGGCGGCGCGAGAGTTGCCGGGTGCTGATTCGTCGTGTGCCGGCGTGGCCGAGATGACCGAGCGATCCCAATCACGGTCGGCGCCGCCGGCCACGCCGACGAGGGTGGCGGTGCTCACGAGTGGCGGCGATTCCGCCGGTATGAACGCCGCGGTGCGCGCCGCGGTGCGGACGGCGCTCGCCGCCGACCTCGAGGCATTCGCCGTGTACGAGGGTTTGCAGGGCCTGATCGACGGGGGCGACCGGATCCGTCCGCTGTCATCGGCCGACGTCGGCGGCATCCTCCATCACGGTGGCACGGTGCTCGGAACCGCCCGCAGCCCGGCGTTCCGGACCCGCGACGGCCTGCGCCGAGCCGCCCGCAACCTCGTCGAGCGGGGAATCGACGCGTTGGTGGTGGTCGGCGGCGACGGCAGCCTCAGCGGTGCCGCCGAACTGCGCACCGAGTGGTCCGCGCTGCTCGACGAGCTCGTCGCCGACCGCCGGCCTGACCGAGGCGCAGGCCGCCGCCCATCGGCACCTCGGACTCGTCGGGCTGGTCGGTTCCATCGACAACGACATGTTCGGCACCGACATGACGATCGGCGCTGACACGGCGCTGCACCGCATCGTCGAGGCGGTCGACGCGATCCAGAGCACGGCGTCGAGCCATCAACGCACCTTCGTCATCGAGGTGATGGGTCGGCGCTGTGGCTATCTCGCGTTGATGGCGGGTTTGGCGACGGGCGCCAACTTCGTGTTCATCCCCGAGAACCCGCCCGGCGACGACTGGGAGGAGGCGATGTGCGCGGTACTGCACGGCGGGCCGGGAGATCGGCCGGCGAGCCAACATCGTGCTGGTCGCGGAAGGCGCCCGCGACCGGCGCGGCGAGCCCGTCACCGCCGGTCACGTCAAGCGCGTCCTCGAGGAGCGCCTCGGCGAGGACGCCCGGGTGACGATCCTCGGTCACGTGCAGCGCGGCGGAGCGCCGAGCGCGTTCGACCGCTTCCTCGGCACCCTGCTCGGGTACGCCGCGGTGCGCCAGCTCCTCGAGTCACCCGGCGAGCGAGCCGCAGCTGATCGGCATCCGCGGCCACCACCTGACCCGGTCGCCGCTGATGGAGTGCGTGGCGGCGACCCGATCCATCGCCGACGTCATCGCCGACCGGCGGTTCGACAGCGCGATGGAGATGCGCGGCGGCAACTTCACCCACTCGTACCGCCTGCTGCGGACGCTGGTGCAGGCTCGTCCGCGTCCCACTGAACCGGATCAGCGGCGGCTGCGGCTGGCCGTGCTCCACGCCGGCGGCGCCGCGCCCGGAATGAACACGGCGGCGCGAGTGGCTGTGCGCGTCGGCATGGACCGCGGCCACACCATGCTCGGCGTCCGCAACGGGTTCCGAGGACTCGCCAGCGGCGAGATCGAGGAGCTCGACTGGATGTCGGTCAGCGGCTGGGTGTCGCGGCCCGGTGCCGAGCTGGGCACCGATCGGTTCGTTCCGCGACCGGACGAAGCGTCACGCCTGGCCGCCGAACTGGCCAGACATCGTGTCGATGGTCTGTTGATGATCGGCGGCTGGGCCGGCTACGTCGCCGCGGACACGCTCGCCACGTACGGCGTTGACCACACCGAGGCCGCGATGCCGATCGTGTGCGTGCCGGCGTCGATCAACAACGACCTTCCGGCCACCGATCTGTGCATCGGGTCCGACAGCGCACTCAACAGCATCGTGACCGACGTCGACAAGATCAAGGACTCGGCGGTCGCCTCACGCCGCTGCTTCATCGTCGAGGTGATGGGCCGCGACTGCGGCTACCTCGCCCTGATGGCCGGCCTGGCGACCGGCGCCGAGCAGGTCTACCTCCCGGAGGAAGGCATCTCGTTGGCGCAGCTCCAGGACGACCTCGACGTCCTGCGGACGCGATTCGCCCAGGGGAGCCGCCTCGGCCTGCTCATCCGCAGCGAGCACGCCGAACAGCACTACACGACCGACTTCGTCGCCTCGCTCTTCACGCGAGAGAGCGGCGGGCTGTTCGACGTGCGCACGGCGATCCTCGGCCACGTCCAGCAGGGAGGCGCCCCGTCGCCGTTCGACCGCACGGCGGCCACCCGCTTGGCCTCCGCCGGCGTGGAACACCTCATCGAACGCGCCGTTGCCAATGATCCCGGGACCGCAATGGTCGGCGTGCGCCAGGGCCAGATCGCCGTCACGCCGCTCGCCGAGTTCGCCGACCTTGTCCAACGCGGCGTGCAACGCCCGCGCGAAGAACCGTGGTGGATGGCGCTACGGCCGGTCGTCGAGCTCATGGCGCACGGTAGACCGGCGCCTCGACCGATCATCCCCGACCCCTTGACGCCCAGCGCTTCAAGGACGAGATCGCCCGCGCCGCTGTCCACCCGTTCGGCGCCGGTGCCGGCGTCGAGTGCTATCCGGCGTACGGGGCTCGGAAGCGTCGGCCGGAGACGGATCCCGGCGTGATGCGCACGAAGTGGGCCATCGGCGCGACGAGCCACGGAAACAGCGGCAGCTCGACGGCGTGGTCCCACTCGTCGCCGTCGACGATCTCCCTCGACGTCCCGGCGACGATGACGCTGGCCGCCGAGCCCTCCGCGGCGTCGTAGCTGTCGACCTCGAACGCCACCTCGGCATCGCGGGTCGCGGCCAGCTTCGTGCCGGCCGCAGTGCGGAACACGATCGACTCGTCATCGACGACATACGTCACGGGAAAGATCTCGGGATGGCCGTCCATGCACGCGGCGATCCGGCCGACACGGTTCGCCCGCAGCATCGCCCAGCACGAGGCCGGATCGAGCACCTCGACGGCAAAAGGATCCCCGGAGGAGGCGTGAACGGTCATGGCGTCAGGATGCCAACTGCGTCGGAGTGGTGGGTCATGGCGCACGCCAGCGGCGTCGAAGGTCACCGTACAACCGGGCTCGGCTCCGGTTCGGCGGCCCGTCGCGGGAGCGGTTCGATCATCGACGGGTCGCGAGTCGCTGACGGGCTGCGCTGGCGAGCTGGTGCGTCAGGCCGCCGAACGTCGTCGCCCATGCGACGAGCGCCAGGACCAGCACGAGCGGCGGGAGCCACCCGAGCACCTCCAGCTCGGTGGCCGCCCGCATCCGGTACGTGGCCGCGCCGTACAACCCGAGCGGGCAAGACGGCAGATGCCCTCTTCACCACCTTGAGTGCAGACGAACACGATGCGCGATCCGTCTGGGGAGTAGACCGGCTTGACGCCACCCCATCCTTCGCCTGACGCCGGGTCGAGCAGGACGACCGGTGCGGCGTCGGGGGCATTGAGATCGATCGTGTAGATCGTCGCCGCGTTCGGTGTTCCGTCCTGCGCATTGAAGACGAGCGAGGTCCCGTCGGGTGACCACTCGGGGTGCTCGACGGGGAAGTCGAGGGGTACGACGACGCGCCCGTCGCCGCTGGCGAGGTCGCGGACGACGATGTCGACCGCATAGTTCGCTTCGGGATGCACGCGGATGAAGGCGACCTGACCGCCGTCCGGGGAGATGCGTGGCTCGACATCGAAGGAGTCGGCGTCACCGAGCAGGGTGGCGTTCGAGCCGTCAGCGCCGATCCGGCGCAGGGTCGCCCGGAATGTCGGGTCGTCGAGCCCGACATCGGAGCCGTCGTAGGCGAGCCAGGTCCCGTCCGGCGACCAACTCGGAATCTCCTGGATGCCCGGCCCCGACGTCAGAAGCTGGAGGCCGGATCCGTCAGCGGCGATCGTGGCCACCTGCCACGAACCGTCGTCGAGTCCGATGGTGAACGCCAGGCGTGCGCGGCGGCGAACAGGATGCGGGCACGACGTTGCGACATGTTTCCTCCCCGTGAGCACCCCAGCTGGTCACCTGACCAGTCATCGACCGTCGGACTCCACTCGACTACTTTTCAGGGCTGGAGCTGCGGACGTTCGGGACGTGGAGGCCGGAGGTTCAAATCCTCTCACCCCGACTCTTCGAGCGCTTCGGGCTGGAACTGCTCGGCCGACAGATCGGCGGAGCGTTCCACGATGAAGGTGTAGATCATGTTGGGGTGAACCCCAGAGTCTCGGCTGTCGGCTCCATACTCTGCAGGTGGACGGTTCGGTGTTCCAGTCGATCAACCGGTTCGCGGCGCGCACCGACTGGGCGCACGGCTTCATGCGGTTCTACGCGAATCGTGGCGTCGTGGTGTTCGCGGTCTTTCTGCTCGTCGGCTATCTCCTGGCGCGGAGCCGATCCGACCTCAGTGGCGTGGCCGGCTCGTTGTGGGCTGGCGGGGCGGCGCTGATCGCCCTCGGCCTTGCTCAGGTCATCGGCAACGTCGTCGACCGTGCACGTCCGTACGAGACGCTCGCCAACGTCCAGGTGCTCGTGGACAAGACGACCGACTTCTCGTTTCCGAGCGATCACGCCACTCTGGTCGGCGCGGTCGCGGTCGGGTTGTTCTTCGTGGATCGCTGGCTCGGCCTCGCCGCCGCGATCGCCGCAGTCGTCATGGCGTTCACGCGCGTCTACGTCGGCGCGCACTATCCCGGCGATGTCCTCGCCGGGCTGGCGCTGGGCGGAGTCGTCGCATGGCTCGGTCACATCGTCGTCGTGCCGGTGCTGCGCCGCGTGGTTCTACACGTCGCCGACTCGCGATTCCGGTGGTTGGTCGCGTCTCACGAGTCGAAGCCCGGCACCGTCGTCGCGTCGTAACCGACCGCCCCTCACCGGCGCTGGTCCGCACAACTCTCGGTCAGGGCGCGCCCCAACTCACGGACGTGAACTCGGATCCGGTTGATGTGAACGACCGAGCTCTCGACCCTTCGAACGCACCCGGCATCGAGACCCGATTCGGCAAGGCCGGTCGCTGAGCGAGTGACTACGACGGGGCCACACCCCAGGTCGGGTGGTTCTCGGCGACACCCGTGTCGTCGGCGAGCTGCGTGACGTTCGTAGCGTCGGCGTGCCGCAGCTGCGATCGGGCCGAGCGTGGCGTAGCAACACCGTCACGCGGCGCGGCTCGCCGATGGCGGCATCTGAGCGCATCGAGTCGAGCTGCGGATGTCGCCGCGTCGAGCGCCGCGATCAGTACGCCGGCTGGATCAACCCGTCGATCTGATGCTTCTGAACGATCGGCACCAACTCGTCGACGACACGGCAGTGCAAGTGCCGGCGTACCTGGTCGGGCAGCGTCGCCCAGTACTCGGGCGTAGCCATCGGGTCGTGGAGCGCGTCATGGCCGGCGCCGGGCGCGTCGACGCCGAGCACGAGGACCGGCCGCGACGTGCCGGACGTGTTCGGGGTGCCGCGGTGGACCGTCAACGCCGACCGTGCCGAGATGTCACCGCGCTGCGCGTACGTGCGCACCGCGAGTGCCTCGTAGCGATGGGCGTCCTCGCGTCGTCGGGAACATCCCATTGTCGAAGTCGAGCCCCGGCTCCCATTGGGTCCCCAACGCGACCTCCAGAGGACCCATCTCCTCCGTCGTGTCGACGGCCGTGAGGTTGAACGCCAGCGACGTCAATCGGCGTCCCTCGTACGTCACGGCGGGTGACGGGAAGTCACGGTGCCACGGCTGGCCCATCGCGCCGTCGAACGGGATGTCGAAACCGAGCTCCACTGCCGTCCACTCGGGTCCGAGCACCCCTTCGCACACGCCCGTCACCCACGGATGCGTCATCAGATCCACGAAACCACGGAACTGCTGCGGATGGATCTCGACGTAGTACCGCTGGGGGCCGCGCGGCACGGCGCCGCCGGAGCGGGCGCTCGCCTCGGCAAAGGCGGCCTCGATGTCGTCGCGCGTGTCGGTGACCCACTCGATGGTGAACGCCTGCCGAAGAACGGTCATCCCTTCGGTGAGGATCTGTTCGACTGCGGCGGCGATCTCGTCCTTGCCCACGGCTACCAGAATGACGAGCGCAGCGGGATTGTCAACGTGTGTTCAGGTGATGGCCTGGTGGGGCGTGACGTGTGGCGGAGCCGCTCTACTTGCCCGCCCGGGTCGGCGTACACCCCGCTGTGGGACGGCCTGGCTCGGTTTCCGATGCCGGCGTTGCGTCGAGCGTCGAACTCATGGATCGGGTAAGACAGGGACGTTCGGTCGCGCCGCTCAGGGCGCGACGAGGCAACACCCGAGGAGATGAGACATGGCTGACCAAGGACCGGCGACAGCGGCGGCCGCCGGAACGCTCAGACTCGGCGGCGACCTGATCGTCCATCGCCTCGGCTTCGGCGCCATGCGCGTCACCGGTGACGGCGTGTGGGGTCCTCCATCCGACCCTCGACCAGGCGCGGGCGGTGCTGCGTCGAGTGGTCGAACTCGGCGTGAACTTCATCGACACCGCCGACTCCTACGGTCCCGACGTGAGTGAGACGCTGATCGCCGAAGCGCTCTTCCCCTACCCCGACGGCCTGGTGATCGCCACCAAGGGTGGGCTCGAACGGCCCGGACCCGGACGATGGGTCCCCAACGGCGCACCCGAGCACCTCGTGCGCGCCTGTGACGGCAGCCTCGCGCGCCTGCGCCTGGAGCAGATCCCGCTGTACCAGTTCCACCGGCCCGACCCGCGGGTGCCGCTCGAGGAGTCGGTCGGCGCCCTGGTCGAGCTGAAGCAGCAGGGCAAGATCCGCCACATCGGGCTGTCCAACGTCGACGCCGACCAACTTCGTCGTGCCCAGCGACTGACACCGATCGTGTCCGTGCAGAACCGCTACAACCTCACCGATCGCAGCTCGGAGTCGATGGTCGATCTCTGCGAGCAGCAGGGGATCGCCTTCTTGCCCTGGGCGCCGATCCAGGAGGCCGACGCGCCGGTCGTGAGCGAGATCGCAGCCAGGCACGACGCCAGCGAGCGTCAGGTGACGCTCGCCTGGATGCTCGCCCGCTCGACCGTCATGCTGCCGATCCCGGGCACCGGATCACCCGCCCATTTGGAGGACAACGTCGCCGCAGCCGGACTGCGACTCGGCGACGACGAGATCGCCGCACTCGACGCCGCTGGCGACAAGCATTAGGTCTGCGCCCGGCAACCCCGACGGGGCGTACGCAGCAGTCGTCAGTTGACGTAGCAGGTGTCACCGACGACCTCGACGCAGTTGGGCTGCATCCAGGTGCCGTTGAGGCTGGCGCCGAGCGAGACGTCCAGCGCGTTGGCGGTGGTCGGTGACGAGCCCGTCGACATCGAGTCTTCCCAGTCGCTCGTGAGGTTCGGATCGAAGCCGTCGGATGGAGCCGACTGCGGCGCGAGATCCCAGTTGGCGGTTGCGATGGTCTGGCTGTACTCCCACTGCCCGGACACCCCCGAGTAGACGTCGACGTTGCCGTTGCCGTCCGAGCATCGCATCTCGGTGCCGGACTGGCCGCCGTCGTAGCTCAACACCGAGCAGCCGTTGGCCAGCGGCACCCACACCGGCTGTGAGTGGCGGACGACGAGGCGTGTGACCGATTGCCACCTGGTCAGCCGAAGTGGGCGATGGCCACCGGAACGACGGCGCGATGCGCCAGGTCGAAAGCCTTGCCCCCGTGCCGGAGCCGTTCCATGCCGCTCAGCCCACGTGTGGCGATCGCCACCAGTCCGATCTCGGGGTGCGACGCGACGTAGTCGGCAAGTTCGTGGGCGGGGTTGCCGGCGTGCAGTACGTCGCAGTCGATCGGTCCACCAGCCATCGCCGGCACCTTGCGGCCGGCGGTCCGATGCTCCGCCTCGCGGTCCGTTGCCAACGCTCCAGCCTGGTCGCCCACCTGGAGCAGGCGCACCGTCATTCCGAGTGACGACGCCAGGTCGAGTGCGCTCGGCATGATCGCCTCGCCGTGCTCGGTGCCATCGAGGGCTACGGCGAGCACCCGGCCGCTGGGGGCGGCGGTGCAGTTCGGTCCTACGAGAACGACCGGGACATGAGCGTCGCGAACGAGGTCCTCGCTCACGCTGTAGCGCAGCATCTCGCCGACAGCGGAGCGGGCATGCGATCCGAGGCACCACAAGGCATTCCGGCGGCATCGCAGCTCGTCCACGAGCGCCGGTTCGGCCGGACCGTCACATTCGACGATCCGGTAGTCCGCGCCGTCCGGGCCGGCCGTCGCGGCGAGCATTGCGAGGCGTTGCTCGACCTGCGGCCGATCCGACGGCGCGACAACGGAGACCAGCTCCAGTCGGGTTCCTGACCACTCCGCGAAGCGGATGGCCGGGACGACCGCCCATTCGCTCTCGGCCGTGAAATCGACCGGGACCACCACTCGCTCGAGCATCATCGCGTCTCTCCTTCTGCCGGGGCGTCGTCGACCCCTCGCTCTCCATCGTCACCGAAGTCCAGGGTGTGATCGAGGGCCAAACGTCCCGAATCGCGCAGCGTGGGCGTGGTTGTACGCATGACGACGCCTCCTCGAGGTATCGCGGCAGGCGCCATGGCGCGCGAAATCGGACCAATGGCCCTCAAGCGAGCTCTGTGCGCGGCGGCAGGATCGCCTCCGATGACAGGCCCCATCGGTTCATCGGAGCACCGCCCCGAGGCGTCGCCGGGGCTCGGTGCCGGTTCGTCGAGGTGTTCGCCGATGTGCGTTGCCCGTTCGCGCACCTGGGATTGCTGCGGTTCATGGAGCGACGCCGCGAGCTCGGCGTTGACGACATCTCGCTGGTGGTCCGTGCGTGGCCGCTCGAGCTGGTCAACGGCACCCCTCGACGCGAAGATGATCTCGGAGAAGGTTCGTGCGCTGCGCGACGAGGTCGCGCCAGCACTGTTCCGCGGAGTTCGACGAGGGCAACTTCCCCGCCACATCGATGCCGGCGCTGAGGCTCGAGGTACGGGCCCGTCGGCAGTCCGCGGAGATCGGTGAACGGGTGAGCCTCGCCCTACGGGATGCCCTGTTCGAACGCGGTTGCAACATCGCCGACCCGAGCGTGCTGCGCGACATTGCAGCGAGTTGCGGGGTCCCAGAACCCCTGGCGGAGGTCGACGACGAGGTGATCGCAGACTGGCGGGACGGCGAACGGCGGGGTGTGATCGGGTCGCCGCACTTCTTCGGTGCCCGCGGCAACTGGTTCTGCCCGACCCTCACGATCACCCACCTGGACGGCGAGTTGCGCATGGCCGACAACCGCGAGGGTCTCGACCGGCTCGCCGCCGCGTGTCTCAGCGGGTGACGTCGCCTGCCGGCGTCCCGGGACGATCCTCTACCGGGGCGACCCCACGGTGACCGTGCGCAACACGGGCTCCGGCGTGGTGGTCCAGGAGTGACGTCGGGGAGGCGGCTCCTGGAGCATTCGTACCTGCGGGCAGCCGCCCCACCGGAGACGGACATGGCGGCCGCGGCCGTCGACGGAGGGACTTTGGCCTCTATGGAGCCTGTGTCGGGTCGAGTCCAATGGAACGTAGGAGGTGACGCGCCGCAGACGCGCCCACGCCAATGCACACGAGCCGACTGTCCGGATGATGACGCCGAAGGCGGTTGCAGTGCGCGCGCGTGGCCACGCCGAAATGATCCTGCTGATCGTTTCGGTCACGCTCTTAGCCGTCGGCGCCGCGTTGTACCTAGCGGGTTTCGATGCCGCGGCGAACGGGGCGTGGGTGGCCGACACGCTGGTCGGACTCGTGCCGGCCGGTTGGTGGGTGATCGACACGGCCCGGCGTCGTCGCATGGGCGTCGATGCGTTGGCGGTCCTCGCCCTCCTCGGGACATTGGTTGTCGGCGAATACCTGGCGGGCGCCGTCATCACCGTCATGCTGGCGAGCGGGCGCACCCTCGAAGCGCGCGCCTCCGCACGCGCCGGGCGTGAGCTGCACGCACTCCTGGCGCACGCGCCCCGCATGGTGCACCGCTACGACGACGGAACTCTCACGTCGCCGAACATCGATGACATCGAGCGCGGTGATCTCCTTCTCGTTCAGCCCGGAGAGGTCGTCCCTGCCGACGGGCTCCTCGAGTCCGACGCAGCGGTCCTCGACGAGAGCGCGCTGACCGGTGAACCGTTGCCGGTCGAACACACCCTCGGCGATGCAATCCGAAGCGGCGTCGTGAACGCCGGCGGACCGTTCGACCTGCGAGCGACCACGAGCGCGCCTCTCGAGCCAACGACGAGCATGCCGTGGCGCGAACGCCGGCGACGGTCTTGTCGGCGGTGACGGATGGCTACGGTGGTCGATCGTGGCTGACGAGACATGCCTGGTGGTCGGTGTCGACGCCTCGCCGGAGTCGCTTGCCGCCGTCGAGTGGACGTTGAGGTTGGCCAGGGACCTCGGGCGGCGGGTCGTCGCCGTGCACGCCGTCGGGCTGCTCGAAGGAGGTCACCTTCGACCGCATCCTGATGTGGCGGGAACAGTGGCCGCCGCCCGCGCCCTGGATGGCGATCCCCTCGACGTCGAGGTGGACACGGTCTTCGGCGACGGAGTACCGGCCGAGGTCATCACCCGCGTCGCCGACGACCAGCACGCGGTGCTCATCGTCGTCGGCAGCCGGGGTCTCGGCCAGGCGACGCATGTGCTGGGCTCGACGAGCGAGGCCGTCCTCGCCCGGGCGAAGATCCCGGTGCTGATCGTGCCGGCGGGCTCGTCGCCGGCCACATCGCTGGACGTCGACGGCGACGACTGACCCGTCGGGCGCGGCGACGGTTCCGACGTCGCACGACGGATGCTGGCGCGGGACCTTGGCTTCTACGAGGCTGAGACGCCTCACGGCTGGACGCATGGCACGACCAGCGGTCGCCGCTGACGCGCTCGACCACGGTCACGGCTCGTCGACGCCGGCGCGACGCCGGCTCGCCGTGGCCTACTGGAGTGGCGCCGTCCAGGTGACGGTCGTTCCGGACGGCTCGGCGGCCACGACGGTGAACGTACCGCCGACCGTGACCGCACGGTCGGCCATGTTCGTCAGCCCACGGCCTGCACCAACGGCGCCAGGCGGAAGCCCCGCGCCGTCATCGGTCACCTCCAAGGTGAGCGAGTCGTTCTCCACCGAGACGCGGACGATCACCGTCGAGGCCCGGGCGTGTCGTGCGACATTCGACAGCGCCTCCCGCAGGCAAAGGACCAGATGTCCCGCGACGTCGTCGGCCACGGACGAGTCCACTGGTCCACGGATCAAGCACGTCGGCTCGAACCCCAGCGCGGGAGCGGCCTCGGAACATACCGCCATGACGTCGGCGCGAACGCTGGCGCGGCGGCCGCCGGCGTGGCTGAGCTGGAAGATGGCGTTGCGCACTTGTTGGACGGTGACGTCGAGATCGTCGATCACCTGGCTGAGCCGCTCGGCGACCACTGGCTGCGTGCACAGCTGTGCCGTCGACTGCAACCTCAGACCGGCCGCGAAGACCCGCTGGATGACGTCGTCGTGAAGATCGCGGGCGATGCGTTCGCGCTCGTCCAGCAGCGACGCCGCCTGCATGTACTGGTGCAGCCGAGCGTTCTCGATCGCCAACCCGGCTGCTGCGGCCAACGCCACGGCGAGCTCCTCGTCGACGTCGGTGAACACGTCACCGTCGGCCTTCTCGGTGAGGTAGAGGTTGCCGAACACCTCGTCGCGCAACAGGATCGGCACCCCGAGAAACGACGTCATCGGCGGGTGGTTCGGCGGAAAGCCGTAGCTGTCGGGGTGGGCCGTGAGATCGGGCAGCCGCAGCGGCTTCGGCTCGACGATGAGCAGCCCGAGGATGCCGTGGCCTTCGGGGAGGTGGCCGATGCGTGCCGCATCGTCGTCGTCGATGCCCACCGTGATGAACTCGGCAAGGCTGCGGTGTTGCTCGTCGAGCACGCCGATCGCCGCGTAGCGTGCGCCGACCAGGTCGGCAGCGGTCTCGGCGATGCGACGCAGGATGACCGGCAGGCTGAACTCGGAGGCGACGACCATTACTGCGTCCAGCAGCCGCCGGAGTTGCTTGACGCCGGCGTACTCGTAGCTCGCCACGGGCGCCGATGCTAGATGCAATGGACAGGCCGATGATCTAGAGTCGGCAGGTCGATGCGATGATCAGGGTGTTCCTGCTGGACGACCACGAGGTTGTTCGGCGCGGTGTTCGCGATCTGCTCGAGACGTCGGGTGACATCGAGGTAGTCGGCGAGGCAGGAACCGCCGAAGAGGCTCGTCGCCGCATCCCGATCGCTCGACCGGACATTGCGGTACTCGACGTGCGGCTTCCCGACGGCAGCGGTATCGAGGTGTGCCGCGACATCCGTTCGCAGTTTCCGGAGATCCGATGCGTGATGTTGACGTCGTTCAACGACGACGAGGCATTGTTCGACGCGGTGGTCGCCGGAGCGGCCGGCTACGTCCTCAAGGATGTCCATGGCGCACAGATCGTCGAGGGGCTGCGACGCGTCGCGCGTGGAGAGTCGCTGCTCGACCCGTTGGCGACCGCCCGCGTGATCGAGCGGCTTCGGCACCCTGCACATCGATCCCCAGCTTGCGTCGCTGAGTCCGCAGGAGCGCCGGATCCTCGAACTGCTGGCCGACGGGCTGACGAACCGGCAGATCGCCGCCGAACTGTTCCTGGCCGAGAAGACGGTCAAGAACTACGTCTCCAACGTGCTCATGAAGCTCGGGATGCATCGTCGGACCGAAGCCGCGGTGTATGCGGCCCGGCTTGCCGACCGCGAACGACGCCCGCCCGATGACGGTCGTTCGCGGTGAGCTGCCCCGCTGCCTGGACGGGTCGAGGGCCGGCGCCGGCGTCGCGGTCCGTCTCGATGGCCGCGTTCTATGGTTGGTGTCAAGCGGCGAGTTCTGAGACGATGTTCCTAGGCGGTGTGTTCGTTGTAGAGGGTGTGGTGTCGGAGGCAGCCGTGGAGGATGCCGACAGTCGGTTGCCGAGTGCTCGCAGGCACGGTGGTGGGTGTCGCCGGCGGCTCGACGCTGGTCGTAGAAGTGGCGGGCGCCGGGGCTGGCGGTGAGGGTGGCGAACGCCCATTGGTAGCAGGCGTCGGCGAGTCGCCGGTTGCGGGCGTAGCGGGCGAGCACCACATGTGATTTGCCGGAGGCGCGGGTGATGGGTGACATGCCGGAGTAGTTCTTGCGACACTTGGCGGTGGCATAGCGGTTCGGGTCGTCCCCGAACTCGCCGAGCACCCGGGCGCCGAGTGTCATCCCCAGTCCTGGCAGGGAGCGGATGATCTTGGCGTCCGGGTGTTGCTCAAAACGGTCGGCCAGCTCGGTCTCGAGCACACTGATCTGGGTCTGCAGTTCGGCGATCACGGCGACCAGCGCAGCGACGGTGGCGCCCATGGCGTCGGCGATCACCGTTGGCGCGGCGAGCTGCTCAGCTCGTAGACGATCTGAATCTCGACGCGCGTTCTCGACACGACGTTGCCGGCCAGCCCGCCGCAACGCCGAGGCGATCTTGGCTCGTGACAGCTGCCGGCCGGCGGTCGGCGTCGCGGCGATCGCCAACACCGCCAGGGCGTCGCGTCCGGCCAGGTCGTCGAAGGCGTCGAGAGCGCCCGGGTAGAACTCGCGCAGCGTCGAGCGCAGCTGATTGGTCTGGCGTTGCCGGGTCCAGATCATCGACTGATGGGCCCGGGCGAGCACCTTGACCGCGTCACCGAGTCGCTGTCACCGCGACGGACGGTGGTTGTGGGCGTCGGTGCGGGCCAGATCGGCGAGCACCTTGGCGTCACCCGATCCGACTTCGCTCCCGACGTCGAGTGCCGCTCGCCGATACCTCGACGTCGACATCGGGTTCACCGCCAACACCTTCCCAGAGGTCGGATTGCACGCAGGGCCGCCAGTGCGGAGCCGCGGGCACCTGCCATGTCGAGATCGGGTGCGATGGCGAACGTGGCGACCTTGGCCTGCTCGTCGCGGAGCTGTGTTGCCGCTTGCACGCGCTCGACGAACCCGGTCCGGAACTCGGCGCTCGTGTCGGTCACCCCACCACCGATGAAATAGGCGTCGGGGTCGACGAAGTTGGCGGCGATGGTGAACATCCGCCCGATCGCCATGGCCTGCTGGTCGAAGATGCGCTGGGCCAGCTCGTCGCCCCGCTCTCCGTAGTCGCGGACCTGTTTGGCGGCGGCGCCGACGGCGACGTCGGCCAACGGGTGGTTCGGGTATCGGGTCAGCCAGAACGGCAGCAGATTGTTGGCGATGCCGCTCAACGACGCGACGCTCTCGAGGTCGGCGACGAACCCGCAGTTGCACCGCGGGACCGGTTGGCCCGGCACCAAGAGGCCGTCCATCGGGATCTGGACGTGGCCGAGCTCGCCCGCCATCCCGGCCGCGCCACGGATCACTCGACCGGCCTCGACGACGCCGCCGCCCAGTCCGGTTCCGACGATCGCCGAGACCGATGAACGCCTCGATGCGTCGTCGCCGAAGTATCGCTCGTGGGCGTACAGCGCCGCGGCGTTGCCGTCGTTGTTGTAGATCACCGGAAGTCGCAGCCGTTCCTCGACGGCGGAGCGGAAGTCGAAGCCCCACCACTCGGTGGCGGCAAAGTTGGTCGCGCCACGAGCCGAGATCACGCCATCGGCGCTGGCCGGTCCGGGCGTGTCGAGCCCGACGGCTCGTACCCGTGCGCGGGGCGTGGCGGTCATTGCGAGCACCCGCTCCATCGCCTCGTCGATCGCCGCAATCGCGGCCGTCGGCCCCTCGAGGACGCAGCTCATCACTTCGACCATGTCGTCGACGAGGAACCGTCCCGTCCTCGGTCAGCACCGTGGCGTTGGTCTTGGTTCCCCCGACGTCGAGCCCGACGACGACGGCCATGTTCATCTCCGACACACCTGCATTCTGCACGAGGGAAGGCCCCGACGACTGCCGCATCGCGATACGTAGAGGAAGGCCTCACGTTCCGTGCGCGCCTGCCGCTGACCGTCGAGCTGCCAACTCGGTGACCTGGCCGCCGAGCGTGCACGCCCAGTGCCGGGCGGCGATCAGCTGGTCTGGCGCGAGCGGTCCGTCCGTCGCCGTGACGAGGAACGATGCGGCGGGCGCGATCCGAGACCAGCCACGCCTGCGGAGGCGGCGAGCAATGCCCGGTGCCGACGATCCGGTCAGGAGTCGCGGCGAGGCGAGCCGGGTAGCGAATGCAGCAGCCGGGCGACCCTTGCCGTCAGGGAGATCGGCCAACCATTCCCGGATCGGTCGTGTCGGTCGGGTTTCGGTGGCTTGCTCCACCCAGCTGCTTCGGCGACGGGAGCCCCCAGGCGTGCGTCGGTGCCAACGACCAACAGGTCGACGTCGTCCAGCGCCTCGCTGGCGGCGACGGCATCGACGTTGACCGGCGGACGGCCCGAACTGTTCGAGCTCGTCGGCGATCGCTTCGGCGACCGCACGTGTGTTGCCGAAGAGCGATTCGTAGACGACCAGTGTCTTCATTGTTGCCTCCTTGGTCGACGTGCTCTGTCGTGGGCCGCCTTCAGGAGCCGGGAACTCCGGCGAACCATCCTTGGTTTGCCACCACCCCTCGGTCACGGCGACCGGTGAGCGTGCGCGGTTCGACGACGATCCACCGTCCGGTCGCGTGGGTGCGGCGCGGTGGTCGGCTCGCAGCGTGGCGAAGCTGGGCTACCGGTGACGTCGCGGGCCGTGCCGACCGTCGTGACGAACCAGTGGTGTTCGATCGCATCGGTACCGCCGTCGACCTCGACCGCGACGGCGGGCATCGAGGTCTGCGAGATCCGGATCGTCGTCGGTGCAGAACACGATCCGACCCTGGCGATCGCCCGTGACAGCGATCAGCACAACGCGCGGTCCGTCGAGCGTCTCATACGCCAGCCGCGCGATGTGTGCGTTGGCGAGGCGCGAGGTCATCTCCGGCCAGCTGAAGTCGTTGATGTCGGTGCAATTCACAATCACATCATCCGTCTGAGATCAGCTACCGGCCAGGGTCGGAAGTCCCGGAGTGCGCTGGTTCCCGCCGTCCCTGCTTCGACCAACGGCGACCGTTCATCATCGTCGTGACCAGATACAGCGTGGCATCGAATTCCGCACTCGTCGACGCCCGGAGCTTTCCGATGACGACGACGCTCCAACCCTCGTCGGCGCCGGACGAGTCGGCTTCGAAACACACGATGTGCCCCTTGGCCCCGGCGTTCGTCAGAATTCGGCCCGTCGCCTCGATCTCGATGGCGTCACCGACCAGGCGGTAGCTGACCGGCACGATGATCGGAAGAGCCCGGTCCGACAGCGCGACGCGACCCGTGGCGCCAGTGCGAGCAATTCGAGGCACTCACTCCGCAGGAGCGGTCGCTGTTTCCGAGCCGGTGCGCTGGTCGCCATGACGTTCACGATGCCGCTTCTGCGCGCTCAGGGTCGCTAGGGCCAAAGAGCCTCAATCGTCAGCGCGCGATTGCCGTGTTGACCACCGCGAATCAGGACGAAAGACCCGGGATTGCCGATCGCGGAGGCCGCATGATGATGTGCAAGGAGGTGCTCAATGCTCGTGAGAGAGGCGATGACGACCGACGTCGTGACCGCCACCCCGCATACCCCGCTGGTCGATCTGATCGACATGATGATCGAACACGACATCACCGGCGTTCCTGTCGTCGACGCCGAGGGCCGGGTCGTCGGTGTCGCGACCGAAGCGGACCTCCTTGCGCGTCAAGCGCACCCGACCGCGAAAGGTCCTCGTTCGACGCTGCTCGGAGGACTCGTCCGAGGCCCCCACGACAAGTGGTGGACCAAGGCTGCCGGTCTCACAACGGCAGCAGTCATGTCCAGCCCCGCACAGACCGCCTACGAGAACGAAACGTTGCAGACGGCGGCGACCCGGATGCTCAGCCTCGGGATCAGACGGCTGCCTGTCATCGACGACGACGGACGCCTCACCGGCATCGTCAGCCGCCACGACCTACTCGAACTCGCGCACCGCACCGACGGTGTCATCGCACGGGACGTCGCGAGTGCTCTCGCCAGTCCGCTCAGCTGTCCCGAGGACCACGGCGTGCGGATGTCGTGCGTCGCCCAAGGCGTCGTCTACATCGAGGGGTGGACACACACGCACGACGACGCCGAGCTCATCTTCGACGTCCTTCGCTCGATACCCGGTGTGCTCGACGTACGTGGTGGGATCGGACGCCGGCCGGCCTACCACGCCGTCGGTCGACGTCGTGATCACCAACCCAGCGCCCCCGCCCACCGCGCCGGAGCAGTCGTACGACTCGTCTCCCGAACGCTGGCGTCGCCGCCGGCGTGAACGCGTCCGAGTGAGCCGCGGGCGAAGTACTCGATCTCGACAACGGCGGCGCCGACTCGGCGTGGCCTGTTCAACGCCGATTGACCGGCGATGTCGGATACTTCAGAGCCCGCTGAGAATCATCGGCGGCTCAACCATTGGTCGGGTCGGGAGGGGTTGAATGCAGCCGTGACCATGCGGCCCGGTGTGCGATGACCGCTGGCTCGCCGAGGCGGCGCGTCCTCGTGGTCGACGACGAAGCCTCGATCGTCGACGCGGTCGCGACCGCATTGCGCTACGAGGGCTTCGAGGTGCTCGAAGCCCTCGGCGGTCGAGCCGGTCTCGCGCTCGCCCAGTCCGAGCAGCCGGACCTGATCGTGTTGGACGTGATGCTCCCGGACGTGGATGGGTTCGAGGTCGCCCGCCGGGTGCGCGCCGACGGCTTGGCCATACCGATCCTGTTCCTCACCGCTCGCGACGCGCTCGACGACAAGGTCGAGGGGTTCTCGTCCGGGGCCGACGACTACGTCACCAAGCCGTTCTCGCTGGCCGAGGTCGTCATGCGGGTACGGGCGATCCTGCAGCGCACGGCACCGGCCGGCCGAGCCACCCAGCAGCTGACGTACGCCGACGTGGTGCTCGACTCCGACACGAGGGAGGTGTGGCGGGCCGGTGAGCCGATCGAACTGACCGCGACCGAGTTCAACCTGCTGCAGTTCTTCATGCTGAACCCCCGTCGTGTGCTGTCGAAACCGCAGATCCTCGACCACGTGTGGCACTACGACTTCGACGGCGACTCGAACATCCTCGAGACGTACATCAGCTACGTCCGCAAGAAGCTCAACCGCCTCGGCCCGCCGCTCATCCACACCGTCCGCCTGGTCGGCTACGTGCTGCGTGGGCCCGAGAGCGAGGGCTAGGTGTCGCTGCGGGTCCGGCTGGTCCTGACGACGGCGGCGGTCGCGCTGATCGCGCTGGCGGTCGCCGGCGTGGCCACGTACTCCGCCTTCTCCCGGGCCCAGCTCCGCCAGATCGACGACTCGCTGCAACGGGCCCACGAGCCGATCGAGCAGGCGCTGTCGAGCGACGACGATGGTGACAACGTCATCGAGCGAGCCGCGTCGGGCACGTTCGTCGCCCTACGCGACCCGTCCGGCGACACCCAGCTCGTCGTTCCGCTCCGCGAGCCGGGGCGCCGAACCAGCCACGGTCGACTTGACCAGCTTCGAGGACGTGTCGTGGCCGACCGCGCGCGGCCCGGACGCCGATCCGGCGGTGTACCGCACGGCCGACGTCACCGGAAGCGACGACCAGTTGCGTCTGCGGATCTCGTTGCTCGACGACGGCAGCGTGCTGTTCGTCGGCCAGCCCCTCCACGACACCGAGCAGTCACGCCGTCAGCTGCTCGTGATCGAGCTCGTCGTCATGGCCTCGGCGTTGGTGGTGGCCGTCGCCGTTGGCTGGGTGCTCGTGGGCGCCGGGTTGCGGCCGCTGCGCCGCGTCGAGGGCACCGCGCTGGCGGTCGCCGGCGGCCGTCTCGATGTGCGCGCCCCCGGGGCCGACGACCGCACCGAGGTCGGCCGGCTCGCCGCGGCGTTGAACACGATGCTCGACCGGATCCACGAGTCGTTCGACGAACGCGACGCCACGGAGGCCGCGCTGCGCGACTCGCAACAGCGGATGCGGCGCTTCGTCGCCGATGTCTCCCACGAGCTGCGCACGCCGCTGGCCGCGGTGACGCGCCTACGCCGAGCTGCTCGAACGCGGTGCCCGCACCCGGCCCGACGACGTCGATCGAGCGATCCACGGCATCGCCGTCGAGAGCGGCCGGATGAACGAACTGGTCGAGGAGCTCCTCCTGCTGGCCCGCCTCGACGAGGGCCGCCCGCTGGAACAGGTCACCGTCGACTTGGCCGCGCTGCTCGTCGACGCGGCGCGCACCGCACGGACGGTGGCTCCGGACCACCCGGTGGCGCTCAGCATCAGCGAGGTCGTCACCGTGACCGGCGACGCCACGCGCCTGCGTCAGGTGGTCGACAACCTGCTCGCCAACGTGCGTACCCACACCCCGCCTGGCACCATCACGTCGATCACGTTGACGACGAACGGGCCCGAGGCCGTCGTCGCCGTCGCCGACGACGGTCCGGGGATGCAACCGGTCGACGCCGAGCGGATGTTCGAACGCTTCTACCGGACCGACTCGTCGCGGTCACGCCAAACGGGCGGCGCCGGGCTCGGCATGCCGATCGTCGCCGCCATCGTCGCAGCTCACGGGGGCAACGTCCGCGTCGACACGGCCCCCGGCGCCGGCCTCCGGGTGACGGTCTCGATCCCGCGGCTGGCGTCCCCGATCGTGTCTGCGGAGGACGACGATGAATGACGCCTGGTGGGACGACCTCAGCCGGGCCACCGGCATCGTCGCGACGATCCTCGCTGTCGCCGCGCTCGTCATGGGCTTGTTCTTCTCGGCGCGCAACACCGGCGAGCGACGACGACCGGCCTGGTGGCTCGACCTGCACAACTGGCTCGGGGGGCTCACCCTCGTATTCGTCGCCGCGCACATCGTCGCCGCCTACCTCGACCCCGCCCTCGGCATCGGCGTGCTCCAGGTGCTCGTGCCGGGCACGGCCCAGGACTCCCCGTGGGCGATCACGTGGGGTGTCATCGCCACGTACGTGCTGGCGATCACCGTCTTCACGACGTGGCCGCGGCGACGGTTCTCGCGACCGGTGTGGCGCCTCGTCCACCTCACCTCGGTCGGCGGGGTGATCCTGGCCGGGCTGCACGCGTTCCAGTCCGGCACCGACGCCACGACCCTGGCGTTCGAAGCCGGCCTCGCCGTCGCCGCGGCCGCGGGCGTCTACGCCGTCGGGGTGCGGCTGCTCGACCTGGCGACGCGTCACCGCCGCTGAAATTCACAGCTGGCTCCAACGTCGCGCTCATGGCGCTCCGACGTTGTCCGGATGGGATGCAGTCCGTGACCGACGACGTTCGTAGAGACCAACTCGAACGCATGCGACGACTCCAAGAGCGCCGTCTGCGCCCGGACCAGACGTCGGAGCCGGTCCGGCGGGTGATCGGCGAGCCGCTCGCGCTCCACGGCGGTGATGCCGCGCCGGTCCAGCGGACCAAGCGGCATCACGCCGCGCGGGGCGCCCGCGCCGGCGCGCTGGCGATCAGCTGCCTGACGACCGTCGGACTGGCGACCCTGTTCGCCCGTCTCGACGCACACTCGGCGAACAGCGCGCTCGCCGCCCTACCCCCCACGATCGCCGTCGCACCATCCACGACGTCCGGGGCCACTCCCACGTCCGCAACGGCGACATCGGTGACCACGTCACCGACGGCCGTGGTGACGGCGGTGGCGGCGCCCTCGACCACCGTGGCGACCGTCCCCCCGACCGCCGCCGTGACGGCGTTCAACGGCGACGTCGTGAACACCCAGTACGGGCCGGTCGAGGTGCAGGTGCAGCTCAGCGGCGGAGCCATCACCGATGTCGCCATCGGGATGTACCCCAACGGCGACGGCAGGAGCCAACGGATCAGCGCTGTCGCGCTCCCGATTCTCCGCAGCGAGACGTTGACCGCCCAGAGCGCGCAGATCGACACCGTGTCCGGCGCCACCTACACGAGCGACGCGTACATCCGCTCGCTGCAGTCGGCGATCGACGCCGCCCACGTCGCCGGGGCGACAGCGCTGGCGTGAACGGCATCTGCGGAGGCGTCCGCCACGTCGAACACGTCATGGGCACCGTCGTCAGCATCGACATCCGCGGGACCCCGCCGCATAACGGCGCGCTGGCCGACGTCGTGGCCTGGTTGCACCACGTCGACGAGACGTTCAGCACCTATCGACCCGAGAGCGAGATCAGCCGCTTCGGGCGCGGCGAGCTGCACGTCGACGACCTGACGAGCGAGACCCGGGCGGTGCTGGCGCGGTGCGTCGAGCTCCGTTCGATCACCGACGGCGCGTTCGACATCGAATCCGTCCCGGCACCCAACGGCACCCACCTCGATCCGTCGGGCTACGTCAAAGGATGGGCCATCGAACGGGCGGCGGCCATGCTCGAGGCCGCCGGGGCACACGTCCTGTGCATCAACGCCGGCGGCGACGTCGCCGTTCGCGGGCTGCCCGGTCGGCACGTCGGGCTGGAGGGTCGGCATCCGCCACCCGAGCCTGCCAAGCCTGCTGGCGAGAGTGGTCACCGTCACCGGACCGGCTGGTGTGGCCACATCGGCGACCTACGAACGCGGCGCCCACATCATCGATCCTCGCCGCGGCACACCGACCACCTCGATCGCCAGCGCCACGGTGATCGGCCCCGACCTCGGCACCGCCGACGCATACGCCACCGCCCTGTTCGTCATGGGCCTCGACGGCCTCGACTGGATCGAGAGAGCGCGATGGCTACGACGGCTACGTCATCACCCACGACGACACGACCCACTGGACCACCGGCTTTCCGGTCGACGCCGACCGCGCCGCCCCGAGCGCCCAGCCCGCCTGACGTTCACCAACCCCCCGCCCCAACCGAAAGAGGAACCTCATGACGACCACGTCCCGCGACCTCGTCCACCAAGACACCCGCCGCGCCGCGATCGGCGCATCAGACGTCGCTCGACTGGATCGACCTCACGGGCGTCGCCGGACTCGGCGCGATCATCGCCATCCACACCTCCGAACTCTCCCACAAGGTCGACGAGACCGCGTACCTCGGTCTCGGCTACGTCGCCCTGATCATGGCGTCGATCGTCGCCATCGTGCTCCTGGCCCAACGCGACATCCGCGGCTGGATCGTCGGCGGGCTGACCGCCGCCGCAACGCTCGTCGGCTTCACGTTGACTCGCACGACCGGACTCCCCGGCGCACGCGGTGACATCGGCAACTGGGGCGAGACGATCGCCATCTGGTCGCTGCTCGCCGAGTCGCTCGTCGTCGTGCTCGCCCTGTTCGCGCTCGGCAGGCACCGACGGTCGACGGCGCGGCCGACACCGATCGCGTCCACGAGCTAGACGCTCCGCCGAGGACAGATCCGGGGCCTTTGGCCCTACTGCCGGAACATAGGCGTCGACATCATGAGTGCATGGACGCAGACGGAGGTTCCAACCCGGCGACCCGACAGCGGATCGTGGTCGGTGTCGACGGGTCAGATGGTGGTCGTGCGGCGCTGTCGTGGGCACTCGCCGAGGCCAGACTGCGCGGGGCCCAACTCGACGTGGTGACGGCGTGGGAATATCCGTTCGAATGGTCGGAGGGCTTCAACCCGCGGTGGTCCCAAGACGAGAACTTCTTTCGCGTCACTGCGCTCGAGCGAGCGCAGGCTGACCTGAACGAACTGCTCGACGGCAAGCCCCAGCCCTCGTGGGTCCGCGTCCTCGCCGCGGAGGGTGCCCCTGCCGCCGTGCTCGTCGGCCGCGCAGAAGGACGCCGACCTGCTCGTGGTCGGTTCGCGGGGCCGAGATGGGGTTGCCGGCCTGCTGCTCGGCTCGGTGAGCACGACGTGCGTGCATCATGCCGCCGTTCCGGTGACGGTGGTTCGCGCACCCGTCGGTCGGCACGGTACGGCACGTGTGCACGATGTCTCCGAGGTCGCGGAAACGGTCGGTGATTGACGCGAACCGTTCGTGCGCGGCTTGGGCTTCATCCAGCGGCTGGGACTCGATGGTCAGCTGGTCGGCAATCGCTCCGAGCTGATGGCGTGCCCGCGTGGTCAGTCAAGGTGGCGGGACTACCGGTCGCACGTGCGCCAAGTCGTGCCCGGACCCGGCACTGCTTGAACAACCGTCGCCGGCCACGATCCATTCGCGACATCGAAGCGAACCGGAGGCGGGCGAGTTGTGGCCTCAGGAGTGTGGCAACTCGTGGATCTCGACGGTCGTTGCGACGTCGGGGTGGTCGGGATGGTCGTGGATGATGTGGTCACGAACCTCGTCGTGGTAGACGAAGCGCAACTCGCAGTAGGGGCAGGAATGCGGTCCTTCGTTCACACCTCGATGATCGACCGGTGCAGGGGCCGGCGCCAGGGTCGTTGGTCCTCGGCCATCCCGGCAGCCATGCGGACGCCGCACCGGGGCGGCTGACGGCGACGGTCACCATCGTGGCGTGCTACGGGCTGCCGGTCGCGACCGTACCCGTGGCTGTTCACGTCGCCACCGCGGCGGCCGATCCGAGCCTGGTCACGCCGCCGGGTGGACGTACCTGTTGGCAGGGCCGGCTGGCGCAGCTGGCGCAGCGGCCTGACGGTCGGGGGCGTCACGGCGATTCGAGCGTCGACGACGACGCAGCCGTCCGGGCCGGTGATGACCGGATTGAGATCGAGCTCGGCGATCTCGGGAACGGTGGCCATCAGCAGTCCGATCCGCTCGACGACTTGGACGATCGGCTCGATCGGAACCATGGGGCGGCCGTGAGCCCCTTGCAGCAACGGGAACATCCGAAGTCGCTCGACCGCTCGGCGGGCCTGTTGCTCGGTCACTGGGGCGAGGGTGACGCTGCGGTCGTGGAGCACCTCGGCGTCGGTGCCCCCGGCGGCGACGACGACGAGCGGGCCGATCGCCGGGTCACGGACGCCGCCAACGAGCATCTCGACGCCGGCCGGGACCTGGCGTTGGACCAGCACGCGCCGCAGACGGCCACCGAACCGCTGCCGGAACTCGCCGACCGTGCGGCGCACGGCGGCGGCGGAATGGACGTCCACGACGACCGCGCCCGCCTCCGACTTGTGCACGACGCCGGCCACGTCGGCCTTGAGCACGCACGGGAACCCGATGCGTCGAGCTTCACGGGCGCAGGCCGCGGCGCTGGCCGCGGTCGCCCACGGCGCGACCGGAAGGCCCAGTTCGTCGAGCAGTGTCATGGTCTCGTCCAAGCCGAGCCATTCGTGACCTGGCGTGTGGTCGATGGCCAGACGGGCGCGGCGGCGCAACGCCAGGAGGTCGGCGGGTGTGGCCGTGACTCGATCGTCGGCGGTCGCGGCCAGCCAGGCGCCGCGGTCCGCGGCCAGGGCGACGGCTTCGACGGCACGCTCGGGGGTCGGGTATCTCGGCATGGACCCGGCGCCGGACGCGCCGGCGAACAGCACCGCCGCGGCGGGCACGAGCGGATGGGACCAGTCGAGCTCGAGCGGCGCCGTCTCCTCACCGGCCAGGTTCACGCTGACCACGATGCAGGCGTCCACCTCCCCAGAGTCGGCGATCGCGTCGAGCACCCGGAGCAACTGCCTCGATGTCACCGTTGCGAGCAGGTCGACCGGATTGCCGACGGACGCCGCCTCCGGGACCAGGCCGCCCAGCCGGCGGCGGAGCTCACCGGAGAGCTCGACGACTTCGAGACCGTTGGCGGACGCGGCGTCGGCGGCCAGGATCAGCGGACCGCCGGCGTTGCCGATCAACGCCACCCGCCGGCCGGCAGGCGCCGGCTGGGCGACGAGGAGGGCGCCGACATCGAGGAGCTGGTCGAGCGTGTTGGCGCGGATGACGCCGGTGTGAGCGAACAGCGCGTCCACCCGGGCGTCATCAGTGGCCAAGGCGGCAGTGTGCGAACGAGCTCCACGCTGTCCCGCGGTCGATCGGCCAGCCTTGAGCGCGACGAGCGGCATCCGTCTCGAGACCGTGCGTGCGATGCGGGCGAAGCGACGCGGATCGCCGATCGACTCCAGGTACATCAGGACCACCGTCGTGTTCGGGTCGTCCACCCAGTAGCGCAGCAAGTCGTTGCCGCTGACGTCGATCTTGTTGCCCAGCGAGACGAAGTCGGAGATGCCCAACTCCCGTCGGGAGGCTTCATCGGCGATGACGACGCCGACCCCGCCCGACTGCGACGCGACCGCGAGCGACCCCGTCCGCGGGACCCGCCGCATGAACGTGGCGTTCAGGCCGGCGGCGGTCGAGACGACGCCAAGGCAGTTCGGCCCGACGATCCGCATCCCGTATCGACGCGCCGTCGCGAGGAGGGCGCGTTCGCGTTCGACCCCATCGATGCCCTCCTGTTCGGCGAACCCGGCCGACACGACCACGGCGGCGCGAACGCCGGCGCGCCCGCAGTCGGCGACCACCTCGACGACGCTCGCGGCCGGAACGGCGATCACGGCCAGGTCCGGCACGGCGTCGAGGTCGCTCACGTGCGCCACCGACGTGACGCCGCCGATCTCAGCGGACGAAGGATGCACGACGCTCACGCGACCGTGGAACGCACCGACGAGGTTGTCCAGGATCGAGCGACCGGGGGACGGGGTCCGACCGGCACCGATGACAACGACGTGGCGCGGCGACAGGATCGGCGCGAGCGAGGCCACCGCCGCGGTCCAGTCGCGGCCGTCCGAGCGCTCTTCCAGCAACGACTCTTCGGTCAGGTCGAGCTCGACGTGCACCTGGCCGCCCGTCGTACCAGGAACGCATCACCAGACCAACCGACCGGAACACCAGCAGCATGGCGTCGTTGCCGGCCAGTGTCTCCGCCACGAGCTTGGTCATCCCCGCCCGCAATGCGATCAGTGCCAAGTCCTCCAGCAGCAGCGTGCCGATCCCCTCGTGCTGGTGGTTGTCGGCCACTGCGAACGCCACTTCGGCTTCCGACCGCTCGGGCACGCGGATGTACTCGCCGATGGCGACCACGGCGTCGGCGTCGAGAGCAATGAGCACAACGCGGCGACCGATGTCCTGACCGCCCGTCGGGTCCAGCCGATCGTCGAGCACCACCGGACGGGGCCCGAAGAACCGGAAGTACGTCGCCCGGTCGCTCAAGTCGTCGTAGAACCGCCGCATCGCCACGATGTCTGCCGGCTGCGACGGCGCGCACCCGGATCGAGCGCCCGGTGGACAACAGGACGTCGCGATCGAACACCTCGAGCACCGCCGCCGACTCCGAGCGTACCGACGGAACTGCTGGCTCGCACGTCGTCAGTCTCACTCGTGCCGGGGGAGCGGACCAGGGCCATACGGCCCAGCTCGCCACGCCCAGCCTGCTCGGGTTCGCTACATGCACGCCCGGGGGTCCACCAATGCCGCGCCGGCGTCGCCGCGCACGAGACGCCCGGTCACGTCGGCGACCTCGATCGCAACCCATCGACCCCCGACTCCTGACGCCCGTGTGTCGCCCACCGCAGAGCACAACCGACGAGTTCCGGAGACGTCACGAGCCACACCGCGCACGATGACGCTCCAGCCGGATCGGGTTCCGTTCGTCGAGGGCGGCGACCTCGAGCGTCACCTCGGTCCCGACGCTCGCGGTGCACACGTCCGCATCGACGCGGGCGACCACCTCGTCACCGCGAAGGACGTAGTTGAGGACGAGCATCGGCGATTCGTGGTGGCCGCCGACGAGGCGGCCCACCCGCTTCGTGGCGAGCAGAAAGAGGCAGTGATCGCGGTCGAGTTGGAACAGCTGGCCGCCCGGGTGCACCGCGCTCATGGCGTCAGTCCTCGCTGGCTCGTCGCGTGCCCGGCGCGACGCCCCCGACGGCTTGCTCGACGACGTGGAACCGGCGACCGCTCACGTCGTCGGGCGCGATCCTCACGAAGCGGTGCTTCGGACCCGCGTGCCAGGGGAACAACGGCAGGTCGAGGGCGTCGAACACTTCCTGCATCCGTTCGATCTCCTCCGCACGGCCCTTGATCACGACGCTCCAGGCCTCGCCAGCGTCGGCGTCGTATCCGTCGACTTCGAACGCGACGGAAGCTCCCAGCACGGCTGCGGCGAGCTTGGTTCCCTCGGCGGTGCGAAACACGACAGTTCCGTGATCGACGACGAAGTTCACCGGGAAGATGTCGGGGTGGTTGCAGATGGAGATCGCCAGGCGGCCGACGTCGGACGACCGCAGCAACTCCCAGCAGGTGTTGGACTCGAGGGTCGTGATGCCGAGACGGTCGGTGCTCATGCATCCACCGTCCGCCTCCGCGGTCCCGGTCGCCAGGGGCGAAGGTCCTGACCACCGGGCCGACAGAGCGACCCGCCGTCACTCAGTGTTCGGGACGACGCCGGTGGGCACGTGGACGATGCGGCGGCCGGACACGAACGCCGGGGTGATCCGGACGATCGCGCCACGCGGCCCGTCGACGTAGGTCTCCAGCCCCGACTCGAGCGCCTTGAACGTCATGTCAAGGTCATCCACGACCTCCGACCGTCCGACCACGAGCACACTCCAGCCGGACCGGTCGGCGGCGTGGTAGTCGTCGACCTCGAAGGCGACGACCGTCCGGCTGGCGGCTGCGGACAGCTTCGACCCGGGGGCCGACCGGAACACGACGCACCCGTCGATGAGCCGATAGTTCACCGGGAAGATCGCCGGCAGCGCACCGATGGTGACGCCGACGCGACCGACTTCACTGTTGGCGAGCAGGCGCAGCGCGTCGCGTTCGTCGAGTAGCTCGAGACCCTCATCGATCAGCACTCGTCCAGCCTGACGGTCCGGAACGTGCGCCGGCATAGGGTCCGAAGTCCCGTGATCGCCGCGGATCGCCCGGTTCGACGCAGATGGGCACGGCCTATGGCCGGACGACCCGTCGACTGCGGACGAGACGCCCTTGACGGCGTGACGGAGGGCCGACGGCGAGGTAGTGGTGCCCTCCGTCGGCACGTGCCCATGATGACCGTCTGCGGCTGCCGGCCGGGTGGTCAGCCCGGATCGGCATGGCCCGTCGTCGGGCGGCGCCGGCAGGTCGACCAACCCGGCGAGGAGGAGACAGAAGCCGCAGTCTTGGCACTCGCCGGTGCCTTCGACCCGGCCATCCAGGTGCACCAACCGCGGGCAGGGATCGCCCGTGGGTGTTCCCCATCGGTGTCGGTGATCAGTCGTCCCGGTAGCCACTACCTCGATCGTGGGCCACGCACGACGGTGTGCGAATGGTCGACCGACCCACACCGATGGGACCTTGGTCCCTGCGGCCGGCCTCGGTGAGGAGGCTGTCCACGACGGCGACCACGGCGTCGACGATGCGGGGGAGCGCCGATGCGACGGGGGACGACAGGTCGGCGCCGAGATCGAACCGTTCGGCGGTCACGGTGACGAGGACGACGGGCGGGGCGTTCCCGTAGACGAGCTCGGCCAGGTCGACGAGGGCGCTGACGTCGACGCTGTGCGATCCGATCGGTCGGCCGGATCTGACCACCCGTTCGATGCGCACGCCGCCCGGCCGACCGTCGCTCTGTCGGGCGTCGATGAGCACCACGAGCCGTGCGGCGGCGATTTCTTTCGCGAGCTCGGGCGTGAGCTGGTGGCGAGTCAGGATGCTCGCACCCGGCAGCAGCTGCTCGGTCGACGAGCATCTCGGCAACGTGATGGCCCACGGCGTCGTCGCCTCGGAGGGCGTTGCCGTACCCCACGACGAGAACGCCGTCGGCGTTCATCGCGCCAGTTCGTCGACGACCGCGCCGTCCGCGTCGATCAGTTGGATCCGCAAGGCCATCTGTCCGAGGGCGTGCGTGGAGCAGCTGAGGCACGGGTCGTAGCAGCGGATCACGGCCTCGACGCGGTTGAGCATCCCTTCGGTGAGCCGTCGTCCATCGACGTAGCGCCGGGCGACCTCGAGCACCCCGCGGTTCATCGCCAGGTTGTTGTGCCCAGTCGCGATGAGGAGGTTGACCCAGCGGATCAGCCCGTCGTCGTCGACGCGGTAGTGGTGGATCAACGTGCCACGCGGTGCCTCGGCGACGCCGACGCCCTCGTGGCGGTTGACGTCGGCACGGGCGAGCACGTTCTCGTCGAGGATGTCGGGCGACTCGACGAGGCCGGCGATCGCGTCGATGCAGTGGACGATCTCGATCAGCCGGGCGTAGTGGTAGTGGAACGAGCTCGACGGGTAGCGGCCGAGGCGTTGGCGGTACTCGTCGAGCTCCGCATCGGCGTGCTCCGTGCCGAGGCGGTCGACCACGTTGAGGCGGGCGAGCGGGCCGACCCGGTACAGACCGTGCGGGTAACCGGCCGGCTTCCAGTAGGCGGACTTCAGGTACGACCACCGTTCGACGGCTTCGCCGAAGTAGTCCTCGTACGGTCGCGGATCGACGTCGTCGGCGACTCGGCGACCCTGGCCGTCGACGACCCGCAAAGCGCCGTCGGAGTAGGCCACGGCGCCGTCGCCATCGACGAGACCGACGTACAGGCTCGGGAAGTCGGCGAACGCGCTCGCCTCGTCGGCCCAATCGACGAGGTGCGCCTTGTACCAATCGATCGTCCGGCGTGCTGCATCGCGAGCGTCGGGGATCGAGGCGATGATCTCGTCGCGCTCGTCGGTGGCGAGCGGCCGGCTGACGCCGCCGGCGACCACCCATGCCGGGTGGATCCGCTTGCCGCCGAGCCGTTCGATGATCTGCTGGCCGAAGCGCCGCAGGGCGATGCCGTCCCGAGCGAGCTGCGGGAAGTCCGCAGCGACGCCGAAGATGTTGCGTCGGGCCGGGTCGGCGTCGAAGCCGAACAGAAGGTCGGGCGACGAGAGATGGAAGAAGCTGAGCGCATGAGACTGAACGATCTGGGCGAGGTTCATGACCCGACGCAGCTGCAAGGCGGCGTCGGGCGGCGTGACAGCGAGGATCTCGTCGCAGGCCTTGGCCGACGCCATCAGATGGCTCACCGGGCAAATTCCGCAGATGCGCGCCATCAGTGACGGCATCTCGCGCAACGGTCGGCCCTCGCAGATGCGCTCGAAACCACGGAACTGCGTGACGTGGAAGTGGGCATCGGTCACCGCGCCGGCCTCATCGAGCTGGATCGTGATCTTGGAATGGCCCTCGATGCGGGTGATCGGGTCGATGACGATCTCGCTCACGGGTGCACCCTTGCGCTGTGCGACCCGTCCGAGCCGGCGACCGTGCACCCGTGAGCCGAAGACCGTGTCTGATGATTCGCTCGCTCGAAGACTCGCTCGCTCACGTCGTCTCCACGTCAGGCGCCGAAGTGGGTGATGCCGGCGGTGTCGGGCGTGCGCCCGGAAAGCAGTTCGTCGAGCACGTAGTAGATCAGGTCGGCCGAGGGCGGACATCCCGGGAGGAACACGTCGACGTCGACGACGGTGTGCACCGGTCGCGACCGACGCAGCAGTCGTGGCACCACCGCGTCGGGGATCCCCGGGTTGATCGTGACGTTCTCGACGTAGGCGCGCTGCAGCAGCGGCGTCTCGCCGATCGGGTTGCGCATGCCCGGCACGTTCGCCGTCACGGCGCAATCGCCCAGCGATACGAGGGTGGTGGTGCGCTCGCGGACCTCGACGATGCGACGGAGGTCGTCCTCGCTGCTGACGGCGCCCTCGACGAGGGTGATGTCGACCTCGGCGCGGGAACTCCTTGGTATCGACGAGCGGGCTGTAGACGAGGTCGGCGCGCTCGCCGATCTCGAGGAGTCGTTCATCCATGTCGAGCAGCGACATGTGGCAGCCCGAGCAGCCGTCGAGCCAGACGGTGGCGAGGCGCGGCCTGGTTCGTTCGGTCATTGTCCCGGCGGCTCGTCGACGAATCGTAGGAGGGGCAGGAACGGTCGCGATGGCTTCGCTTCGGCGACGGACCTTCCTTTCTCGAAGAGGGCTCCGGTCGGGCACACCTGGACGCACTTGCCGCAGGAGGTGCACGTGGTCGACTCGCCCCACGGCATGCCCATATCGGTGACGACGCGGGCGGCGGCGCCGCGTCCCATCACGTCCCAGGTGTGGGCGCCTTCGATCTCGGCGCACACGCGGACGCACCGCGTGCAGAGGATGCAGCGGTTGTGGTCGATCACGAAGCGGTCGTGGCTGGCGTCGACTCCGACCGCGGGGTCGAGACCGGGCAACTCGAAGTGGGTGAGGCCGAGCGCTTGGGCCTGGTCCTGCAATTCGCAGTGGTTGTTGGCGACGCACACTGAGCAGACGTGGTTGCGCTCGACGAAGAGCAACTCGATGACCGTGCGGCGATGGTCATCGAGCCGAGCCGAGCGGGTGACCACGTCCATGCCGTCGGTCACCTCGGTGACGCACGCCGCCAGCGGACGTCTCGCGCCGGCAACCTCGACACAGCACAACCGGCAGGCGCCGACGTCGGAGAGCCCGTCGAGGTGGCAGAGCGTGGGGATGTGGATTCCGGTCTCGCGCGCCACGTCGAGAATGGTCTGGCCGGAGGTGCCGGCGACGTCGAGGCCGTCGATGCGCAGCGTGTGGACGGCCATCAGACCGCCGCCAGTTCCGACATCGTGCAGACGCCAGCCGGGCAGGTGCGGTCGTCGATGTGGGCGAGGTACTCGTCGCGGAAGAACCGCAGGGTGCTGAACAACGGGTTCGACGCGCTGTGTCCGAGGCCGCACAGGCTCGTCTCGGTGACCATCTCGGCGAGGTGCTGCAGTCGATCCAGGTCGGTGCGGTCCGCTTCGCCGTGGCAGATCCGCTCGAGCAGGGCGTGCAGTTGGACCGTGCCGACGCGGCACGGAACGCATTTGCCGCAGGACTCGTCGCGGCAGAAGCCCATGAAGTACTTGGCCACGTCGACCATGCACGAGGTGTTGTCCATGACGATCATGCCGCCCGAACCCATGATCGAACCGACCGCGGCGAGCGACTCGTAGTCGACGGGCATGTCGAGGTGATCCGCGGGGATGCACCCGCCCGATGGGCCACCGGTCTGCACCGCTTTGAACGTGCCACCGTCGACGATGCCACCGCCGATGTCGTACACGATCTCGCCGAGCGTGGTGCCCAACGGCACCTCGACGAGCCCGGAGTTGACCACACGTCCGGCGAGCGCGAACACCTTGGTTCCGGTGCTCGGCGGACGCCCGATCCCGGCGTACCAGGCACCGCCGTTGCGGATGATCGGGGCGATGTTGGCGAACGTCTCGACGTTGTTGATCAGCGTCGGTCGGTGCCAGAGCCCGGCCTCTGCTGGGTAGGGCGGTCGGGGTCGCGGTGTGCCCCGACGGCCCTCCAACGAGGCGATCAGCGCCGTCTCCTCGCCGCACACGAAGGCGCCGGCGCCGACGCGTATCTCGACGTGGAAGCTGAACCTCGACTCGAGAATGGCGGCACCGAGGAAGTTGGCCCGCTCGGCCTGGCCGATCGCGGTACGCAGCCGCTTGATCGCGAGTGGGTACTCGGCCCGCACGTAGATGTACCCGTGCTCGGCACCCACCGCGTAGGCGGCGAGGGCCATCCCCTCGAGCACCCGCTGCGGGTCGCTCTCGAGGACGCTGCGGTCCATGAACGCTCCGGGGTCGCCCTCGTCGGCGTTGCACACGACGTACTTGCCGGCCGGTCCGGGCGCCTTGGCGACGGTCGACCACTTCAAGCCGGTCGGGTATCCGGCGCCACCACGCCCGCGCAGGCCGCTCCGCACCACCTCGTCGAGCACGTCGCCGGGTTTCATCGACGTCAGGGCCGTTGTGAGGGCTCGATAGCCGTTGTGGGCGAGGTAGTCGTCGAGGTTCTCGGGGTCGATGTGACCGCAGTTCTCGAGCACCACCTTCACTTGGTGGGAGAAGAAGGCCAGCGGTGCGTCTGGGCTCGTCGGTTCGGTCGCGAGCACGTCGGCCAGGGTGTCGACGGATGCCGGGCTGACGCGTTCGAACAGGCGGCCGTGCTCGGGGATGTCGACGAGCGGTCCACGGGCGCACAAACCGAGGCACCCGACGCGGCGCACGGCGACGTCGGTGAGCCCGCGTTGGACGACGTGGTCGGTCAGCGCGTCGACGATGCGGTCGGCGCCGAGCGAGAGGCAGCCCGCCGCCTCGCACACGTTGGCGCTGGCGCGCACAGCACCGTGCGGGATCACGCCGTGGGTGCGAGAGCGGCGTCCGTGGAGGCGCTCCAGGCGTTCGGCTCGATCCGGGTCGTCCGTCACAGGTGGCGCACCTCGTCGATCGCGGATTCGGCGCTCAGCTTGCCGTGGACGTCGCCGTCGATCACCACGACCGGAGCGACGCTGCAGGCGCCGACGCAGTGTGCCGTGAGGACGGAGATCTGACCGTCGCTCGTGGTCTGTCCAGCGTCGATGCCGAGCTCGTCGAGGATGCCGTCGAGCAGCTTGGTGGCACCGTTGATGTAGCACGCCGTACCCATGCACACGACGCAGGTGTGGATGCCCGGGGGTGCGAGCGTGAAGTAGGAGTAGAAGGTCGCCACCCCGTACACCCGGCTCGGCGGCAGCCGCAGCGCGCCGGCCACGTACTCGAGGGCGTCACGGTCGAGGAAGCCGAACGACTCCTGCACGCTGTGCAGCGCTTCGACCAGCGCGTCGGGCCGGTAGCCGAGGCGGCGCATGCGCGCGTCGACGACCTTCCAGCGCCGGTCATCGTTGGGCGGTGCGTGTGCGGCGATCGCGACGGCCATGCGGTCATCCTCCCCGGGCGCAAGCTAATCGACGGTCAGATGTCGTCCGGTGACGACGGGCTACCCGCTCGCCCACCCCGTGACCGGTGACGTCCACGAGTGCAACACTCGCACGTAGTTCGCCCGCTCGAAGGCGGACGGGTTGCTGGCGGTGGCCATCGACGCCGAACCGCGCAGCTGTTCGACCGAGTCGTAGTCATGGGCGGTCATCCACGAGATGAGATCCTCCTCGACGGTCCGCAGGTGGTCGGGTCCGTGACGCAAGACGGCGGACGTCGTCATGGCGACGTCGGCGCCGACGAGCAGTGCCTTGGCGACGTCGGTTCCGGTCTCGATGCCGCTGGTGGCGGCGAGGCTGGCCTGCCCGGCCAGGATCGGTCGGAGGATGGCGATCCAGCGCAGCGGCAGGCGAAGCTCCCACGCCGACGACAGCTCGAGGCGAGGAGTGATCTCGAGCGTCTCGACGTCGAGGTCGGGCTGGTAGAAGCGGTTGAACAGGACGAGCCCGTCGGCGCCGGCCGCCACGGCCCTCACCGCGAAGTTGGCCGTCGAGGTATAGAAGGGTGACAGCTTCAGCGCCACAGGTACGTCGACGGCGGCCTTGACGTCGGCGACGAGGGCGATGTCGTCGTCTTCCACCTGTTCGCCGCGGCGGGTCGGATCGGCCGCCACCCGGTAGACGTTGAGCTCGATGGCGTCGGCCCCGGCGTCGCTGAGCAGGCGGGCGTACCGCCCCCATCCGTGGGGCGAGGACGCGTTGAGGCTGGCGATCACGGGCACGGAGACCCGTGACTTGATGCGCTCGAGATCGGCCAGATAGCGGTCGACCGCGCCGGGAAAGTGCCGGGATCGCCGGGAAGTAGTCGAGTGCCTCGGGGAAGATCTCGGTGCCTGCTTCCAGCACCGTCGTCAGCTCCACCTGCTCGTGGATGATCTCCTCCTCGAACAACGAGGGCAGCACGAGGGCCCCGGCGCCGGCGTCGGCGAGGCGGGCCGCCGTGTCCGGGTCGCCGGTCAGCGGACCGGCGGAGGCGACGATCGGTGAGCGCAGCGCCAGTCCGAGGTAGGTGGTGTCGAGAACGGGCATCGCTCAGAACTCCTCGGCGCTGACGGTCTCGGCGGTGTCGCCGTCGGGGCCGGGGGACTCGTGGGCGACGGTGCGCTCGATCGTGCCGAGCTGGCTGTAGTAGCGCCAGCGCTCGTCGGCATCGGCCTGCGCCAGCTGGAGCAGATGGGTGGCCCGCTCGGGGTGGGTCCGGGCCAGCACGGCGAAGCGGGCCTCGCTGGCGATGAACTCGGCGATCGGCATCGACGGCTGCTTGGAGTCGAGCTTGAACGGGATGCCGTGCTCGGCTTCGCTGGGTTGGAAGCGGTACAGCGGCCAGTAGCCGGACCGCACGGCGTCCTTCTGGTGGCTCATCGACGTCGCCATGTCGATCCCGTGGGCGATGCACGTCGAGTAGGCGATCACCAGCGACGGCCCGGGCCAAGCGTCGGCTTCGAGCATCGCCTTGGTCGCCTGCAGGTCGTTGGCGCCGATGGCGATCTCGGCGACGTACACGTTGCCGTAGGCGCGGGCGATGGCGCCGAGGTCCTTCTTGGCGCTGGCCTTGCCCGCCGCGGCGAACTTGGCCACGGCACCTCGGGACGTCGCCTTCGAGGCCTGGCCGCCGGTGTTGGAGTAGACCTCGGTGTCGAGCACGAGGATGTTGACGTTGCGGCCCGACGACAGGACGTGGTCGAGGCCGCCGAAGCCGATGTCGTAGGCCCAGCCGTCGCCACCGATGATCCACACCCCCTTGCGTGTCAGCCCGCCGGTCAACGCCAGCAGGTGGCGGGCGGCAGTGGCAGAGTGGTCATCCGTCTCGAGCAGCGGTTCGAGGGCGTCGCGCAGTGTGGCGACCCGTTCGCGCTGGGCCCGGATGCCGGCCTCGGAGTCCTGGTCGGCGGACAGGATCGAGTCGACGAGTTCAGCGCCGACCGCGCCGGCGAGCTGTTCGAGCAGGTGGGTGGCGAGGGACGTCTGCGCTTCCAGGCCGAGACGCAGGCCGAGACCGAACTCGGCGTTGTCCTCGAACAGTGAGTTGCTCCACGCCGGGCCGCGGCCTTCGCCGTTGACCGTCCACGGTGTGGTCGGCAGGTTGCCGCCGTAGATCGACGAGCAGCCGGTGGCGTTGGCGACGACCATCCGGTCGCCGAACAGCTGCGTCACCAGCTTGATGTAGGGCGTCTCGCCACAGCCGGCGCAGGCTCCGGAGAACTCGAACAGCGGCTGCAACGCCTGCGAACCCTTGGCCGAATCGTGGGGCAGGAGGTCGCGATCGAGCTCCGGGATCGACAGGAAGAAATCCCACGCCGGGCGCTCGGCCTCGCGGTGGGTCAGCGCCGGCTCCATGTTGATCGACTTGTGGCGCACCTCGGTCTTCGACTTCGCCGGGCACACGTCGACGCACACCCCGCAGCCGGTGCAGTCGTCAGGGGCGACCTGGATCGTCATCCGATAGCCGGCGATGTCCTTGGAACGGAACTCCTTCGACTTGAACGACGGCGGCGCGCCGGCGAGGGCCGAGGGCTCGAACACCTTCATGCGGATCGTGGCGTGCGGACAGACGATGGCGCACTTCCCGCAGTCGATGCAGATGTCGGGGTCCCAGACCGGAATCTCCTGGGCGATCGCTCGCTTCTCGTACCGTGCCGTCCCGGTCGGGAACGTGCCGTCGACGGGGAGCGCCGACACCGGAAGGAGGTCGCCTTCGCCGGCCATCAAGCGGGCCGTGACCCGGGTGACGAAGTCCGGCGTGGCGGCGGGCAGGACGCTGTCGATGCGCTGTTGCGACGTCACGTCCGACGGGATGTCGACGCGGGCGAGGGCGGCGAGCGAGGCATCGATCGCCGCGAAGTTGCGCTCGACGATCGTCGCCCCGCGCTGCCCGTAGGCGTGCTCGACCGAGGCTTTGATGTAGCCGATCGCCTCGTCGGGCGGGATCACTCCGGCGAGGGCGAAGAAGCAGGGCTGCATGACCGTGTTGATCCGGGTGCCGAGTGCGTTGTCGGAGGCGACGCGGTAGGCGTCGATCGCCCACACGGCGAGGTCCTTCTCGCGGATCTGCGTCTGCACCTCGTACGGCAGGTGGTCCCACAGCTCGGTGGGGCCGAACGGGCTGTTGAGCAGCACCGTGGCGCCCGGCTTGGCGTGGTCGAGCACGGGCATCTTCTCGAGCAGGCCGAACTGGTGGCAGGCGACGAAGTCGGCATCCTCGATGAGGTAGGTCGAGCGGATCGGTTCCGGCCCGAACCGCAGGTGCGACACCGTCACCGAACCCGACTTCTTCGAGTCGTACACGAAGTAGCCCTGGGCGAACAGGTCGGTGTGCTCGCCGATGATCTTCACCGACGCCTTGTTGGCCCCGACGGTGCCGTCGGCGCCGAGCCCGAAGAACATCGCCTGCACCTCACCGGTCGGCCGCGGGTAGCGGAACCGGTCGTCGGCGTCGAGGCTCAGCCGGGTGACATCGTCGTGGATGCCGACGGTGAACCGCCGCTTCGCGGGGCCGCCGTCAGTCCGATCGAACCGGGCCAGCTCGTCGAAGACCGCCTTGACATGGGCGGGGCGGAACTCCTTCGAGGACAGCCCGTAGCGCCCGCCGATCACGTGGGGCGTGCGCTCGAAGGGAGGGGCATCGCAGTCCATCGCCTCATGGAGTGTCGCGATCACGTCGAGCAGCAGCGGCTCGCCCGTCGCCCCCGGCTCCTTGGTCCGATCGAGCACGGCGATCGATCGCACCGTGGGCGGCAGGGCCCGGACGAAGTGCTCGGCCGGGAACGGCCGGTAGAGGCGGACGGTCAACAGCCCGACGTGTTCGCCGGCGGCCGTCAACGCCTCGACGGTCTCCGCGGCCGCACCCGATCCCGAGCCCATCAGCACGACGACGCGATCGGCGTCGGCGGCGCCGACGTAGTCGACCAGCCCGTAGTTCCGTCCGCAGCGGGCGGCGAGTTCGCCGAACAACTCATCGACGATGCCGGGCACAGCGTCGTAGAACGGGTTGGCCGCCTCGCGGGCCTGGAAGAACACGTCGGGGTTCTGGGCCGAGCCGCGCAGCTGGGGCGCGTCGGGCGTGAGGGCGCGCCGGCGGTGGGCCAGCACGGCGTCGTCATCCACCAGCGCGCGCAGGTCGGCGTCGTCGAGGAGGACGATCTTGTTCACCTCGTGTGACGAGCGGAAGCCGTCGAAGAAGTGCAGGAACGGGACCCGGGACCGCAGCGTCGCGGCGTGCGCGACGGCCGCGAAGTCGTGGGCCTCCTGCACGCTGCTGGCCGCCAGCATCGCCCATCCGGTGGTGCGCGCGTGCATGACGTCGGAGTGGTCGCCGAAGATCGACAGGGCGTGCGTGGCGATCGTGCGGGCGGCGACGTGCATGGTGCACGGCGTCAGCTCGCCGGCGATCTTGAACATGTTCGGCACCATCAGCAGCAGCCCTTGTGACGCGGTGAACGTCGTGGCCATGGCGCCGCCCTGCACCGCGCCGTGCAGCGTCCCGGCGGCCCCACCCTCGGACTGCATCTCGATGATCTCGGGGACCGCTCCCCACAGGTTGGGGCGGCCCGCGGCGGCCCATTCGTCAGCCAACTCGGCCATCGGTGACGACGGGGTGATCGGGATAGATCGGGATCACCTCGCTGAACTTGTAGGCGACCCGAGCCGCCGCCTCGTTGCCGTCGACACACGCCGACGTTGCTCGGCGTTGGGTCGTTCCCTCGAGGGTCACTCGAACCGGCGCGTCACGAGACCCAGTTGCACTCATGCACCCAGCGTGACTCCGGTCGAGGGCTCCGACAAGGGCCAGAGGTCCCACCCGGGGGCGGAGCGCCTCGCGTGTCTCGATTCGGGCCAAGAACGGTCGAACGTCCCTAGAAACCGACGGCCCGCCGGTGGACGCTCGAGGGCGAACGATCGGTAAACGCTGAATCGTTTCTCATCGCTGGGAGGAACTCTCGACCTCCCAGCGATGGGCCAACCGTGTCAGCGAAAGGAGTCCGTGAGGACCATGACCAACGAGACGGTGCACCCGATGACGGTGATGACGCGGGGCGAGGTCCCCGATGAGTCGGTCGCCTACGCAACACGACGTCTGGGGCCGTTGATCGGACACATCGGCGAGCCCGTGCTGTTGGCGCGGGTCAAGCTGACCCAAGCCCCGCATCGAGCCTTGGCGCGGCCGGCCATCGCCGAGGTCACCGTCGACATCAACGGTGAGATCGTGCGCGCCCAACTCGGTGCGAGCAGCATCGGCGAAGCCATCGACCTGCTGACGGACCGCCTGCGGGGCCGGCTGGAGCACCGCGCCAATCGCCGACTGCGTCATCGCCCGGTGAGCTCACCTCCGGGCGAGTGGCGCCACGGCGACCCACCCACCGGGCGTCCCGACTACTTCGACCGGCCACCCGACGAGCGCGAGGTCATTCGCCACAAGAGCTATCTCATCGACTGGCTGACGCCCGACGAGGCTGCCTTCGACATGGACCAGCTCGACTTCGACTTCTACCTCTTCCGTGATCGGGCCAGCGGCGATGACGCCCTCCTCGAGCGCAGGTCGGACGGCACGTACCGCCTCACTCGAATTCGATCGGCCGCGATCGCCGACGCGCCGACCACGCTGACTTTGGAGCATGCCGAGCACGGAGCGCCCACGCTGGACCTGGACGAGGCGATCGAGCGGATCGGCGCGGACGGCGAGCGGTTCGTCTTCTTCGCCGACTCGGCGACTGGGCGGGGCAACGTGCTGTACCGCCGCTACGACGGCCACTACGGGCTGATCGCACCGGACTGACCGCCTGTCTCGTAATGTCCAGAGGCCTCGTCGAGGAAGGTGGTGACGCGTTGCTGGTGACTCTCCGTTGCAAACGGCCATCTGGTCACTCAGGTTCTCGGTATCGAGCACCACGGTGACCAGTTCGGCCCGCCGCGGTACGGTGGCGGCTCCGGTGACGCCCGACGACGTGGTGCGGCATCTCGGGGCACGGGTCGGATGTGATCGTGCCCGTTGCCAATGGTGAGCCGGTCACGTTGCTGGATGCGATCGAGCGTCATGCGGCCGACCTCGACGGGGTTCGGGTGCATCAGATGCACGCGCTGCATGATCGTGCGTATCTCGCCGGGGCGTACGGGGATCGGCTACGTCATGTGTCGTACTTCTTGTCGCATGTGACCCGGCCGCACTTCCACGCCGGGACGATCGACCTCGTGCCGAACAACTTCAGCGAGATGCGTGACCTGCTGCGGGTGGCCACGACCGATCCGCTCGTGGTGGCCACGGCGTCGCCGCCGGACCGGCACGGCTATTTCAGCCTGGGTCTCAACGCCGACTACGTCGCGTCGTTCATCGGGCGGGCCCGTTTCTTCTTGGAGGCCAACCGTCGGGTGCCGCGCACGTTCGGGCGCAACCAGGTGCACGTCAGCCAGGTGGTCGGCTGGTCGGAGGCGGACTATCCGCTGGTCGAGATCGCCCCGGTGCCGCCGGGCGAGGCCGACGTGACGATCGCCGGTTTCGTCGCCGAGCGGGTGCCGGACGGCGCCACCTTGCAGACCGGCATCGGGGCGATCCCGAACGCCATCCTGTCGGCGCTCGGTGACCACCGCGACCTCGGGATCCACACCGAGCTGATCTCCGACGGCGTGATGGATCTCGTCGATCGGGGCGTGGTGAACGGTGTCGCCAAGCAGCTCAACCGCACCAAGACGGTGGGCACGTTCGCCCTGGGGACGCGGTCGCTGTACGACTTCCTGGACGAGAACACGGCGTTCGAGCTGTGGCCGGTCCGCTACGTCAACGACCCGCGGATCATCGCCACCGAGGCGAACTTCGTGTCGATCAACGCGACGATCGCTGTCGATCTGCTCGGCCAGTGCGCCTCGGAGACGATCAACGGTGCCTACTACTCGTCGAGCGGGGGCCAGGCCGACTTCGCCCGCGGGGCGATGTACTCCCAGGGCGGGCAGGGGTTCGTCGTGCTCCACTCGACCACCGGCGCCGGGATCTCCAAGGTCGTCGCCCAGCTGGCGCCGGGCGACGTGGTGACCACGCTGAAGAACACCGTCGACAAGGTGGTCACCGAGTTCGGCGTCGCCCAGTTGCGCGGTCGCTCGATCCGCCAGCGGGCCGCGGCGATGATCGCCATCGCCCACCCGGCGCACCGGGAGCTGCTCACCCAGGACTGGGCGACGCCTCGGCTACCTCTGACGCCGAGGCGCGGGCGGCCGGGACCGATGGCCCTACCGTCGGCCGTTCCGAACAGCGCATCATCGGGGTGTGGAGTCTGCTCGGCCCGAACCGCAGCCGTTGACGCCGGCCGAATGCCTCGAGCTGCTCGCCGCGTGCACCGTCGGCCGGATCGCCGTCGTGCACGAGGGATACCCGGTGGTGCTCCCGGTCAACTTCGTGCTGTCGAGGCTGGACGGGGCACCGGTGATCGCCATCCGCACCCGGCCCGGCAACGTGATCGACCACACCGGCGAGCTCGTCGCGTTCGAGGTCGACGGCGTCGACGCCGCCCGCGACGGAGGATGGAGCGTCCTCGTGCGCGGCCGCCTGTCGACAGTCCTGCCGCAGAGCCGCCTCGACCCGCACCCGCTCGTGAGCGGCGACCGTGACGCCTGGCGCGTCGTCGAACCGCACACCGTGACCGGCCGCCGCATCGCCCCCGACCCGGACCGGTGGCCGTTCGATCCCGCCGCCTACCTCTAGCGGTGGCCTTTCCGGTCCTCGCCCTGCCGGGGACGTCTGGCGGTGGTGTTGAGGACCAAAGACCATTCCGGCGCGTCGATGGCGTCCTTACGGTGGGAAACGACAACACGATTCGTTGATCGAGAGGATGGTTTCGCCATGACTACAGCAGTAGTGCTGCCCACGACCCACACCGAGGCGCCGGCCCAACCGGTCGTCGCCGTTCGCCGCCGGACCGTCGACCGGGTGCTGATCGCCCTCGGCGGTGTGGCGGCGATCGTTCTCGCCGTCGCCGGCGGCCTGTTGCTGTGGGGATCGAACTTCGCCAACGATTACGTCCACCGCGAGCTGTCGTCGCAGAACATCGTGTTCCCCAGCGCCGACGAGCTCACCGGGCAGGGCCGCACCGACCTGGTCGGCTTCGCCGACGAGCAGGTCACCACCGGCAACGAGGCCGAGGCGTACGCCAGCTTCATCAACGGTCACCTGCAAGGGATCGCCGACGGCGCCACCTACGCCGATCTCGGGGCCACCTCGAACGCCGCCAAGGCCGACCTCCAGACCGCTCAGGACAACGGCGCCAGCGCCACCGAGATCGCCACGTTGCAGACCAAGGTCGACACGATCAACGGCCAGCGCGACTCGCTGTTCAAGGGCGAGACGCTGCGCGGCCTGCTGCTGTCGAGCTACGCCTGGGCCACCGTGGGCCACATCGCCTGGATCGCCGGGATCGTCGCCTTCGTCGCCGCCGCAGTGATGGCGATGCTGGTGGTCGCCGGCCTGGTGCACGAGCGCCGGCTGGGTCACGCCGCCTCGTAGCTCCGGGCCGACCGGCCGAACACCTGGCCCGAAACGGACACCAGTGTCCACTTCGGGCCAGGTGTTCGCGCGCGTCTGGCCGGGGCGACGCACCTACGATCGAACCGATGCGGTCGGCGCGCTGGTCCTTGGCGTCGGCGCTGCCCGTCGATGAGGGAGACGGTCGGGTGCTGACAGCCCGGCCCGGTCCGCCCCCAGACAGGGGTGCCTGAACCCGTGTTCCAGCTCGGCTCCATCGTCGATGTCGTCGCGGACGACGCGATCTTGCTCGTGTTCTTGACCGTCGGCCTTGGGGCGGGCCTCGGCGCGGTGCGGATCAAGGGCGTGGCGCTCGGCCCGGCCGCGGCGCTGTTCGTCGGCATCGCCATTGGCGCGTTCGACGAGTCGTTGAGCAGCGCCGAGGGCCTCGGCCTGCTGCGCGAGCTCGGTCTCGTCCTGTTCACCTACACGGTCGGGCTGGCGTCCGGGCCGACGTTTCTCAGCGGGCTGCGGCGGGGCGGCGCGAGAGCAGTCGCCGTCACGGCGGCACTGACGATCACGCTCGCCGGAATGTGCGCCCTCGTGGCTGAGCTCTTCGGCCTCACGCCGGCCGATCGCGCTGGCTTGTTCGCCGGAAGCGCGACGAACACACCAGCGCTGCAGGCCGCGAGCGAAGCAGTTTCGACCGGGGACCCAGTCGTGGCGTACTCGCTGGCGTACCCGGCGGCCGTCATCTCGATGCTGGTGGTCGCCACGTTGCTGCTCGGCCGTCACCTCCATCTGCCGGCCAAGCTCGAACCGCCGCGGGAGCCGGCACGGGCGGAGCGGATCGTCAACTGGACAGTCCTCGTGACCACGGATACGCGCCCAGCGCTCGACGACCTGCGCAGCCGGTATCCCGGAATCACGTTCAGTCGCGTCGAACACGACGGGGTGGTGAGGGTGGCCACCGCCGACCAGCGGGTCGAGCCGGGCGATCGGCTGGTGGTGATCGGCCCGGAGCAACCCGTCGCCGCGTGCTGCCAACACCTCGGCGAGCGCAGCGACCACCACCTGGCCCTCGACCGCAGCACCCTCGACTTCCGGCGGGTGCTCGTGTCCAACCGCCTCCTTGCCGGGCAGCGAATCGGTCAGCTCGATCTCATGTCACGATTCGGCGTCATGGCGACGCGGCTGCGCCGGGGCGATGACGATCGTGTCGCCGGTGACGACTCCGTCCTCGAGCTCGGCGATCGAGTCCGTGTGGTTGGTCCAGTCGATCAGCTGGATGCGGTGGCCCGACTGTTCGGCGACTCGGAGCGGCGGATCGCCGAAGTCGATGCGTGTGGTTTCGCCCTCGGAATCGCCGCCGGCCTGCTCGTCGGCACGATCTCCGTGCCATTGCCGGGCGGGCACGTCGAGTTGGGTGCCGCGGGCGGCCCGCTGGTCGTCGGCCTCGTCCTTGGCGTCGTGTCGAGGACCGGACCGATCACGTGGCAGATTCCCCACGCCGCCAACCTCGTGCTCCGTCAGCTCGGAATCCTCATGTTCCTCGCCTGCGCCGGACTGGCTTCCGGAACGACGTTCGCCGACGCGATCGTGACGCGTCACGGTCTCGATCTGGCCGTCGCCGGCGTCCTCGTCGCTGGAACGTTCGCCGCGCTCGTGCCCCTCGCCGCCGAGCTCGTGTTGCGACACGACGTCGTCTACTCGGCCGGGGTGCTCGCCGGCGTGGAAACCCAGCCGGCTGCCCTCGCCTACGCCAACGAACGCACCGCCGGCGACGACCGCGTGACGGCTGCGTACGCCCTCGTGTTCCCGGTGGCGATGATCGCCAAGGTCATCGTCGTGCAGTTCTTGGTCTGACGACGTCGGCGAACGCGTCGTTGGGACCAAGTGCTCTGGGCACGCCGCGACGCGCGGCGTTCGATGAACTCAGGCAACCATTCTCGACCGTGGAGGTTCACCGTCATGCTCGCAGCCGTCGTTCACAGTTTCGACCAGCCACTCGTCATCGAGGATCGCCCGTCGCCAACGCCCGGCCCGGGTCAGCTGCTCGTGCGGATCGAGGCGTCCGGGCTGTGCCACACCGACATCCACGCCGCCCACGGCGACTGGCCGGTCAAGCCGACACCGCCGTTCGTCCCCGGCCACGAAGGGGTCGGGATCGTCGCGGCTCTCGGCGACGATGTCAACGGGATCGGCGTCGGCGACCGCGTCGCCGTCCCCTGGCTGGGCTGGGCCTGCGGGTCGTGCGAATGGTGCGCATCAGGATGGGAGACGTTGTGCCCGAACCAACGCAACACCGGCTACTCCGTGGATGGCGGCTTCGCCGAGTACGTCGTCGCCGATGCCGCCTTCGTCGGACGAATCCCCGAGGGCATCGACCCCCTCGACGCCGCACCGCTCACCTGCGCGGGCGTCACCACCTACAAGGCGGTCAAGGTGTCGGGCACCCGGTCATCCGACCTCGTCGCCGTGTTCGGGATCGGCGGTCTCGGCCACCTGGCGATGCAATACGCCCAGATCGCCGGCGGCACCGTCGCCGCCGTGGACGTCATCGACAGCAAGCTCCAGCTGGCCAAGGACCTGGGCGCCGCGTACACGATCAACGCCACGCAGGAGGATCCGGCCGACGTCATCCAGGGCCTCGGCGGGGCCGATGCGGCCATCGTCCTCGCGGCGACTCCCACGGCATGCGAGCAGGCCTTCCGTTCGCTGCGCCGCAACGGGCGACTCGTCTTCGTCGGGCTCCCCGCCGACAACGTGATGCGGCTGCCGATCTTCGAAACCGTGCTGCAGGGAATCACCGTGACCGGCTCGATCGTCGGTACCCGCGTCGACCTGGCCGAGACCTACGAGCTGCACGCCGCCGGCCGGACCACCGTGGTGCGCGAGCAGCGCAAGTTGTCCGAGGTCAACGAGGCCATGCACCAGGTCGAGCACGGCGAGGTCGACGCCCGCATCGTGTTCGATCTGAGCTGACCGTGCTCTGCTCACGGGACGCGCTGTAAACCGTTGAGCTTGACTGCCACGTCGCGGTGCAGGCGACCAAAGCTGTAGAACGCCGCGCAGGCGCCCTCGGAGGACACCATGCACGTCCCGATCGGCGTCTCCGGTGTGCACGTGGTGCCGAACACCTTGCACTCCCACGGCTTGATGACGCCTTTGAGCACTTCGCCGCACTGACACGCCTTGGGGTCGGCGACCCGGACGCTGGGCACGTCATAGTGCAGCTCGGCGTCGAAGGCGCTGAATTCCGTTGCGCAGCTTGAGGGCGCTTTGCGAGATGAACCCGAGCCCGCGCCACTCGAAGTGCGGCCGCAGCTCGAACA
>CAWFLK010000023.1:0-95241 GCA_963816635.1 Ilumatobacteraceae bacterium | reverse complement strand
CCGATGACGCTCAGCTCGAGCTGGCGACCGACGATCGCGGTGAGCGGGGCGGGCAGGTTCGCCGGGCCGAGACCGATCGATCCCGAGGTGGGCGCCAGGAGCGTCGCATCGTGGTCGAGGACAGCCTGTTGATCGCGCGGAGCGCCGAGCCGGGTTCGATGCCGAGGTCAGCGGCGAGGAGCAGACGGGCGCGTCCGAAGGCGGCGAGCGCATCGGCCGGTCGGCCGGCCTGGTAGAGCGACCGCATCAGCAGCCCCCAGGCGCGCTGATACGGGTTGGCCTGGACGAAGGCTTCGAGCTCGCCGACCCGGAGTGCGCCGAGCCCACGTTCGAGGTCGGCTTCGGCGCCGTCCTCGGTGATCGCGTCGCGGAGTTCGACGAGACGCTGGACCTCTCCCACCGGCACGGCGGCCTCGGGCACGCCGTCGTAGGGCGGGCCGCGGAACGTGGCCGTGGCGAGCAACCCGGCGGCAGTCTCCGGATCGCCGCCGCGGAGGGCCTCTCTCGCCTGCCCGCGTCGCCAAATGCGTCACGGACGTGGCGTCCACCTCGACGACCTCGGGATCGAGTCGGTAGCGGCCGTCGCGCTCGACGATCGAGCGCTAACCGAGCGCCCGGCGGAGACGCACGATGTGAGCCTGCAAGGACTTGCGGCCCGACGGCGGCGCTCCTGCGGCCACAACGGTGTCGGCGAGGACATCCACCGCTACCGGTTCGCCCACCCGCGGCTGGCGAGGGCCGCCAGCAGGGTCTGCTCGGCGGGAGGGACCCGCATCGGCGAGCCGCCGTCGAGGAGCTCGATCGGGCCGAGGACCCGCACCTCGAACACGCGGCGACGTTAGTACGGGCGCAACCTCGCTTCGCGCCGACCGCGTCGCCACCCCGTCGCCATTCTCGGTCACTCTGCGTCTTGACGACCAATCTGGTCACTGTGGTTGTCGGTATCGAGAACCACAGTGACCAGATCGGCCAGTCGAGGGTCAATTTCGGCGAGGCGGGTCGAACGCTCCGCCTTGTACCTCCGAACGCGGGCGAGGCCCGTGCGTGGAATGGGCCGGCCGGAGCACCGGGTACCAGACGTGCATGACGAACTCCCACCGCGATCTCAGTACCAGGCCGACGCCGTCTCGTGCTTCGGAGTTGCTCGCCCCGCTCCGCGACGAGCGATGCATGGCACTCGAGACGCGCAAGCGTGACGGTTCGTGGGTGTCCACGCCGGTCAATCTCGTCATCGATGGTGATCAGGTCGGCTTCCGTACCTGGAGTCGAGCCGGCAAGGCCAAGCGCCTTCGCAACTTCCCGGAGGTGCGTTTCGCCGGCTCGGACTGGCGCGGCCGCGCCCACGGTCCGCAACTGTGTGGTACCGGCACGCCTGCTCGCGGGGACCGAGGATCGCCGCGTCGGTGCACTGATCGACAAGCGCTACCCACTTCTGCAAGGCGTTGCCGTGCGATTCGGGCACAAGCTGATGCGCTATCAGACGCAGCACTACGCGGTCGGCGACATCGCTTCCTGCTGATCGTTCCCCAGGCGGGTACGTCTCCGCTTGGCCACATCCTTCATCGTTGACCCTTGCGACGGCAAGCAAGAATCCACAATGGCATGGTTTGGCCGCCCTCTCGGGATGGGTATCGACATGCGCACTATGAATCCAGCACTTGCAACCATCTTCGCGGCCGGGATCTATATCGGGGGCGGCGTCCTCGTCGTTATTTTGATCATTCTGCTGATCGTGCTGCTCCTTCGGCGCTGACGATGGGCGGCGAGAAGACGTTTCTGCCCGCCGTCCATACCGTCTTCGGCCCCGACGGCTGGACGAACGAGTGCGACGCGTGGCCACGTGCCCGCGATCCACACTCGACGCGTGAAGAGGCCGAAGCGGCCGGGCGAGACTGGGCGAGGCAGGAGCAGACCGATCACATCGTCCACGATGCCGACGGGGCGATCGAGCGGCGAACCAGCTACCGGAACCTCGCCGAGTCAGCGCCTGCCACGGGCCGGTGATGAACATCGCTCGCTCGTTATGGGCGTCGATCCAGGGTGATCCGGCGTTCATGCGCCGGGTCAACGGCTGGCTCACCGTGTTCTGGGTGGTGATGATCCCCGTATCGATGATCACCGGCTGGATCTCGTCGGTGACCTACGTGGCGGCTCTGTCGCTGTGGGCACTGGTCTCCGGACACTGGTCGGCATGGCAGGCCGCCCGCGTCGAAGTCCGCCAGGACGAGGACGCGAAACGAGCGGCGGAGCAGCCCGTCGAGCAACGAGTCGTTGACAAGCTCGTCGAGGAGACAAACCTCGATCTCGCCATCGGCGAGTAGCACAGCCGGGTCGAAATAGCGGCTGTCCTGCTCCATCCGTGGGTCGGGTGAGTCGGGTCTGGCCGTGGGGACATGACGGTTGTCGGCTCTGGAAGTGCCAGCGAACCGAGCGTCGCGCCGGGGGCCACCCCGTATCTGGGCGCCAATCGCCTCAACGAGGCGTCTGGGCGCGGATCGTGCCGGAATGCGACACGATGCGCGCCCAGATCGCGGCAGGCGCGGCCGGGTGGTGCGCCAGGACCCGTAGCCCGACCCACGGATCGGTCACAAGACCGCGAAATGCCGACTGTTGCACGTCGACGCGCTCCGAGCTATGCGCAAAAGGCTGCGGCAGTCACTGCATGTAATGACTTGTAAGTGAACGTCGTCGAGTGGTAGCGATGTTGAGATCCGAGTAACGGGTCTTCTGCGTCGGCCTGCCGGTCGACCGGCGAGCAGAAGCGGAAGATCGCGGCTACTCGGTGCGCTCATCGGCAAGCAGCGAGGCGCTGGTCAGGGCCGGACGTCGGCAGGATCGACCTCGAAGACGAGGAGTTGGGCATCTCGCTGGTCGCGTCCGAGCACCATCTCTGTTGCTCCGGTGGACGTGGCGAAGAGGGTCATGAACCCGTTTCTCGTCGTGCCGACGGGCGTGTAGACGTTGACGAGCACGTAGTGCTGCCCGGCGAGCGTGAGATCGGGGTTGAGCCCAACGTGCTCGGCCGCGGTCGGCTCGCTCCCGGGCGGTGCGTTGTCGGCCGCGAGCTGGTATTCACCGATGGCGTCGCCGGCAGCGGTGCGCGAGACGTCGAGTCCGTAGATGACTCCTGGGGTCGGGGCCTCCGGATCCTGGACAAAGAGGACGACCGACAGGCTGGAGTAGGTCGACGGTTGCCAGACCGCTTGCAGGTGATAGGTCTGATCGTCCGCGGCGATGACTTGTGGTTGGCCGGTCACCTGCAGCTGGATCTGATACGTCGGGGCCGCCTCGAAGCGGTAGACCTGCTCGCTGGCGGGACCGGATTGGGTGGACCTCAGGTAGATCACCTCGGCCTGGGCGGCCTGGTCGGTGCCAGCGAGCTCGAACGCGCCAGCGCAGCCGATCGTGGTCAGCGTGCCGACGGCATCGGCAGCCTCAACGCCGGCGAAGAGGTAGGCGACGCCACCGAGCTGCACGCGAGTCGGCAGGTTGGCGGGGACGCCTTCCGCGTCGAGCTCACCCGGGTCGCCGGCACAAGGAGTAGACGGGCTGACGGTGTTCACAGCTGGCGGCGGCGCGTTCGCCGGCAACGTCTCGATGACCGCAGGTGGCTCGATCCCAGCGGTCGTGGATGGCGCCACCGAGGTGGCTGGCGGTTCCGTCGTCGAGGTGGACGTCGTCGTCGAGGTGGACGTCGTCGTCGAGGTCGAAGTGGTCGCCGGCTCGGTCGTGGCAGGTGGTTCCGTCGTCGCCGGCTCGGTCGTGGCAGGTGGTTCCGTCGTCGCCGGCTCGGTCGTCAGCGTGGTTCCGTCGTCGCCGGCTCGGTCGTCGCCGGTTCCGTCGTCGCCGGTTCCGTCGTCGCCGGTCCGTCGTAGCCGGTTCCGTCGTCGCCGGCTCCGTCGTGGCCGGCTCGTCGTGGCAGGTTCCGTCGTCGCCGGCTCGGTCGTCGCCGGCTCGGTCGTGGCCGGTTCCGTCGTCGCCGGCTCGGTCGTCGCCGGCTCGGTCGTGCCGGTGTCCGTCGTCGCCGGTTCTGTCGTCGCCGGCTCGGTCGTCGCCGGCGTCCGTCGTCGTGGTTCGGTGCGCGTCGTGGCGGCAAGCGTGGTCGTCGACGCGGTCGATGTGGTCGTCCGGCAGCGTCGTCGTCGTGGACGTCGTGTCGTCGGCGGCAGCGTCGTCGTCGTGGACGTGGTCGTCGTCGGCGGCACGTGTCGTGGCGTGGTGGTCGTCGGCGGCAGCGTCGTCGTCGTGGACGTGGTCGTCGGCGGCAGCGTCGTCGTGGACGTGGTCGTCGACGGCACCGCGGAGGTCGATGTGCTCGTCGTGACCGCGGCGCCCGGGACGGCGCCGGGTGCGGTGAAGAGGAACCAGCGTGTGCCGGCCAGCACGTAGAGCTGGGTGAATGCACCGCCGTCGGTGCCGGCAGGGGCGTAGACCGGAAATGCCGTCGAGCATCCGACCTTCGTCAGCGATGCGGGATCGACCGCGCCGCTCGCCTCGGAGTCGAAGGTGTACTGCGTCCCACCGAAGGCCAGCGACTGCGCGATCGAGGCTGGGCGGCCGTCGTCGCCCACCACGAGGAAGCGGAGCAGACCGGCATCGGATCCGAAGAAGAGCTCGGGGAACGGTTGGGCGGTGCCGAGATCCGAGTAGATCGGCTGCCCGTCGCTGTCACCCACCTGCTGCAGCGAGTCCGCGGTCAGATCGGTCTCCGCTCCGGCGAATGCATACGTGGAACCGCCGGCATCGACGGGCTCGATAGTTCGCGGCGTCGGCCGGGCAGGTGACGTCGGGCGATCCGACCGCTTCTGGCAGATATCGCGCCAGTTCGTCCTCGCTGCGGTTCGGCACGGAGAGATAGACGGCCGCGTACGGACCTTGCTCGGTGCTCGCGTAGGCGATGGTCGACTGTTCTTGGGCGATCCGCACGAGGTCCTGACGGCGAAGCGGGACGATGCGATCGAACAGGAAGCGGGCGTCGCCGACGCCGATCTCGCGGGGAAGTCCGTCCGGTTGACCGCCATCGCCCAAGTCCTGGCCGAGCTCGATCCCCTGGGTGCCGTTCTGATGCGGGCGGCGCGCTGGGTGGACTCGTCGCCGCGATGGGCGCGGTCGCGGCGACGTGCCCGGTGACCGTCGCGGTGAGCAAGGTCCCGACGACCGCGCAGACCACAGCGATGTTGACGGGACGCGTTCGCGACGACATGGCCGCATCTGTTACCCCGTTTGCCTGTCGCCAGACATCGAGCCGCCGGAACACGCATCAAATCTTCGCCGCCCGGGTATGTGGGCGCCCATGTCCGGGCGAGTTCGCCTGGCCCTCGAGGAAGGGGAATCGGGTGACCACACGAGCCCAGACATGGATCAGACCGGCGACGATCTTGGGGTTGTTGCTGCCCCTCTGCGGAGCCGGCGTGCTGATCCACGGCCCGCAGACCGCTCTGGCCCAGACGACACCGGGCACGCAAGTCAACGTCGAGCTGATGATGGACTCGTCCGGATCGATGGGGGCGGCCACGGACACCGGTGAACCTCGGATCGACGCCGCCAAGCGCGTGCTCGACCAGGTGATCGAGGCGATCCCGGCCGACCGGCCGGAGATCAACGTCGGGTTTCGGGTGTTCGGACACAAGGGCAACAACACGCCCGCCGGTCGGGCGGAGAGCTGTCAGTCGTCCGACCTGACCGTGCCCGTCCAGGGCGTCGACAAAGCGGCGCTGAGCGCGCAGGTCGCCAACTACACGCCCGTCGGCTGGACGCCCATCGGGCTGTCGCTCGAGCGATCGGGCGCTGACTTCCCAGCCGCATCGGACACCGTGACCAACGCCATCATCCTCGTGACCGACGGTCTCGAGACCTGCGGTGCCGACCCGTGTGCGCAGGCCAAGGCGCTCAAGGAGAGCGACGCGGCCGTCACGGTGTATGTCGTCGGTCTCGGGCTCGACGCGGAAGAGCTGCGCATCACGAGCTGTATCGCCGACAACAGCGGTGGCCGCATCGTCGGCGCGCAGAACGCCACCGAGCTGTCGGCGGCGCTGTTCACGTTCCTCGAGGAGCTGGAAGTCGTCGTCACCACTGGATTCCTGGAGATCGAGTCGATCGGCGGGCTCTACCCGTTGGCGACGCTGACCTGCGACGCGCAGGGCGCATCGGACACCAACCCGCAGGGCGGCGAGCCGTTCAGCTACACCTTCACGGCCGAAACGAACAAGGTCGAGGCACCGGTCGGTGTCTGCGACCTGGCGTGGAGCAACCCGAGCGGCGCCCAGACGGCGATTCGGGTCAACATCGAAGCCGACCGCACGACGTACGTGCGCGGTTCACTGCTCAAGTTCCCGCAAGGCGCCGGCGAGATCTACGTCCTCAAGGCGCAAGACGGCACAGTGATCTGGCAAGACCAGATCGAAGAAGGCGACTGGGTGTGGGTGCTGCCCGGGATCTACAGCTGCGATCTGCTCGAACTGGTCGGTGACCCCGTCCTGATGTCGTTCACCGTGCAGACGTTGCCGGGTTCGGCGACACGACTCGAGGTCTTCACGGCCCCGTAGCCACGGACGCCCATTTGCCTGAGGACGCATCGTTCACCGCATCGGCCAACGGCATCAGCTCCGACCCTCAACGTCAGCTGCTAACGCTCGTCGCGTTCGGTCGAGGGAAGCGGTCGAGTGCCTGGGTCACCAGGCACTCGACCTCGACGAGACGCGCTCGATCCTCGGGTGACGTGGCGTCCGGATCGACCTTGTAGTAACCGTCGACGACGCCGGCGATGGCGTCGAGATGGGCCCGGATCGCGTCGATGAGCACGGTGTGGTCGAACTGCCGGGATTCGGCCTGCTGATCGCTCCCAGCGTCTCGCAGCGCTCTCAGGTGGCGCGCCCGCGCCGGCATGTGGTCGGCGAGGTCGGTTTGGTGGCCGGCGTCACACCGTCCGACGACGTCCTCCTGTCCGAGAGCGTCGCGGACGACATGCGTCCGACGCAGTCGACCGCAGGCGCACGCGCCGAACCACGGAAAACCGAGCCGTTCCGACTCGCGCCACATGTCCGGCGAAGACATCTCCACACCGCCTTTGATCCACCGTTATGTCCTGCCGGCGCGCCGAGCCCTTGCCGCCCCGACGCGCCGACAGCGTTGCCGTACCCCGAGCACCCCACGTTCAACCCACCAGACGCACGGTGCCGACCTGGCAGCCGTCGCGGCAACCGGCGGAAGTTGCCTACCCGCAGCCGTAGCCGCGGGGACGGCTACCAGGCCGGCAGCAAAAGGATACGGCTCGGGCGCGACGCCGAGCGGCTCGTGCCGGTGTCGCCGCAAAGGACGGCGGCCGACTGGTCACAGCCACCGCCCGCCCCGGGGGTTCGTCGTCGGAGTGGAGCTGAGGGGAATCGAACCCCTGACCTCTTCCATGCCATGGAAGCGCTCTACCAACTGAGCTACAGCCCCGAACGAGATCGCAACGATACCGCCGGTGCCGTGCGATCCGACGACCGCGACGCGGCGTCAGGCGTCGACGGCCCAGTCGAGCTGGGCGACGTCGCGGTACAGGCGCTCGATCTCGTAGAAGCGGCGGATCTCGTCGAGGAACACGTGCACGACGACGTCGCCGTAGTCCATCAGCACCCACTGCTGCTCGCGCACGCCCTCGACCCGCAGCGGCGAGCGGCCGGTGAGCTCGCGCACGGCGCTCCTCGATCTCGTCGACCAGGGTGCGCACCAGCCGCCGGTTCGGCGCGTCGATCACCACGAAGAACTCGGTGATCGCCAGCACGTCGCCGACGTCGAGCACCACGATGTTGCGACCCTGCTTCTCGTCGGCGCAGCGGGCGGCCGCGATGGCGAGGTCGCCAGCCGAGAGGTCAGTCATGCCGTCCCATCGGCCGCGACCGTACCCGCGCTGGCCACCGCCGCCGAGCCGGCAGCGCCGATCGGTCGACGTCGCCGCGGCGGTGTTGAGGCTGGACAGGTAGTCGGTGCCGAGGTGCGACGATCACGTCGATGCCGGCGACCGGGTGCTCGGCGACGCGGACGTCGATCGGGCCGAACGATGTCGCTCAACGACGACGCCGCGTCGACGAGCTGCTCGTCGGCCACCTCCACCACGGTGGCCGCGTCGGCGTGGCCCGGGCTGCTGTCGACCGACGAGCACGTTGTCGCCGATCGGCGAGCAGCGTCTTGGTCGCCGTGTAGGCGACGGCGAAGCGGGTGACGCCGGGCCGGCAAGCTGGTCGTCGCCGTAGTTGCTCGACGACCTGGAAGTTCGAACCCGGGTTGGGCGCGGACAGCCGCCCCGGCGCGACTGTCCGAAGCACGGTCGCCACGTCGGCCGGTCGAGCACGACGGCGTCGACGCCGCGTGGGTTGAGGTCGACGCTCATGATCGGCGTCGACTTGAACGACCGCACCACCACCGGGCCGGACGTGAGCGCGCCGAGCACGTCGCCGATCCCGAGCTGACCGGCGGCCGTCGACGCCGTCGTCACCGACGCGGCGCCGGTGGCGGGCGTCGGCAGCGTGCCCGCCGCTGCGGGCAGGGCGAGGGGCGACGACAGCCCGGTCCCGATCGCGTCGGCGATCCCGGTCCACACCGCGGTCGCCGCCTGTTCTCGCGTCGCTCCCGGCACGGCCGGGTCGGCCGCCGCGAGCACGGCGGCCATCGTGTCGGGTGACATCGTCTGCGGGCCGGCCGCGGCCACCTGGGCGCCGTCGGCGTCGGTGACGGCCGCCGGCAACGTCACCGACGACGGCGCCGAGCGGCGTCAGCAGCGTCGGCGAGCTGGGCGCGGTCGAGCACCACCGCGTCGTCGAGCGACAGCCCGAGGGCGAGCGACACCTCGTCGGGCAGCGAGTCGATCCCGAACAAGGCGACCGTCTCGTTCAGCGGGGCCCGCTCGCCGCCGAACCCGCCGCTCGAGTCGGTGCTCACGGCGATCGGCATGATCGTCCCGCCACGCCCGGCGTCGGCAGCGGGCCGCACGGCGACCGCCGCGACCGAACCGAGGTCGCCGCTGTCGTCGACGACGGCGATCAGCGCCGTCGGGGTGTCGGGAAACGTCAGCTCCGCCGGGCCGCTTCCCTGCGTCTGGCCGTCCTTGGTGTTGTAGATCGCCACCGCGCCGATCCCGCCGAGCACGACTGCCAGGACCACCCCGACGATGGTCGCGATCAACGCACGCGAGGTGGCGACCCGCCGCCGGTGACGGGAGACGGTCACGCCGGTACCGCGTACAGCTGGTTCCGCTCGATGACGTCGAGCACGGGGTCGGTGACGAGGTAGTCGAGCGGACGCCCGTCGACGAACCGGGCCCGCAGGTCGGTGCTCGACACCTCGAGGCGGGGCACCTCGACGCGGATCCAGGGGATCTCGGTCGGCAGCACGACGTGCTCGCCGGGACGGTCGACGACGACCATCGTCGAACGCTCGACCACCTCCTGTCAGCGCTCCCAGGTGAGCATCCCGGCCGCCGCGTCGTCACCGACGATCGTGAACAGCTCGACGTCGGGCTCGACCGCCGGCAAGCGCGGCCAGCGTGTCGGCGGTGTAGCTCGGCCCGCCGAGGTCGATCTCCAGGCGGCCGGCCTCCAGGCCGGGGACGTCGGCGATCGCCGCCTCGACCATCGTCAGCCGGTCGAGCGGCCGGGGTGATCGGGCGGTCGCCCTCCTTCTGCCAGGGGACGTTGTTCACCATCATGATCACGCGCGTCGAGCTCGAGGGCGTGGCGCACGTTGACCGCCGTCACGAGGTGGCCGACGTGGGGCGGGTCGAACGTCCCGCCGAACAGGCCGATGCGTCGCCTCCGTGGGGACGGGTCACCAGGGAGCGACACGGCGACAGAGTGTACGGGCCGGGCCCACCGCGCTACGGGACCAGGCAAATGTCCTGCTCACGCCCCGTCGGGACGGCGCTTGACAGCTCTGGTACTCTGGAATCTCCCCCCTCGATGGGCGCGCACGCGGGGCGTCCAGGCGAGGGCGCTTCGGCGAGGAACCCCCCACACATGTTTCCCGACTCCACGACGATCGCCACGCGAACGTCGACTGTGTCGCCTGCCACACGCAGGCCGGGAATGAACCCAGCATACGAACGGTTGACGATTTCACAATGAACGACTCCATTGGTCTGTACCTGAACGACATCGGCAAGGTGCCCTTGCTCACCGCCGAGGACGAGCGCGAGCTGTCGCGCGTCATCGAGGCCGGCCGCGAGGCCGCCGAGAAGCTCGCCAACGGCAGCCGCAGCGCCGCCCTCAAGGCGCAGGTGGCGGCGGCCGCCGACGCCAAGGACCGGTTCATCCGGTCGAACCTGCGCCTGGTGGTGAGCATCGCCCGGCGCTACCCCCTCCCCCAGGGCATGGACCTGCTCGACCTCATCCAGGAGGGCAACCTCGGCCTCGAGCACGCCGTCGACAAGTTCGACTGGCGCCGCGGCTTCAAGTTCTCGACCTACGCCACGTTCTGGATCCGCCAGGCCATCGGACGGGCCCTCGACCAGAAGGCGAGCCTGATCCGCATCCCGGGCGACCGCTCGGCCAGCCTGCGCGCCGCGCTGCGCCAGGCGTCGGGTGACGGCGAGACCCTCGACCAGGCGAACGCCGAACTGCACCGCCTCACCACGCCGGTGTCGCTCGACAAGACGGTCGGCGACGACGGCGACGCCACGCTCGGTGACCTGATGGCCAACGGCGAGGGCACCCCCGAGGACCACGTCATGACGATGGTCGACAGCGACCTGCTCGACGAGCTGCTCGGCACGCTCGACGGCCGGGCCCGCTACGCCGTCGAGGCCCGCTTCGGCCTGATCGACGGCGAGCGCAAGAGCTTCCGCGAGGTCGGCGAGAGCCTCGGCGTCACCGCCGAGGCCGCCCGCCGCCTCGTCAGCCGGGCCGTCGCCGGCCTGCGCGACGACGCCGAGCGCATCCTCGCCGTCTGACCACCACCCGATCGTTCTCGCATCGAGTGACCGATGCGGGCTGCCCGAGCGATGCACTCGGATGCCGTCGTGCTCCGGCACCCGATCGGGTCGCTGCCAGTAGGCTGCGCCGGCATGACCGTGGCGTGGACACCATCGTCGTGGAAGGACCGCGAGGCCGCGCCAGCAGCCGGAGTGGCCCGACCCGACCGGCTCGACGGCGCGTTGAAGACGCTGTCGGGATATCCGCCGCTGGTGTTCGCCGGCGAGGCCCGGTCGCTGCAGGCCGGCCTGGCCCAGGTCGCGGCCGGCAACGCGTTCCTGCTCCAGGCCGGTGACTGCGCCGAGAGCTTCGAGGAGTTCTCCGCCAACAACATCCGCGAGAAGCTGCGCGTCATCCTGCAGATGGCGGTGGTGCTGACGTACTCGATGGGCGTGCCCGTCGTGAAGGTCGGCCGCATCGCCGGCCAGTTCGCCAAGCCCCGTTCGAGCCCGACCGAAGTGGTCGGACGGCGTCGACGCTGCCGTCGTTCCGCGGCCACATCGTCAACGACCCCGGCCCGCTCGCCGAGTCGCGCATCCCCGATCCCGACCGGCTCGTGCAGGCCTACCACCAGTCGGCGTCCACGCTCAACCTGCTGCGGGCGTTCACCAAGGGCGGCTTCGCCGACCTCTCCCGCGTGCACGCCTGGAACCAGGACTTCGTGGCGTCGAGCCCCGAGGGTCGCCGCTACGAGCGCCTCGCCGGCGAGATCGACCGGGCGATGCGGTTCATGCGCGCCTGCAACGTCGACACCGAAGCCAACCCGAACCTGCGCGAAGTCGACGTCTACACCAGCCACGAGGCGCTCATCCTCGGTTACGAGGAGGCGCTCACCCGCCAGGACACCGCTCACCAACGCCTGGTACGACTGCTCGGCGCACATGCTGTGGATCGGCGAGCGCACGCGTGACGTCGATGGTGCCCACGTCGAGTTCCTCCGCGGCGTCGGCAACCCGACTCGGCTGCAAGCTCGGACCGACGGCGACCGCGGCCGACACCCTCGAGCTGTGCGAGGCGCTCAACCCGGCGCGCATCCCCGGTCGGCTCACGTTGATCACGCGCATGGGCGCCGGCGAGGTGGAGGGGCGCCTGCGGCCGCTGCTGCGCGCGGTCACCGACGCCGGCCATCCGGTGGTGTGGGCGTGCGACCCGATGCACGGCAACACCTACACCGCGTCCAACGGACGCAAGACGCGCCACTTCGACGCCATCGTCGGCGAGATCGCCGGCTTCGTCGCGGGCCCATCGCGCCGAGGGAACCTGGCCCGGCGGCATCCACGTCGAGCTGACCGGCGACAACGTCACCGAGTGCCTCGGCGGCGGCGACGAGGTGCTCGACGCCCACCTCGACGACCGCTACGAGACGATCTGCGACCCGCGCCTCAACGGACGCCAGAGCGTCGACCTCGCCTTCCGGCTCGCCGAGCTGATCACGGGCACACCGGACTGACGCCGTCGGCGTGGCCGCGCTCGACGCCGTCGCCTCGTGGGACGTCGCCCACGCCGCCGCCGCCGTGGTGGCCGCCGACGGCACCGTGCTCGACACGATCGGCGACCTCGACCGCCGCTTCGAGCTGGCGTCGATCACCAAGGTGCTGTCCGGCTGGACGGCGATGGTGGCCGTCGAAGAAGCCTCCGTCGGACTCGACCAGCCCGCCGGCCAGCCCGGCTGCACGCTGCGGCACCTGCTCGCCCACGCCGGCGGGTACCCGTTCGACGGCGCCGCGCCGGTGGCGGCACCGGGCCGCCGGCGGATCTACTCCAACACCGGCATCGAGCTCGCCGCCGCCACCATCGCCGAGGCAACGGGCATCGCCTTCGCCGACTACCTCGCCGAGGCGGTACTGGAACCGCTGGCGATGACGTCGACCACGCTCGACGGATCACCGGCGCGCGGCGCCACCAGCACGGCCGGCGACCTGGCCAAGCTGCTCGCCGAACTGCAGCGGCCGCGCCTGATCGGTGCGGCGTCGGCGACCGCCGCCACCACGGTTCAGTATCCCGCACTCGCCGGTATCGTTCCCGGCGTGGGGCGATTCGATCCGTGCCCGTGGGGATTGGGCATCGAGATCCGCGGCGGCAAGGAACCGCACTGGACCGGGACGACGAACTCGCCGCGCACGTTCGGCCACTTCGGCGGGGCCGGGACGATGATGTGGGTCGATCCCGCCGTCGGATGCGGCCTGGTGGCGCTCACCGACCGACCCTTCGACTCGTGGCCCGAGGCGCGCACGACGTGGTCCGCGCTCGGCGATGCCGTGGTGGCCGACCACCGGGGCACCGGAGACTGATGTTCAGCTTCGGCGACCGCGTCCGGTGGAACACCACGGGTGACGACGGGTGGCCGTTGATCCGTTACGGCTTCGTGCGCTCGATGGCCAGCCCCGAAGGCCCGGCGATCGTGATGCTCGACGGCGAACTGGGTGGCGAGGTGATCGATGTCGACCAGCTCGCCCACGTGTCGGTCACGGCGATCGAGCTGCGACTCGACGGCGACGACCTGCTCGGTGACCCCGACCTGCGCCGCGGCCTGATGGCGTTGTGGCGCGCCGAGGCGGAGTCGGCGGGTCTCGACGTCGACACGGTGAACGGCGACGGCAGCGGTCAGCCCGACGGCGACGCCGGCGACGTGTGGTGGCTCGCCGCCATCGCCAGCGGCGGCGAGCGGTACACGCTGAAGGCGATGCCCGACACCGCCCGGCCGGGCACGGTGTGGGTCGGCGCCGTCCGCTTCGACGACGTCGCCAACGATCGCCGCACCGGCTGACCGGTCGCGCCACCGCGAACGCGTGTATCTCGCGGCGGGCGCCGCGCTCCTGAGTACATGCAACGGGGAGTGACGCGCGTGTTGATCGGGGCCTGTGCCATCGTCGGTGCGGCGGGTGCGATCGGCCCGGCGGCCGTCGCCCACGCCACCACCGAGCGGGGTGAGGGGGCACGGATCGCCCTGATCGGACAGTTCGAGTACGCCCAGGAGGCAGCCGCGTGGCGGCTCGTCGACGGCGGCATCTACGACATCGACGTCGGCACCGAGGGCGTCGGGTCGTCGACCGACCTGGTGCTCGTCACGGTGTCGGCGCTCGACGGACCGATGCCGTCGATGCGCGCCGCCCTCGACTCGCTCGACGGGGCGAACGTCCCGCGCGCCGCGATCGTGCTGACGGCAACCAACCTCCAGCCCGACGCCGAGCTGCAGCAGCTCGTGATCATGGAGACCCGAGAGCTGCTGGCCAGCTACGGCATCGCCGATCCGGAGGTGCCGGTCGTGCAGTCGGACGATCCCGGCTTCGTGCCCGCCGTCGCGGCGATCCTCGACGGCGACCCCGCCGGCTACACGGTCGCGGCGCCGCCACCGCCGGAGCCGGGCGCCGAGCAGGTGGTGCCCGACTACTTGGTCGGTGTGCCCTACCCCGACGCCGTCCGAATCCTCACGGACGACGGGTTCCAGCCGACCGTCGTCGTCGACCCCACCGCTGGCATCGTCTCGGAGTGCTTCCCCGGCGTCGTCGGGCAGTACCCGGACCTCGGCACGGCGGTCGACCCCGGCTCGACGATCGTGCTCGCCGTCTGGAAGCCCGACCCGTTCCTGAATGACGCAACGTGCTCCCTGACGGAGTTCCCGGACGAGGCCGCCTTCGACGAGTTCATCGCCCAGACGCTCGCCGCCAACCCGTAGCGCGAAGCGCTCAGCCGCCGGAGCGACGGCGGCGGATCTCGGCGGTGATCGCCGGCACGACGGCGTGGAGGTCGCCGATGACGGCGTAGTCGGCCTTGGCCACCATGTTGGCGTTGGGGTCGGTGTTGACGGCGAGGATCTTCTTCGACGCCATCGCCCCGACCCAGTGCTGGATGGCACCCGAGATGCCGCACGCCACGTACAGCTCGGGGGCGATGCGGGTGCCCGTCTGGCCGACCTGGTCGGTGTGGTTGCGCCAGCCGTTGTTGGTGACCGCCCGCGAGCAGCCGACCACCCCGCCGAGCGCGGCGGCGAGCTCCTCGAGCGGGGCGAACCCCTCGGCCGACCCCACGCCGCGCCCACCGCCGACGACCACGCCGGCCGTGGCGAGCGTGACGCCCGCCGCGCGCTCCACCCGGCCGGCGACGACGCTGGCGGCCCACGCCGGGTCGAGGCTGGGCGCGAAGGTCTCGACCGTGGCACGGGCGGCGGCCGGCACCGGCTCGACCGCGTGATGGGCGACCGACAGGACGATCGGCGTGCCGGCGATGCCGGCGTCCTCGAGGAGCGAGCCACCCCAGCGCAGCCGCGTCACGAGCCGCCGACCCTCCACGAGATCGCCGACGACGGTGCAGTTGGCGGCGAACGCCACGTCGAGGATCGCCGCCGCGTGGGCGAGCACCTCGTTGCCGACGTCGGTGCCGGTGGCGACCACGGTGTCGGGCGCCAGCGTGCGCACGGCCTCGGCGAGCGTGTGGCCCCACGTCTGCGGGCCGTAGTCGGCGAGCAGCTCGTGGTCGGCGACGTGCACGACGTCGGCCCCGAAGGCACCGAGCTCGGCGGCGGCCGCCGCGCCGGGCCCGCCGATCACCAGGGCGTGCACCGGGTCACCGAGCGTGCGGGCGAACGTCAACGCCTCGAGCGTGGCCGGCGACCGATCGAGGCGCCGCGGATCGTGCTCGACGAGCACCAGGACACGTCGGCTCACTGGCACGCAACGCCCGAGCTCGGTGAGGAGGTCGACCACGGCGGGCGCGGCGTCCGGACCGTGGCCGAGGATCACCGTGGCCGCGGCCTGCTCGGTGGGCGTGCGCAGCCGCATCATCGCCAGCCCACCGTCGGGAGCGGAGGCTTCGATCGTCTCGACGTCGATCTTCTTCGAGGCGAGCCGGCCCTTGAGCGTCGGGTACCGGGGCAGGTTGATGCCCTCCTTGACGCCGACGACGGCCGGCAGCGGGAGCACGTAGCGCTCGAGCCCGCTGTCGGTGGGGCGCTCCACCACGACCGTCGCCCCGTCGACCGTCAGACCCTTGGCCCCGTTGACCATCGGTCGCCCGAGTGCCGTGGCCACGCGCACCCCGACCTGGAAGCCGCCGGCATCGGCCGACTCGTTGCCGAACAGCACGAGGTCGAACGGGCCGTCGCGGGCCTCGAGCACGGCGACCGCCGCGGTGATCGACGCCGCCGTCCGCTGCGGGTCGACGTCGCCGGTCGCCGGCACGAGCACCGCCCGGGCGATGCCGACGCTCGCCGCGTAGCGCAGCTGTTCGGAGGCCTCGGGCGGGCCGAGGGTCAGCACGGTCGACGTGCCGCCGTGCGCCTCGACCAGCTGCACGGCCGCCTCGACCGCGCACTCCTCGTGGGGGCTGGTGGTGAAGCCGAGGTGCGCCGTGTCGACCGCCTGGCCGTCGGCGGTGACGTTGATCCGGGCGCCCGGCGCCGGCACCCGCTTGACGCACACCAGGACGTTCACCGAGCTTGCGATCCCCGGCCACGCCGTCGGCAGCGGCTGCAGCGCACGGCGACGCCACGCCGCCAACTGTGCGCGAGCGCTCGCGACAGAGGACGAAGCCGATCAGCCCTTCATGCGCGTGTCGTCGGGATCGAACAGCGGACGGCTGCCGACGCGGGCGACGGTCACCGGGTACTGCTCGTTCATGTACATCACGCGCAGCTCGGTGCCCTCGACGGCGTGCTCGGGCGGCAGGTACGCCATCAGCAGGTACTGGCCGAGCGACGGCGCGGCGCCGGCAGTGGTGACCCGCGACACCCGTCCCTTGCGGTCGACGATGCGCCTCCCGTCCGACGTGAGGATCGGCTCGTTGCCGCCCGTCGGGTAGCGGTCGATGCCGGCGGCGCTGCGCTGGTCGGTCATCGCCAGCGTGCACAGCACGGCGGCGGGCCCGTTGGCCTCGGCGTCGGCGCGGGCGGCGACGTAGGCCTCCTTGCCGATGAAGTCGGCCGACTTGACCTTCGGCCGCGCCAGGCCGGCCTCCACCGGGTCGTACTCGCTCTCCAGCTCGGCGCCCATCAGGCGGTAGCCCTTCTCGATCCGGCCGGTGACGGCGTACACGCCGATGCCGACCGGCACGATGCCGAACGGCTCGCCGGCGGCGGCGATCGTGTCCCACAGGCGCAGTCCGTGCTCGACGCTCGTGTAGATCTCCCACCCGTTCTCGCCGACGTAGGAGATGCGGAACAGCGTGCAGGGGATGCCGTCGACGAGCAGCTCGCGCACCGCCCCGTACGGGAAGCCGGCGAGCGACACGTCCTCGGTCGCGCCGACGCGCTGGTTGCCCGGGCGTCACCACCGAGGCCAGCACGGCCTCGGCGTTCGGCCCCCACAGGCCGAGCGTGCACAGTGCCGACGTGCGGTCGGTGAACGTCACCGAGCCGTCGGCCGGCAGGTGCCGGCGGAACCAGTACTGGTCGCGCCCGCCGTCGAAGGCGCCGGTGATCACGCGGAAGTGCTCGTCGCCGAGGCGCTGGATCGTGAGGTCGCCGCGGAACCCGCCGTCGGGGGTGAGCAACGGGGTGTAGACCGAGCGCCCGACCGCCACGTCGACGGAGTTGACCGTGATGTGCTGCAGCCCGGCGAGCGCGCCGGGTCCCTCGATGTCGAACTCGTTGAACGCCGTGAGGTCGACCATGCCGACGCTGTCGCGCATCGCCAGGTGCTCGGCGTTGGTGATCGGCGACCACCACCGCGCGTCCCACTCGTGGGCGCGGGGCACGTTCGCCTGCGGATACTTCTCGAAGAGCGCGGCGTTGGAGGCGTACCACTGCGGGCGCTCCCAGCCGCGGGCGTCGAAGAACACCGCCCCCAGTGCCTCCTCGCGTGCGTAGAACGGGCTGCGCCGCATGCCCCGCTCGCTCGCCCACTGCTCGCGGGGATGGACGATGCCGTAGGTCTTGTTGTAGTGCTCGGCGCACCGGGCGAGGATGTGGTGCTCGGTGCGCTCGTGGGGGTAGAAGCGGCTGATGTCGCTGGTGTGTGGATCGCACACGCGTGGGTAGCCGAACGTCATCCACTCGGCGACGAGTTGGGCGATGCCGGGGCCCTCCTTCACCCACACCGCGGCGGCCGACCACAGGTTGCGCACCTCGATCGTCTCGCCGAGCACCGGCATGGCGTCGGGGGTGAGCGACAACAGCCCGTTGATGGCGTAGCGGATCTCGGCCGTCTCGAGGATGTCGCCCATCAGCTCGATCGCCTCCTCGAGCTGCTGGTCGAAGTCGTCGGCGGTGAACGGCATCTCGGTCGGCGACAGCGCCGCCTCCTCGTTGGAGGGGATGTCGTCCGGATGGTGGAAGATCGGACGGTGGGCGTAGCTCCCCACCTCCATCGAGCCCGCCGACTGGCGCTCGTAGCAGAAGGTGTCCATGTCCCTGATGATCGGGTAGGCCACCTCCTTGCCGGTCTGCTGGAGGATGTCGATCGGCCCGACGTCGGCCATCTGGTGCACCGCCGGCGTGAGCGGGATCGTCGCCCCGGCCATGCGGGAGATGCGGGGACTCCACACGCCGCACGCGATCGCCACGTGCTCGACCTCGATGCGCCCGCGATCGGTGACGACGGCGGCGATGGCGCCGTCGACGACCTCGAGGTCGAGCACCTCGGTGTTGGCGAACACCTGCAACGCGCCGGCGGCGAGCGCCTCCTCGCGCATCAGCGTGCCGGTCTGCAGCGAGTCGACCACCGACACGCTCGGCGTGTAGTAGCCGCCGAGCACCACGTCGGTGTTCACGAACGGCACGAGGTCCTTGATCTCGGCCGGCGTCACCAGGCGGGCCTCGATGTCCCACGCCGTGGCCGACGTCATCCGCCGGTTGAACTCCTCGAGACGTTCCTCGCTGCGCGCCACCTCGATGCCGCCGCACTCGTTGTTGAGCCCGTGCTCGACGTACTGGCGCTGGCTCTCCAGCGTCAGCAGGGCCATCTCCTTGTTGTGGTCGGTGGGGAAGATGAAGTTCGACGCGTGGCCCGTCGACCCGCCCGGGTTGGGCAGCGGACCCTTCTCGAGCAGCACGATGTCGCGCCAGCCGAGCCGGGCGAGATGACCGACGAGGCAGCTGCCGACGATGCCGGCGCCGATCACGACGCAGCGGGCCCGCTCCGGCACGCGCGGCCCGTCGCTGGCGGGGTCGCTGGGGGGCGTGGGCTCGGCGTCTGGCACGGTCGGGAACTCTAGAGGCCGCGCCGCTCGGGCGTCGTGGCCACGGCTGGACGCGAGGCGGCGGTCAGGCGGGGGCGGACGGAGGCTGCGAGCGGGCGGCGAGCGCCTGCGTCAGGCGATCGAGCACCATCGCCATCAGCGTCAGGGCCAGCGCCACCTCCACGCCCTGCCCGATCGAGCTGGCGTTGGAACGACTCGACGAGCTTGTAGCCGAGCGCCCCGCCCCCGTTGAGCCCGACGATGATCACCATGGCGATCGTCATCAGGATCAGCTGGTTGACCGCGAGCATGATCGCCGAGAGGGCGAGTGGGATCCGCACGCCCCACAGGAGCTGGCGGTCGGTCGCCCCGAAGGTCGTCGCCGCCTCGACCGTGACCTCTGGGACCTGCTTGATCCCGAGGGCGGTCACCCGGACGCCGGCCGCGAACGCGTAGATGACCGAGGCGATGATGCCCGGCACCACACCGACGTCGAAGATCATGACGAACGGGATGATGTAGGTGACCGACGGGATGGTCTGGAACGCGTCGAGCACCGGTGACAGCATCGACTCGATGCGGGCGTGGCGCCCGGCCCAGATGCCGACGGGGATGGCGATCAGCGCGGCGATCACCACGCTGATCGACACCTGCACGAACGTCTCGCTCGAGGGCAGCCACAACCCGGTGAACCCGATCATGAACACCGAGACGGCGCCGAACAGGGCCAGCCGCCAGCCCCGCACGGCGTACCCGAGGATCGCGGCCAGCAGCACCCACACCGGCCAGCGGATGGTCGTGCCGACCCAGTTCTTCAGCGGCACGTAGATCTGGCGGATGAACGTGTCGTTGAGCCAGCTCGCCTGATCGTGGAACGTGTCGCGCACCCACTTCACGGCGGTGTCGACGGAGTCGGCCCACTTCACGCCGAAGTCGTGCGGGAACGCCGTCCAGTGGGCGGCGCGGCCGACGACGACGAGCACGATCGCGGCAACCGCCATCAGGATCCATCGGCGGTGTTCCGACGTCGTCGTGGTGCCGCGTTCGCGCCGCTCGACGAACGAGCGGCAGAGCCGATCGAGCAGGATCGCCACGCACAGCACGCAGAGTCCCACCACCAGGCCGCGACCGGTGCGACGCTGGCGCAGCATCTCCAGCGCCTCCTGGCCGAGGCCACCGGCACCGACGAACGCGGCGATGATGATGATGCCCAGCGCCATGTTGATCGTCTGGTTGACGCCCGTGGCGATCGAGGGCACCGCCTGGGGCAGCTGCACCTTGAACAGGATCTGGCGACGGGACGAGCCGAACACGGTGCCGGCCTCGACGGTGTCGGATGGCACGCCACGGATGCCGAGCGTCGTGAGGCGCACGACCGGCGGCAGGCAATAGATGATCGTCGCCACCGCCGCCGGCACGACACCGACGGTGAAGAACATCACCGCCGGCACGAGGTACGCCGCCGCCGGGATGGTCTGCATCGCGTCGAGCACCGGCCGCAGGAACGCGCTCGAAGCGCCGATCGAGCGCGGCGATCACGCCGAGTGGCACGCCGATGGCGACCGCGATGAGCACCGCCACCAGCATCAACACGAGCGTGTCGACCGTCGGTTCCCACAGTCCCACCAGCCCGGGCACGAGGGCGGCCACCGCGGCGACGGTCGCCATCCGCCACCGCCCGGTGCGTGCGATGACGACGAACGCGATCGCCGCCACCCCGTACCACGGCAGGGCGAGCACGTAGCCGGTGAACGTGTCGATCATCCACTTGATGGCATCGCTCATCGGCGTGAAGAAGCGGGTGAAGATCGGGCTGGTGAACTGGTTGTCGAGCACCCAGTCGTAGAACGAATCGAACGGCCGCGAGATCCAGGTGTCGAACGTGTCGGGGAAGGTGGCGAACCAACCGATGCTGCGGCAGATCAGTTGCACCGCGATCAAGGCACCGGCACACGCGGCGACGGTTCGCTGCCACGGCCGCACCGTCGGCAGCGCCCGCGTCCGCAGGACGACGTCGAGTCACGTCATCCGTTGTCGTCCGCCGTCGGTCGGGCGGTGAGCAGGGCGACCACCTCGGCCGGACCGATCACCCCGACGGCCGCCCCGTCGGCGTCGACCACGATGATCGGCGTGGGGTCGTGCAGCAGGCGGGCGACGAGCACGTCGACCTTGTCGTCGACGCCACAGGTGCGGCGCGGCACGCCGTCGGCGGCGAACGGGCGCATCACGGTGGCCGCCGACATCACCCGCGCCTTGGGCACGTCGGTGGTGAACTCGCGCACGTAGTCGGTCGCCGGCGCGCCGACGATCGCCTCCGAGGTGCCGATCTGGTCGAACACCCCGTCCTTCATGATGGCGATGCGGTCGCCCAGGCGCAGCGCCTCGTCGAAGTCGTGGGTGATGAACACGATCGTGCGCGGACGCCGATGCTGCAGCGCCAGCAGCTCGTCCTGCATGTCGCGGCGGATGAGCGGATCGAGCGCCGAGAACGGCTCGTCGAAGAAGAGGATCTCCGGATCGAGCACCAGCGCCCGGGCGAGCCCGACGCGCTGCTGCATGCCGCCCGACAGCTGCTGCGGATAGTGGTCGGCCCAGGCCGACAGCCCGACCGTCTCGAGCACCTCCCCCGCCCGCCGCCGCCGCGTCGACCGGTCGACGCCCTGCACCTCGAGGCCGTAGGCGACGTTGTCGATGACGCGACGGTGGGGGAACAGCCCGAAGTGCTGGAACACCATCGACATCTTCGAGCGCCGCACGCCGCGCAGCTGCTCCGGGGACATGCGCAGGATGTCGATGCCGTCCATCATCACCTCGCCCCGTGTCGGCTCGATGAGCCGGGCGAGGCAGCGCACCAGCGATGACTTGCCGCTGCCGGACAGCCCCATCACGACGAAGGTCTCGCCCCGACCGACCTCGAAGGAGATGTCGCGCACGCCGACGGTGTGACCGGTGGCGGCCTGGATCTCGGCGCGGGTCGCTCCGCCCTGGGCGAGCTCGATGGCCGGGTCCGGGTCACCGTGCCCGAACACCTTCCACACGCTGCGGACGCTGATCATCGGCGTGTCGTCGTAGGGGGCGGATGCGGCGGGCGCTACCGGCGCGAATGCGCCGGTGCTCGCCGCTGCGTTCGTCATCGTCGCCCTCCCGGCTCGCCACCGATCGGACGACAGTACCGCGCCGCTGCGGCCGGGCGACGTCCGTGCCTCGGCTTGTCGGGGCGTCCGCCCCGCGCGACACTGACATCCGGCGTGCGGCGACATCTCCGTCGTCGTCGACGCGGAAGCGACGACAGCAAGCCACGACCAGAAGAGGGGACTCCATGGAGCGCAGGCGGTTCCTGCAGATCATGTCCGGAGTGGCGGCCGGGGCCGTCGCGGCGAGCGCCGGGGGCCTCGACGTCTTCGCCGCCGGCCGGCGACCGGGTGCCCGGCCGCGCCCATCGGCGCGCTACAAGGCCGGCACCGGCACCGAGAAGATCGTGCTCGTGCAGAACGCCTGGACAGCGTCGGCCCTCGACGTCGCCATCGCCAAGAAGGTCATCGAGGACAACCTCGGCAACCCGGTCGAGATCACGGCGATCGACGAGAACACGATGTGGTCCGGCCTCGCCGGCGGCGACCTCGACGCGTGCCTCGAGCTGTGGCCGTCGGGCATCAGTGCCGACGAGCAGAAGTACCTCGACGACGGCTCGGTGGCGGAGGCGGGCAAGCTCGGCGTGGTCGGCCAGATCGGGTGGTTCGTGCCCGACTACGTGATCGAGGAGCATCCCGAGCTGGCCACCTGGGAGGGCTACCAGGACCCGGAGATCGGCAAGCTCTTCTCGAGCCCCGAGACCGGCGACCTCGGACGCTTCCTCGGCACCGACCCGAGCTACTCGCAGGCCGACGAGACGATCATCAAGAACCTGGGTCTGCCGTTCCAAGTCGTGTTCTCGGGCTCCGAGCCGGCGACGGTCGCCGCCCTCGACAGCGCCGTGGCGGCGCACGAGCCGATCCTGATGTACTGGTGGACCCCCACCGCGGCGGCCGGCAAGTACAACCTCGTGCACGTCGAGCTGCCGCCCTACGACGCCGCCAACTGGGCCGACCCCGACGCCATCGCCACCGACTATCCCGAGGACGTGCTGGTCAAGGTGGTGTCGCCGAAGGTGGCCGACAAGGACGAGGCGGTGTACGACTTCCTCACCCGCTTCCAGCTCACCAACGACGATCAGTTGGCGATGCTGCCCTCGGTCGAGATCGACGGCGAGGACGCCGCGGACGTGGCGGCGCAGTGGGTCGCCGACAACGAGGACGTGTGGAAGGCGTGGCTCGAACCGGGCCCGGCCCCGACCGACACCAGCACGGGCAGCGAGCCGGCCACCGCGAGCGTCCCCGCCACCACCGGCTGACGTCGCCGCTCGTCGGCGCCGTTCCGGGTTGTGGAACGGTCCCACTCGCTGGAATGCTCGGCGTCGACCCAATCCGGAGCGTGAGCCGATGTCCAACGTGCAATCCGTCGAGCGCGCCTTCGCCGTGCTGCGCTGCCTCGCCTCCGGTTCGGCCGGCGTCTCCGACGTCGCCGAGCGGGCCCACCTGCCCAAGAGCACCGTGTCGCGACTGCTGGCGACGCTCGGCGAGGTGGGTGCGGTGGAGCAGCTCGCCGACGGCACGTACCGCGTCGGCGACGCGATGGCCGACATCGCCGCCGGCGCCACGCCCGGTCGTCACCTGGTGGCGGTCGCCCGGCCGAGCCTGACCGAGCTCGTGGCCACCATCGGCGAGGACGCCGGACTGTCGGTGCTCGATGGCTCCGACGTCTACTACCTCGACCAGGTCCGCGCTGACGCCTCGGTGGGGCTTCGTGACTGGACCGGCGAGCGGGTGCCGGCGTACTGCGTGTCGTCGGGACTGGTGCTCCTCGCCCACCTGTCCCCGGGCATTCGCGAGGCCGCGATCCCGCGGCCGCTCGTCCGGTTGACCTCGCGGACGGTGGTGAGCCGGGCCGCACTGCGGGCCCGCCTCGCCGCGGTCGCCGCCCAGCCGTCGGCGTGGGTGTTCGGTGAGTACGACGACGACATCAACTCGGTCGCCGCGCCGGTGCGCGACGCCACCGGTGCGGTCGTCGCTGCGGTCCACGTGCACGGCCCGGCCTATCGCTTCCCCGGCACCGTCGACCCCGAGGCGATCGCCTCGCGAGTGGTCGCCGCGGCGCGACGCGTCGGCGACCAGCTGGCCGCGACGTCGGGCCGCCCCGGGGTGGCGTCGTGAGCCCGGTCGGGCTGTACATCGGCGGGCGGCGCGTCGACGCCACGTCGGGTGAGACGTTCGCCACCCACAACCCGGCCACGGGGGCGGTGCTCGCCGAGGTGCAGCAGGCGTCGGCGGACGACGTCGACCGCGCCGTGGCGTCGGCCGGCGCCGGGTTCGCCGAGTGGCGGGCGATGACCGGCGCCGCCCGGGGCCGCATCCTCAACGACGCCGCGCGGCTCCTCCGAGCGCGCAACGCCGAGCTCGCCGCCTTGGAGGTGAGCGACACCGGCAAGCCGATCGCCGAGGCGATCGCCGTCGACGTGCTGTCGGGGGCCGACTGCATCGAGTACTTCGCCGGTGCGGCAGCCACGATCCACGGCGAGCACGTCGACCTCGGCGGCTCGTGGGGCTACACGCGGCGCGAGCCGCTCGGGGTCTGCGCCGGCATCGGGGCGTGGAACTACCCGCTGCAGATCGCCTGCTGGAAGTCGGCGCCGGCGCTGGCGTGCGGCAACGCGATGGTGTTCAAGCCGGCCGAGCTGACGCCACTGACGGCGATGGAGCTGGCCGCCGCGTACACCGAGGCGGGCGTGCCGGACGGCGTGTTCAACGTGGTCCAGGGCGACGCCCGCGTCGGCCGGGCCCTGTCGGAACACCCCGGCATCGCCAAGGTCTCGCTCACCGGCGAGGTGGGCACCGGTCGCCGCGTGATGGCGCAGGCGTCGGCGGGACTGAAGGCCGTCACCCTCGAGCTCGGTGGCAAGAGCCCGCTGATCGTGTTCGACGACGCCCACCTCGACAACGCCGTGTCGGCGTCGCTGCTCGCCAACTTCTACACCCAGGGCGAGGTCTGCTCGAACGGCACGCGCGTCTTCGTGCACCGGTCGATCGAGCACGAGTTCGTCGAGCGGGTCGTGGCCCGCACGGCGAAGATGGTCGTCGGCGACCCGACCGATCCCGCCACCCACGTCGGCGCGCTGATCTCGGCCGAGCACCAGCGCAAGGTGCTCGACTACATCGACGCCGGCCGGCGCGAAGGCGCCGTGCTGCGCTGCGGAGGCGGGCAGCCGGCCGATCCGGCGCTCGCCGCGGGCTGGTTCGTCGAGCCGACGGTGTTCACCGGCTGCACCGACGACATGACGATCGTCCGCGAGGAGATCTTCGGACCGGTGATGTCGGTCCTGACGTTCGACGACGAGGACGAGGTGGTGCGCCGGGCGAACGACACCGAGTTCGGCCTGTCCGCCGGCGTGTTCACCCGCGACATCCAGCGCGCCCACCGCGTCGTCGCCGCCCTCGAGGCGGGCACGTGCTGGATCAACACCTACAACATCACGCCGATCGAGCTGCCCTTCGGCGGCTACAAGCAATCGGGCATCGGGCGCGAGAACAGCCTGGCCGCGATCGAGCACTACACCCAGCGCAAGAGCGTCTACGTCGAGATGGGCGATGTCGACGCGCCGTACTGAGCCGCGTTCGACTACGTGATCGTGGGCGGCGGGTCGGCCGGCTGCGTGCTCGCCAACCGTCTGAGCGCCGACGCCTCGACGACGGTGCTCGTGCTCGAGGCCGGGCGTCCCGACTACTGGTGGGACGTGTTCATCCACATGCCGGCGGCGCTGATGTTCCCGTCCGGCAACCGCTTCTACGACTGGAAGTACGAGAGCGAGCCCGAGCCGTTCATGGGCGGCCGCCGGGTCTTCCACACCCGGGGCAAGGTGCTCGGCGGCTCGAGCAGCATCAACGGGATGATCTTCCAGCGCGGCAACCCGCTCGACTACGAGCGCTGGGCGGCCGATCCCGGCATGTCGACGTGGGACCATGCCCACTGCCTGCCCTACTTCAAGCGGATGGAGACGTGCCTCGCCGGCCCCGACGAGTTCCGCGGCGACCGCGGGCCGCTCGTGCTCGAGCGCGGTCCGGCCGACAACCCGCTGTTCGCGGCGTTCTTCGAGGCCGTGCAGCAGGCCGGCTACCCGCTCACCGACGACGTCAACGGCTACCGCCAGGAGGGGTTCGCCCGCTTCGACCGCAACGTGCACGACGGGCGCCGACTCAGCGCGGCGCGCGCCTACCTCCATCCGGTGCTCGACCGGCCCAACCTCACGGTGCGCACGCGGGCCGAGGCGCAGCGGGTCACGTTCGACGGCGTGCGGGCGACCGGTGTCGACTACCGCACGTGGGGCGGCCGACGACACCACGTCGACGCCGGCGAGGTGGTGCTCTGTGGAGGAGCGTTCAACTCGCCGCAGGTGTTGCAGCTGTCGGGGGTCGGCGACGCCGAGCACCTCCGGGGCGTCGGCGTCGACCTGGTCCACCACCTCCCCGCCGTCGGCGAGCAGCTGCAGGACCACCTCGAGGTGTACGTGCAGCACGCGTGCACGCAGCCGGTGTCGCTGAACCCGCTGCTGCAGGTGCGCAAGCGCCCGGCCGTCGGCATGCAGTGGCTGCTCGGACGCGGACCGGGCGCGACGAACCACTTCGAAGCGGGCGGCTTCGCCCGCTCCAACGACGAGGTTGCCTACCCCAACCTGATGTTCCACTTCCTGCCCCTGGCCGTGCGCTACGACGGCTCGTCGCCACCCGACGGCCACGGGTACCAGGTGCACATCGGCCCGATGTACTCCGACGCCCGCGGTTCGGTGCGCATCACCGTCGCCCGACGCCCGGGTGAAGCCGGCGCTGCGCTTCAACTACCTGTCCACCGAGCAGGACCGGCGCGAGTGGGTGGAGGCGATCGCCGTGGCCCGTGACATCTTCGCCCAGCCGGCGTGGAAGCCGTTCGACGGTGGCGAGATCTCCCCCGGCCCCGACGTGAGCACGCCGGAGCAGGTGCTCGACTGGGTGGCCGCCGACGCCGAGACGGCACTCCACCCGTCCTGCACGTGCCGCATGGGGATCGGCGACGACTCGGTGATCGACCCGCTCACGATGACCGTGCACGGGGTCGAGCGGCTTGCGCGTGGTCGACGCCTCGGCGATGCCGTACGTCACCAACGGCAACATCTACGCGCCGGTGATGATGCTCGCCGAGAAGGCCGCCGACCTCGTCGCCGGCAACACCCCGCTGCCCCCCGATCCGGTCGAGTTCTACCGTCACGATCCCGGCAACCGGATGGGCACCAGCATGACCGTACGGTCCATGCCAGTGCCCATCCGGTTGTACCGTGTTCCACGATGCGGGCCTGTTCCATTATCTGCGTGGTGCGTGTGAGCGACGACCAAGAACTCGATCTCGCCGCGCTCGGCGACGACGACCTCGTCGCCCAGATGCACGACGACCTCTACGACGGCCTCGGCAGCGAGATCGTCGAGGGCACCACCATCCTGCTCGACCGCGGCTGGGGTCCCGAGAAGGTGCTCAACGACGCCCTCGTCGAGGGCATGCGAATCGTCGGCATCGACTTCCGCGACGGCATCCTCTTCGTGCCCGAGGTGCTGCTGGCGGCCAACGCGATGAAGGCGGGGATGGAGATCCTGCGCCCGCTGCTCGCCGAGACCGGCGCCGAACCGATCGGCAAGGTGGTGATCGGCACCGTCAAGGGCGACATCCACGACATCGGCAAGAACCTCGTGGCGATGATGCTCGAGGGCGCCGGCTTCGAGGTGTTCGACATCGGGGTCAACTCCGACGTCGACAAGTTCTTCGCCGCCCTCGACGAGCACCGCCCCGACATCCTCGGGATGTCGGCCCTGCTGACCACGACGATGCCGTACATGAAGGTGGTCGTCGACACGTTGATCGAACGCGGCCGACGCGACGACTACATCGTCATGGTCGGCGGCGCCCCGCTCAACGAGGAGTTCGGCACCGCCGTCGGCGCCGACGCCTACTGCCGAGACGCGGCGATCACCGCCGAGATGGCGAAGAGCCTGATCGCCGCCCGGCGGCGCCGGTTCGCCGAGCCGCCCGGCCCGTCCGTGGCGTGAACGGGATGACATCGAGCGCTCGGCCGCTGGTCGTGGCGTGCGGCGCGCTGGCGTCGGAGCTGCGCGCCGTGCTCGGCCAACTCGGTGCCGACGTCGAGGTGCGCTACCTCCCGGCCCACCTCCACAACCGGCCCGAGCGCATCGTCCCCGAACTGACGGCTGCGCTGGCCGACGCCGGCGACGAGCGGCCGGTCCTCGTGGCCTACGCCGACTGCGGCACCGGCGGGGCCCTCGACCGGTGGCTCGCCGACCGGCCGAACGCCCGCCGTCTGCCGGGCGCCCACTGCTACGAGCTCTTCGCCGGCAGCGCCCTGTTCCACGCCCTCCACGACGCCGAGCCCGGCACCTTCTACCTCACCGACTTCCTCGCCAAGCACTTCGACGCGCTCGTGTGGCAGGGACTCGGGCTCGACCGTCACCCCGAGCTGCTCGCCACGTACTTCGCCCACTACCGGCGCGTCGTGCTGGTGTCGCAGCGCGACGACGCCGCGGTCGTGACGGCGGCGAGGGCAGCGGCCGAGCGACTCGGGTTGGAGTTCGAGCATCGGGCGGTCGGGCTCGGCCCGTTCACCGAGGCCGTCGCCATCGGATTGGCCGGACGGCGGCGCGTCGACCAGGCGGTGATCGAATGAGCGACGCCCGGCCGCGGCGTCGGCGCGAGGGCGCCGGACCGGAGGTGGTGGTGATCTACTGGCGCGACATCCCGGCCCAGGTCAACGCCCAACGCGATCGCGACCGTCACCAGGTGCTGCTGCCGGCGCAGTTCCAGCGGGCGATCGACCGGGCCAAGCGCAAGGCGAAGATCTACACGGCGCAAGAGGACGTGGCCCAGTGGCGCCGCGAGAGCCGCCCGTGCGGCGACGACCTCGCCGAAGAGGCCGACCGCCGAGGCGGCGCGCCTCGTCGAGGCGTACCCCTCGGCGCGCCTCGGCACGATCGCCTTCGCCGGCGGCCGGGACGACACGGCAGCCGATGCCTGACGCGAGCGAGCCGCGCGTGGTGTTCACGCCGTCGGGGCTGCACGGCGCCGTGCCGGTGGGCACGACGGTGCTCGACGCAGCGCGGCGACTCGGCGCCGACCTCGACACGGTGTGCGGCGGGCGCGGGATCTGCGGTCGGTGTCAGGTGAGCGCCCCGACCGGAACGTTCGCCAAGTGGGGCATCACCAACGACGGGCACGCCCTGAGCGCACCGGGCACGCTCGAGCACGACTACCGCGGCAGTCGGGCGCTCGTCGCCGGCCAGCGACTGGGCTGCGCCGCGCGCATCGTCGGCGACGTCGTGATCGACGTGCCCGCGGCGAGCCAGGTGCACCGCCAGGTGGTGCGCAAGGACCTCGACCTGCCGGCCCTCGTGGTCGACCCGCTGGTGACCGCGCACTACCTCGAGCTCACTCCCCCGGTGCTCGGAGCCGACGTCGCGAGCGTCGTCGACCAACTGGCCACGGCCGTGGCCGACCAGCACGGCGTGGCGGTGACGACGGCCACCACGGCGGTGCTGCGGCGGGCCGGCGCGGCGCTGGCGCGCGGTCGCCCGGTCGGTGGGGCGGGCCGCCCGAACGACTCGGCGGTGACCGTGGCCGTGCGCGACGGCGTGATCGTCGCCGTGTGGCCCGGCTACCGCGAGCGCATCGTGGGGGCGGCGATCGACGTCGGCTCGACCACCATCGCCGGCCACCTGTGCGACCTCGCCACCGGCGAGGTGCTCGCGTCGGCCGGGCGGATGAACCCGCAGATCCGCTTCGGCGAGGACCTGATGAGCCGGGTGTCGTACGTGATGATGAACCCGGGCGGCGACGAGGAGCTCACCAGCGACCGTACGGCGGGCGCTCGACGAGCTGCTCGGCGAGCTGGTCGACGCCGCCGGCGTCACGCGCGACTCGGTGCTCGAGGTGGTGGTGGTCGGCAACCCGATCATGCACCACCTCGTGCTCGGCATCGACCCGACCCCGCTCGGGCAGGCGCCGTTCGTGCTGGCGACCGACCGTGCGGTCGACGGGCCGGCCGCCGAGCTCGGGCTCGACCTGCCGTTCGCGTCGTTCTACGCCGGACCGTGCATCGCCGGGCACGTCGGCGCCGACGCCGCGGCAGCGGTGCTCGCCGAGGGACCGCACCGAGGCGAGCGGGTGCAGCTCCTCGTCGACGTCGGCACCAACGCCGAGATCGTCCTCGGCGACACCCGACGCCAGTACGCCGCGTCGAGCCCGACCGGACCGGCCTTCGAGGGCGCCCAGATCAGCAGCGGGCAGCGGGCGACGGCCGGGGCGATCGAGCGGGTGCGCATCGATCCGGTCACGTTGGAGCCGCGGCTGCAGGTGATCGGGTGCGACGCGTGGAGCGACGAGCCCGGGTTCGCCGCCGGGGTGGCCGCCACCGGCGTCACCGGCGTGTGCGGGTCGGGCATCATCGACGCCGTGGCCGAGATGTACCTCGCCGGCGTGATCGACCGTGACGGGGCGATCGTCGGCGCCAACGCCGCGCGCAGCGCCCGTGTCGTCCCCGACGGGCGCACCCACCGCTACGTGCTGTACGGCGAGGGTGACGACGAGCTGTCGATCACCCAGAACGACGTGCGCGCCGTGCAACTGGCGAAGGCCGCGCTGCGGGCCGGCATCGACCTGCTGCTCGAGCGCGCCGGCGATCCGCCGGTCGCCGACGTGCGCCTGGCCGGGGCGTTCGGGGCGCACATCGACCCGCTGCACGCGATGGTGCTCGGGTTGGTGCCCGACTGCCCGCTCGACGGCGTGCGCTCGGTCGGCAACGCCGCCGGCGCCGGAGCGGTGCAGGCGCTGTTGTCGCGTGCGCTGCGGCGCGAGATGGAGCAGACCGCGGCGACGATCGAGAAGGTCGAGACCGCGACCGAACCGCGCTTCCAGGAGCTGTTCGTGGCGGCGATGGCGTTCCCGCACGGCAACGCCCCCCACCCGCACCTCTCGTCGCTGGTCACCCTGCCCGCCGCGCCGCCCGCGGAGGCGGACGGGCGCCAGCGACGGCGACGACGTTCGATCGAAAGGACCCCGTGATGAGCGACGAACCCGAGACGACGGCTCCGGCGGCGCGACGCGGCGGCGGTCGCGCCGCTCGCCAACGCGACCGCGCCGCCCACGCGCCGGCTCGCGAGCCCTTCATCACGCGGGCGATCCGTCCGTACGAGATCGTGTCGGAGGAGGGCCTGGCGCTGATCGAGGACAACGCCGACACCATCCTCGAGCGCACGGGCATCGAGGTGCGCGACTACCCCTCGGCGTTGACGCGCTTCGCCGACGCCGGCGCCGAGGTCGACGGCAACCGGGTGCGCTTCCCGCGCGGCATGTGCCGCTCGATCATCCAGGCGTCGGCGCCGGCGACCTACGTGCAGCACGCCCGCAACCCGGCGAACTCGGTCACGATCGGCGGCGACACGACGGTGTTCGCGCCGAACTACGGGTCGCCGTTCGTGGTCGATCTCGACGACGGCCGGCGCTACGCCACGCTCGCCGACTTCCAGAACTTCGTCAAGCTGGCCTACCTGTCGCCGCACCTCCACCACTCCGGCGGCACGGTGTGCGAGCCGGTGGACGTGCCGGTGCACAAGCGCCACCTCGACATGGTGTACAGCCACATCAAGTACAGCGACAAGGGGTTCATGGGTTCGGTGACCGCCGGGACGCGGGCCGAGGACAGCGTCGAGCTGGCCCGCATCGCGTTCGGCGGCGACCTCGCCGACCGCACCGTGATGACGAGCCTGATCAACGCCTCGTCGCCGTTGGTGTGGGACGCGTCGATGCTCGCCGCGGCGGAGGCCTACGCCGCGAGCAACCAGGCGACGATCATCACCCCGTTCATCCTCGCCGGGGCGATGGCGCCGGTGACGTCGGCCGGGGTGGCCGCCCAGACGCTTGGCCGAGGCGCTCGCCGGCATGGCCTTCACGCAGCTGGTGCGCCCCGGCGCCCCGGTGATCCTCGGCTCGTTCGCCAGCTCGATGTCGATGCTGACGGGCGCGCCGACGTTCGGCACGCCCGAGCCGGCCCTCGTGCTGTACACGCTCGCCGCCCTGGCCCGCCGGCTCGGTGTGCCGTTCCGCAGCGGGGGCTCGCTGACGGCATCGAAGATCCCCGACGCCCAGGCGGCCTACGAGAGCGCGGCGACGCTGCTGCCGACGGTGATGGGCGGCGTCAACTTCGTGCTCCACGCCGCCGGGTGGCTCGAGGGCGGCCTGTCGATCGGCTACGAGAAGTTCGTGCTCGACGACGATCAGCTCGGCATGATGATCACGTTCTGCAAGGGCCTCGACCTGTCGGAGAACGGCCAGGCGCTCGACGCCATCATCGAGAACCCGCCCGGGCAGCACTTCCTCGGGTCGGCCCACACGCTCGCCAACTTCGAGACGGCGTTCTACCGCTCCGACACCGCCGACAACTCCAGCTTCGAGCAGTGGACCGAGGACGGCGGCCTCGACGCCGCCAAACGGGCCAACAAGCTGTGGAAGCAGCGCCTGGCCGCGTACGAGCCGCCGCCGCTCGACGAGGCGATCGACGAGGAGCTGCAGGACTTCATCGCCCGCCGCAAAGCCGTCCTGCCCGACTCGCTCACCTGACGGGCGGTTCCGGGTCGGGCGCTCACCAGGCGGCGGCGATCCAGCGCAGCATGTCGGCGCCGGCGTCGAGCACGGTGATGTGGCCGTCACCCTCACGCAGCCACAGCTCGGCGCCGGGGATCCGGTCGGCGAGCCACTCGCCGTGCGTGCTCGGCACGACCCGGTCGGCGGTGCCGTGCACGATGAGCACCGGCACGGCGATGTCGGCGGGATCGAACCCCCAGTCGGCGACGGCGGCGAGGTCGTCGTCGACCATCGGGGCCGGGCCCGAGGCGATCCCCGGCCCCACCACCTCGAGGATCCAGTTCCAGCGGCCGCCGAGTGCCTCCTCGTCGGCCGGCGTGAAGCCGAAGTCCTCGTCCGGCTGCTCCTCGTGCGCCTCGCGCGCCGTCCGGCCCCGCACCGCGGCGCCGAGCGACGCGGCGCCGGCGTCGGCGAAACCGGCGAACCAGTCGAAACCTCCGGCCGTCGATGTCTGGTACGGCGCCAGCCCGGACACGCTCACGGCGGCGCGCACCCGCTCGGGCAGCAGCGCCGCGCAGGCGAGCGCGTGCGCACCCCCGCCGGAGTGCCCCATGACGGCGCACTCGTCGACGCCGAGCGAGTCGAGGATCGCCGCCACGTCGTCCGCCGCCGACCCGATGCTGCGGTCGGGCCGCGCCGTCGAGCCGCCGTAGCCCGGTCGGTCGTAGCCGACGAAGCGGATGCCCAACTCGGCGGCGGTCGGCAGCAGCGGAACGGGTGGCGGGCCGATGTTCGGCGAGCCGTGGTGCCACACGACCGTGCGCGCCGACGCGTCGGCCGGCCCGGTGTCGTAGGCGTGCAACGTCCGCCCGCCCGGGAAGGCGACGTCGAACTCGCGAGCATCCGGCGCCATCGCCGTCACGGGGCGCCGCCCGTGCTTTGTGTCAGCGTGGGCTTCCTCATAGCGCGCACAGGCTGACACAAACGGGAACGGGCACGCCGCTCAGCTCAGGCGCTCGACCACCATGGCCATGCCCTGGCCGCCGCCGACGCACATCGTCTCGAGTCCATAACGGCCGCCGGACTCCTGCAGGCCGTGGATCAGCGTGGTCATGATGCGGGCGCCCGTCATGCCGAACGGATGGCCGAGAGCGATCGCCCCGCCGTGCACGTTGAGCTTGATCCCAGTCGACGCCGAGGTGCTTGGCCGACGGGATCACCTGGGCGGCGAACGCCTCGTTGATCTCGACCAGATCGATGTCGTCGATCGTCGTGCCGGCCCGCGCCAGCGCCTGGCGGCTCGCCTCGATCGGCCCGAGCCCCATGATCTCGGGGTTGAGACCGCTGACCCCGGACGACACGATGCGGGCGAGCGGCGTGATGCCCAACTCCTCGGCCTTGGTGTCGCTCATCACGAGCACCGCCGCCGCGCCGTCGTTGAGCGGACAGGCGTTGCCGGCGGTGATCTGTCCGTCCGGACGGAACACCGGCTTCAGGGCGGCGAGGCCCTCCAGCGTCACGCCGGCGCGGGGCCCGTCGTCCTTCGACACCACCGTGCCATCGGGCAGCGTGACCGGGGTGATCTCGTCGGCGAAGAACCCGTTGTCGACGCTGGCCACGGCGCGGTCCTGGGACCGCTTGGCGAACTCGTCCATCTCGGCGCGCGACACCTGCTCGTACTCGACCACGTTCTCGGCCGTCTGGCCCATGGCGATGTAGATGTCGGGCAGCCCGGTCGGCGGCGCCCACGGCTCCTGTCCGCCGCCCGACCGCTCGAGCGTGCGCGCCCCGGCGTCCTTGAAGGCGTCGTTCGGCGCGGTGTCGGCGAAGCCGGCGCCGTAGCGGCTCACGGTCTCCACCCCGGCGGCGATGAACACGTCGCCCTCTCCGGCCTTGATCGCGTGGGCGGCCATGCGGATCGTCTGCAGGCTCGACGAGCAGTAGCGGTTGACGGTGACGCCGGGGAGGTCGCCCAGCCCGGCCAGCACGGCGACGACGCGGGCGATGTTGAAGCCCGACTCCCCGGCCGGCTGGCCGCAGCCCATGATCAGGTCCTCGACGAGGGCGGGATCGAGCTCGGGCACCTTGGCGAGCAACGCCGAGACGATCTGCACCGACAGGTCGTCGGGGCGGATCGACACCAGCGATCCCTTGGCCGCGCGGCCGATCGGCGAGCGGGCGGTGGCGACGATGACGGCTTCGGTCATGCGTGCGATCGTACCGACGGGTAACAACGCCCTCGGCACCGGAGCGCGGCGCGCTCAGCCCAGCTCGCCGGCGCGGAAGTGGCGCCGGCACAACAGCTCGTAGCGCACGATGTCACCGAACAGTGGCGGCGTGGTGGGGTCGCTGGTGTCGCCGACCACCACCGTCTCGCCTTCGAACACCACCTCGCCGTTGACCACGCGGGCGTTGTGCGTGGCCCGGGAGCCGCACCAGCAGCGGGCCTCCACCTGCAGCGGCAGCCGGTCGTCGGCGAGCTCGAGCAGGCGCGCCGTGCCCTCGAACAGGCGGCCGCGAAAGTCGGTGATCAGCCCGAAGGCGTACACCTCGACCTCGAGCTCGTCGACGACTCGGGCGAGCTGGTCGCACTGGGCAGCGGTGTAGAACTGCGCCTCGTCGCACACGAGGTAGTGGATCGGCCAGTGCTCGACCGTCAGCGCCATCAGGTCGCGGCCGCCCGACACGTCGATCGCCGGCGCCGCCACCCCGAGTCGGCTGGTGACCTGGTGGCCGGCGCGATCGAGCGACGTGAGCAACAACCCGTAGAGGTGCCGGCTGGCCAGGTTGTGATGGATCTGCAGCGCGACCGTGCTCTTGCCGGAACCCATCGTCCCGAAGGAGAACCGCAGCGACGCCATCGGGCTGCGACGCTACCGGCGGGGTGTCACGCGCCAGCCGGGCCGACCGGCCCGTCGCGTCGACCAGGCCGCAGGCCACACCAGCAAGCAAACGGCTACAGCATCGCCTGCAGCGCCGTGATCGGATCGGCCTCGGCCGGTGTCTTGTCGGGCCGGTAGCGCTTCACCCGAGCGAAGCGCAGGGCGACGCCACCGGGATAGCGCGGCGACCGCTGCACGCCGTCGATCGCCACCTCCACCACCATTTCGGGGCGCACGTGCACCACGTGGCCGTCATCGGCGATCGCCAGGCGCTGGAAGGTCTCGGTCTGCCAGCGCAGCAGCTCGTCCGTGAGCCCCTTGAACGTCTTGCCGACCATCACGAACGTCCCCGGTTCGTCGCCACGAGCACCGAGGTGGAGGTTCGACAGCCACCCGTGCCGCCGGCCGTGGCCCCACTCGACGGCGAGCACCACGAGGTCGAACGTGTGCACCGGCTTCACCTTGCGCCACGACCCGCCGCGCCGCCCGGCGGCGTAGGGCGAGTCGAGCGCCTTGACCAGCACGCCCTCCTGGCCGCGGGCCACGGCGTCGTCCATGAACGCCGCCGCCTCCGCCGGGTCGACCGTGACGATCGACGGCAGCCGGAAGTCGGCGGGCACGATCTCGGCGAGGGCGGCCCGGCGGGCGACCAGCGGCTCGTCGATGAGCGACGTCGCCCCGGCGTGCATCACGTCGAAGAAGTAGGCGCCCAGGCGGTTGCCGCGGCCGGTGACGGCGTCGGCGGCGAAGTCGGCGATCGTGTCCTGGAAGCGGCGCGGCGAGCCGTCGTCGGTCACGCCGATCGCCTCGCCGTCGAGCACCAGATCGTCACCGGGCAGCGACGCCACGAGGTCGACCACGCCGGGCAGGCGCGCGGTGATCTCGTTGAGGTTGCGCGTGAACAGGTGCACCTCGCCATCACGGCGGTGCGCTTGCAGCCGGGCGCCGTCGAGCTTCCACTCCACCGACGCCTCGCCGGTCTCGCGCAGCGCGTCGGCGACGTCGGCGGCCGGCGACGCGAGCATCGGGCCGACCGCCCGACCCGGGCGAAGGCCGACCCGCGCCAGTCCGTCGGCACCGCCGGCGAACGCCAGGCCAGCGGTCGCCGCCAACTCCCCCGACAGCATGTGCGCCCGCCGCACCGCGTCGGCGGGCACGGCGGCGCCGACGGCGATCGCCTCGATCATCACGCCGTCGAGCGCTCCCTGACGCAGCTCGCCACCGAGCACGCCCCACAGCAGGCGCCGCTCGCTCGCGGTCGCGCGATCGAACACCGACCGCAGCAGCTGCTGGCGCGCGGCGACCGACCCGGCGCCGGTGGTCGCGGCGAGCTGGTCGAGCCAGCGGTCGACCTCGAGGATCTCCAGGCTGGGCGTCGACGCCGGGTCGCCTTCGACGCGGCTGAGCGAGCGCCACCCGACGCCGATGCGTCCCTGACGCGGCTCGCCGGTCAGCACACCGACGGCCACCACGACCTCGGCGGGCGTCAGCGTGCGCAGCGTCGCGGCGAGGAGCTCGCGCTTGTCGGTGCGCTTCGACGTCGCCGCCACCCGCTCGGACACCTCGGCGAGCGCGACGAACAGCACGTCGTCACCCTACGGAGGCGCCGCATCGGCGTCGTCCGGGATTCTGGGGCGCGAAATCGTGCGTAAACGCTCGATTTTGCTTGTGGAAATCGTTGAACCGGGGGTTGCGGGGGGCGGGTTGCTACCGTTGGGAACTGCAAAGGGGCCCCGGGCGTGCAACGACGCAGAGATCCGGGTGACACACATATGGTTGACACAGCCCATACGGCGGCGGGCGACCCGATCGTGCTCGATCGTGTGGTCGTCCGGTTCGCCGGCGACTCCGGTGACGGCATGCAGCTGACGGGTGACCGCTTCACCTCGGTCTCCGCGTCCTACGGCAACGACCTGTCGACGCTGCCCGAGTTCCCCGCCGAGATCCGCGCCCCCGCCGGCACCGTGCACGGCGTCTCCAGCTTCCAGGTGCACATCTCCGACCACGAGATCACCACCCCTGGCGACGAGCCCAACGTGCTCGTGGCGATGAACCCGGCGGCGCTGCGCGCCGACCTCGGGCGCCTCGAGATCGGCGGCACCCTCATCGTCAACGAGGACGCCTTCGACGAGCGCAACCTGCTGAAGGCCGGCTACCACCACGCCAGCGGCGCCGCCCTCAACCCGCTCGACGACGGCACCCTCGACACCTACCGCGTGATCCGGGTGCCGATGACCGCGATCACCAAGGAGGCCACGGCGTCGCTCGGCGTCAAGCCCCGCGACGCCGAGCGCTCGAAGAACTTCTTCGCCCTCGGCCTGGTGTCGTGGATGTACAGCCGGCCCACCGAGCCGACGCTCGAGTGGATCGAGAAGCGCTTCGGCAAGACCGAGCTCGTGGCGGCCTCCAACCGCGCCGCGTTCCTGGCCGGTTTCAACTTCGGCGAGACCACCGAGGCCGTCGGGCACCGCTTCGAGGTCCGACCGGCGGAGCTGCCCGCGGGTGAGTACACGAGCATCACCGGCAACACCGCGTTGGCGTGGGGCATCGTGGCCGGCGGTCAGCTCGCCAAGCTCCCCGTGACGCTCGGCTCCTATCCCATCACGCCGGCCTCCGACATCCTCCACGAGCTGTCGAAGCACAAGCACTTCGGCGTGCGCACCGTGCAGGCCGAGGACGAGATCGCCGCCGTCGGCATGGCGCTCGGCGCCGCCTTCGCCGGCCACCTCGGCGTCACCACCACCAGCGGCCCGGGCCTCGCCCTCAAGAGCGAGACGATCTCGCCTCGCCGTGTCGCTCGAGCTGCCGCTGCTCGTCGTCGACATCCAGCGCGGCGGCCCGTCGACCGGCCTGCCCACCAAGACCGAGGCCGCCGATCTCAACATCGCGCTGTTCGGCCGTCACGGCGAGGCACCGCTGCCGGTCGTCGCGGCGTCGAGCCCGGCGAACTGCTTCGTCACCGCGATCGAGGCGATCCGCATCGCCCTCACCTACCGCACGCCGGTGATCCTGCTGTCCGACGGCTACCTCGCCAACGGCTCCGAGCCGTGGCGCCTGCCCGACCTCGACGCGCTGCCCGACATCTCGGTGCCCTTCGCCACCGAGAAGAACCACACCAACGCCGACGGCGAGCTCGAGTTCTGGCCCTACCTCCGCGATCCCGAAACGCTGGCGCGCCCGTGGGCGATCCCCGGCACGCCGGGCCTGATGCACCGCATCGGCGGCATCGAGAAGGAGGACGGCACCGGCAACATCAACTACACGCCGGCCAACCACCAGCGCATGGTCGAGCTCCGCGCCGCCAAGGTGGCGGGCATCGCCAAGGACATCCCACCGCTGTCGATCGTCGGCGACGCCGGACGCCGAGCTGCTCATCGTCGGGTGGGGATCGACGTGGGCCGCCATCGACGCCGCCGTGCAGCGCCGTCGCCGCAACGGCCGCAAGGTGGCGTGGGTGCACGTCACCCACCTCAACCCGCTGCCGAGCGATCTCGGTGACATCGTGCGACGCTTCCCGAAGGTGCTCGTGCCCGAGCTCAACACCGGCCAGCTCGCCCGCATCATCCGCGCCGACTACCTCGTCGACGCCAAGTCGCTGAGCAAGATCCAGGGTCTCCCGTTCACGGCCCGCGAGATCGAGGCCCGCATCGAGGAGGAGCTCGCAGGAGGTCCACGATGACCGATACGGCCGACGTCAACGTCACCAGCAAGAAGGACTGGTCGAGCGACCAGGAGGTGCGCTGGTGCCCCGGTTGCGGCGACTACGGCATCCTGCTCGCCGTCCAGCAGCTGATGCCCGAGCTCGGCAGCAAGCCGGAGAACACGGTGTTCATCTCCGGCATCGGGTGCTCGAGCCGCTTCCCGTACTACATGAACACGTACGGGATGCACTCGATCCACGGGCGCGCCCCGGCCATCGCCACCGGCGTCGCCGTCGCCCGGCCCGACCTCGACGTGTGGGTGATCACCGGCGACGGCGACGGGTTGTCGATCGGCGGCAACCACCTCATCCACGCCCTGCGACGCAACGTCAACCTCACGATCCTGCTGTTCAACAACCGGATCTACGGCCTCACCAAGGGGCAGTACTCGCCCACCAGCGAGCTCGGCAAGGTCACCAAGTCGACGCCGATGGGGTCGGTCGACCCGCCGTTCAACCCGCTCGCCGTCGCCCTCGGCGCCGAGGCGAGCTTCGTCGCCCGCACCCACGACCTCGACCGCAAGCACATGATGGAGACGTTCCGCGCCGCCCACGACCACCGCGGCGCGGCGTTCGTCGAGATCTACCAGAACTGCAACGTCTTCAACGACGGTCAGTTCAACGAGATCACCCGCAAGCAGGCGCGCGACGAGATGATGATCGAGCTCGTCCACGGCGAGCCGCTGCTGTTCGGGGAGAACCGCCAGCGCGGCGTGATGATGGGCGCCGACGGCCAGCTCCGCCTGGTCGAGGTGGCCGACGTGGGTGAGGACGCGATCCTGCGTCACGACGCCGAGCGGGTCGACCCGAGCCTCGCCTTCGCCCTCGCTCGGCTCAGCAACGACGACCACTCGCCGACGCCGTTCGGCATCTTCCGTCGTGTGGTGCGCCAGGAGTACGCGTCGGCGATCGGCAGCCAGCTCGCCGTGGCGGCCGAGCGCAAGGGCCCCGGCGACCTCGCCACGCTGATCCGCTCGAACGGCACCTGGACCGTCTGACCCGGTCGAGGTGTCACGCCGGCGCGGGTGCGCCGCCGTGCGCCTTCAGCAGGCGACGGGCGTGGGCGCGTAGTTCGCTGCGCACCTCCTCGGGCTCGAGCACGTCGAACCGCATCGGCAGGCCGGACAGGTAGCGGGCGATCCAGTCGGGATCGCCGCCGATCACGACCGTGCTCGTGCCGTCGCCGTCACCGGTCTGGGGTTCGAAGACGCCGACCGTGGGACCGATGTGGTGCATCGCCTCGGCGAGCGGGGCGTGCACGCGGACGCGGGCGTGCGTGTCGAACACCCGCAGGGCGACGCCCTCGGACACCTGGGCGGCGGCATCGGGCGTCTCGCGAGGCGTGCTGCGGTGTCCGGTCGCCACGAGCTGCGTCACCCGGTCCACCCGATAGGTGCGCCAGTCGTCGCGATCGAGATCGAAGCCGACGAGGTACCAGCGCCGTCCGAGTGACACGAGGCGGTGGGGCTCCACCCGCCGCTCGGTCACCGCGTCGGAGCCCGACCGATAGGTGAACGTCACCCGCTCGCCGCGCCGCGAGCACATCGCCAGCCCCATCAACGTCGACAGCTCGATCGGCGCGCCCTCCCGCGGGGCCGGCGCCCGGCCGATGCCGACGACGACCTCCCCGAGGGCGTCGACGCGGTCGCGCAACAGCGACGGCAGCACCTGGCGCAGCTTGGTCGACGCCGACAGCGCCGCCTCCCCGAGCGTCGGATCGGCGTCGCGCGACAGCTCTCGCAACGCCACCGACACGGCGATCGCCTCGTCGTCGTCGAGCAGCAGCGGCGGCAACCGACCGCCGGCGCCGAGCTCGTAGCCGCCGTAGCGGCCGGTGGTGCTGGAGATCGGGTAGCCCAGCTCGCGCAGGCGAGCGACGTCCCGGCGCAGCGTGCGCGTGGTGACCTCGAGCCGCTCGGCGAGCTCGTCGGCGCTCCACGACGCCCGGGTGGTGAACATCGTGAGCAGCCGCAGAAGTCGGATTGGCGTGTCCATGCGAAGTCGATCATCGTAGGAATTGCGGACTCGTTCTGTCCACATACTCCTTCACACTGATCACATGACACCTCAGTACGACCTCGCGATGATGGCGGCCTTCGAGCGCCACCAGCAGTTGATGAAGGAAGCCAATGAGCACCGCCGGGCGAAGGAATACCGGGCCAACATGCCCGAGCGGGCGCGTCGTCGCCGCCGCCGCTGGTTCTAGATCACGACGTCGCCGGTGCCGGCAGCGGGAGTGGCAGCCGCCACACCGTTGCCGGATCGGCGCCGGTCACCCACACCGCGCTGTCGTCGGCCGCCACCGAGCCGTGCCCGGCGGCCGGTCCGTAGCGGGCGACGACGGTGTTGGTTGCCGGATCGATCTCGGCGAGCAGCGCGTCGTTCACGTGCACCCACACCGATCCTCCCGCCACCACGATGTCGCCGTCGATGCCCACGTCGCTCACCGGGATGACCGCGACCCTGGTGTTGGTCGACGGGTCGACGCGTGACACCGTTCCGTCCTCCTGGTCGATCACCCAGATCGACCCCTCGCCGATGGCCAACGCATCGGGGTAGTAGCCGACGTCGATCGTGGCCACCCGTTCGCCGGTGGTCGGGTCGATGCGCAGCAGGATCTCCTCGTCGCAGTTGGTGATCCACACCGCGCCGAGACCGGCCTGCAGCGCCGACGACCCCACGGCCACCGGGAAGCGGTCGACGACGGCGTTGGTGGCCGGGTCGATGCGCACGAGCAACGGGTCGTTGCCGTCGGTGAGCGCCCACACGCTGCCCTCGCCCACCGACACCGATGAACGGTCCCGGAGCCACGTCGGGATGTCCATCGGGATCGTGGCCTGCACCTCCCCGGTCGCCGCGTCGACGCGAGTGATCAGCGGGTCGCCGCAGGTGCCGATCCACAGCGAGCCCTCGCCGGCGCCCATGCCGGCGCACACCCGACCGGGCAGCGCGGTGGTGCCGACCGGGTCGCCCGTCACGCCGTCGAGTTGCACCAGCCCGGCGTCGGTGGCGATCCACGCCGAGCCGCCGGCCACCTGCGCCCAGGTCGGCGTTCCCTCGACCGCGACCGGGACGGCGCCTGCCGCGGCGATGTCGGTGGGCGCGGCCAGGTTGGCGGGACCGCTGGTCGGTGGCACGGACACGATGAACGCGGCTGCAAGTGCCGCCATCCCCAACCCGTGGACCCTCAAGTCGACCTCTCCGCGCTCGTCCAATGTCCTGGCGCTCTCACCCTACGAGGTCGACGGGCCGCGAACGAGTCGACCCGCTGCCAGACTCGGGTGTCGTGCCAACAATCGTCTTCTTCCACGCCCATCCCGACGACGAGGTGATCAGCACGGGCGGATCGATCGCCCGCGCCGCGGCCGAGGGGCACCGGGTGGTGCTGGTGGTCGCGACGAACGGCGACCACGGCGAGGTGCCCGACGACCTCGGCCGACGACGAGACGATCGTCGCCCGGCGCCGCACCGAGACCGAGCGGTCGGCCGGTGAGCTCGGCGTCGACCGCATCGTGTGGCTCGGCTACCACGATTCGGGGATGTCCGGGTGGGAGGCCAACAGCGACCCCGCCAGCTTCGTCCAGGCGCCGCTCGACGAGGCCGGCGAACGGCTCGCCGCCGTGCTGCGCGAGGAGTCGGCGGCGATCCTGGTGGTGTACGACTGGCACGGCAACTACGGCCACCCGGACCACGTGCAGGTGCACCGTGTCGGGCATCGCGCGGCCCAGCTCGCCGGCACGCCCAAGGTGTTCGAGGCGACGTTCAACCGCGACCTGCTCATGGAGGCGTTCCAGAGCGGGTCGATCGAGTTCGACCCCGAGGAGGGCGCCGACGACGGCAACCCGGTCGGCACCCCGTCGTCACAGCTCAGCCTGCAGGTCGACGTGTCGCCGTTCGTCGGCCAGAAGCGGCGCGCCCTCGCCTGCCACGCCAGCCAGCGCACCGACGTCGGCGGCATGCTCGACATCCCCGAGGACATCTTCAACGTGGCGTTCGGTACCGAGTGGTTCATCGAGTCCGGCGCCGAGCCGGCGCTGCACGTCGGGTGGCTGTTCGACTGACCGTGGCGCGCCGGTGCCGCTGGCGATGAGTCGCGCGTGCGCAGGGCGTCTACACGACCACCGGAAGGAGACGAGCCGATGAGCCCCAGCCTCGATCCCCGCGGTCTTCGACGACTGCACGACGCCCTCGCGGCCCACGTCGACGCCGACGCGCTCCCCGGGGTGGCCGCGCTCGTCGCCGCCGGCGACGACGTGCACGTCGAGGTCATCGGGTCGAGCCGGTTCGGCGGCCCGCCGCTCGGGCGGGACGCGATCTGGCGCATCGCCTCGCTGACCAAGCCCGTCGTCGCCGCGGCCGCCCTGTCGATGCTCGCCGACGGCACCCTCGACCTCGACCGGCCGGTCGACGACCTCCTGCCGGAGCTGGCCGGTCGCCGCGTGCTCCGGGCGATCGACGCCGAGCTCGACGACACCGTGCCGGCGGCACGGCCGATCACCGTCGGTGACGTGCTGACCTACCGGATGGGCCTCGGATCGGTGATGGCGCCGCCGGGGTCGTTCCCGATCCAACGGGCGGAGGCGGCGCTCGGCCTGCGCAGCATCGGCTCGCCGCCGTGGCCCCCGGTCGACCACGACGACGACAGCTGGATCGCCGCCCTCGGCACGCTGCCCCTGGTGCACCAGCCCGGCGCGGCCTGGATGTACAACACGAGTGGACAGGTGCTCGGCGTGCTGCTCGCACGCGCCGACGGCGCGCCGCTCGAAGCGGTGCTGCGACGGCGGATCCTCGACCCACTCGGCATGACCGACACGTCGTTCACGATCGCGCCCGACCGCCAGGCGCGGCTCGTGACGTTCTACGAACCCGACCCCGAGACTGGCGCGCTGTCGGTGATCGACGATCCGGGCGACAGCTGGTGGACGCCGCCGTTGCGGTTCGCCGACGGCAGCGGGATGCTGCTCTCGACGATCGACGACTACTGGGCGTTCGTCGCGATGGTGCGCGCCGGCGGGGTGCACCGTGGCGAGCGGATCCTCCCCGCCGACCTGGTGACGCGGATGACGACCGACCAGCTCAGCGCCGATCAGCGCGCCGGCAACGAGCTGTTCCTCGACGTCGACGGCGGGTGGGGCCTCGGGATGGGCACGGCGGCGACCGGCTCCGAGGCGGCCCCGCTGCCGTGCGGCTACGGCTGGGAGGGCGGCTCCGGCACGTCCTGGCGCACCCACGCCGTCTCGGGCGTCACCGGCATCCTGCTCACGCAGCGGGCGATGACGTCACCCACCCCGCCGCCGATCATGCATGACTTCTGGGCCGCCGTCACCGCCGCCGTGCGCTGACGCCGCCATCTGGTCACTCTGCGTCTCAAACGGCGATCTGGTCACCCACGGTCTCGATATCGAGAACGTGGGTGACCAGATCGGCCGATCGACGGCGGGTCAGCTGCAGCCGCTCGTGCTGCCGCAGCTGGGGCAGGCGAAGCACGAACCGGCGCGCACCATCGCCACGCCGCACTGCATGCACAGCGGGGCGTCGGACGCGCCGACGATGCCGCGCGCCGGCGTGTTGTCGACGGGCGTCACCGGCGCGGTGCCGGCCTCCATCTGGTCGGCGAGGTCGCTCGCCGACGGCACCGTCTTGGGGTCGAGCGCCATCTCGGTGCCGCTCGTCGTCACGGTCAGGGTCTCCTCCATGCCCGGCAGCGTCGGCTGCAGGCGCTCGCTCACCGAGAAGATCGACAGCTCGGCGCGCTCGTTGGGGGTGAGGTACTCCATCGCCAGGCGCCGGAACAGGTAGTCCATCACCGAGGTGGCGAAGCGGATCTCCGGGTCGTCGGTCATCCCCGCCGGCTCGAAGCGCATGTTCGTGAACGCCTCGACGAACGCGCGCAGCGGCACGCCGTACTGCAGCCCGTAGGAGATCGACTTGGCGAAGGCGTCCATGATCCCGGCCAGCGTCGAGCCCTGCTTGGACACGGTGAGGAACACCTCGCCGGGACGACCGTCGTCGTACTCGCCGATGGTGACGAATCCCTTGCAGTCGGCGACGCGGAACTCGAACGTGCGCCCGCGCCGGCTCTTCGGCAGCTTCTGGCGCACCGGGCGATGGACCACCTTCTCGACGACCCGCTCGACCACGCGCTCGACCGCGGCCGGGGGCGGGTCAGCGGCGGCGACCGCCTTGGCGGTGGGGGCGAGGGGCTGGCCGACCTTGCAGTTGTCGCGGTAGATCGCCACCGACTTGAGGCCGAGCTCCCACGCCAGCTGGTGCAGCGCGGCGACATCGTCCACGGTGACCTGCTCGGGCATGTTGACGGTCTTGCTGATGCCGCCGGACAGGAACGGTTGCACCGCCGCCATCATCCGCACGTGGCCTTCGTAGTGGATCGTGTTGTCGCCCATCGCGCAGGCGAACACGGCCAGGTGCTCGGCGACGAGGTGGGGCGCCCCCAGGATCGTCTTCTCGACGTCGATGTGAGCGACGATGTCGGCGACCTGCCGCTCGTCGTACCCGAGGTGGGCGAGGGCGCGTGGCACCGTGCCGTTGACGATCGACATCGTGCCGCCGCCGACGAGCTTCTTGGTCTTGACCAGACCGAGCTCCGGTTCGATGCCGGTGGTGTCGGCATCCATCATGAAGCTGATGGTGCCGGTGGGCGCCAAGACGGTGGCCTGCGAGTTGCGCACCCCGAACTCCTCGCCGTCGCGCACCGCCGCGTCCCAGGCTTCCTGGGCGGCACGGGCGACGTACGGCGGCAGGAGGTCGAGACCCTCGATGCGCCGGCTCGCCTCGCGATGCATGCGCAGCACGCGCAGCATGTGCTCCTCGTTGGCGGCGAAACCGGCGAACGGACCCATGCGCGCCGCCGTGCGGGCGCTCGTGGCGTAGGCGTGCCCGCCCATCAGCGAGGTGAGCGCACCGGCCCATGCCCGTCCCGCCTCCGAGTCGTAGGGCAGGCCGAGCGCCATCAACGTGGCCCCGAGGTTGGTGTAGCCGAGGCCGAGCTGGCGGAAGGCGTGGCTCGTCTCGGCGATCTTCTCGGTCGGGTAGTCGGCCCGCCCGACGAGGATCTCCTGCGCCGTGAGCACCACCTCGACCGTGTGGCGGAAGGCGTCGACGTCGAAGCGGTCGTCGTCGAGGAACTTGAGGAGGTTGATCGAGGCGAGATTGCACGCGCTGTCGTTGAGGTGGAGATACTCGCTGCAGGGGTTGCTCGCCTCGATGCGGCCGGTGCTCGACGCCGTGTGCCAACGGTTGATCGTGGTGTCGAACTGCAGGCCGGGGTCGGCGCACTCCCATGCGGCCTCGGCGATCTGGCGCCACAGCTCGCGGGCCGGCACGGAGCGCAACGCCTCACCGGTGGTGACCGCGTTCAGCGACCAGTCGGCGTCGGCGACGACCGCTTGCATGAACTCGTCGGTGACCCGCACCGAGTTGTTGGCGTTCTGGTACTGCACCGAGAACGAGTCGCGTCCATCGAGGTCCATGTCGAAGCCGTGGTCGCGCAGGACGCGGGCCTTGCGCTCCTCGACGGCCTTGCACCACACGAACTCCTCGATGTCCGGGTGGTCGACGTCGAGGATCACCATCTTGGCGGCGCGCCGCGTCTTGCCGCCGGACTTGATCGTGCCGGCCGAGGCGTCGGCGCCACGCATGAAGCTCACCGGGCCGGACGCCGTGCCACCGCCGCGCATTCCCTCGGCGCTCGAACGGATGTGCGAGAGGTTGGTGCCGGCGCCGGACCCACCCTTGAAGATGATCCCCTCTTGGCGGTACCACTCGAGGATCGAGTCCATCGTGTCGTCGACCCCGAGGATGAAGCACGCCGACGCCTGCTGCGGAACCCCCGCGACGCCGATGTTGAACCACACCGGGCTGTTGAACGCCGCCCGCTGCGTGACGAGCACGTACTTCAACTCGGCGATGAAGGCGGCGCACTCGGTGTCGTCGGCGAAGTAGCCGCCCTCGGCGCCCCAGCGGGCGATCGTGTCGACCACCCGGTCGACGACCTGGCGCAGCGACGACTCACGGCCGTCGGTGCCGAGCGTGCCACGGAAGTACTTCTGGGCGACGATGTTGCTGGCGTTGAGCGACCAGTCCGCCGGGAACTCGACCGCCGGCTGCTCGAACGCCACCGTGCCGGCGAGCGCGTTGGTGATGCGGGCGTCGCGACGCTCCCACACCACCTCGTCGTACGGGTCGACCCCCGGCGACGTGAAGAGCCGGCCGACGCCGATGCGGGCCGACGGGTCGGCAACGGTGTCGGGGACGAGCGATGCATCGGTCGGGGTCACTGGTCCTGCATCTCCTTCCCGCATCGCCAGTGGCGTGCGTCAGCGGCGGTCTCGCGGGCGTGCCCGAGGAAACTACGTCATTGTAGTTCAGGCCAACCCGGACGCCACTCGGTCGACGTCGAACCCTGGATCGGTCCCGACGCGCGGCGCGGTATCACAGGTCCAGGGCGGCAGCGCCCCAAACCACCGTGGGCACGGTGGCTCCAATCCGTGTACCGCGCCGCCGTCGGTATCGGATGACACCGTAGACATCGCGGTCTGTGGGTAGGTAGAGGGACAACCCTGTGAATTCAGTGTGGGTTTCGACGGCCTCGAGCTGTGGGCAACCCACTGTCCACCATTCGCTCGATCCCCGTTCACCCGGACGCGTGCCATGATTCGGCCGTGCGCCGGATCTTCCCTGCTCCCGAGCACGACCTCGGCGTCGGACGGGCTCGACGAACTGTACGGAGCCCCGCGGTTGCGAACGGCCCAGCGTCCGTGGGTCGGCGTCTGCATGATCGCCAGCCTCGACGGCTCGACGGCCGTCGACGGTCGCTCGACCGGACTCGGCAACGACGGCGACCGGGCGGTGTTCGCCGCCCTTCGGCGGGCCGCCGACGTGGTGGTGGTCGGTGCCGCCACGGTTCGCGCCGAGGGCTACGGAGCACCGAGAAAGCCCGGCCAGCGCATCGGCGTGGTCACGGCGTCGGGCGACGTCGACCTGTCGGGCGAGCTGTTCGCGTCCGGCGCCGGGTTCTTGATCATGCCCGAGGACGGACCGACGCCGCTCACCCGCTCGATCGACGTCGTGCGCGCCGGACGCGGCCGCGCCGACCTCGCCGCCGGCCTCGCCCGCCTCGACGACATCATGGATCCGCCGACGTTCGTGCAATCGGAGGGCGGCCCGCGCCTCAACGCCGCGCTGGTCGACGCCGGCTGCGTCGACGAGATCGACCTCACGGTCGCCCCGCTCGTCACCGGAGGCCCGGGCTCACGCATCGTCGAGGGTGCCGAAGACGCGCTCGTCGCCTTCGCCTTGGCGCACACGCTGGTCGACGGCGACGGCTACCTCTTCACTCGCTGGGTGCGGCGCGACTGACCGATCAGCCGAACGGGTCGTCGGTGCGCACGACCAGGGCGGTCGGCAGTGGTCCCAGGAACGTCAGGGCCACGCGCTCGTAGCCGTCGGGAACGACGATCGCCTGGCGACCGGTGAGCACCCGCACCGTCGTGACCTCCTCGTCGTCGTCCAGTTGCCGGGACGTGCCGTACTGGCCGCCGATGTAGTCGCCGCGCACGCGGACGTCGACACCCCGACGAACGAGCTCGGCGGCGATCGTGTCGTTGTACGGGTCGGGGAACGGCCGCCCGGCGGTGTCGATGAAGATCGTGCCTCGCCCCACCAACTCGTCGGCGGCGTCGCGCAGCCGCTGCGCCGCCGCCTCGTAGCGCGTGAGGTACTGCTGCGGGCTGAGCCGCTCGTTCGACGTCGGGACGGCGCAGACGAGGGCGATCCCGCCGAACACGGCGACCGTGAGCACGGCGTCGCGCCGGTCGCCGATTCGGCCCACCCGCAACCACGAGACGACCACGTACGCCGTGAGGAAGGCGCCGATCGCCCACAGCCAGCGGGCCTTGTGCGCCGAGAACCCGAACTCGTCGATCGGCAGACCGCGACAGCGAGATCACGGCGCCCACCAGCGCCGCCACCGAGACGAGCGCGCCCGCCACCACGGCATCGTCACCACGTCGGCGCCCCACCACGCCGAAGGCGACGACCACCGCGGCGATGGCGAGCAGTCCGAGCGTGGCGACCGGGGCGGACAGCCAGTCCGGCCGGAAGATCCGCGTGCCGAACGTCCTGACGAACCCGCCACCGTTGGGCAGGCTCGACGCCACTCCGCCGCGCAACCAGAAGGGCGGCCGCACGAGCACCATCGCGGCGGCGCGCACGGCGTCGCCGAGACCGAGCGTCGTCCCACCGCCGCCCGGTCCGCCATCGCGGGCGAAGCGCACGATGCGGCCGAGGTTGCCGCTCCCCCACAGCTGGTCGATCAGCGGCTGCAGCCACAGCACGAACCCGGTGGCGATCCCGCCGACGATCCAGCGCCAATCGACCGGACGGCGCCGGCGGGCCAGCAGTCGACCGAGCGCGGCGGCGAGCACGATCACGGGCGCGAGCACCAGGTAGCTGCCGTGGGTCTGGACGACGAACGAGAAGGCGACGACGACGACGAGGAACGTCTCGTCGCACCCGGACGCGAACGCCCAGGCGCCGACCAAGAGCACGAGACCAGGGACGATGGTGACGATCGGCGGCCAGGGGTCGAACAGCGCCTCGCTGCCGAGCGCCCACATCAGCACGCACGTGACGGTGACCACGACGGCGGCGCCGTCGCGTCCGAGCGCCCGCCGCGCGCTCCATCCGATGAGCCAGATGGCGGCGATCATGATCGCCCCGGCGCCGACGGCGACCCCCGCGCCGTGAGGGAACAGGCGCACCGGGATGGCGAGCAGGTCGAACAGCAGCGGCCCGGGGTGGTGCACGGTGTCGCCGGTGCTCGAGGCCGACGACACCGCACCGATCAGCGGCGGGTGGCTCGACAGCACGTCGTAGGCGCGCAGTTCGACCGCCGCGTCGTCGTCGACCGGCACGAACCCTCGACGCACGGCGCGCACGACCGCCAGCACGACCAGCAACGAGGCGGCGGTCGCGAGCCAGGCCCAGATCGGAGGGAGCGGCGCGACGACCGCCGCGGCCGGCGCCGGTGCGGGCTCGTCGGCGGCCGGCGGCTCGACGACGGCGACGGGACTATCGACGCTCGGCGCCAAGCTTGCCCAGCAGCTCGATCTCGCGGTGGAAGTCGGCCGCCGCGTCGAAGTTCTTGTAGACGCTGGCGAAACGGAGGTAGGCGACCTCGTCGAGCGCGCACAGGTGGTTGAGCACCAGCAACCCGATCTGGGCGCTCGTCGCCTCGGCGCCACTGAGACGCACGGCGTCCTCGACCGTGTCGGCGATGCGCTCGACCTGCTCGAGCGGGATGGCGCGACCCTTGGTGGCGGCGAGGAGACCGCTGATGACCTTGGCCCGCTCGAACGACTCGACGCCACCGTGGGACTTGATCACGGTGAGCGGCACCTCGTCGATGCGCTCGAACGTGGTGAAGCGGTGCTCGCAGTGCGAGCACCGTCGGCGGCGACGCACCGCCGAACCTTCGGCGGCCAGGCGCGAGTCGACCACCTTCGTGTCGTCGGCGTGGCACAGCGGGCAGTGCACCTGGCCAGCGTACATGTCGACTCCAGCGCGGTGCCGGGCGCTGCGGCGACGGGGGGAGGACGCCGGCGCCGCAGCGCCCGGGGTCAGGCGGCCAGGCGCGCCGGGCCGCGATCGCGACCGTCGCGGCGTGCGGCGAGCTCGGCGACAGCGGCCGGCGAGGCAGGACGCCGGCCGCTGTCACTCGATCGGGGCGCCGACCACCGCACGAGGGCGATCGCGCAGCACATCCACGGGACCACGAGCAGGGGCATCGACAGCGGCGCCGAGACCGGTCCGCCGAGGAGGGCGCCGACGACCGTCGCCAGCCCGACACCGGTGAGGGCGACGACGGCGAGGGCGCACAGGGCGAGCGCTCGACGGCGGCGGCGATAGGTGGCGACCGGCACGCGCGGAGTGCGCCGCCCGTGCGTGGCGCGGGGGTCGCGGGTGGGGTCGGCGACCGCGGGCGGTCGGCGGCGGGAGGTGGCGGCGGTGGGGTGGGCGGTCGTCACGGCGGTGCTCCCTTCGGTCGAGCTGGCGGGCCGTTCGAGCGAGCGCTCGAACGGGTGTATGTCGAACGAGTGTTCGCAGTCAACCAGAACACCGGTTCGATGTCAACCGAGAAGGGAACAGATGTTTGACACCCAGGGCGAACGTGCGTACGATGACGGCCATGGTCGCCGCCGCCCGCATCACCACTCGTCAGCGTCAGATCCTCGACGTCATCGAACAGCAGCATGCGCGACCGCGGGTACCCGCCGTCGGTGCGCGAGATCGGCGAGTCGATCGGCCTCACGTCGCCGTCGACGGTCCACAGCCACCTGCGCACGCTCACCCGCCTCGGCTACCTCCGCCGCGACCCGGACAAGCCCCGCGCGATCGAGGTGCGCTGGGACCCGAACTCGGGGGCGGTGATGGAACGCCGGCCGGTGCGCCACGTGCCCCTGGTCGGCGACGTCGCCGCCGGCACCGACGTCCTCGCCGTCGAGCAGGTCGAGGAGATCTACCCGCTCCCGGCCGACTTCACCGGCGAGGGCGACCTGTTCATGTTGCGGGTGCGCGGCGAGTCGATGATCGAGGCCGGCATCCTCGACGGCGACTACGTGGTCGCCGTGCAGCAGAACAAGGCGCGCAACGGCGACGTCGTCGTCGCCGGCATCCCCGGCGGCGAGGCCACCATCAAGCACTTCACGGCGGCCGACGGCGTCGTCACCCTGACGCCGTCCAACTCGACGATGGCGCCGATGATCTTTCCTCCCGAAGAGGTCGAGATCTACGGCCGCGTCGTCACGGTGATGCGCCGGCTCTGACCCGTCAGGCCGCGCGCCAGCCGTGGGTCACGCACCGTCGGCGCGCAGGCGAGCGGCCATCAACTCGATGCGATCGTCGGGTTGAACGACCGCGACGCGCACGAACGACGCACACCCCGGCCCGTAGAACTCGCCCGGGCTGACCACCGCGCCGCCGACCCGAGCCAGCCGCTCGGCGAACTCCCAGCCGTCTCCGGCATCGAACCAGAGGTAGAAACCGCCGTCGGGAAGGGCGATGTCGATGCCCGCCCAGCCGCCGAGCGCCTCGGCGGCGACGCTCGAGCCGGCGGCGGTAGACGGCGCGCTGGCGCTCGACGTGGTCGTCGTCGTCCAACGCCACCACCCCGGCCGCCTGCACCGGTCCCGGCACCATCATCCCGACGTGCTTGCGCACCTCGCGCAGGTACCGCACCAGCTCGGGGTCGCCGGCGTAGAAGCCGAGCCGGGCCCCGGCGAGGTTCGAGCGCTTCGACAGCGAGTGCACGGCCACGACGCCGTCGAGTCCGTGTTCGAGGATCGTGCGGCCGCGCTCGTTCCACGTGAACTCGACGTAGCACTCGTCGGAGAAGACCGGGACCTCGTGGGTGCGACCCCACGCCGCCACCGCGCCGAGGTCGTCACACGCCCCGGTGGGGTTGCCCGGCGAGTTGACCCACAACGCGAGCGCCCGGGCGGCGTCGGCGGCGTCGATCGCCGCGAGGTCGAGTCGACCGCGCTCGGTCAGCGGCACCGCCACCGGGCGGCACCCGGCGAGGATCGCCCCCATCTCGTACGTGGGGTAGGCGACGGCCGGGTAGAGGATCGTGTCGCGGTCGGGCGACCGCAGCCGCAGCCACTGCGCCAGGGTGCCGACGAACTCCTTGGTGCCGACGCACACCGCCACGTCGGCGGCGTCGACCGAGACGTCGAAGCGGCGTGACATCCAGTCGACGATCGCTCGTCGCAGCTCGGGCGTGCCGATGCTCGGCGGGTACCCGCGCTCGCTGCCCGACGCCGACAGCGCGTCGACCACCGCCGGTGGGGCGGGGTCGATCGGCGTCCCGATCGACAGGTCGATGGCCCCTCCCGGCAGGTCACCGGCGATCTTCAGCAACCCGTCGAGGCGCTCGTACGGGTAGGGCGGGGGAACGAAGCCGGCGACCACCGTCAACCGCTGGCCGCGTCGCTCGTGTCGACGACGAACTCGCGCAGACGCCCGACCGACGGCCCGGAGAGCCGGGCCCTCACCCGCATCGCGTCCGGCTCGTCCGACGTCGAGACCACCTCGCCCTCGCGGTGCACCGCGGCGAGGATGTCGCCCCGGTCGTACGGCACGGACAGCTCGACGACGGCCGTCAGCGATCGGAGGCGGTCACCGAGCGTGCGCAGCAGGTCGTCGATGCCGTCGCCCGTGACGGCGCTGATCGCCACCGAGCCCGGGTGGTCGTGGGCCAGGCGCTTCGCTTCGAGCGGCGCCAGGTCGGCCTTGTTGAACACCAGCAGTTCGGGGACCCGGTCGGCGCCGATCTCGCTCAGCACTTCGCGCACGGCGTCGATCTGGCCGGTGGGGTCGGCGGCGCTCGAGTCGACCACGTGGACGAGGTAGTCGGCGTCGGTGGCGACCTCGAGAGTGCTCTTGAAGGCCTCGACCAGCCCGTGGGGCAGTCGGCGCACGAAGCCGACCGTGTCGGTGAGCAGCACCGGCTCGCCCCCTGGCAGCGCCAGACGTCGGGTGGTCGGATCGAGGGTGGCGAACAGGCGGTCCTCGGACAGCACGCCGGCGTCGGTGAGGGCGTTGAGCAGGCTCGACTTGCCGGCGTTGGTGTAGCCGACGATCGTGACCGAGGCCAACCCGCTGCGCTCACGCTGCTTGCGCTGAAGGTGGCGCGTGCGGGAGAGCTCCTTGAGATCGACCTCGAGCTTGGCGATGCGGCGCAGCACGCGCCGGCGGTCGACCTCCAGCTTGGTCTCGCCGCTGCCGAAGCGGGTGCCGACGCCACCGCGTTGCTGGGCGAGCCGGGCTCCGGCGCCGCGCCGCAGGCGCGGCAGGCGGTACTTGAGCAACGCCAGCTCCACCTGCGCCCGACCCTCCAAGGTGTGGGCGTTCTGGGCGAAGATGTCGAGGATCACCGCCGTGCGGTCGATGGCGGTGCGCCCGAGCAGCCGCTCGAGGTTGTACTGCTGGGCCGGGGCCAACTCGTTGTCGAACACGACCGTGTCGGCGTCGACGGCGAGGCACAACAGGCGCAGCTCCTCGGCCTTGCCCTTGCCGATGAACCACGTGTGATCGGGGTGGTCGCGCCGCTGCACCATGCGGCCGGCCTCGTCGGCGCCGGCGGTGTCGATCAGTGCGGCGAGCTCGTCGAGGCTGGCGTCGGTGTCGTCGTCGGTGCCGTCGGGGAAGGTGACACCGACGAGCACGATGCGCTCCCGCACGGCGCGGTCGATCAGCGTGGCGCCGAGTGCTTCGGAGTACGGGCTGTTGGTCATTGATTCACGTCCATGATGGCGCTGGCACGCTTGCCAGCTCGACGGTGGCGACGAACGTGGTCGGCCCGGTGAGGGAGATCCGCCGCGGATCGTCGCCGTCGAACGCGACCATCGCGCTTCCGCCGTCCATGTGCACCACGATTTTCCCTTCGCGCGGCGTCGCCAGTCCCCACCGACGGGCGGCGTAGGCGGCGGCGCACGCGCCGGTGCCACACGCCTTCGTGATGCCGGCGCCGCGCTCGTGGACCCGCATCGTGATGGCGTCGGCGGTCGGGCCGGCCTCGATGATCTCGAGGTTGACGTGCGCCAGCCGGGCGCCGAGGGCGGCAAGGTCGACGGCCGAGACGTCGTCGACGGGCACGACGGTGTGCGGGTTCCCGACACTGAGGTGGGCGACGGGCCGGTGCGGATCGGCGCCGAGGTCGCCCCAGCCGTCGGGGGCGGCGAGATCGGTGACCTCGCCCATCTCCACCGACACCATGAGCGTGCGGGGGTCGTCGGTCGCCGACAGTTCGACACGTCGCGGGCCGGCGTCGGTGGCGATGCGCTGCGGGCTGAGGTCGCCGCGGCGAGCGGCGAGGGCCTGGGCGAAGCAGCGGATGCCGTTGCCGCTCATCTCGGCGCGGCTGCCGTCGGCGTTGTACAGCACCATGCGTGCCGTGTGCTCGGGGTCGGACTCGCCGACGAGCAGGCCGTCGGCGCCGATGCCGGTGTGTCGGGCGCAGACCGCCTCGGCGAGATTCGACAACTCCGCCTCGGGCAGCGGGGGGTGGAAGGCGACGAGGAAGTCGTTGCCGAGACCGTGGTGCTTGCTGAGCGTGATGCCCGTCATCGGTGCCGTACCCTCACGACAGGGCAGCGATCACGGCGTCGCGGGCGGGGGCGAGCGGGTCGGCTGCAGTGGGGTCGATGTCGATCCAGCGTATGCGGGGGTCACGACGGAACCACCGCTCCTGGCGCACGGCGAACTGCCGCGTGCGCAGCACGATCGCGGCCACGGCCGCGTCGAGCGACACCACACCGTCGAGGTGCTCGAGCAACTCCTTGTAGCCGAGCGCCTGCGCCGCGGTCGGGGACAGCCCGCCGAGCTCGAGTCGGCCGACCTCGTCGAGCAGTCCCGCCTGCATCATCGCCGTCACCCGCGCCGCGATGCGGTCGGCGAGGGCGGGGCGCGGCCACCGCACGCCGATCTGCACCACGCCGGTGGGGGAAAGGCGGCGACACCGGGTCCGAACGAGCTGAACGGGCGGCCGCTCCCGATGGTGACCTCCAGCGCCCGCACGACGCGTCGACGATTGCCGGGGTCGATCTTGGCGGCCGCGACGGGGTCGAGGTCCTCCAAGCGGCCGTGCAATGCCGACGTGTCCGGGTCGTCGGCGAGGTCGGCGGCGACGTCGGGGAACCGGCCGGGCGGATCGAGCCGGTCGAGCACGGCGGTGAGGTAGAGCCCGGTCCCGGCCACGAGCAGCGCCCGGGCACCGCGGGCATCGATGCGGTCGATCGCCTCGTCGTACGCCGCGCGGTACTCGGTGACGGTGAAGTCGTCGCCGGGATCGCACAGGTCGATCCCGTGGTGGGGCACCGCCGCCCGCTCGGTGGGCGTCGGCTTGGCGGTGCCGATGTCCATGCCGCGGTAGACCTGCATCGAGTCGACGGCCACGATCTCGGTGCCCGGCACCGCTCCGGCGGCCGCCATCGCCAGTCCCGACTTGCCCGAGGCGGTCGGGCCGAGCAGGACGACCGGCGGCCGGCGGGTCACGACGTGGCGACGGGGATCTTGATGCGGTGGCGGGCCTCGGCGGTCTGCTCGCGGAACGTCCCGGCGAGATGGTGCGGGGCGGCGCGGGTGATCTCGACCTCGGCGTAGGCGCCGGCGCGCAACGGATGCGGCGCCGTGAAGTGCACGACCCGGTGCTGGCGGGTGCGCCCGGCGAGCACCGACGGGTCGCGCTTGCTCGGGCCCTCGACGAGCACCTCCTCGATGCGCCCGACGCGCGCCTCGTTGGCGGCGAGTGCGCTGCGCTCGACGACGACGCGCAGGCGGTCGAACCGCTCGCCGGCGACGGCCGGGTCGACGAAGCGATCGGTGAGCTCGGCCGCTTCGGTGCCCGGTCGCGGGGAGAAGATGAACGTGAACGCGTCGTCGAAGCGGGCCTCGGCGACGACCTCGAGCGTGGCGGCGAAGTCGTCGTCGGTCTCGCCCGGGAAGCCGACGATGATGTCCGTGGACACGGCGAGGTCGGCGACGACGCGCCGCGCCTCGGCCAACCGCTGCAGGTAGCGGGAGGCGGTGTACCCCCGGTGCATCGCCGCGAGGACCCGATCCGATCCGGACTGGAGCGGGTAGTGCAGTTGCTCGCACACCGCGGGTGTGGCCGCCATCGCCCGGAACGTCTCGGGGCGCATGTCCTTGGGGTGCGGCGACGTGAAGCGCACCCGACGGATCCCGTCGACGCGCCCGGCCGCCTCGAGCAGGTCGGCGAAGAGCGGGCGCAGAGCGACCGCACGGTCGCCGTCGCGGCGCGCCGCCCGCTGGATGTCGCGGCCGTAGCTGTTGACGTTCTGGCCGAGCAGCGTCACCTCGGTCACGCCCTCGGCGGCGAGGGCCTCGATCTCGTCGACGATCTCGGCGAAGGGACGGCTGATCTCCTCCCCGCGCACCGCCGGGACGATGCAGAACGCGCAGCTGTTGTCGCATCCGATCTGGATCGTCACCCAGGCGTTGTACGAGGTGGTGCGCCGGGCCGGCAGGGCCGACGGGAACAGGGCGTGGTCGTCGAGCACGGCCGCCTCGAGGATCTCGGTGAGCGGACCGTCCAGCGCCGCTTGGCGCACGAGCTCGGCGGCGCGGTGGACGTTGTGCGTGCCGAGCACGACGTCGACGTAGCCGGCCCGCTCGCGGACCCGTTCGCGGTCCTTCTGGGCGAGGCAGCCCGATACCACGATCTGGCGGCCCTCGCGCCCGGCCTTCCACGTCTTGAGGTGGCCGAGGTTGCCGTACAGCTTGTTGTCGGCGTTCTCGCGGATGCAGCAGGTGTTGAGCACGACGACGTCGGCGGCATCCTCCGACGCGGCCGGCACCATCCCGTCGGCGGTCGAGCAGCCCGGCGATGCGTTCCGAGTCGTGCTCGTTCATCTGGCACCCGTAGGTGCGCACGACGAAGCTGCGGGCCGATTCGCTCACGGTGCACCGTCGCGATGCGACGGCCGATACGGCGAACGTGCACCAGTGAGCGAGACCGTGTCGATGGTTCGCTTGCTCGAAGACTCGCGCTCACGGCTACGGCTCGGCGCCGCGGTCCCGCGATCGGGCCGATAGCTTCGCCCCGTGCTCGCGATCTGGAACTTCTCGACCGGCTACCAAATCCTCGGCGTGCTGCACATCCTCGCTGTCATCGCCGCGTTCGGCCCGCTGCTGGTGTACCCGTCGCTGCGCCGCGCCGGCGACACCGCGCGGCTGGCCAAGTTGCACATGTCGCTCAGCCTGCCGGCGCTGGTCCTCGTGTGGGTGTTCGGCATGGGCCTGGTCGGCACGTCGAAGGACAACTTCGAGATGTCCCAGACGTGGATCGTGCTCTCCCTCGTCGGCTGGGTGGTCCTGATGGCGGTGAGCTGGTTCCTCATCCGCCCGGCGATCACCGACACCAGCGAGGCTGCGGCGAAGCGCTTCAGCGCCGGCATCGGCGTGACCCACGTCTTGATGATCGTGATCCTGTTCCTGATGGTCTTCAAGCCTGGCGCCCCCGCCGGCTTCTGACCTCACGCCCTCGAGCGCGGTCAGTGCCGCGCCAGTGCCACGAGGGTGACGATCCACAGGTACGCCACGACGAGGAGCAGCGCGGTGGCCGTCCGACGTTGGCCGGCGTCGCCGGGTCCGCGACGCGCCCCGGCGTAGGCCACGGCGCTCGCCGGGATCCACAGGCCGCCGGCGACGTCGACGTCGCCGCGCCAGTGGATGATCACCCACGCGGCGGCCACCATCGTCGCCGTCGCCGTGGGGATGATGGCGGCGGCCCGGGTGTCACCGACGATCAGCGCCGCGCCAGCGACGGCGCCGGCGGCGATCCACCACACCAGCCAGCCGGTGGTCGGCACGAGGACCGCCAGGTCGACCCGACCGACGCTCGTCCACAGCACCTGCCCGGTTCGGTTGAACGCCTCGCCCCACGTGGGTGACGTGAACCCGTCGGGCGTGTCGAGCGCCCATGCGGCGACGCCGGCGGCCACGGCGCTCGACGCGATGATGGCGCTGGCCCACCCACCGGCCGCGGACCAGGCGAGCACGACGGCTCCGCAGGCGGCGACCACCGCAACGGCGGCCCACGGACGCCCTGCGGCGACGCCGGTCAACGCCGCCGGCGTGACGGCGAGCGACAGCGCCGCGACGGACATGATCTCGTCGTTGCGAAGGGCGATGGAGATCGTGATGGCGAGCGTGGCCACGGCAACGGCGGCGAGCGCCAGCTGCGGCACCGACCGCGAACCGCCCTCCTGCAGCGCGGCGGCGACGCCGACGACGACGAGCACGGCGGCCGCGATCGCCCAGACGGACCGCCCGCGAAGCGCGGCCGCCACGTCGGCGGGCGCCAGCGCGGACCGCGTCGGCGCCGCGCTCACGGGAGGTGGGCCGTGATGGCGCGGCGGGCGCGGCCGACCGACCGACGCGCCCGGCGGGCGGCCCGAACGGTGACCCCGAGAGACGTGGGGGCCAGCGCGGCCTGCGTCTGCTGAGCTCGCACCAGTGCGACCTGGCCCTCGATCAGCTCGCCGCGCACTTCACCTGCGGCCTGCTGTGCCGACCGGGCAGCTGTCTCGGCCGCGTCGAGCGTCGCCTTCAGCTGGTCGTAGGACTCCTGCGACGGACCGATCAGGTCGCGTAGGCGGTCGATCTCGGCGTTCAGCGCAGCGGCCTCGACGTCGAGCATCCCGGCGAGTGTACGCAGCCCCTCAGCCAGCGAAGAGGCAGTTGCTAGCCTGCCGCCGTGGTCGACGAGCGGCGTGGGTCGACGCAACGTCGGCGCCTTGCTGTGATCGTGGCCATCGTCGGCGGCATCGCCCTGTGCTGGATCTTGCTCACGCCCCCCGGCGCCGGTGCCGACGAACCGGGCCACCTCGTGCGCGCCGGCGCACTCGCCCGCGGCCACCTCGATCCCGACGCGGTCTCGGCTGACGGCGCGGCCACCTTCGATCTCCCCGCGAGCTACGCCCTGCCCGACCCGGCGTGCTACGCCTTCCACCCGGCGATCCCCGCCGACTGCGCGGCCGAGCCGAGCGGGTCACCGCCGACGGTGGCCCTGCGCTCGACGGCCGACGAGTACCCGATCTGGGGACACCTGCCCGGCGGGTTGCTCAGCCGCCTTCCGGGACTGCAGCCGATCTGGTGGGCGCGCCTCGGCGGCGCCGCTGTCCCGGCCGTGCTGGTCGGCGCCGCGCTCTGGTTGGCGTCGCCCCGACGACCACTCGCCACGGCCGCCATCCTCCTTGCCCTCACGCCCATGGCGTGGAGCGTGTTCGCCGTCGTCAACCCGTCGGCGATGGCGATCGGGGGCGCCGTGGCGCTCTGGGCCGGGTTGTTCTACGCCTCGGTCCCGCCATCGTCGGCGATGGCGTGGCTCACCGCGTGCGGTTGGGCCGCGCTGGCACTCCCCCGCCGCGACGGCCTGATCTGGGCCTGCATCGCCCTCGCCATCGCCTTGGGTCGGGCCGGACGGACGTTCGCTCAGTGGTGGCGCGCCCTCGGCGTCGGGCCCCAGATCGTCGTCGCCGGCTCGACGTTGGTGACCGCGGCGTGGGGCATCACCAACCACTCGCGCGTGTCCCGGCTCGTCACGCTGTCGCCGCTCATCCTCGTGGCGGCCGAGTCGGCGAGGTGGTTGTGGCGCGAGCGCGTGCGCGGCCGCATCGCACGGATCGTCCTGCTGACTGCCGGGGCGGTGCTCGCCGCGCTCGGCGCGGCGGTGGTCCTCGTCTCCCGCCCGGGCGGTTGGGACGCCAGCCTCGCGTCGCGCGTCGTCGGCGAAACCGGGAACAATCTCATCGAGGCGATCGGCGTGCTCGGCTGGCTCGACACCTCACAACCGGCGGTGTCGATCGTCGTCGTCTGCGCCGCGCTCGGCGTCCTCGTCGCGGCCTCGCTCGCGGCGGGGTCGGGCGACGCATGCTGGGCCGTCTGCCTCCTCGTGGTGACCGTCGTCGCCTCGTGGGTGTTCGAGCTGTACACGGGCGACACCACCGGGACGTACTGGCAGGGCCGGTACTCCCTGCCGTTGCTCGTCGGGATCCCGATGATGCTGGCGCTCGCCGGCGTGACCGCGGCGAGCGGCCGGCGAGTGGCGGTGGTCGTCGGCGCCAGCGCGCTCGTCGTGCTCAACGTGGCGGCGTGGGCCGCCGCCCGACGGTGGGGCGTCGGCACCGACGGCTCGATGATGCCGTGGGACTGGGACACGAGTCGCGCTCCGCTCCCACCGATCGTCGTGCTCGCCGCCCTCGCCGCCCTCTCGATTGCGCTCGCCGCGGTGCTCTGGCCGCGGGACGCCGTGCCGGACGTCTCGGGCGTCGTGTCACCGGATGGTCAGGCCGGCTCGCGGCGCAGCGAGCCGGTCGGCGGCAACTCGAGGTAGTCGGCGCGCAACGGCGCGAGGTTCGGGTTGTAGTACGGGTCGCGAGCGATCTCGGCGCCCCAGCGAGCGGCGATCCAGTCACGCGCCTCGCTGCTCACCCCACGGAGCCGGGTCTGACTCTCGAAGTGGTACCACGCCGCCCACGGGGACCAGATGATCCGCCGGCCGGTGGCGCGCACCTTGAGGCAGAAGTCGACGTCGTTGTAGTCCATGGGGAGCTCGGTGGTGAACCCGCCGACCGCCTCGAAGTCGTCCCGGCGCACCAACGCGCACGCCGCGGTCACGCCGCTGCACTCACGCTCGACGGCGAGTGGCCACAGTGGCCCTGGCCCCGGCGAGTCGCCACGCCATCCCATGCACATGTGCTCGGGGCGCTCGGCGTAGACGTGACCGCCGTGCTGCATCGTGCCGTCGGCGAACAACAGCTTGGCGCCCGCCATCACGACGCCGGGCGTCGCGACGTGCCCGACGAGCACCTCCACGCTCGACGGCTCGATCAGCTGCGTGTCGTCGTTGAGCAGCAGGATGAGGTCGCCACGGGCGGCGCTCACACCGAGGTTGATCTTGGCCGAGAAGTTGAACGGCCCGTCGAAGGGCACCAGCGAGATCGGCCACGACGTGGCGGCGAGGGCATCGAGCACGACGTCGGGGGTCTCGGTGTCGTGCACGACCACCACCTCCAGCTCCCGGTAGGTCGACGCATCGAGCAGGCTGCGCACGGCCTCGACGACGAAGCAGCGGTCGACGCCCCAGACGCGGCCGGTGGATCCTCTCGTGGGGATCACCACGCTGACGAGCGGGCGTGCTGCCACTCGCCGGACGACGCGATAGCACCCCTGCCGCGGCGTCGTCTCGACGGCGGCGTCGATGCCCGAACGGGCGCAATGGTCGGCAACCGCCCGGGCGCCGGCGGCGGTCGCCCACGGCGACGCCGGATCCGCCAGCCCGCTCGGCGCCGACTGGCGGCAGTGGTAGAGCACACGCGGCACGTGGGCCACCGACCGAGCGGCTTCGGTGAGCCGGAGGACCAGGTCGTGGTCCTCGGCGCCTTCCAGTCCGTCGCGAAACCCCCCGACGATGTCGAGCAGCGATCGTCGGGCGACGAGCAGGCGGGTGACGTAGTTCTGGCTGCGCAGCCGCTCGGGCGAGAAATCAGGCTTGTAGACCGGATCGACGTAGAAGCCGGCGGCGTCGATCACGTCGTGATCGCTGTAGGCGACGTCCGCGCCCTCGGTCATCGCCGCCGTCACCTCCGCCAGTGCGTCGGGATCCAACCGGTCGGCGTGATCGACGAAGGCGACGAGCTCGCCGGTCGCCGCGGCGAGCCCGGCGCGGCTCGCTGCCGCGACGCCGCCGAGCGACCGCACGACGCGGACCCGCCGATCGTCGGCCGCAGCCTCGTCGAGCGTGCGCATGACCGACGACGCCGCCGAGGCGTCGACGACGAGCACGTGCTCCCAGTCGGCGACCGTTTGGTCGCGCACCGACTCGATGCAGGCGCGCAGGTGCCGCGCCTCGGGTCCGCCAATGAGCGTGAGCACCGAGAACCGGGGTTCCACCGCCGCGGCCGAGCCCACCGCGTCGGCGGTGGCCGATGCGACCGGCGCGGCGCGCCGTACGGAGCAGTGGACCGGCCGACATCCGACGCACGGCGACCTCGATCTCACGCGCGCCGGCGAGGTGGTCGTCGAGCTCGGCGAGCTGTCCACGCAGCCGTTCGGCCTCGGCCTCGGCCCCGCCCACCGCGGCCCTGGCGTCGGCCACGTCACGTCGCAGGTCCTCGTGGGACCGCTCGAGTGGCCCGACGAGGCTGCGCAGACGGGCGACCTCGGCGCGGAGCGACGCCAACTCGGCGTCAGGGTCGGGCGCCATCGCCGGTGAGTGTAGGCAGCGACCCGCGACCGGACCGCGCGTGACACCGGCCGTGATCGGCGCCGGGGCGTCAGTCCGGGAGGGTCAGGCTGCCGTCGGGCCCGAGCGGCCAGTACGGGTTGTGGGCCAGCTCCCACACGTGACCGTCGACGTCGGCGACGTAGGCGATGTACCCGCCCCAGGGCGCCGCCGCCGGGGCGGCGAGCGACGTCCCGCCGGCCGCGAGCCATGCGGCGTGCACGGCGTCGACCTCGCCGCGCCCTTCCAGGTTGATGGCGATCGTGACCCCGGCGAACCCGGTGCGTTCGGCCGACGTGTGGGCATCGGCGGCGAGCTCGTCGATGCCGTACAGCGACAGCACCGGCCCGACCGTCGAGAAGAACGTCACGTTCCCCGGCGACGACTGCGCCGAGCGCGTCCAACCCAGCGCCTCGTAGAACGCGGTCGCCCGGTCGAGGTCGGCCACGCCGAGCGTCACCAAGGTGATCCGGTTCGGGACCGTCATGTCAGACCGAGTTGCCTCGCGCCCTCAGGAGATGTCGATCGGCTGGTCGTCCTCGGCGCCGAACTGATCGGCCCCGGCGTCCTCGGCGGCCGGCTCCTCGCCACCCTTCAGGCCGGCCTTGGTGAGCACCCGATCGCTGATCTCGACCATGATCTCGGGGTTGCTGGTGAGGAACACCTTGGCGTTCTCCCGGCCCTGGCCGAGCTGCTCGCCCTCGTAGGTGAACCAGGCACCGGACTTCTTGATGATCTCGAGATCGACCGCCATGTCGAGCAGCGAACCCTCACGGCTGATGCCCTTGCCGTACATGATGTCGAACTCCGCCTGCTTGAACGGCGGTGAGACCTTGTTCTTCACCACCTTGACCCGGGTGCGGTTGCCGATCACCTCGGTGCCGTCCTTCAACGACTCGATGCGGCGGATGTCGAGGCGCACCGACGAGTAGAACTTGAGCGCCCGCCCGCCGGGGGTCGTTTCGGGTGAGTTGTGCACCATCACGCCGTCGACGAAGTAGTTGTGCGTCCCACCCACTTCGAGGTCGAACTTGTGCATGCTGCGCGTCGGCGGCTTCACCGTGATCGAGCGGATCGGCATCGGCGTGAGTGCCCGGCGCGGCGGCGCGAACACCGGCTCGACCGAGAACCGCCCGCGGTAGCGCTCGAGCAGCTTGTAGTCCATCGACGGATGCACGAACGGCGCGACGAGCGCGTGCAGCTTGGCGGTCTCAGCGGTCGGGAACTGCAGCACCGCCTTACGCGTGCTGCCGCTGGCGATGAGCTTCACGGCAAGGCCCCAATGATCGGTGAGGTACCGGGCGAGCCGGATGCGCGTGTCGGCCGACATGGCCTCGACACAGATCTCCGCCCGGCCGCTGCCACCAGCCGTGCGCTCCTGCAGACCCTTCGAGCGCACCGTGAACGACCCGTCGTCGAGGTACCAGACGGCGAGCGACAGCGGCGTCAGCTGCTTGAGGTAGTCGTCGCTCAGCACCTTCTTGCCGCCGACGTAGACCGCTTCGCGCAACCCAGCCAACTCGGTGAGCGGGGGCATGTCGTAGAACACCGACCCGTGGTCGTTCTGCGAACAGGTGACGCCGATGTTGGCGAACATCGACGCCTTCCAGTCGGCGTACGCGGTCTGGCGCACCCCATGACCCCAACGGAACCGGGCCCCGTGTCCTGATCGGCTGGGCGAGAGCGCGCCATCTCCCATCAGGCCTCCGAGCAGCACCTGCCACTGCACGTCGCTCAGTCGTTCGGTGGTGGACTGGAGCACCCGGTCGCCGACGACCAGCTCGCCGGCCGGCCGCCATCCGCCCGGCGTGGACACGAGGTGGTTCTCGGTCGCGGCGAACTGAGCCCGGCCGTTGCCGGCGCCACGCTCGACGGTGAACTGCAAGAAGGACTCGGCGACACCGTTGTCGAACCAGTTGGTGACCGGCTTGGCGACCAGTTCGTCGCGATCGGCGTCGTACGACAGCACCTCGACCGGCAGCCGCTGGTTGACGATCTTGCCGATCTTCTCCTGCGTGCCGTCGGCCAACGTCACGCGGGTGCCGTAGCTCATGCACCCGAACATGACACCGATCTTCTCGCGGAGCTGGTTGATGAAGATCATGATCGTGTTGGTCTTGTTGAGGTTGGCCGTGAGCTTGCGCAGGGCCTGGCTCATCAGGCGGGCCTGGAGGCCGACGTGGCTGTCGCCCATCTCGCCCTCGATCTCGGCGCGGGGCGTGAGCGCGGCGACGGAGTCGATGACGACCACGTCGATCGCGCCGGAGCGCACGAGCATGTCGGCGATCTCGAGCGCCTGCTCGCCGGTGTCGGGCTGGGAGATCAGCAGCTGGTCGATGTCGACGCCGATCGCCCGGGCGTACACCGGGTCCATGGCGTGCTCGGCATCGATGTAGGCGCAGACGCCCCCGTTGCGCTGCGCCTCGGCGACCACGTGCATGGCGAGCGTCGACTTGCCCGACGACTCCGGGCCGAAGATCTCGGTGACGCGGCCCCGCGGCAGTCCGCCGATGCCGAGGGCGAGGTCGAGCGACAGCGCCCCGGTGGGGATCGACTCGATGTTCATCGTCGTCTTCTCGCCCATGCGCATGATCGAGCCCTTGCCGTACTGCTTGTCGATCTGCGCCAGCGCCATGTCGAGCGCCTTCTCGCGCTCGCGGCCGTCGCGGCTGCGGTCGTCCTGTGCCATCTGCTGCCTGCCTTTCGCCACGCCTGTCGTGGACTTCGCTCGATCGTCGCTCGATCGTGGGGTGGGGACGGGGTGTCGGTTGATGCGACCGTACGACGGGGGTGTCACAGGGTTGCCGCACGACGAATGACAGCACTGTAATACCGAACAGCCGTTCGAGGCAAGCAATCGCGCTCCGTCGCCTACCCTGGCGCGATGACCCCGCCGAGTGTGGTCGACCACGCCGTCCACACGCCATATTCCGACCCCGGCGAGCACGCCGCACGCCTCGCCGAGGTGTCGACCGACCCCGCCGAGCTGGGCGCCGTGGCACGCAACGTGATCGTCCACTACCGCGCCTCCGGCCACGAGCTGCCGGCCGCGACGCGGCACGAGATCGACAGCCGTTGGATGGACCGCATCCTCGCCGCCGACCAGCAGCGCCATCCGTGGCCGCTCGCCGAGCCGAGGGAGGTGACCGACCGCGTGCAGGGCTGCTGTCGCGACCACACCCTGTTCTGCGTGTCGGTGCTGCGCGCCCACGACATCCCGGCCCGTTCGCGGGTGGGGTTCGCCGGCTACTTCACGCCGGGATGGCACCACGACCACGTCATCGTCGAGGCGTGGCTCGAGGGCCGCTGGCAGAGCTTCGACGCCGAGGTCGACGCACCGTGGCCGACGTTGCCCACCCCGCTCGACATGTCGCTGCGTGACCTCGACGGCACCGGCTTCGCCACGGCGGCGCGCGTCTGGTCGGCCTACCGCGACGGCGACCTCGACCCCGACACCTACGGCGTCGATCCGAACGTGCCCGACCTGCGCGGCCGACGGTTCCTGTTCGACGAGGTGATCTACGAGATCGCCCATCGCTTCGGCGACGAGCTGTTGCTCTGGGACGGGTGGGGCCGCATCACCGGGCCGGGTGCCGAGGTCACCGAGGAGGACGCCGCCTGGCTCGACGGGGTCGCCGCGCTCCTGCTCGCCGCCGACGACGGTGACCTCGACGCCGAGGCCGGCGCACTGTCGCGCTACCGGTCCGACGCCGGGCTCCACCCCGGGCCGACGATCGTGCAGGCGTCGCCGTTCGGCGACCCGCCGGTCGACGTCACCCTCGCGCGAAGCTGACCGCTCGTGAGCGACGACGCCGCCCAGCCGCCCGCCGGCGACCCCTGGCCGTCACTGCCGGTCGCCGAGTGGGCGCCGACCCGCGACACCCTCCAGCTGTGGACGCAGGTCGTCGGCAAGGTGCGCATGGAGCGGACGCCGATCATGAGCCACTGGTGGAACGTGCCGCTCTACGTGACCGCCCGTGGGCTCACCACGTCACTCGTGCCCGCCGGGGCGCGGGCGTTCCAGATCGACTTCGACCTGCTCGACCACCGCCTCGACGTGATCGTGTCGGACGGGCAGCGTCGAGCGGTCGAACTGGCGCCGAAGACCACGGCGCGCTTCTTCGTCGAGCTCACCAGTGCGCTCGACGAGCTGGGGCTGGCCACACCGGTGTGGACGATGCCGGTCGAGATCGCCGGCGCGATCCCGTTCGACCGCGACGAGGAGCACCGCTCCTACGACGCCGGGCAGGTCGAGCGATTCTGGCGGCTGCTCGTGCAGGCCGACCGCGTCTTCGAGGTGTTCCGCAGCCGGTTCGTCGGCAAGGTCAGCCCGGTGCACCTGTTCTGGGGTGCGCTCGACCTCGCCGTGACGCGCTTCTCCGGACGCCCGGCGCCACCACACCCGGGCGGGGCGCCGAACTGCGGACCCCATGTGATGCACGAGGCGTACTCGCACGAGGTGTCGAGCGCCGGTTACTGGCCGGGCCCCGACGGCGAGGGCGTGTTCTACTCCTACGCCTATCCGCAGCCGGACGGCTTCGCCGACGTCGACCTCGGCGTGCCCGGCGCGTCGTGGGACGGCGCGCTCGGCGAGTTCGTGCTGCCCTACACGACGGTGCGCACCGCTCCCGATCCCGATGCGCTGCTGCTCGGCTTCCTCCAGGCGAGCTACGACGCCGCCGCCGATCTCGGCGCCTGGGACCGGACCGGCCTCGAGCGCCCCTGACGCGTCGCAAGCGGTCCGATCTGGTCACCCACCGTCTCGATATCGAGAACGAGGGTGACCAGATCGCCGTTTGAGACGGAGAGTGACCAGATGGCGGCGGGTACGGGCGTGACCCTTGCGCACGTCCCGAGGCCCGGTGTACCGTGCGGTAAACGTTTGCTGTAAACGTTTACCCGCCTGGGGGCGGGGTCGGGGGAGGGGACGCCGTGGTCCGGAGCAAGCGCTCGACGCTGGTCGCCGTGGCCGAGCGCGCCGGCGTGTCGATCGCCTCCGTGTCGCGCGTGCTCAACGGGCTCGCCACCTCCGACGACGTGCGCCAGCGGGTCGAGCAGGCCGCGTTCGAGCTGGCCTACGTGCCCGACGCCTTCGCCCGCTCGTTGAAGATCGGGCGCACCGAGCAGATCGCCTTCGCCGTCGCCGACGTCGGCAACCCCGTCTACGTCAGGATGATGCACGCCGTCAGCAGCGTGCTGAGCGCCGCCGGGTTCCGGCTGGTGCTCTCGTCCACCGGCAACGACCCCGACGAGCAGCTCGATGTCGTGCGCAACGCCAACCGTGGCTTCGCCGACGGCCTGATCGTCGTGCCCCTGCGCCTCACGCCGGCGCTGCTCGACGAGCTGTCGACCACCCGCCTGCCGGTCGCCGTCATCGGGTCGCTCCCCGACGGGATGCACCTCGACAACGTCCGGGCCGACTCGGCCGCAGGCGTCGGGTTGGCGATGGACCACCTCCACGCGACGGGACGGCGCCGCATCGCCTTCGTCAACGGTCCGGTCGACACCGTGCCCGGCACCAATCGCCTCGCCGGCTACCTCGCCGCCGCCGCCCGCCTCGGGCTCGCCACGAGCGCCGAGATGCAGGTGCAGGCCGACGACTTCACCTACGACGCCGGGCTCGTCGGCGCGGCGACACTGCTCGACCAGGCCAACCCCGACGCGATCGTCTGCGCCAACGACCTCCTCGCGGTCGCCACCTTGAAGGTGCTCCATCGACGCGGGCGCCGCGTGCCCGACGACGTGGCCGTCGTGGGGATGGACGACACCGAGCTGACCGAGCTCGTGCACCCCTCGCTCACCAGCGTCGACCTGCGCTCACGCGAGCGCGCCACCGAGGCGGCGCGGCTGTTGCTCGGACGTCTGGCCGAACCGTCGCTCGACGCCCGTCAGGTCGCCATGGCGCCCGCGCTGACGATCCGCGAGTCCTCGGCGCCGACCGCCGACCTGAGGGCGGTGCTGACGTGAGCATGCTGACCGTCGACGAGGTGATCGACACCACCAAGTCCAAGCGGTCGAAGAAGAAGCCTCGCGGCGGGCAGGCCGGCGGGGGCGGCGGCGTCGACGCCTGGAAGCTCGTCGTCCCGACGTTCATCCCGATCGTCATCTTCAGCGTCTACCCGCTCATCCGCGGCATCTACCTCGGCTTCACCGACGCCAAGCCCGGCATCGACGTCACCACCACCTTCACCGGGTTCCAGAACTACCGCGTCCTGTGGCACTACCACCTGTTCTGGGAGTCGTTCCGGATCGGCTTGATCTGGATGTTCTCGGTGACGATCCTGCAGTTCCTCGCCGCGCTCTCCCTCGCCCTGCTGCTCAACGCCAACCTGCGCTTCCAGTCGCTCACCCGCACGCTGGCGCTCGTGCCGTGGGCGATGCCGCCGGTGATCATCGCCATCATGTGGCGGCTGATGCTCAACCCGAACTCGGGCCCGGTGAACAAGGTCATCCGGGCGTTCGGGTTCGAGGGCACCACCAACTGGCTCGGCGACTTCAAGACGGCGCTCCCGGCGGTGATCGTCGTCGGGGTCTGGGCGGGCATGCCGCAGACGACGATCGTGCTGCTCGCCGGCCTGCAATCGGTGCCCGAGGAGTTGCACGAGGCGGCGGCCATCGACGGGGCATCGACGCTGCGACGGTTCTGGCACGTCACCCTGCCGTCGCTCCGGCCGGTCATCGTCGCGGCGACGACGCTCGACATGATCTGGAACTTCAACTCCTTCGCCCTCGTGTTCGTGCTCACCGCCGGCGGACCGGGCGGCAAGACGATGCTGCCGATGCTGTTCGCCTACAACGAGGCGTTCAAGTACAACCACTGGGGCCTGGCGGCGGCGATGGGCAACGTGATGGTGATCGTCATCGCCGTGTTCCTCCTGCTCTACCTCCGCGGTCAGGCGCGCGCCCGGAGTGCCCAATGATCGCCACCCGATCGAGCAAGTTCACGCGCCCGCTGCAGTACCTGGCGCTGATCGGGTTCATGATCTTCCTCGCCTTCCCGCTGATCTTCCTGGTCGTCACCGCCTTCAAGACGCAGCGCGAGGTCGCCGCCCCCAATCCCAGCCTGTTGCCGGAGGGACTGCACTGGGCGAACTTCGGCGACGCGATCGCCAAGATGCGGCTGTGGACGTCGGCCCGCAACAGCCTGATGGTCGCCCTCGCCACGGTCGTGCTCGTGATCCTGCTGGCGATGCCGGCGGCGTACGCGCTCGCCCGCTTCCGCACCCGCCTGCGCGGGGTGGCGACCGGCTGGATCCTGCTCAGCCAGGTGTTCCCGTTCATCCTCATCGTGATCCCGCTGTTCATCGTGCTGCGCAACCTGCACCTCATCGACACGCTGTGGGGCCTCGTGCTCGTGTACACGGTGTGGTCGCTGCCGTTCGCGCTGTGGATGCTGCAGGGCTACATCGCCGGCATCCCCAACGAGCTGGAGGAGGCGGCGTCGATGGACGGCGCGTCGCGCCTGCGGATCCTGCGCAGCATCCTGCTGCCCCTGCTCGCACCGGGGCTCGTCGCCACCAGCCTGTTCACGTTCATCTCGGCATGGAACGAGTTCTTCTTCGCCCTGGTGCTCATCCAGGACCCGGCCAAGAAGACCCTCCCGCTCACGCTCGCCAACTTCGTCGGCCAGGAGGGTCAGGTGCAGCTCCCCCAGCTCGCCGCCGGCTCGCTGCTGGCCACCATCCCGAGCCTGCTCTTCTTCGCCATCATCCAACGCCGCCTGACCTCCGGCCTCCTCAGCGGGGCGGTGAAGGGATGACACGCGACGCGTCGTCGTCCCACCGGTCGACCACCACTTCCGAGCAACCCAACCCGAATCAACCCAACCCGAAACAACAAGGAGCAGCACATGAAGCACAAGGCATGGGGCGCGGCCGCCGCCCTCGGCATCGCCCTCGCCGGCGTGGCCACGTCGGCCGGGGCCCACGCGAGCGGTGACCCGATCACGCTCAAGTTCCAGAGCTTGGCGTTCCAGGACAGCACGATCGCCGCCACCCAGGCGATCGTCGACGCCTGGAACACCGCCAACCCCGACGTCCAGGTGGAGATCCTGCAGGGCAGTTGGGACAACGCCAGCGACCAGCTCACCACCCAGTTCGCCGGCGGCACGGCACCGGACATCATCCACTTCGAGTCGGCCGCGATCGGCGGGTTCGCCCAGCAGGGCTATCTCGCCGACCTGTCGCCCTACCTGAGCGACGACGTGAAGGCGAGCGTGTCCGACGACATCTGGGCCACCGTCTCCACCCCCGACGGGGCGATCATCGCCGCGCCGACGCTGCTGCAGTCCTACGTCGTGTTCGCCAACACCGACGTGTTCGACGCCGCCGGCGTGGCGGTGCCCACCGGCGACACGATGACGTGGGACGACTTCGCCGCCCTCTCCAAGTCGCTGACGAACGGTGACACGTTCGGGCTCGGCTGGGGGCTCAAGTCACCGACCGCGACCGTCATGAACCTGGCCCTCGGCTTCGACGGCACGTTCTTCACCACCGAAGGCGACACCACGTCGATCACCGTCGGCGACAACGAGTTGGCGGTGCCCCAGCGCATCCACGACATGGCCTACGTCGACAAGTCGCTCGACCCGGTGTCGCTCACCCAGAGCGGCGGGGACGTGCTGCCCGGCTTCTTCGGCGGCACGTACGCGATGTACGTCGGCGGCAACTACATCGCCCAGCAGATCACCGAGACCGGCCCCGAAGGCTTCAACTGGACCGTCCTGCCGTTGCTCGAGGGCAGCGCCGGCACCAACCAGGCCGCCAACCCGCAAACGCTCTCCGTGTCGTCGCAGAGCGATCACGTCGAACAGGCCGCCGCCTTCGTGAACTTCTTCATGGACGCCCAGAACCTCGCCTCGGTCGCCGAAGGTGACTGGCTGATCCCGTCGTCGGGCGCCGCCCGCGAACAGGTCGCCACCGACACGAACGGCGAGAACAGCTGGCCGGAGATCCTCGCCAGCGGCGACAGCCTCGTGGCCGCCCCGTTCCAGTCGGCGATCAACTACCCGCAGTGGAAGGACCAGATCGCCACCCCGGCCCTCCAGCAGTACTTCGCCGACCAGATCGACCTCGACGGCCTGCAGAGCCAGTTGACCGACGGTTGGGCACAGGTGTCGGGCGGCTGAGCATGCCCGACGGGACCCCCCACCCGGCGTTCCGTCACCCGGCTGCGATGCCGGGTGACGGGGCGTCCGGGACCCTCACCGACGCGGCGTGCGGTGCGCTCAGCGGCGCCGCCGTGGGTGACGCCCTCGGTGGGGCCACCGAGGGCTACACCCCCGACGACATCCAGCGGCGCCACGGCGGCTACGTCACCGGGATCGTCGCGCCGTTCAACGAGGACTGGCGCGACGCCCGACCGATCGCGCCCTACCACAAGGGCGACGGCCACGTCACCGACGACACCCTGCTCACGCTGGCGCTCGTCGACGTCTACGCCGAGGTGCGCGGGCATCTCGACGCCTACGCCATCGCCGCCCATCTCGTGCCGCGACTGATCGGCGCCCGCCAGTGGATCCCCGAGCTCGAGGCCGAGGCGCTGCTCGTGCAGCGGCTGTTCCTCGCCGAGAAGTGGCTGGTCGCCCGCCTGCACTACGGCCACGTCGACCCGCGTGAGGCCGGCGTGGGCAACATCGTCAACTGCGGCGCGGCGATGTACATGGCGCCCGTCGGCATCGTCAACGCCGGCGATCCGGCGGGTGCGTACGCGGAGGCCATCGACGTGACCGGTGCCCACCAGTCGAGCTACGGCCGCGAGGCCGCGGGCGTGTTCGCCGCCGCCGTGGCCGAGGCGATGCGTCCCGGCGCGTCGATCTCGACCGTGGTCGATGCGGCGGTGGGTCTGGCCCACGACGGCACGCGGCAGGCGATCGAAGCCGTCGCCGACGCGGCGGCGCACCACGACGAGTGGGCGTCCGCCCTCGGCGCGGTGCGCGATGCGGTCGCCCCGTTCGACACCGTCGGGCCCGACTACCGGTCACCGGCGCTCGACGCCCGCCGACCGAGTCGTACCAAGGCGATCGAAGAGCTTCCGGTCGCGCTCGGCCTGGCGCTCGTCACCGGCGGCGACTACACCGAGTCCGTGCTCGCCGCGTGCAACTACGGCCGCGACGCCGACTCGATCGCGACGATGGCCGGCGCCGTGACCGGTGCGCTCGGTGGCATGGCGGCGGTTCCCGAGCGCTGGCGGACGACCGTCTCGGAGGCGAGCCGCATCGACATCGTCGAGCCGGGGCGCACGATGGCCGAGGTCGCCCGGCAGGTCTGGGCCGACGACGCTCGCGCCGCCACCGCCCGCGATGCGGCGCGATCGTCGCTGCTCGCCGATCGATGATCCGCCTCAGCTGGTCGCAGCCGGAGGACCTCCTCCCCCACGCCCTCGTCGCCGCCGAGCTCGACGGCGTCGACGTCGGCGACCTGCGCGAGCGCTGGATCGCGGCGGGCGGCCGCGCCGAGGCGAGCGCCGGCGGGGCGTCGCCCGATGCCGCCACGCCCGAGTTGCGCGAGCTGGCGGCTCGACTGCTGGCCCTCGTCGACGAGCGCGAGGTGCCGGCCGGCCTGCGCCAGCGCGAGCCCGACGACCTCGCCGCCATCACCGCGCTCGCGCCCGGCCTGTTTCCCGTGTCGAGCGAGGCGTCGCTCGATCGGCTCCACGGTGCCTGGCTCGGTCGGGCCGCCGGGTGCCTGCTCGGCAAGCCGGTGGAGAAGGTCGGACGACACGGCATCCGGGCGATCGCCCGCTCGACGGGGAACTGGCCGATCGACTCGTACTTCACCGCCGTCGGCCTCGACCCGGCGGTCGCCGCGGCGCACCCCTGGAACCGACGCAGCGCCACGAACAGCCTGGCCGAGAACATCGACGGGATGCCCGAGGACGACGACATGAACTTCCCGCTGATCGCCCTCGACCTCGTCGAGCGGCGCGGGGAGGCGATCACCACCGACGACGTGGCGACGTCGTGGCTCGAGCGGCTTCCCGGCGGCCGGGTGTTCACCGCCGAGCGGGTGACCTACCGCAACCTCCTCGCCGGCGACGAGCCCGAGGTGGCCGGCCGTCGGGGCAACCCGTTCCAGGACTGGATCGGCGCCCAGATCCGTGCCGACGTGTACGGCTGGGTGACACCGGGAGAGCCGGGGCGCGCCGCCCGGCTGGCGTGGGCCGACGCTCGGCTCACGCACCACCGCTCCGGGCTGTACGGGGCGATGTTCGTGGCGGCGGCGGCCTCGACCGCCGTGGTGGCCGGATCGGTGGACGAGTGCATCGCCGCCGGCCTGTCGGTCGTGCCTCCGGCGAGTCGCTATGCCGCAGCCGTCCGCTACGGCGTGGACCTCGGACGTGGGTCGCTCGACCTCGAGGCGGCGCTCGACGCGCTGTACGCCGAGTACGGCCACCTCCACTGGGTGCACGCGCTCAACAACGCCGCACTCGTGGCGTTCGCACTGGCGCGCAGCGACGGCGAGTTCCACCGGGCGATCACCACGGCGGTCACCGGCGGCTGGGACACCGACTCCAACGGGGCCACGGTCGGCTCGATCTGCGGTGCCCTCGCCGGGGCCGCCGGCCTGCCGGCCGCGTGGACGGCGCCGTTGCGCAACCGGCTGACCACCAGCGTGCCCGGCTTCGACGGCATCGGGTTCGACGAGCTCGCCCGGCGCACCCACGCGCGCGCGCCTCGCAGCATTCGACCGGTACGCCCCGCGGGCCGATCGACCTTCCGTACGTGTTCGCGCTGGACGGCCCGCTCGACACCGCCGGCGCCGATGCCGCCAAGATCTTCGCCGCCCCCGCCGATCCCGGCGCCTGGCCGGCGTGGCGCCACCGGCTGCACGAGTGGCGCGACGACGCCCGCGAGCGGCACGCCTTCGACCCGGCGGCGTACGAGCGTGCGACGGCGCGCTGGGCGAGCACGTGCTTTTCCGTCGCCATCGTGTGGCTGTGGGACGAGCGGCTCTTCGACCACGCCCGCCAGGAGTTCACCCCCGACGCATTCCTCGCCCACGCCGTCGACCGCTACGGCGGTCTCGACGCCGTGGTGCTGTGGCAGGCGTACCCGATCATCGGCATCGACGAGCGCACGCAGTTCGACTTCTATCTCGACGTGCCCGGGCTGGCCGAGCTGGTGGCCGCCTTCCAGCGACGCGGCGTGCGCGTGTTCGTCGACTACAACCCGTGGGACACCGCGACCGACGACGTCGACGAGCATCCCCGACGGCTGGCGTCGCTCGCCGCCGACGTCGGTGCCGACGGCGTCTTCCTCGACACGATGAGCGCCGGCGGGGCCGAGCTGCGGGCGGCGCTGGCGGCGCTCGATCCCCCACCGGTGCTCGAGGGCGAGTCACGGGTGTCCGTCGAACGCATCGTCGACCACCAGGCGAGCTGGGCGCAGTGGATGGCCGACAGCCCCGTGCCGGGGGTGCTGCGGGCGCACTGGTACGAGCGGCGGCACATGATGCACCACACCCGACGCTGGAACCACGACCACAGCGACGAGTTGCAGTCGAGCTGGGTGAACGGCACCGGGATGGTGGTGTGGGACGCCGTGTTCGGCAGCTGGGTCGGCTGGAACGGGCGAGACGCGTCGACGCTGCGGACGATGCGCCGGGTGCAGCACGCCCTCGCCGACGTGCTGCTGACCGGCGAGTGGACGCCGCTCGCCGACGGCTCTCCCGCCGCCGTCGACGCCGGGGTGTACGCCTCCCGGTTCTCGACGCCGGACGTCACGGTGTGGGCCGCGGTCAACCGCGGCCCCGCCGACTACCGCGGTGCCGTGATCGACCCCGACGCCGTCGGCGACGGCGAGCGACCCGTCACGTGGCTCGACCTCGGCGCCGGACGTCTGCTCACCGGCGGCGACCTGTCGGTGACGGTGCCCGCACGCGGTGTCGCCGCGATCGTCGCCGTCGTGGGCGACGTGCCGGAGCCGATCGCCGCGTGCCTGGCGGCCGCCGCGGCCGACCCCCACGTGGCCGACACGACGTTTCCGGCGCGCGCCGACGTCCGTACGCCGACCGGGCGTGTCGACGGGCACTCCCGCCCGGCGACGCCATCGCCGTCGCCGGCGGCACCGACCGGCTGTCGATCACGTACCGTCGCCGCGAGACCGGGATGTACGACGGCGCGCCGTACGTCGAGGACTGGAAGCCGCTGCCCCCTCGCCTGCACGACACCGTCGTCGAGGAGGTCGTCGTCACGGTGCGCCGCTGCGCCGTCGCCGCCCGCGAGGTGACGAACGGCGAGTTCGCCGACTTCCTCGCCGCCACCGGCTACCGGCCGCTCGTCGCCAACCGGTTCCTGCGCCACTGGGTCGAGGGCGAGCCACCGGCCGCCGGGCGCGCGGCGCCCCGGTGACGTTGGTCGGCCTCGACGACGCCCGCGCCTACGCCGAGTGGGTCGGCGCCCGTCTGCCGACCGAGTTCGAGTGGCAGCTCGCCGCCGAGGCCGCGGGTGCTCGGTTCGAGCGGCTCACGCCGCTGGTGTGGAACTGGACCGAGAGCGAGCACAGCGACGGCGTCACCCGCTACGCCATCGTGAAGGGCGGGGCGACGCACCACGCCACGACGTCGGAGTGGTACTTCGACGGGGGGCCGCGGCCGCCGTCGTTCTCGGCCAAGCTGTTGCTCGCCGGGCTCGGCGTGGAGCGCTCGTCGAGCGTCGGGTTCCGCCTGGCGTGGGACACGTCGGTCGCACCGGAGGAGGGCACGTGAACGAGGACGCCGCACCCGGTCCCCTGGCCGGACTGCGCGTCCTCGACGCGGCGACGCTGTTCGCCGGCCCGCTGGCCGCGACGTTCCTCGGTGACCTCGGCGCCGACGTCATCAAGATCGAGCACCCGCGCCAGCCCGACGCCGCGCGCGGGCACGGTCCGGCCCGCGACGGCGTCAACCTGTGGTGGAAGACGCTCGGGCGCAACAAGCGCACGATCACGCTCGACCTGTCCACCCCCGAGGGCGCCGACCTGCTCGTCGAGCTCGCCGCCGGCGCCGACGTGCTCGTCGAGAACTTCCGTCCCGGGACGCTCGAGCGGTGGAACCTCGCGCCGGAGCGCCTCCTCGCCCGCAACCCCCGGCTCGTCATCGCCCGCGTGACCGCGTTCGGCCAGATCGGCCCGTACGCATCGCGTCCCGGGTTCGGGTCGTTGGCCGAGGCGATGAGTGGCTTCGCCGCGATGACCGGTGAGCCCGACGGACCGCCGACGCTGCCGCCGTTCGGGCTCGCCGACGGCATCGCCGCGCTGGCGACGAGCATCGCCGTGCTCGCCGCCGTGCGCGCGTCGGAGGCGTCAGGGCACGGGCAGGTCGTCGACCTGGCGATCATCGAGCCGATCCTGATGATGCTCGGCGGTCAGATCACCGCCTTCGACCAGCTCGGGCTGGTGCAACCGCGGCTCGGCAACCGCTCGGCCAACAATGCTCCGCGCAACGTGTACCGCACCGCGAGCGGCGACTGGGTGGCGGTCAGCACCTCCTCGCAGTCGATCGCCGAGCGGGTGATGCGCCTCGTCGGGCGGCCCGACGTGATCGACGAGCCGTGGTTCGCCAGCGGTCACACGAGGGCCGAGCACGCCGACGAGCTGGACGACGCCGTGGCGGCGTGGATCGCCGCCCGCCCCACCGCGGAGGTGCTCGACGCGTTCGAACGGTCCAACGCCGCGGTCGGGCCGGTGTACGACGTGCGCGGTGTCGTGAGCGACCCGCAGTACGCCGCCCTCGGCACCGTCGCGACGGTCGACGACGAGGAGCTCGGCGCGATCCGGATGCAGAACGTGCTGTTCCGTCTGTCGCGGACGCCGGCGACGATCCGTTGGGCCGGCCGCCCGCACGGCGCCGACACCGACAGCCGTGCTCGGCGACCTCGGCCTCGACGCGCCACGCCTCGCCGAGCTGCGGGCGAAGGGTGTCCTATGACCGCCGGGCCGGTGATCACCGCCCTCTACGTGCCGGGCGATCGCCCCGACCGCTTCGACAAGGCGGCGGCGACCGGAGCCGACCTCGTCATCCTCGACCTCGAGGACGCGGTGACCCCGGCGAACAAGGCAGCCGCCCGGGAGGCGGTCACGCAGTGGCTGACGGCCCATCCGTCCGGGTCGCGACCGGCCGTCGAGGTGCGCGTCAACGCCGGCGACGACGACGACCTCGCCGCCCTCGCCGGGGCGACCGACGTCGGGATCCGACTGCCCAAGGTGGAGTCGGGAGCCGATGTCGATCGCGTGGTCGACCGCCTCGGCGCGGTGGCGATCGCCGCGGTCGTCGAGACCGCCGTCGGCGTCGAGGCGCTCGGCGAGATCACCCGCCATCGCGCCGTGCGCACCGTGTCGCTCGGCGAGGCCGACCTCGCCAGCGATCTCGGCACCCGGCATCCCCGTGTGCTCGACGCCGTGCGCGCCCGCCTGCTCGTGGCAGCACGCGCCGCCGGACTGCCGCCGCCGATGGCCAGCGTCTTCACCGACATCGCCGATCTCGACGGTCTGCGCGCCGACACGGAGGTGGCGCGGGAGATGGGGTTCGTGGGGCGGGCCGCGATCCATCCGGTGCAGGTGCCGGTGATCGTCGCCGCGTTCGCACCGTCGTTGCGCGAGTTGGCCTGGGCCGACGAGGTGCTCGCCGTCACGGCCGACGGTGGCGTCGGTCGTCTGGCGTCGGGCGAGATGGTCGATCCGGCGATGCGAGGCCGGGCGGAAGCGATCCGCCGCCTCGCCGCGAAGACGCAGTGACCACTTCCGACAAACGCGGACACAGGGTGACCACGTTTCCTCGCGACACTTGAACCGACGGACGCCGACCGCTCGCGACGATGAGAAGGCGGCCGATCCGACGTCTCAACCCTGAGACACACCCGTTCGACCACCCGATCCCAGGAGACCGACACCCGATGAGCGACCGAACCTTCGAACCACGCTCCGGCCCGCCGGCCATCGAGACGAAGCAGCTCGCCCGCAGCTTCGGCGACGACATCCAGGCCGTCGCCGGCATCGACCTCACCGTCTCACGCGGCGAGATCTACGGCTTCCTCGGCCCGAACGGTGCCGGCAAGTCGACCACCGTGCGCATGCTCTGCACCCTGCTGGCGCCGACCGGGGGCTCGGCCACCGTCGCCGGCCACGACATCGTCGCCGAGCCGGGCCGGGTCCGCCTGCGCATCGGCGTGGCGCTGCAGGAGGCGGCGCTCGATCCGAAGCAGACCGGGCTCGAGCTGCTGCGACTGCAGGGTCGCCTCTACGGCCTCTCCAAGGCGGTCGCCGACCAGCGGGCCCACGAGCTGGGTGCGTTGATCGACCTCACCGACGCCCTCAACCGGCCGATCGGCGGCTACAGCGGCGGCATGAAGCGTCGCCTCGACCTCGCCGCCGCGCTCGTGCACAACCCCGACGTGCTCTTCCTCGACGAGCCCACGACCGGGCTCGATCCGGTCAGCCGGGCGACGGTGTGGGCCGAGGTGCAGCGCCTCAACGAGGAGCTCGAGATGACCATCTTCCTCACGACGCAGTACCTCGAGGAGGCCGACGCGCTCGCCGACCGGGTCGGCATCATCGACGGCGGCACCATCGTCGCCGAGGGCACGCCGACCGAGCTCAAGCGCAACGTCGGTGCCGACCTGATCGTCGTTCGCGTCGACGGCGACGCCAAGGAGGTGTGCGACGCGCTCGGCCGCGTGCCGGGCGTGCTCGGCGTCGAGGCCCACGGGCACGAGGCGGTCATCTCGACCGACAACGGCTCGGCGGCGGTGAGCGCCGTCGTGGTGGCGCTCGACCTCGCGTGAGATCAAGGTGCGCGAGCTGACGCTGCGCACGCCGACGCTCGACGACGTGTTCCTCGAGGTCACCGGCAACCGCATGGCGGAGGAGGACGAAGCCGAGCGCTCGCCCGCTCCCACGACCGCGCCGATCCTGCAGGAGGTCAACTCATGACGCCGCGAGCCTCACCACCGTCGTCGCCTCGCCCGCCGTGCGGGCCAAGCCCGCCGGCCTCGCGTCCGACATCACGGCCATCGCCGGGCGCGCCCTGCGGGCCGTCCCGCGCGACCTCGAGGCGGTCATCCCGCCGATCTTCATCGCCCTGTTCTTCTACCTCGTGAACATCGGGACGCTCTCGAACCTCACCGAGAGCAGCATCCCCGGGTTCGACTTCAAGGAGTTCCAGCTGCCGACGGCGATCCTGCTCGGTGTCACCGGCGTCTCGCGGGCGGCGGCCCTGGTGCTCGACGTGCAGAACGGCTACTTCGACCGACTGCTGCTCAGCCCGGTGCGGCGCACCTCGATCCTGCTCGGGCTGATGGTGGCCGACGTCGCCGTCGCCATCGGTCTCATCGTGCCGATCACGATCGTCGGCTTCGTCGTCGGCGTGCGCTTCGACACCGGGCCGCTCGGCGTGCTGCTGTTCGTGCTGCTCGGCGCGCTGTGGAGCCTGGCGTTCACCGGCTTCGGCTACGCGATCGCCCTGAAGACCGGGAACCCGGCCGCGGTCAACTCGTCGTTCCTGCTGTTCTTCCCGTTCCTGTTCCTCACCAGCTCGTACGTGCCCCGCGATCAGCTGTCGGGATGGCTCGACACCGTCGCCACGTTCAACCCGGTGACGTACCTGCTCGAGGGGCTGCGCTCGCTGATCTACGGCGGCTGGGCGTGGGACGACATCGGTGCGGCACTGCTCGCCATCGTGATCGTCGGCGCCGTGAGCATGTCGCTGTGCTTCGCCGCCCTGCGCGGTCGCATCAAGCGCGGCTGACCAACCGATCCCCCCGGCCCGCAACCGGAGGGCACCCACTGGACCGTACGGTCCGGCTGGTGCCCTTCGGTTGTGCCGCGCCTAGCCCGTGATGCCGGTGCGCTCGACGCCCTCGACGATCCAGCGTTGGAGGAGCACGAAGGCGAGCACGAGGGGGGCGATGGCGATCGCCGAGGCGATGAACAGCTGGGACATCTTCGGGCTCTGCGAGTTGAGGAACGACGACAGCGCCACCTGCACCGTCCACTTGTCGCGGTCGCGACCGACCACCAGCGGCCAGAGGAAGGCGTTCCAACTGGCGATGAACGTGATCGAGGCCACGGCCGCGAAGATGCCCTTCGAGTTGGGCACCACGATCCGCCAGTAGGTGCCCCACGTCGAGAGGCCGTCGATGCGCGCCGCCTCCTCCAGCTCGACCGGGAAGCCGAGGAAGTACTGACGGAACAGGAACGCGGCGAAGGCCTGGAACATGCCGGGCACGATCAGACCCTGATAGGTGTTCAACCAGCCGATCTCGCTGATGATGATGAAGCTCGGCACGAACGTGACGGCGGCCGGGATCATCAACGTGGCGATGATCGCCACGAACACGGGGCCGGCGAAGCGGTACGGGATGCGGGCCAGCCCGTAGCCGGCCATCGAGGCGATGAGCACCGCGCCGGTCGTCTGCACGACCGACACGATCGCCGAGGTGCGCAGGGCGCCGGCGAAGGGCACGCTGGTGTTGTGGAAGAGGTCGGTGACGTTGCTCCAGTGCAACGACGTCGGGAACAGCTTCCAGTGCGGCGATGAGATCTCGAGGTCGCTCGACAGCCCGTTGCGCACGATGAGGTAGAACGGGACGAGGAACAGGATCGCCGCGACGACCAGCACGCCGTAGAGCACGGTGGCGCTGAGCGCCGCCCGCGGCCCGCGCGGTCGGACCTCAGCCATAGCTGCCCCGCCTCCCGAAGCCGAGCAGGCGACCCTGGCCGAGGGTGAACACGGCGATGAGGAACATCAGGATCACGGCGCCCGGCACTGCCGTGGCCGAAGTCCTGGGCCCGGCCGAGGGCGAGGTAGTAGAGGTAGACGAGCGGCGGCCGTGCGTACGGCGGGTACGTGCCGGCGCCGGGGTTGGACAGCAGGTTGAAGAACTCGTCGAACGCCTGGAAGGCGTTGATCAACAGCAGCACCAGCACGGCCGCCGACGTCGCCCGCAGTTGCGGGAACGTGATGAACCGGAAGGTCTGCCATCCGGGCCGCGCCCCGTCGACCGCCGCCGCCTCGTAGAGGTCCTTGGGGATGCGCTGCAGTCCGGCGAGGAACAGCAACATGTAGAAGCCCACCTGCAGCCACAGCCGCTCGCTGACGATCACCACCCAGTACAGCGGCGGGTGCGGCCGTGACAGCCACTGGCGACCCTCGAAGCCGAACGCCCGGAGCACCGTGTTGGCGAGGCCGAAGCGCACGCCGTTGAAGATCGACAGCTTCCAGATCATCGACGCCACCACGTAGCTGCAGGCCACCGGCACGAAGAACACCGACCGGAAGAACCCCTTGGCGAAGCGGGCCTTGTTCACGGCGAGGGCGAGGGCGAGTGCTCCGACGAAGGTGACCGGAACGATGAACGCGGCGAAGGCCACGAACGTCAGCAGGCTCGAGCGGAACGCCGGGTCGCTCAGCATGTCCCGGTAGTTGCGCAGCCCGACGAACTTGGTCGGCGACACGGTGTTGCGCGCCTCGTACAGGCTGAGCACCAGGCTCCAGACGATCGGCGCGGCGACGAACACGGCCAGCCCGAGCACGAAGGGCCCGACGAAGACCCAGAACCAGATGTTGTTGTTCTGCGGCCCGGCGAGACGGCGCCACAGCGTGCGTGGTGGCGGCCCGGCGACCGGCCGGGCCGCCACCACGCTCGTTCCCGTGACCCCGACGGTGCTCACCGCGCCGGCTCAGGCCGGAGGCCGCACGAGTGATCCAACGTCAGCCGGTGGTGGCCGGCACGGTGCCGGCCGCCATCGTGCCGGCGGCCTCCGTGCCCATCGCCTCCGTGCCCGTCGGAGCGCTCCCGCCGGCCACGGTGGCCGACGTCGCCGTTGCGCCGAGGCGGGCGAGCTCGCTGTCGACGACCTCTTGCACCTTGGCGATCTCCGTCGGCCGGATCGGCGCCCTCCGTGATCATGCGCGTGCGGGCGTCGGAGTACGCCTGGTCCGACGCCGGGGTCCACAGCACCGGTGTCTGGGTGAAGGCGTACTGCTGATAGGCCGCGAGGGCGCTGGCGGCGGCGCCGGACTTCAGCGGCTCGGCCTGCTCGGCGAGGCTGTTGCGGGCCGGGATGTGGAAGCCGTAGTCGAGGGCGAACTCCAACTGGGCGTCGGTGTTGTCGACCCACAGCCACTTCACGAACGCCTTGGCCGCGTCGGGGTACTTCGTGCGTGCGCTCACCGTGGAGGAGAACGCGCCGACGGGCAGCGACGGACCGCCGACGCGTCGAGCTGAGCGCCGGCCACGGCATCATGTCGAAGTCGTCGCCGATCGCCGACGCCTGGATCGCCGGGAACGTCCACAGCCCGGTGAGCTGGATGGCGGTGAGCTCGTTGATGAACGCTCCGGGGTCGCTCCAGTCGGTCGGTGCGCCGAGCAGCAACGAGTCGCTCTGGTACAGCTCGTTGAGCTTGCCGAACGAGGCGTACACGTCGTCGTTGGCGAAGCCGAACTGGTTGTCGTCGGTGAGGTAGTCGGCGCCGGCCGACCACAGGGCCATGCCGCCCAACGTGCCGACGCCACCGTCGTTGCCGAGGAACAGCCCGGAGTGGTCGCCGGTGGTCAGCTTGGCGGCGGCGGCGATCAGGTCGTCGACGGTCGCCGGCGGATCGATGCCGGCGTCGGCGAGCCAGCTCTTGCGGTAGACGAGGAAGAACATGTCGATGATCTGCGGCACGGCCCACAGGTGGCCGTCGTAGGTGAGCCGCTTGATCAGCCGCTCGTTGAAGTCGGACTCGGCGTCGCCGAGGATGCCGTCGAGCGGCAGCACCTGCCCGGTGGTGATCATGTCGATGTTGGGGCCGTTGCCGATCTCGAACACGTCGGGACCGTCGTCGGTGAGCAGCGCCGCGGCGACGCGTGGTGTCGTAGTCGGCAGGGAACCACTGCACCTCGACGTTGGCGTCGGGGTAGTCGGCGGCGAAGCGGCGCACGGCGTCCTCGACGCCCTCCTCGCCGTAGCCGTGGTACCACTGGCTGAGCGTCGGCTTGTCGGCCGCCGAGGTGGCGAACCACCGACCCGCCGCCGACCGCTGCCCGGCGGCCGAGGCGAACCCGGCCCGGCTGAAGAGCGCTCCGGCGGCCACCGCACCACCGGCGCCGGCGAGCAGACGACGCCGCGACAGTGGCGTCGACCCCGGACGTGAGTTCTGCGGCTTGGCTGGCTGTGGCATGTGTCCTCCGATGACGTCGATGTTCCGAGCACGTGGGGCGACGTCGGTATCGAACGTTCGCCGTCCGAGGGGCGCGCCGTCCCTCACGTCACGTTACGTCGCGAGCCTGCGCCCGTCGAACCCCCGTTCCCCGAACCCGCGCTAGGAGCGCGGCGCGGGGGTCGACGGGTCGTCGAGGTCGGGTGGGCGCATCGCCAGGTCGACCGCCTGCCAGGTGGTGTAGCTCACCGGGTAGATCACGATCGGTACGAGCACGGCGATCACCGCCAGGACGCCGATGAGCTCGAACACCGGGATGTCCGGACTGGTGAGCACGACGCCGACGGCCAGGCCGACGACGACGAGCCCGAGGGTGACGATCGCGTTGACCGTCGCCGCGCCGAGCGAGAAGCCGTCGTCGCCGCGCTCGACGTCGAGGCCGCACGTGGCGCAGTGGTCCTGCTTGGTGAACCAGCCGGTGAAGAACGCCCGGCGCCCGGCGCACCACGGGCACCGTCGACGCAGCCCCCGCCACAGCATCGTGCCGACACCGGGGCGACGTTTCGCGCTCGCCGGGCGGACCACGGCCGCAGCGTACGATCTGTCAGACTCAATCGGTGCGAAGCGGCCTCGCCGGATTGTTCTTCTTCCTGGCCGCGATGGCCCTGGCACTGGCTGCTGGCGGCTGGTGGATGCAGCGCATCGTCTTCGATTCCGCCACGAGCGCCGCCGTCGCCGCCACGGTGCTGCACGACGAGCCGGCGCTGCGCGACCAGATCGCGGGCGTCGTGACGACCGCGACCGCCGCGAAGCTCGGTGTGCCGCCGGCGCAGCTCGGCCCGCAGATCGACCAGACGCTCCAGATCCCGGCCGGCGCCGCGCTCGCGCGGGGCATCCTCGGCGACGTGCACGCACGTCTCGTGGGCGCACGCAGCGCCCCGGTCGTGATCTCCCCCACCGACATGGTGCAGCTCGTGCGCAATCAGGTGGTCGCCACCGTGCCCGCCGCCCCGCTGCCGGTCGAGACGATCTCGTGGCTCGACACCGTGCGCCGCGCCCTCACGTTCTTCGTGCCGATCGCCGCCTTGGCCGGCGTCGTGGCGCTGGTGTTCGGCTTCCTCGCCCACCCGCGGCGGGCCGACGCCGTGTTCGGCGTGGGGATGTTCTGCGTGTTCGCCGCCGTGCTCGGGGGGTTGCTCGGATACGTGGTGCCGGCGTTCCTGCTGCCGTTGCTGAACGACGATCCGTGGATGGCGATCGTGCCGGCCGTCGCCAACGACCAGCTCCCGCTGATCGCCGGGGTGTCGGTGGCGCTCGCCGTGCTCGGCGGGGCGCTGATCCTCGCCTCGACGGGCTTCCGCAAGCGCAAGACGCGCAGCTGGTCGTCGCCCGTCGGCATGACCCGCTACTCCGACCAGCGCCACTGGAGCTGACCGCCCGCACCCGCCGCACGCAACCGATGGGCGCCAGCAGGTCCGTACGGTCCGGTTGGTGCCCATCCGGTTGCGGATGGGCAGGGCGGAGACGTCGCTACGACGTGAGCTCGGCGGCGAACTCGCCGAACACGTCGGCGTAGCGCATCGCCGTGTCCTCGTCGTGCATCACCGACACGAGCCACTGCTCGTCGAGGCCCGGCGGCAGGAGGATGCCGCGGTTGATCCCGTGCATCCACTGGGCGAACGCCAGCGCACCGGTGGCGTCCTTCCAGTCGCGGTAGTTGCGAACCCGCTCGCGGCGCCAGGTGACGCAGCCCTTGGCGCCGAAGTGCACGGTGTGGGCGGGCAGGTCGTGATCGGCGATCACGGCTGCGCACGCCGCCGTGAGGCGCTCGTTGCGGGCGATCGCGGCGTCGGTGGCCTCGGCGCTGCAGGCCACCTCGAGCGTCGCCCGGGCGGCGGCCATCACGAGGGGGTTGCCGTTGTAGGTCCCCAGGTGCAGCACGGTGTTGCTGGTGATCAGGTCCATGTACTCCCGGCGCCCGCCGAAGGCGCCGAGCGGGAACCCGCCGCCGATCGACTTGGCCAGCGTCACGAGGTCCGGCAGCACGCCGTAGTGACCGGTGGCGCCACCGAACCCGGCGGTGATGCCGGTCTTCACCTCGTCGAAGATCAGCAACGTGCCGTGTCGTGACGTGATGTCGCGGACCGCCTGCAGATAGCCGTCGTCGGGCAGGCAGATGCCGATGTTCTCCATCACCGGCTCGACGATGAAGGCGGCGACGTCGCCGCCGGCGAGCACCCGCTCGAGGGCGGCGGGGTCGTTGTAGGGGATGACGATCGTGTCGGCGAGCACGCCGCGGGTGATGCCGGCGGTCGCCGGCACCGGTGTCGGGCGGTCGGCCGGCCCGGCGGCGGCGAGGTCGGGCTTCAACGAGATGAGCAACTCGTCGTGGTGGCCGTGGTAGCCGCCCTCGACCTTGACGATCTTCTCGCGGCCGGTGGCGCCGCGGGCCACGCGCACGGCGTCCATCGTCGCCTCGGTGCCGGAGTTGGTGAACCGCCACAGCGGCAGGCCGTAGCGCTCGGCGAGGAGCTCGGCGACGACGGCGTTCGACTCGGTGGGCGTGACGTAGAGCGTGCCGTCGTCGAGCTGGGCCTCGACCGCGGCGCGCACGGCCGGGTGCACGTGCCCGGCGAACAGCGCGCCGAAGCCCATGTCGAAGTCGATGTAGCGGTTGCCGTCGACGTCGACCATGTTCGGCCCGGACGCGTGGGCGACCACGATCGGATGCGGGTCGTAGGCCTGGAAGCTCGACGGGACGCCGAGCGGAAGGACCTTGCGAGCCCGTTCGGTCGCCGCCTGCGAACGCTTGGTGCGCTCCGTGTAGGCGGCGAGCTCCCGCTCGGTGATGGAGGCGGCTCGCTGGAGGAGCCGGGGATCGGCGGCCACAGCCGACGCGGTGCCGGTGGTGGTCATGAGTATCACTTCCCTCGGTGATCGTCGGGTGCCCGGATCCTAGGTCCGCGGCGGCGCGATCTGGTCACGGTCGGGGCCGATATCGAGCGGAGCGTGACCGGATCGGCAATTCGGTGGCAGACTGTCGACCCTCACCATGGTGGGCGTAGCTCAGCTCGGTTAGAGCGCCAGGTTGTGGCCCTGGAGGTCGGGGGTTCAAGTCCCCTCGCTCACCCCACCGGGCCGGTGGTGCGCTGCGGTGTCCGCACCGGGCGCACCGCCGGCGCAGCATCCCGGTGAAGAAATCCTCCTCGACGGCGTCATCGCGCGGCCTCGCCGACCTCGTGTAGGGCATGAATGGCTCCCGCCGCCGCACCGCACCACGGGTGCGGACGAGTCGAGGTTCTCGCGGATGACCAAGCGCAAGCGCACGACCCAGGCCAGGCGCGCAACCGACGCGCAGCCGACAGCGTCGTCGACGGCAATGGCGGACGCCGTCGGCGCTGGCAGCGCCGACGGACCTGCGGCGGCGGTAGCCGTTGGTCCGTCGAGCGCGCCGCCCAGCCGCTGGCGCCGGTGGGCCGCCGAGCTCGGCATCCCGTTCGGGGCGTTCGTCGTCATCGAGTGGGCGCTCGCCGCGCTGATCGGCGTGCTGGTGATCGGCGCGGTGCTGCGCGGCACGGCGCCGACCGCCCCCGCGGCCGCTCCGTCGTTCGCCAAGGCCGACCAGCCGATCACGGACGCCGGGGCGCCCACGGCCGACGGCCGCGGCTCGGCGGCGCCGGCGACCCTCGGCGGCGGCGCCGCCGGCAGCAACCCCTTCGACAGCGACACGCCCAACGGCGCCGCTGACGCCGCATCGACAGCCCCGGGCACGTCGATCGCCACCATCGCGGGAACCACGGGATCGACCGTGTCCGCCGGGCAACCGGCGGCCACGGGCGCGCCCCCTGCCGGAGCCTCCGGCGCGCCGAGCGGCTCCGTCCGGGTCCGGTTCGGGCCCGGCGACCAGTTCTCCCGCTCCGGCGACGACGACGGCCCCCGCGGCACCGCCGCCCGCCGGGATCCGCGGCACGGTGCCGAACACCACCGCCGCCCCGGCCGATCCGCCGGCGGGCGGGACGCAGCCACCGGCGACGGCCACCCCACCACCGCGGCCTCTACGACGCCTCCGACGACGCGCCCGACCGCCACCACGACGCCCGCTGCGGTGACGCCGACGACCAGGCCGCCGGCCACGACGACCCCGACCACGGCGCCGTCGACCACACAGCCGGCAGCGACGACTCCGACCACGCGGCCGCCGACCACGGCGGCTCCTACGACGACGACCTGCCCCCCGCCGGTGACGGTCCCGGTGATCGGTGGAATCACCGGGGCCATCACCGGGATCCTGTCCGGCCTCTCGAGCTGACCGGCCGAGCGCCCCGGCGGGCGCGAACCGGCGCATGCTGGGCATCCTCGTTGGTGCAGGCGTCCGGGCTGACTAGCCTGACTGCCCGCTGCGCCTCTAGCTCAATGGCAGAGCAGTGGACTCTTAATCCATTGGTTCTGGGTTCGAATCCCAGGGGGCGCACTCACAGGGCCATAGGCCCTGATCAGGGCGTATGACCCCCGGCATGCCCCTCGCTGGCAACACCACGAGAGGACCACCTCCATGCCATTGGATTGCGCAAACGCCCTACCTATCGGATTGCGTCACCGAGATCTGGCTCAGCGCCCTACAAGCACAGGGCCGCTCACCGGGCACGATCGCCAGCTACCGCCACGCCTCTTCGCGCCAGGAGATGGACGCCGTGTCAGCCCTCGCGGGACGTTCCTGACGCGCCGTCGGACTCGGCGAGTGCCGTGTTAGTGACCGTTCTCGTTGTGCACGGACGAGCACCAGATCGGGCAATCGGTCGCGGTCCAGCTGGAAGTCACGTCTGTCGCCCAGCAAACGTGCCGGAGCCGTCGTTCGGCGCTATCGGTGTGGATGGCCGCGGCGATGAGTTGCTCGCGATCCGCGAGTACGCCTTGCGGGGCCAACGGCGCTTCGGTCGCGGTTGCCGAGCCGTGGATCGAAGCGTTGTGGGCGTGACGTTGGGAAGGCGCCAATGCGCGGCCGTTCGGCACTTCGATGCCGGTCTGCCGGCTGCCAGCTGGGCGTTCGAGGATGCGCTCCGGGCCCAGCACCTGGCCAACCGGCGCGTCGATTTCTCCAACAGGGCACGGTGCCTCGACGAGGACACGCTCCCGTCCGGATCGACCTCACTGGGCGCGCCGTGCCGCCGTACTCGTCGCCGGCTGCTGCGCTGACGAACGAGGAGGGCTGACGAGGTCATGACGATCCGCATGACGGTCACCCCCGCTGGACGTGATGACCTCGACGGCTGGAGATCCTGACGCGCTGCTTCCGCTACTCGCTTGTCGTGGCGATCGCCGCGTTGCCGGTCACCAACCGCCGATGGAACCGCGCACCGAATCGACCGAGCCAGCGAGCTGGTGGCGGCGACGATCGTCAACGACGAAGGTGGCCCGGTGACGATCACCGGGTCGGTCACGTACACCGATCCGTTCTTCCTCGAGGGGATCGCCGAACCGTTGATCATCCTCGAGGACGAGGCCGGCTTCGTCGACCGAGATCGCGGGGTCGGTGATGTCGGAGGAGTCGCAGGTCATTGGCCAGATCACCTCCGACGACTTCTCGTCACCGTTCTCCTACAGCCTGTCGCTGCCGATCGAGCCGCAGGCCAGTTGCGTGATGTCGACCAAGACGGCGCGACCGACGAGGGCGTGATGGGCCACGCCGTCGCCTACTGGACGAACACCCCGGGCCCATCCCTACCTCGAGGAGCGTGAACTGGCAGGGCGGCGGTCGGCTCGACGGTGACGCCTCCACCCGTATCGATCCCGATCCGTCGGCGGAGGGCGAGGCGATCGGAGGGATGTACCTGGTCTTCGCCCCCGACGACCAGCAGGGCTTCCCGTTCTGTTTCCGCAACGACGGCTGCGCCAGCCCGATGAAATTGTCGATCGTGAGCGGCGCGTCGATCACCGCGAACTCGATCTGGATGGTGCCGCGATCGGTGTCGATGAAGGCCTGGTCGAGACCGGCGGATTGCCGAGGTGCGGCAGCGCGAACGCCTCCGGCCACGGAAGGCGCCGGCCGATCTTTCATCCCGGTTTCGGTCGCCGGATCATCTCCCTGGCGACAGTCGCGGCCGTGCACCCGCACCGCCCAGCTCCTTGTCCGCCAGCGCCGTGTTCAGCACCGGCGTCGCGGCGGCGGCCCGTACACGGCGATCGCTACAACGCCGCGGCGCGGCGACGCAGTGAGCGTCCCGTCGCCGAACCGATAGGCTTCGTGGTCACCACCGTCGCAGGTTTCAGCTGCTCAGCCCCTTCGCCGCCGCGGCGGCGCGCACCACCGGGTCGTCCCCCACCGAGGGTGCGCGATTAATGCCGGCGCCGCTTCGGCGCCTTCACCGACACCAGCGCCGCCAGGACAGCCGGCACCACCCGCTGGTCGCTGTCATTGAGCATGGTCGGTCAGCCGGGCGGCACCGCCGCCTCCGACTCAGCCCGCCGATACGCCACGACGCCAGTACCGCCCGAACGGTCCAGTGCGGATCCGGTCGGGGCCCACGGTGACGAACCCTTCCGGATCGTAGCCCGGCGGTAAGCGCCGCCCTTCCATCGCGGCGACGGGTCGTTGAGAAGGTCGAGCAACGTGACGACAACGCCAGCGGCGATGGCGAGTGCGGTGGCGACTTCAGCGGATCTGCGATTGCCCTTCTTCCGCGCCTGCACGAATTCAGCGCCGGCGCCGCGGCGCGGTCAGCCAGCCGGCCGAGCGACCGGATCGCTTCGACCGTGACTCGCTGGTCCGTCCCTGCCACCAGCGGGATCAGCGCATCTACCGCCGCCCGCTGCTTTGTCGAGCCGATACCTTTGCCGCGACGCTTGGTCTCACCGACCGGTTCCTTCAGAGGTCTGAGCAGCTGACGGCAGGGCGCGAATCCCCTCGAGCCGCTGCAGCGTAAGCGACCGGCTTCCACTTCCATCCAACGCCTGCGCCCTCGTCGAGCACTGCCGTCGCAGCGCGTCGTACGACTTCAGGCGCACGATGGCGTAGACGGCTTCGCGGAACGCGCCAGCCGGGGTATCGCGACGCTCGTCGGCTTCGGCGCCGAGTTCTCCGCCAGCGCACCCGAGGCAGCAATCTCCGCTGCCATCTGCGCGAGCGCGGTGTCGCTCGGCTCCTCGTCGCCCATCAACCCGAGCTCTTCGGCGGCATTCGCCCTCGACGAGCGGCGACGGATCGGCCAGCAGTGCAATCAACGGATCGGCGCTCTCGTCGGCGATCAGCCTGAGCGCGAACGTTGCCATCTGGCGCACTTCGGGTTGGCATTGGCCAGCACCGAATCAGCGGCGGCACACCGGCGGCAGTCCGACGCGGCCGATCGCCAGCGCCGCACGCCGCCGGATCGCTTCGAGTCCGGCATCGCCACCAGGTCCGGAACCGTGGCGCGCACGCGGGCGAGGTCACCGCCTCGGTCGGTCGCCGGCGCCGGCGGCGGCGGCGGCGCGCGGCCGGAGCGGATGCGTACACCCGCTCATTCGAGCCGCAGGATCGGATGGTCTTCTGTTCGAGTGGGCCCGCGATGACGGCGCGCGACTGAAGCAGTGGACAGCGTCCAACGCTCCAACCGCGAAGAGAAGCGCGACGACGTACGCATGTTGCACGCACCCATGGTATCATCGGGTCGCGTGCACTTCCGCGATCGCTGGTCCAGGTTCCATTCGGCCGGCAAGACCACGCTGTCGGAGCGGCTCAGCACCCGTCTCGATGCGACGCTGGTCCTCGAGGAAACTGAAGACCCCTATCTGAGCGAACTCCACGCCAATGCCGCGGCGCCGAGCGCACAGCGGCGCTACCTGCTCAATCGCGACCGCCAGCAGACCATCCTCAAGCAGGCCCACCCTCGGTCAGATCACGATTTCCGACTACCTGTTCGACAAGGACAAATCTTCGCCACCATCTACGACAACGAACTGTTCATCTACCAGTGACTCGACCCTTTCCGCCCGCGACGTGCCGCCTCCTGACCTGGTGATCTACTCCAGGGCGACCGACGTCCTGCTGCTGGCGCATCCGGAGCCGCGCGCCGATTCCGGACCTGCACCATCGAGCCCGATCCCGCTATCTCACCGAGCTGAACGAGGCCTATCACCACTTCTTCTCCACTACAAGTGACCGCTGCTGCCTCGTCGAAACCCGAGTACGATTCCGATGTCAGCGACCAGGGCCAACCGTTACCGACCTGGCCAAACAGATCCGGCAGATCGGTGTCGGGGACGCGCTACTACGTGCCGAGGACAAAGCGAGTGGTAGCCATCGTTCATGGCGTGGTTCAAGAAAACCCGAACCCCGGATCATGCCCCCTTCCAGAAGGAGAAGGCCAGCGTGTTGAAGGGTTGTGGGTGAAGTGTCCCACGCGGCGTCGGTACCCATCGACAACGACCTGGTCACCAACTCGAAACGCTGCCCGAAGTGCGCCCATCACTTCCGGATTGTGCCGCCCAGCGGCTGCGGACCCTGTTCTGATGCGCCTGGACGGAGCACGACCGCGACCTTGCCTCTACTGACCCGCTCAACGTCACCGACGAAGCCGTAACAAGCGCCGTTTGAAAGCCAGCATGGCCGCCACCGGGTCGAGGGTCGCTATCGTCACCGGCTCGGTACACCATTCGACTGGCATCCCGGTGGCCATCACCACGAAATACCAGTTCATCGGCGGCAGCATGGCGTTGTGGTCGGCGAGATTACCCGCGCGATCGAGCGCGCCGACCACGAGTGCGCGCCCGTGATCATCGTCTGCTGCTGGCGGCGCCCGGATGATGGAAGGAGCGCTATCGCTGATGCAGATGGCCAAGATCTGGCGGTGCCCTGGCGCGGCTCGATCGCGCCCAGCCTCCCGGATATCGCCGTGCTCACGGATCGCGTTACCGGCGGGGTGACCGCCAGCTTCGCCATGCTCGGCGATCTCAACATCGCGGAACCGAAAGCGCTGATCGGGTTCGCCGGCCCGCGGGTGATCGAACAGACCATTCAGCAGAAGCTGCCTGACGCTCCAGCGTTGAGTCCCGCTGGAAAGGGCATGCTGGATCTCGTCGTCGACCGCCGGGAAGTTGAGCCGGTCATCGCCAACGCGCTGCGCTTCATGGGCTGCGATGCGGTAGTTACTGCCGCCAGCGGGCGTTCCCGCCGCGCTGGTGCAGGGTCCGGCACCGGTGCCGGAAGCCGCGGCGTAGCCCGTCAGCGCAAGCCTCGTGAGCGACGACCCTCTACTATCTCTTCAGCCTGGAACAGTTCGGCATCAAGTTCGGCCTCGACAACATCACGGCGCTGATGGCCGCGATGGATCATCCTGAACGCGCCTTCCAGTCGATTCACGTCGCCGGCACCAACGGCAAAGGCTCGGTGGCCGCGATGCTCGACTCGGTGCTGCGGGTCGCCAGCCACCAGACAGGACGCTACGCGCCACCTCGCCGCACCGTCTGTCGACCTGGCGGAACGGTCTGGTTGTTGATGGCCGGCCGGTGGAGCCGCAGACACTTCGCGCACGGTCGCTACGCCGAAGGTGTCCTCGCGGCTGCAGGATGCCGGCACCCTGAGTGCGCCGCCGACCTTCTTCGAAGCGACCACCGCCGCGGCCTTTGAGATCTTCCGCTCGCGCCGGGTCAGCGTCGCCGTCTGTGAAGTCGGGCTGGGTGGACGCCTTCACGCCACCAACGTGCTGACTCCGGTGGTTTCGGCCATCACCTCGATTCCGGGATCTTGATCACCAGCAGATCTCGGCGATACCCTGGCGGCCATCGCCGCCGAAACCGGCATCGTCAAGCCGGGTATCCCGGTCGTCGTCTATGCTGAGCTGCCAGCGCAAACCATCCAACGCATCGCCGCCTGAACTGTCGCGCACCCCGCCATTCGGGCGCACGAGGGCGTTGGCGTCGACGACGTGCGACTCGCGCCGGACGGCATCGACATGCGTCTGACCGCTGGCTGCCGATTACGGCGTGATCACCTGTCCCTGACAGGACAGCACCAAACGCAGAATGCGGTGGTCGCCGTCCGCATCCTTGAGCTTGTTTCGGGTCTGGGGATCGCGGTTATTCCGGGATGACGTGCGCGCCGGGCTGGCGGAAGGACGCTGGCCCGGACGGCTCGAATGCGTGCTGCTGCAGATGGGCGCGAGCTGCTGCTCGACGCGGCCCACAACCCGGCCGGTGCGGCGGCGCTGGGCGTCCTACCTTGCAGCGGCTGGGCGAGCTACTGCTCGGTGATCCTGGCCGCCATGCGCGACAAGGACATCCCGCAGATTTTGCGCGAGGTCTGCCCCCCGGGTCGGGGCATTCAATATGACACGCGCGTCCAACCCGCGATTGGCTGACCCCGCCGCTCGCCCTGAATCGCTCGAACCATTGCCCAGAGGTCCCGGCGACGATCGCGATGACGATAACTGAAGCACTCGCGCAGCCTGGTCATCTCACCCCGCGACCGACTCGCTGGGTCGATTTTTCTACTGGGCGACGTCGTCGGATTACTGGCGTCGGCCGTGATACCCTTCGAGGTTTCATGTGGCCGAATGTGGTCCAGATTCCACGGGATTTCCATCGCAATCGCGTCGATGCCGGCGGTCGCCCGCTGAGGCGCAGGCGCTGCCGGAGTGGAACGTGATCGCCGCCGAGCAGGAGCAACTGGGTGAGAACCATGGGGTGCTCGACCGGCGCGGTGAGATCGAAGAGGAGCGCGCAACACGAAGCTCGACCAGAGTGACCAGGTCGAGATTCTCGACGAAGAGCACGTCGTCGCCACCGGCAACGCGGGGCTGAACAGGCGGACGATCCGATCGCCGCCGACCGCGCCCTTTTCAACACCAAGACCAAGCTCGGCACCTTTTACAATGCCGCAGGCATCGCCAGCGTGCAGCCGCCGCGCCAGAGCGGGCGGGTCGCCGGGATCGTCGTCCCGCAGCGGGCCGGGCAGGAGACCGACGTCTATTTCTTCGGCGAGATG
>CAWFLK010000022.1:0-273812 GCA_963816635.1 Ilumatobacteraceae bacterium | reverse complement strand
ATCGCCTGGGCGGGGGAGTGGAACTGGTGGGCCATCCCGTCGACCTCGATGTGCGCCGGCGTCGGCGCGGTAGATGCCGGCGAGGATGTTGCACAACGTCGTCTTCCCGGCGCCGTTCTCGCCGAGCAGCGCGTGCACCTCGCCGCGGCGCAACTCGAGGTCGACGTCGCGCAGCGCCCAGACGCCGTCGAAGCTCTTCGAGACGTGGCGGGCCCAGACCGCCGGGGCGTCGGCCGGAACGTCGGTCGCCGGCACGCCGTCGGCGTCGCCGAGGATCCGTGTCAGCCGTCGACGCCGGACACACCCTCGACGGCCCAGTCGATGAGGTAGGCCTGCTGGTCGTCGAGGGTCTCGCCCTCCTGCAAGCCGCTCGGTGCCCTTGTTGTCGACGATCGGGCCGGTGTACGGGTTGATCGTGCCGTCGAGCAGCTGGGGCCGGAGCTCGTCGACCGCGGCGCTGACGTCCGCCGGCACCTTGTCGCCCCAGGTCCCGAGATCGAGCGGCAGCAGGTCGGGCTCGGTCTTGGCCGCCCACGTGCCGGCGAGCGCCGCGTTCGCCTGCTCGATGTAGTACGGGCCCGAAGTCGAGCTGCAGGGTGTTGACGTAGACGTCGGGACCGAACTCGCGCACGTCGGTGTTCCACGCCGCCGCCCACACGCCGGCGTCGTTGGCCACCTGCAGGAACGACGGCTCGTCCATCACCGCGAACAGGAAGTTGATGTCCTCGCCGAGCAGCGCGTTGGCGGCGGCCGTCGCCTTCGGCGGATCGAAGAACGAGCTGATCATGACGGCCTGCACGGTCGCGGTCGGGATTGATCGACCGGGCGCCGAGCAGCAGGCCGTTGACGTCGTTGTAGGCCGTGGCCGTCGGGAAGGCGCCGATGTAGCCGATCTTGCAGTCGGAGCCCTCGTTGAGCATCGCCGCCGCCACGCCGAGGGCGTAGGCACGGCTGGGTGTGCCTGACGTAGTACGAGTACAGGTTGTCGAGGTACGTGTGGCCGTCGCACTCGAGGAAGTGGACGTCCGGGTACTTGGTCGGCGACGTCCGACAGGAGCGTGGCGTACTCCGTGTTGGCGATCACGAAATCGTGGTTCTGGGCCAGGTCCTCGAAGATCGGTGTCGTCAGCGCCGGGTCGAACAGCACGTTCTCGACGTACGTGCCCTCGACCTTGTCGCCGAGGGTGTCGAACACCACCTGGCGGCCACGGTGGTGCTCCTGCGTCCACCCGTTGTCGTTGATCGGCCCGATGTAGCCGAAGCCGAGGCGCAACTTGTCGAGGGCGGCGCCGCCGCCCGTCGCGGCTGGTGACGCGGCTGGTGGTCGCCGCCGCGGCCGCCGGCCAGCACGAGCCCGGCCGCGCCCGCGGCGCCGAGTCTGGATGCAGCCGCCGTCGACTGATGCCCGTCGGCGCCAGCAGGCCGAGGACAGGCTGCTCGTCGTCGTTCACGCGTTCCCCCAGATTCATCACCGAGCCGCCGGATCGGCGCTCGATCGGTGGACGAGTAGTTGTCGTCGGTCGCTCGCCGCGCCCCGCATCCGTCGCCGCGCGCAACGGCCGGCTGCTCGGAGTCGTCGTCGCGGCGACCTCAGGCGTCCAGTTGACGCGATCAGCTCGTCGACCTCGATCGACCAGTCTCGGCGCCAGCGGCGCTTCGTCGGTTCGTCGACCCAGCGAGCCGTCGATGCCGTTGAGCATGAACTGCCGGAAGTCCTCGGGCCCGAAGCCCATGTGGTCGGCGGCGACGATGTAGTCGTTGGTGGGGTCGGTCTTGAACATCGGCGGGTCGTCGCAGTCGAGCATGATCTTGAGGCCGCGCTCGGCCATCTCCCGGATCGGGTGCTTGCTGTAGTCGGGTCCGAAGTACACCCACGCCGTCGACACCGGCGTGCAGGTGAACACGACGCCTTCATCGCGGCAGCGGTTGAAGATGGCGTCGCTCTCGATCACGTGGTAGCCGTGGTCGACGCGCTCGCAGCCGAGCAGGTCGAGGCAGGTCTCGATGTTCCGGGGCGGCGCGTCCTCGCTCTGGTGGGCGGTCAGGTGCAGCCCGAGGTCGTCGGCCATCCGGTAGGCCTTCCAGAACCGCTCGGGCGGGAACTCGGCCTCGGCGTAGTCCATCCCGATGCCGATCACGTCCTCGCGTGGGTGCTCGGCGAGCGTCTCGACCATCGACACCGCCAACTCGGGCGTCTCCATCCGGTTCACGGCGGCGATCAGCTTGCAGTCGATGCCGTGGTCGGTGCGGGCGTCGCGGATGCCGTCGATGAGGCCGTCCACGCACGTCTCGTAGCTGGCGCCGGCGGCCATGTGGGTCGTCGGGTTGAAGAACATCTCGCGGTAGCGGACGTTGTGCGCCGCCGCCTCGGTCAGCGTCTCGTACGCGATGCGGTGGAAGTCCTCGCGGTCGCGCACGGCCAGCGCGGTGTTGTCGTACATGTGCAGGAACTTGTAGATGTCCGGGTAGTCGTAGAGGTCCTCCGGCTCCTCGTAGTCGGGGAGCGGGACACCGTGCTTGTTGCACAGGTCCACCGCGGTCCGCGCCTGCACCGACCCCATCAGGTGGACGTGGAGACTCACCTTCGGCAGCGCCTTCAGGAACTCGTGCATGTTCATCGGTCGATCCCTTCTGCGATCGGGTCATGCGTGCCGTTCGATCGCGCGGTAGGCCGTACTCGTCGCGCAGCTGGTCGAAGTCGCCGGCGAAGCGATCGCCGCAGTGCCCGCTTCTCGTCGTCGGGCGCCCAGCAGGCGTCGACGCCCGGCCAGGCTGATGGCCTCCATGTCCTCGAGCGAGTAGCCGAAGGCGCCGCGCCACGGCCACGTACTCGTCGGCGATGTCGAAGCGCATCATGCCGGGGTCGTCGGAGTTCAGCGTCACCAGCACGCCCGCCTCGCGCTGGCGGGCGAAGGGGTGCTCGGCGACGGACGCCACGACGTTGGCGATCATCACGTTCGACGTCGGGCACACGTCGAGCGGGATCTGGCGCTCGACGATCTCGGCCGTCAGCTCGGCGTCGTCGAGGAGCCGGAAGCCGTGGTCGATGCGCTCGCACCCGAGCTCGCGGACGGCGATGGCGATGTTGTCGGACGGTCCGTCCTCGCCGGCGTGGATCGTCCGGCGCAGCCCGTAGCGGGCCGCCTCGGTGAACGCGGCGGCGAACGCGGCGTGGTCGATGTCCGCGCTCGACCGAGTCGGCGCCCATGCCGATCAGGAGGTCGCGGTCGGGCACGGAGCCGGCGAACGCCGCCATCTCCATCGCGTGGGCCGGCCCGGTGGGCTTGTCGAAGTCGAGGATCATGCGGCAGTTGATGTCGAGGTCCTGGCGCGCGCGTCGAGCACCCCGGCCTTGACGCCCTCCCACACCGTCTCGACGGGCACGCCGAGGCGGATGACGAACCCGGGCGAGAAGAACATCTCGCGGTAGCGCACCCCGGCGGCCGCGCCGTCCTCGAGCGCTTCGTACGTGATCCGGCGGAAGTCGTCGGCGGTGCGCAAGCTGGCGCAGATGACGTCGTAGATCGAGAGGAACTGGTTGAGGCTGGTGAACTCGAACAGATCGGCCGGATCCTCGACCGGGAGGGCGACGTCGTGCTGTGCGCGCCAGATCGGCGATCGTCGACGCCCGTGCGGCGCCCTCCACGTGGCAGTGCAGCTCGACCTTGGGCAGGCGGCGGAGATGGTCGTCGGTGGCCTGAGTCACGTGACGCTCCTTCGCCGGGATCGTGCCGTAGCGCAGGCCGAGGTCGGCCAGCCAGCGGCGGTAGGCGGTCGAGGCCCGATCGGCCTTCTGGGCCAGCTCGGCGGTCGGGTCGAGCGGGAGCTGCCGCGGTCGCTGCGATTCGAGGATCGGGGACGTCCTGGAGGAAGATCCGGTGGTTGAACGCGACGAAGTCGTCGACGCTGACGTCGGGGTCGGTGAAGGCGCCGATCATCCACGTCCGGCAGTGCTCCTCGTCGAGCGGTGAGGCCATGATCATCAGCGAGAGGCCGGCGGCGTCACCGCGCGCGGAGCTTGGTCAGCGTGGCCACGTAGGGGTGGGGCACGCGGTAGCGGTACTCCACGTCGGCGCCGCCCGTGGAACCGGGCGTCGCCGCCGGTTGCCAGAACACGCAGTCGGTGACCTCGATGCCGTCGTCGGTCGTCGGTCACCGTGTAGTCGCGCACCTCGGTGTGCGACTCGGCGCCGAGCACGCCGGGGTGGACGAACGGGAAGTGGGCCATGTCGAGGAAGTTCTCGACGATGCGCGGCCCGCACGCGTGCACGACGACCGGCTCGTCGTGGTACTGGCGGACGCCGGGCTCGTCCCACTCGGGGAAGTAGTCGGGTGGCGCCGCCGGAGCGTCGCCGAGGGCCACGAAGACGACGCCGTAGCGCTCGCACACGTCGAACATCTCGAGCCGCGCCTTCGGCGGCGGCGTCAGGCCGGGCGACGCCGGCTGATGGACGCAGTGACCACCGCTGTCGTACACCCACCCGTGGTAGCCGCACATGAGCGTGTCGTCACGAACCTGGCCGAGGGACAGCGCGGCGCCACGATGGGGGCACTGGTCGCGGGCGGCGTGGACGGTGCCGTCGGGGCTGCGCCAGAGCACGATCGGCGTGTCGAGCAGCGTCGTGCCGAGCGGAGCGGCCGACGTGACGTCGCGAACTGTTGGTGACCGGCATCCAGCTGTCGACGAGCACCGGGTCGCCCATGGGGACATCATCGCATTCCCGCCGATGGCGCACTGCCGGGCCGATGGCCGAGCGCATCGCGCCACCGCCTCGCCATCAGGCGTCGTCGGTCGCGTCGGTCGTCTTCGCCAGGTGCTCATCGGCGAACGCCACGAGCTGATGGCCGCCGAGCCCCCACGTCTTCAATCCGTGCAGCAGCATCGTCTGCAACAACGCCTCGGTCAGCTCGGTTCGCGTCAACCCGGCATCGAGTCCGGCGCCGAGATGCAGACTGGCGCCGTCGAGGTTCCCGGCGAGCAGGTCGAACAGGACGAAGACCAGCTCCTTGTACTTGAACGGCAGGCCGTCGTCCTTGTCGGACATGATCGCCTCGCGCATCGTGAGGTAACCCGTCGAGCACCTGCGGATCGGCTTCGTTCATCGCCGCGATCGCCGGCGGCACCTTGCCGATGGTCTCCAGGTATGCGTCGAGGCGGCTGTTCATCATGGTCGTGGGTCCTTTCTCGATGTCGTGCTCACGCGTCGGCGCCGGTTCGGTGATGTGGGCGACCAGCTCGTCGATCCGCTTGTCGCCGGCGACGACCCCGAACTCCAGGTCGTAGCGTCGCTGCTCGCCCGGGTTCGAGCATCAGTGGCCACCCGTCCTCGAGCAGCTCGTCCGTCGAACCGAACGGCGAGTTGCACGGTTCGAGGCCGTAGGCGTAGAGCCCCTCGCGCATCATCCGCCACAGCACGTAGCACGGCAGTTGCGCTCGCCGCGTGCGCAGGAAGACCGCCATGCGATCGGCGCCGGTCCCCGTGACGACGGCCACGGTGACCGATCCGGCGCCGTCGTCGTGCGAGCGGCAGGACGAACCCCTCGTGGGTGAAATTCGGGCTCGGGCGCCGTGACGTGCTGCCAGCGGTCGGGCGAGCGCACGCTCGCCGAGTCGGTCGAGAACGACAGGTCCCCGACGGGACCGGCCGGTTTGGCGACGACGCGGCCCGGCCACCGCAGGAACGGGAACCCGAGGTTGAAGTGGTAGAGGATCTGGTGCGGTGTCGGGAAGAAGCCCTCGTTGGTCACCTCGTCGCGGATGGTGACCATCGACGTCCCTGCCTCGATCTCGTAGCGCCGAGTGAGCGTGAGGTTCTCGCCGTAGGCGATGTCCTGGCGGACCGTCCCCTCGGCCCACAGCACGAGTCGATCGCCGTCCCACCGCTCGCCGTAGTTGACGTGCTCGGCGGGGGTGACGGCGATGCGGTCGTGCGTGCCGTAGCGAGCGCTGAGCCGTTGCGTGAATCCGTACTGCTGCGTCGAGCACCGTCTGCGGGGTCCCCATCGACACCAGCCCGGCGGTGTTGAAGAGACCGCCGAGGCCGACGCGTAGCCAGGCGTGGTCGTCATGATCGCCCTCGTAGTACCACGGCCCGGCGAGGCCCTTCGGCGGCAGCCACGCCAGCTCCGTGCCGGCGAACTCGGCGAGGCCGATGTCGAACCCGCGGTCGACCATGATCTGGAACCGCAGCCCGCTCCCGATGCGCACGTCGAGCGCCCGCGTGCCGCGGGCGTGGCCCTCCTCGAACGTGATCAGGTCGATGCCGGCGAGTTGACGCCGGGCGCCGACGAGCGACTCGAGCAGACGGCGCTGGTAGTCAGTGTCGAAGACCTTCATCATGATCACCTCTAGTCGATGAGGAAGCCGCCGTTGATGTCGACGATCTCGCCGGTGATGTACCCGGCGTGAGCCGAGCACAGGAACACCACCAGCGCGGCGACCTCGCTCGGCGTCCCGTACCGGCCGACGGGTATCGACGAGCGGTAGTCGGCGTCGAGCGTGCCGAGCATCCCGGTGTCGATGAGCGTCGGCGCCAACGCGTTGGCCGTCACACCGGACGCCGGCGTACTCGCCGGCGATCGACTTGATCAGCGCCATCGCCCCTGCCTTCGACGCGGCATAGCCCGCCAGCGCAGGGGGCGCTGCCCCGGCGCCGGTGACGCCCGCGCTCGAACCGATGAGCACGACCCGACCGAAGCCGCGGTCGGCCATTCCCGGCACGACGCGGCGGGCGAGGAGGAACGGACCGGTGAGGTTGACCCGCAGCTGGCGTTGCCACTCGCTGGTGGTCGTGTCGTCCAACGAGGCCTTCGACAGCACGCCGGCATTGAGCACGAGCAGGTCGACGGAGCCGATGCTCGCGCTCGACCGCCTCGATCGTCGTGTCGACGGCGCGCTCGTCGGTCACGTCCAACGACACCGGTGACGCCGTCGACCTCGACCGGTTGCACGTCGGCGCCGACCACCCGGCAGCCCTGTTCGACGAGCGTCAGACAGATCTGGCGGCCGATTCCCTGGGCCGCGCCCGTGACGAGTGCGACCTTGCCGTCGAAACCGTCCAACTTCATTCGCTGATCTCTCCTTCGACGGCGAACACGCGACGCTGCGCACGCCGCCGGAGGTACGACCAGTCGGCGCGTGACGATCTGCAGCGTCAGCACGCCGATCAGCGCCAGGCCGCGAGCCGTCTGGTAGTAACCGTCGGTGAGCCCGAGGTTGAGCAGACCGCTGTTGAGGACGCTCATGAACGTCACGCCGACGGCCGTGCGGCTCACCGAGCCGTAGCCGCCGGTGAGGCTCGTGCCGCCGATGACGACCGCGATGATCGCATCGAGCGCGAGCTCCGTCCCGATGTACGGCGACGCCGAGCCGAGCTGGCCGACCGTGAACGCGGCCGCCACGGCGACGACGAGACCGGTGGCGACGAACTGGCCGACGACGTGACGGTCGATCGCGATGCCCGAGCGTCTCGCCGCGTCCGCGCCACCACCGATGGCGACGGTGTAGAGACCGAACCTCGTGCGGCGCGAGCATCCACTGGCCGACGACGTAGGCGACGATGACCACGAGCGGAGCGGCGATGGTGAAGCCGGCCCAGCGTGCGTTGGCGACGTCGACCAGCCAGCCGTCGACCGCAATCGGGCGGCTGTCGTTGATGGCCAACGTCAGGCCGCGTGCCCAGATGAACGTCGCCAGCGTCGCCATGATCGCGCTCAGTCCCAACTTGGCGACGAGGAGCACCTTGGAGCACCCGATCGCCACCGCCACGGCGACGGCGGCGAGCACGGCGACGACCATCCACGACGACTCGCTGACCCGCCCGATGACCATGCCCTGCAGTGCAAGCAGCGAGCCGACGGACAGGTCGATGTTGCGACAGATGATCGAGAACGTCAACGGGACGGCGACGAGCGCCAGCGGCTGCCGACTGGGCGACCATCGTCTGCACGAGGTTGCGGTTGACCCACACCGGATTGAGGACAGCGAACGTGCAGAACGCCCCGACGGTGACGGCGACGAGCAGCCACACGTCGGCGCTCCGTCGCAGACGAACGACGGCAGGCTCATTGCCGCATCCGTCGCAGGAGTCGGTCGACACCACCGCCAGCAGCAGCACGCCGCCGATCATCGCCTGCTGCAGGCTCGGCGGGACGCCGCGGATCGTTTGGTAGTTGACGAGCATCCCGACGATGACCGCCCCGACGAGGGTGCGCTCGACGCGTCCGACGCCGCCGACGGTGACGCTGAGCCCGCCGACGAGCGCGGCGGTGATCGACGCGAACTCGAGTCCCGACTCCGTCGTTGGGGCTGACGAGACCGAGCCGAGCGGCGTTGAGCACGCCGGCGACGCCGGCCAGCGTGGCGCACAGGACGTAGGCGGCGATCTGCGTGGAGCGGACCGGCAGTCCGGCGACCGAGGCGGCCCGTCGGTTGGAGCCGACCGCGTACACGTACTTGCCGAACGGTGTGCGATACAGCGCGACGGCGACGAGGGCGTAGCAGCCGAACATGACGACCACCATCAAGGGCATGCCGCCCGGCAGCTCGGTGGTCGCCAGCCGGTCGAAGAACGGGTTGTCGATCTGGATGTACGTCAAGCCCAGCAGCAGCTTGGCCGCGCCGGCGGCGAGCAGCAGCGTGCCGAGCGTGACGAGGATCGGTTCGATGCGCACGACCACGATCAGCAGCCCGTTGAGCACACCGACGAGCGCCCCGGCGGCCAGAGCGGCGACGATGCCGAGCACAACGGGTGCGCCGTGACGGACGACGACGTCGGCGACCACGACCTCGCTCAAGAGGACCACCGAGCCCACGGACAGGTCGAGGCCGCCGGTCAGCATGACGACCGTCTGGCCGGCGGCGACCACCGACGACGATGGTGATCTGCACGAGGATGTTGCGGATGTTGGTGGAGGTGGCGAACGCGTCGGCGGTGACGGCGAACACGACGAACAGGGCGAGCGGCGACCAGCAGCGTGGCGACGCGCTCGACGTTGGCGGCCACGCTGAACCGACCGGTTCGTGGCGTGCCCGAAACATCGACTTGCGGAGCGCTCGCACTCACTGGCACGCACCCTGACGCGCTCGCTGCCTGAGGCGTTCGGCTCGCTCGAGACTCGCTCGCTCACACTGCGACCTCGTGATGGACCCCTTGGCCGGCGGACAGCAGGTTGCGGTCGTTGATCGAGTGGCCCGCGAGGTCGGCGACCACCCGCCCGTGGAAGAAGACGAGCGCTCGGTCGGCGATGGCCTCCACCTCCTGCTCGTCACTCGACACGAGCAGGCAGGCGACACCCGAGCGGGCCAACGCCTCGATCTCGCGGTAGATGTCGAGGCGCGCCCCGACATCGACGCCCTGGGTCGGCTCGACGAGGAGGAGCACGCGGCTGTCGCGCATCAGCCACCGGGCCAGCACGACCTTCTGCTGGTTGCCCCCACTGAGGAGGCGCACGGCACGCGGCAGGGCCCGGCGTGTCGACCTGCACCTTGCGGGCCGCCGCGTCCCGCCTGCTCGCGCTCGCGTCGGGCGGACAGGAGCGGGGACAGCCGGCCGAGACGTGCCTTCCTCACCGACGCGACGCTGATGTTCGACCGCACCGGGAGCTCGGGGAACAGCGCGTTGTCCATGCGGTTCTCGGGCACGATGCCGATCTCGGCGCCCCTCGACGCGTCGTGGCTGGCCGATTCGGGACCGTCGCCGATCCGGATGCTGCCGGCATCGACCGGTGTGTCCCCGCACAGCACGCGGGCGACCTCGGCGTGTCCGGAACCGATCGAGCCGTAGAGCGCGACGATCTGGCCGTGCCGCACCGTGAGATCCAGCGCGTCGGCGAGCCCTGCGGTGCGCAGAGCGTCGACGACCAGGCCGACCGGCGCGTCGGGCGGGCGCGAGCCAGCTGCGCCCGAACGCCGACTCGAGACGTTGCCCGAGCGTCAGCTCGACCATGCGATCGACGGTCATCCCGTCGGTGCTGCCATGGTGGACGACGCGGCCGTTGCGGAGCACGGTGAGCGCGTCGCAGAGCTCGAGGACCTCCCGGTAGCGATGGCTGACGAAGACGATCGCCATGCCGCGGGCCGACAAGGGCGCGGATCGCCGCGAACAGGCGGGCGGCGTCATCGGCGCTCAGCGCGGCCGTCGGCTCGTCGAACACCAGCACCCGGGAGCCCTCGAGGGTGAGGACCTTGGCGATCTCGACGAGCTGGCGCTGCGCCTGGGTGAGGTCGCGGACCAGCGCGTTCAACGGGATGTCGTCGACCTCGAGCAGCCCGAGCGCCCGCCGTGCCATGTCCTCGTCGGCTCCGGTGTCGATGCGCCGGCGCTGAGTGACCTCTCTGCCGAGGGAGATGTTCTGTGCGACGGTGAGGTTCGTGCAGCAGGCTGAAGTCCTGGTAGACGATGCCGATGCCGTGCCGGTGGGCGTCCGCCGGCGACGCCAGGCGCACGACTTCACCGGCCAGCTCGATCGTGCCGTCGTCGGGCGTCTCGGCACCGGCGAGGATCTTCAGCATCGTCGACTTGCCCGCGCCGTTCTGGCCGATCAGCCCGTGGATCGATCCGCCGGCCACATGCAGAGACGCCCCGTCGAGGGCGACAGTGTCGGCGTAGTGCTTGCGCACGTCGGACATCACCAGGAGGTCGGTCACGCCGACCTCCTGTTCCGAGTCACCGAACACGACGCCAGCGTGTCGTGTTCGGTGACACAGATGATCCGCTCGACGGGAGGGACTATGCCGTCGTCGCCGCTGCGTCGGACGCCGTCGGCGCCGACGATGCAGGCTCGTCGAGGACCGTGCACCCGTAGGAGTCGGCGGCGATCTCCTGCAGCGTGCCCTCGAACGGGAAGTTCTCCAGATCGTCGGTCATCGCCGTCGTCATGCCGAGCACGCACTCCGCGTTCTCGGGTGTGACGAGCATCGAGTTGATCACGTTCTCCGGCTCGTAGTCGCCGCCGGAAGCGACCGCATTGGCGAGCTCGGCGAACTTGAAGCCGGACCACTCGGGCGAGTACGGGGCCGTCGCGAACATCCGCCCGTCGACCACCTCGTCGAGGAAGATGCCGTCGACGGAGACGAACATCACGCAGTTGCCGAGGTCGGCCGGCGCCGTGTCGTTGCGGCAGAGGCGGTCCTGGCGCTCGGCGATGTTCATCGCCGGCACCGTGAGCGTGTCGCTCAGCGAGTAGACCATCGACAGGTCGGGATAGCGCGTCAGCCAGTTCTCCATCGTCGCCGACGCCTGGTCGGCCTGCCAGTTCGTCGGCTGCTCGTCGACGACCTCGATGTCGTGGGCAGCCATGAAGTCGGTGAAACCTTGGGCGCGCAGGTCGCTCGCCGGCTGGCCCTGGATGCCGGTGAGCACGGCCACCTGCCCGCTCGGCTCGCCGTAGCGCTCCTCCAGGAGCTTCAGCGCGTAGGCACCCATCATCTCCCCGGTGTGGACCTCGTCGAACGTGATGCTCGCCGTGGCGTTGTCGTCGAGGCCGTAGAGGTTGACGATCGGCACGTCATGATCGGCGGCGTACTGGTACGCCTGGGCGATCGCCGACGGGTCGATGGCGTTGACCATGATGGCGTCGGGGCCCTGGTCGACCGTCTGCTGCACGACCGACGCCTGCACCGACGGGTCGAGCTCGCCGCTGACGACCCGGAAGTCGAAGCCGAGGCGCTTGGCCGCCTCCTGCGGCGGCGGCGTGCTGGGCGTCCCAGTACGGGTTGCCGGCGCCCTGCTCGACCCAGACGATCTCCAGACCGCTCGACGCCGGGTTCGACGCTGGCGGCTCGCTGGTCGACGTTGCCGTCGCCGCTGCTTGGGTGGCGACCGTCGCGGTGGCCACCACGACGAGCGCCGCGACGGCCGCCCGTGCCTGCCGCCGTCCCCGTGTGCTCGTTGCCGATTGCATGTGCTGTCCCCCTTGTTGGTGGTTCGGTTCCTGTCAGACCTTGAGTCGGCCGGCGACGAGGCCACCGTCGACGGTGATCGATGCGCCGTTGACGTACGACGCCTGGTCGGTGCACAGCCACACGGCGACATCGGCGACGTCGGCCGGCAACCCGGTGCGCCCGAGCGGGATCTGCTCGAGGATCCGCGGCAGCACCGACGGGTTGTCCCACAGGTACGAGCGGTTCAGCTCGGTCTCGATCCATCCCGGGTGGACGACGTTCGTCCTGACGCCCGATGCGCCGAGCTCCCAGGCCATGCCGAGGGCGAGCATCTGCAGACCCGCCTTGGCGGCGGAGTAGTGCACCTGTCCGGCGTACGCCTCGCGCGCCGCCGGCGATCCGATCACGACGATCGCGCCCGCCGCCTTGTCGCGCCATCGCCGCGGCGGCGGGCTGGCCGCAGTGGAACAGCCCCCACATGTTGACGTGCTGCACACGCGACCAGGTGTCGTGGTCGAGGTCGAGCAGACCGGCGACCGGGTTGACGCCGGCGTTCGAGACGAGGATCTCGAGGCGACCGAACCGTTCGACGACACCGTCGATCATGGCCCGTGCGCCGTCGGCGTCACCGACGTCGGCGACCCACGGGAGCGCCGCCGCGGCCCCTGCGCTCGTGCAGTCGTCCACGGTCGCGACCGTGTCCTCGGCGGACAGGTCGTTGACGACGACGACGCAGCCCTGGGCGGCGAACCCGACGGCGACCGCCCGCCCGATGCCGCGCGCCGCTCCGGTGACCACCACCACCCGGCCGGCCAGCTCGGGGTACGTCACGCCGGTCATCAGAAGTGACCACCCCATGCGTCGTAGCCGGCGTCGATCACGATGTTCGCTCCGTGCAGTGCGGAGAAGTCGCCGTCGGTGAGACTGACGATCGCGGTAGCGACCTCCGCCGGTTCGATCCACCGGTTCAGCGGCACCCGGCCGAGCAGCTTTGCTTCGTCGATCGCCCCGGACTCGATTCGCATCGTGGCCTGAGCCGTCCTGGTGAGCCCGGGCGACACGCAGAGCACGCGGATTCCGGCTCCGGCGAGCGCCCACTCGACGGCGATCGTCTGGGTCAGCGAGACCACGGCCGCCTTGGAGGCGCTGTAGGCGCCGCGACCGTGTCGTCGTGTTGCGCGCGTTGACCGATCCGACGAGGATCAGCACGCCGGCGGCGCGCCGCAACGGCTCGTACGTCGCCCGGGCGACGTTCAGTGAGCCGGTGAGGTTGATCGCCAACGTGCGGTTCCAATCCTCGAGGTCGATGTCGAGGACGCTGTCCAGCGTGGCGATGGCGGCGCAGTTGACGACGGCGTCGACGGTTGCGAGCTCGGCAGCGGCACGGGTGACGCTGTCGGCGTCCGACACGTCGACCGCGGTCCAGGCGATGGTGTCGTCGTCGGCCGGCGCGACGTCCCACCCGTCGACCGTCCAGCCCAGTTCGGCGAAGCGTTTCGCCACGGCGGCGCCGATGCCGTTCGCCGCGCCGGTGACCACCGCGCGCCGGACAGCCTGTGCACCTCGCTCCTCGGACACCTTCCCCCTCGCTCGGGAACGATATCAGAATCGGTTCCAGCGCGACCGGCCCGCTCGTAGACTCGATCGGTGCCCATCGCCTCGGTCACCGCCCGCCGCGTCGTGGTCCCGCTCGAGCGACCGGTGCGCGTCGGCGACGCCGTCGTGACCCGGCGTGACTACGTCGTCGTCGAGGTCGCCACCTCCGACGGCGCGGTCGGCCGGGCCATCGCCAACGGACGCGGCTCGCCGATCGACGGTGTGGTCAGCGAGGTCGTCGGCCCGCTGGTCGTGGGGCTCGATCCGCTGCGCACCGAGCAGGTGTGGGCGCGCATGTACTACGGCTGCCTCCCGATCGGACAGCGCGGGCCGGTGATGACCGCCATCAGCCTCGTCGACATCTGCTGCTGGGACATCAAGGCGCAGCTGGCCGGCATGCCCCTGGCCACATTGCTCGGCGGCGCGCGCCAGCAGGTCGACGTCGCCATCGCCGGCGCCTACCCCGAGCTGACGCCCGATCCGGCCGCCGTGCGCGACGAGGTCGAGCGGCACGTGGCCGCCGGCTACCGGGCCATCAAGCTCGGCTCCCACGGCGCACCGACCGACACGGCGCGCCTCGAGGCGGCCCGTGACGCGTGCGGCGACGACATCGACCTGATGGTCGACGTGCACTGGGGGTGGCGCGGACCTCCCCACCGCCGTGAGGACGGCGCGCCACTGGACCGCCTTCGACCTGCTGTGGATCGAGGATCCGTTCCCGGCGCGCCACGTCGACCTGTTGGGGCCGTTCCGGCGCGCCGTCGACGTGCCCCTCGCCGTGGGCGAGGACCGCGCCGGCGTCGACGACTTCGTCCCGTTGCTCGGGCGCGACGAGGTGGACTACATCCGCATCGACGCCACGGTGTGCGGCGGGATCACCGAGTTCCTGCGCGTCGCCGCCCTCGCCGCCACGCGCGGGCGGTTGCTCAGCCCGCACGTGTTCCCCGAGTTGCACGTGCACCTGGCCGCAGGTGTGCCGAACGTCCTCGGCGTCGAGACGGTGGGCGCGGACTCGCCGGTGACGCCGATCTATCGCCTGCTCGAACCGCTCGAGGTCCGCGCCGGCGTCGCCACCCCGCCGGAGCGGCCCGGCATCGGGCTCGTGTTCGACGACGACGCGCTGGCGCACTACGCGGTGAGCTGACGACGCCTGAACGGGTCCGTCAAAGGACCACTTCGTCGTCGTCGATGAGCTCGGACCCGTCGGCAGGCGCCGGAACGTCTTCGACGCTGCGCACGCCGTCTCACCGGCGCGCACAGCACCGGGGAATCGTTTCCGGAATTGATTCTGCAGGGCCGTCGTCGTGGTGACGGGAGGTCGATGACGTCTCGTTCGCGCTGTGTTCTCAGACAGCCCGGCGGAACGTCGGAGGCCCTCTCCGATCTCTCGGAAAGGGCCTCTGACCTGATTGGTGGCGGGGGCAGGATTTGAACCTGCGACCTTCGGGTTATGAGCCCGACGAGCTACCGGACTGCTCCACCCCGCGTCGAAGTGGAGATGCCATGGTACGTCGCCACCGGTGCGCCTGCCAACCCCTCGATGCGCCGGCGATCGTTCTCCGCAGCCAGATGCACCGTTTCGGTGCATCTGGCTCTTCAGAACGGCGGATCGGGGGCGCGGAGGAGGGCGATGACCTCGGCGTCGGTGGTCTGGTCGAAGCGGTCGTAGAACTCGCCGACCGCCCGGAAGGTGGAGGGGGTGAGCACGGCGACCACCGCATCGGCGGCGGCGCCGACGATCGTGGCGACGTCGGCCGGGGCGACGGGCACGGCGAGCACCACCCGCGCCGGCCGCTCACGCCGGACGGCCTCGAGCGCGGCCTGGGCGGTGACGCCGGTGGCGAACCCGTCGTCGACCACGATCACGTCACGGCCGGCCAGCGCGACCCGCGGCCGGCCGTCCCGATAGAGCGATACCCGCTCCTCGACACGCGCCCGCTCGGCGGCGGCGAGCTGGGCGAAGCGCTCGCCGTCGACACCGCAGTCGCGTGCCCGTTGCTCCGCCACCACCTCCACGCCGCCCTCGGCGACGGCGCCGATGCCGAGCTCGGGCTGCTGGGGTGCACCGACCTTGCGCACCACGACGACGTCGAGCGGCAACCCGAGGCGCGCCGCCACCGCCGCCGCCACCACCACGCCGCCGCGCGGCAGGCCGACGACCACGCCGCCCGGCGCCGACTCGCCCCGAGCGGTCAGCTCGTCGGCCAGGCTGGCCCCCGCCTCGGCGCGGTCGCGGAACCGGCGACTCCCCACGAGGGTGATTCTCGCGAGGTGTGAGCGCTCCGTACAGATATCCGTACGCGGGGCTCACACATCTGGCCCGACACCGCCAGCCGAGCCACAAACCATGTGAACGCTCGATTGCAAGATTGTCTGACATGTTGACATCACGAAACGAGCCACCCTAGGGTGCGACAACCGCCCGATCGGGCGTGGCGCGAATGGGGAGAAGACACATGGCGAACGAACAGCACGTCAATCGGCGTCGATTCTTGGGCTACGGCGCGGCCGCCGCCGGCGGGGCGATCCTCGCCGGCCGGGGTGGGCTGGCACGGGCCGCCCGGCCGTTCAGCGTGCCGCCGAGCACGCCGGTGGGGCCCGGACCCGGCCGCTACGGCGGACCGGCCCCGGTGCAGATCGGCGGCAACCTGACCTTCGTGTGCGGCGACCCCGAGGGTCCGGTGCACGAGGCGCGCATCAAGTACATCTTCGACGTCCTCCAGGAGGACTACGGGGTCGAGAACGTCACGGTCGTCGGCACGCTCGACTACGCCCTCATCGAGGCGCAGATCCGCACCAACCAGATCGACTGGGACGTCATCGACGCCGACGCGTTCTTCGCCGCCCGGGCCGCCAAGGAAGGCTGGCTCGAGCCGATCGACTACAGCATCCTCGACCCGTCGCAGTTGCTCGAGGGCGCGGCCCAGGAGTTCTTCGTGCTCGCCGGCGTCGGCGCCCACCACATGGCGTGGAACACCACGCAGGCCTACGGCGAGGGCGAGGGACCGACGTCGTGGGTCGACTTCTACGACGTCGAGAAGTTCCCCGGGCGCCGCGCCCTGCGCAGCGGCGCGCTGCAGACGCTCCCCGGCGCCGCGCTCGGCTCGGGCATCGCGCCGGCCGACCTCTACCCGCTCGACCTCGACGCGGCGTTCGCGTCGCTCGACGGCGTCCGTGACTCGGTCGTCAAGTGGGTCGACGGTGGACAGCCGATGCAGGACCTCGCCCTCGCCGGCGAGGCCGATCTGTTCAACTTCTACACCAGCCGCTGCGTGACCTTGAAGTCCGACGGTGAGCCGATCGACTTCGTCTTCGAGCAGGGCACGGCCGAGGAAGCCGACTACGTGATCATCAAGGGCGGGCCGAACACGCTCCAGGCGCAGCACGCCGTCGCCCTGGCGATGAACACGCCGGAGTTCCACAAGGTGCTGGCCGAGGCGACCAACATCGGGTTCACCAACGTGCTCGGCATGGAGATGGTCGACCCGGCCATCCGTCCGTTGCTGACCACGGCGCCGGAGAACTACGTCAAGCTGGCACCGGCCGGCAACGACTGGTGGGCCGAGAACCAGCCCGAGGCCGAGCAGCGCTTCGCCGAGTGGATCCTCGGTTGAGCCGGGCCGCGCCCGACCATCGCTGAGCCAGCCGAGCTTGAGCACGCGCCTGCGACACTCTGACCACGACACCCCGGCCCCTCTCCCGGACGGCGCCATGACGCCGGCGCCGTCGGGAGTCGGAACCGGCCCCGATCAGCGGGGCCGGTCACGCGGTGCGCCGGTGCGGCTCGAGCGGCTGACCAAGCGCTACGACGACGTCGTCGCCGTCGACGACATCAGCCTCGACATCGCCGCCGGCGAGTTCGTGTCGCTGCTCGGGCCGAGCGGTTCGGGCAAGACGACGACCTTGATGATGGTCGCCGGCTTCCAGGACGTCACGGCGGGGGCGATCACGGTCGGCGACCGCGAGATCTCGCGGCTGCCACCGCACCAGCGCGACATCGGCGTGGTGTTCCAGCACTACGCCCTGTTCCCGCACATGCGCGTCGCCGAGAACATCGGCTTCCCGCTGCGGATGCGTGACGTGTCGAAGGCCGAGTCGCGCCGACGCGTCGAGGAGGCGATGCGGCTGGTGCAGCTCGAGACGTACGGCGACCGCTACCCCCGCCAGCTGAGCGGCGGTCAGCAGCAGCGCGTCGCCCTGGCCCGGGCGGTCGTCTTCGAGCCGGGCCTGGCGTTGATGGACGAGCCGCTCGGCGCCCTCGACCGCCAGCTGCGCGAGCAGATGCAGTTCGAGATCAAGCGGCTGCAGAACACGCTCGGCATCACGGTCATCTACGTCACCCACGACCAGGAGGAAGCGCTGGTGATGTCGGACCGCATCGCCGTGATGAACCGCGGCCGGGTCGAGCAGTACGCCACACCCGACGAGCTCTACAACCGCCCGGCGACGGCGTTCGTGGCGACGTTCGTCGGGGAGTCCAACGCGATCGGCGGCCGGGTGACGGCGAGCCACGACGGCGTGGTGGCGATGGACAGCGACGAGGGCCACCGGCTCGACGGCCGGTCGGTCGACCATCTCGATGCCGGGAGCACCGGTGGTGGCGATGATCCGGCCCGAGAAGATCGTCGCCGTCGATGCCGCCGGCGTGCCCGGTGACGGTGCCAACGCCGTCCCGGTCACGTGCGAGGAGGTGACGTTCATCGGGCAGATGAGCCGCTACGTCGTCGCCACCGATCGAGGACGACGCTTCGTGCTGCGCATCCAGAACCGGCCGGGCAGCGTGCCCTTCGCCTTCGGGCAGCGCCTCGCGCTCACGTGGGCCGCCGAGGACCTGCGCGTCTTTCCCGCCGGCCAGGACACCGCGACGATCGCCATGACGGCAGCAGCCCTTCCCGAGCGCAAGCCGGTGCCCGCCTATCGACGCGACTCTCGCCTGCTGATCCTGCCGGCGCTGCTGTTCCAGATCGCCTTCTTCTTCGTTCCGCTCTTCATGGTCGCCAAGGAGAGCCTGTTCGACCCCGACTTCACCGGCCGTCACTACGGCGAGATCATCACCAACCACGTCTACCGCAAGGTGCTGCTGCAGACGGTGCGCCTCGCCGTGATCGTGACGGTGATCGCCGTGGCGCTCGGGTACCCCGTCGCCTACTTCATCTCCCGCGCCCGCCCCGTTGTCGCCGCGATCGCGCTGCTCGGGGTGCTCGTGCCGCTGTGGACCAGCCTGCTGGCGCGCACCTACTCGTTCCAGGTGCTGTACGGGCGCGAGGGCTTCGTCAACAAGCTGCTGATGCGCCTCGGCGTGATCGACCATCCGTTGCCGCTGATGTTCAACACGTTCACCGCGGTGTCGGGCATGGTGCACGCCCTGCTGCCGTTCGTGATCCTGCCGTGCCTCGCCGTGATGCGCGGGATCGACCGCAGCCTTCCGAACGCCGCCAAGAGCCTCGGGGCCACGCCGTGGAAGGCGTTCCGCCACGTGTACTTCCCGCTCAGCAAGCCGGGCTTGGCGACGGCCACGATCCTCACGTTCATCCTCGCCCTCGGGTTCTTCGTCACGCCCGTGGTGCTGGGCGGCACCAGCGAGTTCACGATCGCCGGGCTGATCCAGCTGCAGATGCAGCGCACGCTCGACTGGGGTCTCGGCGGCGCGCTGTCGGTGATGCTGCTCGGCGTCACCGGCGTGATCGTCTACGTGTACCAGCGGCGCTACGGCCTCGACCGCCTCTTCGGTGGTGGCCGATGACCGCGACCGCGGCGACCGCGGCGGGCGCCGTCGAGCTCACCGGGCGTCATCGGCGCGACTGGCGGGCCGTGCAGTGGCGTCACCCCGCGCTCGCCCTCGGCTCCGCCCTCGTCGTGTTCTACCTCGTGTTCCCGCTGCTGGTGACGATCCCGATCTCGTTCAACCCGGTGCGCCGCATCGAGTTCCCACCGAGCGGCTATTCGGTGGTGTGGTACCGCGACTTCCTCGGCATCGGCGAGGAGAACCGCAACAGCCGTTGGGTGGGCGCCACCTGGTTGAGCATCCGCATCGCCCTCGCCACCAGCGTGCTGTCGACCGTGCTCGGCGGGCTGGCGGCGATCCCGATCGCTCGCGTGCAGTTCCGTGGGAAGTACCTGATCCAGACGATCCTGCTGCTCCCGCTCGTGCTGCCGGTCATCGTCCTCGCGGTCGGATTGTTCCTCTTCTACGTGCCGTTGCACATGCTCGGTTCGTCCCTCGGCATCGTGCTCGGGCACACGGTGCTGGCGATCCCGTACGTGACGGTGATCGTCGCCGCCACCCTGAAGAACTTCGACGAGCGGCTCGAATGGGCGGCGATGAGCCTCGGGGCGAATCGGGTGCGGACCCTGTGGACGATCACGATCCCCCTCGTGCGGCCCGGGATCCTCGCCGGCGCGCTGTTCGCATTCCTCACGTCGTTCGACGAGTTGCTGATCGCCCTGTTCGTCAGCGGCACGCGCGCCGTGACGCTTCCCCGCCTGCTGTGGGACTTCGTGCGCTCCGAGGCGAGCCCGGTGATCGCCGTCGTCTCGGTGCTGCTCACCGCGTTCTCGGTCGTCGTCGTCGCCCTGATCGCGCTCGTGCAGCGGGAGCGCCGATGAGCACCACCGACGCGACGACGGCCGCGTCCCGCGACGTCGTCAGGGCCGCCCTCGCCCGACTCCCTCGCGTCGACCTCGGCGTCCGCGAGACGCCGTTCGAGCCGCTGCCCCGGCTGACGGCGGCGCTCGGCGGGCCGCGCCTCCACATCAAGCGTGACGACCTGGCCGGCGGACCGCTCGGTGGCAACAAGACGCGCATGCTCGAGTTCGTGCTCGCCAAGGCGGTCGCCGCCGGCGCCACCGCCGTGGTCGGCGGATCGGCTGCCCAGTCCAACTACTCGCGCCAGCTCGCCGCCGGGTGCGCCCGGCTCGGACTCCACTGCCACCTCGTGCTGCGCGTGATCCGCGAGGGCGACGAGCACCCGCAGGGCTCGCTGCTGCTCGACTACCTCTACGGCGCGACCGTCCAACTGGTCGGCGACGATCGGGCGGCGCAGACCCGGCGTCTCGCCGAGTTGGCCGACGAGCTGGCCGCGGCCGGCGAGGTGGTGTACGCGGCGCCGCAGGCGAGCGAGGACGACAAGGTGCTGCATGCGGCGGCGTACGTGAGCGGTGCCGTGGAGCTGCTCGACCAGGCGGCCGCGGCCGGCGTCAGCCTGTCGCACCTCTACGTCTCGTCGCTCGACACCACCCATGCCGGACTGCTGCTGGGGCTGCGGGCGAGCGGCTCCGACCTCGTCGTGCGGGCGATCTCGCCCAACGAGCGGGCGATCTTCCCCGATCGCACGATCGAGCAAGAGGTCTCGCGGCTGGTCGAGGGGGCGGCCCAGCTGCTCGACCTCCCGGTGCGCGTCAGCGCGCTCGACGTCGAGACCTCGACGAGCCACGTCGGCGAGCGCTACGGCGTGCTGACCACCGACGGCGTCGAAGCGCTGAGGCTGTTCGCCCGCACCGAGGCGATCGTGCTCGACCCGGTGTACAGCGCCAAGGCGGCGGCGGCGCTCATCGCCGACGTCCGTTCCGGAGTGCTCGACCCTGGCGACACCGTCGTGTTCTGGCACACCGGCGGGCTGCCGGCGTTGTTCGCCTACGCCGACGCGATCGGACCGCTCGTCGCCCGGCCCGCCGATCCGGCGCGGCGCTGACGGTCCGCCGGCCCGTGGACGTTGCGCTCTTCCTCGAGCGCGGCATCGAGCCCGGGCTGCATGTGCTCGCGGACGGCCCGCGCCGAGCGGTCGGGGTCGCCGTCGCGAAAGACGCTGAGCAGCTCGGAATGCTGGCGGGCCTGGCCCCGCGGCGTCGCCAACTCGGCGTGCTCTCGCGATGCGACGAGTCCGAGCCACGCCTCGGACCAGATCTGCCGGTAGGCCCGCGACAGGCGCGGGCTGCCGGCCGCGTCGACCAGCGCCAGGTGGAAGCCGAGGTGGGCTTCCATCGTCGTGCCCCAGCCGGCGTCGCTCGGCACGGCCCGCATCCGCCCGAGCGCCTCGTCGAGCGGTCCGAGGCGATCGGGGTGTTCGGTCACGAAGCGGGCGGCTTCGATCTCGAGCACGGCGCGCACGCGGTACACGTCGTCGAGCGTCCTCGGCCGTGAGGTTGGGGACCCACACGCCGCGGTGGGGCGAGCGGCGCAGCAGTCCTTCGTGCACCAGCTGGGCCAGTCCGGCGCGCAGCGATTGGCGGCTGACGTGGAACCCCTCGGCCAGCTCGACCTCGCGAAGTCGCGTGCCGGCCGGGATCGAACCGTCGAGGATCTGACGTGTCAGCTCACGCGCCACGGCGTCGCTCGTCGAGGGCCGCTCCAGGGTCACGTAGCCGACGACCGGGGCGGAGACTGGGTCATTGGATGCAGGCACGGGGAACTCCAGCGGGTGCCTCGCGGGGGCGTCGGCAGCGAGCAACGGTGGACTCGGTCCGGTTCTCGCAACGGATTGTCAGACGATTGTACAAGGAGCGATGTCGATGAAACTGGGACTGCTGATCCCGCAGGGTTACTTCAACGATTTCGACGGCTGGGAGCCGCGACCGGCGTGGGAGCGCATCGTCGAGATCGCCCAGCTCGGCGAGCGGCTCGGTTTCGAGTCGATCTGGATGGGCGAGCACGTCGTGGCGAAGTGGGATCCCGAGGGTGTGGCGTTCGACGGCGTGACCGCGATGACGGCCCTGGCGTCGATCGTGCCGCGGGTGGAGCTCGGCTTCGTCGTGGTCAACTCGTCGTTGCGGCACCCGGCGATGACGGCGAAGATGGCGAGCACCCTCGACACGGTCAGCGACGGCCGACTGGTGCTCGGCCTCGGTGCCGGCTTCAAACCCAGTGAAGCCGAATGGGTCGGGATCGACTTTCCGCCCGTCGGTCAGCGTCTGCGCCTGCTGGGCGAGCACCTCGAGGTCATCTCGCGGCTGACCCGCCGGAACGAGCCGCCGCTCACGTGGGCCGGGCAGTTCACCCACGTCACCAACGCCACCAACGCACCGCGCACCGGCGGGCGCGATCACATCCCGCTGCTGATCGGGGGTCACGGCAAGGAGGTGACGTTCCGGCTGGCCGCCCGCTACGCCGACGAGGTCAACATCGACGTGATGCCCCACGAGCTCGTCGAGCACCGAGACGTGTTGCACGAGCGCTGCCGCGAGATCGGGCGCGACCCGGCGACGATCACCGTGGCGGCCGGCATCAACCCGTGCTGGCCGTACCGAGACGTGACGGTGACGGGCAAGCAGCGGATGATGGAGCAGCACGACGTGCCGTCGATCATGAACATGAGCGTCGCCGACGCCGAGAGCCGGGTGGCCGAGATCGCCGCGTGGAACGAGCTCGGCCTCGACCGCCTGGTGTGCGCCGCGCCCGGTGTCGCCGACACCGACGAATCGCTGTACGAGTTGGCGGAGCACCTCGCCGCCGCCGGCGTGCCGCTGCCGGCCTGACCGGCTGGGTCGGCGGATCACGGATCGATGCGCAGCGAGGCCCAACGGGCCCCGCACCGCCCGTCGAGCACGGCCCAGTAGGTGACGAGGTAGCTGCCGTCGCGCCGTGCCGTCGCCGTCGGGAAGCCGAACTCGAAGTCGAGCATCTCGTCCACGCCACCGTCGCGAACACGGCCGTCGCGCGTGCGCTGGGTGTCGTGCACCAGGATCTCCTCGTCCACGATCCAGTCGTCGCCGGCGAGCCGGGCCAGCGCGGCGACGATGCCCTGATGGCCGTAGCGGCGGTTGTAGAGCACGAGGAACCGATCACCGCCGAGGTGCACCGTCGAGAGCGTCTGGCCCTGGATGCCCATCGACACCGGCGGCGACCACGTCTCGCCCTCGTCGTCGGAGAGGGCGAAGGAGTTGGGTTGGTCGACGAGCCCGTCGAGCGTCACCGTCCACGCCGTCGCCAACACGCGCCCGTCGTCGAGGAGCGCCAGCTTCTGCTCGAGGTACCCCCGCTCGCCGGCCGGGTCCTCCATCACCACGACCGTGCGCGGCCAGGTGGCGCCGCCGTCGTCGGAGACGGCGGCGATCACCCGCTCGCCGAGCCGACCGTCGTCGATCGTGGCCGCCGGGGCGAGCAGACGTCCTGACGCCAAGGCGCAGATGCCGTGCGAGATCTCGAGCCCGCTCGTCGGCATCGCCACCACGGTCGGCGCCGACCAGGTGTGGGCCCCATCGGTGGACGTGCACATGATCGCCTCGGAGAAGCGCTCGCCGAAGCGCACGTCGTCGAGCTGTCGCGACCGTGCGCCGTAGGCGTAGACGACGGATCCGTCCACCGAGCGCGACAGCTTGAGGAAGTTGCTGCTCGGCGGGTCGAGGCTGACGGGGAGCAGCGTGCCCTCCACCGTCCAGGTCGCCGTGTCGTCGTGGAAGCGGGCCCAGTCGGTGCCGCCGGTGGAGAACTGGCCACCGGCGTTGCTGTACGAGCACACCATCGTCCCGTCGAGCAGCTCGGTGGCCTGGGGGAACGCGCTCTCGCGATCGTCCACCGTCCCGCGCTGTGTGACGCTGATGCTGGGCACCCGACCTCCCGTCGACGAACCCGACCGGTTCGTGAATTGTAGAATTGTCAGACAAACACTATCATCCGGCGGCGATGCCCGCCCCGGTCGTGCTCGCCGACTGCTCCGCTGTGGTCGGGGCGTTGGGACTACTCACTGGAGCGGCGTCTGCTCGCCGACGCCGGGGCCGAGCTCGTCGTGCCGAGCGGGTTCGAGGAGAACGAACGGGCGCTCGCCGACGCCGACGTCGTGCTGCGCGGTGAGCGGCGATTCGACGCCGCGCTCATCGCCCGGCTGACCCGCTGCGTCGGCCTCGTCACCTACTCGGTCGGTCTCGACGGCGTCGACCTCGACGTGGCGGCCGCCGCCGGGATCGCCGTGCGCAACGTCCCCGACTACTGCACGGCCGAGGTCGCCGACCACGCCGCGCTGCTGGTGCTGGCCTCGATCCGGCGGCTGCCGCACTGGCTCGACACGACCGCGCGGGGCGGCTGGTTGCAACCCGAGGACCAGCGGACGATCCGGCGAACGGCGGGGCTCACCGCCGGCATCATCGGCGCCGGCCGGATCGGTCGCGCCGTCGCCGGGCGGCTCCGCGCGTTCGGCGCGACGACGATCGCCTTCGATCCGTTCATCAAGGGGGGCGACGCCGAACTGCCACTCGTCTCCAAGGACGAGCTGCTCGCCCGTTCGGACGCGATCGTCGTGTGTGCGTCGTCGAAGGCCGGCGGCGCGCCGGTGCTCGACGCGGCGGCGTTCGCCGCGCTCGGTCGTCCGCAGCCGGTGATCGTGAACGTGGCGCGGGGCGCGCTGGTCGACGAACGGGCGCTGGCCGAGGCGCTGCGCAGCGGGCGGGTCGGGGCGGCGGCGCTCGACGTGCGGGTGAACGAGCCGCCCGACCCGGCCGACGACCCGTTGGCCGACGCGCCCAACCTGCTCCTCACGCCGCACGTCGCCGCGTCGTCCGCCTCCGCGATCGACGACCTGCGCGCCGGGGTCGCGGCCGCGGCGATCGGACTGCTGCGCCACGCCGGGCGACTCCCGTGACCACCGACCTGCCGGCCGACGTCGTCGCCTACGTCACCGACGGGGCGGCGCTGGGTGAGACACGGGCCGAGAACCGTCGGGCGCTCGATCGCTGGCGGATCGTGCCGCGCTCGTTCGTCGACGTGTCGGCGGTCGCGACGACGCGGTCGTTGTTCGGCCGCGACTGCGCCCTGCCGTTGGCGATCGCCCCGATGGCTGGCCAGCGCATGGTGCACCCCGACGGCGAGTTGGCCATGGCGCGGGCCGCGGCGCGGGTGGGCGTGCCGATGATCCTGTCGCTGAGCAGCACGGTGCCGGTCGAGGACGTCGGCGCCGTGGCCGGCCTCGACCTGTGGTTCCAGCTCTACCCGTTCGCCGAACCCGATGCGAACCGGCGGATCGTCGGCCGGGCGATCGCGGCCGGGGCGCGCGTTGTCGTCCTGACGGTCGACATGCCGCCGCCGGGCCGCTTCGCACCGCTCGGGAGCACGGTGAGGCTGCCGCCCGGCGTGGCGTACGCCCACCACGACGACGAACCGCTGATGAGTGCGCGGATCGTCTGGGACGACCTCGCCGATCTCGTGGCCTGGGCCGGGGTGCCGGTGGTGGTGAAGGGCGTGCTCGATGGTCGGGACGCCCGCCGCGCGGTCGAGCTGGGCGCGGCCGGCGTCGTGGTGTCGAACCACGGCGGGCGGGTGCTCGACGGCATGATCGGAGCGGCCGACGCCCTCGCCGCGATCGAGCCGGTCGGCGCCCCGCTGTTCCTCGACGGCGGGATCGCCACCGGGGTCGACGTGTTGCGGGCGCTGGCGCTCGGCGCCGACGCCGCACTCGTCGGTCGCACGGTGCTGTGGGCGCTCGCCGCCGGCGGCGAGGAGGCGGTGTTCGCCGAGCTGGGGCGCATCCTCGCCGAGTTCGAGCGTGCGCTCGCCGTGGCCGGCGTCGCGTCGGCCGCGCTGGTGACGGCCGAGCACGTGCGCCGTCAGTAGGTCAGCCAGCCGCCGTCCACGCTGATGCTCGTGCCGGTCACGAACGCCGCGTCGGGCGAACAGAGGAACGACACCAGGCCGGCCACGTCGGTCGGCGTGCCGCGACGACCGAGGGGCGTCGCTCGGACCCAGGTCGCGTCGGTGTCCGGGCGGGCGTCGGGCGTCCCGGCGTCGGTGGGGATGGCGATGTCGCCCGGCGCGACGAACACGACGCGGATGTCGTCGGCGGCGAGGTCGAAGGCGAGACCGCGGGTGAGGCCGAGCAGTCCCGCCTTCGACGCGGCGTAGGCGACCGCGTTGCGCTGGGCGGCGAAGGCGGCGACCGAGCCGATGTTCACGATCACGCCGCCGCCGCGCTCGCGCATCGCGGGCGCGGCAGCGCGCGCGCAGCGGAACGCCGCGCCGAGGTTCACCGCGAGCACGTGATCGAAGCGCTCGTCGGTGCACTCGTCGAGGGTCATCAGCGCGGCCGGTCCGGTGACGGCGGCGTTGTTCACCAACACGTCGACGCCGCCGAACTCGGCCACGCAGTCGGCGACGAGGCGCCGGCAGGCGTCGCCCTGGGCGAGGTCGTAGCGCTCCTCGGTGGCGGCCACGACCGCCAGACCGTCGGCGCGCAGCCGGGCGACGATCGCCGAGCCGATCCCGCCGTCGCCGCCGGTGACGATGGCGACGCGCTCGCTCACTGGTCGGGTCGCCGGCCGGCTGCTCGGACCGGACCGTGACGACCGGCCCGAACATGACGATGCCATCGCCGGCGGCCACCTGGGCGTGGCGGCGCAGCATCATCACCGTCGCCGGCCGCGGCGCGACGATGCGCTCGACGACGGTGGCGTCGGCATCGATGATCTCGGCGATCAGGTCGCCTTCGGCGACCGCGTCCCCGGCGTTCACGGCGGTGACGCACCATCCGTCCGTCGACGTGGCGACCGAGGCGTCCACGTCGCCGTCGCCGCCGATCACCCACCGGCTGGTCGATGGTCGCGGCGCCCGGGGGCCGAGGATGCCGTAGTCGGCGAGCACGTCGAGGACCCCGTCGACGTAGGTGGTGACCTCGGCGAGGGCGAGAGCGCCGCCGCCGCTGCCCTCGACGTAGATCCCGGGGATGCCGAGATCGAGAGCGGCCGACAGGCTGCGTCCCGGGTTCATCACGGCGTGCTCCCAACCGAGCGGGGCACCGAACACGGTCGCCGCGGCGACCGACCGCTGGGACACCTCGTCGGCGCCGCCGGCGCACCCGACGAAGAGCGGCATCGAGTAGGCGACGCCGGCCGAGTGGAGGTCGATCAGCAGGTCGCACTCGGCGATGACCTGGCGCGTGAGGACGTCGGCGATCCGCTCGGTGTCGGTGCCCTCGGCGCGTGCCGGGAAAGCTGCGGGCGAGGTTGGCTCCGTCGGACGGCGTCGTGCGCGTGCGCGTGGCGAACGCCAGCGGGTTGGCGACCGGGACCAGCAGCACCCGACCGGCGACGAGGGCGGTGGCGACGTTCCGAGCGACGGCTCGCGACGCGGCGACGCCTTCGAGCTCGTCGCCGTGCACGGCGCCGAACACGGCAACGGTCGGACCGTCGACGGCGCCGTCGACCGCGACGAGCTCGAGGGCCACCCCCTGGCCGGCGTCGAGCGTCGTCCGGGTGACGCGCGGTTCGGCGGTCATGGCCGACCCGCCGCGTCGGCGAGCACGGCGGCCACGTGGTCGCGAAACGCGCTGTCGGGTGGTCCGAACGCCGGCGACGTCGTCGCATGGGCGATGATGCCGAGCTGCACCAACGCCTCCTTGAGTGCGCCGATCGCCACCCCGGAGAAGCTGTTGGTGGCGCGCGGCGCCTCGTAGATGCGAGCGCAGGCCGCGATCGCGGCCTGCATGTCCGACGCCGCCTTCCAGTCGCCGGCCGCGGCGTGGGCGAGCAGGGCGACGTGGCGTTCGACGAAGACGTTGGCCAGACCGGGCACGGCGCCGTCGAAGCCGGCGAGCAGGGCGCCGTCGATCGACAGCTCGCTGCCGGTGAAGCGGCGGAAGCCGTCGACCGATGCCGTGCCGTCGGCGATCAGCCGGTGGGCCTCGAGGTTGCCCGACGAGTCCTTGACCGCGGCGATCCGGCCGTCGCGGGCGAGTTGGATCACCAGCGGGGGATCGAGGTTGATGCCCACGCGAGTCGGAACGTTGTAGAGCACGATCGGCGTGCCGCCGCCGGCGGCGGCGATCTCGCGGTAGTACTCGGCGAGCTCGGTGGGGGAGAGAGCGAAGCCGTAGTTGGCCGGCACGAGCAGCGAGCCGGCGCCGAGTGCGGCGTAGCCGACGGCGTCGACGTAGGCGTCCTTGAGCCCCATCGCCGGCACGCCGACCATCACGTGGAGCTCGGCCCCCCAGCGCTCGATGGCATGGGCGGCGACCGCCGAGCGTTCCTGGCTCGACAGCAGGCCGTTCTCGCCGGTCGAGCCGAGGACGAGGATCCCGGACGCCCCCCCGGCGACCACGTGGGTGACGAGCCGGTCGAACGAGTCGAGGTCCGGGGTGCCGTCGGGGAGCATCGGCGTGACGAGCGGCGGGATCACGCCGCCGGATGGGATGGGTGCGGGATCGGTCATCGGGGCCTCGATTGTGGAAGGGAGCGGGTCATCGGTGGATCGGTACAGTTCGGCAGGTGGGAGGGGCGGGCAAGCCACGAACGGTGACGCAGCTGTTCGACCTGTCCGGCCAGGTCGCCGTCGTCACGGGCGGCGCGGGGCTGTACGGCCGCCACATCGTCGCCGCCCTCGCCGAGCTCGGGGCCCACGTCGTGGTCGCCGCCCGCGACGTCGAGGCGTGCGGCGCGCTGGCGTCGGAGCTCATCGAGCAGGGCTGGGCGGCATCGGCGCGGCCGCTCGACCTCGCCGACGAGTCGTCGATCGCGGCCTTCTGGACCGGCGTCCTCGACGATCACGGAGCGGTCGACGTGCTGGTCAACAACGCCGTGGCCCGCGACGGCGGCACGATCGACGTGACGACGGCCGAGCAGTGGCGGGCGACGTCGACGGTGAACTCGCTCGGGCTGTTCCTGATGTGCAAGCACGCCAGTGTGCCGATGGTGGCCCGCGGCCGGGGCGTGATCGTCAACGTCGCCAGCATCTACGGCATGGTCGGCGCCGACTTCGGCATCTACGAGGGCACCGATCTCTCCTCGCCGGCGTTCTATGCCTACGACAAGGGCGGGATGATCACGCTGACCCGCCATCTCGCCAGTTGGCTCGGGCGCCACGGGGTGCGTGTCAACTGCGTCAGCCCCGGTGGCCTGAGCGACGACGATCAGCCGGCGGCGTTCGTCGCCAACTACGAGCGGCGCGTGCCCCTGCACCGTCTCGCCGGCCCCGAGGACATCAAGGGGGCGGTGGCATTCCTCGCCTCCGATGCGTCGCAGTACGTGACGGGCGTGAACCTGCCGGTCGACGGTGGCTGGACCGCGATCTGACGGCGACCTCACGCCGATCGACGTCCTGCCACGTCCCCGCCTCGCACGACGCCACCACCGCCTCGGCAACGGCGAGGGCCCGTGTCGCCTCCTCGATCGTCACCGTCGGAGCGGCGCCGGCGACCACGTCGAGGAAGTGACCGAGCTGGCGCCGGAACGCGGCATCGCGTTCCTCGACGTGCTGCTCGTGTCGGAGCTCGCCGGCCGGGGTGCGGGTGGTGATCGTCCCGTCGCCGAGATCGGCGGTGAGCACGCCGCGGTCGCCGACGATCCGGATCGCCCGGCCGCCGTTGCGCTCGACGTAGTCGAGGTGCACGCTGCCGGTGACACCCGACGCCATCGCCACCAGCACGTCGATCACGTTGGGATCCTGGCGCAGCGGGAGGTCGCCGCCCAGGTGGCACGCGGCGACGCAACGGGCGATCGGCCCGAGCAGCCACTGGATGTAGTGCCACTCGTGCGTGTAGTCGAACGCCAGGCGATGGCGGGCGGTGGTGTCGAACCGCGTACGGGCCAACTCGAGGGTCTCGTAGGCACCGACGGTGGCATGGAACGACACCGGCGTGCCGATCGCACTGCCGTCCAGCAGCTCCTCGAGGCGGCTCAGCACCGGTAGGTGACGAAGCACATGGCCGACGAGCACCGGCACGCCGGTCGCCGCGGCCGCCGCGGCCATCTCGTGCGCTCCGGCGAGGGTGTCGCTCACGGGCTTCTCCACCAGCACCGGCGTCCCGGCCCGACAGGCCGCGACGGTGAGCGGCGCGTGGAACGCATCGGGGGTGGCGATCACCACGCCGTCGCAGGCGGCGATCAGCTCGTCGACGTTCGCCATCGACGTGACGCCGGTGAGGTCGGCCGCCGCCCCTGGATCTTCGTCGAACACTCGGACGACGACGCGCTCGCAGCCGGTGAGCAGCCGGGCGTGGCGTCGCCCGATCGAGCCGAGGCCGACCACGCCGATCGTGAGCGGTGTCGTCATGACCCGCCGCCGCGGCGGAACGGTGTGGGCAGCGGCCCGGTGACGCCCGGGTCGACGACGAACACCGCGCCGGCCTCGGCGTAGCCGGGGTCGTCGGGGGCGATGCCGGCGCGTGCCGTCGTCACGAACAGGCGGTCGCCGCCGGCACCGCCGAACGAGCAGCTGCTGACGTGGGCGGTCGGGAACGGCAGGGTTCGGAGCAAGCGCCCGTCGTCGTCGTAGCGGCGCACCTCGCCGGCGCCCCACACGGCGAGCCACACGCAACCCTCGTCGTCGACGGTCAGGCCGTCGGGCACTCCCTCGTTCGGGTCGATGGCGACGAGCACCCGGCCGGTACCGAGGCGCCCGGCGTCGGCATCCCACGGGTAGCGGGTCACCGTCCCGGCGATGCTGTCGGCGTAGTAGGCGACCGCGCCGTCGGGAGTCCAGTCGATGCCGTTCGACATGCCGATGCCGGCGACGAGCTGGCTGACGGTCCCGTCGTGGTCGACGAGGTAGAGGGCACCCGTCGCCGACTGATCGATGGTCGCCGTGCCGACGACGAAGCGGCCGGTGCGGTCGCAGCGGCCATCGTTGCACTGCGTCGGGAGCTCGGGTTCGAGCGTCAGCCAGGGTTGCGGTGTCGCGTGCCAGGACGCCAGCGTCGCCACGCCGGTGCGCGTGCCGAGCAGGAAGCCGCCATCGGCGACGAACGCGACGCACCCGAGCGGCTCACCGATGTCGATGTGCTCGGCCGAGCCGGTCAGCGGGCAGCGCCACAGCCGCCCGGCGGGGATGTCGACGACGTAGAGGACGTCGTCGGCGGCGTGGTAGAGCGGGCACTCGCCAACGGTCGCGTCGAGGCGAGCGAGGACATCCACGGCCGCACCTTACTTGTCTGACAATGAGACAACCCTTGCGAAGGGCCGTCGGCACGGCCCCGGCGATGCGGACGTTTGGTCGCCGCGTCGGCTGGCTCCTAGCGTGCCGTCATCGATCGACCCTCGTTGGATCCAGACGCCGTCATGACCGAGCCCCCGCGCGTCGACGGCAACACCGCGAACTTCACCGGCGCGCTGCAGGCGGCGGGCTTCGTGTTCACCTCCGGTCACGCGTCGGTCGACGAGCACGGTGCCATCGTGGCGGCCCCGTTCGCCGAGGAGATGGATCGATCGATCGGCAACCTGGAACGCGCCCTCGCCGCGCACGGCTGCACCCTCGCCGACGTGGTGAAGGTGACCTCGTACGTGCGTGACCCGTCCGACCTCGCCGAGTACAACGCCCGCTACCGCGACTACTTCAGCGAGCCGCTGCCGGTGCGCACCACGCTGACCGGGTGCCTGCCGTCCACGATCCGCTTCGAGATCGAGGCGATCGCTCTCGCCCCGGTGGTGGTCGGGCCGAGCTAGCTCGGACCCACGCCCGACTTCTCGAGGAAGGCCAGCGCCGTGTCGGCGACCTCACGCCACCCGCTGTCGAGGGCCAGCGAGTGCCCGCGGCCGGCCATCTCGACGAACTCGGTGGTCGCCGTCGACTTGCCGTAGCGCTTGTACGCACCGTGGGCGACCGCCTTGGGCACGATGTGATCGACCTCGCCGGAGATGATCAGCAGCGGCCCGCGCGTGGCGTTGGACGTGTCGACCGCCGTCTCGGCCTTCGGGTTGAAGTTGGCGAACGCCGCCTGGAACAGCGGTCGACCGGCTCCCGGCACGGGGTACTGCTCGTACAGCGCCTTGGCCTCGTCCTCGTCGACGGCGTTGGCGAAGGCGTAGCGCCACTGCTCGTACGTCAGCATCACCGCCTTCGACTTGTTGGCCGGGTTGCGCAGCACCGGGAACGACGCCTTCAGCGTCGACAGGGGCAGCGCCAGCACGCCGCGCATCTGCGCCGGGTCGATCGCCACGGCTGCGGCGGCGAGGCCCTCGCCGGCCAGCTTCTGCGTGATCAGCCCGCCGAACGAGTGGCCGATGATCGCCGGTGGTCGCGTGAGCTGCCGCGCCGCTTCGCCGAAGTGGTCGGTGATCTCGGCGACGCCCTTGCCGGCGAAGGCGTCCGGGTTGGCCCGCCCCTCGGCGACCGAATCGGGATCGTCCGGCCATCCCGGCGCCAAGGTGGCGTACCCGCGCTCCTCGAACAGCCCGCGCCAGGCGTCCCAGCTGCCGGCGAGCAGCCACAGCCCGTGGACGAACATCACCGGCTGTCGTCCCGACTCGTTCGCCGACGCGACCTCCTGCTGCTCCCGTTGCGTCAGTCCCATCGCGATGCTCCATCCGTTCCGGCGGTCGAAGCCGCCGAACCTAGACGGTGGTTCGAGACCGTGCCATCGGACCGCGCTACTCGAACACGATCGTGCGCCGGCCGTGCACCAACGTGCGGTGGTCGAGGTGGGCGCGCAGGGCCCGGGCCAGCACGCTCACCTCGAGGTCGCGACCCTTGCGCCGCAGCGCCGCGACGTCGTCGCGGTGGCTGACCCGCGTGACGTCCTGCTCGATGATCGGCCCGTCGTCGAGGTCGGCGGTGACGTAGTGGGCGGTGACGCCGATCAGCTTCACGCCGCGATCGTGGGCCTGGTGGTAGGGGCGGGCACCCCCGAACGACGGGAGGAAGGAGTGGTGGATGTTGATCGCCCGTCCCGCCCAGCGCTCGCAGAACCCCGCCGACAGCACCTGCATGTAGCGCGCCAGCACGACCACCTCGACGTCGTGCTCGGCCAGCACCGCCTCGACCGCCGCTTCCTGAGCGACCTTGTCGTCGTCGACGATCGGCAGGTGGCGGTACTCGACGCCGAACCAGCCGGCCGCCTCGGCGTGGTCCGGGTGGTTGCTGATCACCACCGGCACCTCGATGTCGAGCTCGCCCGCTCGCCACCGCCCGAGCAGGTCGAACAGGCAGTGCGGTTCCTTCGACGCGAGCAGCGCCACCCGCGGCCGCTCGTCGTCGAAGCGCAGGTCCCATCGCATCGCGTAGCGCTCGGCGATCGCCGCGAACGCCGGGCCGACGGCGTCGCGCTCGATGTCGAACCCCTCGAGCTCGACCTCGACGCGCTGGAAGTACACGCCGGCCGATTCGTCGGTGTGCTGCTGCAGGTCGACGATGTTGCCGCCGTGCTCGGCCACGAACGTGGTGACCGCGGCGACGATCCCCGGCCGGTCGGGGCACGACACGAGCAGCACGGCGCGCGACACATGCGGTGCTTACCAGACGGGCACGGTCGGCACCGTGTGCGACGATGGGCCGATGATGCGTACCGCATGGGGCGCGGCCCTCGCCGGCGTGGGACTGCTCACGTCGCTCGCCGTCGCCACCGCACCGACGTCGGAGCCTCCGGCCACCGTCCCCGCCGGCTCGACGGCGACCGCGGCGCCGTTCACCACCCCGGCCGAGCGCCTCGCCGCCCTCGACGCCGCCGGGATCGACCTCGACATCGGTGCGGCCTACCCCGGTCAGCCCGCCGACGTGCCGTGGCCGACGCAGGACTGGCCGACCGGCGATCCCGTCGGCGCCGACCAGGACGCGATCAACCTCGCCCTGCTCACCGCGTTCGACAACCCCAGCGGCGAGGGCGGGATCGACGCGGTCCTCGTGGTGCAGGACGGCAAGCTGGTGGTCGAGCACTACAAGGCGGGCTACGACCCCGACGCCGCGCACATCTCCTGGTCGATGGCGAAGTCGATCACCGGCACGATGATCGGCATGCTCGTCGCCGCCGGCGAGCTCGACCCGATGGCGCCGGCCGACGTGCCGGAGTGGGCCGATCCGAGCGATCCCCGCCACGAGATCACCATCGACGACCTGCTGCACATGCGCTCGGGCCTGCAGTGGGACGAGGAGTACTCGGGGACGAGCGACGTGATCGAGATGCTCTTCGGCAGCGGCAAGGACGATCGCGCCCACTACGCCGCGAGCAAGCCGCTGCAGGACGAGCCGGGGTCGACGTGGTACTACTCGACGGGCACGTCGATGATCCTGTCGCGCATCATCGCCGACCACGTCGGGTACGGCGACGAGGGCACGACCTGGGCCCAGGACAACCTGTTCGGACCGCTCGGCATCACCACCGTCGAGCACGACCTCGACGCCAGCGGCGTGATGAGCGGCGGGTCGAACATCAACATGAGCGCCCGCGACTTCGCCCGCTTCGGTCTGCTCAACCTGCGCGGCGGGAACTGGGACGGTACGCAGATCGTGCCCAGTGAATGGATCGACTACGAGCGCACGCCGTTCGTCGACGCCCCGGAGTACGGCGCCCAGTGGTGGGTGGGCCAGGACCCGTCGGTGCCGCGGACCTTCTACGCCGACGGCTTCAACGGCCAGCGCATCATGGTCGTGCCCGACCTCGATCTGGTGGTGGTCGTGCTGTCGAACGACGGCACCGACCTGCCCGACCGGACGGCGTGGGCGATGGTCGATGCCTTCGAGGAAACGGGGACCGGGAGCCAGGCGACGACCGCCGGCACCGCCGGGGGCTGATGGCGCCGCTCGACCCGCTCGACCCGGTCACGTCGCTGCGCCGCGCCCTCGCCGGCGCGGTGCGGTCGCGGGTCGCCGGCAGCGCGACCGACAGCCAGCGCATCTTCACGGCACGCGGTGAGCGGTGGTTCGCGCCGGACGATGCCATCTGCATCGTCCACGCCGACGCGGCGATGTTCGTCGGCGGACTGCGGGCCCTCGTGCTGCAGAGCCTGCACCCGCTGGCGATGGCCGGCGTGGCCGCCCACTCCGGCTACCGCGGCGACCCGTGGGGCCGGTTGCAGCGGACCAGTCAGTACCTCGCCGTCACCACCTACGGCACGGTGGCCGACGCCGAACGGGTGATCCGGCGGGTGCGCAACGTGCACCGCACGGTGCGCGGGCGGGCGCCCGACGGCCGGCCGTACCGCGCCGTCCGACCCGCACCTGCTCGAGTGGGTGCACCTCAGCGAGATCGACAGCTTCCTGCTCGCCCACCGCCGGTTCGGCGCCAATCGGCTGTCCGCCGAGCAGGCCGACGACTACGTCGCCCAGACCGGCATGGTGGCGGCGCGCCTCGGCGTCGTCGATCCACCGCAGACCGTCGCCGAGATGCAGGCGCGCCTGCGTGCCTTCCGCCCCGAGCTCGCCGGCACGCACGAAGCCCGCGACACCACGCGGTACCTGCTGTTCACGCCACCGCTGCCGCTGCTCGCCCGGCCCGCCTACGGGCTGATCGCCACCGCGGCGATCGCCACCCTGCCGAGCTGGGCCCGGCTGATGCTCCACCTGCCGCCGGCGATCCCGGTCGCCGACGACGTGATCGGCGAGCTCGCCGGGCAACTGGCGACGCGGGCGTTCCGCTGGACGCTCGCCGAGCCGGCGTGACGGGCGGATACGGTCGGAGGCGATGGGGACGTCGGTGACCGACCTCGACGCCGTGCTCGTCGACCTGATGGTCACCCCGCCGGCCGGGTTCGTCGCCGAGCGCAACCGGCTGGCCAAGGAGCTGCGCGCCGGCGGCGACGGGGACGCCGCCGCGGCGGTCGGCAAGCTGCGTCGGCCGGCGCTGTCGGACTGGGCACTGAACATGGCCGCGCGCGAGGAGCCCGACGCGGTGGCCGACCTCGTCGACGCGGCGGCCGAGCTCATCGCGGCCCAAGAGGCGGCGATGGCCGGCAACGACGCCGGTGCGTTGAAGGCGGCCCTGCCGCGCATGCGCGAACAGACCGGTCGAGTCGCCAGCTTGGCCGCCGGCATCGCCGCCCGGGAGGGCCAGACCGGCGCCGGGTCGTCGCCCGCCGACATCGGCGCCCGCCTGGGCGTGCTCGCCGGCGGCACCGCGGCGATGGCGCTGCTGCGCCGCGGGTTGCTCGGCGTCGAGGATCCCGGGCTCGTCGATCCCTTCGCCGGTGCGGGTCCTCCGTCGGCGCCGTCGAAGGCCGCCAAGGGCACGGCCACGGCCTCGAAGACGTCGACCAGGAAGAAGGACGGGGCGAAGCGTCAGGCGGCGTCCCCAGCAGCCGACGACACGGCCAAGGCCGCCGACGAGCAGGCGGAGCGCAAGGCGGCGGCCGCCGCCGCCCGCGAGCGCGCCGCCGCCGAGACGGCGCTCGCCGCGGCCGAGCGCTCGGTCACCAAGCGGGAGGCGGCGGTGGCCGAGGCACGCGTGATGGTGCTGGAAGCACAGGAGCGGCTCGCCGCGCTCAACGCCGACCTCGAGGAAGCGGTGGCGGAGCTGTCGTCGGCCGAGCAACGTCGTGACGAGGCGGGGCGCCGGCTCGCCGCGTTGGAGCCCTAGCGCATGGGCGTCGGCTGGCCGGTGGCGCCGATGAAGGCGAACCTCACGACGCTGCCCCTGGGTGACGAGTGGGTGTACGAGCCGAAGTGGGACGGTCACCGGGCGATCGTGCGGGTGCGTGGCGGCGCCGTCGACGTGGTGAGCTCCACGGGCAAGGCGCGCACCGACAGTTGGCCGTGGCTGGGGGCCGCGCTGCGGGCGTCGATCGAGGGGGACCACGACCTCGTGCTCGACGGGGAGGTGATCGCCCTCGGCGACGACGGGCGGCACTCGTTCCAGTTCGTCGGCCGCCCCGACAAGCCGCACACGTTCGTCGCCTTCGACCTGCTCGAGCTCGACGGTCACAGCCTGCTGCGCCAGCCGTGGACGAAGCGGCGCGCCGAACTGCTCGACGTGCTCCACCCGGTGCCGCCGGTGTCGATCACGCCGGTGAGCGACGATGCCGAGGCGCTGCTGGCGGCGACCCGGGCCAACGGGTTCGAGGGGATCGTCGCCAAGCGGCGCGACTCGGCGTACCAGCCCGGCCGGCGCTCGCCGTCGTGGGTGAAGGTGAAGCACCGCCACGAGCAGGAGATGGTGGTCGGCGGCTACAAGGTGGGGGAGGGCAACCGCACCGGCACGTTCGGGTCGCTGCTCGTCGGGGTGTACGACGACGACGGTCGGCTGCAGTTCGCCGGCGCCGTGGGGACCGGCTTCGACGAGCGGCTGCTGAACGCGATCACCCCGCAGCTGCGCGCCCTGCAGACCGACGTGTGCCCGTTCGGCGAGGTGCCCAAGCTCCCCGGCGGCGCCGGCCGCCTGCGCTGGGTGCGCCCCGAGCTCGTCGCCCAGGTGGCGTTCCACGAGTGGACCGAGGGCGGCGGCATCCGCGCTCCCGTGTTCCTCGGCCTCCGCGACGACAAGGACCCCCGCGACGTCGTACGCGAAGGCCCGTGACGACCAAGCGGCGATCTGGTCACCGACATTCTCGATATCGAGAACCTGGGTCGACCAGATCGACCTCGAGCGAGCCGCACGAGCCACGTGCGGCTCGGTCGCTGTCGGCACGACGTCGGCAGTCGTCTGATCGACGGTCGGCTCCGTCGATCCACGGCGCTCGACTGCGCTCGACGCTCGGCCGTCAGTGCGCAGACCGGAGGCGTCGCCTGCTTCCGACGGCAGGTGTGCTCTGGCAACTGCGCAAGTCGCCACGGGCGGCCGAGGTCCACGTCGCCGTGCCGTGGAGCCGACGGGTCACCGACCTCGCGGATCACGATCCACCGCTCGACCTGCCTCCCCGAGGATGACGTCGTCCGGCGCCCTGACGGCATCGCCCTCACGCTCCGCCCGACGGTGTTCGACCGGCGGCGATGGTGTCGGCGGGCGGTCGAGTCGATGATCGAGCAGGGCATCGACCGCGGCATGTGAGAATGTGGGTGACCAGATCGACCAGTTGCGTCGGGTCTTTCCTTGGAGATGAGCAATCCGCGCCGCACGTGCGCACATCGCTCAGCGCGTGCGCCGCCAGCACGCCACCGCTCTCCCGAAAACGGACCGGGCGCGGGCGTCAGGCGGACTTGCGGGCGCGGGTCTTCTTCGCCGCGGTCTTCTTGGCGGAGGTGGCCGAGGGGTGGCGGTCCTTGGCGGCACGGGCCTCGGCGAGGCTGGCCTCGAGCGCGGCGGAGAGGTCGATCACGGTGCCGGTCGACTTCGGCTCCTCCTCGTACACGATCGTGCGGCCGGCCGCCTTGTCCTCGATCACCTGCTCGACGGCCTTGCGGTACTCGTCGACGTACTGGCCGGCCTCGAACTCGTCGCTCAGCGCGTCGACGAGGCCCTTGGCCATCTGCAGCTCCTTGGCCGACACCTTGACGCCGTCGAGCTCGTCGAACTCCTCGACCGACGACGGCTTCACCAACTCGTCGGGGAACACCAGCGTCGACAGCGTCAGATGCTTTCCGTCGGAGCGGATGGCCGCCAGATATTCCTTTTGGCGCATCACGAAGCGGCCGATCCCCACCCGATCGGAGCCGGCCATCGCCTCGGCGAGCAGCACATAGGGCTTGGCGTTGCGGTCGGGCAACACCAGGTACGAGGAGTCGAACATCAACGGGTCGACATCGTCGATGGGCACGAACGACTCGATGCCGATCTCTTTCGACTTGGCCGGCGCGAGCGGCGCCAGGTCGTCGTCGGTGAGCAGCACGTAGTTGGATCCGCCCAGGTCGTAGCCCTTGACGATGTGCTCGGGGGGCACCTCCTCCCCGGTCGCCTCGCTGACCTTGCGGTAGCGGATGCGCGAACCCGACCGCTCGTCGAGCTGGTTGAACGAAATGCTCTTCCTACGGACCGCCGGGACGAGCCGGATCGGGATGGCCACCATCCCGAAACTGATCGACCCCGTCCACACCGGACGTGCCATCGAGGAGACACTATCCGTTACACACCGGCTCGAACGTGGACGTTCCCCGACAATGGGTGGAGTCAGAGCTCGGGCAGGCGCTGATCGGGCGCCGCGAGCAACGCCTCGAACGGGTCACCCACGGTCTGGAGGCGTTCGAGAACGGTGCGGATCGTCCACCGGTCGGGCCGGAGGTCGGGGTCGTCGAGCTCATCCCACTCCAGCGGGACCGACACCGGCGCGCCGGGCGCCGGGCGCACGCTGTACGGGGCGACGAGCGTCTTGTTGATCGCGTTCTGGGTGTAGTCGAGGCGGGCCTTGCCGTCGCGGCGGTCCTTGTGCCACTTCCAGCTCACCAGCTCCGGCACCACGCCGCCGACGGTCTTGGAGAGCCGCTCGACGAACGCCGACGTCTCGCGGAAGGTGTAGCCCGCACGCACCGGGATCCAGATCTGCACGCCCCGCTTGCCGGTGACCTTCGGGCGGGCGACCAGCTCGAGGCGTTCCATCGCCACGCGGTACAGGCGGGCGATCACCAGCGTGTCCTCCCACGACGTCGTGGTGCCCGGATCGATGTCGACCAGGGCGTAGCTCGGTTGCAGCGGCGTGGCCGCGGTCGACGTCCACGGGTGGATCTCGAAACCGGCGTGGTTGGCCACCCACGCCAGCGCCGGCGCGCCGTCGATCAGCAGGTAGTCCCGCGTCTCGCCGGCCTCGGCGAGCGGGTTCGGCCACCGCCGCACGTACGCCGGCGCGTGGGCGGGGACGGCCTTGTGGTAGAAGCCGCCCTTGGCGCCCTCGATGCCGTCGGGGAAGCGGTTGAGGTTGATCGGCCGCCCCGACAGCGACGCCGACAGCCAGGGCGCCACGCTGGTGTAGTACCGCACGAGGTCGCGCTTGGTCACCGCCGCCCCGCCGTCACGTCCCGGCATCATCACCTTGTCGAGGTTGGTCAGCGCCGTCTCGACGCCGTCGACGACCCATCGTCCGCCCTTGGGCGCGAGGTCGTCGAGCGCCGCCAGCTCCTCGGCGGTCGCGGCCGGCCACCGCCCGGCGCGCCCGGCGGCGACGTCGTCGTTCGTGCGCCCGCTGAGCACGGAGCGCGGGTGGTCCTCCGGATCCCAGCCCGCCACAGCCGCGCTGTCGCGCTTGTGGATCAGCAGCCACTCGTCGCCGTCGCGACGCCCGTTGCGGCCCGACGTCTTGATGATCACGTAGCGCCCGCGCAGCTTGCGTCCGGAGAGCACGAACTTCAGCTCGCCGGCGGCGATCGCCGCAGCCGGATCGTCGCTGTCCGGGTACTCCGGGTCGGGCTCCCACCAGCCGTCGTCCCACAGCACCACGTCGCCCTTGCCGTAGCCGCTCGGGATCACGCCCTCGAACCACCCGTAGTCGTAGGGGTGGTCCTCGGTGCGCACGGCGAGCGACTTGCGAGCCGGGTCGAGGCCCGGCCCTCGTGGCACCGCCCAGCTCACCAGCACGCCGTCGACCTCGAGGCGCATGTCCCAGTGCAGCCGCGTCGCCCGGTGCCGCTGCACGACGAAACGGCGACGCCCGTCGGGCGAGCCGCCGATGCGGCCCGCCGGCTCGGGCGTCGACGTGAAGTCGCGCATCGAGTCGTAGCGGTCGAGCTTGCCCCCGCCCGGCATCACGATCACCACGCGCTCGACACCGATCGCATCGGCCGGCTCCTCGTCGCGCACCAGGGCGACGAGTCGTATCAGCTCACCCATGACGATGTCGGCCGCCGCCCGCACCTCGTCGGTCGTGACCTGCTCGGGGTCGGCCACCAACGCACGCACGTCGATGGGGTCGCCCACCTCCACCTCGACCCGCGGCCGGCGGACGAGGTTGCGCACGACGCTCCACAGCACCCGGCGCCGCCCGACCACCTCGTCGGCGCCCACCATCGCCAGCGGCACCACCGGGGCTCCGGTGCGCAACGCCAGGCGCACGGCGCCGGTCTTGGCCCGCTCCGGCCACATCGCCGGGTCACGCGTCAGTCGACCCTCGGGGAACACGCCCACCGCCTCGCCGGCGGCGAGCGCCTCGGCCGCGATGTCGAGCGCACGCGCCGCGTCGGCACCGCCCCGGTCGACGCGGATGAACCCGAGCCGGCGCACGACCCGGCCGAGGACCGGGGCGCGGAAGACGCCGCCCGTGGCCAGCAACCGCAACTCCCGCCCGAGACGCCGGCAGGCGAGGATCAGGAGCACCCCGTCGGCGTAGCTGGTGTGGTTGGAGATGACGATCAACGGCCCGGCGGGCAGGCGCTGGGCGGCGCGCCGCCGCCCGCGCTGGCGCTCGACCGACACCCGGGCGAAGGACGCGACGACGCCACCGACGATGGCGGCCAGCACGGCGTACAGCAGGGCGCCGCTGCGGCCGGGATGGCGCCAGCTCATCCTTGCGTGCTCATCCTTGCTCGGGCTGGGGCTCGGCCTGCGGCTCGGCCTCGGGCTCGGCCTCGGGCTCGGCCTCGGCCTCGTCGACGGTCGGGTAGAGGATCTCCACGGTGTGGTCGAGGTCGCCGTCGGTGGCCGGGCCGGCGCCGTCGGTGGTGATCGCGCCGCGCAGCCGCACGCCGCCGGCGATCGCCTCGATGCTCGGCGACGCCGGCAGGGGCAACGGCGCCGCCGTCACCGGTTCGCCCTCGTCGTCGACCGACTCCACCGCCACGTCCAGGTCGGCGCCGTTGGCGCGCACCCGCAGCGTCGTCGACTCGCTGCGACGCACCACGTCGGCCAGCAGCTCTTGCGCAGCGCGCAGGGCGAGCACCGCACCCGCGGTGGTGACGCCGGCCGGCACGTCGGCATCGAGCTCGACCACCGTGCCCACCTCCTCGCGCGCCGCCTCCAGCTCGATGCGGAGCGCTTCGACGAGCACGGCCGCCGTCTCCCCGGAATCGGCCTGGCGGAGCTCGGACATGCTGTCGGGCCCGGGCGCCACGCTGAAGCGCCACGTCCGTTCGCTGCGCGCCCGCTCCAGCGTCCACAGCACCTCGGGATCGACGCCACCGCGCTCACCCGCCGCCCGTGCCGATTCCTCGGCGCGCTCGGCGCGGGTGGTGGCCGCCGCCGCATCGGTGCGGGCGGTCTCCAACTGGGCGTTGGCATCGTCGAGCGCGGCGCCCGCGGCGGCGAGGTCGGACTGGCGTCGCCGGAACTCCTCGGCCGCCGCGTCGGCGCGTCGTGCGGCCTCGTCGGCGGCGAGTCGCTGGGTGGCCAGCCGCGAGCGCGTCACGATCAACGCCGCGACGGCGGCCACGGCGACGACGGCCAGCACGATGACGACCACGACCACCGCGGTGACCCTAGTGCTGGGCGGCCGCGCGTCGGCGTGGGACGATGGCGCATGGACGACGGCGGACCGCAGACGCTGCGGGAGTTGCTCGCCGCACCGGGTGTGCGCGAGCAGGTGCGGCTGCGTTCGACCTTCGGCTTCATGGCGATCCACGGCGGCGAGCTGGAACAGCAGACCGACCTGATCGCCCGCTCGGCAGCGGACCTGGCTGCCGCCTCGTACTACGTCGTGTCGCACCCCGACGGTCACGACGCCCACCTCGCCTCGATCCGCTACCGGACCGAGGAATCGGCGGCCCTGGCCGAATTCGTCGACCACGTCGACGTGGTGGTGTCGGTGCACGGATACGGACGACGCGACCGCTGGACGACGCTCCTGCTCGGCGGCAGCAACCGGCGCCTGGCGCGTGTGCTCGGCGCCGAGTTGGCGGCCCGGCTCGACGGCTACGAGGTCGTCACCGACCTCGAGGACATCCCGCGTGAGCTGCGCGGGATGCACCCGGTCGAATCCGGTGAACCGGCCGTCCGCGGGCGGCGTGCAACTCGAGTTGCCTCCCCGCGTGCGCGGCCTGTCGCCGCTCAGCCCGCCCCCCGACGCCGACGGCCTCTCACCGCCCACGCGCGCCGTGATCGACGCCCTCGCCGCCGTCGCCGCGGAGTGGTCGACGTCGTGATCGACCGGTCGATGGCGTCGGCGGTCGCCGACGCCTACTCGCTCGGCGACGCGGCCACGCTCGTCGGCCCGGTGGCACGGGGCGAGGTCGGACAGGTGTGGCGGCTCGAGGCCGCCGCCGGAGTCTTCGCCGTGAAGGAGCCGTTCGATCCCACCGACGACGGGTGGGCCGAGGGCTTCCGCGAAGCCGCGGAGTTCCAGGACACCGCCCGGTCGGCCGGCGTGTACTCGCCCGGCGTCGTGCGCACCCAGAGCGGCGACGTCGTCGCATGGTTCGACCGCTCGCCGGTTCGCGTCTACGAGTGGGTCGACATGGCGCCGGCCGACGGCGGGATCGATCCGGCGGCGGTGGGATCGATGCTGGCCCGCCTGCACACGTGCGGCTTCGAGGGTCGCGTCGGCACGCACTGGTGGTACCGCACGCCGGTCGGCGCCGATCGCTGGGACGAGCTGGTGGAGGGCACCGCACGCGCCGGCGCCCCGTTCGCCGCCGACCTGCGGGCGATGCGCGACGAGCTGGTGGCGCTGGAGCAGGTCATGGAGGACCCTCCGGTCGTGCAGACGTGTCACCGCGACGTGTGGGCCGACAACGTGCGCGCCACCCCGGCCGGCCCGCTCGTGGTGATCGACTGGGAGGGCATGGGGCTGGCCGATCCCAGCGGCGAGCTGGCGATGGTGCTGTTCGAGTTCGCCCACGCCGACGCCGACCGGGCCCACGCGTTGGCCGAGGCCTACCGGGCCGGTGGCGGTCCCGGGCGCGTCGACCACCTCGGCGCGTTCACGATGGTCAGCGCCCAGTTCGGACACCTCATCGCGCGGATCTGCACGCGGTGGATCGAGGCGCCGCCGGAGGATCCCGAGCGCACCCGTCTCCTGCCGCGGTTCGCCGAGTTCGTCGACAAGCCGCACTCCCGCGAGCTGTACCGGGCGATCATCGACGCCGTCGCCTGATCTCAGCACCAGGCTGACGACGGCTTCGGGACTGGTCCCTACCCTGGACCCATGGTCGACCGCACGCTGACCCGGCTCGCCCGGCGCACCGGCGTGCAGGCGCGCGACGTCGCCGTCGTCGCCGTGCTGCTGATCGTGGGGATCCTCGGTACCGCCCACCTCGAGGTCGATCCGGGGGATCGTGCTCCCGACGCGTTCGCCTACCTCCTGGTCGTCCTGGGGATCGGGTCCCTGGCGTTCTGGCGTCGGTGGAGCATCGTCGTCACCGGCGTGGTCGCCGTGGTGATCGCGGTCTACCTCGGTCGCGGCTATCCGCCGGGCCCGGCGATGTTGGCCGGCCCACTGTCGCTGCTGGCGCTCGGGTACCGCGCCCCACGCCGGGTGGCGTGGATCGGCGGTGCCGTCCTGGCGGTGATGGCCATCGGCGGCCACCTCGTCGGGGACCACGACCTCGGCGCCTACGACCTCGTGGTGGTCGGCTGGGCGCTCGCCGCCGTACTCGCCGGTCAGGCCCTCGCCGCGCGCGGCGAGCGGGCGGCCGCCGAACGCGAGCGGGCTGCCCACCACCAGGACCAGGTGCGGACGACCGAGCGGCTCCGGCTCGCCCAGGACCTCCACGACTCGGTCGCCCACGCCATGGCGACCATCAACGTGCAGTCGGGGGTGGCTGCCCACCTGCTGGCGCGCGAGGGGATGCCGGTCGACCCGGCAGAGCTGCACTCGTCGCTCGAGGCGATCCGCGCGGCGAGTGCCGCGGCGCTCGACGAGCTCGGCTCGATCCTCGGCGTGCTCCGTGAGCCGGGTGAGGCGACGCGGGCGCCGACGCCCGACATCGGTGCGCTCGGCGACCTGATGGAGCGAGCCGAGCACGACGGCATCCGGGTCTCGGCCGACCTGACCGGCGACCTCGACCGCGTGCCGCCCGTCGTGGCGACGGCTGCCTACCGCGTGGTGCAGGAAGCGCTGACCAACACCCGCCGCCACGCCGGCCCGGGCACGACCGCCCGGGTGACGGTGGCCAGCGGGGCGGGCGGTGCCCTGCGCGTGCGAGGTGTACGACGACGGTGCGGGCGCGCCGACGCGGCCGGCGACCGACGGCTCCGGGTTCGGGCTGATCGGGATGCGCGAACGGGTGGAAGCCACCGGAGGGCGCCTCGATGCCGCGCCCGAGAAGCCGCGCGGCTTCCGTGTCGTCGCCACGTGGGACGGGTCGCCGACGTGATCCGGGTCGTGCTCGCCGACGATCAGGTGCTCGTGCGCACCGGCTTCCGGGCGCTGCTCGAGTCGGAGCCGGACATCACGGTGGTCGGCGAGGCCGGCGAGGGCGCCGGGGCCGTGGCGCTCGCTCGCCAGGAACGACCCGACGTGGTGCTGATGGACATCCGCATGCCCGGCGTCGACGGGCTGACGGCGGCGAAGGAGATCGGCGACGACCCGCGCCTGGCCGAGGTGAAGGTGCTGGTGCTGACCACGTTCGAGCTCGACGAGTACGTGTTCGAAGCGCTGCGCGCCGGGGCGAGCGGGTTCCTGGTGAAGCACACCGAGCCGGCCGAACTGATCCGCGCCGTGCGCGTCGTCGCCGCCGGCGACGCGCTGTTGTCGCCGGGCGTGACGCGCCGGCTGATCGCCGCGTTCGTCGATGCGCCATCGGGGCCGGCGGCGACGGTCCCGGACCGCCGGCTCGTCGAGCTGCTGACCGCCCGCGAACGCGAGGTGGTGGCCCTCGTCGCCGAGGGGTTGTCGAACGAGGAGATCGCCACCCGCTGGTACGTCAGCCAGGCGACGGTGCGCACCCACGTCAGCCGGGCGATGACGAAGTTGGCGGCACGCGACCGGGCCCAGCTGGTGGTGTTCGCCTACCGCAACGCGCTGGCGACGATCCCGACCGACTGAGTGCTTGCGACCTCGTGCGTTCTCGGGCGGTCTGACGATGCGGTCGGCGGCAGTGGTGCGGAGCCGCTCCGTCGGGGGGTCCGGGGGGCGGTAGCCCCCTGGTCGGCGGCGCAGGCGAGCTTGCTCGCCGCCGCCAGAGGTTGGGTGCGGCGCAGCCGCTCATCGAACTCGACCGAGTGGAGTGAGCGAGGAACGAGCGAACGAACGAGGTCGAAACCTCAGGGCACCTCGACGACGGTGCTGATCGCCGTCGAGTTGTTCCCGAAGTCGGTGACCTCGAGCGACAGCACGAGCGGGGTGCCGGCATCGAGCGGCGTGAACGCGTAGGCGAGGCTCGGGAGGTCGGCGGCGAGACCGGCGTCCGACGTCGGCGCCCACGTCTGGTTGCCCTCGGCATCGACGACCGGCACCTGCGGCACGACCGTGCCCTCCGGTTCGGCGTACAGCTCACCGGTGGCGCCGGTGTCGGCATCGACGGCGTAGTACGTCTCGTCGATGATGGTGCCGTCGCCGTCGACGGCGATGCTGAGCGTCACGTCGTCGTACGGGTCGCCCTCCACCCAGCCGGGCGCGATAGTACGCCATCGGCACGTCGAGGCCGTACCCGCCCGTCTGGTCGTCGGTGCTCGCCGACGCGTACGCGGTGGCCGTCTCCGAACCGTCGGAGATGGTCAGCACGGACAGGTCGTAGGAGCCGCTGACCAGCCCGGCGTCGTCGATCGTGGCGGTCTCGTCGCCGTAGTACACCGTCGACCCGTCGTCGAGCTGGACGCCGTAGCTGAGCGTGCCGCTCGCCAGGTTTTCGATCGCCGCCGGATCGACGGTGCCCTCGACGGTGACGCCGGTGGCGTCGCCGCCGACGGCCGGTTCGGCGTCGAGGAACGTCGGGTGCTCGGTCTCGGCGATCCCCTGACCGGCGGTGTAGTAGCTCTCGAGGAAGTCGACCCACCCGCTCGGGTTGGGCGCCGCGTAGACGTACGCCTGGTCGAAGTAGTCGGCCGAGGGCGGGAAGTAGATCGACAGGCCGGAGAACGACGGCGCCTGCGGGCCGGAGGATCGGTAGACGACCACGTCGTTCAGGGCCTGGAGCACGGCGTCGGCCTGCGCGGACACGTCGAGTGCCTCGGCGCCGATCGTGGCGATCAGCGTCCCGAGGTCGGTCATGTAGAAGTCCTGGGTCGGATCGGGACTCCTGCCGTACGCCGGGTTGCCGGCGAGGGTGCGGCCGACCTCGGGGGCCACCGTGTCGGTCCGCTCGACCAGCGCCGACGAGAACGTCGCCATCGCCTCGTCGAGCGCCGGCATCTGGGCGAGGTCGAGCATGGCCAGCGTGCTGTCGGGAGTGCTGTTGGCGATGAAGCTGTCGACGATCGCCACGCCGAAGTCGTCGACGCTGGTGCTCGGGTCGGCGGCGAGCATGCCGAGCACGCTGTAGTCCCACCCGGTGCCCGGTTCCGTTTCCGAGCTGGCGATCAGCCGGTCGGCGTAGGGCTGGAGGGCGCTGGCGACCTCGTACGTCGCCATCAGGCAGGCATCGAAGCCGAGGAGGTCGAGGCGCTCGACGCCGGCATCGGTGAGGCCGGTCTGCAGCGCCTGCTGGAGCTCGGGCAGATCCAGCACGGACTCGCCGGCGCTCTCGTCGGGTCCGACGCCGGGCCAGGCGGCCCCGTGGTCGGAGATGATCAGGGCGTAGTGCTCCGCCGGGAAGTTGGTGATGCCGTAGGTGATGAACGTCGACAGCGTCGTGGGATCGCCCATGTCGGTCGGGCCGAGATCGGCGAGCTCCTCGGACGGTGTCGCCGGGCAGGACCTGCAGCACCTTGGCGCCGACCCAGTCGCCGACGTCGAGCACCGGATCGTCGCCGTACTCGGCGGACCGGTCGACCAGGGCGACGATGTTGAGGTTGGCGTCGGACCCGACCGGCGCCCATCTCGTTGACGTCGGCCATCATGAACGGCTCGAGGTCGTTGTCGGCCATCGAGTAGTGCAGCACGGTCCAGCTGCCGGCCGCGGCGGGTTGGCTCGCCGGGCGGTCCTGCGCCGAGGTCGGCGCAGCGCGCACCGCACCCGACGCCGAGGCGACGCCGCCAGCGCGATCGTGGCGACGACGGCCGCCGCGATCGCCGTCCGGCGCGCACCGCCGCCCGGTGTGCGTTCATCGAAGTTCCTCCCCGCGCCAGCGTCCGCCGGTTCGTCCGTCGGTCGATCGAACCCGTCAATGGCCTCGGGCACCGTAGCCCACGTGGACACGACGGCCGGCGGGAACTCAACACCTGACGTAGGCCGATCTCCACGCTGCCCCGACGACAGCGCAGCGGCGCGAGCGCACCGTGGTGACATGGACACGACACACGACGCCGTCGCCGTCGACGGCCTCACGAAGCGCTTCGGCGACCGGGTGGCGGTCGACCACCTCACGTTCACCGTGCCCCGCGGCGCCGTCGCCGGTCTGATCGGCCCCAACGGTGCCGGCAAGACCACGTTGATGGCGATGTTGCTCGGGCTCGTCCGTTCGAGCGACGGGTCGGCCACCGTGCTCGACCATCCGATCGAGCGGCCCGCCGACTACCTCGGTCGCGTCGGCGCCCTGATCGAGACGCCGGCGTTCCATCCCGCCGTCTCGGGCGTCGACAACCTGCGCGCCCTCGCCCTGCTCGCTCGACAGTCGCCCGACGACATCGACGACCTGATCGCCCTGGTCGGACTGGACGGGCGCGGCGACGACCGCTACGGCTCGTACTCGCTCGGCATGAAGCAACGCCTCGGGATCGCCGCGGCGCTGCTCGGCGACCCGGAACTGGTGATCCTCGACGAGCCGACGAACGGGCTCGATCCGGTCGGCATGCAGGACGTGCGCGCCCTGATCGGCGAGATCGCCGGCCACGGCCGCACCGTGCTGGTGTCGTCGCACCTGCTGAGCGAGCTGGAGCAGGTGTGCGACTGGCTCGTCGTCATCGACCGCGGCGGACTCGTGCACCTCGGACCCCCGGACACGCTCGCCGGCACCGACCGGCTGGTGCTGCGTGCCGCCGACGCCGCCCGCGCCGACGACCTCGCCGTGCTCGCCGGTTCGAGCGGACTGCGCACGACCACCGTCGACGGCACCGTGCTCGTCACGCTCGACGGCCACGTCGACGCCACCCGGCTCGCCGCCGAGATCAACCGGCGCGCCCACGCCGCCGACATCGTGCTGACCGAACTGCACCACCAGCGCGCCGACCTCGAGTCGCGCTACCTCGACCTCGTCCAGGCCTCACCGAACGGAGATGACCGATGATCGCCGCCCTGCGCTCCGAATGGCTCCTGCTCAACCGCGCCCGCCTCTGGGTGGCGCTCGGGGTCACCACCATCGCCTTCAGCGTCGTCGCGACGGCGCTGTCGGTCGCGGCCGCCGAACCCGGGCCCGCCCGTGGTCGCGGGATCAGCTCCGACGTCCTGACCGGTGCCGGTGGCGCGACCGCCGCCGTCATCTACGCCGTCGGCTTCGGGTCGATCCTGATGCTCGCCGCGTTCACGAGCACGGCGGCCAACGAGTTCACGCGCGGCACGTTCCGCGCCGCCGTGGTGAAGCACCCCGACCGCGGCACGCTCGTCGGCGGCAAGGTGCTCGCCCGCACCGGCGTCGCCGCGCTGATGATGGCCGCCGCCGTGGTGGCCGGCTCGGTGACCGCGGCCCTGGTGGCACCGAGCCAGGACATCTCGACCGCGGGGTGGTTCGGGCTCGACGGCCTCGGCCAGGCCGCCGGCGACTACGTGCGCCTCGTGGTGTGGGTGCTCGGGTGGGCCGTGATCGGCACCACGATCGCCGTGCTCGTGCGCTCCACGCCGATCGCCCTCGGCATCGCCGTGCTGTGGTTCGGCCCGATCGAGAACGTGATCGGAGACGGTCACGCCTGGGCCTACCGCTGGTTCCCCGGACAGCTGCTGCGGGCGATCGTCGCACCCGACGCCCCCGACATGGTGTCGACGGGCACCGCCGCCGCCACCCTCGCCGTCTACGGCGCGATCTGCGTCGCCGTGATGGCGACCGTGCTGAGGCGCCGCGACGTCACGAGCTGAGCGGAATCCGTTTTGTGTCAGCGTGTGCGCGCGCTCGAGCGCGCACACGCTGACACAAACGCGTTCGGGGCGTTACGAGTCGCTGAGGCGCTGGGCGAGCCAGGCGATGGGGATCGACACGAGCATCACGAACGTCGCCACCACGTTCACCTGGGGGACGCTGTTGGGGCGCGAGATCGCCGCCAGGATCCACTGCGGCAACGTCTCGTAGCCCGATCCCGCCGTGAAGGTGGTGACGATGATCTCGTCGAAGCTGAGCGCGAACGCCAGCAGCCCGCCGGCCACGACCGCCGAACGCATGAGGGGGAACGTCACGTAGCGGAACGTCTGGCTGCCGTGGGCGCCGAGGTCGGCCGACGCCTCGAGCAGGTGCGGTGACGAGCGGCGCAGGCGGGCGATCACGTTGTTGTAGGCGAGGACGACGCAGAACGTGGCGTGGGCGATGACGAGGGAGTGGAACCCGAAGCCGACGCGGAAGCTCAGCGGTCCGAGGTCGACCGTGCGGTTGAACGTGTTCTGCAGGGCGATGCCGGTGACGATGCCGGGCAGGGCGATCGGCAGCACGAACACGAACGACAGGGCGTTGCGGCCGAAGAAGCGGTAGCGCTGCATGCCGATGGCGGCGAGCGTCCCCAGCACCAGCGCGATCGCCGTCGCCGCCAGCGCCAACTTCACCGAGCTCCACAGCGCCTCGCGCGGCCCTTCGGTCTCCCACGTCACCCGCCACCAGTGCAGCGTGAACCCCTGCGGCGGCCACGACAGCGTGGTCGCCGTGTTGAACGACAGGATCGCCACCACGAGCAGCGGGAGGTACAGGAACACCAGCGTGAGCAGCATCCACGCCCGCAGCGTCAGCCGGGACAGCAGCGAGAAGCGCATCAGCAAGCCGCCCGAAGAGGCATGTGGGTACGGTCGGCGACCGTGATGCGAGCCGACTCCGTCGGGGGGTTCGGGGGGCGGTAGCCCCCTGATGCGGCGGCAGAGGGCGAGCTTGCTCGCCGCCGCCAGCATTGAGGTGCGGCGCAGCCGCTCATCGAACTCGAGCGAGTGGAGTGAGCGAGTCTTCGAGCGAACGAACGAGACTCGAAACATCAGAGGCTCTCGAAGGCGCCGGCGCGCCTCATGCCGAGCAGGTACACGACGATGATCAGCAGCGGCCACAGCGTGTACGCCGCGGCGAGCGGCTGGTTGGGGGCGAGGAACGTGCTGTAGATGAGGTTGCCGATCATCGTCACCTTCCCCTCGGAGGCGAGCCTCGGCATGATGTAGTCGCCGAGCGACAGCGAGAACGTGAAGATGCTGCCGGCGGCGATCGCCGGCACGAGCAGCGGGACGATCACGCTGGTGAACGTGCGCAGCGGTTTGGCACCGAGGTCCCCGGCGGCGTCGAGCAGCGACGGCGGCAGCCGCTCGAGCCCGGCGTAGATCGGCAGGATCATGAACGGCAGCCAGAGGTAGGTCAGCGTCATGACGACGGCGACCATGCCGAAGCCGGGCGTGAACCCGAACACCGATTGCAGGAACCCGCCGTCGGCGCCCTCGCCGGCCGGCCGCAGCAGCGCCTTCCACGCGTAGCCCTTGACCAGGTAGCCGGCCCACAGCGGCAGCAGGCACGACACGATCAGCCCACGTCGCGCCCAGGGCTTGGCGACCTTGGCGATGTAGAACGCCGTCGGCAGGGCGATCACGAGGCACACGGCGGTCACCGCCAGGGCCACCAGCACGCTGCGCAGCACGACGTCGAGGACGTCGCGCTGGGTGAAGGCGCGACGCAGGTTGTCCAACGTGCGCACGTCGGTGGTCTCGAAGGTGAAGTCGTCGATCGTGTACAGCGAGGCGAAGATCAGCAGCACCAGCGACAGCACGTACACGACCAGCAGCCACAGCACCGCCGGTCCGACGAGGCAGCTGGCGGCGAGCGCGCGCGACCGGCGGAACAGCCGGTTGACCGCCCGCACCGCGGTGCGCCGGGGGGACCGCGGCGCGGTCCCCCCAGCGGTCTCGACGATCGACGTCGTCACCCGACTACGAGCGCAGCGAGTTCCAGGCGTCGACCCACTGCGGGTAGGTGGTGCACTCGACGTCGGTGCGACCGTCCCGGCACGTCGAGGTGGGCGTGGTCCAGTACCACACGTCGGTCCAGTAGTCGGTCTCGTCGGCGTGGTAGATCGCGCAGTGGTCGGGGTTCGTCGTCACGCCGCACGAGTCACGGTTGGAGGGCGCCTCGCCGAACCACTCGGCCACCTGGGCGTTGGCCCACGGCGACGTGATCCAGTCCATCCACAGCTTCATGCAGTTGGGGTGGGCGGCCTTGGTGGACAGCATCCACGTGTCCGACCATCCGGTCGCACCCTCGACCGGCTTGAGCGCGTCGATCGGAGCGCCGTTGGCCTGGGCCAGGTTCACCGTGTACTGCCACGTCGTGCCGGCGAGCACGGTGCCGCCCTCGAGCGCGGTCTGCTGGTCGGTGGGCACCGCCCAGTACTGGCCGATGAGCGGCTTCTGCGCCTCGAGCAGGGCCACGGCGGCGTCGAGCTGGTCGGCGTCGAGGGCGTACGGGTTGGTGATGCCGAGGTCGGGCTGGGTGGCCATCAGGTACACCGCGGCGTCGGCGATGTAGATCGGGCTGTCGTACACCGAGATCTTGCCGTCGGCCGGCGTGCCGCCGTCGAACATCACGCCCCACGAATCCGGGGCGGCGTCGGCGAACGTGTCGGTGTTGTACACGAGCAGGTTGGCGCCGCGGCCGTGGGGGATGCCGTACGGCTCGCCGTCGCGGGAGTTCCACTGCTGCAGCTTGAGGTCGTCGAAGATCTGCGGGTAGCTGGAGAACTCGGCGACGTCGATCGGGCCCACCTCGTCGCCGGCCATCAGCCGCTCGGTGGCGTCGCCCGAGGCCGACACGCCGTCGTACTCGCCGCTCTGCATCAGCTGCACCATCTCGTCGCTGGTGTTGCCGAGCTGGGTGTTGACCGCGCAGCCGGTGAGGTCCTCGAACGGGGTGACCCAGTCGACGGCCGGATCGGTCGAGCCGTCCTCGACGTAGCCGGCCCAGGCGACGATGTTCGACCTCGCCCTCGGCACCCGCCAGCACGTCGGGGTTCGGGGTCCACATGTAGTCGACCGCGCCCCCGCCGGAGTCGCCGGTCGCCGGTTCGGTGGGCGCGGTCGTGGCGCCGGCGATGCCGCCGGCGCCGGCCACGATCAACCCGGCGGCCCCGAGGGCCACCGTCGCTCGCCGTCTGATCGTCCTCATCTGTCTCCCCTTCTGATGGTGGTGGTTGGTCGAAGTTGCTCAGGTCGCCTCGGCGCCAACGGTCAGGCGTTGGCCGCCACGCTCGCCAGGTCGAGCTCGGGCAGGTCGCCGCCGGCCTCGCCGAGCGCGGTGCCGGTGTCGGTCACCACGAACGCCGCCGCTCGCGGGAAGGTCAGGCGGACCGCGCGCGCCGGGTGCCACGGCGGTGGCGGTGTGGCTCGCCACGCTCGCGGTGAGATGGCTGCCGTCGTCGAGGCCGGCGCGCACGCGGGTGTCGGAGCCGAGGTACAGCACGTCCTGCACCGTCCCCGACACCTCGGCCTCGTCCGGGCCGACCGGATCACCGTCGATGCGGATCCGCTCCGGGCGCAAGGAGTGGGCGGCGTCGACGCCGAGCAGTCGGTGCGACTGCGGCGCCGAGAGCACGTTCGACGTGCCGACGAACGTCGCCACGAACGTCGTCTGCGGCGCCTCGTAGACGTCGCGGGGAGCCCCCACCTGCTCGATCCGCCCGTTGTTGAACACGGCGATGCGACTGCTCATCGACAGCGCCTCGCCCTGGTCGTGGGTGACGAACACGAACGTGATCCCCACCTCGGCCTGGATGCTCTTCAGCTCGACCTGCATCTCTTCGCGCAGCTTGAGGTCGAGGGCGCCGAGCGGCTCGTCGAGCAGCAGCACCTTGGGACGGTTGACGAGCGCCCGGGCGAGGGCGACGCGCTGGCGCTGGCCGCCGCTCAGCTGGTCCGGCTTGCGGGCGCCGTACTGCGACAGGCGGACCGACTCGAGCATCTGACCCGCTCGCTGGCGGCGCTCGGACCGCTTCACGCCCTTCACCTTGAGGCCGTACTCGACGTTCTGCTGCACCGACAGGTGCGGGAACAAGGCGTAGTCCTGGAACACGGTGTTGAGGTCGCGGTCGTACGGCGGGGTGTGCGTGACGTCGCGGCCCTGCAGCAGCACCGCGCCGGCGGTCGGGAGCTCGAACCCGGCGACCATCCGCAGCACGGTGGTCTTGCCGCTGCCCGACGGCCCGAGCAGCGAGAAGAACTCGCCCTCGTCGATCGTCAGGTCGACCCCGTCGACCGCCCGGACGTCGCCGAACGTCTTGACGAGCCCGACCAGCTGGACGGCCGGCGTGAGCCTGACGTCGTCGCCGCCGGATGACATCCCGACATCGTGCCACGCCCCACCGCCCGGAACGTTCTGGACAGCCGGGTGCACCGAAACGGTGCATCCGGCTGCGGAGAAGCCCGGTACGGTGGACGACGTGCCAGCGACCCGTCACGCCGTCGTGATGATGCGGCCCCTCCGGGGGCCGGGCTGGCGCGCGCACACGTAGCGATGCAGCACCGACCCCGGACGACGTCCGGGCTCGGTCACATCGCCGCCGGAGGTCGCCGGGGTCCCGAACAGGAGGACTTCGATGACCACCACCCCCACCATCCCCGACGCGGCAGCGGCGCCCGGCACGACCTTCGTGACCGTCGCCATCCCGTACGTCAACGCCGCCCCGCACCTCGGCTACGCCTACGAGCTCGTCGCCGCCGACGTCTACGCCCGCGCCCGGCGGGCCGCCGGCGACGACGTCCGCCTCCTCGGAGGCACCGACGACTACGCCCTCAAGAACGTGCTCGCCGCCGAGGCTGCCGGGGTGTCGACCCCCGAGTACGTCGCCGAGCACGCGGCGCGCTTCGCCGCCCTCGCCGCGCCGCTCGACATCGCCTTCGACGACTTCGTGCGCACGAGCGCCGACCCGCGCCACGCACCGGCGGTCGAGCGGCTGTGGCGGCGCTGCGCCGAGGCCGGCGACCTGTACCGGCGGACCTACGAGGGCGACTACTGCGTCGGGTGCGAGCGCTTCTACACCGCCGACGAGGCTGTCGACGGCCACTGCCCCGAGCACCTCACCGGGCTGGAGCGCGTGGCCGAGGAGAACTGGTTCTTCCGCCTGTCCCGCCATCGATCGGCGATCGAACGCCTCGTCGCATCGGGCGAGCTCGAGGTGCACCCACGGCAGTTCCGCGACGAGGTGCTGGCGTTCGTGCGCGGCGGCCTCGACGACATCAGCGTGTCGCGCACCGTGCGTCGGGCGCGCGGCTGGGGCATCGGCGTGCCCGACGATCCGACGCAGGTGATCTACGTCTGGTTCGACGCCCTCACCAACTACCTCTCGTCGCTCGACTTCGGCGACCCCGCCAGCGAGCAGTACCGGCGCTGGTGGGAGGGCGCCGACCGCCGGGTGCACGTGATCGGCAAGGGCATCCTGCGCTTCCATGCCGTGTACTGGCCGGCGTTCCTGCTGTCGGCCGGGCTGCCGGTGCCGACGCGGATCGAGGTGCACCCGTACCTCACGGTCGGCGGCGCCAAGATCTCGAAGTCGGGGCCGTGCCGAGGTGTCGCCGACCCGTTCGACGTCGCCGAGCGCTACGGCACCGACGCGCTGCGGTGGTGGTTCGCCCGCGACGTGTCCGCCGTGGCCGACACCGACTTCACCGAGCCGCGGCTCGTGCAGCGGGCCAACGAAGACCTCGCCAACGGGTTCGGCAACGTCGTCAACCGCATCCGCAGCCTCGTGGCTCGGCGACCGCCGTCGTCGCGGCTGAGCCCCGACGAGTTGCCGATCCCGGCGGTCACCGGGCTCGCCGGGAACGTGGCGCGAGCGATCTCCGACTTCGACCACCGCGGTGCGACCGAGCTGCTGCTCGAGGCGGTCGACGCGCTCGAACCGCGACCTCCAGGTGACGGCGCCGTGGCAGCTCGCCGCTTCCGACCGCCCGGCCGACGCGGCGTTGCTCGACGCCCTGCTGGTGCAGTACCTGGTCTCCGCTCGCACCATCGCCGCGGCGCTGGCCCCGATCGTCCCGTCGTTGTCCGCCCGGCTGCTCGACGTGCTCGACGCTCCGGGTGCGTCGGGCCCACCGGTGCCGCGGCTCGAGCTCTCGCCCCGGCACTAAGCTCGGCGGCGCTGTTCGGACGGGCTCGAAGAGATCGCGAGACGATGGCGGAAACGCACCCATGACAGAGACCTCGTCGCCCGATCCCGGCAACGAGCACGACACGAGCACCGAACCCGACGAGGCACCCACCACGGTGTCGCCGTCGAACCCGCCCGGCGAGGCCGCCCCGCCGCCCGACGGCATCGTGTTCGCTCCGGTCACCGATCTCGTGCCGGTCGTCGACGCCACGCCGGGCGGGCCCGAGACGCCCGCGGCCGCCGAGCCCGGCCCGACCGACGCGCCGGTCGAGCCGTCGGTCGCCGGCGACGCGCCGGCGGCCGTGGTGGCGACGGGCGACCGACGCGATCACCGGGCACGACCGGCCGGCCGACGAGTACCACCGCCGGCGGACGACGGTGTGCGGCTGGATCCTCGCCACGTGCCTGCTGACCTGGGCCCTCGTGTTCTCGGTGCTCGTGGTCGAGCGCCAGAACCACTTCGGCACCTACTCGTTCGACCTCGGCGTCTACGACCAGTCGGTGTACCTGCTGTCACGCTTCAAGGACCCGTTCATCACCGTCCGCGGCCTGCACCAGTGGGGCTTCCACGCCAACTTCGGGCTCTACCTGTTCGTGCCCTTCTACTGGCTCGGCTTCGGTCCCAACGTCCTCAACGTGGCGATGGTGCTGTCGTTCGCCGCCGGCGCCTACCCCGTGTACCGCATCGGTCGGCACTACTTCCGCAATCCGATCTACGGGCTGACGTTCGCCCTGCTCTATCTCGCCAACCCGTCGCTGCAGTTCATGGCGTGGGAGACGTTCCACCCCGACGGCATGGCCATCCTGCCGCTGCTGTTCGCCTGGCTGTTCCTGCTCGAGCGGCGCTGGAAGGCGTTCGCCGTGGCCGCCGCGTGCGCCGTGCTGTGGAAGGAGGACGTGGCGCTGGCGATCGCCGCGATGGGCCTGTTCACCGTGCTGTTCGTCAGGGGTCATCGGGTCAAGGGCGTGATCACGATCGTGCTCGCGGCGCTCTACTTCCAGTTCATCAACAAGGTGTTCCTCGGCCACTTCAACGGCAACGCGGCGTTCTACAACACCTGGTTCGGCGCCCTCGGCGACTCACCGCCGAAGATCGCCTACAACATGGTCCGCCACCCGGACATCGTCATCAACGCACTCCGCGATCGCTACGCCGCCGAGTACGCGTGGAAGATGCTCACGCCGTTCGCCTGGCTCCCGGTGCTGTCACCGGGCGTGCTGATGATCGGCGTGCCGCAGTTCCTCGCCAACACCCTCGCCGACCAGACGTTCTTCCGTGACTACCGCTACCACTACGCGTCGGTGCTGCTGGTCGGCCTCACCGCCGCCGCCATCGCCACCGTCAAGACGTTCGGCACCAACCGCGGCCGGCGGGCCGTGCTGATGGGCCTGCTCGTGGTGTGCGGCGTCCGCACCTCCGTGTTGTGGGGGCTGGCGCCCTACAGCGACAACTACGACCGTGGCTTCTGGGTGCACCAGGCCGGGCCGAGCGACGCGTCCCGCCGCGAAGCGGTGGCGATGGTGCCGGACGGCGCGACGGTGTCGGCCATCTACAACCTGCTCCCGCACGTCGACCATCGCGTGAAGATCTTCGACTACCCGAACCCGTGGATCCCGACCAACTGGGGCATCGCCGGCGAGAACATCGACGACCCGGCGACGGTGGACTACCTCTTGGTCGAGCGCCCGACGCTCGGCAACTCGACCGAGATGTTCGACGCCCTCACCGCCCCGGGTGGGCAGTTCGAGATCGTGTTCGACCGTGACGGCGTGGTGCTCGCCAAGCGCGTGCGCCCGCCCGAGCCGGGCGAGGTGCTCCCGGGGACGCCGGCCGCCGTCGCCGAGGCGGCGACGCAGCTGCAGCAGCAGGCGGCGACCACGACGTTGCCCGCCGACGCCTCGACGCCGGTTCCGACAACTGCGGGGTCGAAGACGTCGAGCCCGCCGGCACCGGTGGTCACCGCGGACGACGCCGCGCCGCCGACCGACGTCGCCACCGGCGTGCCGGGCAGCGGTTGAAAACCGCGATCGGAGCCGCGCCACGCCGGCACGGTAGGTTCGCCGTCGTGCCCGGGGCCGAGCGCATCCCGTACGACGAGTTCGGCTACTTCGCCGACAACGCCGCCGAGTTCGGCATCCCGTTCTCGCCACCGTCCGTGCGGCGCGACGCCGTCGAGCTCGCCGACGGCCGGCGGATGAGCGTGTTGGTGTGGGGAGACGCGCCGGCGTCGATCGTGCTGCTGCACGGCGGCGGGCAGAACGCCCACACGTGGGACACGGTCGCTCTCGCCCTCGACCGCCCGCTCGTCGCGCTCGACCTGCCGGGCCACGGCCACTCCGACGCGTACGCGCCGGCACCGGGCGTCTCGCGACCGCTGGCCATGGCGGGCGACGTGGCGGCCGTGATCGACGCCGTCGCGCCCACCGCCGGGCTGGTGGTGGGCATGTCGCTCGGCGGTCTCACCGCCATCGGGCTGGCCGCTCAGCGTCCCGACCTGGTGCGGCGGCTGGCGCTCGTCGACATCACACCCGGGGTCGACGCCGCCAAGGCCAAGGCGATCGCCGACTTCGTGCGCGGCCCGGCGACGTTCGCCAGCTTCGACGAGCTGCTCGCCCGCACGATCGAGTTCAACCCGACGCGCAGCGAGTCGTCGTTGCGCCGCGGGATCCTGCACAACGCCGTGCAGCTCGACGACGGCACGTGGGTGTGGCGCTACCGGCGTCACGACGACGCCCCGTTCGACGAGCGGCCGGAGCAGATCACCGACTCGCTGTGGGACATGGTCGGCGCGATCGATGTCCCGGTGCTGCTGGTGCGCGGCATGCGTCCGCAGTCGGTGGTCGACGACGGCGACGAGGCCGAGTTCCTGATCCGGGCCCGGCACGGACGGGTCGAGCGCTTCGCCGAGGCCGGCCACAGCGTGCAGGGCGACATGCCCGTCGAGCTGGCGGCGACGCTCGCCGGCTTCCTCGACGAGGGGGCGGGCGCATGAGTGACGGCGACCCTGGCGAGCCAGGACATCGCCGAGATGATGCCGTTCGCCGCCACGCTCGGGCTGCAGCTCACCGTCGCCGACGCCGACCGCGTGGTCGCCGTCATGACGTGGCGGGCCGATCTGTGCACCAGCCTCGGCGTGCTGCACGGCGGCGCGTTGATGGCGCTGGCGGACACCACGGGCGCGGTGTGCGCGTTCCTCAACCTGCCCGAGGGCGCGGCGACCTCGACGATCGAGTCGAAGACGAACTTCTTCCGCGGCGTGCGCTCGGGCAAGGTGACGGCGACGAGCCGTCCGCTGCACATCGGACGCACGACGATCGTGGTGCAGACCGAGCTCCGCGACGACGCCGACAAGCTGGTGGCGATGGTGGGCCAGACCCAGATCGTGCTGCCGGCGCGCTGACGCCTTCCCCTCCTGGCTGCGCACCACACCCTGGACGGGTATGGGAGCAATCGCCAGCCTCGCCACCGTCGCCGCCCCCTCGGCGCGCGCCGTCGTGCGGCTCGCCGCGATCCTGTTCGCCCTCGGGTCGTTCGCCGTGTTCGTCGGCGCCGGCGGGCGCCGCCACGCCAAGCCGCCGGTCGCCGTGCCCACCGACGAGCCCACGTCTGTGTCAGGAAGTACGACGCCGGCGGTCGAACAACCTGACACAGAGCGCGATGGTGCCGTCTAGGGCAGGCCGCCCGCGGCGAACACGGCGGGCAGACCGCCGGTGTGGACGAACACCACGTCCTCGCCGCGACCCCAGCGGCCGGCGGCGGCGTGACCGAACAGGCCGGCGAGCCCCTTGCCGGTGTAGGCGCGGTCGAGCACCCAGCCGCCGTGGCGGGCGGCCCACACGATCGCCTCGTCCCCGGCCGGCGTGGGGACGGCGTAGTCCTCGCCGATCCAGCTCCCGTCGAGCTCGACGGCGGCGCCATCGACCAGCTGGCGCGCCGCGTCGGGCTCGTAGCCCAGCGCCTCCAGCGCCGACGCGGCGAGCTCGGCGATGTCGGGCTGGCCGGCGGCGACCCCCTTGGCGACGCCGATGGCGAGCACCGGCGGAGCCGCCGCGCCGGCGGCGCGGGCGAGGGCCTGGCCGGCCACCAGTCCGGCGTGGGTGCCGCCGCTCGACGAGGTGTGCACGATCGCCGCCGGGTGGATGCGGGCGGCGGCGAAGTCGGCGAGCAGCTCGAGGTAGGCGATGACGTAGCCGAGCGCACCCACCGGCGTGCTCCCGCCGATCGGGATCGAATGCGGCGCGGCCCCGGCGGCGGCCAGCTCGTCGGTGATCTGCTCGCGGGCGATCTCCAGCTCACCCCAGTGGTGCTCGGGACAGCCGACGAAGTGGAGCTGAGCGCCGAACAGCACGTCGAGCAGCTGATTGCCCTCGGCACGCTCCGGGCGGTCGCCGGCCAGCACGAGGTGCACCTCCATGCCGAGCACGGTGCCGGCGGCGGCGGTCATGCGACAGTGGTTGGACTGGGCGGCGCCCACGGTCACCAGTGAGCGGGCGCCGGCCCGGCGCGCCTGGCCGCACAGCAACTCGAGCTTGCGGGCCTTGTTGCCGCCCACGCCCAGGCCGGTGAGGTCGTCGCGCTTCACCCAGAGGCGGGCCCCACCGGGCAGGTGCGGACCGCGCTCGAACGGCGTCGGCAGCGTCGCCAGTCGCTCGCGAGCGACGCCGCCGAGGCGCGCCGCCACCTCGTCGAGCCCGGCGATCACCACCGCGAGGTTAGGCGGGGCGCCGGCGCGCTAGAACGTCGCGATGGCCGTGACCGACTGGAACCCGGTGCTCCGTGGCGAGCTGGCCAAGCCGTACTGGGCGCAGCTGCAGACGTTCGTGGCCGGCGAGCGGGCGCGCCACCCCGTGTATCCCCCGAACGACGAGGTGTTCGCCGCGCTGCACCTCACGCGCTACGCCGACACCCGCGTGGTCATCCTCGGGCAGGACCCCTACCACGGTCCCGGTCAGGCCCACGGGCTGTGCTTCTCGGTGCGTGACGGCGTCCGGCTGCCGCCGTCGCTCGTGAACATCTACGCCGAGCTGGAGTCCGACCTCGGCATCGTGGCGCCGCGCCGTGGCGATCTCTCGGCGTGGGCGCGCCAGGGCGTGCTGCTGCTCAACACGACGTTGACGGTGCGTGGCGGCGCCGCGGCATCGCATCAGGGCAAGGGATGGGAGACGTTCACCGACGAGGTGATCGGTGCGGTGAACCGCAAGGACCACCGCGTGGTGTTCATCCTGTGGGGCAGCCACGCCCGTCGCAAGAAGGCGCTCGTCGACACCACCCGCCACACGGTGATCGAGTCGGCGCACCCGTCGCCGCTGTCGGCCTCCAACGGATTCTTCGGCTCCCGGCCGTTCTCGCGCACCAACGCCGCCCTCGTCGAGGCCGGGCTGGAGCCGATCGACTGGCGTCTCGATGGCAGTACCGTGGATGCCCGTGAACGGGCGTCGAGCGAGCGAGCGGCTCGAACGGGGCCGTGAGCGACGCTCGAGTGCACGTGAGTGAGATCCTCGAGGTCGACCTGCTCGCCTTCGAGCGCGGTGACGGCACGCAGCGCCGCGCCGTCGTCGACGGCGTGCGCCGCAGCCTCGAGACCGGGTTCGTGTACACCCGTCACGACCTCTCCGAGGACCTCCTCGACACGGCGTACGCCATGTTGCGCGAGTTCTTCACGGCCCCGCTCGACGACAAGCAGCGCTGGACCGTTCCCGGCGCCCACGGCCAGACCGGGTACACCGGGGTGCTGGTCGAGACGGCCGCGTCGAGCGACGAGGCCGACTGGAAGGAGATGCTCAACTGGTCGGCGCCGATCGACCCCGGCCACCCGTTGAAGCGCAAGTTCTCCGCCGCCTACCCCGACCAGGTGCTGCCGGAGGACACGGTGCCAGGCATCACCAAGGTGCTGATGCAGTTCCACGAGACGATCGCCGACCTGCAACGCCGGTTCCTGCGCGTGATCGCCGAGGGCATCGGCTGCCACGAGTCGTTCTTCGACGAGATGGTGAGCGACGGCCCGACGCTGACCCGGGCCATCCGCTACCCACCGATGGGTGAGGTACCCGACGGTCGCCCGCACGTGTGGGCCGCCGAGCACGGCGACATCAACCTGATCACGGCGCTGCCGCGGGCGACGGCACCCGGGCTGCAGGTGAAGGTCGACGACGACTGGGTCGATGCGGTGGCGCCCGAGGGCCAGGTGATCATCAACACCGGCATCATGCTCGAGCGCCTCACCAACGGGCAGATCCCCATCGGTTGGCATCGCGTCGTCGCCGCGCCCGGCTTCTCGGGCGAGCGCTACAGCGTCGTGCAGTTCTGCCATCCGCGGCCGTGGACGGTGTTGTCGCCGGTGCCGAGCTGCTGCACCCCCGAGCGCCCGCAGCGCTTCCACGCCCTCAGCGCCGCCGACGCCCTCGACGAGGTGCTCTACCAGATCAACCTCGTCGAAGACGCCCGACGCCTGACCTCGTGAACGACGCGCGGCGTGGTCGTTGACGACGACGACCGGGGCGCGTTCTTCGACGAGCCGACCGGGCAGCTCGGTCCGCCCAAGCCGCTGGCGCCGGCGGTGCTCGCCGTCGACATCAGCGCCAGCAAGTTCTCGGCCGGGCTCGTCACCACGAAGGGCGAGCTCGCCGACCGCTCGATCGCCCTCGTCGACCCCGACGTCGGGCCGGAGGCCCACTTCCGGCGCCTCACCACCATCGTCGAGCAGCAGATGGAGCTGGCCGACCGCCACGAGCTGCGCGTCGCCGCCGTCGGCATCGGGTGCGCCGGACCGATCGGGCCGAACTGCGACACCGTGTCGCCGGTCGGCATCGCGTCGTGGCGTGAGTTCCCCCTGCGCGAGCGTCTCGGCGAGCTCACGGCCGTGCGCGTGTACGGCGATCTCGACGGCAAGGCGATGGCGATGGCGGAGGGGTGGAAGGGCGCCGCCCAGGGCCTGGCGAACTACTGCGTGATGTCGGTGTCGACCACCATCGGGGCGGGCATCGTGCTCGACGGCGAGGTGATCGACGGTGCGTCGGGCAACGCCGGCCAGGTCGGTCACATCATCGTCGAGCCCAACGGGAGGCGGTGCGGTTGCGGGGCGCGAGGGTGCCTCGAGGCGGAGGCGTCGGGTCTCGCCATCGAGGCGATCACCGGTCGGTCGCCGACCGAGCCGACGTACGAGATCATGCAGCGCACCGGGCGGCTCGTCGGTCGGGCCGCGGCCACCTCTGTGCAACCTGCTCGACCTCGAGCTGGTGGTGGTGGGTGGCGGCGTCGCCCTCGGGTTCGCCGCCACGTTCTTCAACGCCGCCCAGGAGGAGCTCAGCTCCGACGCCCGACTGCCGTACAGCAAGCAGGCGCGCATCACGCCGACCCGGCTCGCCGACCGCGGCGCGCTTATCGGAGCCGGCGCGGTGGGTATCAAAGGATGGGGACGGGACCGCGCCAAGGCGGCCCGTACCCCAGCGCCACGATCGAGGGAGGGCCACCCAGGATGACCAGGATTCGCAGCACCGACGCCGGCCGGGTCGAGGACCGACGCGGGCAGGGCGGCGGGGGGATGTCGTTCCCGGGCTTCGGCACGGGCGGCATGGGATTCCCGATGAAGTCCGGTGGCGGCCTGCTCGGCCTGCTGGTGATCGCGGCGATCATCTTCCTGCCCCGCCTGTTGAACGGCGACGGCAACAGCACCCAGCTGGCGCCGTCGGACCAGGGGCAGACCCAGAGCGGCGCCAGCGACGGGGCGTGCGAGTCGGAGCTCGAACAGACCCTGTGCGGCGCCAACAACGACGCCCAGGACTTCTGGACCGCCGAGTACCCGGCGGCGTTCGGCAAGCCCTACCAGGACGCCGTGATGGTGTTCTTCACCGGCTCGACGAGCACCGGGTGCGGCCAGGGATCGTCGGAGACCGGGCCGTTCTACTGCCCGGCCGACGAGCGGCTGTACATCGACCTCGACTTCCTCGTGCAGCTGCAGGACCAGTTCGGCGCGCCGGGCGACCTGGCGACGCAGTACATCGTCGCCCACGAGCTCGGACACCACATCCAGAACCTGAGCGGGCAGAACGCCGTCGTCGAGCAGGCGACCGGCGACCGTCAGCGGGTGCTCGGCATCGCCCTCGAGCTGCAGGCCGACTGCTACGCCGGGGTGTGGGCCAACGACGCCTCGAAGCGGACCACCGCCGACGGCCAGCCGCTGATCGACGAGGGCGAGATCTCCGAGGCGCTCAACGCCGCCGCCGCCGTCGGCGACGACCGCATCCAGCAGGAGACGCAGGGCCGCGTCGACCCGGAGACGTTCACGCACGGCACCGCCGAGCAGCGCGAGGGCTGGTTCCGCCGCGGCTACTCCACCGGCGACCCCGCCCAGTGCAACACCTTCGCCGAGGTCTGACCCCTCCCCGCCGCCCCCGAGGGCCGAAGATTTCCACAAGCAAAATCGAGCGTTTCTGCACGATTTCGCGCCCCAGAATCTCGCCAGCGCCGCGCCCGAGATTCTGGGGCGCGAATTCGTGCGTTTCTGCACGAAAATGCTTGTGGAAATCTTCGCTCCGCTTGTCATGGATTCGTAACAATGTTTACGGTGGGGTATGGACGCCGCCACGATCCGCCACCGCCAGCACGACGACCATCCCCACCGCCGGTCGCCCCGGCCGAGACGGGGCCGCCGGGTCGCCGCGCTCGGTGCACTCGCCCTCACCCTGATCGGCACCGGCGCCGCGGCCGACGCCGCCCCCGCAGCACCGCAGCCGGCGTACGCCGCACCACTGGCCGGCGCCGGCCTCCTGCCGGCCAGCACGCAGACGAACGTCCAGACCTACGTCAACGCCCACCGGCGCACGCGCGGGCTGGCGCCGTTGGCGATGTCGGCGGCGCTCACCAACGCCGCCCAGAGCCAGGCCAACTACATGGCGAGCATCGGCCGGATGACCCACACCGGCGCCGGGGGCACGTCCGTCGGGACCCGCGTCACGCGCGCCGGCTTCCGCTGGTCGATGGTCGGCGAGAACATCGCCTACGGCCAGACGAGCTCGAGCGCCGTCGTCTACGCGTGGTTGATGTCGCCGCCCCACGCCGCCAACATGTTCAACCCGAAGTACACCTACATGGGCGTCGGCGTCGCCTACGCCCACGGGGTGTACTGGTGGAGCCTCGTGCTCGCCCGTCCGGGCTGACGGTCAGGCCGACGGCTCGACGCTGACGGCGGCGCCACCGCTCGGCTGCACGTACCACGCGGTCGCGAACTCCGCGGCCGCGACCGCCCCGGGACGGACCATCGCCACGACGCACCCGCCCCAGCCGGCGCCGGTGATGCGCACGCCGAGCACGCCCTCGCGTGCGACGAGCGCCTCGCACAGCTCGTCGACCACCGGGGTCGACGACTGGAAGTCGCGGCTCAGGCTGCGGTGGCTCTCGTTCATCAGCGTGCCGGCGGCGGCAGCGTCACCGGCGGACACGGCGTCGGCGAAGGCGCGCACGCGTGCGTTCTCCGTGACGACGTGGCGGGCGCGGGCGCGCAGCTCGGCGTCGCCGAGCGTGGCGACCGCGTCGAGCGTGGCGTCGCGCAGCGGCCCGATCTCGCCCGCCGCCGCGGCGAGTTGGCGCACCCGCTCGGTGTACCCGGAGGCCGCGAGCGACCGGGCGCCGGTGTTGATGACGAGCCAGTGCACCTCGTCGGCCGGCGGCAGCGGCACCGGGGTGATGTCGAAGGTCGTGCAGTCGATCAGGATCCCGTGCCCGGCCACGCCCCCGATCGAGGCGATCTGGTCGAGCAACCCGGTGGGCACCCCACGGGCGGCGTGCTCGGCGGCCTGGCAGAGGCGGGCGAGGGCCAGTCGGTCGGCCTCGGTGGTGGCGGCGGCACCGAGGGCGAGCGCGCTGGCGACCTCCAGCGCGGCGCTCGACGAGAGCCCGCTGCCGGCCGGGATGGTCGACGTCACCCGTCCGTGGAACCCCGCCGTCGGACGCAGCTCGGCCACCACCCCCGCCACGTAGCGGCCCCACTCCGGTCGGACGAGCTGCGGGTCGACCACGTCGAGCGGGATCGTCACGACGTCGGGTTCGTCGGTGCTCTCGAGACGCACCGCGCCAGCGTCGGCGTCGCGAACCCCGGTGATCGTGATCGCCCGGTCGATCGCCATCGGCAGGCACAGCCCGCCGGTGTAGTCGGTGTGGTCGCCGATCAAGGTGACGCGGCCCGGGGCGCGGGCGATCACCGCGGTCACTGAGTGGGTGCTCGATCGTGAGCGGTCGCCGCCCGCACGATCGTCGGCACCGACACGCCGGACCAGTCGTGCTCGACCACGGGCACGGCGCGCAGCAGGCCGGCGAGCGATTCGGGCAGCGTGTCGTTGATGTACACGCCGAGGGCGGTCTCGACGCTCGCCCGCACCTTGAGGCGCTGCGGGTTGCGGTGCGGCGGGAGCAGCTCGACGTGGAGGTGCCAGTCGTCGGCGCCGTCGAAGGCGACCGGCGGTGCCTCCTGCACGCACATCATGTACGGCAGCGGGAAGTCCCAGAGTCCGTCGTAGCGGCCGACCACGTCGGACAAGGCGGCGACGAGATGCGAGCGCGGCCTCGTCGTCGAGGTCGCCGAGCCGGCCGGTGCCGTGGGCCTTCGCCCGCACGTGCACCTCCAGTGGCCAGCGGGGGGCGAAGGGCACCGCCGCCACGAAGTGCTCGTCCTCGTAGACGACCCGCTCGCTGCCGAGGTCGTCGTCGACGAGCCGGCACCCGAGGCACTCGTCGTGGGTCACGCGGTGTCGGGCGTGGCTGGCGAGCTTGGTGAGCGTCACGGGCGGCACGTGGTCGAGGGCGTAGATCTGGCCGTGCAGGTGGGGGAGCGTCGCCCCGACCGCGCTGCCGTGGTTCTCGAACGCCATCACGTAGTCGTGCCCGTCGGCCCACAGCTCGGCGGTGCGGTCGCGCCACACGGCGACGACGTCGGCGAACTGCTGGCGGCTGAGCTGGCTGAGGTGCTCGACGTGGTCGGCCGTGTACACCACGACCACGCACCGTCCCCGCGACGGGGCGAGCAGCTCGCCATCGACCATCGGGGCGTCGGGGGCCAGCGACGGGAAGCGGTTGTCGAACACCGCCAGCTGGAAGGGTCCGGGCAGCTCGGGGCCGCCGGGACACAGCGGGCACATCGCCCCGCCGCCGGCGCCGGTGGTGGTGGTGCTCGGGCGGACGTTGCGCGTCGGCGACACGAGCACCCACGCCCCGGTCAGGCGGTCGTAGCGGCGGTGCAGGTGCGACGGGTCGAACCCGGTGTCGGCGGGCTGGGCGGCGAGGGCGTCGAGGGTGCTGTCGGCGATGTCGCCGTACAGGGTGAACAGGCGACCGTCGGGATGCACGACGTCGCGCGCGCCGTCTGCGAGCCGTTCATCGGCGAGCGCGGTCGTCACGCAGGCGCAGCAGCAGCAGCGCACCGACTCGGGCGGCACCACCGGCAGGTGCACGCCGTGGGCGGCGAGTTGGCGGCCGGTGAGCACGAGGCCGTCGAGCCCGCTCACCGTCGGCTTGTTCAGCCGCCGAGCGATCGGGCCGCCGTCGCAGATCGTCGTGATGCGATAGCGCGTGTCGGCGGTGAGCTCGGGCACCCTGCACGGCGGCGGGCGCCAGCGCCTGCGCGGTGGTGAGCTGGGCGTAGGCCACCAACCCGCGCCGGCGGTCGGCCGACAGCACGCCGTGCACGATCGCGTGCTCGTCGGGATGGTCGATGCGCACGACATCGCCGTGGTGCAGCAGGTCGCGGTGCTCCTTGTACCGCGCCACCCACCCGGCCAGCTCGTCGAGCTCGCCGTCGTCGAGCCCGAGCAGGTTCCACTCGATCCCGAAGTGGCCGAACAGCGCCGTCGCCGCCCGGAACTCGAGCGACTGGGTGCGCCCCGTGGTGTGGGCGTGCGGCGGGCCGACGTGGCACCCCATCACCGACGGTGGCACCAGCGTCGAGGCGTGGCGCTGGATGACCTGGCGCTCCAGCGCGTCGTTGCAGTCGCTCGTCCACACCCGCTCGGTGCGGGTGAGGATGCCGAGGTCGATCCGCGCCCCGCCCGACGCGCAGCTCTCGATCTCCACGCCGGGGTGCCGTGCGCGCAGCTCGTCGAGCAGCGCGTACAGGGCGAGCGTCTGGGCGTGGGTGCCGGCCCGGCCGGACGACGTGGTGGCCTGCACGTGGTCGCGGTTCATGTCCCACTTGACGAAGGAGATGTCGTGGTCGCCGAGCAACGCGTCGAGGCGACCGAGCACCTCGGCGTGGGCATCGGCGTTGGTGAGGTCGAGCACGAGCTGGTTGCGGGCGAGCACCGGCTGGTAGCCGGGGTCGACCAGCGCCCACTCCGGATGGGCGCGGTAGAGGTCGCTGTCGGGGTTGACCATCTCCGGCTCGACCCAGATCCCGAACTCCATGCCGAGCGCCCGCACCCGCTCGATCAGCGGCGCCAGACCGTTGGGATGGGCGTCCGGTGACACCCACCAGTCGCCGAGACCCGCCCGGTCGTCGCGACGGCCGCCGAACCACCCGTCGTCGAGGACGAACCGCTCGACGCCGATCCCCGCCGCCCGCTCGGCGAGGCGGACCAGGGTGTCGAAGTCGTGGTCGAAGTAGACGGCTTCCCAGGTGTTGAGCACGACCGGGCGGGGGCCCGCCGGCTGGTGCCCGCGCACGACGGCGTGGAACTGCCGGCTGGCGACGTTGCGGCCGGCGGGGGAGTGCACGGCGTACACCGGCGGCGTGCGGTACGACTCGCCGGGCGCGAGCACCACCTCGCCGGGCAGCAGCAGCTCGCCGAGCTGGAGCACGGCCCGGCCGTCGGGCAGCCGCTCGGCGTTGACGCGGCTGTTGCCGCTCCACGCCAGGTGGGCGCCCCACACCTCGCCCCGTTCCTCCCCGAAGCTCGCCGTGCCGGCCCACAGCACCGGCGGGGTCTCGTGCGACGTGCGCCCGCGCCGGTTCTCGGCGACGAACGCGCCCGGACCGAACGGCCGGCGCGTCGGATGGAACTCGCGGCACCAGCGGCCGTGGTACGTCTCCAGCTCGGTGGCGTGGTCGGGCACGGCGAGGGTGACGTCGAGGGCGTCGAGCTGGTACTCGTCGTCGCCGTCGTTGGTGAGCGTCACCTCGATGCGCCGGGCGCCGCCGGGGTGGAGGGCGACGCTCGTGACGAGGCGCAGCCGGGCGACCGCGTCGCGGCTCGTGATCTCGACGCCGCCGCCCCGCTCGTCGACGTGCTCGAGCGTGAAGCGCGGTGCCCACGCCGAGCCGTCGCCGCGGTGGCCGGCCAGGCCGGGGTGCCCCGGATAGCCCGATGCGTGCTCGGCGACGATGCCCGATCGGCGCGACGACGTCGAGGGCGGCGATGGTCGCCGGACGCGCCGTCGCGGCGGCCGTCGCGGCGAGGCCGTCGTCGTCGAGCGCACCGACGAGCGGCGCCCCAGTGGACCACCACCCCGCCGGCGACGGCGGGATCGATCACGAAGCTGGTGCTGTCACTCGCGACGTCGACGAGGCGACCGGCGGGTCCCCCCACGCTCAGCCTTTGCTCGCGCCGAGCGTCAGGCCGCTGACGAACTGGCGTTGCAGGATCAGGTACACGACCAGGGTGGGGATGGCGACGAGCACGGAGCCGGCGGCGATGAGGTTGTCGTTGGTGAAGAACTGCCCCCCGAGGTTGGCGAGCGACGAGGTGATCGGCCGGTCGCGCGCCCTGGTTCTGCAGCAGCACGGCCCAGAAGAAGTCGTTGAACACCCACGTGAACTGCAGCGTGGCGAGGGCGGCGAGCGCCGGCTTGCACAGCGGGATGGTGACCTGCCAGAACTGGCGCAGCACCCCGGCACCGTCGATCATCGCCGCCTCGCTGATCTCGGCCGGCAGGGTCTTCATGTAGTTGCTCAGCACGAACGTGCAGAAGCCGGTCTGGAAGGCGACGTGGATGGTGATGATGCCGAGGTTGCTGCCGAGCATGTACCCGGTCGGCGACAGGAAGCCGGGCAGGGCCATCCGCTTGTACATCTGGAACAGCGGCTGGGCGAGCACCTGCGGGGGGAGCAGGTTCCCGGCGGTGAACAGCAGCAGCAGCACGATGTTGAAGCGCCACGAGAAGCGGCTGATGCCGAAGGCCACCAGGCTCGACAGGGTGAGCGTGATGACGACCGACGGGATCACGATGAGCGCCGTGACCCAGTAGTGGTGCGCCATCTCGCCCTGCGTCCAGGCGTTGCGGTAGTTCTCCAGCGTGAACGAGTCGGGGCCACGAGAAGAAGCCCTTCGAGCTCGTCTCGGAGTAGGGCCGGAACGACGAGTACACCCCGCCGAGGATCGGCACCAGCCAGGCGACGGCCATGGCGATGAGGAAGACGTGGAGCCAGGCGCGCAGCACCTTGTCGCGCGTGCGCACGCGCCGCTTGCGCACCGTGAACGAGGGCACGGGATCCTCCACGACGACCGTGCCGGGGTCGAGGGCGACGGTCACTGACCGGCGCTCCTGGCGGTAGTTGTTCGCCAGGTACCAGATGATGAAGCCGACGCACAGCAGGAGCAGCAGCACCCCGTAGGCCGACCCGCGCCCGACGTTGCCGCCGCCCTCGCCGATCAGGTTGTCGGTGACGAGGATCGACAGCAGCTCCATCCCTCGCGGCGACTTGAGGGCGAACACGATGTCGTAGGCGCGCAGCGCCTCGATCACCGTGATGACGGCGACGACGACGTTGATCGGCTTCATCGCCGGGAACACGACGCGGCGGAACGCCTGCCACTCGGTGCACCCGTCGATCGCCGCCGCCTCGCGCAGCGCCGGGTCGACCGACTTCAGGCCGGCGAGGTAGAGCACCATGATGTAGCCGGTGTGCCGCCAGGCGATGGCGACGAGGATGGCGACGAAGTTCTTGGAGATCCCGTACGTGCTGCCGAACGAGATCAGGTGGGACTGGTCGCCGAGCCAGTCGATCTGGTTGCCCTGGCCGGTGCGACCGAGGATCGTCGAGAACAGCCCCTGGCTCGGCGAGTACATCACGCTCTTCCAGATGAACCCGACGACGGCGAGCGAGAGCACGACGGGCGTGTAGTAGATGCTCTGGTAGACGGCGCTGCCGCGCAGGTTCTTGTCGAGCAGGTAGGCGAGCACGACACCGATCGCCGTGGGGACGAGGAACAGGAACACGACGAGGAAGCCGTTGTTGAGCGCCGCGCTCCAGAAGTCCTTCTCGAAGACGGTGAAGATCTCCCAGTAGTTGCGGAAGCCGACGAAGCGGATGTCGCCGACGCCGACGATGCCGTTCCAGTTGGTGAACGACAGCACGATCGTGGAGATCGCCGGGATCCACACGAACACGACGTGGATCGCCGTCGGCACGCCGACGATGATCCACAGCACCACCTTGTCGCGGCGCGACAGGCTGGAGAAGTGCCGCCGGCTCGCCCGCGCCCGTTCGGCGGCGCGGGCCATCTGGGCCGCCTCCGCCTCGGAGATCCCGGGCGGCAGGCCCGGGGAGGTCGCCTCGGCGAGCGCGACGACCTCCCCGGCGGCCTCGGTCATGAGGCGAAGATGACCTTCTTCTGGTCCTCGACGTCGCTCAGGATCGAGTCGATGGAGCTCGGGTCGGTGATGAAGTCGGCGAGCGCGTCGCCCATCACGTTCGACGCGAACTCGGGGTTGGTGTCGCGGTCGAGGAACTGGGCGATGTTCGCCGTGGCGGCGATCAGCTCGGCGGCCTTCGTCTGCAGCGGCGTGTAGGCCGACGTGTCGGCGTTGCTGCTCGCCGCGAGGTTGCCCGGGTCCTTGGTCAGGTAGATCGTCTCGGCGTCGCCCGAGCCGAGGTACTGCGAGCACCGCCTTGGCCGCGGCCTCGTTCTTCGGGTTGGCGGCCATCATGAACCCGTCGATCGGCGCGTCGATCGAGTCGGTCCCGTAGGTGTCGTTGAGCGCCGGGTACGGGAAGAAGTCGAGGTCGTCGAGGGCGTCGGTGAACTGCTGCGAGATGAACGTGCCGAGCATCATCATGCCGGTCTCGTGCGACTTGAGCGACTGCGCCGCCTCCTGCCACGTGCGCCCGTTGGCGCCCTCCTGGTGGTACGGCAGCAGCGTCGCGTACTGGGCGAACACGTTCTTCACCTCGTCCGACGTCCAGTCCTCGTTGCCGCCCATCAGGCTGATGTGGTAGTCGTAGCCGTTGAGCCGCATGTTGAGGATGTCGAACGTGCCCATCGCCGGCCACTTGCCGTCGTTGCCGAACGAGAACGGGATGATCCCGTCGGTCTTCATCTGGTCGGCGAGGGCGATCAGCTCGTCCCACGTGGTCGGTACGCGTGTAGCCCTTCTCGTCGAACAGGCTCTTCGAGTAGTGCACGGCCCACGGGTAGTTGTACAGCGGGACGAAGTACTGCTTGCCGTCGTCGCCGGTGCTGGCGGCCTTGAACCCCTCGGAGAACCCGTCCAGGTTGGCCCACACGTCGGAGATGTCGCCGAGCAGACCCTGATCGGCGAAGTAGCGCAGCCGATAGCCGGCGAACCAGGTGATCAGGTCGTCGGGCTGCTGCAGGTAGGTGGTGATGTTCTCCTGGAAGGTGTTGTGGTCGACGGTGTTGATCTTGACGTCGATGTCGGGATTGCCGAGTCCGTCGATCATCGCCTGGAACGCCGCCTTGGGCACGTCGTCGGAGTAGTTGCTGCCGAACGTGACCGTCCCCGACGCCGCGGACGCCGGAGTGCTCGCCAGCAGCCGGCCGCCGTGGGCCGGGGTGCGCAGCCCGGCCGCCGATGCCAGGCTGAAACCGGTGCCGCCGAGCAGCAGGCCGGCGCCCACCGCGGTGCCGGCTCCGGCGAGCAGCTGGCGCCGCGACATCGGGCCGATCGGGCCCTGCGGTGCCGCCGAGGGCGAGGGCGAGCGACGAGTTGAACGTGACATGTGCAAGTACCCCCCAAGGGTGTCGGCTGCGGGTGCAGCGGTTGGGCACACTCTGGACCCTGGGGTGACCGAAGTCAAGACGCGAACGCGCAGATTCGACCACAAACCGCCGCAACCGCTCATCGAGAGCCGCTCTGGATGATCGAATCTGTTGACTTCGTGTTCGTATTGTCGGATGATGCCCGGGATGGACGACGACACCGAGTCCCGCGACGGGCGACGGGCGCCCGGCGGCGGTGGCACGCGCATGCTCGCCCGGCGCCGCCGGGAGTTGATCGCCGCCCACGTGCAGCGCCACGGCTCGGCGCGCGTCAGCGACCTGACGACGCAGCTCGGCGTCAGCGACATGACCATCCGTCGCGACCTCGATCTGCTGACGCGCGAAGGCCTCGTGCACAAGGTGCACGGCGGGGCGACGCTGCCGTCGGCGACGACCGTCGAGCCCGGGTTCGCCGTCAAGTCGACCGAGCAGATCGACGAGAAGCGGGCGATCGCCCTCGCCGCCGCCGAGCTCGTGCGCCCGGGCACGGCGATCGGGCTCACCGCCGGCACGACCACGTGGCGCTTGGTCGAGGCGCTCGCCGCGGTCGAGGATCTGATGGTCGTCACCAACTCGATCCGCATCTGCGAGGGGCTGCTCGCCGTCGAGCGCCGCGACCTCACGGTGCTGCTCACCGGCGGCATGCGCACGCCGTCGGACGCCCTCGTCGGCCCGCTCGCCGTCGCCGCGCTGGCGTCGCTGCACCTCGACCAGGTGTTCATGGGTGTGCACGGCATGTCGCTGCGCGCCGGGTTCACCACCCCCAACATGCTCGAGGCCGAGACCAACAAGGCCTTCGCCAACGCCGCCGAACAGCTCGTGGTGCTGGCCGACCACACCAAGTGGAACACGGTCGGCCTGGCGAGCATCGCCCCGCTGTCGAGCGCCGACGTCGTGGTGACCGATCGACACCTCGATCCCGCCGCCCGCGACGTGCTCGCCGCCGCCGTCGGCAACGTGGTGCTGGTGTGAGGGTTTCGACCTCGCTCCGCTGCGCTCCGCTCGGTCGAGCTTGTGGAGCGGCTGCGCCGCACCCAATCTCTGGCGGCGGCGAGCAAGCTCGCCTGCGCCGCCGGCGAGGGGGCTACCGCCCCCTCCCGCTCCCCCGACGGGATCGTTCCGTGGCATGCGGCCGACCGGATCCGGCCGCCGCGGCGCGAACCGACCGAGCCGGGTCGACCCACTACCGTTCGACGAAGGGGTTCCATCGTGGCAACAGTGACGTTCGATCAGGCGACCCGCCTGTACGCCGGTCAGGACCGTCCCGCCGTGTGCGCGCTCGACCTGCAGGTGCAGGACGGCGAGTTCATGGTGCTCGTCGGGCCCTCGGGGTGCGGCAAGAGCACCACGCTGCGCATGCTCGCCGGGCTCGAGCCGTGCGACGACGGCTTCATCCGCATCGGCGATCGGGACGTCACGATGCTGCCGCCGAAGGACCGCGACATCGCGATGGTCTTCCAGAACTACGCCCTGTACCCGCACATGACCGTCGCCGAGAACATCGGCTTCCACCTGCGCATCTCCAAGGTGCCCAAGGACGAGATCGACCAGCGCGTGGGTGAGACCGCCGCGCTGCTCGACCTCGTCGAGTACCTCGGCCGCAAGCCGGCCAAGCTGTCGGGCGGTCAGCGGCAGCGGGTGGCGATGGGACGGGCGATCGTTCGCCAGCCGCAGGTGTTCCTGATGGACGAGCCGCTGTCCAACCTCGACGCCAAGCTGCGCGTGCAGACGCGCACCCAGATCGCCCAGCTGCAGCGCCGGTTCCAGGTCTCGACCGTCTACGTCACGCACGACCAGGTGGAGGCGATGACGATGGGCGATCGCGTCGCCGTGATGAAGGACGGCCTGCTGCAGCAGTGCGACACGCCCAAGCACCTGTTCAGCCGGCCGGCCAACGCCTTCGTCGCCGGCTTCATCGGGTCACCGGCGATGAACCTGCTGCGTGGTGCGCTGACGGTCGACGGCGTGCGCCTCGGCACGTTCGACGTCCCGTTGAGCCCCGAGCAGCGGGCCGCGCTCGAGCGGGCCGGAGGTGCTCGTCGGGCTGCGGCCGGAGGCACTGGTGCCGGTACCCGGCGACCGGCCGGGGATGCCCGTCGTCGTCGACGTCGTCGAAGAACTGGGCTCCGACACCTACCTCTACTGCAGCACCCCCGAGACCGAGGGCGACCTCGGGGCCAGCCGGGCGATCACCGTGCGGCGCGACGCCTCGAGCGACCACGTCGGCGGCGAGCAGCTCAACCTCCAGCCGCAGCTGCACGCCGTGCACCTCTTCGATGCCGTGACCGGCCGTCGCCTCCCCGACGCCGTCGTGCCCGCACTCGCGTGATCGCGCGCAGCCGGGCTCGAGCCGTTCCCACTGTCGCGCTGGTCGTCGCCGGCGCTCACCGGGTTCGGCCGCCTCCCGATGGCGCCGGCGCTCGACCCGTTCGACGACGTCGCCGCGGCGCAGTCGGGCGCGCCGTCACCGTGGGTGCGGTCGCTCGACGGGCGGTGGGAGTTCCGCCTCGTCGACGACCCCGACCAGGTGACGCTCGCGGATGTCGGCACCGACCGCACCACCGGCGGGTGGGGCGAGCTCGACGTGCCCGGAGCGTGGGCGCTGCAGGGCCACGGAGCGCCGGCCTACCTCAACGTCCGCATGCCCTTCGAGGGTCAGGCGCCGTCGGTGCCGGCGGCCAACCCGACCGGGATCCACCGCCGCACGTTCACCGTGCCGGCTCGCTGGCGAGGGCGTCGCCTCCTGCTGCGCGTCGGGGCGGCCAACTCGATGGGATTCGTGTGGGTCAACGGCACGTTCGTCGGACTCGGCACCGACAGTCACCTCGCGTCGACCTACGACATCAGCGGCGCCGTCCGTAGCGGCCGCAACACGGTGTGCATCGTCGTACCGCAGTGGAGCGCCTCGACGTGGGTGGAGGACCAGGACCAGTGGTGGGTCGCCGGCCTGCACCGCGGCGTCACCCTGGTGTCGGTGCCGTGGGTGTCGCTCGCCGACACGGCGACCGTTCCCGGGCTCGACGCCGACGGCACCACGGGCACGCTCGACCTCGACATCGAGGTCGACGACGCCGGGCGCGGCACGATCGACGGCGCCGGGGAGGTCGGCCACACCGTCGAGGTGAGCGTGCACGACCCGTCGTCGCGACGGCGCACCCCGGTGGCCACCACGGGCGCCCTGGCGGTGCCGGTGTGGCCCCAGCGCGATCCGGCCGACCCCGACGGCATCGCCGCCCTCGAGCACGTGGTCACCTACACCTGGCCGGGACACCGGGTGCTCGGGCAGCTGCGGGTGCCGGGCATCGTGCCGTGGACGCACGAGACGCCGCGCCGCTATCGCGTGGTCGTCACGCTGCGCGACGCCACGGGCGAGGTGATCGACGTGCGCACCCGCTGGACCGGCTTTCGCCGGGTCGAGATCGCCGGCCGTCGGCTGCTCGTCAACGGCGTCGCCGTGGTGATCAACGGGGTGAACCACCACGACGTCCACCCCGACCGCGGGCCGGCGACCACGCCCGCCGACGCGCGTCGCGACCTCGAACTGATGAAGCGCCACCACGTCAACGCCGTGCGCACCTCGCACTACCCGCACGACGAGTCGTTCTACGACCTCTGCGACGAGCTCGGCCTGTACGTCGTCGACGAGGCCGACATCGAGTCGCACGCCCGGTGGCGCGCCATCAGCGACGACCCCTCGCTACGCCGCGTCGTTCCTCGAGCGCGGCGCACGGATGGTCCATCGCGATCGGTCACACCCCTGCGTCGTCGCCTGGTCGCTCGGCAACGAGTCCGGCTACGGGCCGTCCCACGACGCGATGGCGGCGTGGATCCGCCGTGTCGACCCGTCGCGGCCGATCCACTACGAGGGCGGGTTCAGCCGCGATCTCGACGCCGCCAGCCCGGTGTCGGACATCGTCTGCCCGATGTACGCGTCGGTCGAACGCATCGTGCAGTGGTCGCGCGAGGGTCGCGACGGGCGCCGGCCGTTGATCCTCTGCGAGTACAACCACGCGATGGGTCAGGCCGGCGGGCTCGCCGACTACTGGGCGGTCTTCGGTGCCGAGGACGGTCTGCAGGGTGGGTTCGTGTGGGAGTGGGCCGACCACGGGCTGCGCCGCACCGACGCCGACGGATCGACGTGGTTCGCCTACGGCGGAGACTTCGGCGAGGAGCTGCACGACGCGTCGTTCGTGTGCGACGGCCTGGTGTCGCCCGATCGCGTGCCGCACCCGCTGCTGGGCGAGTTGGCGGCACTCGGCGAACCGGTGGTCGTGCGCGCCACGTCCCGAGGCGGGCGCCTCACGATCGAGAACCGGCGGTGGTTCACCGGGGTCGACGACCTCGAGGCGCGCTGGACGTCGGCTCGCGACGGCCGGGTCGTGGCCCGCGGACGACTCGAGCTCCCGGCCATCGGGCCGCGGTCGTCGGTCGACGTGCCCAACCCGGTGGGTCGGGCGGCGGGGGGCGACGGGCGGCACACGATGACGATCGAGGTGGTGCCGCGACGCGGCCGGGCCCCGGCGTGGGCGACCGCCGGGATGGGTCGCGGCGACGTCGTGCGTCGAGCTCGGCGGCACGTCGGTGCCACCGCCGGCGCCGAAGCGACCGGTGGCGATCGAGGCCGGCGCCGACGGCCTGGCGATCGGCGCGATCGCGGTCGGCTGGCCGGAGCTGTCGTTGTGGCGGGCGCCGACCGACAACGACGACCCGCCGGGCGACTGGCGCGTGACGACGCCGGCGGCCGGTTGGCGGCGCGACGGGCTCGACCACCTCGAGGTCACCGACGTCGACGTGCGCCGCCGTGGGACGGCGTGGATCCGCACCGTCCACCGCGTCACCGCCACGGGGGCGCCGGTCGAGCACCGCCAACGCCTCGTGGCGACCGACGGCGCGGTGCGCGTCGAGGAGCGCGTCGTGATCGACCGCCGCATCCGCGACCTGCCCCGCGTGGGCGTGGGGTTCGCCCTCCCGACGTCGTTCGACGGCATCGAGTGGCTCGGCCTCGGCCCGGGAGACAGCTACCCCGACCGCCGTGCCGCCGCCCGCTTCGGACGGTGGACCGCGACCGTGTCGGGCCAGACCGTGCCGTTCGTCGTGCCCCAGGAGTACGGGCTGCACCTCGACACGGAGTGGGTCGAGCTGCGCTCACCCGAGCTCGCGGTGCGCATCCACGGTGATCGTCCGCTGGCCTTCTCGGCGCTGGCCCACTCGGTGGCGGAGCTCGCCGCGGCGCGGCACGCCCACGAGTTGCCGGCGCCGAGTGCCACCCACGTCCACCTCGACGTCGCCCACCGCGGCCTCGGCACGGCGGCGTGCGGGCCCGACACCCACCCCCGCCACCTCGTGCCGGGCGGCACCTACCGCTTCGCCTGGACCCTCACCGCGCACGAAGTGTGAGCCACGCGTGCGGAAAACCGCACGCGTGACTCACACTTCGCCAGGTCGGGCGACTCAGTCGCAGTTGGCCTTGTACAGGAACTTCGAGATGTCCGGGTCGTCGAGGTTGTCGGCGGTGGCGACCACGAAGTCGGTGGAGATCTCCGGGGTCACCGCACCGCCGTTGACGGCGAGGATCGCCTGCTCGACGCCCTGGTAACCGATGTCGTAGGGCTTCTGGACGACCAGCGCCTGGACGTCACCGGCCTTGAGCTGGTCGACCTGGGCCGGCCCGGCGTCGAACCCGACCACCTTCACGTCGGCGTTCGCCTGCTGGACGCCGGTCGCGGTGCCCTGAGCGGAGAACAGGTTGGCGGCGAAGACGCCGTTGAGGTCGGGGTGGGCGGCGATCGCAGCGGTCACGATCTCGGCCGCCTTGGCCGGATCGTTGTTGCTGAACTCGGTGCCGATGTACTCGATGTTCGGGTAGGTGGCGATCTGCTGCTCGAACCCGGCCTGGCGCTGGTCGGTGGTGGAGATGCCCGGGTTGACGTTGACCACCATCACCGTGCCCGTCTCGTCGATCAGCTCGGCGAGCGCATCGGCCGCCGTCACGCCGCCCTGGAAGTTGTCCGAGGCGATGCGCGACGCGCCGATCGATCTCGTCGTTGACGACGGTGTCGACGAGGATGACCTGGATGCCGGCGTCCTGGGCGCGCTGCAGCGGGCCGGCCGAGGCCTCGACGTCGTTCGGCGCGACGAGGATCGCGTCGGGCTTGCTGGCGACGACGGCGTCGATGATCGGGTTCTGCAGCGTGGCATCGAAGGCGTCGGGCCCCTGCACGTCGACGGTCGCCCCGAACTCGGCCGCGGCGTCCTGCACGCCGCACTCCATCGAGATGTAGAACTCGTCGCCGATCACGCCCTGGATGAACGAGATGTCGATGCCGGCGCCCGGCAGCGAGCCGCCGGGCCCGGTGCCCAGATCGACCGTTGCCTCGGCTTCGGTGCCGGCCGGCTGGCTCGGCACGGTCGGCGCGGTGCTCGCCCCGGCGGCGGTGCTCGCCGCCAGTCCCGACGCCGCCAGCGCGGTCGCCGCGGCCAGCGTGCCCCACCGCCGACGAGAACGTCCCGACGGTGACGGCAGGCTGGGTGTGTACTTGCTCATGTGTTCCCCCTTGGGATGGTTGGTTTGGTTGGAAGGCAAGAATTCGGTGTCGGATCGGGGCTCATCGGCGGCGGCGGAAGTGGCGGCGCGGCGCCGCCGGCGGCGGCCCGGCGGCGGTACTGGTCGAACCACACCGTGGCGACGAGCACGAGGCCGATGATGACGCCCTGCCAGTAGGGCTCGACGCCGAGGATGATGATGCCATTGCGCAGCACGCCGGGGATCCAGACGCCGATCATCGTGCCGATGATCGTGCCGACCCCGCCGAACACGCTGGTGCCGCCGAGCGCGGCGGCGGTGATCGCCTCCAGCGGATCGCTTGTGTGGCCGCCGATCGACGTGGTGTTGAAGCGGGCGAGCGAGAGCACGCCGCCGAACCCCGACAGCGACCCGGCGAGGGCGTAGACCTTGAGCAGGTGGCGGTCGACGTTGATGCCCACCCGCCGTGCCGCCTCGGCGTTGGAGCCGACGGCGTAGGTGTAGCGACCGAAGACGGTGAAGTGGAGCAGGACGGCGGTGACCACGACCACGCCGAGGGCGACGAGCACCAGGTAGGGAATTCCGCCGATGCGCCCGTTGCCGAGGGTGTTGAGCGTGCGGTTGGGGACGTTGACCCCGCCGGTGATGATCTGCGCCGCCGACAGCCCGATCAGCAGGGTGGACAGGGTGACGATGAGCGGCGGCACCTTGAGGTAGGCGACGCCGATCCCGTTGAAGATGCCGACGAGCACGCCGACCGCCACGCCGGCGGCCACGCCGAGGCAGGCGTCGACGACGCCGCTCCCGCCCACCGCGATGATCGTCTTGGCGGCGAGCACCTCGCCGAGGATCGCCACCGAGCCGACGGAGAGGTCGACCCCGGCCGTGATCAGCACGAACGTGCTCCCGCACGCGACCACCGTCAGCACGGCGACGTTCTGGGCGGTGAGGATCAGGTTGGTGGTGGTGAGGAAGCGATCGCCGGCGGTGATCGAGAAGAACGCCACCTCGACGGCGAACACCACCAGCGTGTACCGCCACCCGATCGACCCGATGCGGCCGCGCAGGCCGCGCCGACCGGGGTGGTCGTCGTCGGGGTCCACCACGGCCGGGCCGGCGGTCTCGTCGATCGGCGCCGGCGGGTCCGCCTCGGCGGGCGGCAACGCGTCGACGCTGCGGTCACTCATCGTCCGTTCACCTCCGGGATCGTCACGTTGCTGTAGGCGCCGGTGATCGCCGCCACGAGCAGTTCGATCGTCGCGTCGGCCCGCTCGAAGTGCGCCGAGCGGCGCCCGAAGCGCAGCACCTCGACGCGGTCGGCCACCTCGAGGACGTCGGGCAGGGTGTGCGTGATCAGCACGACGCCGAGGCCCTGGTCGCGCACCCGGCGGATGAGGTCGAGCACGCGGCGCGTCTGCACGACGCCGAGGGCCGCCGTCGGCTCGTCGAAGAAGATCACCCGCTTGGCCCACAGCGCCGAGCGGGCGATGGCGACCGACTGGCGCTGGCCGCCCGACAGGAGGGCGACCGGCATGGCGAGGTCCTGGACCGTCGTCACCTCGAGGTCGCGGAAGGCGGCCATCGTGCGCCGGCGCATCGCCCGCTTGTTGGTGAACACGCCGGCCCGGCGGATCTCCCGCCCGAGGAACACGTTGGCGGCGGCGTCGAGGTGCGGCGCGAGGGCGAGGTCCTGGTAGACGGTCTCGATGCCGAGGCGGTGGGCATCGAGCGGCGAGCGGAACGACACCGGCTCGCCGTCGAGCAGGATGGTGCCGTCGTCGGGAGGGTGCACGCCCGAGAGCACCTTCACCAGGGTGGACTTGCCGGCGCCGTTGTCGCCGATCAGCGCGGTCACCGTGCCGGCGTCGACGATGAAGTCGGCGCCCTGCAGCGCGTTGACGGTGCCGAACGTCTTCACCAGGCCGCGGCCCTCGAGAACGGGCACGCTTCGCTCGGTCATGTCGTTCCTCCTCGAGTGAACATCGCGTCCGCGCCGTCGAGCACGCCGACGCTGATCCCGGCGACGCACGCCGCGCCGACCGCGCCCGGCTCGCCGAAGCGGCTGTGCACCGCCGACGGGAAGCGCCGGTGCACGGCGGCGGCGATGGTCGGATCGTTGAGCCAGCCACCCCCCACCACCACGCCGCGCGCCGGACCGAACCGTCGGGCGTAGGCGTCGACCAGGTCGAGCGTGCGCTGGTCGGTCGCGGCGACGGCGGCCGCCCACAGGTCGGCCGCATCGGTGTCGTCGCCGATACCGGTGATCGACACCAGCCCGTCGGCGAGGTCGACGGTCAGGGTCGGGTCCGGCTCTCGGCCGGCCGCCCGCTCGGACAGTCGACGCCGGGCGGTGCGGTCCTCGACGTCGAGGAGGCGACCGATCCGCTCGAGGATCTGCCCGGTGCGCAGACCGGTCATGACCATCAGGCGGTCGGCGACGACGGTGCGCCCGATCGTGGCGCCGGCGTCGGCGACGGCGAGCACGTCGGCCACGTCGACGGGTGCCGGCACGGTGAGGGCGAGGGCGTCGGCGGTGCCGAGCGACTCGAACAGGAAACCCGGCTCGGTGGCGCCGGAGACGAACGCGGCGACCTGGTGGTCGTGGCCGGCGACGGCCAGTCCGGCGCCGGCGATCGGCTCGAACGTCGCCCGCCCGGCGCCCGCCGTTCCGAGCACCGGGTCGCCGGGCAGGAGCGTGCGGTCGGCGCCGAGGTGGTCGAGGGCATCGGGCCACCAGGTGGCACGGTGCAGGTCGCACAGACCGGTCCGCCCGGCGAGGCTCATCTCGGCCTGCTCGTCGCCCCCCAGCGAGCGCACCACCCACTCGGCGACGTTGAGCCAGCGCACCCCGCCGCCGCGGCGCAGCAGCTCGGGCAGCTTGAAGATCGTGGCCACCTTGTCGAGGCGCATGCCGGTCACCGCGGTGAAGTCGGGAAGCGCGGCGGCGATGGCGTCGACGTCGCCGCGCTGGTCGTACCACGCGATGATCGGCGCGGTCGGCCGTCCATGGCGATCGAGGAGCACGCCGGACTCGCCGACGCCGGTCACCCCGACGGCGACGACCGTGTGGTCGGGCCGCTCGGCGACCGCGGCGGCGACGACACGGCGGACGACGTCGATCAGCGCATCGGGGTCCATCTCGACCGCGTTCGCGTCGACCACCCACGGCGTCGCGTCGGCGGCGGACGCCAGCTCGGTGCCGGTCGGATCGACCATGACGGCCTTGACCCGTGTCGACCCGACGTCGATGCCGACGAGCGCGGGTGTCACGGCGCCTCCCGTTCGATCGGATCGGGGGCATCCGGCGCGGGAGGCTGGGCGACGATCGCGCCGACGCCAGCGGTGATCGTCAGCGGCCCGGCGGCATGCGGTACCACGAACGCGTCGCCGCGCTCGGCCGGCGCGGTGCCGCCGGTCCACTGGAGGGCGCCGGCGCCCTCGGTCACCACCACCACCGAGAACGACGCCGGCACCGTGACCGCGGTGTCCCCGGCGTCGATCGCCCAGGCCCGGAAGTACGGGTCGGCGCTGGGGGGCAGCGGCGAACGTGCCGTCCCCGGGGCGTTCTCGCCGGCGGTGTGGCGTCGAACGAGGGCGTCGAGCTCGGAGGCGCCCAGCGCGTCGCGCCGGACGACGTCGAGGGCGACGTCGAAGCCGAGGCCGAGGTGACCGTCGACCCGTCCGTCGACGCCGAAGCCGTCCCACTCCAACAACACCGAGAAGTCGGTCGGTTCCTGCAGCTCCACCACGAACAGGTCGCGGTCGATGCAGTGCGGCGTCGACGCCGGCACGACCACGCCGTCGCCGGCGTGGACGGTGACCGGCACGAGGAGGTCGAGCATCGCGTCGGTGGCCTGGGCCTCCACCAGCTCGGCCCACTGCGCCCGGCTCACCGGAAGGCGGGCGCCGACGAACACCGTGCCGCCCCCGGCCGGCGTGTCGAGCACGACCCACGCCTCGGTCTTGCCGAACGGACAGTCGAGGTGGCGGCGTGCGAACGAGCGGTCCGGGTGGACGTGCACGGGCAGGCGTTCGCCGGCGTCGAGCAGCTTGACGAGCAGCGCCGGCGACGATCCCCAGCGGGCGACGTGCGCCGCGCCGAGCCAGCCGTCGGGGTCGGCCTCGACGAGGTCGCGGAGCAGCCCCGCCTCGCCGAGGTGGGTGAGGCCGGCGTCGTCGCTGCCCCATCGGGACACGGTGGAGGCGAGCCACTCCTCGGGCCCGACGGGTCCGTCGTGCCCGCGGAGCGCGGCGATGCGCTCGCCGCCACGGTAGAAGTGCTCGATCACGTTGGGCGCCAGGCGGTGCGGCACGGTCGTCGTCGTCATCGCCCGACCTTGTGGCTCTCGCGCTCGATCACCGGGGTGTCGATGCAGACCATTCGAGGTGCGCCGTCGAACCCGTCGAGGCGCTGCAGGGCGAGCTCGGCGCCGCACCGTCCGAGCTCGACGGGGTCGTTGTGCACGACCGTCACCGCGGGGTTGTGGACGCGGGCCGCGTCGGAGTCGCTGAACGCGACGATCGCCGGTGTCCACCGGTGGCGCCGCAGTCCGGCGAGCAGCCCGACGGTGTTGCTGACGTTCGCCGCGAACATCGCCGTCGGCGGATCGTCGAGGGCGAGCAGCGCGTCGACGGCCGGCTCGACGTCCGCCGCCTCGTCGACGCCGGTGCGCACGAGGGCGTCGTCGAGGTCGATGCCGGCGGCCTCCAGCGCCTGGCGATAGCCGTCGAGGCGCTGGCGGGTCGTGTACACCGAGCTGGTGGCGAGGAACCCGATGCGCCGGTGGCCGCGCGCCGTCAGCAGCTGCATGCCCCGCCGTACACCGCCGACGTCGTCGGCGACGACGGCGTCGATCTCGGCGCCGACCGCGGGCCGGTCGATGCACACCACCGGCGTGCCGCCGGCCACGATGCCCGCCAGGTACGACTGGTCGGCCGCGGTGGGCACCACGAGCAACGCCATCACCCGCCGCTCGACCATCGCGATCACGATCTCCGCTTCGCGCTCGGAGCGGTCGCGGGTCGACGCCGAGAGGATGAAGCAGTCGCCGCCGCCGATGACGGCCTCGACGCCCTGCAGCACGCCGGTCCAGAACGGGTCGCCGACGCTCGCCGTGACCACGCCGATCATCGACGCCGTGCCGCGGGTGCGCAGCAGGCGGGCGAAGTGGTTCGGGCGGAAGCCGAGCTCCTCGGCGGCGAGGCGGACGCGGGCGACCTTGTCGGGTCGCACGTTGGCCTCGTTGTTGAGGGCGCGCGACACCGTCTTGGGGGAGACCCCGGCGCGGACGGCGACGTCGGTGACCGTCGGCGCCCGACGCGGCGGCGACGGGGTCATCGCACGAGCTCCCGCCCGAGGGCGGCCACCACCGTCGGATCGGCGTAGCCGGCGACGGGGTCGGCGACCGAGGCTGCGGCGTAGGCGACGCCCTCGCGCACGGCCAGCTCGAAGGGTCGACCGCGCTCGAGGGCCACGAGGGTGGCGCCGAGCAGCGCGTCGCCGGCACCGATCGGGTTGACCACGTCGACCGCCGGCGCCGGCACGAACTCGTCGCGAGCGGCCGTCACGCAGGCCACGCCGTGACGACCGGCCGACACCATGGCCGCACCGGCGCCGAGCGCGACGAGCGCGGCGCCCGCCGCCCGGCAGCGGGCCTCGACGACGCTGCGGTCGCGGTCGTCGACGTCGACCGCCTCGCCCACGGTGACGGGCGAGCCACCGGCGATGCGTACGGCGTCTTCGGCTTCGGCGAGGTTGGGGCTGACGAGGTCGGCCCCGGCGGCCGCCGCCTCGACGAGCCGCCCGCCGGTGACGTCGACGGCGACCGGCGCCCCTCGGTCGTGGGCGAGCGCGATCAGCGTGGCGTGCGCACCGGGATCGACGCCGGGCGGGACGCTGCCGCACACGGCCATCCACGCGCCGCCGACGATGCTCTGTTCCACCGCCGCCAGGACGCGTCGCCAGGCGCCACCGTCGAGCGCCGGGCCGGGCTCGTTGATCACGGTGGTCCGGCCGCCGTCCTCGAGCACGACGGTGGTCCCGCGGATCTCGCCGTCGACCGCCACCGCCTCGACGTCGAGGCCTTCGGCGAGGAGCAGCTCGCGGGCGACCGCGCCGAGGCGCCCCGGGAACGGCCCGACCAGGCGAGCCGGGTGGACCACCGTGCGGGCGGCCCGACAGACGTTCACCGCCTTGCCACCCGGGGTGACCCGGGCGTCGAGGGCGCGGAGCACCTGTCCGGGCGCCAGCGCGGGCAACCGGATGGTGCGGTCGATCGTCTGGTTGAGGCCGACGACCAGCATCGACGCGAGCCCCCTCTCGCTGGCACCGACGTCCCGACGACGTCAGATGACCTAGTCTGACATCGATGTCAAGCGCGCCTCGCCCACCCCGACTCCGACGCCTCCTGCCGGCCGGGTCCGGTCGTGGCTTCGTCGTCGCACTCGATCACGGGTTCTTCGGCGTCCCGGCCGATCTCACCGCGATCGAGGACCTCGCCGGTGTCCTCGACGTCGTCACCGCCGTCGGGCCCGACGGCGTGCTGATGTCGGCCGGTCAGGCCCGCCTGCTCGCCGACATCGACGGGCGGCCGTTGCCGGCGCTCACGGTCCGCGGCGACGTCACCAACCTCTACCTGTCGCCCGACCACGCCGAGAGCGACATCGTCGACGATGCGGCGCTGCGCGCCGTGCGCCTCGACGCCGCCGCCCTGCTGATCAACCTCCTCGACGCCGACGACGACCCGTCGGTGCGTCAGGCGTGCCTGCGCAACGTGTTCGCCGCCAGATCGGCGTGCGAGCACTACGGGCTGGCGCTGATGGTCGAGCCGATCCCGTTCGAGCGCCGCGACGGGCGCTACTACGACGTCGCCGACGAGGAGCGGCTGGTGCCGCTGGTGCGTCAGGCGGTCGAGGCCGGGGCCCAGGTGATCAAGGCCGGCATCCTTCCCGACGAGCGGGCGATGCGCCGGGCGATCGGCGTCTGCGGCGACGTCCCCTACCTCGCCCGCGGTGGCTCCAAGGGTGACGACGTCGCCGTGCTCGAGCTGACCCGGCACCTCCTCGACTGCGGCGCCGCCGGCGTGGTGTTCGGCCGCAACATCTTCCAGCACGATCGCCCGGCGGCGATGGCGGCCGCACTGAAGGCGCTGATCCACGACGACGCGTCCACCGAGCGGGCCGCGGCCGAGCTGGCGTGAGCATGACGCGCGCCCAGCTGTTCCTCCTCGCCATCGACCACCGGCGCTCGATGGAGCGCCTGTTCGCCATCGACGAGCCGGTCGGTGCCGCCGATCGGGAGCGACTCGTCGCGGCCAAGGCGTTGGTGGCCCAGGCGCTCGGCGACGTCGTCGCCGGCCGGGCCGGGGCCCACGGCGACGAGCAGCTCGGCATCCTCGTCGACGACGAGTACGGCGCGGGGGCGATCGCCAGCGCCCGCGACGGCCGGGGTGGCCGTGGCGCTGGCGTTCGAGCGCAGCGCCCGCGCCGTGCTCGAGTTCGAGCACGACGACTGGCGCCGCCGCCTGGTGGACGATCCGCCGACGATGGCCAAGGTGTTGATCCGCCACCGTGCCGACGGCGACGCCGGCGAGGTCGCCACCCAGCTGGCTCGGCTCGGAGAGATCAGCGACGCGTGCGCGGAGGGACCGGTGGAGTTCCTGCTCGAGTTGCTCACCCCGTTCTCGGCCGCCGAGCGCGAGGCCGGCGAGGAGCGACTCGAGCTCGACGTCCGACCACGGCTGGTGGTCGAGGCGATCGAACAGATCCGCGACGCGGGCGTCGATCCCGACGTGTGGAAGGTGGAGGGTGTCGCCGATGCGGCGGCGTGCGCCGGCATCGCCGAGGCCGCCCGTCGCGGGGGCCGCGACGACGTCCGCATCGTGGTGCTCGGGGCCGGTGCGCCGCAGGACACCGTCGACCGCTGGCTGGTGGCCGCCGCCGCCGGCGACTACGACGGCTTCGCCGTCGGGCGCAGCATCTGGGCCGACGCCGTGGTCGCCCACGACCACGGGGCGCTCGACGCGGCGGCGGCGCGATCGCAGGTCGCCGCCCGCTATGCGTCGTTCATCGACACCTTCACGGCGGCCGCCGCCCGGGCGTAGCGGTTCGCACGGCGGATCTGGTCACTGTCGTTCTCGATATCGAGAACTGCGTGACCAGATCGCACGTTTGGCACGAGCGTGACCAGATGCGCGGCGGGTCAGGCCCAGGCGTAGCGGTAGGTGACCGACAGGGTGTCGCCCTCGTCGAGGGCGACGATGCCGGTGCCGGGCATCGGGGTGCCGTCGAAGCCGGACTCGGCGAGCCGGAAGGCGTCGGTCGCCATCGTCACCGGCTCGACGCACACCCAGCCCGGGGTGCCGGTGTACACCACGACGTCGGTGACCGGGCCGTCCCACGACAGGGTCAGGTCGCCGATCTCGGCGACGGTGTCGGTGAGGGCGCAGTAGCAGCGGTCCATCAGCGGAGGGGTGCGCTTGGTGCGCAGGTCGAGCTCGGGCGGGACCGGGTACGGCGGGCCGTCGGGCATCGGACCCTCGCCGTGCCAGGTCTCGTCGGCCGGGACGCGGACCGGGCCGAGGACGAACCAGGGATGGATGCCGAGTCCGACCGGGACGCGCCACGGCGCCCGGTTGCTCACACCCACCGTGTGGTCGAGCCCGTCGGGCGTCAGCGCGAAGCGCTGGGTGCCGGTGACGAGGTAGCGGTCGCACTCCAACTCGATCTCCAGTTCGGCGGTGGAAGCGGTGGCCTCGACGACGTCCCACGCCGCCTGGGCGGCCAGGCCGTGGATGGCGGACCCGTCGTCGAAGTTGACCGGCACGGTGATCGTCTCGCCGGCGAACGTGAACGTCCCGCCGGGGATCCGGTTCGACCACGGCACCAGCGCGTACGCGCCCCACATCGCCCAGCCGCTCGCGGCGTGCTCCGGTCCGCGCAGCAACTCGCGGCCGTTGGCGACGATCTGCCCGAGTCGCCCGCCGGCGGCCGGATACAGCGCGGCCTCCGCGTCGCCGGCACGCAGCGTCACCGCCGGGCCGGGCTCGACGATGTCGTCGCTCATCTTGTCCTCCTGTCCTCGGCCGCGCTCAGGCGCCGATCTTGCGGTACACCCACTCCACCGGGCCGATCCCGAAGCGCCGGTGCCACCACGACGCGGCGGCGATGGCGAACACCCAGAAGATCGCCGCGAACGTCAGCGCCGTGTCGAGTCCGGTGGGGCGCACCCACCCGTGCCATCGGACCACGAAGTTGAACAGCAGGGCGTGGAGGACGTACAGCGTGAGGCTCATCTGGCCGGCGTGGGCGAACCACTGCACGACCGACGAGTGCGACCACCGCTCGGCGAGCGTCGAGATGACGGTGAACGCCACCAGCGCCGTGCCGAGCGCGCTGGCGGTGTAGAGCAGGCCGCGATCGAACGGGTCGTTGCTCGCCAGCACGTTGCTCAACGCGCTTCTCGGGCGGATCGAATCCGACAGCAGCGTGGCGAACGCGAACAGGATCACGCCGAGCACGAGGGCGACCGGTCGCCACCACGTCGTGCGCAACGATCGGCCGAGGATGATGCCGGCGCAGAGGAAGGCGAGCCACGGCAGCAGCGGATGGGTGCCGTTGACGAACACGTTGAACACCAGCCCACGCGGCGAACCCGACGGCGGCGACAGCAGCCACGAGGTGCGGTGGCCGTCGAACGCCCGCTCGGTCGCCCACCACTCGATCCCGGCGCCGGCGAGTGCGGCGGCGATGCCGATCGTCGCGATCCACGGCGTCGCCAGCGTGAAGATGGCCGCCGACACGGCGAACATGGCGCCGTAGTACGGCAGGATCGTGCCGTCCCAGATGTCGTTGAACATCAGCCCGAAGGCGTACAGGGCGAGGCCGCGGCGCAGCAGCGTCCACCGCTTGGCGGCGACCGCGGCGCGGTCGCGCGGCTGGGCGAGGCGGACGCCGTTGGTGAGCAGGGTGACGCCGACGCCGGCCACCAGCACGAAGGTGGCGGCGAAGCGCGTCGACAGCGGCCCGGTCCACGGGTCGAAGAAGCGTCCCCACATCGTCGAGTGGTCGTTGCGGCCGCCGAGCAGGATGAGGTAGCCGTGGTAGTTCATCACCACCACGCCGATCAGGGCGAGGGCGCGCACCACGTCGGGTCCGACGTAGCGGGTCCGCGCCGGACGCTCCGCCGCGCCGGTGTCGAGCCGCGTGACCGTGTCGCCCGGAGGTGCCGTGTCGGGCGGCGGCACCAACGTGAGCGGTGGACGCGACGTCACTGCCAGATCACCTCGTCCACCGCGACGGTCGTCAGCGGGCACTGCACGTCGACGACGTCGCCGACCGCGGGGCACGGGGCGTCACGGGGGACGAAGGCGATCGACGTGTGCATGTGGGGGCGTTCCAGGAGTTGCAGACGCTCGCGAAAGTAGTGGAACGGGCTGCGCCCGTCGGCGAGCGGGGCGACGCCGTGGGCCGTGCCGGCGCCGATCATCACCAGCGTGCCGTCGCCGTCGATCGTCACGTGGCGGTACCCGGCGACCGTGCCGCCGGTGACGGCGCGGACATCGAGCACGTTGGCGCCGAGGTGGAACGCCGACTTGTCGCCGTGCCACAACGCCGTGCCGGTGCGCATCGGGAACACCCAGGCCGGCCACCGTTCGCGGAGTGCGGTGTGGGCGGCCGCGTCGAGGTGGCTCACCCACAGCTCGCGCGGTCGGCGACCGGACGATTCCAGGCGGCCGAGCCACCGTCCGAGCTCGGCGAGACGGGTGTCATCGGTGCCGGCGAGGGGCAGGTGGATGCTGTAGCCGGCGCGGTCGAGACCAGCACCGGCGACGGCCTTCTCGAGCCCGTCGAGCTCGTCGGGCGCGGCACCGAAGCGCTGCATCGACGAGCGCAGCTTCACCAGCACCGCACCGCGCCAGCCGTCGAGTGCGCTGATGTGGTCGGCCGTGCCGACGGTGACGATCGGCGAGCTGCGACAGGCGTCGAGACGCTCGCGGAGAGGAAACGAACCCGCCGACCCGCCGTCCGGTGCGACCGGCGTCAGCACCGCGGGTCGCCACGCCGGCGGGATCCCGGTCAGCTCGTGCACCGTGCCCACCGCCAGCACCGGCAGCTCGCCCACCCGGTGGCAGTGGTCGGCGAGCGCCACGGCCCGCTCGGCGAGGACACCGCGGCCGAACCCGTAGCCGTTGCCCTTCACGACCGGGACGAGTGGCACGAAGGCCGCGGCGACGTCGTCGACCTGGGCGTTCCACCGGAGCGAATCGACGCGGAGCCGCAACGTCACGGGGCGAACGTACCGGCTGCACCGGCGTCCGCCGATGCAGCCGTGAACGGTCGCCGTCCGGGCCACGACACCAGCTCGGGCAGCAGCGGACGGAGCGTGCGCCATCGCACCATGCCCCGCCACACGCCTGCGGCGTACGCCGCGTCGTCGAGCAGGCGTGCCCCACCGCCGTCGACCAGCGCCGGAACGAGGGCGGCGAGCGTCACCACCCGGACGCGACGCGACCGACGTGCCGCCACGAGCGCGAGGGGCAGCCAGCAGCGACGCACGGCGTCGGCGAGGGTCAGGCCGGCGTAGGCGTGACCGGTGGCGACCAGACGCAACGAATCGCCGGGCGGCACCCCGCGCAGCTTGTGCACCAGGGCGCCGGCGGTGGCCGCGGCGAGGCCGAGCGCGGCGAGCGGCTGACCGGCGACGACGAGCCCCCACACGCCGAGCGTCCACGGACTGGTTCGCACGGGGGCGACGGCGCCGCCGTGACGTCGCGCCAGCGCTCCCGCCGACGCGCCGTAGACGGCGCGCTGGCGGGCGAGCGCCAGCCACGAACGCCGCGGCGTGTGGAGCACCGACACCGATGGCTCGTAGCGAACCCGCCAGCCCGACTCGACGAGCCGCCACACGAGGTCGACGTCCTCGCCGGCGCGCAACGCCGGGTCGAACCCGCCGACGGCCGTGATGGCCGCGACGCGTGCGACCGCCGCGGCCGCCGGCACGTAAGCGATCCGCGTGCGCGGGGCCACCCGCCCCGGCGCGCCGCCGAGGTCGAGCGGGGAACGCCGCTGCTCGTAGTCGGCCACCGATGCGCTGGCTCCGGGCGCGGCGGCGCCGCTGGCGACCCGCGGTGCGACGAGCGCCACCCGCGGGTCGTCGAAGTGACCGAGCAACCCGCTGAGCCAGCCGGCCTCTGCTTCGACATCGGTGTCGACGAACGCCACCAGCTCGGTTCGCACCGCGTCGAGCCCGGCGGTGCGGGCGGCGGCGGGTCCCCCGTTGCGGTCGAGCCGCAGCACGCGCGCTCCGGGCATCGCGTCCACCGGCGGGCTGGACGCGTCGTCCACCACGATGACTTCGGCGGCGCCGGCGCTGGACCGCACGATGGCGGCGAGCTGATCGGGGCCCAGGTTCAGCGCCGGCACGACCACGGTGACGTCGCCCGGGGCGAAGCGGTGCGGCTCGTCGCCGTCGACGATCGGATGGATCGCGCCGGCGTCGAGCAGGCGCTCGATCAGCGCCGACGGTGCGACGGGGTCGCCGCCACGACAACCGGCGAACGCCGCTGCACCGGCGTCCGGTGAGGCGGAAGAGCCGCAACGGTGAGCCGCCGAGCACGATCCGGCCGTCGTCGCCCAGTTGGCGCGTCGACGCGTCGAGCACGTAGCGCCGGATCACGACCCACGGCCGGCAGCCCAGCCGGCGAGCGCCGCGGCGACCGACGTCACCAGCTGATCGGTCCACCGGGCGAGGGTTCGCTCCCCAGCCTCGGCGTTTGCGCCCGTCGGGTCGCCGAGCACGCCGTTCGCGCTGACGGCGCGTACGCCGCCGCGGCGGAGGTCGCCGGCGATCGCCGTGATCGGACGGACGTCGCCGGGACGAGCCCGCCCGGCCGCCACCAGCTCGGGGTGGAGGGCGAGCATCACCGACGTCTCGGTGTGACCGGCGTGGGCGTCGTCGCCGGCCAACGGCGTCGGACACCAGGTGTGCAACCGCCGGCCCTCGGCGCTCGCCGTGCGCGCAGCGATCCGCAGGGCATCGACGTTTCCGCCGTGGGCGTTGACCACCACGATGCCCCCCGACCAATCGGCCGAGCGGGCGAGCTCGACCAGCGAACGCGCCGTGGCGTCCGTGCCGAGCGAGAGCGTGCCGTCGAAGCCGGCGTGCTCGCCGCTCGCCGTCACCGCCAACGATGGGCCGAGCACCAGCCCCTCGAGATGCCCGCACAACCGTTCGGCGAGCGCCTCGGCGATGAGGGTGTCGGTGCCCAGCGGCAGATGCGGCCCGTGCTGCTCACAGGAGCCGATCGGCAGCACGATCACCGGCCGCGTGCCCTCGATGTCGAGCGAGGCGAGGTGCTCGAGGCGCCGGGTCACGACGGTGCCGCCAGGTAGCCCCAGGCCCGCAGGTGCTCGACGATGCAGGCCGCCGCCGCCGGCGGGGCGAGCGCCACCACCTCGCTCGACGCGGCCTCGGTCTCGTCGGAGACACCGGTGAGCCAGCGGATGCGGTCGCCGGCGTCGCCGCTCGGCGCCGCGACGGGCCGCGGGCGCGGGCGATAGGGGCGTGGCTCACCGGTCGGCTCGGGGTGAGCCGGCGGTGCCATCCGCACCTCGATGGTGGCACGCCCCGCGGCCAGCTCGGCCGGGAGCGACGCCCGTCGCAGCGAGGCCGCCGCCCCCTCGACCGACAGCACGGTGCCGGCCGGCGCATCGAGCACCTCGCGCCGTCCGCCGTCGAGGCGGCGGACCACCCGCAACGTCCCGTTCGCGCCGGGCCGCACGCCGACCAGCCCGAGCGCCTGGCCGGAGCCCAGCTCGGCGGCGAGGAACGCCGGCACGGCCCCGCTGCCTCGGTCGGCCGAGGCGTCGCCGCACACGACCCATTCGGCACGCCCGCACACCGGCGCCAGCGCCCGTGCGACGTCGGCGCTGGCGAGACCGCTCGGCGCGTCGACGCGCACGGCGCGGCCGGCGCCGACCGCGAGCGCCTCGCGGAGGGCGGCCTCGGCGGCGGGAGGACCGACCGACACGACGGTCACGCCGCCCTCCGGCGACAGGCCGAGCGCCACCTCCAGCGCGGCGCGATCGGCCGCCGAGGTGGCGCCCGTCCACTTCCAGCACACGACGATCACGGTGGCCGCCGCCTCACGACCGGTGGAACACGACGCCGTAGCCACCGACCGGATAGGACCACGTGATCGCGCCCTCGCGATTGCAGACGAGGTAGCACGTGCCGCATTCGAAGCACTGCTCGTAGTTGAACAGGATCCCGCCGTCGGCCGTGGGCACGAACAGGTTGGCTGGGCAGGCGACGACGCACTCCCGGGTGCTGCAGTCGCGACAGACGGTCGCGTCGACCGTGATGTGGGCGTCGGGGTGGACGCGGAACTCGGTCGCCCCGATCAACTCTTCGAACGGCAGCGCCGACCGTGGTGCGGCCAGCGATGGCGCGGTGCCCTCCGTCCCGCCGCGTGGTGTGGACGCACGCCACGGCCAGCGTCTCATCCGAACGTCCTCCACGCCGTCAGCGCGTCGCCGGCCAGGTCGCGGCGACGGATGCCGAGGCGCTTGCGCTCGGCGGTGATCACTCGGCGCAGTCCCGGCTTGGGCCGTGGGTTGTCGACGCGGAACATCGCCTCGACGCTGTTCGCCAGGAGCTGCGGGTAGAGGTGCTGCACGCGGTCCGACAGCACGAGCCGCGGCGCTCGGCGCAGGCGCCGGTGGTCCTGCAGCACGAACGTCGCGGCGAGCCGGCGCTCGTAGCCGGCCAGGCCGCCGGCGGACACGTCGCCGGCGGCGAGCGCCTCCGCCGCCGCCTCGCCGGCGTACATGCCACTCGCCATCGCGAAGTTCACGCCCTCCAGCCAGATGCCGGCCGCCAAGCAGAGCGCCGCCGCGTCGCCGGCGACGAGCATCCCGTCCCCCGTCATCCGCGGCATCATCGCCACGCCCGCCTCGGGGATCACGTGGGCGGAGTACTCCACCACCTCACCGCCTTCGACGAGCGGCGCGATCGCGTGGTGCGTCCGCAGCTGCTCGATGATCTGCTCGGGGCGGGTGGTCGAACGGGCGAGCCCGGTCATCGACAGCACCACCCCGAGGGCGATCGTGTCGAGGTTGGTGTACAGGAACGCGCCGCCGTTGATGCCCCCGGTGGCGCCGACGATCTCGATGTCGACGCCGTCGCGGCCGCGCACGCCGAAGCGTTCCTCGATCGTGGTCCGGGGCAGGGCGAGGGTCTGCTTGACGCCGACCGTGTAGTGGGCGGCATCGGCGTCGGCGTACAGCCCGGCTTCCTTGGCCAGGAAGCTGTTGACGCCGTCGCACGCGATCACCACCGGCGCCGACACGTCGCCGTCGGGCCGATCGGTGCGCACGCCGATCACCCGCCCGGCCCGATCGCGCAACAGGCCGGTGGCGGTGGTGGCGCACAGCAGGGTGGCGCCGTCGGCCTGGGCGCGCTCGGCGAGCCAGGCGTCGAACTCCGGTCGCAGCGCCGTGGCGCCGTTGTACGGCGGTTCGCCCCAACGGGCGGCACGCAGGTCGACCGAGAGGGCCTGCGTCGGCGTGAGCACCATGGTCGTGCGTCGCGTGACCCATCGTTGGACCGGCGCCGATTCCCACCAGCGGGGGTGCAGGTGGTCGAGGATCCGCGGGTAGATCACCCCGCCGTACATGTTCTTGGCGCCGGGGAACGCCCCGCGCTCGAGCAGCAGGACCCGGTGCCCGGCGCGGGCGAGCACGGTCGCCGCGCACGAACCGGCCGGTCCGGCGCCGACGACGATCGCGTCGAACGTCGTCGCCGGCTCCTCACCCACCGCGACCTGCCCCGACCAGCAGACGATGCAGCTCCTCGACGACAGCGTTGGCGTCGGACACCACGGCCAGGTCGGCGAGGGCCATCATCGGGCAGTACGGGTCGGTGTTCACGCTGACGACGTGCGCCGGCGCACCGATCCCGGCCGTGTGCTGCACCGCTCCGCTGACCGCGAAGGCGAGGTACAGCGCGGGAGTCGATCACCACGCCGGTCGTGCCGATCTGGCGTTCGTGACCGAGCCACCCGCGGTCGGTCACGACGCGGGTCGCCCCGACCGCGGCGTCGAGCGCGGCGCCGACCGAGGCGAGCTGGCGCAGTCGCTCCGGGCTGTCGAGCCCGCCGCCGCCGACGACGACGCGCCCCGCCTCGCTCAGGTCGATCGTCGCCGGGTCGGCAGCGAGCTCGTCGACGAGCGTCGGCTCGACGGGGTGGCCGCGGCTCGTCGCGACCGACGGATCGAGCACGTGCGTGGCGAGCGATCGGGATGGCTCGACCGACGGCACGCCGCGTGCGCCGGGCAGGAGCGTCACCACCACCGGCGCGTCGATCGCCCGGTCGACGAGGGTCAGCCCCCCGTCGCGGGCGAGCGTGACCCGGTCGGACCCGACGTGGGTGGCCGCGGCGAGCAGGTCCCGGCCCAATCGGTGGGCGAGCCGCGGGGCCAGGTCGCGGCCGTCCGGACAGGCCGGGAGCACCACGACGCGCCAGCCGCCGAGGTGGCGGGCGAGCTCGTCGGCCCAGCGCGCCGGGCGGAAGGTGCCGAGCTCGACGGTGGTCACGGTCGACGCCACGCCCGCGAGTGACGTCGGGTCCGGCGCCGATCCGGCGAGCAGCGCCTGTCCGTCGCACTCCGCCACCGTCTCGAGGCTCCCCGCCGGCAGCGCGCCGTGGCGCACCGGCACGACGGCGAGCCGGTCCCCGCCGCTCACGATCCCACGCGCTCGGGTACCGCCGGTTCGTCGTCGGCGTCCTTCCCGCGGTTGCGCACGTGGCGGACCAGCTCGATCACCAGCGTCACGGCCAGCGCCGCGCCGAAGGCGAGGATGAAGGCGATCGTGTGGTCGTCCTCGAAGGTCGCGCCGAACACGTACCCGAGCCCGGCGGCGTAGGTGGCCCAGATCACCGCCGCGATCGCCGTCCACATGGCGAACCAGCGATGCGGCTGGCGAGTGATGCCGCAACTCACCGTGATCACCGTCCGGCCGCCCGGGATGAACCGCGCCGTCACGAGCAGCAGCCCACCGCGACGGCGGATCTGTCGGTCCGCCCAGTCCAGGCGCCCGCGAGTCTTGGGGCGCTCGGCGGCGTATCGGTCGATGCGCCCGCTGAAGTGGCGTCCGATCAGATAGGCGATGTTGTCGCCCAGGAACGCGCCGACCGACGCGCACAGGATCACCAGCGCGAGGTGCTGCTCCCCGGAGCCGGCGGCGACCCCACCGATGATCACGGCCGTCTCGCTCGGAACGATGGGTATCACCGAGTCGAGCAGCGCCACGACGAGGATCACGACGAGGAACCACCAATGGCCGGACACCTTGTCGAGCCAGTCCCCGACGTCGGTCACGATGCTCGCGACGATCATGTCCGGGCGACCCTACCGCGGGCGACTTCTGCTCGGCCGGCCCGCACCGGGACGTGCGCCCCCGCCCGCTGGCCCTCGACCACGGCTGCGTGGGCCCGCCGGGGCGCGACGCAGTCGCCCACGCGCTCGACGGTGAACGAACCGGAATCGGCGGCGGCGCGCAGCCCGTGGAACAGGGCGTCGGCCGGCGCCGCCGGCACGGCGAGCACCACCCAGTCCGGGGTGCGCAGCTCGTCGCGCCCGGTCGGGTGGTGGAGCAGCGTGAGCGTGGTGCCGTCGAAATTCATCGGCACGAGGTCGGTCGCCTGGGCGATCGACTTGGCCGTCGCCCGCAGCCACCACTGCTCCATGTCGAGGGTGATCCCCAGGTCCTGGCCGACCACCATCGCGTTGGTGACGACCTCGACCGCGCACCCGCGGTCGGCGAGCAGCTCGGCGACGGACGTGGCGTGGTGGAACCCGACCTCGTCGATCAGCACCACCCGGCCGGAAGGTGCCGCCGCACCGGTGAGCACGTCGCGGACGTCGCACACGTTGGCGACACCTTCGGCCACCCACCACGGACGTTGGGCGACCGCGCCCGTGGCGACGATCACGTGATCCGGCGACCGGGAGCGCACGTGGGCGACGTCGGCGTCGACCCCGTACTCGACGACGACACCGAGGCGACGGCACTCGTTGACCTGGTTGCGGACCATGTCGCCGAGCTCGGCGCGGTTCGGCACCGACGCGGCGAGGCGCACCTGCCCGCCCGCCGCCGCGTCGCGCTCGAGCACCGTCACGCGGTGCCCGGCGCCGGCGGCGGCGATCGCCGCCTGGAGTCCGGCCGGTCCGGCGCCGATCACGAGCACGTCGGAACGCGTGCGTCGCCGGCCGGGCCGACCGTGCTTCGACGGCCTCGCGTCCGGTGGTCGGGTTCTCGATGCACCCGAGCCATCGGTTGAGCCCCATCCGCCCGACGCACTCCTGGTTGCACGACAGGCACAGGCGGATGTCGCCGGCCGCCCCGGCGCGCGCCTTCGCCGCGAACTCGGCGTCGGCGATCTGGCCGCGCACGACGCCGACGAGGTCGCAGTGGCCCTCGGCCAGGGCGCGCTCGGCCTGCAGCGGGTCCTTGAACCGCCCGACTCCCACCACCGGCAGATCCACCGCGGCGCGGAGCGCGGCCGGGATGAACATCGCGTAGCCGGGGGGCACGTGCATCGATGCCTCGATCATGAACAGCGTCGCTGTCGCGACACCGATCGAGGTGTTGACGTAGTCGACCGCGCCGGTCTGCTCGACGAGTCGGGCGACCGCGACCGCGTCGTCGATCGTCGTGCCGCCGTCGATCAGCTCGTCACCGCAGATGCGCACCCCGAGCGCCAGGCCGGGACCGATCGCCGATCGCACCGCGGCGACGATCTCGAGCAGCAGGCGGGCGCGGTTGGCGAGGGCGCCGCCGTAGGCGTCGGTGCGCCGGTTGGTGGCCGGCGACAGGAAGCCGCGCACGATCGACGAGTGGCTGCACTGCAGTTCGACGCCGTCGAACCCGCCCTCGACGCAATGGGTGGCGACGGCGGCGTAACCGGCGACGATCTCGCCGATCTCGGCGGTGCTGACCGCCTTGGGCACCTCACGGAACAGCGGGTCGGCCACCGCCGACGGCGCCCACACCGCGCGGCGCGAGTACATCGAGGACGCCTGGCCGCCGTTGTGGTTGATCTGGGCGAAGATCGGCACGCGATGGCGGTGCACGGCGTCGGTGATCCGTCGGTAGCCGGGGATCACGTCGCGGTGGAAACCGTGGATCAGCTTCTCGTAGGGCCAGTCGGTGGGGTGGGTGGAGTGCTCTTCGGTGATGATCAGCCCGGCGCCGCCGGCGGCGCGAGCGGCGTAGTACGCCGCGTGCTGCTCGGTCGGAAGGCCGTCACGGGCGTAGTTGGTGAGGTGGGCGGAGAAGACGATGCGGTTGCGCACGGTGACCGGCCCGAGCGCCAGCGGCGTCCACAGGTACCGGTACCCCACCACCCCGACTGTACGGGCTGGGGGTCGGAGTCTCAGGGGGCCAGCGCGGCGAGCACCGCGGTGGCCGCGGCGCCGTCGGCGGCGAGCTGGTCGGCCGTGGCCGAGCCGTCGCGGAGTGCGGCCACCACGACCGCGGCGCCGTCGGGGCCGACCCCGGCGACGGCCGAACCGGTGACCGGCGCCGTGGCCTGCTGGGACACGCGCACCGCCGTGAACTGCGAGCCCGAGACGTAGGTGAACCGGTTGGTCGGAGCGGACAGCCGCTGTGGCGGCGTCGGTGAGAGATCGGAGAACTCGTCGGTGAGGATGTCGGCGAACTGGCTCAGCGCATCGGTGGCGTCGGCGGCGTGAGCCAGTCGGACCACCTCGATCACCCTCGCCCCGTCGGTCATCGTGAGACGGTCGCCGGACCGGCTGACCACGCTCCAGCCGTCGAGGCCGTCGACGGCGTGCGGATCGAAGTCGTCGAGGGCCACGGCGGCGAGCGTCGTCGGCGGCGCCGGCACCGTGACGAAGGTCGGCAGCACCACCGGCTCCGACGGCATCGGCAGTTCCATCGACACCGGGACCGCGGACGGGTCGATGCCGGCGATGGTGACCAGGGTCGAGGTGGTCGTGGTCGCCTCACCGACGGCGCCGGTGTCGCCCGGCGCCCCGGACCCGCCGGCACCCGGACTGCCGGCCGGCGGTGCGGTCGTGGCTCCCGCCGGGTGGCCGACGTCGACGGTCGGGCGCAACCCGACCCCGGTGACGTCGTCGCCGTCGCGCCCGAAGCCGGCCACGAGCGCGCCGACCACGCCGGCCACGAGCAGCGCCACGATCACGAGGGTCACCACCAGCCGGGGGTGCACGCGGTGCGGGCGCCGCGGCGGCTCGACGCCGTCCTCCGCGTTCACTGGTGCACCTGCGCCGCGGCGGTGTTCTCCCGGCGGCGGGTCTTGGTGGTGGCTCGCACCGAGGCGCCGCACGCGCTGCAGAACAGCGCCAGCGGCGCCAGCGCCATCTCGCACCGGCCGCATCGGGCGTCGCCGGTGACCTCGTGGCGGTTCGGCGTGCCGCGAGCCGCCTCGAGGGCGGCTTCGAGCAGTCCGAGGTGCAGCTGGGTGCGCAGCACCAGCACCAGCGCACCGGTGACGATCACCCCCCACGCCAGTCCGAGCGCCGCGGCCGGCGTCGGGTCGAGCCACTGGGCGAGGAGGGCGACGCCGACGCCGTATCCGACCATGCCGACGACGGCGATGCCGAGACCCTTGGCGAAGCGACGCCCGAAGCCCTCGTAGCCGGCGCCGATCCCCGAGAAGGACGCGGCGGCGATGGCGAGGGCCGTGCCGTACAGCAGCGGCTTCACCGCCGCGGCGTTGGCGACGACCGACAGCCACGTGGCGACGTCGCCGCGCTCGCCGAGGGCGGTCTCGAGGACGCCGCGGTGCGCCATCAGCGTGTCGCCGGCGGCGTAGGCGGCGCCGGACACGGCGCCGAACGTGAGGCCGTCGATCATGTCGTCGAAGCGCGGACGTGACGCCAACACGAGCGGGGCGAGCAGGCCGAGCACCACCGCCACGAGCGGCGTGACCACGCCGTACACGAGCACCGGCCGGATCTGGAAGCCGCCGTCGATGGCCGCGCCGACGCCGAGACGTTCGTCGGCGCCGAGCAGCACCTGCTCGATCACCCAGCTGGCGCCGGCACCGAGCGCGCCCGACAGGATCAGGCATCCGAGCACCACCGGCACCGGCTCGTCCTCCCACTCGTTGGCGTCGTAGAGGTAGATGGTGAAGATCGCCGGCACCGCCAGGGCGGCCGCGCCGAGGGCGAAGGGGATCCATCCGAACGCCGCGGCGATCAGCGGGATCGCCACCCCGACGGCGACGGCGATCTTGTACGTCCGCAGGCTGGCGCCGCTCGACAGCGGCAGCAGCGCCGTGACGACGTCGAAGGAGCGGACCCGCTGCCCGGGGTCGACGGCGAACGACGCCCGGCGGTCCGGCGAGTCGGGCGACGCGTGCTCCAGACCGCAGCGGTGGCAGAACGCCGCCCCGGCGGGCTGCGTCGTGTGGCAGCGCGAGCAGCTGACGCGACCGTCGTTCACCCGTGCTCCGAGTGCGACCGAGCGAGCAGCGCCGCCCAACCGGAGGGCACCAGCCGGACCGTACGGACCAGCTGGTGCCCTCCGGTTGCGGGTCGACGGACGTCCATCACTTCCCGGTCATGATGTAGCCGCCGAGCGAGTCGACGGTGGCGCCGGAGGCGTCCAACACCTGCAGCTCGACGTAGACGCGTGACCCGGCGGGGATCGCGGCGTCGCTGACGGTCCACGGCTTGGTGGGGTCGAGCGCCGGGGCGGTGGCGGCGCGCTCGGGCTGGCCGCCCGGCTGCTGCACCATGTTCACCGGGTAGGCGAGGTCGCCGGCGGCCGGCGTGTAGTTGACGAGCGTGCCGACCGGATCGAGCACCGTGATCGGACCGCTGCCCTGCTCCGAGCGGTCCCAGTTCATGTTGGCGATCGACCCGTCGGTGCGCTGCAGCGTGAACTGGGAATAGCCGTGCCAGCCATCGGTCTCGTGAACGTAGCGCGTGAACGGAATGCCGGAGTTGGTGCCGTCGGAGATGGTGGTGAGCGTGGGGAGGATGCGCGCCGTCGCCTGTCCGGCGGACACGTCCGCCGAGTCGGTCTCGAAGTAGGTGAGCGAGCCGTCGGCACTGGGCAGCGCCGCCATCAGTTGGATCGATCCGTTGAAGCCTCCCGACACCGGCGCCGACACCGTGAAGTAGCCGTCGGCGTCGGCGGTCGAGATGGCGAGGTTGTCGGAGGCGAAGGCGACGTGGGCGTCGACGACCTCGGCCGCCTGGGCGTCGTAGAAGGCGCTGAGGAACGGACGCCACGTCTGTGCCGTCGGCTGGTGGTCGTAGTTGGCGTCGTACTCGCGTGGCTCGGTGGGGAAGTACACGGTCAGGCCGGTGGCGCTCTGGTACGAGGGCGTGTCGAACGAGTCGACGACCGCGTCGTGGATCGCCGCGAGGAGCGCGTCGCGGGCGGCGGCGACCTCGGGGCTCACGTCGGCGCCGAGGCGTCCGAGGAACTCGCCGAGGTCGAGGAACCCGGCCCAGTACTCGCCGTCCTGGCCGTACCTCAGCCCGGCGTCGGCGGCGGCGATGTACACCTGCGGGTTGTGCTCGACGTCGGCGGCCGCGGCGGTCGTGAACGCGGTGAGCGCGGCATCGACGGCGGGGATCTTGGCGAGGTCGACGAGGTCGAGCGTCATGGCATCGGCCGAGCCGGGGTCGTCGGCGACCACGTCGGCCTCGAAACCGGCGGCGAGCGAGTCGAAGATCGCCGGCATGGCGGCGCTGGGGTCGGTGAAGACGTTGAACGCGTCGTAGTCGAACCCCAGCCCGGGCACCAGCTCCTCCGACGAGATCACGTAGTCGGCGCTCGGTGCCGTCTCGGCGAGCACGTCCCAGTTCGCCATCAGGCAGGCGTCGTACATGACGAGGTCGATCTTCGGGCGCTTGGCCTCGGCCAGGGCGGCCGACATCGCCGTGCCGAGCTCGTTGGCGTCGATGTAGGTGGTGCCACGCGAGCCGCCCGTGTCGGTGACGTCCTCGTCGAACCCGACGCCCTGCCAGCCCGAGCCGTGGTCCCACACGACGAGACCGATGCGCTCGGCGGGGTGCGCCTCGAGGCCCTGGGCGATGAACCAGCCGAGCGTGTCGGCGGACCCGCTGTCGAGCTCGCCGAGGTGCTGGGTGACCGTCGCCGCGCCGTTGGCGATCTCGACGATCAACGCCTCGTCGGTGCGCGGGACGGCGATCGACGCGAACGTCGGCGACGAGGCCGACGAGCCGTCGACGTACACGGTGAACGAGATCCCCGAGCGGCTGGCGTTGATCATCTCGTCGAGGTCGAGCCCGAGCGGGAGGTCGGCCGACGAGTCGTTGACGGCGTAGACGAGGATGTGCCAGCCCGCCGGCGTCGCCGACTGGGCGGCGAAGGCGTGGTCGAGGACTCCCGGCCCGACCGCTGCGCCGGCGGCGAGGGCGACGGTGGCGGTGGCGGCGGCGAGCAGCCGGCCGAACCGGCGGGGGGTGCGGTGTGCCGTGGTCGTGAGGTTCATGGTCGTCCCGATCGTGGTGTGGCGTCGGCCCTCGACGCCCTCAGAACGTTGTGACGCCCCGTCCCTAGGATGAGTTCCCTGATGGGTGACACGGGCGAGAGCATGTCAGGAGCAGCGCTCTCGGGGCTCAACCCGGACCAGCTCGACGCCGTGGTCCACCAGGGCGGACCGCTCCTCGTGGTCGCCGGCGCCGGCTCCGGCAAGACCCGGGTGCTCACCCACCGCATCGCCCACCTGATCGACGAGGGCGTGCGCCCCGGTGCGATCCTCGCCATCACGTTCACCAACAAGGCCGCCGACGAGATGCGTCAACGGGTCGGTGCGCTGGTCGGGCCGGTGGCGCGCACGATGTGGGTGTCGACGTTCCACTCGGCGTGCGTGCGCATCCTGCGCGCCCACGCCGACAAGCTCGGCTACCCGCGGCAGTTCTCGATCTACGACCAGGCCGACTCCACCCGCCTCACCGGGTACGTGATCCGCGACCTCGGGCTCGACTCGAAGCGCTTCCCGCCGCGCGGGGTGCACTCCCAGGTCTCGGCGTGGAAGAACGAGCTCGTCGACCCCCCGCACGCGGCCGCCACCGCTCAGCACCTCATCGAGCGCAAGCACGCCGAGGTGTTCGCCGAGTACCAGAAGCGCCTCGTCGCCGCCGGGGCGATGGACTTCGACGACCTCCTCGTCAACACCGTGCGCCTGCTCCGCGACCACCCCGACGTGCTCGAGGAGTACCGCCGCCGCTTCGAGCACATCCTCGTCGACGAGTACCAGGACACGAACCAGGCGCAGAACACGATCGTGCTGCTCCTCGCCGGCGGCCACGGCAACGTCACCGTCGTCGGCGACACGGACCAGTCGGTGTACCGCTTTCGTGGCGCCGACTTCCGCAACATCATCCAGTTCGAGGAAGCGTTCGACGACGGGTTCGGCGGGGTCACCACGGTGGTGCTCGACCAGAACTACCGCAGCACCCAGACGATCCTCGACGCGGCCAACGCGGTCATCGCCAACAACGCCGAGCGGCACCCCAAGAACCTGTGGACCGAGGCCGGGTCCGGTGACCGCATCGTGCGCTACCACGCCGAGGACGAGGGCGACGAGGCCCGCTTCGTCGCCGCCACGGCCCACGACCTGCGCAACAGCGACGCCACCAACTGGCGCGAGATGGCCGTGCTGTACCGCACCAACGCCCAGAGCCGCGTCGTGGAGGAGTCGTTCATGCGTCTCGGCGTGCCGTACAAGGTGGTCGGCGGCACCCGCTACTACGACCGCCGCGAGGTCCGCGACGCCATGGCCTACCTCCGGGCGGTGATCAACCCGTCCGACGAGGTGAGCGTCAAGCGGGTGCTCAACACGCCCAAGCGCGGGGTCGGCGACACCAGCGTGGCCAAGCTCGACCAGTACGCCGCCGGCACCGGTCGCGGCTTCTTCGACGCCCTCCGTCACGCCGACGAGGCGGGCGTCGCCGGGCCGGCGCTGCGCGGCGTCGAGTCGTTCCTCGTGCTGATCGACTCGCTGGTCGACCGCACGGCCGGGGATGCGCCGGCCGGGCCGGCCGACCTGCTGCAGGCCGCCCTCGAGGGGTCGGGGTACATGGCCGAGCTCGAAGCCGAGGACACCGTCGAGTCGGCGGGACGCGCCGAGAACCTCGACGAGCTGATCGGCTCGGCACGACAGTTCGCCCGGGTCGAGGAGTTCCTCGAGCAGGTGTCGCTCGTCGCCGACACCGACGACCTGCCCGACGGCGAGGTCGAGGACCAGGTGGTGTTGATGACGCTGCACTCGGCCAAGGGGCTCGAGTTTCCGGTGGTGTTCCTCGTCGGCGCCGAGGAGGGGATCTTCCCCAGCTCACGTTCGCTCGACTCACCCGAGGAGCTGGAGGAGGAACGCCGCCTGGCCTACGTCGGCATCACCCGCGCCCGTGAGCGGTTGTTCATCACCCACGCATGGAGCCGCAGCCTCTTCGGCACGACGCAGTACAACCCGCCGTCGCGGTTCGTCGACGAGATCCCGGCCGCGCTCGTCGAGTCGAAGGGCAACGTCTCCGGACGCAGCTCGTACGGGCGCCAGAGCCTGCGGCCGCGCGACCGCGGGCGGCCGCCGCAGTACCGCCGTCGCCATGACCGGGACGACGACGATCGCACCGACGCCCACCGCGACCGCGTCGTCGACGCCGCCCTCGCCGCCGGTCGGCGCGCTCCCGAGCCCGCCGACACCACCGGTGTCGACCTGCGCGTCGGTGACGACGTCGAACACCCGACGTTCGGCGAGGGCGTGGTGCTCGAGCTGCGTGGCCGCGCCGAGGCGCTCGAGGCCACGGTCAACTTCCGCGGTGTCGGGATGAAGCACCTCGCGCTGGCGTTCGCCCCGCTGCGCAAGATCGCCCGCTGATCCGACCCGGTTCGGCTCTGTGTCAGCGTGGGCTTCCTGACAACGCGCACACGCTGACACATACGGGGTGGCCGGCGTGCTTGAATCGAGGACGTGCGCGCCGCCTTGGTGATCGAGAGCCTGACCGGCAACACGTGGAAGGCGGGCGAGCTGATCGCCGACGGGCTGTCCCAGCACGGGTGGTCGATCACCGGCCTGTCCAAGGTGCGCGCCCCGGACCTGGCGTCGATCCAGGACGCCGACCTGGTGATCGTCGGCACGTGGGTGCACGGCCTGTTCATCGTCGGCCAGGCGCCGTGGGCGGCGGCGTCGATCTCGAACCTGCCGACCATGCGCGCCAAGCGGGCGGCGACGTTCTGCACCTTCGCCCTCAACCCCGGCAAGAGCCTCGACCGCCTGACCGGTGCGGTGAGCGCGACCGGCGCCGACGTGATCGGCGGCCTGGCGCTCAGCCGCTCGAAGCTGGAGGCGCACAGCGAGACGTTCTGCACCCGCCTGCTCGACGCGGTCGCGGTCCCGCCGACGGCATCCGTCCCGGCCTGACGGAGTCAGTCGGTCAGTCGACGCAGAAGGCGCCGGCGTCGAGCAGCAGCTCGTCGGGGCCCTCGTACCGCAGCAGGGGTGTCTGGCCCCGCGAGCCGAACTCGTCGGAGGACTGCGCCCACAGCCGCCGCCACAGGTCGCGGTAGCTCGTGCGCTGCGACGGCCACGCCTTCAGCAAGGAGTGCGTGAACACGCCGTAGAGATAGCCCTTGTCGGCGCAATCGAAGGCGGTCTCCTGCTCCAGCGCCGCCGACCACCAGATCACGGACGGCCCGGGCGCGATCGTGATCTCCGTCGGCGGCTCGATCGCCTTGATCATCGGCCCGGGGAAGAAGCCGTCGGCGTGGCAGGCGTCGACGATCATCACCAGCCGGCTGCCGTTGTCGCGCAGGCGATCGCGCATGATCGAGGTGATGTCGTCGTCGATCGGTCCGTCGGCGCACATCAGCACCTCGCTGTCGGGCTCGGCCTCACCCGTGGCCGGTACCCGGTAGCCGTGACCGGCGAAGTAGGCGATGAACAGGTCACCACTGGCGCAGTCGCCGACACCGTTGATGAAGAGATCGGCCACCGACGCCGCGGACGTGTCGGCCGGATCGGTGCACAGCGTGACGTCGAACCCCTGACGCTTCAGCAGCGTCGCCATGCCGGTGGCGTCGTTGTCGACCCCGCCGAGCGGCGCGAAGCGCACCCCGTTCCACGGTGCCGGCGCACTGACGCCGACGACGACGGCGGTGCCGCGCTCAGCCATCGCCGGGCGACGTGCCCGACGCCGGGTAGTTCGCCGGCGCCACGGTGTCGACGGGGTACGCGGGTGTCGATGCGGTGGGGTAGCCCGGCGCCACGGTCGTCGACGTCGGGGTGGTCGTCGTGGTCGTCGGCGACGATTGGTCGACCGCGGTGTTGCCGATCCACGCCGCGGCGAGCAGCGGGACGCAGGCGATCACCATGATCAGCGCCGAGCCGCGCAGCTTGCCGATCGCCTCGATGACGCCCTTCACGTCGGGCAGGCCGCCGCGGCCGCCGAACGCGGCTCGATCCTTCGGGGTGCGCAGGCGGGCGCGGACCTCGAGCAGGGCCCCGAAGATCCCGGCGCACGCGATCACCCCACCGATGATCAGCAACCCGATCGCCACCATGCCGCCGATGGTCACCGTCGCCTCGGTGCCGGTGCCGGTCGAGCTCACGGCGACGCGCCAGAGCACGATGGCGAGCGGCGTCAGGCCGCCCGCCAGCAACAGCACCGAGAACACCATCGCCAGCACGGCGAAGCCGGCGGAGTAGACGAGCAGCGGCTCGGGGCCGACCGGGTCCCCGCCGCCCGGTCCGGGAGACTGTCGCACCGCTGCCCACGGTCGCCGTGAACGACGCCCGCGCCGATTCGGCGCCGGCGGCGTCCTTGGCCACGACGGTGTACTCGACGGCGCTGCCGGCGGCGCCGGCCGCCAACCGGTACGAGCTGCCGCTCGCCCCGGCGATGGTCGTCCCGCTGGCCTGCCACTCGTACGCCGCGACTCCTGTGGGCGCATCGGCGACGTTGAGGACGACCGACGTGCCCGGCTGGTACGGCCCCGGGGGGCTGGCGACGATGCGCACCGCGGTTCTCCTTCGGAAAGGTCGGCGCGACGGTAGTGCAGCCGGCGACGGCGCCGATCGCGATTTGCGTCGTGGCGGACGGTCGATCTGGTCACCCTCGTTCTCGATATCGAGAACGTGGGTGACCAGATCGCCGTTGAGACGCAGAGTGACCAGATGGCGGCGGTCGCGGTCAGGCGGTCGTCGGTGTGGTCGCTCCGCACGTGAGGTCGAGGTACAGCGTCGAGCCGTCGTCGACCAGTGGACACACGCCCTCCGGCAGGGCCAGGTCGGCGACGCCGAGCTGGCGGCCGCGGCAGTCGGTGAACCGCTCGGTCTCCTGCACCTGGGTGACACCGCACGAGGGGTCGGCATCGGCGGGGTACGCCCAGTAGGCGTGCCACCCGTGCTGCGGGTCGTCGCCCTCGTGAGCGAGCACGAGCGTGCGCTCCCCGCTCGAGGTGTTGAGCCCCGGGAACAGGATCGGGCCGGTGTCGTCGATGGTGTCGGCGACCGCCTCGACGCCGCCGACCTTGAGCATCGACGGCGCCAGCCGATCGGAGGGTTCGGCGCCGCCGCGCGAGCTCCACGCGGCGATGCCCCACGTCGCGGCGAAGATCAAGGCGATCAGCAGGGCGCCACCGACCACCGGCAGCACGGCCCGGGCGAGCGGCGAGCGCGGCCTCGGCAGCCAGCCCGGGCCCGGCGGCGCGCCGGGCAGGGACGACGGCGCGGACACGACGATCAGTGTGCCGGGCAAGGCCGCCCGACGACGCGGAATGGAGGCGCATCCGGGCGCGCCACTACGTTGTGCCTGCGCTCGGGCGCGTCAGCGGAAAGGACCGTTCGTTTGGATCTCTTCGAGTACCAGGGCAAGCAGTACTTCGCCCGCTACGGCATCCCGGTGAGCGCCGGCGGCGTGGCCGACACCGTCGACGAGGCCGTCGTGCAGGCCGACGCGGCCGGCTATCCCGTCGTCGTCAAGGCGCAGGTGCAGGTGGGCGGTCGCGGCAAGGCCGGCGGCATCAAGCTCGCATCGACCGCCGACGAGGTGCGCGAGCACGCCGGGAACATCCTCGGCATGGACATCAAGGGCCACCGCGTGGAGCGGGTGTGGGTCGAGCACGCCTCCGACATCGAGGACGAGTACTACGCCAGCTTCACGCTCGATCGTGCCGCCAAGATGCACCTGCTGATGCTGTCGGCCAAGGGCGGGGTCGACATCGAGGAGGTCGCGGCCACCGCCCCCGACGCCATCGTCAAGCTCCACATCAACCCCGTCGACGGGCTCAGCGCCGACGCCGCCCGCCACGCCGCGGTCGAGGCCGGCATCCCGGACAAGGCGATCGAGGGCGTGGCCAACATCCTCGTGCTGCTGTACGAGTGCTTCACCTCCGGCGACTGCGACCTGGCCGAGATCAACCCGTTGATCCTCAAGCCCACGCCCGACGGCGAACTCGGTGTCGTGCACGCCCTCGACGCCAAGGTCAGCCTCGACGAGAACGCCGCGTTCCGCCATCCCGAGTGGGCCGAGTACGCCGCGACGCAGGTGCTCGACGACCGCGAGCGGATGGCCAAGGAGAAGGACCTCCAGTACATCGGCCTCGACGGCTCGGTGGGCATCATCGCCAACGGCGCCGGGCTGGCGATGTCGACGCTCGACGTGGTCAACCAGGTCGGCGGGGCGGCGTCGAACTTCCTCGACATCGGTGGGGGCGCCAACGCCGACGTGATGGCGGCGGCGCTCGACGTGATCAACCACGACGACAGCGTGCGCTCGGTCTTCATCAACATCTTCGGCGGCATCACCCGTGGCGAGGAGGTGGCCAACGGCATCGTCGAGGCCGCCCGCCGCGTCGAACTGCGGGCGCCGATCGTCATCCGCCTCGACGGCACCAACGCCGAGGAGGGTCGGCGGATCCTGGCCGAGTCGGGGATCCCGCCGGATCGCCTGATCTCGCAACCGACCATGCTCGACGCCGCACGCGCTGGCCGTCGCGCTCGCGGCCGAAGGACGGTGGGTGATGTCGATCTTCGTCGATCAGAGCACGAAGGTGATCGTGCAGGGGCTCACCGGGGGACAGGGCAAGTTCCACGGGCTGCGCAACAAGGAGTACGGCACCCAGGTGGTGGCCGGCGTGACGCCGGGCAAGGGCGGCCAGACCGTGACGGCCCACGACGGCACCGACATCCCGGTGTTCGACACGGTGGCCGAGGCGGTAGCGGCGACCGGCGCGACCGCCTCGTTCGTCGCCGTGCCTCCGAAGGCCGCCGCGGCCGCGATCCTCGAGGCGGCGAACGCCGGGATCGCCTTCGTCGTGTGCATCACCGAGGGCATCCCGGCGCAGGACGAGGCGCGGGTCTACAACCTCCTCGTGCGCGACTTCCCCGACACGCAGCTGCTCGGACCGAACTGCCCCGGCATCATCAGCCCCGGGAAGTGCAACATCGGGATCACCGCCGGCGAGATCGCCGAGCTGCCCACCGAGGGCGGGCCCAACGTGGGCATCGTCAGTCGCTCCGGCACGCTCACGTACCAGGCGCTGTACGAGCTGAAGCAGGCCGGCATCGGCGTGTCGACCTGCGTCGGGATCGGCGGGGATCCGGTGCCCGGCACCGACTTCATCGACTGCCTGAGCCGCTTCCAGGCCGACCCGGAGACCCACGCGATCATGATGATCGGCGAGATCGGCGGTTCCGCCGAGGAGGAGGCCGCCGCCTACATCGCGGCGAACGTCACCAAGCCGATGAGCGCCTACATCGCCGGTGTCACCGCGCCGGCGGGCCGGAAGATGGGCCATGCCGGCGCCATCGTGTCCGGCAACACCGGCACGGCGCAGGGCAAGATGGACGCCTTGCGCGCCGCCGGCGTGCAGGTGGGGCTCAACCCCACCGAGGCCGGCGAGCTGATGGCCGGCATCGTCGCCAAGCTCTGACCGGCGGGCCGAAAACCTTTCACGGTTGAAAGGTTTTCGGCTCGGCGTGGGCGCGCTCGGCGCGCAGACCGAGGGCGGCACCGGTCGCCACCACCACGACGGAGAGCGCGGTGAGCCACATGCCGGCGGCGCGGTGCAGATCGATCGTGACCGTGCTCACGCCGATCGACGCCTTCGCCGACCCGGCCCCGATGGCGAGCCGCACCAGCATCAGCACGGCGGCGAGCATCGAGGCGACGGTCTCGATGAGCGGCCACGGGCGCCCGTCGGGACGCATCTGCCCGCTCGCCAGGAGGAAGGCGACGATCCCCACCGCGACGGCGAGGATCCACGCGATCCCGCCGGTGAGGAAGTAGTCGAAGGCGTTGTTCCCGCTGGCGTGGCCGTACTGGGCCCAGTCGACGAACAGCCCGAACACGAACGTCGACACCGCCCCGCCGATCATCAGCCAGTCCGCCGCCGAGATGCGCTTGACGTCCATCGGTCCATTCTGGGCGCGGTGCGGCGCGGATCGGTCGATGGTCACCGCCCGTCACTACTGTCGACCCGGTGCCCACCGCGCTGCTGTCCGTGTACGACAAGTCCGGGATCGCCGAGCTGGCGGCGGCGCTGCACGCCGAGGGGTGGACGATCCTGTCGAGCGGCGGAACCGCGACGGCGGTAGCGGCGGCCGGCGTGCCGGTCACCGACGTGGCCGAGCTCACCGGGTTCCCGGCGATCCTCGGGCACCGGGTGGTGACGCTGCACCCCAAGGTGCACGGCGGCATCCTCGCCGACCCCACCGATCCGGCCCACCAGGCCGATCTGGCGGCGTTCGGGATCGGCCCGATCGCGCTCGTGGTGGTCAACCTCTACCCGTTCGGCGACGACCCCGGCATCGAGCTGATCGACGTCGGCGGGCCGGCGATGGTGCGGGCGGCGGCCAAGAACCACGCCCACGTCGCCGTCGTGGTCGATCCGGCGGACTACGACGCGGTGGTCGCCGAGATCGTCGCCTCGGGCGGCGTCGACGCCGCGACGCGCCGGCGCCTGGCCCGACGGGCGTTCGCCACGACCGCCGACTACGACCGCGCCATCGTCGACTGGCTCGACGACACGTCCGGCCGTCCCGACGACGACGCCGACCTGCCTGACACGCTGCGCCTCACGCTGCAGCGAGCGCAGCCGCTGCGCTACGGCGAGAACCCCCACCAGCGGGCGGCGCGATATCGCTTCGACAGGTGCCCGACGGCTGGTGGGACGCCGCCGTCCAGCACGGCGGCAAGGAGATGAGCTACCTCAACGTGTACGACACCGAAGCGGCGTGGCGCCTCGTCCACCGGTTCGGGTCGACGGCGTGCGTCATCGTCAAGCACGCCAACCCCTGCGGCGTGGCCGTCGACACCGGTGGCCTCGACGTGGCCGAGGTCTATCGACGCGCCAACGCGTGCGATCCGGTGAGCGCCTTCGGCGGCATCGTGGCCGTCAATCGCGACGTGACCGCGGCGATGGCCGAAGCGCTCGGCCCGGTGTTCACCGAGGTGGTGGTGGCACCGGGCTACGAACCGGCCGCCCTCGCGACGCTGACCGCCCGGCGCAACCTGCGCGTGCTGGAAGCGCCGCGGCCGGCGCCGTGGCGTCTCGACGTGCGGCCCGTCGACGGAGGCCTGCTCGTGCAGACCCCCGATCCGGTCGACGTCGATCCCCGCGCCTGGTCGGTGGTGACCGCTCGGGCGCCCGAGCCCGGTCAGCTCGACGACCTCGCGCTGGCCTGGACGGTCTGCGCCGCCGTCAGTTCGAACGCCATCGTGCTCGCCGCCGACGGCCAGGCCGTCGGCATCGGAGGCGGTCAGCCCAATCGCGTCGACTCGGCACGGATCGCCACCGCCCGCGCCGGGAGTCGGGCGACCGGCGCGGTGGCCGCCAGCGACGCCTTCTTCCCCTTCCGCGACGGCATCGACGTGCTTGCCGCCGCCGGCGTGGCGGCGATCGTCCAGCCGGGCGGCAGCGTCCGCGACGACGAGGCGATCGCCGCCGCCGACGAGCTGGGCATCGCCATGGTGTTCACCGGCGAGCGCCACTTCCGCCACTGACACTGGCGTTCCCCGGCCACGCAGGCCGTCGCTGGCCGCTCTTCGGCTGGCGCCTCGTCGCTCGCACGCCGTGCGCGCGCTGCTTGCCCACCTTGATTCACCAGCGACCGCCCGGACCTGGCGCGGGGGCGCTGGGTAGGCTTCGGGGACCATGGCACGGATCTCCGACCTGTTGGCCCGCGGCCGCACCTTCTCGTTCGAGTTCTTCCCCCCTCGCGACGATGCCATGCAGCTCACGCTCGGACGCACGATCGCCGAGCTCGAACCGCTCGAGCCGAGCTTCGTGTCGGTCACCTACGGCGCCGGCGGCTCGACCCGCGAGCGCACCCGCAACATCGTCACGTGGGTGGCTCGCGAGACGGCGATCACGCCGATGGCCCACCTCACGTGCCAGGGCCACAGTCGCGCCGAGATCACCGAGTTGCTCGACGCGTACCACGCCGCCGGCATCGAGAACATCATGGCCCTCGGCGGCGACCTGCCGGCCGAGATGGCCGCGTCGGCATCCCGCGACTACCGCTACGCGTGCGACCTCGTCGCCGACGTCGCCGCCACCGGTCACTTCGCGATCGGCGTCGCCGCCCACCCGGAGGTACACCCGGCGTCGCCGGACCGGGCCACCGACCGGCGCTACCTCGCCGACAAGCTGGCCGCCGCCGACTTCGCCGTCACGCAGTTCTTCTTCGAGGCCCACCACTACTTCGAGCTGGTGGAGGAGCTGAGGGACCTCGGCGTGAGCAAGCCGGTGCTCCCCGGCATCATGCCGGTCACCAACGTCGCCCAGATCACCCGCATGGCCACGCTGAGCGGCGCCGAGGTGCCGGCCCGGGTGGTCGATGCGGTCACCGCTGTCGACGACCCGGCCGACGTGCGCCGCGTCGGCGTCGACCTGGCGTCGCGTCTGTGCGCCGAGCTGCTCGCCGGCGGCGCGCCCGGTCTGCACTTCTACACGATGAACCGATCGACCGCTTCGCGGGAGATCTACTCCAACCTGGGGCTGGGAGTCTCGTAGCAATGGCGATCGGGCCGATCAGCGCCCGACCACTGGAGTGGAACCCGCCGAAGGCGGCGGTGTCGCGGGTGCCCTACCTCCCTGGACTGGATGGCATGCGGGCGCTCGCCGTCGTCGCCGTGATGGTGTACCACGCCAACAACGCATGGCTGCCGGGGGGCTTCATCGGGGTCGAGGTGTTCTTCGTGATCAGCGGCTACCTGATCACGCTGCTGCTGATCGGCGAGCACGAGCGCACCGGGCGCATCGGCCTGCGCGAGTTCTGGACGCGACGGGCGCGGCGCCTGTTGCCGGCGCTGTTCACGATGATGGCGGCGCTGGTCACCTACGCCGCCCTGTTCGACCGGGACCAGCTGGGCCGGATCCGCGGCGACGTCATCGCCGGCCTGTTGTACGTGTCGAACTGGTACCAGATCTGGGTCGGCCAGGGATACACGTCGCGCCTCAACTGGGTCCCCCTGCGGCACCTGTGGAGCCTGGCCGTCGAGGAGCAGTTCTACCTCTGCTGGCCGCTGATCATCGTCGGGCTGATCTCGCTCGGGCGCCGGCGGTTGCCGCAGGTGGCCGTGTGGCTGGTGGGCGTCGCCCTGCTGATCGCCCTGGTGACGGCGCTGCTGTTCTACCCCGGACACGTGGGGCTGCCCGAGTTCACCCCCGACGCCTACTGGACCGTCGCCGGACGGAGCATCAGCAAGAACGACGCGCTGTACCTGTCGACGATCACCCGGGCGACCGGCCTCCTGCTCGGTGCGGCGTTCGCCATGGTCTGGCGCCCGGTGGCGGTGGTCCGCGGGCCGCTCCGTGACAAGGGGCGCCAGCTCGACCTGCTGGCCGGGATCTCCCTCGGCGTGCTGATGGTGCTGGCGCTGTCGCTGCACGTCTCGCGCATCGACGGCGCCGGCGACTCCCGGCTGTTCCGCGGCGGGTTCCTCCTCGTCGACGTCGCCACGTTGGGGGTGATGGCCGCCGTCACGCACCGGCGGGCGGCCGCCGGTGCCCTGCTCGGCACGCCGACGCTGGCGTTGATCGGCACCCGGTCCTACGGGTTGTACCTGTACCACTGGCCGATCTTCCAGATCATGCGCGACCCGTCCGGGGCGGGCTTGAGCGTGGCCCAGTTCATGGAGGCGATGGCCATCACGGTCATCGTCACCGAGGCCTCGTATCGCTTCATCGAGACGCCGATCCGCCGCGGCAGCGTGTCGGTGTGGTGGCACCGCCTGCGTGACGGCCACGACGTCCCCGGCCGGCGGGCCCTCGCCGCGGTCGGGGTGGTGGTGACGGCGCTCGTCGCGTTCTCGGTAGCCAGCCTGGCGGTGGCCGACATCGAGCTGACGCCGCTGGAGCGGTCGCTGCAGTGCGGCCAGCAGGCCGCGAGCGGCACGGTCGACTCCAACCTCGATTGCCCCGAGTTCACCCTGGCGACCGCCGCCGCGGCCACCACGCTCGCCCCAGCGATCGCGGCCACCGGCACCGATCCCGCCGGCTCGGTCGACGCCGTCGCCACCGCGACGACCACCGCCGCCACGCCGACACCGGCGGTCACCACCACCCTGGCGGGCGCCGCCACGCCGGCGGTGGTCGGGCCGAGCACGACCACCGGTGGCACCCTCGCCGCCGGCGCCCGCATGGCGTACGGCGACTCGGTCATGCTCGGCGCCCGGCCGGCGCTGCTGCAGGACGGGTTCAACGAGGTCGACGCCGTCGAGGGGCGCCAGATCTACGACGTCACCCCGATCGTGCACCAGCGCGCGGCGGCGGGATCGCTGCCGCCGGTGGTGGTCGCCCAGCTCGGCACGAACGGCGCCTTCGAGTTCAGCCACCTCGACCACTTCGTCGAGGCGTTCCCGCCGACCACGCAGCTCTACATCATGACGATCCGCGAGGGCGCGGCGGTGCCGTTCGCGGCCGCCAACAACGAGGCGATCCGCGCCCTGCCGGCGAAGTACCCGAATGTCCACGTGATCGACTGGGCGGCGGAATCCGCGGCCTGCCCCGGGGACTGCTTCTACAACGACGGGGTCGGCCATCTGAAGCCCGACGGCGAGGCCTACTACGTCGCGATGATCAACCAGGCGCTCGGCGGCTAGCGCCGCGAGCGATCAGTCCTCGGCGAGATCGGCGAGATCGGCGGGATCCTCGCGAAGGATCTCGGCGGCGTCGGCGGCGTCCTCGGGTCGAACTTCCACGACGATGCCGCCGTCGCCCTCGGTTCGGATGACACCGCCCTCGTTCTGCTCGTCGACCACCGCCTCGATCCCGAACGCGCGCAGCTTGGCCTGGGCGACGTCGGCCTCGCCCTCGGTCGTGTAGGACGCGACCGCAGTCGGCTGGGGGTGGTCGTTGACGTCGTCGGCGCTCATGGCGCATGTCTACCGCACGCCGGCCCCGCTCCCAGCGCCGCCGGAGCGGGCGTTCAGGTGTGCTCCGGTCCGAGGAGGAGCTTGATCTCGTCGATGGCGGACTGCTGCTTGGCCACGAGCTCCCGGAGCTGGCTCACCGCAGCAGCTCTGTCGACGGCGACCGGCGGTGCGTCGGCGGGATCCGCCTTCTTGCCCGGCGAGAGGAAGAGGTTGGCCAGGTAGCCGGTGAAGGTTCCGAAGATCCCCACCCCGACGACGATGATGAGGGAGCCGCAGAATCGACCGCGGTTCGTGACGGGGTACTGGTCGCCGTAGCCGACGGTCGAGATGGTCACGATCACGTACCACAGGGCGTCGGAGCCCGTCGTGATGTTCGCCCCCGGTGCGTGTTGTTCGATGTGGAGGATCTCGAGGCTTCCGAACTCGAGCACCAGGACGCCCAGCAACAGCAGGGTGAACAGGGCACTGCCGGCGCGGTCCTTGATCAGGCTGCGGGCGATGTTCCTGGCGCCGTACTCCCGCAGGAGCCGGATGACTCGCCAGAGCCGGAAGACGCGCAGGATCTTGAGCTGCTCGACGGGCAAGCTGGCGAGCAGGTCGGCCCAGCCGAAGTTGCGGAAGAAGTAGCGAGACTTCGACTCGGCGGTGAACAGGCGGTAGGTGAAGTCGACGAGGAAGATGGCGCTCAGCAGCGCGTTCATCACCCACAGCACCGCGTCGAGGTCGGCGTCGTCGATCGCGTAGAGCAGGACGAGGTTCAGGATCGACAGGACCGACAAGATGCCGACGAAGATCTCGTAGCCGGTGTTCTTCAGCTCCGTGCTGCGTCGTTGCGCTCTGGCCATGTCCGTTGTGCCCCGTTCGCTCGGTCGGCGGCCCGACGAATCCGACACGCATTCTGGTCACTCGGCGATCTCCGTTGGCGGACTCCCTACGGGACGTGCGGCGAGCCGTCCGGCCATCCGCCGTAGGGAACCGTCAAGATCTCGAGGAAGTGCCCGCTCGGATCGCACCAGTACACGCCCCGACCACCGTCGTTGTGGTTGATCTCGTTCGTCCGCCCGAAGTGCGGTTCCGGGTAGTGCTCGATGCCGCGCTCGCAGATGCGGCCGTAGATCCGGTCGAAGTCGTCCTCGGTGACGAGGAAGGCGTAGTGCTGCGGGTGGACCGCTTCGCCATCGGCGACCGTTGCGAAGTCGAGCGTGGCCCCGTGCTCGACCGGCACGGCGAGGAAGGGCCCGAAACGACGCGGCGCCGGCAAGCCCATGATCTCGCTGAAGAACGTCGCCGACTCCGCCGCGTCACGAGCGTGCACGATCGTGTGGTTGAAGGCGATCGGCACCCCACCAGTGTGCCCCGACGTGCCGCGGTCGGGCGAGCGCGGTCTCGTACGATCCTGCGGCGTGACCGTCACGCGCGAGAACCCGCTGCGGACGGTCGCGTCCCGCCCCAGCCGGTCGATCTCGAGTCTCGGTTACGTCCCCGGCCTCGACGGGATGCGCGCCCTCGCCGTCGTGGCCGTGATGGTGTACCACGCCAACAGCGACTGGTTGCCGGGCGGGTTCATCGGCGTCGAGGTCTTCTTCGTGATCAGCGGCTACCTGATCACGCTGCTGTTGATCGGCGAGCACGAGCGCACCGGCGGCATCGACCTGCGGGCGTTCTGGCTGCGGCGGGCGCGTCGCCTGCTCCCGGCGCTGTTCATCATGATGGGCCTGCTCACGGCGTTCGCCGCGATCTTCAAGCGTCACGAGCTCGGCCAGCTGCGCGGCGACGTGCTGGCCGGCACCGGCTACGTCTCGAACTGGTACCAGCTGTGGGTCGGCCAGGGGTACACCGCGACCGGGGAATGGGCGCCGCTGCGCCACCTCTGGAGCCTCGCCGTGGAGGAGCAGTTCTACCTCGTGTGGCCGTTGGTGATGGCCGGCCTGCTCGGCCTCGGGCGACGCCGCCTTCCCGAGATCAGCCGGTGGCTGCTGCTCACCGCCCTCGTGGTGGCCGTCGCCGTGGCGCTGCTCTACTACCCCGGTCACGACCTCACCGCTCCGTCGGCGTCGTGGACGATCGGCGGTCATCCGTTCGCCAAGATCGACACGCTGTACCTGTCGACGATCACGCGCGGCAGCGGCCTGCTCATCGGCGCGGCGTTCGCCATGCTCTGGCGGCCATCGGCGGTGATGCGCGGCCCGCTGCGGACGAAGGGACGCCTGCTCGACGTCGTCGGCACCGTCGGCCTGGTCGCGCTCGTCTTCATGGCGCTGTCGTTGCACCTCGTGACGCCCGCCGGGGCCGATCCCTGGCTGTTCCGCGGCGGGTTCATCGCCGTCGATCTCGCCACCATCATGGTGATCGCTGCCGTCACGCATCGCGGGTCGCACGTCGGGCGTCTCCTCGGCACCCCGACGCTCGCCTACGTCGGCACCCGTTCCTACGGCCTGTACCTGTTCCACTGGCCGATCTACGAGATCATCCGCGGCGTCGCCGGCAACCACATGTCGGTCGCCGAGTTCGCCACGGCGATGGTGCTCACGGTGGTCATCACCGAGGCGTCGTACCGGTTCGTCGAGACCCCGATCCGCCATCAGCAGGTCGGCGCCACCCTCGGTCGGCTGCGCGACGTCACGAGCCACGAGACCCGCCGCCTGGTGGCCATCGGCGCCGTCGGCGTCGTGGCGCTCGTCGGGTTCGCCGGCGTGAGCCTGGCGACCGCATCGCTGCGCCCGAGCGACTTCGCCGCGTCGCAGGCCGCCGGCGAACAGGCGGTCACCGACATCGCCGCCGCCCCCACCACGCCGGCGACGGTTGCGCCGACGGCGCCGTCCACGAGCGTCGCCTCGGCCACCACGGTTGCGGGCGCCGTCGCCGCGCCCACCACGGCCGTCGCTCCCGTGACGACGCCGGCCACCACCGTGGCTCCCGCGGTGGCGCCCACGACCGCAGCGAGCGGGTCGCCGCTGCCGTTGTTCGCGGTCGGGGACTCCGTGATGCTGGGCGCCGCGCCGGCGCTCACCGACGCCGGGTTCGTCGTCGACGCCCACCAGAACCGCCAGCTCGCCGACTACCTGCCGGTGATCCAGCAGCTCGCCGCCAGCGGGCGCCTCACCGGCACGGTGGTGGTGCACCTCGGCACCAACGGTGGCTTCACCTCCGACCAGCTCGATGCGTTCATGGAGGCCCTGGCCGGCGTGCCCCAGGTGCTCGTGCTCACCGACCACGCCCAGCGATCGTGGATCGCCGGCAACAACCAGCACATCGCCGCGCTGCAGGGCACCTACCCCAACGTGCTGGTGGGCAACTGGGACGCCCTCGCCGCCGACTGCCCGGGAAGCTGCTTCTACGACGACGGCATCCACCTGCGTCCCGACGGCCAGAGCTACTACACCGCGCTCATCCAGAGCTGGTCGGGGTTGACCTGAGCGACTGCGTCGGTCGTCCGGGTTGACCGGCCTCGGGGGGACCCAGCTCCTACCATCGAACCCCATGACCACCAAGGCGGCGGTCGGTCGACCGCACGCCGCGACGTCCACGGTGCCACTCATGCCGGGCCTCGACGGCATGCGCGCGCTCGCCGTGATGGCCGTGATGGTGTACCACGCCGACAACGCGTGGCTGCCCGGCGGCTTCATCGGGGTCGAGGTGTTCTTCGTGATCAGCGGCTACCTGATCACGCTGCTGTTGATCGGCGAGCACGAGCGAACCGGCGCGATCAGCCTGCGCGCCTTCTGGGCCCGACGAGCGCGGCGCCTCCTCCCGGCGCTCTACCTGCTGCTGTCGCTGCTCGTGATCTACACGGCGATCTTCCGTTCCGACGTGCTCGGCCAGTTGCGCGGCGACGTGATCGCGGCGTTGACGTACGTCTCGAACTGGTACCAGATCTGGGTCGGTCAGAGCTACACGTCGTCGGGCGACTTCGCCCCGCTGCGCCACGTGTGGAGCCTGGCCGTGGAGGAGCAGTTCTACCTGGTGTGGCCGCTGGTCATGGGCTGGCTGCTGAGCCGGCGCAGCCGGGACCGGGTGCCCGACCTCAGCCGCTGGCTGCTGCTCGCGGCGGTGGCGATCACGGTGGTGACCGGCCTGCTCTACTACCCCGGCCCGCAGGTGTCGCCCACCGACACGCCCGACGCCTACTGGCACGTCTTCGGGCGGGCGATCTCGAAGACCGACACGCTGTACCTGTCGACGCCGACCCGTGCGACCGGCCTGCTCGTCGGCGCTGCGCTGGCGACGCTGTGGCGGCCGCTGGCGGTGTCACGCGGTCCGCTCCGCGACAAGGGTCGTTCGCTCGACGGTCTCGCCGTGATCGGTCTGGCCGCCCTGGCCCTGCTGGCGTGGAACCTGCACATCGTCACGCCCGACGGGGCCGACGCCGCGCTGTTCCGTGGCGGGTTCCTCGCCGTCGACCTGGCGACGGTGCTCGTGATCGTGGCCGTGACGCACCGCTACGCGTGGACGGGACGGCTCCTCGGAATCCGCCCGCTGCGCTGGGTCGGCACCCGCTCGTACGGCCTGTACCTCTACCACTGGGTCGTCTACCAGGTCGTCCGCCGCGTCGCCGGCAACACGCTGACGTTCCCGCAGTTCGTGGCGGCGGTGATCGTCACCGGGGTGCTGGCGGAGATCTCGTACCGCCTGGTCGAGATGCCGGTGCGGCGCCGTCGACTGGGCTCGATGTTGGCGCGGGTCAAACGCACCCGCGACCCGCTGGTGCACCGGATCATCGCCTTCGCGGCGGCGACGTTCATCGCCGCGTTCGCGCTCGCCGGGGTGAGCATGGCGACGGCGCGCCTGCAGCCCAACGAGATCGCCCGCTCGCTCGACGAGAACGCCGGGCTGCCCGGGCTGCTCGACGCCACGACGAGCTCGTCGAGCACCACCAGTACGACCTCGTCGTCGGTGCCCGCACCGAACGGTGGATTCCCCGTGCCGGCCGGCATCACGGCGGCCAGCGCAACGAGCGAGCCGACGGAACCGGCGTCGACGGCGAGTCGGCCTCGACCGAGCCGGCGTCGACCGAGCCGGCCTCGACGGAGCCGGCCTCGACGGAGCCGGCGTCGACGGAGCCGGCGTCGACGGAGCCGGCGTCGACGGAGCCGGCGTCGACGGAGCCGGCGTCGACGGAGCCGGCGTCGACGGAGCCGGCGTCGACGGAGCCGGCGTCGACGGAGCCGGCGTCGACCGAGCCGGCGTCGACGGAGCCGGCGTCGACCGAGCCGGCCGTCGACCGAGCCGGCGTCGACCGAGCCGGCCTCGACCGAGCCGGCGTCGACCGAGCCGCGCCGTCGACCGAGCCGTCGTTCACCGAACCGGCGCCGTCCACCGGGCCGGCGTTCATCGAGTCGGCGTCGACCGAGCCGGCGTCGACCGATCCCGCCTCGACGGAGCCGGCGTCGACCGAGCCGGCGTTCACCGAGTCGGCGTCGACCGAGCCGGCGTCGACGGAGCCGGCGTCGACCGAGCCGGCGTCGACCGCTGCCGCGTCCACGGAGTCGGCGTCGACGGAGCCGGGTCGAACACCGCTCTCAGCAGTCCTCATCCTACCATCACCACCACGACCACCGACCAGCCGACCACGACGACCAGCTCGACGACGACGACCAGCTCGACCACGACGACCAGCTCGACCACGACGACCAGCTCGACCACGACGACCAGCTCGACGACGACCAGCACCACGACCACGCTGCCGGCGCCGACGACGACGGCCGGGCCGACGACGACGTTGCCGTCGCCGCGCAACGTCCAGGCGATCGGCGACTCGGTGATGCTCGGCGCCGCCGACGAGCTGCAGGCCCATGGCGTGTTCGTCGACGCCCAGGTCAGTCGGCAGATGAAGGACTACCTGCCGACGATCCAGGACGCCCAAACTCGAGGGCTGCTCGGCGACACGATCATCGTGCATCTCGGCACGAACGGCTCGTTCAGCAACGAGACGCTGAGCACCTTCATGGACGCCCTGCGCGGCGTCCCGCGCGTCATCGTGCTCACCTCGTACGCCGACCGCGGATGGGTCGACGACAACAACGCCAAGCTGATGGCGCTGCCTGCCCGTTATCCGAACGTGACGATCCTCGACTGGCACCAGCTCGCCACGCAGTGCCCGGGCGACTGCTTCTACGACGACGGCATCCACCTCAACCAGAACGGCCAGAACTACTACGCATCGCTCGTGCTCGCGGCCGGCCAGGTGCCGTAGGTCACCTCACGAGGCGCCGTGCGCCGTGGGTGCGATCCGGGCTCGTGACCTACGCTCGCCGTCATGAATGCACCCGTTCGCGTCGCCGTCACGGGGGCCGCTGGCCAGATCGGCTACAGCCTCCTGTTCCGCATCGCCTCGGGGTCGATGCTCGGGCCCGACACGCCGATCGCCCTCCAGCTGCTCGAGATCACGCCGGCGCTCGGCGCGTTGCAGGGCGTGCGCATGGAGCTCGACGACTGTGCGTTCCCGCTGCTCACCGAGGTGGTGTGCACCGACGACGCCGACACGGCCTTCGGTGACGCCGACGTGGCGCTGCTCGTGGGAGCGATGCCGCGCAAGCAGGGCATGGAACGCTCCGATCTGCTCGCCGCCAACGGCGGCATCTTCAAGCCCCAGGGCGAGGCCCTCTCGCGCAGCGCCAGCCGCGACGTCAAGGTGCTGGTGGTCGGCAACCCGGCCAACACCAACGCCCTGATCGCCCAGCGCAATGCGGCCGACCTCGACCCGCGGCGGTTCACGGCGATGACCCGCCTCGACCACAACCGAGCCGTGTCGCAGATCGCCGCCAAGCTCGGTGCCGCCGTCACCGACGTGCGCCGCATGACGATCTGGGGCAACCACTCGACGACGCAGTACCCCGACCTGTTCCACTGCGAGGTGAACGGCGCCAACGCCTACGACGCGGTCGGCGATCACGACTGGGTCGACGCCACGTTCATCCCCACCGTCGCCAAGCGGGGGGCGGCCATCATCGAGGCCCGCGGGTCGTCGTCGGCGGCGTCGGCGGCCAGTGCCGCCGTCGATCACATCCGTTCGTGGTCGCTGGGCACGGCCGACGGTGACTGGGTGTCGATGGCGATCGTGTCCGACGGCAGCTACGACGTGCCGGAGGGAATCATCTCGAGCTTCCCGGTCACGTGCCGCGACGGTGAGTACTCGATCGTTCCCGACCTCGACATCGACGAGTACAGCCGCGGCAAGATCGACGCCTCGACGGCCGAGCTGGTCGACGAGCGGGCGGCCGTGCAGGAGCTCGGGCTGGTGTGACCGGGACCGTCACGCACGGCTGCGGTCAGGACACGGCGACGCGGCAGGCGAGGCGGGTCATCGCGTCGACGCCCCGCTTGAGCTCGGCGTCGGAGATGCGCTCGCTCGCCGAGTCGCTGACGAGGTCGCTGACCGTCATCATCGCCAGCGCCTCGACGCCGCGCACCGCGGCCACGGCGTAGAGCATCGCCGCTTCCATCTCGATGCCGAGGTGGCCGAGGCGGCGCCACCGGGCGACGTTGCCGGGGTCGGGGTCGTAGAAGAGCGGCGACGTGACGATCGGCCCGACGTGCGTCGCGGCGCCGGATTCGCGACTGAGTCGCGCCGCCGTCTCCGCCAACGCGAACGTCGCGCTCGGCGCGTAGCCCGCCATGTCGGCGTACTGCAGGGCCGTGGTGTCGACGGCCGATGCCGCGATGGCGATCACCGTGTCGGCCATCGCCATGTCCTCGCCGATGGCACCACACGTGCCGACGCGAACGAGGCGCGTCGCCCCCAGCTGCACGAGCTCTTCGTACACGATCCCCGCCGACGGGCACCCCATGCCGGTCGACTGCACGCTGATCGGAGCGCCCTCGAACGTGCCGGTGTAGCCGAGCATGCCGCGCTCCTCGTTGACGAGGCGCGCCCCCTGGTCGAAGAACGTCTCGGCGATGTACCGGGCACGGCGCGGATCTCCGGGGCAGAGCACGGCCGGCGCGTAGTCGCCGCGCTCGGCGCGCAGGTGGATCGGCATGATGGCGGAGGATATCCCGCACCCCCCGACGCGAACGTCGTACCGTGTCGGGCATGTCACCGGTGGTCTACGACGTCACCTACACCGAACGGCACAGCCGCCTCACCACGGCGTTCCGCTACATCCTCGCCCTCCCGCACCTGCTGTTCCTCGGCATCTGGGGCTACGCGGTCGCAGTTCGTCGCCGTGCTGCAATGGTTCGTGATCCTGTTCACCGGCGAGCGCAACGAGGGCTTGTGGCGCTTCCAGCGCGGCTGGATGGGCTACGCCGGCCGCGTGTACGGCTACGAGTACCTGCTCCACGACACGTGGCCGGCGTTCGGCACCTCGTGGGGCGACGAGCCGGTGGCGTTCGGCCTGCAGTACGAGGCGAAGGCCAACCGTCTCACGAACCTGCTGCGGCTGATCTGGGCGATTCCGGCGGCGATCATCCTGATGATCCTGGCGATCGGGATGGGGGTCATCCTGATCATCGCCTGGTTCGCCATCGTCATCACCGGCCGGCTCAACCGCGGCTTCTACGACTTCATGCTGCGCGTGAGCCGCATGTCGCTGTCGCTGACCGCCTATCTCCTCCTGATGACCGACAACTATCCGCGCTACGACGGCGTGACCCCGACGAGCGCGCTGGCGCCGGGTGACCTCGACCGCAACGACGGCCGCCGCGCCGTGATGCCGCCCGCCGGCGGTGGCAACCCGCTGCCGCCACCGACCGGCCCGCCCGCCGGCTGACGACGCTCACGACGGTCACCCGCGTCACCGCGATCTGGTCACCCAGGTTCTCGATATCGAGAAGGAGAGTGACCAGATCGGACGGGTGCGGCGGCTTCGATCACTTCAAGAACTTGCTCGTCGTGTTGTCGGCAAGCACCTTGCCGCCCGTCTGGCACGTCGGGCAGTACGCCACGGTGTAGCTCGAGTACTGGACGGCGCGGATCGTGTCGCCACACACCGGGCACGGCTCACCGGCGCGGCCGTGCACCCCCGCCGAGCGGTCCTTCGACGAGCTCATCTCGTCGCGGCCGCGCTCGTCGGCGAGATCCTCGGCGATCACCTCGCGGATCGCCGCCACGATCGCGGTCGCGCCCGGGAGGCCGAGCTTGCGCGTCATCGCGAACGGCGACAGCTTGGCGCGGTGGCACACCTCGTTGGCGAGGCGACGGCCGATGCCGGCGACCGCCCGCTGGTCGCGCAGGAACCCGTGGATGCGCGTCGACGGCAGGGCGGCGAAGCGGGCGGCGAGCTCGTCGGGCTCGATGGTCGCCGCCTCTGGGCCGAGCTTGTCGAGCGGTGACGACGTGAGCACGGCCACCGTCGGCACGCACCACACGCCGGCCCGGCGCTCGGTGCCCTGCTCGGTGAGCAGCAGCGCGGGCGCGGCGACGGCGCCGTCGGGGTCGAACGTGAAGCGGGCCTGGCCGCCGCGGGGCTTGGCCGACTGCTTCACGTCGACGAGCAGTCGCCCACCCTGCATCAGGTGCACGACGAACGTCGCCGGCTCGAACGTGAGCAGCAGGTACTTGCCGCGTCGGCCGACGGTCTCGAGCGGGCTGCCGTATGCGATGTCCGGAGCCGGCACGGCCGTCTTCAGTGCCGTGAACACCAGCGGTGTGAACCGCCGCAGTCGTCGCCCGGCGAAGTCGGCGGTCAGCCGCTCGGCGTGGGCCTGCAGCTCGGGCATCTCGGGCATCGACGGCTACCGATACTCCGTGTCAGCGCGCACGTCGGCGAACACGGCGTCGAGCGCGCCGAAGACGGGCTGGGCGGCGAGGAGGCGACCCTGGTCGCCATGGAGGCGGATCTGGCCGCCGATGAACGCCTCCTGGGCGTTGAGCGCCCCGGTCGCCACCGCCACCGCCGTGTCCCACGACTGCTCCATGCGCACGTGCTCGGGGTCGGCGATGCCCGGCGCGAACGCGACCGAACCGCCGCCGACCTGGAGGTGGTACGTGACGTCGCCCTCCGGGCCGCCCGTGACGAGCTGGGTCAGGCCGATCTCGTGCTCGTGGGCGAGCCCGGCCAGGTTGCGGTCGTCGGCGACGCGCGCCGCCACCGCGTCGATCCACTCGAGGCTCAGGTAGCGCACCACCGCACCAGTCTGGCGGTCGCGAACGGCTCGTAGTGTCGCTGTTCGTGGATCCCACCGTCGCCGGCGCGCCACGCCGTGCCGACGAGATGCGCCACGCCGACGCCGCCGCCGAGGAGTGGGTGTTCACCGCCTGGACGGCCGACGGCACGGTCGGGCTGGTGTCGGGGCTACGCGTCACCGGTTCGGCCTCGTGGTACTGGGCGGCCCTCGCCCGGGCCGACCGGGCGCTGCTGCACGTGACCGACTGGTCGGTGCCGCCGCGCGCCGACCCGCTGCTGGTGAAGGGCCACGGGCTCTGGGCCGAGCACACGTGCGACGCTCCGATGGAGCAGTGGACGGTCGCCAACGAGACGTACGCGACCGCGCTCGACGACCCGGGCGACGCACTCGACCGCGCCTACGGCGTGCCCACCGCCCTGTCGTGGGACCTCGAGTGGTACGCGGTCGCCCCGCCGGTGTGGCACCACACGCCGGCCGGCTACGAGCAGGCCGGCGTGGTGCACGGCGTCGTCGAGCTGCCCGACGGCGCCGGCTTCGAGCTGCGCGAGGTGCCGGCCCACCGGTGGCACCGCTGGGGCGCCGCGCTGGCGCCGGTGCCGCTCCCCGGCGCCGTGGCCCATCACGGCCGGCGCGCCGTGTTCGGGTTCCCCGACGGCACCGTCGCCGACTGGGTCCTCACCCCCGACGGCTGGCGCGCCCGCCGACCCCTGTGACCGACCAACCGATCGGGTGCACAACTGGTCCGTACGGACCAGTTGGTGCCCACCGGTCGCTGCGTCACCTACCGTCGGGGCCTTGACCGTTTCGATCTCGCGACGTGGCCGGGGTCGCCGGGCGTGTCGAGGCGTGGCGTGGTCGCGCCCTCGAGGTGGCGCCGCTCGACGGCGGGATCACCAACCGCAACTTCGTCGTCACCGTCGACGGCGCGCGAGCGCTACGTCGTGCGCTTCCCGGGCGAGCGCACCGAGCTGCTCGGCATCGATCGGGCCGGTGAGCGCGAGGCCGCGGCGCGAGCTGCCGCCCTCGGCATCGGCCCGCCGGTCCTCGCCGAGGCGCTCCCAGACGTCGGCACCGTGATCACCGCCTTCGTGCCCGGCGAGCACCGCACCGGCGACGCCTTCGTCGGGCGCCTCGACGAGGTGATCGACCTGGTGCGACGGCTGCACGACAGCGCGCCGCTCGATCACGCCTTTCCGATCCATCGCGTCGTCGAGGCGCACACCGACGACGCCCGCCGGCTCGGCGTCGACCCGCCACCCGAGGCCGCCGCACTGCTCGCCCAGGCGGCGCGGATCGAGCGGGCCTTCGCCGGTTCGCCCGATCCGGCGGTGCCGTGCCACAACGACCTGCTCCCGGCGAACGTGCTCTTCGGCCCCGGCCGCACGTGGCTGCTCGACTTCGAGTACGCCGGCAACAACGATCGGTGGTTCGACCTCGGCAACCTCAGCGTCAACGCCGCGCTCGACCCGGACGACGACGAGCACCTGCTGCGGCGCTACCTCGGCGCGCCGCCGGCGCCGCGCCATCGCGCCCGCCTGCAGCTGATGAAGGTGATGAGCGAGCTGCGCGAAGGGATGTGGGCGACGGTGCAGCGGGCGATCTCCACGTTGGACACCGACTTCGATGCGTACGCGCGCGAGCGCTTCACCAGCGCGAGCCGGTTGGTCGCCGACCCCGCCTACGAGAGGTGGCTCGCCGACGCTGCGTAGTGTCGCGGCGATGCGCGACCGGGCCCGTGTGGTGATCGTCGGCGGCGGGGTCGGCGGCACATCCGTCGCCTACCACCTCGCCCAGCTCGGTTGGACCGACGTCCTGCTGGTCGAGCGGGACCAGCTCACGAGCGGCTCGACGTTCCACTCCGCCGGGCTCGTCGGCCAGCTCCGCGGGTCGGTCACCCTCACGTCGATGATGATGTACGGGACCGAGCTGTACCGCCGCCTGCACGCCGAGACCGGACACGACCCCGGCTGGCACGAGGTGGGGTCGCTGCGTCTCGCCTCGACACCCGAACGGCTCGAGGAGTTGCGCCGTCAAGCCGGATGGGCCAAGACGTTCGGCCTTCCGCTCGAGCTCGTCTCCACCACGGAGGCCGCGTCGCTGTTCCAGGGCTGGTTCGATCCGGCCGGTGTCCTCGGCGCCGTGTGGCTGCCCACCGACGGCTGGCTCAACCCCAGCGACCTGACGATGGCCCTGGCCGCCGGGGCCCGCGCCGCCGGCGTCGAGATCGCGACCGGCACGAGGGTCACCGGCATCGGCGTCGCCACCGTGAGCGAGCGGTCCGACCGCCGCCGCGTCACCCACGTCGACGTCGCCACCGCCGCCGGCCCCGCCCGAATCGAGTGCGAGGTCGTCGTCAACGCCGGAGGCATGTTCGCCCACGAGATCGGTCGACTCGCCGGCGTGGACGTGCCGATCGTGCCGATGGCCCACCAGTACGCCATCACCCGCCCCCGGGTGCCGGTGCCGCCGAGCCTGCCGACGATGCGCGACCCCGATCGCCTCGTCTACTTCCGCGAGGAGGTCGGCGGGATGATCATGGGCGGCTACGAGCGCGATCCGGCGCCGTGGTGCGTCTCGGGCGAGATCCCCGCCACGTTCAACAACCAACTCCTCGCCCCCGACTGGGATCGCTTCCTCCCGCTGACCGAGGCCGCACAGACGCTCGTGCCCGCGCTGGCCGACGCCGACGTGCACCAGCTCGTCAACGGCCCGGAGGCGTTCACCCCCGACGGCGAGTTCATCCTCGGCGAGAGCGACGTGGCCGGGTTCTTCGTGGCGGCCGGCTTCTGCGCCCACGGCATCGCCGGAGCCGGCGGCAACGGCAAGGTGATCGCCGAGTGGATCGTCGGTGGCGAACCGCCCGGTGACCTCTGGAGGATGGACATCCGTCGCTTCGGGCCGCACCACCGCTCCCGCAGCTACTGCCTGGCCCGCACCCACGAGGTGTACTCGACGTACTACGACATCGCCTACCCCAACCACGAGCGCGCCGCCGGTCGGCCGCTGCGGCTCCCACCGGCCTACTCCCGTCACGAGCGGCTCGGCGCCGTCTTCGGCGAGAAGTCGGGCTGGGAGCGGGTGAACTGGTACCGCAGCAACGAGGACCCCACCCACGAATCGTTGCGGCCGCGCGGCTGGGCCGGCGAGCACTGGTCGACGGCCATCGTCACCGAGCACCTGGCGACCCGGCGCACCGCCGGGCTGTTCGACGAATCCTCCTTCGCCAAGTTCGAGGTCGTCGGCCCGGGCGCGCTCGACCTGCTCGGTCGCCTCGCGGCCAACGACGTCGACCGCGGCGTCGGGACGATCACGTACACCCAACTGCTCAACTCGCGCGGCGGCATCGAGAGCGACCTCACCATCACCCGGCTGGGCATCGACCGCTTCCTCGTGGTCACCGGCACGGCGTTCGGCGGTCGGGACCGGGCGTGGATCGCCACCCACGCTCCGGTCGACGGCTCGGTCTCGATCAGCGACCGCACCGGCGCGCTCGGGTGCCTCGCCATCTGGGGGCCGCGGGCGCGCGACATCGTGGCGTCGGTCTCGGACGACGACCTGACGTTCCCGTACATGCACTCCCGGGCGATCACGGTCGGCGACGTCCCGGTGATCGCCAACCGAGTGACCTACGTCGGCGAGCTCGGCTGGGAGCTGTACCCGTCGGCCGAGTACACGGCGCGGCTCTGGGACACGCTGCTGACGGCGGGGCAGCCCCACGGCCTGGTGCCCGGCGGCTACCGGGCGATCGACTCACTGCGCCTCGAGAAGGGATACCGGGCGTGGGGCAGCGACATCACGAGCGACACCGATCCCCGTTCCAGCGGGCTCGGGTTCGCCGTGCGCAGCGGACGTGACTTCATCGGCCGCGACGCGCTCGATGGACGCGCCGACGGACACCGGCTCGCCTGCCTGGTGCTCGACGATCCCCGTTCGATCGCCCTCGGCAACGAGCCGGTCGCCACCGACGACGGGCACGCCGTCGGACGGGTCTCGAGCGGCGGGCCGGGTTACGAGCTCGGCGTGTCGATCGCCTACGCGTGGCTGCCCGATGCGCTGACGACGCCCGGGAAGCGCCTCACCGTCGAGGTGTTCGGCGAGCTCGTCGGGGCCGAGGTGCGCGCCGAGCCGCTCTTCGACCCGCGAGGCGCACGGGTGCGCGGCTGATCGACGCCGCTCTGGCACGCTGGTCGGCGTGGCCCCGCAGCGCGACATCCTCGACGAGCTCGCCGACGCCAACCGCGCCCCGCGCTACCCGGAGGTCGAGGTCGAGCTGGGCATGGTGGTGGAGGACCGGGCGAGCGGGTACTGCGGCGACATCGTGCGGTGGACCTCGGAGGCGGTGACGCTGCGCGACCGCCACCAGCACCAGCGCCACTTCGGTTGGAAGGACGGGCGGCTTCCGGCTCGACGGGCGACCGGTGACCTTGCGGCGCCCCGCCGCTCGACGCGACGACGCGGTCGCGACCCGCCGTCTCACCGCCTCGGGCTCGGTCGCCGGGCCGAGCGCCTCGGCCCGCGTCGCCGCGGCCAGCCGCATCTGGGTCGAGGGCCGCCACGACGCCGAGCTGCTCGAGCTGGTGTGGGGCGACGACCTCCGCGACGCGGCCATCGTGGTCGAACCGATGCACGGCATCGACGGGCTGCCGGCGGCGGTGCGGGCGTTCGCCCCGGCCCCTCGCCGGCGCCTCGGCGTGCTCGTCGACCACCTGGTGCCGGGGTCGAAGGAGCAGCGCCTCGCCGCCGCCGTCGCCGGCCCCGACGTGCTCGTGACGGGACATCCGTTCGTCGACGTCTGGGCCGGCATCCGTCCGTCGGTGCTCGGGATCGACGCCTGGCCGGACGTGCCATTGGGCACACCCTGGAAGGAAGGCGTCTGCCGCGCCATCGGTACCGACCTCGACGGCTTCTGGGCCAGGCTGCGCAACCGCGTGCGGTCCTACGCCGACCTGCGGCCCGAGCTCGTCGGCGCCGTCGAGGCGCTCATCGACTTCGTGGCCTGACCGGCGCGGCGTTAGCGTTTGTGTCGTGGCACAGGTCGTGACCCGCGGGCCGGTGAGCGGCACGGCTGCAAGCAAGCCGCGCCGTCGCAAGCCGTTCTTCGTCGAGCTCTACTCGACCGCCGTCGGCAAGAAGTACGTCATGGCGATCACCGGCCTCATCGGGGTCGGGTTCGTCGTGGTGCACATGGTCGGCAACCTCAAGGTGTACCTCGGCGTGGTGACGCACGACGGCCGACCCGCCTACGACATCGACGTGTACGGCGAGTTCCTGCGCGACATGTTCGTGCCGCTGCTGCCGCGGACGTACTTCCTGTGGGGGCTGCGGTTGGTGCTCATCGGCGCGCTGCTGCTGCACCTCCACGCGGCGTACAGCCTCACGATGCTCAACCGTCGGTCCCGCGTCACCCGCTACCAGGGTCCCCGCGAGTACGTCGCCGCCAACTTCGCCAGCCGCACGATGCGCTGGAGCGGGATCATCGTGCTGCTGTTCCTCGCCTGGCACCTCGCCGACATGACGTGGGGCTGGGTCAATCCGGGATACGAGCGCGGCGCCGTGTACCGCAACCTCGACGCCAGCCTGTCGCGGCTGCCGGTGGCGATCCTCTACATCGTCGCCAACATCGTGCTCGGCATCCACCTGTTCCACGGCTTCTGGAGCCTGTTCCAATCGCTCGGCTGGAACTCGCCGCGGTTCAACCAGTGGCGCCGGGCGGCGGCGGTGGCGATCGCCACCATCATCGTCGTCGGCAACGTGTCGATCCCGATCGCCGTGCAGGCCGGGATCGTCTCGGTGCCCTCGTGACCGCGCTGCTCGAGCCGGGGCTCGAGGTCGGGTCGGACGCCCGCCTCGACGCCCACATCCCCGACGGGGCCGTCCCCGACAAGTGGACCAACTTCAAGAGCGACGTCCGCCTCGTCAACCCGAACAACAAGCGCAAGTTCAAGGTGCTCGTGGTGGGCACCGGGCTCGCCGGCGCGGCGGCGTGCGCCACGCTCGCCGAGCTCGGCTATCAGGTCGAGGCGTTCACGTTCCACGACTCGCCGCGCCGTGCGCACTCGATCGCCGCCCAGGGGGGCATCAACGCCGCCAAGAACTACCCGGGCGACGGCGACAGCGTCCACCGGCTCTTCTACGACACGATCAAGGGCGGCGACTTCCGCTCGCGCGAGGCGAACGTCTACCGGCTCGCCGAGGTGTCGGTGAACATCATCGACCAGATGGTCGCCCAGGGCGTTCCCTTCGCCCGCGAGTACGGCGGCCTGCTCGACAACCGCAGCTTCGGCGGCGCCCAGGTCAGCCGCACGTTCTACGCCCGCGGCCAGACCGGCCAGCAGCTGCTGCTCGGTGCGTACCAGCAGATGGCCCGCCAGGTGGGTCTCGGCGCGATCAACCTGTGGAACCGGGTCGAGTTCGTCGACGTCGTGGTGGTCGACGGGCGCTGCGCCGGCATCGTCACGCGCGACCTGCTCACCGGCGAGGTGCGTTCCCACGCCGGCCACGCCGTGGTGCTCGCGACGGGCGGCTACGGCAACGTGTTCTTCCTGTCGACCAACGCCATGGCCTGCAACGTCACGGCCGCCTGGCGGGCGCACCGCCGAGGGGCCTGGTTCGCCAACCCGTGCTACACGCAGATCCACCCGACGTGCATCCCGCAGTCCGACGAGTTCCAGTCGAAGCTCACGCTGATGTCGGAGTCGCTGCGCAACGACGGCCGGGTGTGGGTGCCGCTCGACGCCGACGAGACCCGAACCGCCGACCTCGTCCCGGAAGGCGACCGCGACTACTACCTCGAGCGGCTCTACCCGAGCTACGGGAACCTCGCCCCTCGGGACATCGCCTCGCGCGCCGCCAAGCGCGCCGTCGACCTCGGCCGCGGGGTGGGGCCGTTGAAGAACGGGGTGTACCTCGACTTCGCCGACGCCATCGCCCGCCTCGGCGAGCGCACGGTCAACGAGCGCTACTCGAACCTGTTCGAGATGTACGAGCGCATCACCGGCGAGGATCCCACCAAGGTGCCGATGCGGATCTACCCGGCATCGCACTACACGATGGGCGGGCTCTGGGTCGACTACGAGCTGATGACCACCGTCCCCGGTCTGTACTGCGCCGGCGAGGCGAACTTCTCCGACCACGGCGCCAACCGCCTCGGCGCGTCGGCGTTGATGCAGGGGCTCGCCGACGGCTACTTCGTGCTGCCGAGCACGATCAGCAACTACCTCGCCCCGCTGCTGAACAAGCCGATCCCGGGCACCGATCACCCGGCGTTCGCCGCGGCGGAGGGCGAGGCCCGCGATCGCTTCGCCCGCTACCTGTCGATCGGTGGCACCCGCTCGCCCGACCACTTCCACCGCGAGCTCGGCCACATCATCTGGGACTACTGCGGCATGGAGCGCACCGCCGAGGGCCTGCAGAAGGCGCTCTCGGAGATCCCGGCGCTCTACGACGAGTTCCAGAAGGACCTGCGCGTCACCGGCCCCGGCGACAGCGTCAACCAGACGCTGGAGAAGGCCGGTCGCGTCGACGACTTCTTCCAGCTCGGCCTGCTGATGTGCCGCGACGCGCTCGAGCGGCGCGAGAGCTGTGGCGGCCACTTCCGCGCCGAGTACCAGGACGACGAGGGCGAGGCCCAGCGCGACGACGACCACTTCGCCCACGTCGCCGCGTGGGAGTGGACCGGCGACCCCGAGAACGCCGCGCGCCACCAGGAAGAGCTCACCTACGAGTACGCCCACTTCGCCAAGCGCAGCTACAAGTGAGCGTCGATCACCGGACCTGACGCTCAAGATCTGGCGACAGAGCGGCCCCGACGACGCCGGGCACTTCGAGTCCTACGCCGTCGAGTCGATCTCCGACGAGGCGTCGTTCCTCGAGCTGCTCGACCTCCTCAACGAACAGCTCATCGCCGAGGGCAAGGAAGCGATCGCGTTCGACCACGACTGCCGCGAGGGCATCTGCGGGACGTGCTCGCTCATGATCGACGGCCAGGCCCACGGACCGCAGCGGGGGACGGCCACCTGCCAGCTGCACATGCGCAAGTTCCAGAGCGGCGCCGAGATCGTGGTCGAGCCGTGGCGGGCGACCGCCTTCCCGATCATCAAGGATCTGATGTGCGACCGCTCGGCGTTCGACCGCATCGTCGAGGTCGGTGGCTTCATCACCGCTCCGACGGGAGGGGCGCCCGACGCCAACCTCACACTGGTGCCCAAGCCCGTCGCCGACGCATCGATGGACGCGGCCGCGTGCATCGGATGCGGTGCGTGTGTCGCCGCCTGCCCGAACGGCGCGGCCAACCTGTTCACGGGGGCCAAGCTCGCCCATCTCAACCTGCTCCCACAGGGCCAGTCGGAGCGGCTCCGGCGCACCGAGGCGATGGTCGAGAAGATGGACGAGCACTTCGGCTCGTGCACCAACCACGGCGAGTGCGAGGTGGCGTGCCCGAAGGAGATCTCGATCGACGTCATCGCCCTGATGAACGCCGACTACCTGAAGGCGAAGTTCAAGAACCGCAAGCTCGCCGCCCGCGCCTGAGCGTGGTCACGCCGGCGCTCGCCCCCTGATAGCGCTGGTCCCGGGAGCGCAGTACGGTTCGGCCATGGCGATCGCCGACTCGAAGTACACCGCCCTCGGCGGCGACGCGGGGTGACGGCGGAGCGGCTGGCCGCGCTCGACCTCACCGCGGCGCTGAGCCGGACCGAGTACGAGGAGCGCCTGGCCGACGCGCAGCGGCGCCTGCTCCAGCTGCGCCTGCATCTCGGCGGCGAGCTCGGCGGCGGCGCGCTGGGCCCGGGACTCGTGGTGGTGTTCGAGGGCCGCGACGCCGGTGGCAAGGGCGGAGCGATCAAGCGCATCGTCGAGCACCTCGACCCGCGGCACTACACGGTGTCGTCGTACGGTGCGCCGAGCCACGACGAGAAGCGCCACCACTTCCTGTGGCGCTTCTACCGCGCCGTGCCCGGCCTCGGTGGGATGTGCGTGTTCGACCGCAGCTGGTACGGCCGCGTGCTCGTCGAGCGGGTCGAGGGATTCGCCACCGAGCAGCAGTGGCGGCGCGCCTACGAGGTGATCGTCGGGTTCGAGCGCTCGCTCGTGATCGAGGGCAGCATCCTCGTCAAGTTCTGGCTGCACATCAGCGACGAGGAGCAGCTCGCCCGGTTCCGGCGCCGCGAGAACGATCCCTTCAAGCGCTGGAAGCTCACCGAGGAGGACTGGCGCAACCGGGCGCGCAACCGCGACTACGACCGCGCCGCCGAGGAGATGTTCGCCCGTACCGACCACGAGCTGGCACCCTGGGACGTGGTGTCTGCCGAGCAGAAGCGCTACGCCCGCATCGCCGTGCTCGAACGCTTGAACGAGCGCATCGAGGAGGGCATGCGCCGCTTCGACATGGCGATCCCCGACCCCGGCTGACCGTCGACGACGCGTCGAGCGCCGATGACCGATGCGAACCGTACGCGTCGCTCACAGTTCGACTCGACCGGCGTCAGACGTCCTCGTCGTGGATGGTGGTGACCACCACCGGGCACGGCGCGTGACGCACCACGTGGTCGGACACCGAACCGAGCACGGCGCGACGGAACCCGCCGCGACCGCGTGACCCGATGACGATCACCGAGGCGCCGAGGTCGGTGGCGAGGTCGCAGATCGCCGCGCCCGGCGAGCCGGTGAGCACCTGCAGTTCGGCGTCGGGGATCCCGAGGTCGGTGCGCAGCCGGTCCACGGCGTCCTGGCCGTGGTCCTGCACCCCCGACTGCATGACCAGCGCCTCGCTCGGCGTCATCACGCCGCCGGCCATGCCGGTGCCCACCACGAGCCCGGGGTCGAGCGGCTCGACGACGCTGGCGATCACGACCCGGTCGGCCGCCGCCAGCACGTCGAGACCGGCGCGCAGCGCCGCCTCGGCGCGAGGCGAACCGTCGGTGCATATCAGGATCGTGCGTGGCATCGTGCGATCCTCGCACGTGCGGGCACGGCCGACCACCGGCGTGGTCCGGCGTTGCTCAGACGACCCGCGCGCCGGCGCGACGGGTGGCGCTGATCGCCCTCCCCGAGTCGGTCCGCCCGGTGAGGGCGATGCCGAGCAACAGCTCGCCGGGACGTTCCGGCGCGGCGAACTCGAGGGTGCCGACCAGCTCGCACGCGTCGCCGGCGATCGTGCCGCGGAAGCCCCACTGGCGGTGGCCGCCGCGCCACGACGCCGTGGCCGACACCAACGCCGCCACCGGCTCGCGCAGGTCGTTGACCACGTGAACGTCGAGCCGCAACGGGTGGTGGACGGGGAGCACCGCGGGGAGCGGGTCGCTCACGACGATCACCGGTCGGCAGGCCTCGGTGACCGCACGCCAGGCGTCCTTGGGTTGGCGCTCCTCGTCGAGCACCGACGCCGAGATCATCGGCCCCGGGTCGGCCAGCCACGAGAAGCAGAAGCCTCCCGTCGGCCGGTACTTGAGCCGGCGCAGCGTCTCGATGTGGTGACGGAGCAGGTCGGACTGGTAGCGCTGCGTGGCGGTGCGCCAGGCACTGAACGACGGATGGTCCTGTGTCGGCACCCGCGCCAACATCACGTCGACGTCGAGTCCGTGGTGGGTGGCGAGGTCGTCCCAGTCGAGCTCGGGCCAGCGCGTCGTGTCGACGTAGCGGGTCGCGCTCAGTGGCACCGACTGGGCGCCGAACTCGCTGACGAAGCGCACCAGGCGCGGCACGGCGCGCGCCCGGTCGGCGAGCTCGTGCACCTCGCCGCGGTGCCAGCCGAGCCACAGGTGGCTGTCGGTGCCGTCGAGCTGGGGGAGGTGCGGCAGCACGCCGCCGTGGGCGACGGTCGGCCGCGTCGGGTCGGCCTTCTCGAAGGCGCGCTTGACCCAGCGGTCGAGCACCGACTTGTTCCAGCTCGGGAGCTGCTGGCGCACGAACCGCCCGACCCGGCGGGCTCGCGAGTCGCCCTCCAGTTGCGGGGCGTCGGCGACCGGCTCGTCGTGGGCGCACCACTGCACGATCGAGGGATGGTGACCGACGGCGTCGACGGCCTCGCGGGCCTGGTCGACGGCGCGATGCCGAATGCTGCGGCTGTAGCCCCATTGCAGCGGGAAGTCCTGGAGCAGCAGCACACCGAGCTCGTCGGCGGCGTCGTACAGGGCGTCGGACGCGACGTGCGCCTGGACGCGCAGGCCGTCGAGGCCCGCTTCGACGGCGAGCTCGACATCGCGGCGGACGTCGGTGGGCGAGGCGTCGGCGAGGCCGGGGCGCGTGGGCATGATGTTGGCGCCCTTGATGAAGATCCGCTCGCCGTTGACCGACAGCACCCAGTCCGACCAGGCCACCTCGCGCAGCCCGGTGCGGCGCGTCGCCGTGTCGCTCACCTCGTCGTCGATCACCACGTCGACGCGGATCTCGGTCAGTGGCTGGTCGCCCAGCGCTCGCGGCCACCACAGCCGGGGCTGGGCGAGGTCGAGCGCCCAGTCGATCTCGTTGCTGCCCTCGGCGAGGGCGTGCTCGGTCTCGCCGACCACCTCGCCGTCGCAGGAGGTGCGCAGCAGCACCGCACCGGCGTTGGCCGCGTCGAGGCGGGTGTGCAGGCGCAGGTGGGCGCGGGACTCGTCGGCATCCCGGCACAGCACGCGGAGCCGGTGGATGCGCACCGCACCGGTGTCGTGGACGCGGACGGTGCGCCACAGGCCGCCCGGGTTCCAGTCCCGGTCGACCGCCTCGGAGTGCTGGAACAGCCCGGTGATGTTGTGCCGGCCGGTCGTGCCCCGCTCGGGAGCGCAGGTCAACTCGACGGCGAGGAGGTGCTCGTCGGCCAGACCGCTGAGCGCGGTGACGTCGAAGCTGTGCGGGAAGAAGTACCCCTCGGGGTCGCCGAGGTAGGCGCCGTCGAGCCACACGTCGGCCTGGTAGAAGAGGCCGTCGAACGTGATCCAGCGCCGTTGCCCGGGCCGGGGGAGCGCGGCGTCGAAGCGCCGGCGGTACACGAGCGGACCATCGCTCGCCGAGAACGCCGGCTGCGATCGCCAATGCCCGGGTACGGCGACGTCGTCCCAGTCCGAGTCGTCGAGCTCGGCCGTGATGCCGTCGCGGCGTACGTCGTCGTCGGCCTCTCGCGCCCGCCACGTGCCGCCCAGATCGAGGGCCAGCCGGTCCACGCGGCTACTCGAGCTCGAGCGTGCTGAGGGCGAGTGCGAGCGGTGTGTTGTCGGCGTCGGGGAGGTGAACCTCGAGCACGATCGTGCTCGAGTGGTCGACGGGCGAGGCGGCGAGGATGATCGCCCGCGTGTTCGTGCCGTCGCAGGCGGTCCAGGTCTGGAGGTAGCCGGTGAGGCGCGCCGTGCGGAACGTCTGCACCCCCGCGTCGGTGCAGGTCCCGTCGTGGCCGAGCAGCGTGAGCGGTATCGACGGGTCGCGGTAGGGCAGCTGCTGCATCACGAGACCGGCGCCGACGAAGTTCTGGTAGGCGTCGAGATCCGGCCCGGCCAGGAGGAACGGGCGGTTGGAGTAGTCGTCGTTGGTGCGCGCCTCGACGTCGGTGGCGGTCCAGTCGGCCGGCACCATCACGGCGAGGTGGTGGCCGGAATCCTCGACGCGCTGGGCATCGGGTGGTGCGGTGGTGTGCAGCAGGGACGGCGGCACATCGCCCACCGTCGGCGGTTGCGAGGCGTCGACGGCGGCCGGCTGCTCCGATCCCGGCACCAGGCTGAACGAGTCGAGCACGAGGCGCACGGCGGGGTCGTCCGGCGAGAGGGTCTGCAGCTGCAGCAGCACCGTCGCCGAGCCGTCGGGCGGGCGACCGCTGACGACGAGCAGCTGGGTCGTCCCGCCACCGCAGTCCGACCATCGCTGCTGCAGGCCGGTGAAGTGGGCGTTGGCGAACGACTCCACGCCGCCGTCGCGGCACGAGCCGTTGTAGAGGTTGTTGCCGAGCAGCGCATCGGGGTCGAGGCTCGGGTCGACGGCGACCATCCACATGCCCGGTACCGTCCAGCCGTTGCGGAACTGGGCGGCGTCGACCGACGCCGACACGGTGGGCCGCTCCCCGCCGTCGTCGCTGATGCCGGGCGATGTCGACGTGTCGGTCCACGTGTTGGGGACGTTGACGCGGATGCGGCGCGTGGTGTCGGTGAGCTGCACGGTGCCGGGGGGGATCGTGCTGCCGGCGAGCGTGACCGGCACGGTCGTCGAGGTCGAGGTGGTGGCCACGCTGGCGGTGGGGAAGGGATCGGTGGGGCCGGGCAGCGTCTTGGCCGGCGACGGGGCGGCCGGTGCGCTCGCGGGAGCCGCGCCGACGGCCGCGGCGGTGCCGGCGACGCACACGGCGAGCGCGCACGCCACGGCGATGACGAGGCTGGGCGATCGCGTCACGGCTCCCAATCCTGGCACGCCGATCGGCCGGCCCCACCGCCGTGAGGGCGAGCTCGAGCGAGCGGTCCGACGGCGCCATGGCCGGTGGTGGCGGTAGGTTCGGCGTCATGGCAGACCGACCCGAGACGATCGGCGAGCTGCGACGTTCGGGCTGGACGTCGCGGACCGTCAAGGCGGAGATCCGCGCCAACGTCGTGGCCAAGCTGATGGCCGGCGAGGACCTCTTCCCCGAGGTGCTGGGCTACGACAACACGGTGTTCCCGCAGCTCGAGAACGCCCTCCTCGCCGGGCACGACGTGATCTTCCTCGGTGAACGGGGCCAGGCCAAGACGCGGATCATCCGCTCGCTCACCGGCCTGCTCGACGAGTGGATGCCGATCGTGACGGGCAGCGAGATCAACGACGACCCCTACCACCCGGTGTCGCGCTACGCCATCGATCTCGTCGCCGAGTACGGCGACGACACCGCGGTGTCGTGGGTGCACCGCGACCAGCGCTTCGGCGAGAAGCTGGCCACCCCCGACACGTCGATCGCCGATCTCATCGGCGAGGTCGACCCGATCAAGGTCGCCGAGGGTCGCTACCTGTCCGACGAGCTGACCCTGCACTACGGACTGGTGCCACGCACCAACCGCGGGATCTTCGCCGTCAACGAGCTGCCCGACCTGGCCGAGCGCATCCAGGTCGGCCTCCTGAACGTGCTCGAGGAGCGCGACATCCAGGTGCGGGGGTACCAGATCCGGCTGCCCCTCGACCTGCTGCTCGTCGCCTCGGCCAACCCCGAGGACTACACCAACCGGGGCCGCCTGATCACCCCGCTGAAGGACCGCTTCGGGTCGCAGATCCGCACCCACTACCCGCTCGACGTCGACACCGAGCTGGCGATCATGGCCCAGGAGTCGCGGCGGTGGGAGCCGGCGAACGTCGACGGGCCCCCGGTCGACGCCGTGGTGCCCGAGTACCTCGGCGAGGTCGTGGCGACGGTCAGCCAGCTCGCCCGGGCCAGCTCGCACGTCAACCAGCGCAGCGGCGTGAGCGTGCGGTTGTCGGTGACGAACCTCGAGGCGGTGGCGGCCAACGCCGTGCGCCGTGGGCTGCGGTCGGGCGAGCGCAATCCCGTGGCCCGCGTCGACGACCTCGACGCGATGGCGGCCAGCTCGGGCGGCAAGATCGAGATCGAGTCGCTCGACGACTCCGGCCACGGCGCCGTCTTCGACCACCTCGTGCGCGGCGCCGTGCTCACGGTCTTCAAGGATCGGGTCGCTCCCGACCAGACGCGGGCGATCATCTCCGCCTTCGAGGAGGGCGCCACGGCCGACACCGGCGAGGACGTGTCGTCGGACGAGCTCGCCGACCTCGTGGTGTCGGTGCCGGCGCTCGACGCGCCGGTGGTGACCCTCACCGGCGGCGACCACTCGCCCGCCGCTCGGGCGGCGGCGGTGGCGTTCGTGCTCGAGGGCCTCCACCTGAGCAAGCGGCTGAACAAGGACACCAGCGCCGGCCGCTCCACCTACCGCGCCCGCTGAGGCGATCTGGCATCGTCTCAAACGGCGATCTGGTCACCCAGATTCTCGATATCGAGAAGGAGAGTGACCAGGCCATCGGGGTCAGCGGCCGGCGCCGGGGACGGCCGCGAGCAGCTGCCGGGTGTACTCGTGCTGCGGGTCGGCGAGCAACGTGTCGGTGGGCCCGACCTCGACGATCCGGCCGTTGCGCATCACGGCGATCACGTCGCTGATGTAGCGGACGACGGCGACGTTGTGGCTGATGAAGAGCATCGTCAGCGCAAGCTCGTCGCGGACCTCCCGAACGACGTTGAGCACGGCGCCCTGCACCGAGACGTCGAGCGACGACGTGATCTCGTCGGCGATCAGCACACGCGGGCGGGCGGCGAGGGCACGGGCGATCGAGATGCGCTGCAGCTGCCCCCCCGAGAGCTGGCGCGGTTTGGCGGTGCACACCGCCGGCTCGAGCGACACCAGCTCGAGCAACCGGGCGATCTCGTCCCGGCACCCGGCGCGGCCGAGACGTCGCCGGTTCGGGAGGGCCTCGGCGATCGACTCGCCGATCGTCATGCGCGGGTCGAGCGAGGAGTACGGATCCTGGAACACCATCTGCACGCGGCGGCGGTGCTCGCGCGCACCGCGCCCGGCACCCGAGATCGTCTCGCCGTCGAGCGTGATCTCGCCGCCGGTGACCGGGACGAGCCCGACGATCGCCTTGGCGAGCGTCGTCTTGCCCGATCCCGACTCGCCGAGCAGACCGACCACGCTGCCCGCCGGCACGTCGAGGCTGACGCAGTCGACCGCCGTCTGGGCGGTCCGCCCGGCCCCGTACCCGACCGACACCTCACGCACCGACAGCAGGGTCATGCCGTCACCGCCGCCGGATCGTGCGAGTCGACGCCGTCGGTGTGGGGGTGCCAGCAGGCGACGCGCCAGTCGCTCGCGATCTCGCCGAGCGGCGGGCGATCGACTCGACAGCGCTCGTCGGCACGGGGACAGCGCGGGGCGAACGCACACCCCGGATCGGTGCGGCGCGGATCAGGTGGCCGTCCGGCGATGGTGGTCAGGGGGCGTTGGCGGTCGACGCTGAGGTCGGGCACCGCGGCCAGCAGGGCACGCGTGTAGGGGTGGGCGGCGCACCCGTCGCCGACCCGATCCACACCGACCTCCTCGACGATGCGGCCCGCCGTACATCACGACGATGCGCCCGCACAGCTCGGCGACGGCCGAGATGTCGTGGGAGATGAACACCACCGCCGCGCCCTCGTCGCGGTTCACCTGCTGCAGCAGGTCGAGGATCTGGCGCTGCACGGTGACGTCGAGCGCCGTGGTCGGTTCGTCGGCCACGAAGAGCTTGGGCCGGCCCATCAGCCCCATGGCGATCACGGCCCGCTGCTTCATGCCGCCGGACAGCTCGTGGGGGTAGGAGCGCAGCCTCCGCTCGGGTGCGGCGATGGCGACCGCTCCGAGCTTGTCGGCGGCTCGCCGCGTCGCCTCGGCGCGGCCCATGCCGTCGTGAACCTCGGACACCTCCGCCAGCTGCCGGCCGACGCGAAGGGCCGGGTTGAGCGTCGTGCCGGGGTTCTGGAACACCATCGGCAACGTCGTGCCGAGCAGCCGCCGGCGCTCGCCCGGGCGCAGGTCGGCGAGGTCGCGGCCATCGAAGCGCAGCTGGGCGACCGTCACCTCGCCGGGATACGACACGAGCTGGGCGATGGCGAGGGCGGTGACCGACTTGCCCGAGCCCGACTCGCCGACGATCCCGACGATCTCGCCGCGCCGCACCGTGAGCGACACGTCGCGCACCGCGAGCACGTCCCCGTCCGGGCGTCGGGAACGTCACCGACAGGCCGCTGACGGCGAGCAGGGTGTCGTGATCGTCGACGGTTGCCGGGATCGAGCCCGCGGCGGTCGGCCGCGACCGCCGCACCGGGTGGCGGCGCCCGGCGGCCACCTGCGCCAGCCCCTCGCCCAGGAGGTTGAAGGTCACCCCGGCGATGACGATCGCCATCCCCGGCGCGATCGCGCCGGCGGGGTTGATGTAGATGCGGCCGAGGCCCTCGTTGAGCAGGCGGCCCCAGTCGTAGAACGGTGGCTGCACGCCGAGACCGAGGAACGACAACGCCGAGAAGGCGAGCAGCGCGGCGCCGATGGCGCCGGTGATGTTGAGCAGCAGTGGCTCGGCGATGTTCGGCAGGACGTGCCGTGTCAGCATCCGGAACCGCGGCACACCGAGCACGTGGGCGGCGGCCATGTAGTCGGTGCCGGCCACCGACGAGGCGAGCGTGTGTGTGAGTCGGGCGAGCGCCGGTGCGCCGGCGAGGCCGAGCGCGAGCACCGCCCCGGTGGCACCGACGCCGATCACGACCGCCACGAACAGCGCCAGGATCAGCCCGGGGAAGGCGACGAGCATGTTGATCAGACCGGTGAGTGCCCGCGCCGCCCGCCGGCCGAGCACCGACGGCAGCAGGCCGAGCGTGATGCCCAGCGTCGACGCCACGGCCGTGACCAGCACGGCGTACCAGAGGGACGATCGCGTGGCGACGAACACCCGGGCGAGCACGTCGCGGCCGAGGGCGTCGGTTCCGGCGAGGTGCTCCCTGCTCGGCCCCTCCAGCATCGCCGCCGTGTCGATCGTGGTGGCGGCGTCGCCCCAGATCACGTGGCCGAAGGTGGCGAAGAAGACGAGCACGACGAGCCCGGCCAGACCGGCGCGGCCGCTGGACGTACCGAGCAGCAGGCGGGTGCGCGGCAGAAGCCCCATCTCAGCTCGAGCGGATGATCGAGCGCGGATCGGCGATGGCGAGGAGGATGTCGACCACCAGGTGGATGACGAGCGCGATCGCGCCGAGCAACAGGCTGATCGCCAGCGCGACCGGGTAGTCGCGGGCGATCACCGACTGCACGACCGTGCTCCCGAGCCCGGGCCAGGCGAACACGTTCTCGACGAGGACGGTGCCGGCCACCAGGCCGGCGAGGAACAGGCCGCTGATCGTCAACGAGGCCGTGAGCATGTTCGGGAGGGCGTGACGTACGTAGACCAGGCGCGCCGGGAGCCGCTTGCTGCGGGCGGTGCGCACGTAGTCCTCGTCGAGCACGCGCAACCCCTCCAGGCGGATCACCCGGGCCAGCGCGGCGATCGATCCGAGGGTCAGGGCGAGAACGGGAAGGACGTACGACGTCCATCCGTCCTCGCCCGCCACCGGCAGCACTTGGAAGGACACGGCGAACAGGGCGACCAGCCCCGTGGCGAGCACGAAGTCGGGGATCGCCTGGACGAAGCCGGTGGCGTCGACGAACGCGGCCTCGCCGCGCCGGTGGCGACCGTTGTGGGTGAGCACCGCCATGCTCAGGCCGAGCGGGTAGGCCACCACGATCGTGAACAGGAACGCCAGCCCGACGAGGCGCAGGGTGCTCGGCAGGCGGTCGGCGATGATGTCGCTCACCGGCTGGCGGGTGATGATCGACGATCCGAAGTCTCCGGTGACCACGCGACGCACGTAGTCGAGGTACTGGCGGACGAGCGGCAGGTCGAGCCCGAGGTCGTGACGTCGGGCGGCCACCAGCTCGGGCTGGGCCGTGATGCCGCCCAGCGCCGTCCGCACCGGATCGCCCGGGATCGCGTGGATCATCAGGAACGAGATCGTGACGAGCACGAACAGGTTGACGACCAGCCGGGCGACGCGGCGGACCAGGAACGTCGGCCACGGGTGCCGGCGCCACCACCCTGATCGCTCGTGCGCTGATGCCGCGGTGCCGGGTGGATCGAGGGCGACCGGCCCCGCTCCTGGCGATCCCACCGCGATGGGTTAGTCCTCGAACAGGCGGATGCTCGATGGGATCAGGCCGAGTCGGCCGGCGGCGAACTCGGCGTTGCGGCCGAACGTCGGCGCGTGGTGACGGCGTACGGCAGGATGTTCATCTGGGCGTACAGCGCCTTCTCGGCCTCGTCCCACTTGGCACAGGCCGCGGTGCCGGTGAGCGCGCTCGCCTCGGCGACGAGCGACTCGTACTCGGGGTTGCTGACCGCCGAGAAGTTGACGCCGTCGGGCGGCTGCGGACCGGACAGGAACGGCACGGCGAGGCTCGGCACGTCGAGGTTGACCGCGGCGAGGAACACGTCCCACGCCCGTGACTCGAAGGCGAGCGTGTTGAACTGGGCGGAGTCGACGCCTTGCAGGTCGACGTCGACGCCGAGCTGGTTCCACTGCGCCGTGGCCAGCTCCATCGCGTCGGCCGCGCCCTCGAACTCGGTGACGTAGAAGGCGCGGATCGACAGCGGCTGGCCGTCCTTCTCGCGGACGTCACCCGAGCCCATCACCCAGCCGGCGTCGTCGAGCATCTGCCCGGCCGCATCGAGGTCGGCGCCCTGCGACAGGATGTCGCCCACGGTGTCGCCCGGGCACACCTTGGGCTGCACCGACGCCAGGCCGTCGGCCAGGGCCCCGAGACCGCTCGTCTGCACGGCCATCATCTGGTTGAGGTCGAGCGCCCGCATCAGGGCCTGGCGCACGGCGACGTCGGCGGTCGGCAGGTCGGCCATCTGGTTGAAGAAGAACTCGCCGACGATGGCGCTGGTTCTCGATGCTGAAGTAGCCCTCGTCCTCGAGGCGCTGACGATCCGGCCCGGCGATCGTCGGCTGCGTTGACCTCACCGGAGAGCAGCAGGTTGGCGGCGGTCGACTCGTTCGTCGACGACCCGCACCTCGACGGCGGCCGGGAAGCCCGGCACGTCGGTGGTGGCGCCGTCGGGCCCCCACGCGTACCCGTCGCGGAGGGTGAAGCTGTAGTGGTCGTTCGGTACCGCGTCGGTCGAGCACGAACGGTCCGGTGCCGTCGGTGCCGGACGCCAGGATGCTGCGGTCGGCCAACCCCTTGGCGCACACGATGAACAGGCCGGCGCCGGTGCTCTGCAGGAAGAAGGGGACCGGCTGCGGGCTGGTGAGCGTCACCGTGCGGGCGGCGTCGTCGGCCGCGACGGTGATGCCTGCGGGCACCTGCACCCCGAGCAGCGGCGACTGGTTGGCCGGGTCGGCCACGAACGAGAAGTTGTCGGCCACCGTCGTCGCGGTCAGCGGCGTGCCGTCGGCGCAGGTGATGCCGTCGTTCAGCGTGTAGGTGATGCTCGTCGGCGTCTCCTCCCAGCTCGCGGCGAGGCCGGGCAGGATCGTGCCGTCCGGCGTGAGGTTGACGAGGGTGTCGTAGGCGAAGCTGTCGACTGCGTTGGTCGCCACGAACACCGACATGTGCGGATCGAGGTTGCCCGGGTCGGACGGGACGACGTACGTGAAGGTGCCGCCGTCGACGAAGTTGCCCTCACCGCCGCTCCCGGCGGTGGTCGCATGCGCGCCGGCGCCCACGCCGCCGACTGCGGTCGCCGCGGCGACCGCGCCGACGGCGAGCGTGACGGCCCGCCGCCGGGTGCGTCGGGCCGGCCTGCCGGTCGATCGTCGTGGTTGTGGCGTACGCGGCCATCGCTGTCCTCCCCCTCGTCCACGCACGGGCGTGGTCCGTCACCCACCTTAGGGCGGCTACGTTGCCACCGAATCGTGGTCCCGCCCAAACGCAGACGCGACCGATGGGGCCGGCGCACGAGGCCGGCCCCGACCCGGGCTCACGTCACACGCGGGGGTTGGCGCGGGCGCCGTTGTGGAGGTACCGCGGCACGCCGTCGTGGAACTCGTAGAACACCGCCGGCGATGGCGGCCCCGAATCCTCCGCCTCGCTGCAGCAGGAACGTCGTCGCGTCGACGGGCGTGAGCGTCACCGCCGTCACCGGATCGCCGCCGATCGACGCCAGCGGACCGCTCAGCGTCACCGTCCCGGCGAGCCGACCGTCGTCGGGCTCGAGGTCGTAGCGGACCGAGAGACGCTGGTAGGCGCCGGCCAGCGGGGTGAGGTCGACGTCCGGCGGATCGGCGGGCGCGCGGAGCGGGGCCGGCATGGCGATCCCGGCCAGTTCGGCGAGCAGGTCGCCGAACAGCTCCTGGTACACCAGCTGGGTGTCGCCGCCATTGGCGACCAGGGCGATGGCCAGGTCGGCGTCGGGCACGATGCGCAGCCGCGAGGACTGGCCGATCGTGGCGCCGTCGTGGCCGTACACGAAGTGCCCGTCCCAATCGAAGAGGATGACGCCGAGGCCCCAGTGCGAGCCGAGGGTGTACGGATCCGGACTCTCGACCTGGGCGTGGTGCATCGCCCGGATCGACGACTCGGCGACGAGCCGGCTGCCGCCGTCGGCGACACCGTGGCCGAGGTGCAGGCGGGCGAACGTGAGCACGTCGGCGACGGTGGAGTTGATCAACCCCATCGGTCCGCAGGCGCGAGGCAGCATCCACACCGGTGCGACCTGCGGCGGCGCTCCGGGCGACGGCGAGATGTGACCGACCGCAGCGCGGTGGAGCAGCGCCTCCTCGGGAAGGGTGCCGGTGTGGGTGAGGCCGAGCGGCTCGAACAACCGCTCGCGCATCGCCGCGTCCCACACCTTGCCGGTGACCACCTCGATCACCCGTCCGATGATCGTGAAGCCGGTGTTGCAGTACGACATGGTGGCGCCGAGGGGATGGGTCTGCTCGAGTGCGGCGCACGATTCGACGTACCGCTCGAGGCAGTCGTCGCCGCGTCCGAAGTCGGCGAAGTTGTCGCCGTCGATGCCGCTCGTGTGCGACAGCAGATGACGCAGCGTCACGTTCTCGGAGACGTGCCGGATCGGCGACGGCGAACGTGGGGAGGTAGGTGCGCACCGGGACGTCGAGGGCCACGCGGCCCTCGTCGACGAGCTGCATCAGCACCGTCGCGGTCCACATCTTGCCCTGCGAGCCGATCTGGAACACGGTGTCGGGGGTGGCCTCGACCCCCGTGTCGAGGTTGACCACCCCCGCCGCGGCGGTGGTGACCTCGCCCCGATGGAGCACGCCGACCGCCGCGCCCGGGACGTGATGGCGTTCGACCAGCGCGGCGAGGCGGCCGCCGAGGTCATCGGGCGTCATCGCTCGCCTCCGTGACCCTGGTGGCGAGGCGCCCTCCGACGTGGACGCTCTCGACGGCGCCGTCGGCCGTGCGCACGAAGTAGCCCTTCATCCCCTTGGCCGGCCCGTCGGTGACGATGTAGCGGTCGCCCGGCCCGGGCAGGATGCCGATGGGGAACGGCGGCGAGTCGTCCGGCGGCTCGTCGCCCGCGGCCACCAGCTTGGCCAGCGTCTCGGGCTTGATGGTCGCCGTGAGGGCGAGGCCGCCGCCGTCCACCACGATCAGCGCCGTCGCGGCGATCGTCTCGTAGGTGCCGGCGTACCCGGCGAGCTCGTCGGCGCTGAGCGCGAGCGGCTCGGGGTCGCGCTCGACGATCCCGAGGTACGCCTCGAGCGCCCAGCGCCCCAGCTCGTCGAGGAACTGGTTGCCGTTGGGGCCGCAGTTGGTGAGCCCGGTGACGGCGAAGTGATGCTCGGGCACCATGGCGAACGACGAGTGCTGGCCGAGGGTGTCCCCACCGTGGCTGACCATGCGCACGCCCTCCACGTCACGGAGCATCCAGGAGATCCCGACGGCGTCCCCGAGGGCGCTGCCCGGCGTCTCGACGGTCGGCTGCTGCATCCGACGGAGCAACTCCTCGGGGAGGATCTCGCGGCCGTCGGGCCCGCGCCCGTCCCCGAGGTGGAAGCGGGCCCAGGAGATCAGGTCGCCGGCGTTCGACGAGATGCCGCCGGCCGGGTTTGCGTTGCGAGCCAGTGCCCACGGACGGGTCACGCTGATCGTGCCGTCGGCGTGCTGGTTGTGACCGGCGACGAAGCGTCGCGTCATGATGTCGTTGGGGAAGAAGAAGCAGTGCTCGAGCCCGAGCGGCTCGAAGATCAACTGGGCGATCGCCCGCTCGAAGGTCGTGCCGGTGACCCGTTCGATCACCCGACCGGCGACCGACAGTGAGGCGTTGTTGTACGACACCGACGCTCCGAGCGGCGTCACCTGGTCGACGTCGGCCATCTTCTCCACGTAGCGGGCGAGCGCGTCGTCGCCGTCGCCGGTGCTGTCGAAGACGTCGCCGGCCCAACCGGCGGTGTGGTTCAGCAGCTGCAGGACGGTGACGTCGCGGGCGACGCTCTCGTCCTGGAGGCGCAGCTCGGGGAGGTAGGTGCGCACGGTGGCGTCGAGGGCGACGCGGCCCTCGGCGACGAGGCGCATGATCGCCGTCGCCGTGAACGTCTTACCCGTCGAGCCGAACTGGAACAGCGTGTCGTCGTCGACCGGCAACGGGTTCTCGACGCTCGTGACCCCCCACACGGCACGGTGCTCCGCCCCGTCGTGGTACACCCCGACCGAGACGCCAGGAACGGCCAGCCGTTCCGCCGACTCGGCCACCCACGCCTGCAACGTCTCCTGGTCAGATCCCATCGTCGTACTATTGCTCAGTCCCGCGCGCCGTCCGCCCGCCCGGCGACATGTCGTCAGTCCTCGACCGGCGGGCAGTGGGCGAGAGCAGCGAAGGCGGTGACGCACCACTGCTCGTCGACGCGTCGGGGATCGAGCATGAACGAGTGCAGCAGCCCGTGGGCGACGGCGTCGATGGTGCGGGCGAGCAGTGTCGCCGCGATCGGCAGGGGCTCGCCGCGGGCGACGGCGCTGCGCTCGAGCGTCGCGGCGAGCGCGTCGACCTCGGCGCGGACGGCACGCGCGTACTTGGCCCGCTCGCGCGGGCGGCGCATGAGGAACAGGTCGAACTCCTGGGCGAGCAGCAGCTCGGTGCGCGACGTCGAGCGCAGGAAGCGCCACACGGCGGCGCCGAGGGCTTCGAGCTGCTGGCGCAGCGGCCGGTCGGACTCGAAGGGCCCGGCGACGTCGAGCGTGTGGGTCAGCTGCTCGACCACCGTCCACCACAGTTCGGACTTGCTGGCGAAGTTGGAGTAGATCGCCCCCTGGGTGAGCCCGGCGTGCCGGGCGATCGACTCCAGTGAGCTTCCCTCGACGCCGCGCTCGGCGAACTCGGTGATCGCGGCGTCGATGATCGCGGTGCGGGTCAGCTGTTGCTTCTCCTTCCGGGAGAAGCGCTTGTGCTCGCCTGCTGCCCCTGTCATGATGGGATAGCGTACACTATTCCAATAGCGAGCGCTATCTGAAGCGGCCGAGGAGGCTCCCGTGCAGAACCCGGCGAAGGAACGTGCGACCGACGAGGCGACGGACGAGGCGTTGCCGGACGAGATGGCCGAGGCGCTCGAACGGCTGTGCGCGGCGCGCGGCATCCCCGGCGCGGTCGTCGGGCTGGTCGATGGCGACGGCGCGGTGACGGTCGCCACCGCTGGCACGGCCAACCTCGGCACCGGTCTGCCGGTCGTGCGCGACACGCTGTTCCAGGCCGGTTCGATCGGCAAGAGCTACACCGCCACGGCGGTGATGCAGCTGGTGGACGACGGGCTGGTCGACATCGATCTCCCGCTTCGCACCTACCTGCCGGAGCTGACGTTCGCCGACCCGGCGGTGTCGCAGTCCTTGACGAGCCGTCAGATCCTCACCCACGTCGCCGGCGTCGACGGCGACCGCCTCGACGATGATTTCGCGTGCGGTCGGGGCGACGACTGCGTGGAACGGTACGTCGCCGCGCTGGCGGACCTGCCGCTGATCGCCCCGCCGGGCCGGTTGTGGTCGTACTGCAACAGTGGCTACATCGTGCTCGGCCGGTTGGTGGAGGTGGTCACCGGGCTCACGTTCGAGCGGGCACTGACCACGCGCCTGCTCGAGCCGCTCGGCGTCACCAACACGTTGTTCTTCCCCGGCGACATGGTGACGCACAGCCTCGCCGTCGGTCACCTGCGCCAGGGCGACGGCCCAGCCACCGTGGCGCCGCAGTGGGAGATGAGCCGCGCCGCGGGCGCGGCCGGATCGACGATCAACACCACGATCGACGACCTGCTGGCGTTCGCCGCGATGCACCTGCGCGGCGGTCTGGCGGCCGACGGCACCCGCGTGCTGAGCGCGGCCTCGACCGCGGCGATGCAACAACCGCTCGTGGAGTGCCCGGAGCCGGAGTTGCTCGGCGACCACTGGGGGCTCGGGTGGTTCGTGCGGACGCGGTCCGGACCGATCGTGATCGGTCACGACGGCAACACCCACGGCGAGACCGCCATGCTGCGGTTGGTGCCCGAGCGCGGCGCGGCGTGGGCGCTGCTGACCAACCTGGCCGGTCAGAACTGGGCGGCGATGGAGCTGGCCCACGAGCTGTTCGACCCGCTGCTCGGCACGGTGACGCCGGGACGCCCGCAGGCTCGGTCGCACCCCGCGGCCAACGTCGAGCGTCTGGTCGGCGTCTACGAGAGCATCGGTTCCCGGTTGACGGTCGGCGCCGACGGGCCCGACCTCGTGGTCGACCTCCAGCAGATCGGCGCCCCCGAGGGAACGCCGTCGATGAGCGGTCGACTCCTCCCGGCCGACGGCGACGAGCGCTTCGTCATGCGGATCGAGGCGTTGGGCGACGACCTGCCGTTCACCTTCCTCGAGCCGGGAGACGACGGCACGTACGGCTACGTCCACATGGGCGCTCGCCTCCATCGCCGCGTCCCGTCGTAGCCGTCGGACCCCGCGATCTGGTCACTCTCCGTCTCGATATCGAGAACGTGAGTGACCAGATCGACCTTTGAGACGCAGAGTGACCAGATGGCGGCGGTGTCGGGCCGCGTCAGATGAACGGGCTGCGCGTCCAGAGCTCGCCGGTGTCGGTGTTGTCCGCCGGTGCCGGGACGCCGGTGAGCTCGAGCACCTCGACGTCGCCGGGGAAGCCGGCGAGCTGCACGCCGCCGATCGGGGCGGCGGTGACGCCCTCGGGCAGGCGCTCGACGCCCATCGCCGAGATCAGCACCTGGTGGTGGCTGGCGATGTCGCACAGCCGCGACGCCATGTTGACCGCCGAGCCGATGTAGTCGTCGCCTTCGAAGAGCAGGGCGTACCCGGTGGCGATGCCCGCCCGCAGCGTGAGCGGCGAGCACACGTCGCCCGAGCGGGCGCGCAGGTCGAGGGTGAAGGCGATGGCGTTCTGCTGTTCGACCGCCACGACCATGCAGCCGTCGCCGAGCCACTTGGCGATGCGCACACCACGATCCGACGCCACCTCCCGCACGATCGAACGGAACGTGCTGAGCAGGCGGCCGGCGGCGTCGTCGCCGAATGCAGCGGTGTAGTTCGTGAACCCCGACAGGTCGACGAAGACGAACGTGCGCGGCACCCGCATGCAGCCAGGATACGAGTCGCCGAGCCGTCCGCCGAGCCGACGGGTACGGTGGTCGTCGATGGCTGCTCGCCACACCTACTCGCGCTGGGATGGCACCCAACACGGGTTCGACCTCGACGCCGACAGCGTGTTCGACGCGCTCACCGACGACCTCATCGAGCACGGTGACCTCAATGCCGCGCTGCGGCGGTTGATGAACGACGGCCTGCAGTCCCGGACGGGCGAGCCGTCGCCGGGGCTGCGCGAGCTGCTCGAGCGGCTGCGCCGGGCGCGCCAGGAGCGCCTCGAGCGCCACGACCTCGGTGGCGTCTACGACGAGATCGCCCGCGAGCTCGACGACATCATCGACGAGGAGCGCCACGCCATCGACCGCGACCGCCTCGAGGCACGGCAGATGTCCGAGCGCACCGGCGACCCGCGCCGCTCGGAGGTCGCCGACGCCGCCGCCGAGGAGCGGCTGTTCCGCCTCGACCTGTTGCCGGACGACCTCGCCGGCAAGGTCGCCGAGCTGCAGCGCTACGACTTCACGTCGGCGTCGGCCGAGGCCCGTCTCGAGGCCCTCCTCGAGCGCCTCCGCGCCCAACTGGCCAACCAGATGTTCGAGTCGATGAGCGGGGCGATGCAGCAGATGACGCCCGAGTCGGTCGGGCGGATGAAGGACATGATGGCCGCGCTCAACGAGATGCTCGAGCGTCAGCGGCGCGGCGAGGATCCGGGCTTCGAGGAGTTCATGGAGCGCTACGGCGACTTCTTCCCCGAGCAGCCCGAGACCCTCGACGAGCTGCTCGAGTCGCTCGCCAAGCGGATGGCGGCGATGCAGGCGATGCTGAACTCGATGACGCCCGAGCAGCGGGCCCAGCTCCAGGAGCTCTCCGAGCAGCTCCTCGGCGACCTCGACCTGCAGTGGCAGATGGATCGTCTCGGGGGCAACCTGCGGGCGCTCGCCCCCGGCGAGGGCTGGGACGCGTCGTACGACTTCAACGGCAACGACCCGCTCGGACTGGCCGAGGCGATGCAGGCGATGGCCGAGCTCGGCGAGCTCGACCAGCTCGAGGGGTTGTTGCGCGGCGTGTCCGCCCCGACGGCGCTCGCCGAGGCCGACATGGATCGCGTGCGCGACCTGCTCGGCGACGACGCCGCGCGCGCCCTGCAACGCCTGTCCGAGCTGACGCGCCGGCTCACCGAGGCCGGGCTGATCGAGCAGACCGAGGCCGGCCTGCAGATGACCCCGCGCGGCATCCGGGCGATCGGTGCGAACGCACTGCGCGACCTGTTCGCCGGCCTCACCAAGGACCAGCTCGGTCAGCACCAGCTCCCACGCCTCGGGCTCGGCCACGAGTCGGCCGGCGACACGAAGCCGTACGAGTACGGCGACCCGTTCCGCCTCGATCTGCAACGCACGTTGCGCAACGCCCTGCTCCGGCGCAGCGGTGGGCGAGAGGGCCAGACGGGCACGCCGGTGCGACTCGAGCCCGACGACTTCGAGATCGAGCGCACCGAGCACCTCACCCGCTCGTCGACGGTGCTGATGCTCGACCTGTCGATGTCGATGCCGATGGAGGGTCGCTTCGTGCCGGCGAAGAAGGTGGCGATGGCCCTGCACTCGCTCATCAGCACGCAGTTCCCGCGCGACTACCTCGGCGTGGTCGTGTTCTCCGAGACGGCGAGGGTCATCGCGCCGGAGCGGATCCCGGAGGCGAGCTGGGACTACGTGTACGGCACGAACATGCACCACGCGTTCACGCTCGCCCGTCACCTGCTCGCCCGTCAGTCGGGAAGCCGCCAGATCATCATGGTCACCGACGGCGAGCCGACCGCTCACATCACGCCCGATGGCGAGGTGTTCTTCCACTACCCGGCGGCGCGCGAGACCGTCGAGGCGACGCTGCGCGAGGTGCTGCGGTGCACCCGGGCCGGGATCCGCATCAACACGTTCATGCTCGGTGCCTCGCCCTCGCTGAAGGCGTTCGTCGAGCAGATCTCGGAGATCAACCACGGCCGGGCGTTCTTCACCACGCCCGACACCCTCGGCGACTACGTGCTGGTCGACTTCATCGACCACAAGCGGCAGCGGTCGCGGTCGCGCCGCGTGTCCTGAGACGGGCCACCCCCCGTCGCGCGCGGGTCCGCGCGACGCCCCTGCTCCGTGGCTCACGAAATGCACCCTTGCGCGAACGTGATGTGGTATGCGACAATGACAGCATTGTAATTACACCGGTGTGCGGCGCGGGCAGCACACCGGTCCGACGCTCTCCCATCCCGGGAGGACCTGAGCAGGGGGTCCTCACCTACCCATGTTCGACTTTCTCGAGACGACCGGCGATCCGGACGATCACGCCTGGCAGGACCACGCCAACTGCCTCGGCGTCGACCCCGACCTCTTCTTCCCCGAGCGCGGGGCGTCCACCCGCGAGGCGAAGGAGGTCTGCCGCGGCTGCGAGGTGCGCGCCGAGTGCCTGGAGTTCGCCCTGCAGAACGGCGAGAAGTTCGGGATCTGGGGCGGGCTCTCCGAGCGGGAACGGCGCCGCATCCGCCGTCAGCGGGCGCAGGCCGCCCGCAGCGTCGTCGGCGCGTAGGGACCATCCGGCGCCCGACGGGGCATCCGGCGGTCGCGGGTGTAGCGTGGCCGCATGATCGGATTCGACATTGGTGGTCCCGAGGCGATCATCGTCCTCGTCATCGTCCTGGTGCTCTTCGGCGGGTCGCAGATCCCGAAGCTGGCGCGCAACCTCGGCCGCGCTCAGAAGGAATTCAAGGACGGCATGGACGACGGCGCCAAGGCGGCGGGTTCGCCGACGGTGGTTTCGCCGACGAGCGTCACCGACACCACCGCCACGTCGAGCAAGGACTCCAACCCGCCCATCATCTGACCGCCGCGACGGCGGTCGGGACGGTGCGCGTCGTCGTCAGTTGGACGGCACCACGCTCAGTCGGCGGCGCTTGAGGATGCGGCGGCGCTCGCGCTCGCTGCAGCCACCCCACACACCGTGGTCGATGCGCTGTTCGAGGGCGTAGTCGAGGCACCGCGTGAGCACCGGGCAGCCGACGCAGATCTTGCGCGCCCTGTCCACGCCGACGCCGTCGCTCGGGAAGAACGTCGACGGGGGATAGACCCGGCAGTTGCCCTGGTGCATCCACGCCGTGACGCTCTCGTCGAAGACCGCGGCGCCCGGCAGCTGCTCGTCGGCGATTCGGTCGTGCTCGTGCATCTGGGTCGCTCCCGTCTGGACTCGTCCACCTACCTAGACGCAGGACGAGCCGCTGTGGTTCCCGCGTTCTGGCGGATATCTGCGAGCGACGCTACGGACTCCCCCCGCGGCGTGCATCGGCCGAAAGGACGAAACCGCTGGGGCAACGCTCCCACGCTGGGTCGAGCGTGGGGCGCAGCCTCCGGTGCATCGGTAGCCTCCACACGATGAGCGACCCCGCCGCCGCCGATCTCCCGCCCCGGGCCCACGCCCGCATCGTCTACCTCGGTCCGGTGTCACCCCACTGGGAGGTGTACGGCGACTGGGGCGATCGCACGGTGCTCGAGGAGTTCCGCGCCCGGGTGCTCGCTCGCCTCGTGCTGTTGCCGCGCGACGACCCGCAGTTCCGCCGCAATCGCGAGCGGGTGGTCCGCGACGCCGAGCGCGAGCTGATCTCGCTCGAGTGGGATCTCGGCATCCCAGACATGGACTGATCGGGCGCACGCGGTCGGGGTCCCTCGCACCGGGGCCGCCAGTCTGATTGAGTTGCGCACTATGGACGACCGCTTCATCAACCGAGAGCTGAGCTGGATCGCGTTCGATGAACGCGTGCTCGACCTCGCCACCGAGGCGGGCATTCCGCTCATCGAACGGGCGAAGTTCTGCGCGATCGCCACGACCAACCTCGACGAGTTCTTCCAGATCCGTGTCGCCGCGCTGAAGGACCAGGTGGCGGCGAAGATCGAAGAGCCCACGCCGGACGGGCGCACGGCGACCCAGCAGCTCGCCGACATCGCACTCGCGGTGGGGGCGCTGGTCGCCCGTCAGGACGCCGTGTACCACGACCAGCTCCGCCCGGCGCTGGCCGAGGCGGGCGTCTCGATCGTGCACTGGAGCGAGCTCGGGGCCGAGGACCGCAAGGCGATGACCGAGGTCTACGAGCAGCGGGTGTTCCCCGTGCTGACGCCGCTCGCCGTCGACCCCAGCCACCCCTTCCCGTACATCTCCGACCTCGCCCTGTCGGTGGCGGCGTTCGTCCGTGATCCGGAGACGATGGAGCGCCGGTTCGCCCGCGTCAAGGTGCCCGACCTCCTGCCGCGGCTCGTGCCGATCGACGACGAGCGCTTCCTGCCGGCCGAGGACCTCGTCATCGCCCATCTGGAGTCCTTGTTCGCCGAGCATGATCATCGAGGAGGCCGCGTCGTTCCGCGTCACGCGCAACGCCGACCTCACGGTGGAGGAGGAGGAGGCGGACGACCTGCTCGAGGCGGTGGAGATGGAGCTGCGCCGCCGCCGGTTCAACCGCGCCGTGCGCCTCGAGGTCGACGACGCGATCAGCGACGAGATGCTCGAACTGCTCGTCCGCGAGCTCGATCTGCACCCGAACGACGTGTACCGCCTGCGCGGCACGGTCGACTTCTCGTTCCTCTGGCAGCTCCAGGCGCTCGACCGCCCCGACCTCAAGGACCGCCCGTGGCCGCCGATCACGCCGGGGCGCATCGCCAGCGGGCTCGAGGCCGAGCGCCCGATCGTGTCGGTGATGCGCGACCGGGCGATCCTCGCTCACCACCCCTACGAGAGCTTCTCCACGTCGACCGAGGCGTTCATCGAGCAGGCGGCGGCCGATCCGCGGGTGCAGTCGATCAAGATGACGCTGTACCGCGCCGGCGGCGACAGCCCGATCATCCGGGCGCTCATCCGCGCTGCCGAGCGGGGCGTGCAGGTGGCCGTGCTCGTGGAGCTGAAGGCCCGCTTCGACGAGGCGACCAACGTCAACTGGGCCAAGCAACTGGAGCGCGCCGGCGTCCACGTCGTGTACGGCATGGTCGGGCTCAAGACGCACTCGAAGTGCGTGCTGGTGGTGCGCGACGACGGTGACCAGCTGCGCCGCTACTGCCACATCGGCACCGGCAACTACAACACCAACACGTCGCGCGTCTACGAGGACCTCGGCATCCTCACGAGCGACATCGAGACCGGCGCCGACGTCGCCAAGCTGTTCAACCACCTCACCGGCTACAGCCGCGACGACCGCTACCACACGCTGGTGGTGGCGCCGACCGACCTGCGCCCGCGCATCCTCGAGCTGATCGAGCGCGAGGCCGCCCACGGTGCCGGACGGTCACATCACGATCAAGGCCAACTCGATCGCCGACGGCGAGATGATCGGCGCCCTGTACCGCGCCAGCCAGGCCGGCACACGGATCGACCTGGTGATCCGTGGCATCTGCTGCCTGCGCGCCGGGGTACCCGGGCTGTCCGACACGATCCAGGTCCGCAGCATCCTCGGGCGCTACCTCGAGCACAGCCGGATCTATCGCTTCGCCCACGGCGAGGTCGACGGCTCGGCGACCTACCTCATCGGGTCGGCCGACCTCATGCCGCGCAACCTCGATCGCCGCGTCGAGGTGCTCGTGCCGATCGTGCACCCGAAGCACCAGGAATGGCTCGACACGGTGCTCGGGATGCTCCTCGCCGACGACATCGTGCGCTGGGAACTGCTCGCCGACGACGCCTGGGTCCGCTGCGGGCCACTCGACGCGTTCGAGCCGCACGCCCAGTCGCGCATGTACCGGTGGGTGGTCGAGCGCCAGCAGTCCAAGCGCACGTCCTGAGCGGCGACGCACCGATTCTTCGCCTGTCGTTCACCTGCCGTTCATCCGCGTCCATTCCCGTCGTCACCTCCGTTCCCTAGGTTGCGCGACGAAGCGGCTCACCCCCCGGCCGCTGATCACCACCAGCTGAAAGGGATCACACCGCGTGAACATCCTCTCCACACCACGCCGCAAGGCGTTCGTCGGCATCGCCGGCGCGATCGTCCTGGCCGCCACGGCCAGCACGGCGTTCGCCACGACGGCGCCCACCACCCCCGCCGGCACCGACGCCGCTCCGACGGGCTCGGAGTCGCCGGCCCCGCCGTTCACGCTCGAAGCGGTCTCCGGCGACCTCGCCGGCTCGGGCGCGACGTTCCCGCAGGCCTTCTACAACGAGGCGATCGCCGAGCTCGAGACGCTGGCGCCCGACCTCACGATCGAGTACTCGGGCGGCGGCTCGGGCACCGGCCGCAGCGACCTCGCCGCCCAGCTCAAGGACTTCGCCGGCACCGACGCACCGGTGAAGGAGGAGGACATCCCCACGTACAAGGGCGGCGAGTTCGTGTACGTCCCGACGGTGCTCGCCCCGATCACCCTGTCCTACAACCTCGACGGGGTCGACACGCTCAACCTCACGCCGTCGACGATCGCCAAGATCTTCCAGCTGCAGATCACCAACTGGAACGACGAGGCGATCGCCGCCGACAACCCCGACGCCACGCTGCCCGACGAGCCGATCGTGGTGGTGCGCCGCGCCGACGGCTCGGGGACCACGGAGAACTTCAGCCACTTCCTCGACAACGCCGTCGGAGCCGGCGGTGACGGCACGTGGACGCTCGGCTACGGCTCCGAGCTGGAGTGGCCCGACGGCACCCAGGCCGGCGACGGCAACGGCGGGGTCGCCCAGCTGATCACCGACACGCCGGGGTCGATCGGCTACGTCGACCTGAGCGACGCCATCGAGAGCGGCTTCGCCTTCGCCAACGTCCAGAACAAGGCCGGCAACTTCGTCGCCCCGACGCTGGAAGCGACGACCGCGGCTGCGACGAACATCACGCTCAACGACGACGGCACGTTCTTCACCGGATGGGCCGACGGCGACGACGCCTACCCGATCGCCGCCCAGACGTGGATCATCGTGTACACCACGCAGCCCGATGCCGACACGGCGGCGGCGCTGCAGTACTTCCTCACCTACCTGGTGAGCGCCGACGGTCAAGCCCTGGCCCAGGAGCTGAACTACGCTCCGTTGCCCGCGGCGATCCGTGACGTGGCGATGGCCAACATCGCCAAGATCGGCGCCTGACCCACCCGACGCTGCTACCCCGCTGACGAGGTCCGGTCGCCCGCCGGACCTCGTCAGCCGGCGTCGTCGGCCGCTTCCACCTACCCAGCCGCACGAACGGACCTCCCCGCGCGATGACCACCAGCACCCCGGCCAACCCGCCGCCGCCCGACGACGAGGTGCGCCGCGGGCTGCGCCAGCGCGTGCAGCTGGCCGACGGCACGTTCCGGTGGGTCACGCTGCTCGCCGGCGGCGCGATCCTCGTGATCCTCGCCCTCATCGTCGTGACGATGACGCGCAAGGCCTGGCCGACGCTGCAGGACATGGGGCTGTCGTTCTTCACCGAGAAGCGCTGGGCCCCCAACCAGGGCGTGTACGGGGCGCTGTCGTTCATCTACGGCACCGTGCTCACGGCGACGATCGCCGTGCTCGTGGCCGTGCCGGTGAGCCTCGGCATCGCCCTGTTCATCACCCAGGTCGCGCCGCCGTGGCTGCGCCGCCCGCTCGTGAGCCTCACCGACCTGATCGCCGTGGTGCCGTCGGTGGTCTTCGGCCTGTGGGGGATCATCGTGTTCGCCCCCTGGCTGCAGCAGCGCTACGCCACGATCCACGGGTGGTTCGGCGACTGGCCGGTACTGGGGCGGATCTTCGGCCCGGTGGCCGGCGGCCGCACCTTCCTCACCGCGGCGCTGATCCTCGCCGTGATGATCACGCCGATCGTGTCGTCGGTGTCACGCGAGGTGATCGAGACGACACCGCAGACCGACCGCGACGGCGCCCTGGCGCTCGGCGCGACGCGATGGGAGATGATCACCGGGGCCGTGCTGCCGCACTCGGTCGGTGGCATCGTCGGCGCGGTGATGCTCGGCCTCGGTCGGGCGATGGGCGAGACGATCGCCGCCGCGCTCGTCATCGGCTCGGCCACCGGCACGATCACGCTGAACATCTTCTCCTCGGGCGACTCGTTGCCCACGGTCATCGCCTTCCAGTGGGGCGAGGCCGACGACGCCAAGCGCTCGGCGCTGATCGCCATGGGCCTGACGCTCTTCCTCCTCACGATCCTCGTCAACCTCATCGCCACCACGATCGTCAACCGCGGCACGCGCCGCATGCAAGGAGCGTGAGGTGACGGCAGCGCTCGGTGTCGCCCCCGGCGGAGCTCCGCCGCGCTCGCTGACCCACGTGTCGACGCGACGACGGGTCAAGAACCTCGTCATGACCCTCCTGATGGGGCTGGCGCTCGTGATCGTCGGCGGGCTGCTGGTGCTCGTGCTGATCACCGTCGTCGGCAAGGGGATCGGCATCGTCTTCCACGACTTCCCGTCGTGGTTCACCGAGGACATCTCGGCCAGCACCCGCCGCCAGGGCGGCGGGATGAAGGCCGCCATCGTCGGCACGATCCTGATCACGGCGGCGGCCACCGCGATGGCCGTCCCGCTCGGCATCGGCGGTGCCGTGTACCTCAACGAGTACGGGCGCACCAACCCGTTCGCCAAGCTGCTGCGGTTCCTCACCAACGTCATGACCGGCGTGCCGTCGATCGTGATGGGGCTGTTCATCTTCGTCAGCTGGGTGCTGCTGCTCGGCCAGAAGGGCATCAGCGCGTTCAGCGGGGCGCTGGCGCTCGCCTGCCTGATGCTGCCGATCGTGGTGCGCTCCACCGAGGAGATGCTGAAGCTGGTGCCCCAACACCTGCGCGACGCCAGCTACGCGCTCGGCGGCACGCGCAGCCGCACGACGATGACGGTGGTGCTGCCCAGCGCCGCGCCGGGAATCCTGAGCGGCTGCCTGCTGGCGATCGCCCGCGCCGCCGGCGAGACGGCGCCGCTCATCTTCACCATCGGCGCCGCCCGCCACATGAACCTCGCACCTGTTCAAAGGCACCAACACCGCGTTGTCCACCCAGATCTACGCCAACGCCCGCACCACGTTCCCCGTCGCCCAGGAGCGGGCATGGGGCGCCGCCCTCACCCTGATCGCGCTGTCGTTCGCGTTCATGCTGCTGGCCCGGGTGACGTCGGCGCGGCTCGGGAGGACGCGATGAGCGACGGACGAGTCGAAGGAGCGGTAGACAACTACATGACGAACATGGCCCCGAGGATTGAGAGCACCATGGACGACACCGCGCTGCCGGATCTGGCCGTCAACACCACGCCGGTGAGCGAGGCGACGACCATCGGCCCACCGGTCTTCGACGTCGACGACCTGGCGGTGTTCTACGGTTCGTTCAAGGCGGTGCGCGAGGTGTTCCTCGACATCCACCACAACGAGATCACCGCGTTCATCGGCCCGTCGGGCTGCGGCAAGAGCACGGTGCTGCGGTGCTTCAACCGGATGAACGACACCGTGCCCGGCGCCCGCGTCGAGGGCACGATCACCTATCACGGCATCGACCTGTACGGCCCCGACATCTCGGCCACCCAGGTCCGCCGCCACATCGGGATGGTGTTCCAGAAGCCGAACCCGTTCCCGAAGAGCATCTACGACAACGTCGCCTACGGGCCGCGGCTGGCGGGCGTCCGTGGCCGCAGTGAGCTCGACGCCATCGTGGAGAAGTCGCTGCGCGGCGCGGCGTTGTGGGACGAGGTGCACAGCCGCCTGCGGACGTCGGCGCTCGGGCTGTCCGGCGGTCAGCAGCAGCGGCTGTGCATCGCCCGGGCGATCGCTGTCGAGCCCGAGGTGATCCTCATGGACGAGCCCTGCTCGGCGCTCGACCCGATCGCCACCGCGCGCATCGAGGAGCTGATGGGCGAGATCAAGACCCAGTACACGATCGTGATCGTCACCCACAACATGCAGCAGGCGGCGCGTGTGAGCGATCGCACCGCCTTCTTCACCACCGAGATCAACCCCGACAGCGACCGCCGCACCGGTCGGCTCGTCGAGTACGCGCCGACGACGACGATCTTCTCCGCCCCGCGCGACGAACGCACCGAGGCCTACGTGACGGGGAGGTTCGGATGAGTGCGGACGAGGTGGTCGGGATGGAGCCCGCGCCCGCGGGCACGTCGCTGCGCACCGAGTTCCACGCCCAGCTCGACCAGCTGCGCGACGAGATCGCCGCCATGGCCGCGGCGGTCACCGAGAGCATCCCCCGTGCCACCGAGATCCTGCTCGGCCAGGACCTCGAGGGCGCCGAGTACATGATCCTCGCCGACGACGCCGTCGATGCCAGAGCGTTGGAGCTGGAGGAGCGGTGCTACGAGATGCTGGCGCTGCAGTCGCCGGTCGCCAGCGACCTTCGTCGCATCGTGGCCGCGCTGCGGATCATCGCCGACGTCGAGCGCTCGGCCGACCTCGCCGTCAACGTGTGCAAGGCGGCGCGCCGCATCTACGGCAAGCGGCTCGATCCGCGCCTGCGCGGGATCATCCAGAAGATGGGCGATCAGGCACGCCAGCTGTTCCAAGAGGCGACCGAGGCGTACCTCACCGCCGACGTCGCCCGAGCCTCCGCCATCGCCGACATGGACGAGTACCTCGACGACCTGCAGCGTGAGTTCGTCCAGGCGATCTTCACCAGCCACGCCGCCGAGCGACTCGATCTGCAGGTGGCGGTGCAGCTCGCAGTCGTCGCCCGCTTCTACGAGCGCATCGGCGACCATGCCGTCAACATCGGCGAACGGGTGCGCTACCTCGTCACGGGGTGGACGCCCGAGCAGCAGGGTGCTGCTCGCTACGCCGAGCGCCAGGCGGCGAGCGACCTGGAGTGAGATGAACCTCGCGCTCCTGGGCTCGGCGACGGTTGTGCTGGGTGTGGGCGTCGCTGCCGTCGGCGGCGCCCTCGTCGGCGCCGTCGCCGGGGCCGGGCGGCGCCGCCGAGCGTCGCCGGATCCACGGTCGCTCGGCCCTACCGACGAGGCGGTCCCGGCCGGCCCGGCTCCGGCCCGGCCCGCCTCGCCCGGTCCGAGCTGGCCGGCGGTCGTCGACAAGCTCCCGCTCGGTGTGGTCGTGATGTCGCGAGACGGCGCCGTGAGCTACCGCAACGCGCAGGCCAGCCAACGCGCCGGCACCCACGTGGGGCTGCTCGCTCGACGATGCCGTCCAGCACTGCGTTGCGCAGGCGCGCTCGGGGGACAGCGATTCGAGACGAATGCTCGAGCTGTTCGGGCCGCCGGAGCTCTCGGTCGTCATCGCCGCCGAACCGCTGACCGACGGCTCGGCGGTCGCGACCATCGAGGACGTGAGCGAGCGCCGCCGCCTCGATGCCGTGCGCACCGACTTCGTGGCCAACATCTCGCACGAGCTGAAGACGCCGGTCGGCGCCCTCGCCGTGCTCGCCGACGCGCTCTCCGGCGAGAGCGACCCGGAGGTGGTGCAGCGGGTGGCCGACCGGATGGTCGCCGAGTCGCTCCGTGTCACCGCGCACGATCGACGACCTGATGGAACTGTCGCGCATCGAGCTCGGCGAGTCGCCGCTCACCGAGGCGGTGCCGATCGGCGACATCGTCGCCGAAGGCGTCGAGCGCGTCCGCCAGCTCGCCGCGGCCCGTGGCATCGAGATCGCCGTGCTCGACGGGCGCAGCGAGGGCCGGGTCTGGGGCGACCGCCGCCAGCTGGTCTCCGCACTCGGCAACCTGGTCGAGAACGCCGTGAAGTACTCCGAGGACGGTGGTCGGGTGCAGATCCGCGCCAGCGTGCAGGGCCGCTTCGCCGAGCTGATGGTCGCCGACCAGGGCATCGGCATCCCGGCGTCCGAGCAGTCGCGCATCTTCGAGCGCTTCTACCGCGTCGACAAGGGACGCAGCCGCGACACCGGTGGCACCGGCCTCGGTCTGTCGATCGTGCGCCACGTGGCGACGAACCACGGCGGCGAGGTGCTCGTGTCGTCGCGCGAGGGGGAGGGCTCGACGTTCGTGCTGCGTGTCCGCCTCGACCCGGACGCCGGTGCCGACCGCGTCGACCCGGCAGCCGTGGAGGCGCAGCCGTGACGCCCACGATATTGGTGGTCGAGGACGAGCTCAGCTTCGTCGAGGCCCTCACGATCGGATTGAAGCGCGAGGGCTTTCGCATCGTGGTCGCCACCGACGGGTTCGAGGCGCTCACGACGTTCGACCAGGTGCGTCCCGACCTCGTGCTGCTCGACGTGATGCTGCCCGGCCTGTCCGGCATCGACGTGTGCCGGCAGCTGCGCAAGCGCAGTCAGGTGCCGATCATCATGGTGACCGCCAAGACCGCCGAGATCGACACGGTGGTCGGGCTCGAGGTCGGCGCCGACGACTACGTCACCAAGCCCTACCGCATCCGCGAGCTGGTCGCCCGCATGCGCGCCGTGCTGCGCCGGTCGGCCGGCGACGGCGCCGGCGAGCTCGGCCCGTCGGCGGTCGGCGTCGGCGAGGTGGTGCTCGACCCCGACGAGCACACGGTCCGCGTCGCCGGCGAGCCACTCACGCTGCCGCTCAAGGAGTTCGAGCTGCTGCACATGCTGCTCGCCAACGCCGGGCGGGTGCTGCCGCGCGAGACGCTGATCGACCGCGTGTGGGGAAGCGACTACGTGGGCGACACCAAGACGCTCGACGTCCACGTGAAGCGCCTGCGGGCCAAGATCGAGCCCGATCCCGCCGCGCCCGACGCGCATCGTGACGATCCGCGGCCTCGGCTACAAGTACGAACGCGCCTGATCTCGGGCGTGGTGGTCGCCAGCGGCCGCGGCTCCGTCGATCCACCAACCCTGAGCGGGAGCGTCTCGTAGGCTGGACCGCGTGACGCAGCCACGGGCCCGGGCGCTGCCGCTGGAGTCGTACTCCAAGTTCCGCCGGCTCGCCATCACCCACGCCGCGATGATGGGCGGCGACGCCGTGATGGTGGTGGCGCTCGCCAACACGCTGTTCTTCGACATCGACCCGTCCGAGGCGCGGTGGCGCGTGCTGCTGTTCCTGTGCATCAGCTTCGCCCCGTTCATCGTGCTCGCCCCGTTGATCGGCCCCGTGCTCGACCGCATCGCCGGCGGCCGACGGGCGGCGATCCAGATCGTCGCCCTCTGCCGCGTCGTGCTCGCCGTGTTGATGGCGTTCGCCATCAACACGTTGGCGCTGTTCCCCCTGGTGTTCGTCGCGCTCGTGCTGCAGAAGACGTACCTCGTCTCGAAATCGGCGATCGTGCCGTCGGTGGTGCGCTCCGAGCGTGATCTCGTCGAGGCCAACTCCAAGCTCGGCCTGATCGCCGGCGTGATCGGGTTCGCCGCCGTGGTGCCGGCGGGCATCCTGCAACTGCTCGGCAACGCCAAGGGCACGGCGACGATGATCTATTCGGGGATGCTGTTCGCCTTCGCCCTGTACGCCGCCTTCTCGCTGTCGGCGGACGTGGTCGCCACCAACGCCCCCGATGCCGAGGAGGAGCGAGAGGTGCACTCGCCTCGCGTGACGCTGGGCTCGATCGCGATGATGTTGCTGCGGGCGTCGGTCGGCTTCCTGTTCTTCGTGACCGCCTTCTGGGTGCAGGACATGGACAACGGCACCGCCTGGTTGGGCGCGTGCATCGCGGCCGCCGCGGCGGGGGCGATGGCCGGCAACGCGGCCGCGCCGCGCCTGCGCGGTCGGCTCAACGAGCGGGCGATGCTCTACGGATCGCTCGGGCTCGCCGGTGCGGCGGGGCTGGCGGCCGGCGCCATCGGCGGCATCGCCGCGATCGTCGCCCTCGCCTTCGTGCTCAGCCTGGCCGGGGCCACCGCCCGGCTCGGGTTCGAGGCCATGGTGCAGCGCGACGCCCCGCACGCCAACCGAGGTCGCGCCCTCGCCAACTTCGAGACGAGGTTCCAACTGTGCTGGGCGGCGGCGAGCGTGGTGGCGGTCGCCGTGACGCCGCCCGGACAGATCGGCGCCCTGGTCATCGGCATCGCGTGCAGCGGCGGGCTCGTCTACCTGCTCGTGCGGCCACGCACCGAGAGCAGCCCGGCGACACCGGGGAGCGGCGTGAACCCGCGCCGCTGGATCGCCGCCCGGCGCAGCCGGTCCGGCGCCTAGCCCGCCGCCATCTGGTCACTCTGCGTCTCAACGGCCGATCTGGTCACCGCACGTTCTCGATATCGAGAACCAGAGTGACCAGATCGGCCGTGAGCGGCCGGGCTATCCCTCGATGCGGGCGAGCCACAGACCGGGGGCATCGACCTCGGCCGGCGTGGGCAGCGCGTCCGGCCGTTCGAGCAGCGGCACCAGCCCGTGGTCCCCGGCGCGGTCGACCACGCCTTGGGCGAACGACTTGCCCCGGGCCACCTGCTCCTCGCCGACGCGGATGCCGAGCAGCTGCTCGACGAAGGTGTCGCTCGCCGACGTCTCGATGCGCTGGCGCCGGACGGCCTCGGCGATGCGCAGGGCGTCGCCTCCCACGAGGCGCACCGACACCGCGTCGACCACCCAGTCGGTGTACCCCACGACGACGGCGACGATGGCGTCGAGTTGCGGCCGCATCGCCCGCTGCTCGGGCGAGGTGACGGCACCGAGGAGCAACTCGGGATCGCTGAGCGCCTGCTGGATGGCGGCGAGCGGATCGGCGGACTCGACGTCGAGCGACGTCAACCGCTCGGTGACGGCACTGGGGTCGGGCCGGAACCCGCTGACGTGGCGGCGCACGAGGTCCGACAGCGCTCCCCGCAGGTGCTCGGCCTGGAACAGCGTCGCACCGGCGAGCTCGTGGGCGAGCACCCAGAGCCGCATCTCGGCGACGGGGATCTCCCACTGCGCGGCGAAGGCATCGATGTTGCTCGGCACGAGGGTCACGAGCTCCGGCTGGCGCGGGATCGGCAGGTCGTGCGTGCCGAACGCCCGTGTGGCGAGCCGGCCGACCATCGATCCCACCGACATGCCGAGCATCGCCGGGGCCATCATTCGCGACAGTCCGGCCATCATCGACAGCATCGGGTCGGCCGCGGCCTCGTCGTCAGGGACGGTCGCGCTGCCGAGCGCCGTCGCCATCTCGGTGAACAGGTGACGGTACGCCTCCAGCGTCTCGGAGGCCCACTGGCTGCGGGTCACCACCCGCACCTCGCCGGGCTCGTGGCTCGCACCGACGACGTCGGCGACGTGGGGACGAACGATCCCGGCGAGCTCGTCGAACGCCAACCGGACGGCCGGCTCGACGTTCGCCTCCGGCGCCCCGCCCGTGGCCCCGACCTGGGCGAACTGGCGCGCGGCGTCCCAGTTGAGCGGGCCCTGACCGGCGAGCGCCTTGGACAGGTCACCGAACAGCGGCAGTCCGGCGAAGGGATCGGGCCGTTGCTCCGGCGTGTCGTCGTCGGCCATGGACCCGATGCTATTGCTGGCCCGCCAGTAGCGTCGTTCGCCGTGGTCCGCGTCCTCGTCGCCGGTGCCGACGGGCCGCTCGGCGTTCGTGTGCTGGCGCTGGCGCGTGACGACGACGACATCGAGGTGGTGACGCCCGGTGACGGCTCCAACGGCGACGGTGGGGTCGACGTGATCGTGCACCTCGGTTCGGGCGACCACGACCGCCTCGCCCGACGTCGTCAGAACATCACCGAGGGCGTCGACCGCACACTGGCCGAGGCGATCAACCGCGACGCCGGACATCTGGTGCTCGTGTCCTCGGCGATGGTCTACGGAGCGTGGCCGAACAACCCGGTGCCGCTGACCGAGGACGCCATCCTGCGCCCCGACGTGGAGTTCGTGTACGCCCGCCAGGTCGCCGCCGCCGAGGCGATGGCCGACCGCTGGCGCCGCCAGCGCCCGGGCCGTACCGTCGCCGTGCTGCGACCGGTGGTGACGATGGCCGCCGAGGGCGTGTCACAGCTCGCCGCCTCGCTCGCCGCCGGGCTCGGCCAGAGCTTCGCCGAGGAGGATCCGCCGGCGCAGTTCCTCCACCTCGACGACCTGGCCGCGGCCGTGGCCCTCGCCGTCGGCAGTCGCCTCGACGGCGTGTTCAACGTCGCCCCCGACGGGTGGATCGCCGGCGAGCGGGTGCGGGCGCTGTCGGGTCAGCCGCCACGGATCCAGCTGCCCGAGCGCCAGGCCGAGGTGTTGGCCGCGCTGCGGTGGCGCTTCCAGCGCGGGCCGATCCCACCCGGGCTGCGCAGCTACACCCGCGCCCCGTGGGTGGTGGCCAACGACCGGCTCAAGGCCGCCGGCTGGGCACCGACGGTCACCAACGAGCAGGCCTACGTCGAGGGCACCGAGGAGAAGTGGTGGACCATGATCACGCCGAAGCGACGCCAGGAGCTGTCGCTCGGCGCGATGGTCGCCGGCGTGGTGGTGGCCCTCGTCGCCGCGGCGCTCGGCATCCGCCGCTGGCGCCGTCGGTAGCGGTGCTCAGCCGGCGGCGGCCGTCGCCGGCGCCACCGTCGTCGGCGCCACCGTCGTGGTCGTGACGAGCGTGGTCGTGGACGACGCGGTCGTCGTGGTCGCCGCGTCGGTCGCCGGGATCGACGCCGCGGGCAGCGGTGGCAGGGAATCGACGGGGACGATGCTGGCTCCGTCGTCGCTCGCCGTGCACAGGCCGAGCAGCTGCCCGTGGTCGTCGAGCACCGGCGCCGCCTCCGGCGTGCACAATGCGCCGGCGCTGTCCGGGTCGATCGGGGTGTACACCCCTTCGTACATCACCGACATCGACCCCGGGGCGCGTGACGCGTCGGCGACCGACATCGCGGAGTAGCCGGCGTCGGCGGGGAGCGACACGACGACGAAGCGCCCGTCGGGGTCGATCACCTGCACGCCGACGACCGATCCCGACGGCAGCGTGGCGCTCATCGAGCCGCGCGTGCAGGAGGTGCAGGCCGCGTGCGTGGTGATCGCCAGTCCGTCGGGGCCGATCGGCGTCACGAGCGGGAAGGCGGGCGCGATCCGGGCGGGGGCCACGGTGTCGGCGCCCTCGGTGGTGGGGGAGGTGTCGACGACCGCGGCCGGAACGGTGCCCGGCGCGCTGTCGGCGATGGTGTCGGCGACCGTGTCGACGGTGCCCACCGGTGATGCGTCCGGCGCCATCCGCACCGAGCCGGCCGTGACGCCGGAGGTGGCCGGGGCGTAGCCGCTCGTCGCGGTCGCCAGCCGAAGCGCGGCGGTCGTGACCGGTGCGGCGGTCGTCGGTGCGGCGGTCGTGGCCGGCGTGGCGGTGGTGAGGGTTGCGCCGGCGGTCGTCGGCGCGGCCGCGGTGGACGCAACGGTCGTCGGGGCGACGTACCGACCCTCACCGCCGCCGGGCGGGAGCGTGGCGACCACGGTCGCCCGTGGCTCGCTGCTCGTCACACCCAGCGCCAGCAGCACGGTGGTGGTCGCCAGCACCGCGGCGTCCACGGTCGCCGGCGGTGCGCTGGCGACGTCGCCCGTCACCACGGACGGGGCGAGGAGCGCCAGCGTGGTGGTCGCCACCGCGTCGCCGGCCTGGTCGGCGCGATCGGGGGTCATCGTCAGGGCCAGCACCCCCACGAGCACCAGGCCGACGGTGCCGACAGCCACGATCAGCAGCCGTCCACCACGGGTCGCCGGCTCCGGCGGTGGGCCCGGCAGCTCGGATGGGTGGCGCCACGAACGCTCGTGCGGGGGCAGCGGTCCGTTCGTCACAGGATCGCAAATCTACTGATGACCACCGCGGCCGTAGCGTCGCGCGACCACCGCGACGGGGCCGATCGGGCACATCCGGCGGCACCGACGGCGAGACGACGCCAGCTACGATGCCTCCGTGTTCAACGCTCCGCCGACCGACGAGTGGCTTGCGCTCGGCGACGACGCGTTGCCGGTCGCCGGTGCGTACGAGTGGGCCGTCCGTGCCGACTGCGGTGCCGTCGTGCTGTTCTCGGGGACCGTGCGCGACCACGCCGACGGCCGCGACGGCGTCGAGCAACTCGTCTACGAGGCCTACGAGGCCGCCGCGCTCGGCCGCTTCGCCGAGATCGCTTCCGTCCTGCGCGAGCGGTGGCCGGCGGTCGGACGCGTCGCCCTGCTCCACCGCACCGGTGCACTGGCCGTCGGCGAATGCGCCGTGGTGGCCGTGGTGTCGGCGCCGCACCGCGACCAGGCGTTCGAGGCCGCTCGCTTCGCGATCGACGAGCTGAAGGCCTCGGCACCGATCTGGAAGCACGAGACGTGGGCCGACGGTGCCGACTGGGGTACCGCCGCACAGCCCATCAGCGACCGCGTCGGCTCCGCGTCGTGATCTGGGTCATCCTCGGCGCGGTCGTCGTCGTGATCGGTCTGGCGCTGATCGCCCTCGCCCGTCGTCGCAACACCGACGGCGTGGAGACGTTCCAGCGTCACATCGACGCCCTGTCGCCCGAGGCCCGGCGCCCGGTGGTCAACCAGGTGCAGCAGCTCGACGACGAGGCGAGCGACGCGTCGGCGGAGCCCGACGAGGAAGAGCGACCCGATGGCCCGTGACCTGGCCATCGACCTCGGAACCGCCAACACGCTCGTGTACATGAAGGGCCGGGGAATCGTCCTCAACGAGCCGTCGGTCATCGCCCTCAACAAGCAGACCGGCGAGGTGCTCGCCACCGGCCACGAGGCGTGGCAGATGATCGGCCGCACCCCCGGCTACATCGTGGCGGTGCGCCCGCTGCGCGGCGGGGCGATCACCGACTTCGAGATCACCGAGCGAATGATCCGCCTGCTCCTGCAGCGGGTCGGCGTCAGCCGTTTCACGCGACCGAAGGTGGTGATCTGCGTGCCGTCGGCGATCACCGAGGTCGAGCGGCGCGCCGTCACCGATGCGGCGCGGCGCGCCGGCGCCGCCGACGCCAACCTCATCGAGCAGCCGATGGCGGCCGCCATCGGGGCCGACCTGCCCATCGACGAGCCGGTCGGCAACATGATCATCGACATCGGTGGGGGCACCAGCGAGACCGCGGTCATCTCGCTCGGGGGGATCGTGGCGCTCGAGGCCGTACGGATCGGCTCGTTCGACATCGACGCGTCGATCCAGAGCTACGTCCGGCGTGAGCACGGCATCGCCATCGGCGAGCGCACCGCCGAGGAGATCAAGAAGGAGATCGGCTCGGCCGACCCGAGCGGCGACGATCGTCAGGCCGAGGTGCGCGGACGCGACCTGATGACCGGGCTGCCCAAGACGGTGGTGCTCAGCCCGGAGGAGATCCGCTTCGCCATCGAGGACGTCGTGTCGTCGCTGGTGGCCTCGGTGATCCGCTGCCTCGCCAAGGCGCCACCGGAGCTGTCGCAGGACTTCCTGACCCGGGGGATGTACCTCGTCGGTGGCGGCGGCTTGCTGACCGGCCTCCGCGAGCGCATCGAGCGCGAGACGCGGGTGCCGGTGCGCCAGTCCACCGCGCCGCTCGAGGCCGTCGTGCTCGGCGCCGGTCACGTGATCGAGCACTACGAAGCGCTCAAGGGGATGTTCATGGGAGCGCGGCGCTAGACGTGATGGCGCAGGTGGCCCGGCGATGAGCGTCCGCGTGCACCCCGCCGAGCCAGGCGGCACCGTCGAGGGCCCGATCGAAGCGGGCCTCGACGCCATCCGGGCGCAGTTCCACGTGCCGGGGGCGTTCCCCGACGACGTGCTCGCCGCCGCCGACGACGCGGCGCGTCGTCGTCCCGGGCGCGACCACGTCGATCGCACGTCGTGGGCGTTCCGCACCCTCGACCCGGCCGGGTCGACCGATCTCGACCAGGCGTTCTTCATCGACGCCGCCGCCGGAGCGCAAGGTGGGGACCTGGTGCTGCACTACGCCATCGCCGACGTCGACTTCTTCGTCGACCCCGGTGGGCCGATCGACCACGAGGCGTGGGCGCGGGGCGAGACGATCTACCTGCCCGACCGGCGCTCGACGCTGTACCCACCGGCGCTGTGCGAAGCGGCGGCCAGCCTGCTCCCCGACGGACCACGGCCGGCGGTGGTGTTCACGGTGCGCGTCGCCGCCGACGGCACGGTGCACCTCGACGGCGTCGAGCGCGCCGTCGTGCACAGTCGCGCCAAGCTCGCCTACGACGCCATCGACGCGGCGTCGATCCCGGGGTTCGCCGAGCTCTCCCGGCGCATCGTGCTGGCCGAGGATCGACGCGGCGCGCCGCGGGTGGAGTTCCCGGAGCAGGAGCTGACGCCACACCGATCAGGGCTGGACGCTTGCGGTTCGAGGCCCGCCTCGAGAGCGAGGACCAGAACGCCGGCATGTCGCTCGCCACGAACCTGGCGGTGGCCGACGCCCTCTTGGCGGCGCGGACCGGGCTGTTCCGGGTGATGGCCGACGTGCCCGACTCGGCGCTGCGACGGCTCCGCCACACCGCGACGGCGTTCCACCTCGACTGGCCGGCCGACATGTCGCTCGCCCGCTTCGAACGCTCGCTCCCGCGCGACGACCCGCGTGCCGCGGCCTTCCTGCTCGCCGTGCGTCGCTCCGGCGGGGCGGCCTCGTACCAGCCCTACACCGACGCGGCGCGACCGTGGCACGCGGCGATCGCCGCCACCTACGTGCACGCCACGGCGCCGCTGCGCCGCCTCGCCGACCGCTACGTCATCGCCGGGGCCCTCGCCGTGGCCAACGGCGACGCCGTCCCCGAGCACGTCGAGCAGGCGTACCGCGAGCTCCCCGCCGTGATGGCGCGGGCCGACCAGCTCGGCCACCAGGTCGACAAGGCGGTGCTCGACCTCGCCGAGGCCGTGCTCCTGTCGGGTCGCGAAGGCGAGGTGTTCGACGGCGTCATCGTCGACGAGGACGAGCGCGGTCCGCTCGTGCAGCTCTCCGAGCCGGCGGTGCTGGCCCGTCTGCGGGCCCACCGGGTCAGCCCCGGCGACGCCGTGCGGGCCCAGCTCGTGCGCGCCGACCCGGCGAGCCGCAGCATCGAGCTCACCCGCGTCGGCTGACCGGCAACCGGAGGGCACCAGCCGGTCCGTACGGTCCAGGTGGTGCCCTCCGGTTGGCGGTCAGGCCGTCGTGAGCGTGTTGACCCCGTTGTCGTCGAGGACGTAGATCGTGCCGTCGGGGGCGGTGCGCACGGCTCTGACCGACGACCCGGTCGCCACCACGCTCTCGGGCCCGACGGTGATGGCGTCGCCCTCGCCGCTCACCGGCAGGACGATCACCTCGCCGGTGCAGTAGTCGCCGAACACGTACCATCCGTCGAGCGTCCCCGCGCCGGCGCCACGGGCGCGCACGCCGCCGGAGATCGAGCAGCGCGGGCCGTGCGGGTAGGTGTAGATCGGCGGGTGGTGGTCGGGCGCGGACTGGTCGGCGTTGTACGGATCGTTGCCCTCGAACGCGCTCCACCCGAAGTCGACCCCCTTGCCGGCGTCGAGCCCGCCGGTGGCCGCGGCCACGTCGACCTCCTCGGTGGCGTCCTGGCCGACGTCGGCGATCCACAGGTCCCCGGTGACCGAGTCGAACGAGTAGCGCCACGGGTTGCGCAGCCCGATCGACCAGATCTCGCCGCGGGCGCCGTCGGTGCCGACGTACGGGTTGTCGGCCGGGATCGTGTAGCCGAGGTCGGCCGACGGCGTCGGATCGATGCGCAGGAGCTTGCCGAGGGGCGAGGTGAGGTCGAGGGCCCGCCGTTCGGGATCGCCGCCCGAGCCGCCGTCGCCCATGCCGATGTAGAGCATCCCGTCGGGTCCGATCGCCACGTCGCCCCCGTTGTGGTTGGCGTAGGGCTGGTCGATCACGAGGAGCGTTCGCATCTGGCCCCGGTCGAGCGTGCCGTCGGCGAGCACCGGGAGCTCGACGATGTTGGTGTTGCCGTCGAGGTCGGTGAAGTCGGCGTAGGCGAGGTCACCGGCGGCGGTGAACGTGAGACCGAGCAGACCCTGCTCGCCGCCGACGCTGGCGATGTCGCCCAGGTAGAGCGCCGACGTGAGCGTGCCGTCGGGGGCGAGGCGCAGCACGTCGCCCCCCTGTTCCACCACGTAGGGCACCGGGTCGTCGGCACGCCACACGATGTCGACGGCGCCGTCGGCCGCCACCACGTTGGTGAGGGTCGCCGTGGGTGCCGCCGGCGCCGGCGCGGTGCGCGGTCCGGCGGCCGACGCCGGCGCGGCGATCGCCAGCGTCAGCGCGGCGCACGTCAGGATGCTGCCGCCGACACCGATCTTCGAAGTCCACCTCATCGGTCGCTCCCTTCCGCCCGGTCGGCTGGCGCGCCACCGTTCAGGTGACGCGGATCAACCCCTCTTGTACCACGCTCACCACCAGGCGGCCATCGCGGGTGAAGATCGAGCCGCCCGCCAGACCGCGTGCGGCGGTGGTGCTGAAGACGCGCTGGTCGTACTGCAGCCACTCGTCGGCGCGGAACGGTCGGTGGAACCACATCGCGTGGTCGAGGCTCGCCATGCGCATGCCGGGCGAGTCCCACGCCCGCCCGAACGGCAGCACGGTCGTGTCGAGCAGGGTCATGTCGCTGGCGTAGGTGACGACGCAGGCGTGGAGCACGGGATCGTCGGGGAGGGGACCGTTGGCGCGCAGCCACACACCCTGGCTCTGGGCGCTGGTGCCCTTGCGTTGCATCGGGTCGCCGGACGCGTAGCGCAGGTCGATCGGGCGGGGTCGGTCGTAGTCGGCCCCGATCTGGTCCTTGTACGGAGCCAAGCGCTCGTGCCAGTCGGGCAGCGTCTCCGGGTCGGGCCAGTCGTGCGGGGCGTCCACCTGGTAGTCGAGGCCCGACTCGGCGATGTGGAAGCTGCACTGCAGGTTGAAGATCGCCCGGCCGTGCTGGATGGCGACGACGCGTCGGGTGGTGAAGCTGCGCCCGTCGCGGATCCGGTCGACCTCGTAGAGGATCGGCACCGCCGGGTCGCCGGGGCGCAGGAAGTAGGCGTGGAGCGAGTGGACGTGGCGTTGCGGCTCGTCGACCGTGCGGCTCGCCGCGACCAGAGCCTGGCCGGCCACCTGACCGCCGAACACCCGCTGGCGCTCGTCGTCGGGGGAGCGCCCGCGGAAGATGTTGACCTCGATGGGCTCCAGCGCCAGCAGCGCCACGAGGTCGTCGACGGGAGACATTCGTCGTGCACCGTAGACCGGATGCCGCGCGCCGGGGCGCTCTCGTAGCCTCCGACGCGTGACAGACGACTGGCGTGAGCACGCGCTGCGGGCGAAGGGGTTCATGCCGGCGGACGAGGGCGACGCGCTGCACGACGCCGCGCTCGCGGCGGCGTCGGCCGTGCCCGGCGCACCGTTCATCGAGATCGGCAGCTACTGCGGGCGTTCCACGGTGTGGCTGGCGGCCGCCGCGCGCGCCGCCGCGACCGTCGTGTTCGCCGTCGATCATCACCGTGGCTCGGAGGAGAACCAGGTCGGGTGGGAGCACCACGATCCGACGGTCGTCGATCCCCACACCGGCCGGATGGACACCCTCGGGTTCTTCCGGCGCACCCTCCACGATGCCGGACTCGAGGAGCACGTCGTCGCCGTCGTCGGCCGGTCGTCGGCGGTGGCCGCGCACTGGCCCGACGCGTCGGCGGCGCTGGTGTTCATCGACGGCGGCCACGGGGTGCAGCCGGCCATCGACGACTACGAGGGGTGGACCCCGAAGGTCGCGCCGGGCGGCACCCTGGCGATCCACGACGTCTTCGCCGACCCGGCCGACGGCGGCCGGCCGCCCTACGAGCGGATCTACCTGCCGGCGCTGGCGAGCGGCCGGTTCGCCGAGGTGGCCGCCACCGGCTCGCTGCGCGTCCTACGCCGCATCGTGTGAGCCGCGGCGACTGGGCAGGGCGTTCACCTCGACGAGCTTGGCGGCGATGACGTCGCGGACGCGCTCGCGCAGCGCCGGGACGTCCTGGCGGGTGAGGCCGCTGGTGTCGATCGTCTCGAGGACGTAGACGTCGGCGTCGGACACGCCGAAGCGCCAGTCGTGCTTGCGCAACGCCGGGCGCGTGCCGTGCACGGCGAGCGGCAGGATCGGCGTGCCGGTCTCGATCGCCAGGCGAAACGCCCCGTCCTTGAACGGGCCCAGCTGGCCGCTCGCCGACCGGGTGCCCTCGGGGAAGATCATCACCGACACCCGCGCGGCGAGGCGGTCGGCGCACTCGGCCATGGCCGCGGCCACGCTGTCGGAGTCCCCGCGCACCAGACGGATGTCGCGCGCCATGCGCATCATCCAGCCGATGCCCGGGAAGGCGAAGAAGTCCGACTTCGCCAGCCACTTCATCTCCCACGGCAGGTGCGAGATCAGCAGGATGTCGACCATGCTCTCGTGGTTCGAGACCACGACGTACGGTCGCCGCGGGTCGGGCGGCAACGTGCCGTGGCGGCGGAACCGCCACAGCGGGTTGAGCACCTGGTGCACCACGGTGAGGCGCCGGAACAGCCAGCCGGCGGCGTAGCGCCCGGGATCGAACGGCGCCGTGACGAGCGTGACCAGGGCCACGAGCGGCACCCACACGGTCACCACCACTCCCAGCACCAGCCAGGCCCACACGCTCAACACGGTGCGGGCGATCGGGTTGTCGAGCAGGCGGCGACGCATGGCGGCAGCTTCGCAGGCGCACCGCCGCCATCTGGTCACTCTGCGTCTCGACGGCGATCTGGTCACCCACGTTCTCGATATCGAGAACGTGGGTGACCAGATCGGCCGAATCAGGCGAAGTCGTCGGGGGCGCGGAAGAGGCGAGCGGCCGGGGTGGTGGCCGTGATGGCGTCGACGGCGAGGATGATCGCCGCAGCCGTGTACGAGGTGTGCTCGTCGCCGGGGAACGTCACGCCCTGGGGGTGGACGATGCCGGTCCAGTAGGCGCCGTCGTCCCGGCGGTGATCGCCGGTCCAGCGCACGAGGTCGACGGCGGTGTCGAAGTCGCCGATGGCGGCGAACGCGAGCGCGCACTCGGCCGTCTCCGACGCCGTCACCCATGGCTCGTCGCTGACGCAGCGCACGCCGCGGCCCTCCATCACGAACGTGTCCCACCCGTCGGCGAGGCGCGCCTTGCCGGCGCTCACGGTCAGGGCGCCGCTGAGCACCGGGTAGTACCAGTCCATCGCCCAGCGCGACTTCGGTTCGAAGCGCTCGGGGTGGTGGGCGATCGATCGGCGCATCTGCACCGCCGCCCGTTCCCAGCTCGGTCGGCGGCGTCCGACGAGGGCACCGAGCCGGGCGCCGCACATCAGGGCGTGGGCGATGCTCGACGAGCCGGTGAGCAGGGCGTAGCCCCACGGCCGGGTGCCGTCGGCCTCGATCGCCCACAGCGCCAAGCCGTCGTCGCGGCGCAGGCTGAGCACCCAGGCGAGGGCGCGCTCGACGGTGGTCCACAGTTCGGCGACGTGCTCGCGCGACCCGGTGCTCAACCAGTGGTGGTACACGCCGGTGGCGACGTAGGCGCACACGTTGGTGTCGAGCTTGGAGTCCTCGACCGAGCCGTCGCTGCGGTAGTAGTTGTGCCACGCCCCGTTCGGCAGCTGGGTCGCGGCCAACCAGCGGTAGGCCGCCAACGCCTCGTCGTGGCGGCCGGACGCGTCGAGCCCCATCGCCGCCTCGACGTGGTTCCACGGGTCGCAGTGGCCGCCCGGCCACCACGGGATCATGCCGGTCGACAGCTGGAGCGATGCCAGGTGGTCGGCACTGCGGTGCAGCTGGTCCTCCGACAACACGCCGGGCAGCCGGAGCGCGGCGACGCCGTGCCACGCTTCATGCGGCGACCCCGTACAGCACCAGGCTCTTGCCGAGCACGGGCGAGAGCACCCGCTCGGCCACCTGCGTCGACCGCGGCCGGGCGGTGATGTCCCACTCGAGGAAGCGCCGGTAGCGGGCGACCAGGGGGTGCTCGTCGCGCTCGACGCCGACGGCGCACTTCAGCCACCAGTACGGCGAGTGCAGGGCGTGGGCGTGGTGGCTGCCGGCGTTGCCGAATCCGGCCGCCCGCATCTTCGCCTTCAGCTCGGTGGCGCTGTAGATGCGCACGTGCCCACCGACCGCCGCCGGGGCGTGGTAGTCGTCGGACAGCATCCAGTTGATCTTCTCGGGCAGCCACGTCGGCACGGTGGCGGCGAGGATCCCGCCCGGCCGCAGCACCCGGTGCAGTTCGCCGAGCGCCCCGGTGTCGTCGGGGATGTGCTCGAGCACCTCCGACGTGATGACGGCGTCGAACGACCCGTCGCGGAACGGCAGCGCGGTCGCGTCGCCCCGCAGGGTGCCGACGAACGCGCCGGGCCGGATCTCGCCGGCCTCGGCCATCGCGGCGAAGGTGGCGCGGGTGGTGCTCACCTCGTCGGCGGCGTGGTCGAGGGCGACCACGCGGTAGCCGCGCCGCGCGCACTCGAAGGCGTGTCGGCCGAACCCGGCTCCGGCGTCGAGCACCAGCCCACCCGGGCGCAGCCCGAGATCGGCGAGGCGGTCGAAGCGAATGGTCAGCATCGGGTCACCGGCCGTTGCGGCGCGCCTTGACCCGGTTCTGGGGCATGGCCAAGACCTCGCGGTACTGCTCGACGGTGAGCTCGGCGCAGCGCCGCCACGTCCAGCGCTCGACGACTCGGCGACGTCCGGCGGCGCCGACGCGGGCGCACAGCTCGGGGTCGTCGAGGCCGCGGCGGATCGCGTCGGCGAGGGAGTCGGAGTCGCCGGCGCGGCACTGCAGCACCGTCTCACCGTCGCGGCCGGTGACCTCGGGCAGGGCGCCGCCGTCGGTCGCCACGAGGGTGGTGCCGGTGGCCATCGCCTCGATCGCCGGGAGGCTGAACCCTTCGTAGAGGCTCGGCACCACGGCGAGCTCCGACTCGGCGTACAGCTCCACGATCCGCTCGTCGGTGACACCGGAGACGAACGACACGCACCCGCCGAGCCCGAGGCGCCCGATGAGGTCCATGCTCGCGCCGGCCTTCGGACGTCCGATGATCGTGAGCGAGACGTCGCGCTCGGTGCGCAGCTTGGCCACGGCCTCCAGCAGGTGGGCGAGCCCCTTCAGGGCCACGTCGGCCGACGCGGTGGTGATCAGCCGACCGGGCACGCGCCGTACCTCCGGCAGCGGCCGGAACAGCTCCTGGTCGACGCCGACGGGCACCAGGCGCATGCGATCGAGGGACACGCCCATGTCGGTGTGGATGTCGGCGATCGAGTTCTCGCTGACCACCACGATCCGCGGCAGCCGTGAGGCCACTCGGCCCTGCATCCGCACGAACGAGTACCAGCGCCCGACGGCGCGCCGCTTGCGTCCGCTCGGTGCCCGCTCCATCTCCAGCATGCGGTCGCGGGTGATCGGGTGGTGGAGGGTGGCGATCGTCGGGATCCGCCGCTCGATGGCGAGGATGCCGTAGCCGAGGCACTGGTTGTCGTGGACCAGGTCGAACTCGCCGGCCCGCGGCGCCAGCTCGCGCAGGGCGCGGTAGCTGAAGGCGAGCGGCTCGGAGAAGGTGCCGGTGCAGAACTGGGCGATCTCGAGGAAGTCCTCGCGCCGCTTGAACTCCCAGTACGCCGGGAAGCGGCCGGGGTAGAGGTCGTTGAACAGGTCCAGGCTCGGCAGTTCGTGGAGCGGGACGCGCTCGTCGAGCACCGGATAGGGCTGGCCGCTGAACACCTCGACCGAGTGACCGAGCTCGACCAGTGCCTTGGTGAGATGGCGGGTGTAGACCCCCTGGCCGCCGACGTGCGGCTTGCCCCGGTACGTCAAGTAGGCGAGGCGCAGCGGGCGGTCCGACATCGCCGTGCAGGCTACCGGGGGTGTTACCAGCCGGTAATCGGCGCCCGGACGCGCAACGTCGGCCACTTCTCGGACACTGGTGTCCGAAAGTGGCCGACGATGGCCGCGCCCTCAGGCGGACGTGTCGCCCGTCGTGTCGGCGCTGCCGGGCGCGGTCGCCGGGCCGGATGCCGCCCCGGTCCCGGCGTCGCTCCGGCGCCCTGGCCGTCGCCGGGCCAGCGGTGGTGGTGATGGTGGTGACCCCCTTCGGGTCCCGGTCGACCGGGCATCCCCGGTCGACCGGGACCGCCGGGCATCGTCGGGCCGCCGCGGCCTTCGGGCCAGCCGGGCATTCCCGGCTGGCCCATCATCGGCGGGCACGGCCGCTCGGCGTCGCCGTTCGCCGTCGTCGCGCCGTCAGCGGTCGTGGCGGTGGCGTCGCCCGTCGTCGTCGACTCGTCGGTGGTGGCCGAGTCGTCGCTGGTGGTGCCGACTCGCCGGCGGCTCGGTGGTCGGGGTGACGGCGGCGAACCCCGAGGCGCCGGTGGTCGCCGTGGTGGTGTCGGGCGTCGCCGCGGTGCCGTCGGTGGCGTCGGTCGTGTCCGAGGTGGCGGAGCCGCGCCGGGCGGCGGTGGCGGACCCGTCGGTCGCGCCCGGGGGCGGCGGCGCCACGCAGTGCCAGCGGCCGGGTTGGCCCGGTCCCCCGTGGTGCACGGGCCAGCCCTGGTGCTGGTCCTGCTCGTCGGTGGCGGTGCCGGGAGTGCCCGAACTGCTGTCGGGCGTGGTCGTCGCGTCGGTGGAGGCGTCGGTGGTGTCGGTGGCCGCGTTGTCGTCGGCCACCGTGGTCGACGGCGCCGAACCGTCGGGCGTGGTCGTCGCCTCGGCCAGTCCGGCGCCGGCGCCCCCCAGCGAGAGCCCGGCGAACAGCAGGATTCCGGTGGCGGTGCGGCGCACCGCGGGTGCACGTGTCGTGGCGTGTTGGCTTCGTTGCTCCATGGGTCCCCATCCAACGTGGCGGTCCTGTGAGGGTGGCTGGCCGTTGGCTGGGAGTTCGCTGGCAGTCCGTGCGAGCATGCCGGCCGTGCGCGCGTTGGTGCAGCGGGTCACGGAGGCGGGCGTCACCGTGCGCGGTGCCGACGGCGAGTTCGGCGTGGAGACCGGCCGCATCGGGCCCGGCCTGTGCGTGCTGGTCGGCGTCACCCACACCGACGACGAGGCCGTGGCGACGAAGCTCGCCGAGAAGCTGTGGACGCTGCGTGTGTTCGACGACGACGCCGGCGTGATGAACCGCTCGGCGGCCGACCTCGACGCCGAGATCCTCGTCGTCAGCCAGTTCACGCTCTACGGCGACACGTCCGGCGGCCGGCGGCCGAGCTGGATCGCCGCAGCCCGTCCCGAGCACGCCGAGCCGCTCGTCGACGCCGTCGTCTCCCGCCTTCGCCGGCTCGGGGCGACCGTCGCCACCGGGCGCTTCCGCACCGAGATGCGGCTGTCACTCGTGAACGACGGCCCGGTCACGCTCCTGCTCGAACGCTGACGGCGACGCGCGTGACGAGCGACGGCGGTGGTAGCCGAGCTCGGCGACCGCCAACGCCACGAGCAGCACCACGACGAACGGCAGGTCGCCCAGCGTGACGTACCACGTGCGTCCCGACCGCAGCGCGACGGCGTGGCGGATGACCGCCCGCTCGCCGACGCTGGTGCGCTCGATCACGTCGCCGTCGGGCGTGACGAAGGCGCTGAACCCGGTGGGAGCCACCTGCACCACCCAGCGCCCGGTCTCGATGGCGCGCAGGCGGCTCGAGGCGACCTGCTGCGTCTGCACGATCGTGCCGCTGTAGCTCGCCCCGTTCGTGGGGTTGAGGATCAGCCCGCCACCGTCGCGAACGCCTTCGCGGGCGCGCCCGCCGAAGAACACCTCCCACGAGATCACCACCGCCAGGCGGTCGACTCGTGCGTCGTCGGTGCCGACGCCCACCGGCACGTCGAGCACCGCCGGCCCCCGGCCGGCGATGGCGTCGTGGGGCACCTCGTCGACGGGCGCGCCGAGCGCCTCGAACAGGCCGCGCAGCGGGACGTACTCGCCGAACGGCACCCGGCGCACCTTGTCGTAGCGGCTGACGATCTCGCCCGACGGGCGTCACCACGACCTGGGCGTTGGTGAACCGCCCCGGCCGTCCGGCGACGTCCTCGGTCACCCCGACCGCGATCGGCACACCGAGTCGGCGCGCCTGCGCCGTCACCGCGGCGAGCTCGGCGCTGGTGTCGAAGTCGACGACGTCGATCGTGTTCTCCGGCCAGACGACGAGGTCGAGGTCGGGGTCGGGCTCGATCGACGCGGTCGCGTCGAGGTGACGTTCGGTCACCAGCCGGCTGGGCACGTCGAGGGCGCTCGTGCCCTGCTCGCCGCCGCCCTGCACGGCGGCGATCTCGATGTGCTCGCCGGTGTCGTGGCCACTCGGGGCGACGAACGCGATGGCGGTGACGGCGAGCGGCGCCACGGCGGCGACCAGGGCGGTGCGTCCCGGCGACCCGCGCGTCACGCGTCGCGACTCGACGAGCGGCGCCGAGGGCGACGCCGACCTGCAGCACCACCCACGTGATGAGGATCACGCCCCCGACGCGGGCGGGTGCGGCGAACGGCCCGGCGGCCTGGGCGATGCCGAGGCTGGCGAGGGGCACTCCGCCGAACGGGAAGGAGAACCGCAACGCCTCGACGAGCGTGTGGGCGAGCGGGCGGATGACCACCGACCACCGCACCGCCCGATCGTCGTCGGCGCGCTGCGTGCCGGGACGGTCAGCTCGGCGACGCCGTGCCACCCCGCGAACACGACGTTGGCGGCGATGTAGCCCGGTGCGGACAGCTGCCACATCCAGGCCGTGCCGGTGGCCAGCCAGGCGAGGGCGAACAGGAAGCCGAGGCCGAAGCTCGCCCGGCGCGACGGCGTGTACCCGTAGCTCGTCGACGCCCCACTGGAACAGGGCGATGCCGACGAACGAGAGCGGCCACCAGCCCCACGGAGGCAGAGACAGCGCGACGATGAGGCCCGCCGCGAGTGCGACGAGCGCTCGCCGCGTCAAGCGGCGGTGGTGGTCTCGGGCGCCAGCGTCGTGGTGGTGCGCGGCGGGTCGGGCGGCACCGGCGCCGGCTCACCGTTGACCGAGAAGAGGTCGAGGTGGGCGACGATGCGCTCCGACACCGAGCCCGGCGGATGGCAGGCGAACAGCGTGGCCTCGTGGCGGTACCCCTGGTTGACGATCCAGATGGCGTCGGGCGGCACGATCTCGACCGAGCTCACGTGGTACACGTAGACGCCGCTGACGCCGTCGGGGTCGGCCACGGTCGCCGTGGGGATCCCGTCGGAGTTGTCCATGTCGAAGATCACCTCGTCGCCGGGCTTCAGCTCGTCGAGGCGACGGAAGTCGGCGTTGTGGCTCGTGCGGTGGCCGGCGACGACCACGTTGCCCAGCTCGCCGGGCATCGCCGTGCACGGCCAGTGGCCGGGGCCGTAGTCGAGCGTCGACAGGCGGATGCCCTCGAGGAACGGCGAGTCGACATCGATCGCGGGGATCTGCAGGCGCCCGAAGTACTGCTGCGGCTCGGGGTCGTTGTCGAGCGGCGGCGGCACCGGGATCGGCAGCGGCACCAGCGTGGTGCGTCGTGGTGGTGGCCGCGGGGTCGGTGGTGGCGGTGGGGTCGGGCGTGGTGGTCGTGGTCGGCTCGGCCGGCAACGTGCCCGCGGTCTCGCAGTCCTGCAGCGGTTCGGCGACCGCGCTGGCCGGCGGGCTCGACGGCGGTGCCGACGCCTGATGGGCTCCGGCGGCGTGGACGGCGGTGCCGGCGACGCACGTTCCGACGACCAGGGCGAGCGCCGCAGCCACGTTTCTCGGGTTGGTCCGCATCACGGCGCAAGGGTATCCCGGCGCAGGTCCGCGTGCGGTGACGGGCCGAGTGGATCTCGACCCCCTCCTGCGAGGTAGGTGAGCACGGCGTCGGCGGTGCGCTCGGCGTCGGCGATGCACGCCGGCACCCCGATGCCGCGGTAGCTGGCGCCGGTGAGGAACAACCCGGGCGGGGTGGCGGCGTCGACCGCCGGCCAGCCAGCCGAGGTGGCCCGGGCGGTACTGCGGGAACGACCGTGGCCACCGGGTCACGCGCACGGCGGTCGGCTGCAGGTCGAGCCCGAGGTGACGGCCGACCTCGTCGACCGCGGCGGCCACGAGGGCGGCGTCGTCGCGGTCGCCGAGCGGGCGGCCGTCACGTCCGATCGACACGCGCAGCACCTCGCCCTCGCCGCGCCAGTGGGCCCACTTCTGCGAGCCGAACGAGACGGCCGTCACCAGTCCCTGGTCGGGCTTGGGCACGAGGTAGCCGCTGTGCGCCACGCAAGCCGGCCGGCCACTCGCCGTCGACGGCGAGGGTGACGATGGCGACGTCGGCGTGCTCCATCGCGCCGAGGCGGGCGGCGAGGTCCGCGGCGGCCTCCCCGATGAGCGGAGCGGTCGTGGCGGCGGGGGTGGCGAGCACCACGACGTCGGCCGGTTCGTCGTCGACGCGCCACCGCGGGCCGTCGGCGGCGACGACGTGCACCGTGCGCCCGCTGACCACGGTGGCGCCGGCGGCCGCGGCCCGCTCGGCGGCGGCCGTCGCCAGCTGCTGCATGCCCGCCACCGGTGCGGCGAACACCGGCCCGGTCGCCACCGCCCGTGATCGGGCGGCGCGGGCGGCGAGCAGCAGGCTGCGTCGACGCGCCAAGGTGGCGAGCTGGGGCACCATCGCCAGGCTGAAGCGGTCGGTGTCGGTGGCGTAGATGCTCCCCACCAGCGGGTCGACCAGGCGCTCGTGCACCTCGGTGCCGAAGCGGCTGCGCACCAGACGCCCCACCGAGTCGCCGTCCGGCCGGCGCGGCAGCAGTGGTTCGACGGCGGCGCGGGCGATGCCGCGAACGCTGAGCAGGCGGCTGGTGACGAGCGGGAGCACGCGGCCGGGCAGCCCGAGCGCCAGCCCGTCGGGGATCGGGTGGAGCCGGCCGTGCCACACGAAGGCGGCCCCGGTCGCCGGGGAGGCGAGCGATCGGTCCAACCCGAGACGGGCGGCGAGATCGCTGGCGTGGGGCACCCGCGTGAGGAAGGCGTCGGCCCCCTCGTCGACCGCCGGCCGGCCGGCGAACGGCGTGGTGCGCAGCTTGCCCCCGGGCTGGGCGCCGTCGTCGAGCAGCTCGACGGTGATCGCGCCGTCGGCGAGCTGGGGCGCGAGGGCAGCCGACAGCCGTTCGGCGACGGTGACGCCGGCGATGCCGCCGCCCACGACGACGCACGCGCCGGTTCATGTTCCGGCGATCAGGGCGGCCAGCGCGCTCGTCACGCCGGGGTCGTCGTTCACGACGGCGGTGCGGGCGAACATCAGACCGGCCGCCTCGGCGCGCTGGCGGGCCTGGACGTCGAGGTCGAAGAGCACCTCGAGGTGATCGGCCACGAACCCGCACGGGCAGACCAGCAACCCGTCGGCGTTCTCGGCCGGCCCGAGGTCGTCGATGACCTCGAGGATGTCGGGCCCGAGCCACGCGTCGGCGGTGCGTCCGGCCGATTGCCACGCCGCGGACCACCCGCTCCAGCGACCGAGACCGGCGGCGACCGCGACGGCCGATGCCGTGGCCCGCACCTCGTGCGGGTAGGGGTCGCCGGTGTCGAGGATGCGCGTCGGGAGGGAGTGGGCGGTGAACACCACCTTGGTGTTCGCCGGCATCGTCGCCACGGCGTCGCGCACGCGCCCGGCCAGGAAGGCGACGTAGGCGTCGAGCAGACCCCATCGTTCGATCCCGACGAAGCCGACGCCACGCGCCGCGGCCGCACGGCCCGCCCGCTCGAGATACATCGCCACCGACATCGTCGAGTAGTGCGGGGCGAGCACCAGGCCGACGATCCGGTCCACGTTCCGCGCGGCGAGCGCATCGACCCCGCGCTCGATCGACGGCGCGGCGTGGCGCATCCCGAGCTCGACCACGAACCGCCCGGGCGCCCGCTCCTCGAGGGCGGCGGCGATCGCGTCGCGCTGAGCCTCGGTGCGCTCGTGCAGCGGGCTCAGCCCGCCGATCGCCGCGTACCGGCCGGTGAGCTCGGCGAGCTGCTCGGCGCTCGGTGGCCGGCCGCGACGGATGTCGGTGTAGTACGGCTCGATCTCGGCGGTGTTCCGCGGCGTGCCGTACGCCATCACGAGCACGCCGACCGGGCGCCCGTTCATTGGTGCGGACCTCGTGCACGGCGTCGACGATCGCGGCCAGCACGTCGGGGTCGGACGCCGGGTGCACGCCGTGGCCGAGGTTGAAGATGTGACCGGGGCGCCCGGCGTTGTCGGCGAGCACGGCGGCGGTGCCCGTGAGCGCCACGTCGCGGCCGGCGAGCACCAGCGCCGGATCGAGGTTGCCCTGGATCGCCACGCTCGGGCCGAGGCGCGTGCGTGCGTCGGTGATCGTGGTGCGCCAGTCGAGGCCCATCACCTGTGGGCCGGCCGCTGCCATCGACTCGAGCAGGTGGTCGCAGCCGATGCCGAAGTGGATCCCCGGCGCATCCGGGTGGGACACGGCGAGGTCGGCGAACACGCGACGAGAGTGGGGGAGGACGAAACGCTCGTAGTCCGCCGCCGACAGTGCGCCGGCCCACGAGTCGAAGATCTGGAAGGCCCCGGCGCCGGCGTCGAGCTGCAGGCCCACGAACGCCACGGCGAGCGTTGCCAGGACGTCGAGCACCTCGTGCCACAGCGCCTCGTCGCGGTGCATCAGCGCCTTGGTGTGGCGGTAGTCGCGGCTCGGAGCACCCTCCACGAGGTAGCTGGCGACGGTGAACGGAGCCCCGGCGAAGGCGAGCACGGGCACGTCGGGCGGCAGCGCCTCGCGCACCAGCCCGACGGTGTCGGTCACGTAGCCGATGTCGTCCGGTTCGAGCGGGCGCAGTCGGGCGAGGTCGGCCCGGCTGCGCAGCGGGCGTTCGGCGACCGGCCCGGTGCCCGGCGCCACGTCGATGCCGAACCCGACCGCGTGGGCCGGCACGATGATGTCGGAGTAGAGCACCGCGGCGTCGACGCCGTAGCGCCGCACCGGCTGCAGCGTGATCTCCGCCGCCGTCTCGGGACGCTTGATGGCGTCGAGGATCGAGCCTTCGCCACGGATCGCCCGGTACTCGGGCAGGCTGCGACCGGCCTGACGCATGAACCAGACGGGCGTGTGGGGCGTCGGTCGCGACAACGCCGCCTCCAGGAACGCCGACCGCGACCGGGTTCGCGGGACATCGTCACCACGTTCGTCCATGCGCGCCGAGGGTATCGACACGCTGCGGCGGGGCGTGGTCCGCGGGCGGTGGCGGGACCCGCGGCGATAGAGTGTCGTGGCCGAAATTCGGCATTTCGCCATGACGCAGCAGCATCCCGAGCTCGAAACCGAACAGGCGTACGTCGACTACGCCTACGAGTGCCTCGAATCGACCCGCACCTCCGCGTGGCGGTTGCGGGACCTCAGCGAGCCCGACATGGGCGGCACGATGCAGGCCCGCTTCGAACGCAACGCCTTCGACGAGGCGTTGGTCAAGCGCCTCAACGATCTCGACCTCGGCGAGGCGGCGCTGGTGTTCGGCCGCATCGACCGACTCGTCGAGAGCCCCGGGTCACCCGACGAGCCCGCCACCGAGAGCTTCCACATCGGGCGCCTCGCCGTGGCCGACCAGCACTCCGAGCCGGTCGTGGTCGACTGGCGGGCGCCGGTGGCCGAGCCGTTCTACCGGGCCACCGGGCGTCAGCCGATGGGGCTGGCCCGCCGCCGCCACTTCTCGGTGGAGGGACAGAAGGTGCTCGGCATCGAGGACGAGCTGTTCGGGGCCGGGCACCTCGGCGTCGGTCACGACGAGGGGCTGAGCGACGACGACGAGGCGTCGCGCCGCCCGGCGCTGCGCGGCTACTCGACGCTGCTCGCCGCGCTCGAGCGCGGGCGCACCGGCACGCTCGGCGACATCGTCGCCACCATCCAGGCCGAGCAGGACGAGATCATCCGCTCCAACCAGGCCGGGGTGCTCGTGGTGCAGGGCGGGCCGGGCACCGGCAAGACGGTCGTGGCGCTGCACCGCGCCGCCTACCTCCTGTACACCTACCGCTTCCCGCTCGAGGACCAGGGCGTGCTGGTCATCGGCCCCAACCGCGTGTTCCTGCGCTACATCGAGCGGGTGCTGCCCTCGCTCGGCGAGGCCGGTGTCGAGCAGGTCGTGCTCGCCGACCTCGTCCCCGACGTCACCTTCGCGTCCGCCGCCGACGCACGCGGTGCCGAGAGTGAGGCGACGCGTCGGGTCAAGGGCGATGTCCGCATGGCCGAGGTCATCGACCGCGCCGTGGGCGACCGCGAGCGGGCGCTGTCGGGCGACCTGACGGTGCCGTTCCGCACCGGCTACCTGCGCCTGAGCGTCGAGGAGTCGGCGCGCATCGTCCGGTCGGTGGCGCGACGGGCGCGACGGCACAACTCCGGGCGCCGCCTCGTCGAGCAGGAGTTCTTCACGGCGCTGGCCGCCTCGTGGCGTGGCACCGAGGTGACGCCGGCCGTGCTGCGCCGCGAGCTGTGGGCCGTGCCCGAGGTGCGCGCCGCGCTCGAGCGGATGTGGCCGGTGCTCACGCCGGCGCAGCTGCTCCACGACCTCTTCGGCTCGAGCGCCCTGCTGCGCCTGGCCGGGCGCCACGTGCTGTCGGACGACGAGATCGACCTGCTCCGCCGTGAGCGCTCGGAGAACGTCGACGACGTGCGCTGGACGCCGAGCGACGTCGCCCTGCTCGACGACGCCCGAGAGGCGCTCGGCCCGGCGCCGGGCCGGAACGGCAAGGTCGGCGATTCCGACGAGATCCGCACCTACGGGCACATCGTCGTCGACGAGGTGCAGGACCTCACGCCGATGCAGCTGCGCATGGTCGCCCGCCGTTCGCTCAACGGGTCGCTCACGGTGGTGGGCGACCTCGCCCAGGCCACCGGGCCGTGGGCGCCGTCCGACTGGAGCGACGTCACCCGCTACCTGCCCGACAAGGGGACCCGCGTCGTCGGGCTGTCGGTGGGCTACCGCATCCCGTCGCAGATCATGCAGCTGGCCGATCGGGTGATGCACGCGGCGACGCCGGGGCTGCGGCCGCCGCAGGCGGTCCGCGTCGGCGATTCGTCGCCGCGTGTGGTCGCCGCGGCGTCTCGTGAGGCGCTCGGTGCGGCCGTGGCGGCGGCCACCGTCGCCATGCTCGACGACGGCCGTGGCGCGGGTGCCCCGAGCGTGGCCGTCATCGCCGCCGACACGATGGTCGACGAGGTGGCGCTCGCGCTCGACGCCGCCGGCATCCCGCACGGGCGGGCGACGACGGCCGGCCTCGAAGGCCAGGTGACCGTCGTGCCGATCAGCGTGGCGAAGGGCCTCGAGATCGACGGCGTCGTCGTGGTCGAGCCGGCGCAGATCGTCGAGTCCGAGATCCAGGGGTTGCGCGCGTTGTATGTTGCGCTGACGCGTCCCACCCAGCACCTCACGATCGTCCACGCCGAGGCGTTGCCGGCACCCCTGGCGTCGCGGAGCCCCGGCTGTGCTGGCCAGCCGCTGGCGCCTGGCTGGCGCCTCGTCGCTCGATCGTGAGGAACGGCGAGGCGCCGGCTGCCGCCGACGTGGCACGGCCGCTGGTCGGCGCTGCTCGGCGGCGCGCTGCCGGTGCGCATCGAGCTGTGGGACGGCAGCGTCATCGCGCCGGAGGCGGGGTCGCCGGTGGTCGGCACGCTGCGCATCCTCTCGCCCGACGCGCTGCGCCGGATCGTGTGGTGCCCCAACGAGCTCGGGCTGGGACGGGCCTACGTCGCCGGTGAGATCGAGGCCGACGGCGAGATCGTGGCGCTGATCGAGGCGGTGCGCGACGCCGTCCCGAAGGACCGCGGTCTCGACGTACGGACGGCCCTCGACCGCGGCCCGCGACGGTTTCGGCGCCGCCCGCCGCCTGGGCGTGCTCGGCCGCCCGCTGCCGCCGCCGCCGCAGGAGGTCCGCCACCTGCGCGGCTGGCGCCACAGCCTGCGCCGCGACGCCGACGCGGTCTCGCACCACTACGACGTCGGCAACGACTTCTACCGCATCGTGCTCGGGCCGACGATGGTGTACTCGTGCGCCCGCTTCGTCGACGACGACACCACCCTCGACGAGGCCCAGACGGCGAAGCTCGACCTGGTCGCCCGCAAGCTCGGCCTGCACGAGCGCACCGGCGTGCGCCTGCTCGACGTGGGCTGCGGGTGGGGCTCGATGGCGATCCACGCGGCGCAGCGGTACCACGCCGAGGTCGTCGGCATCACGATCAGTCGTGAACAGGCCGAGCTGGCCCGTGAGCGGGTCAAGGCCGCGGGCGTCGACGACCGCGTCGACATCCGGTTGCTCGACTACCGCGAGCTGCGCGGTGAGCGCTTCGACGCGATCAGCTCCATCGGCATGTCCGAGCACGTCGGCGCCAAGCGCCTCGACGAGTACTTCGGTGTGCTCCGCGCGGCGCTGGTGCCGACCGGGCGGCTGCTCAACCACGCCATCTCGTCGGTGGGCGGGTCGCGGCTCGGCCGGCACTCGTTCGTCGGTCGTTACGTCTTCCCCGACGGTGAGCTGATCGACGTCGGCGACACGGTCCTGGCGATGGAGCGCGCCGGCTTCGAGGTGCGCGACACCGAGTCCCTGCGCGAGCACTACGCCCGCACGCTGCGGGCGTGGGTGCGCAACCTGGAGGCGAACTGGGACGACGCGGTCGCCGCCGCCGATGTCGCCACGGCGCGGATCTGGCGGCTGTACATGGCCGGGTCGGTGATCGGCTTCACCGACGGAGGGATCTCGGTGCACCAGGTGCTCGGCGTGGTTCCCACGCCCGAGGGCACCAGCGCCATGCCCCCCACCCGCGCCCACTGGCTCTGACCCCCGGAGTCACGATTTCCACAAGCAAAATCGAGCAGATCTGCACGATTTCGCGCCCCAGAATCGCGTGATCGCCTAGTCGGCGCGGCCGGCGACGGCAAGCCGGGCGCCGAGGGCGATCATCACGACGCCGCTGCCGAGGCCCATCCGCTCGAGCCGCCGCGGCGACGACGCCAGGCGATGGCGCACGGTGCCCGACGCCAGCGCCCACATGCTGTCGCACACGAGCGCGATCACGGCGAACACGCCCCCGAGCACCAGCATCTGCAGGCCGGCGGGGGCCGCATCGGGGACGACGAACTGCGGCAGGATCGCCGCCAGGAACACGATCGTCTTGGGGTTGCTGATGCCGACGACGAAGCCCTCGGCGAAGATCCGCCGGGAGCTGCGCGGCGCGGTGGCCGCGTCGATCACCATCGCCAGCTTGCGCCGGCGGCGGATCGCCTGCACGCCGAGGTACACCAGGTAGGCCGCACCGGCCAGCTTGAGCACGTTGAACACCGCGACCGAGCGCATGATCAGCGCGCCGAGCCCGACCGACACCGCGACGACGTTGACCATGAAGCCGGCAGCGTTGCCGACGACCGTCTTGAGCGCGGCGATCCGCCCGAGGGCCACCCCGCGGCTGATCACGAACATCACGCTGGGCCCGGGGATCAGCACGAGGACGAGCGCGGTGCCGGCGAAGCCGACGAGGTTGGAGGCGGGAGGCACGGGCGCAGAGTAGCGACGGCGTCCCGATCGGCGGGCACGCGATTCTGGGGCGCGAAATCGTGCAGCATCTGCTCGATTTTGCTTGTGGAAATCAGGTTCCGGTGGGCGGTGGGCGGGGTGGTGGGGAGGGCGGCGACGAGGGCGGTGAGGTTGAGATAGGCCTTGTCGGCGTCGGCCGGACGGCGGCGCTCGACGCCGAGGTGGGCGAGGCCGATCGCCTCCTCGAACTCGGGCAGCAGGCGCGGCTGGAGCACGGCGACCTCGCCGCTGGCCGCGCTCCACAGCGCGTCGACGCGATCGATCATGTCGCGCTGGTGGCTGTTGGCGACGATCGCCTCGCTCAACCCGCCGAGCTCACCGAGCATCTGCGCCAGCAGCTGGTCGGTGGTGCCCGCCGGCGCGAACACCGTGGTGGTGGTGTTCGCCGGGGCGGTGGTGTTGGAGCTGTCGATCGTGGTCGCGCACCCGGCGCCGAGCGCGAGGCATCCGGCGACCAGCGCCGTGGTGGTGACGGGACGTCGCAACGCGCCGGGCTTCACGCACTGACCAGGATGCGAGCGCTGGCGAACGCCCCGACCCCCACGTGGTGGCCCCCGATCTCGAGCGTCAACGTGCCGTCGGGCGACACCGCGGTGACGGTGCCCTCGGTGCCCGGCACCAGCTCGGACTGCTCGAGGAACTCGAGCAGCCCGGGTGTGAACTCGAGCTCCTCGGGGATGCGGCGCACCGTGAAGCTCGACCCGACGTCGACGGTGGCGAGCGGCGCGGCCGAGGGCTCGACGTAGTCGGATCCCGGGATCGGGTTGCCGTGCGGGCACGTGGTCGGGCTGCCGAGGAGGCGGTCCATCGCCTGCTCGACGGCGAGGCTCATCACGTGCTCCCAGCGCCCCGCTTCGTGGTGCGCCTCGGCCCACGACAGCTGCAGCACGTCGGTGAGGAAGCGTTCGGCCAGGCGGTGCCGGCGCACCACCCGCTCGGCGAGGGCGCGCCCGGCGTCGGTGAGATGGATCCCGGCGTCGGTGGTGATCAGACCCTCGGTCTCGAGCCGGCGCATCATCTCGCTCACCGCCGGGCGGCTGACCTGCACCCGGTCGGCGATCCGCGCCTGGATGACGTCGACGTCATCCTCCTGGAGCTCGAAGATGCACTCGCAGTACTCCTCGAACGCCGGGTGGTGCTCACCGGGGATCGGCATGCACCGATCCTACCGCTGGAACCCCGAGGGCTCCCGGGTGTCTTCGCCGCCAGACTGGTCGCATGCCCGCCGCCGCCCCCCTCCGCGCCCGCGGCCTGCAGGTGTCGCGGGGTCCCCACGTCGTGCTCGACTCCGTCGACCTCACCGTGGCCGACGGCGACCGGGTCGGGCTCGTCGGACCGAACGGCGTCGGCAAGTCGACGTTGCTCCAGGTGCTGGCCGGACTGATCACCCCCGACCGGGGCCGCGTCGAGCTGACCCCGCCGACCGCCACCGTCGGATACCTCCAGCAGGAGCTGGCCCGTGACGACGAGACGGTGCGTGCGTTGCTCGAGCGTCGCACCGGCGTCGCCGCGGCCAACGTCGAGCTCGATGCCGCCACCGCCGCGCTCGCCGCCCACGACGCCGACGCCGACGCCCGCTACGACACGGCCCTGCATCGCTGGCTGGCCCTCGGTGCCGCCGACCTCGATGCGCGCGTCGGTGAGGTGTGGGCCGACCTCGGCCTCGCCCCCGCCGTGCTCGACCAGCCGACCCGGACGCTCTCGGGCGGCGAGGCGGCGCGTGCCGGGCTCGCCGCGCTGTTGCTCGCTCGCTTCGACGTCTTCCTGCTCGACGAACCCACGAACGACCTCGACCTCGATGGCCTGGCTCGCCTGGAGCGGTGGATCGGCGGTGTGTCCGGCGCCCTCGTGCTGGTCAGCCACGACCGCACCTTCCTCGCCCGCACCGTGACCGCGGTGGTGGAGATCGACGAGTTCACCCACCGGGCGACCCGTTTCGGCGGCGGCTGGCAGGCGTACCTCGACGAGCGCGCCGCCGCCGAGCGCCTGGCGTGGGAGCGCTTCGAGGCCTACGACACCCAGCGCACCGGTCTCGCCGGACGCGCCCAGCGGGAGCGGGAATGGGCGACGCAAGGCCTCTCGCGGGCGCGCCACTCGGGCGAGACCGACAAGCACATCCGCCACTTCGCCGTCAACCAGACCGAGCAGCTCGCCGGCCGCGCGGCACGCACCGAACGCTCGATGGAACGCCTCGAGGTGGTCGACAAGCCCCGCGTGCCGTGGTCGTTGCGTCTCGAGTTGCCCACCGCCGCCCGCTCGGGTGACGTCGTCGCCCGCTGCACCGGCCTCGTCGTCGAGCGCGTGACGCCAGAGCGGCACTTCACGCTCGGACCGATCGACCTCACGATCGGCGCCGGCGAACGCGTGGCCCTCGTCGGCCCCAACGGCTCGGGCAAGTCGACCCTGCTCGGCGCCCTGCTCGGCACGGTCGATCCGACCGCCGGCACCGTCACCCGCGGACCCGGCGCGGTGTTCGGGGAGATCGCCCAGGCCCGCGATCAGCTCGTCGGGCCGCAATCGTTGCTGCGTGCGTTCCAGGACGCCACGACGCTCGACGCCGCCGACGCCCGGACGCTGCTCGCCAAGTTCGGCCTGGTCGCCGACCACGTGCTGCGCCCGGCGGACACCCTGTCGCCCGGCGAGCGCACGCGGGCGTCGCTCGCCGTGCTGATGGCTCGGGCCGTCAACGTCCTCGTGCTCGACGAGCCGACCAACCACCTCGACCTGCCTGCCATCGAGCAGCTCGAGGTGGCGCTCGACGCCTTCGGCGGCACCGTGATCCTCGTCTCCCACGACCGCTCGCTGCTCGCCGAGGTCAGGCTCACCCGCCGTGTCGAGCTCGGCGACGGTCGCATCACCGCCGACGAGCCGCTCGGCTGAACGTTCATTGCGTTCCCCGGCCACGCTATGAACTGCCCGCGCAGGTGCTGGCCGCTCCTCGGCTGGCGCCTCGTCGCTCGCACGCAACAGATGGTCGACCGGCTCGCGCCGACGCCCCGGCAACCCGGTGACACCCCTTCGGTAGCCTCCCCTCATCGCCGATCATCCGGTGCTCGAGGCCTTCTCGCCCGCCGTGCGGGCCTGGTTCGGCGCGTCGTTCCCCGTCCCGACGCGGGCTCAGATCGAGGGGTGGCCGCCGATCGTCGCCGGGCGGCACACGCTCATCTGCGCGCCCACCGGCAGCGGCAAGACGCTCGCCGCCTTCCTCACGTCGATCGATCGGCTCGTCACGAGCCCGCCACCGGACGACCGCAGCCGGCGCACCCGGGTGCTGTACATCTCCCCGCTGCGCGCCCTCGCCTTCGACGTCGAGAAGAACCTGAGGGCGCCGCTCGCCGGCATCGGCCTCGCCGCCGAGCGACTGGCGGCGAGCGACCCCGACGCGGCCGCCGTGCCGTTCTTCCTGCCCGAGGTCGCCATGCGCACCGGCGACACGTCGGCCAAGGACCGCCAGAAGCTGGTCCGCCGCCCGTCCGACCTGTTGATCACCACGCCCGAGAGCCTGTACCTCATGTTGACGTCGAACGCCGCCAACACGCTCGTCGGCGTCGAGACCATCATCATCGACGAGATCCACGCCCTCGCCCCCACCAAGCGCGGCGCCCACCTCGCCCTCTCGCTCGAACGGCTCGAGGAGATCACGGCGGCTTCACCGCAGCGCATCGGCCTGTCGGCGACGCAGCGCCCGCTCGCCGAGGTCGCCCGCTTCCTCGGCGGCTGGTCGGCGCCCAACACCCCGCGCGAGGTCGCCATCGTCGACGCCGGCATCTCCAAGACCCTCGAGATCGACGTCGTCATCCCGGTCGAGGACATGAGCGCCCTCGGCCAGGCCGCACCGGCACCGGACGGCCTGCGCAGCGGTCCGGCCCACATCGCCGAGGTGCCGCGGCGCACCAGCATCTGGCCGTCGATCTACCCGCGCATCCTGGCCCAGATCCTGGCCCACCGGTCGACGATCGTGTTCTGCAACGGCCGGCGCCAGGCCGAGCGCCTCGCCGCCAAGCTCAACGAGCTGGCGGCCGAGGAGGGCATCGGCGTCGATCCCGAGAGCGGGCTCACCACCTTCGAGTTGGTCAAGGCGCACCACGGCTCGCTCGCCCGCGAGCAGCGCGTGGTCGTCGAGGACCAGTTGAAGCGCGGCGAGCTCCGTGCCATCGTCGCCACGAGCAGCCTCGAGCTCGGCATCGACATGGGCGCCGTCGATCTCGTGGTGCAGGTCGAGTCGCCGGGGGCCGTCGCCCGCGGCCTGCAACGGATCGGACGCGCCGGCCACCAGGTGGGGGAGCCGAGCAAGGGCACGATCTACCCCAAGCACCGCGGCGATCTGCTCGAGGCCGCGGTCGTCACGCGCCGGATGCTCGACGGTGAGATCGAGCACACCCACTACCTGCGCAACCCGCTCGACGTCCTCGCCCAGCAGATGGTGGCGCACGTGTCGGCGCAGCCCCCCGACGGCACGACGTTCGACGCCCTCGTGGGGATGGTCCGGCGCAGCGCCCCGTTCGCCGACCTGTCCGACGAGCTCGCCCGCAACACCCTCGAGATGCTCGCCGGCCGCTACCCGTCGGAGGAGTTCGCCGAGTTGCGCCCGCGCCTGGTGTGGGACCGCGTCAACGATCGCCTCCGCGCCCGCGACGGCTCGAAGCGCCTCGCCGTCACGTCGGGCGGCACGATCCCCGACCGCGGGCTGTTCGGGGTGTTCCTGCCCGACGGCACGCGCGTCGGCGAGCTCGACGAGGAGATGGTCTACGAGAGCCGCCCGGGCGAGACGTTCGTCCTCGGCGCCTCCACCTGGCGCATCGAGGACATCACGTTCGAACGGGTGACGGTCACCCCGGCGCCGGGCGAGCCGGGCAAGATGCCGTTCTGGCACGGCGATCGCCCGGGGCGCCCGCTCGAGCTCGGCCGGGCGCTCGGGGCGTTCGTGCGTGAGCTGCGCAGCGTCTCGGAGGACGCCGCCCTCGATCGCCTCCGCCACAACCACGGCCTCGACGAGTTCGCCGCGCGCAACCTCCTGCAATACGTCAACGACCAGGCCGAGGCGACCGGCGTCGTGCCCGACGACCGCACGATCGTCGTCGAGCGCTTCCGCGACGAGATCGGCGACTGGCGCGTGTGCGTGCTCAGCCCGTTCGGCACGCCGGTGCACGCACCGTGGGCGATGGCCATCGAGCGCCGCCTCGCCGACCGCTACGACATGCCGGTGGAGTCGATGTGGGGCGACGACGGGATCGTGCTGCGCCTGCCCGAGGCCGCCGACGACGTGCCCGCCGAGGCGTTCCAGATCGATCCGGAAGACATCGAGGAGCTGATCGTCACCACGCTGCCGCAGACGGCACTGTTCTCGTCGCGGTTCCGTGAGTGTGCCGCGCGCTCGCTGCTGTTGCCGCGCCGCCGTCCCGACCGTCGCACCCCGCTGTGGCAGCAGCGCCAGCGCGCCGCCGACCTCCTGGCGGTGGCCGCCAAGCATCCGACGTTCCCCGTGCTGCTCGAGACGTCGCGGGAGTGCCTGCAGGACGTGTTCGACGTGCCGGCGCTGCGTGACGTGCTCAGCCAGCTGCGCTCGCGGACCGTGCGCATGGTGAACGTCGAGACGTCGAAGCCGTCGCCGATGGCGCAGAGCCTGCTGTTCAACTGGATCGCCGCCTACATGTACGAAGGCGATGCCCCGCTCGCCGAGCGGCGGGCGGCGGCGCTCGCCCTCGACCGTGACCTGCTCGCCGACCTGCTCGGTGTCGAGGAGCTGCGTGAGCTCCTCGACCCAGGGGTGCTCGCCGATGTCGAGCTCGACCTGCAGCACCTCTCGGACGGGCGCCGGGCCCGCACGAGCGACGAGCTGCACGACGTGCTGCGGCGAGTCGGCGACCTGACGCTCGACGAGCTGGCGCTGCGCTGTGAGGAGTCGGTCGAGAGCGGCACCAGCGCCCGTGGGCTGCTCGACGTGCTGGTCGCCGAGCGCCGCGCCATCGAGGTCGTCGTCGCCCAGGAGACGCGCTACGCCGCCGCCGACGACGCCGCGCGCTATCGCGACGCGCTCGGCTGCAACCTTCCCCTCGGCCTGCCGCAGGTGTTCACCGACCCGGTGCTGCGTCCGCTCGAGGATCTCGTCGGTCGCTACGCCCGGACCCACGGCCCGTTCGTCGAGCGCGACCTGGCCACCCGGTTCGGCATCTCGGAGACCCGGGTCCTCGCCGCCCTCGGCGCCCTCGAGGCCGACGAGCGCCTGGTGCGTGGCGAGTTCCGTCCCGACGGGGTGCGCCGCGAATGGTGTGACGTCGACGTGCTCCGTCAGTTGCGCCGACGCTCGCTCGCCGCACTGCGCCGCGAGGTCGAACCGGTCGAGCAGGCTGCCCTCGCCGCGTTCCTGCCGGCGTGGCAGGGCGTGGGCACCACCCGGCGCGGCGCCGAGCCGCTCGTCGAGGCCATCGGGGTGCTCGCCGGCGCGCCGATCGTCGCGTCGACGCTCGAGCGCGACGTGCTCGCCGCTCGTGTCGCCGAGTACCGCCCGGCGCTGCTCGACGAGCTGTGCACGTCGGGCGAGGTGGTGTGGGTCGGCGCCGGTGCGATCGGCTCCAACGACGGACGCGTGCGGCTCTGCTTCGCCGACCAGCTGGCGCTGCTCGCGCCGAGTTGGGAGCAGGTCGACCGGCCCGACCAGCCGATCCACGACTCGATCCGCTCGGTGCTCGAGGGCGGCGGGGCGATGTTCTGGGGCCAGCTGCGCACCGGCGTGATCGGTCCCACCGACAACGAGCTGCTGACTGCGCTGTGGGACCTGGTGTGGGCCGGCGAGCTGACCAACGACTCGCTCGCCGCGCTGCGGGCCACGACATCCGGATCGACACGGCGCGCCGGAGCGCCCGGCAAGCGGGCGGCCGTCGGGCGCGCACGCGGGCGACCGACGCGCCTCGGGCGCATCGGCCCGGCGGGCGGCGCCGGCCGCTGGAGCCTGGTCGCGTCGCTGCTCGAGCCGCGCCCGAGCGCCACCGAGTCGGCCCACGCGGCGGCCACCCAACTCGTCGAGCGCCACGGCATCGTCACCCGCGAAGCGGCGCTCGCCGAGGGCGTGGTCGGCGGCTTCGCCTCGGTGTACGGGGTGTTCAAGGTGCTCGAGGAGCGCGGCCAGGTGCGGCGCGGCTACTTCATCTCCGGGCTCGGTGCGGCGCAGTTCGCCGTGCCGGGCGCGGTCGACCGGCTGCGTGCGGCGCGGCGCACCGACGAGCTGGCCGCCGAGCCGACATCGCCGGTGCTGCTGTCGGCCACCGATCCGGCCCAGCCCTACGGGGCCGCCCTGAGCTGGCCGGAATCGGCCGGGCGCCCGGCGCGCATCGGCGCCGCGGTGGTGGTGCTGGCCGACGGGGTGCCGCTCGTGTGGCACGACCGCCGCTCGCACCACCTGGTCACCTTCGCGTCAGCCCTCGACGATCCTCGCTGGGTCGACGCCCTCGCCGGCCTGGTGTACTCGGGCGCGCTCCGCGCCGTCGAGATCCGCAAGGTCAACGGCGACACGCTCGCCGCGTCTCCCGATGCCGCATGGGTCCGCGCCGCGGCCCTCGCCGGCGGGTTCGCCGACAGCTACCACGGCCTCGCCCTCCGCCAGCGCTGACCGCGCCCCGGACGATTTCCACACCCACTATCGTGCAGATCTGCACGATTTCGCGCCCCAGAACCACGTGATGGTCGGTCCCCGCCGGTGCGACCTCACGTCGAGCGCCCACCACACGATCCGAGGGAGCGGCCCGCCGTGTTGACCCAGCCCGGACCAAGCCTCACCGACCTGGCGCTCGGGCTCCTGACGCTGGCGCTGCTGCCGACGGTGCGTCGGCCGGGGGTGAACCGCTACTGGCGGGCGACCGTCTGGTGCGCGGCGATCGCCGCGCTCGCCGGCGCGGTCCACCACGGGTTCATCGTGCGCTCGGAGCGATGGGCCGGTCCGTCGTGGGCCCTCGTCAGCGTGGTCGTCGTCGTCACCATCTCGTTCACCCTGGCGGCCACGGTCGCCGACCTGCTGACGCCCCGACAGGCCCGCGTGTTCGCCGTGGTGCGCGTCGTGAGCCTCGGCAGCTACGCCGCGCTGGCGGTCACCGGCCACTACGGGGTCACCACGATCCTGGCCTGCGAGTCGGTGACGATGGCGGCGGTCGTCGTCCTGTGGATCGTCGCGCTGCGGCATCGCGATCCCCGGGCGCGCAGCATGGTGATCGCCTTCGTCGTCAGCGCCGCTGCCGGCGTCACGCGCGCCGTGCCGGAGGGTGCCACCCGTGTGGTCGGACTCGACCCGGTCTCGCTCTACCACCTCGCCCAGATGCCGGCGATGGTGATGCTCTGCCTCGCTCTGCACCATCGTGCCGCGACGGATTGGACGAGGAATGGCTCGGACCGCCGCATCGCCAGCGGTTCGGCCGCCGCTCCGGCCGAGCACGAGCCAGCCGTCGCCGGGTGACGCGCCGCGACGGCGCCGTCGGTTCGGCGCGCGTCGGGACGCCGACGACTCAGTCGCCGGCGGTGGCCGTGGCGTGCGTGAACGCCCGCAGACCGGCCCAGGCGAGCGTGCCGAGCTGGGCGGCCACCTCGTCGGCGTCGAACGGCTCGCCGCGCTCGAGGAGGCGGCGGCTGGCGGCCTCGGACATGCCGACGATCGCGTGGGCCAGCGTGAGCTGATGCTCGGCGTCGACGCCGACGTCGATCAACGGGGCGATGGCGTCCGCCGCCTGCGCGGTGACCCGGCGCACCGCCTCGGCGAACTCGGGGTCGACCCGCGAGCTGCCACCGAACAGCAGCAGGAACGCCTCGCGGTTCTCGGCGACCCAGTGGAAGTAGGCGCGAAACCCGCGCTCGGTGCGCTGGCGACCGTTCTCGGCGTCCGCGGTGGCGGACGTGACCGCCGTGACGAGCCGGTGCCCGACGTCGTCGAGCAGTGCCTGGTAGAGGTCACGCTTGGACTCGAAGTGCTGGTACAGCACGGGCTTGGTGACGCCCGCGGCGTCGGCGACGTCGTTCATCGAGGTCTCGTGATACCCGGCGCGGGCGAACGTGCTCAGGGCGACCGCGAGCAGCTGCTCGCGCCGGTCGACCGCGGACAGGCGAGGGGGCATACCTACCCGATGGTAACAACGCCTCGACGTGCTCCCGTCGTCACCAGCTGTCGTCGCGGTCGGCCCGATCGGCGGCCTTGATGGCGTAGCCGAGCACGATCGATGGCACCAGCAGCACCGAGCCGGCGATGAGCGTGCCGATCACGATCGTGGCCATCGTCGACGTGAAGTCGGTGGCCAGGGCGACGAAGAAGGCCACCACGGCCACGGCGAGCAGGGCGTAACCGAGCCGGCTGGCCGCCGTGGTCCACCGACGCACCTGTTCGCGCCGTCGGCGCACCGGATCGTCGTCGATCGCGGTGCTCGCAGGCCGGCCCATAGAGTCGCGGGCCATGGTACGGGTGTCGTGGTCGGGCCGGGTGCTGACGCTGGTGCTCGACCGTCCGGAGCGTCGCAACGCAGTCGACCTGGCGACGCTCGGCGAGCTCGACGAGGCGCTCGACGAGGCGGTCGCCGGCGGCCCCGACGAGCGCGCCCGCGTCATCGTGCTCACCGGCGCCGCCCCGGCGTTCTGTGCCGGGGCCGACCTGACCGGCGTCGACGAGGACGAGTTCGCCGGCGCCCTGGGCCGGGTGCTGGCGCGGCTGGCCGCGATCGACCTCCCGGTGATCGCGGCGATCGACGGTCCGGCGCTCGGCGCCGGGGCGCAACTCGCATCGGTGTGCGACCTGCGGGTGGCGACGCCGGCGAGCCGCATCGGCATCCCGGCGGCCCGGCTCGGACTGGTGGTCGACCACTGGACCGTGCAGCGCCTGGTGCGGGCGTTCACCGAGCCGATCGCTCGGGCGATGCTGCTCGTCGCCGAGACCTACGCCGCCGAGCGGCTGTACGCGGCCGGCGTGGTCCATCGACTCGGCGACCTCGCCGCCGCCGAGCAGTGGGCGGCCGACATCTCCGAGCTGGCGCCGCTCACGATCGCCGCCCACAAGCTCGCCATCGAGCACAGCAGCTTCGAACCCGGCGTCGTCGAGCTCGTCGACACCGCCCGGCGTGCGGCGTGGGCGAGCAGCGACGCCGCCGAGGGTCGGGCGGCGTTCCTCGAGAAGCGCACGGCGGTGTTCACCGGCCGCTGAGCCGATCGGGCTGGTGCGCTTCCGTCAGCTGCCGATGGGGGACGAGGGGACCGCTTCGGGCCGAGCGCCCTTGTTGCGGCCGCGCCGGACGACGAGGAAGATCACCCCGAGGGCCGCGGTGGTGATCAGTCCGGAGATGATCACCGAGGCGAGCGGGAAGCCGGCGAGTGAGGTGCTGACGAGGTAGGCGAGGCCGCAGGTGTAGACGGCCCAGATCGTTCCCCCGATCGTCGACCACAGCAGGAACGAGGTGTAGCGGTAGCGGGACAGGCCCAGGGTGGCGTTGACGACGAAGCGCACGCCCGGGACGAAGCGGCCGGCGACGAGCAGCACCGGGGCACGGGAGCCGAGGAACTCGAGTGCGGCGCTGACCTTCGGGTTCTCCTTCGCGGCTTGCACCCGTGGTTGGAATCGCTGCCCGCACAGCCGGGCGATCCAGTACAGCGCGGAGTCGCCGATGACCGCGCCGAGGGCGCCCATCAGCATCACCAGGCCGAGGTCGAGCACGCCCTGGGAGGCGAGCGTGGAGGCGGCGTTGAGCGTGGTCTCGCCCGGGAACACCGGGCAGATCGCGTCGCCGACCACCAGCAGGAAGACCGCGAGGTAGGCCCAGTCGCCGCTCGCCTCGTCGACCAGCGAGAAGCCGTCGCCCCCACCGAGGTTGTGGAGCACGAGCGCGACGACGGCCACCAGCACCACCACGAGCGACGCCCAGTCCGACCCACCACCGAACTCCGTGGCGCGAGGACATCACCCATCAAGCGTGGCACGCACGTCGCCGCCGATCAGCGATGCCACCTGAACCCTCTGATCTGCGCTCGTCGTGCTCGATCGTCTGCGACTTGGTCGAGCCGCGATGCCCGCCCCGGCTGCTCGTCCAGCTCGCCTTGGCTCGCCTCGCTCGCCGAGGCTCTCTGGTCACCCCATTCTCGATGCATGCGTGACGCACGGCAATCTGGTCGCTCTCCTTCTCGATATCGAGAACCTGGGTGACCAGATCGCCGTTCGAGACGCAGAGTGACCAGATGGCGGGGTCAGGATGTCTCGTCGTCGAGCGCGGCCTTGAGCTCGTCCTTCGACATGGTCGAGCGGCCGGCGATGCCGGCCTCCTTGGCCTGCTCGTACAGCTCGGCCTTGGTCGCATCCTCGCTCGGGCCGGACGCCGGGCCACGCATCCCGAGTGACGTGCGCATCCCGAGGTACGTCGACTTGAGCTGCTGCGACACGCTCTGGCCCGGTTCGGCACGGTTCACGACGCCGAGATGGCCAACGCGACGAGCACGATGAGGACGACGGATCCCGAACACCGCCCAGCCGGAGAGTGCAAGCACGACGCTTCGATACCCGCTGACGCCCGGCGTCAGCCCGGCTCGCCTCGGCCTGGTTCACGAGCGCCGAGATCGCCGACGCGACGAGCACGATGAGGACGAGGATCCCGAACACCGCCCACCCGGAGAGCGCAAGCACGACGCTTCGATACCCGTTGGCGCCCGGCGTCAGCCCAGTTCGCCCACGCGAACGTCCTGTTAGATCGCCGCCGGCAGCAGGCGGTCGACGTTCTCGTAGAAGAAGTAGAGGGCGATCACGAACGGCACCGCCCCGACGGCGATGCCGATGATGCTGTTGCGCCGCCACTTGGCGAGTTGGTACGCACCGGCCGCCACGGCGATGCAGATCGCCGCCCAGGCGATCACCGGGGCGATCGCGCCGCGGTCGTGGAACCAACCCTGGTCGAAGGCGTCGGCCGACCCGAACACGTCGTCCGTCGACGCCGACTCGTGCTGACGCCGCGGCGCCGCCCGCCGCCGCTGGTGCCTCCGCCGGCGAGCACCGAGTACAGCGAGCCCGGCGTCACCGTCGTGTACGTCGGCGGCACCGTCGTGGTGGTCGACGCCGTGCTCGGCGGCTCCGTGCTCCCGGCCGCGGCAACCGACGTGGTGGTTGCCGCGTCCGTGGTCGTGGCGGCGACGGTGGTGGAAGCCGTCGGCGTGACGTCGGCGTCGGCATCGCCCGGGAGGGGACCGGCCGGAGCGCCACTCGGCGCCTGGCCCCAGTAGCGAACCGTCTGGTACAGCTGCGACGACGGAGCCACCGCCGGGTCGGCGAGCGTGGCGTAGACGATGAGGCGCTGCGACGCCGAGTACTTGGGGGTGCAGGTGGTGAGCGTCAGGGTCGCCCGGGTCGGGTCGACGGTGTCGAGCACGTGCCGATCGGCCGGTTCGACCACCTCCGACCCGGTGACCACGTAGGTGTACACGCCGCCGTGGAACATCGTGATCACGATCTGGTCACCGACCTCGAGTTGGTCGAGGTCGATGAACGGCTGACCGTGGGTGGTCCGGTGCCCGGCGATCGCGGCGTTGCCGTACATCCCGGGCAGCGGCGTCTCGGGATAGGCCCCGGGCCCGAGCGCCAGGTCGTCGAGGTCGACCCCGGCCACGAACTTCAGGTCGCCGATGCCGATCGCCGGGATGCTCATCGTGCCGAGCACGTCGCCGTGGCGGATGTCGAACGCCGCCCAGTCGAGCGTGGGGATGGTCGTCGTCGGGGCCACGGTCGTGGACGTCGTGGTGCTGGTCGACGTGGTGGTGCTCGACGTGGTCGCCGCCGCGGTCGTGGCGGTGACCGATGCCGTGGTGGAGGTGCGCGCCGGCGTCGTCGACGACGGGACGGTCGCCGCGGAGGTGGCCACGTGGCTCGACGGCGGCGCCACGACGGTGGTCACCATCATCTGGCTGAGCTCGCTGTCGAGCCGGCGCTGCGCCCGCGCCGTCTGGATGCCGGTGCCCCACAGCTGGTAGGCGACGAACCCGAAGATCAGCAGGCCGGCGACGATGAGCACCTTGCCCAGCAGCCGCACCCACCAGCGCAGATCGCGAGGCGCGGGCGGTCGATCCCACCGTGAGGTCCGCGCCATCGGGGCAACGGTAGCGGTGGGCCACCGGGCGGGGGCGCTGCCGGGGGCGCCGGTAGCGTCGCCGGGCGATGGACGGCGCCGGAGCAGCGACGGGCGACGCGCCGGTGGTCGAACTGGTCGACGCTGTCGCCGTGTTCGGAGGCTTCCCGGCCCTCGCCGGCGCCTCGCTCACCGTGCGACGATCGGAGATCCTGTGGCTGCGCGGCCCGAACGGCGCCGGCAAGACCACGTTGCTGCGCCTGTGCGCCGGGCTGGTGCCGCTCGCACGCGGGCACGGGCAGGTGCTCGGGCGCGACCTCACCACCCACCGTGACGAGGTCCGCTCCCTGGTCGGCGTCCTCGGCCACCACAACGGTCTCTACCTCGACCTCACGGTTCGGGAGAACGTCACCTTCTGGGCGCGGGCGGTCGGCGCCTCGGCCGCCGAGGTCGACGCCGCCCTCGATCGGCTCGGTTTGGCCGGACGCCTCGAGGTGCTGGCGGTGCGCCGCCTCTCGGCCGGTCAGCAGCGCCGCACCGCGCTGGCGTGCCTCGTGGCCCGCCGCGCCGAGCTCTGGCTGCTCGACGAACCGCACTCGTCGCTCGACGCCGACGGCCGCGCCGACCTCGACGCGATCGTGCTGCAGGCCGCCGCGTCGGGTGCGACGGTGATCATCGCCAGCCACGAGTACGACCGCGCCCGCCCGCTCGCCACCCGTGTCGTCGAGGTGACCGGCGGTCTCGTGGTCGAGGAGCCGGCGTGAGGAGCTGGCTGGGCACGGTCGGGCTGATCGCCGGCCGCGACCTGCGCATCGAGCGACGCAGCCGCGTGGCGCTCAACCAGGTGATCCCCTTCGCCGGGATGGTGTTGATCATGTTCGGGTTCGCCATCGACGACACCGGCCTGATGCAACGCATCGCGCCCGGTCTGATCGTGCTGGCCACCGTGTTCGCCCTGCTCGTGCTGGTGCAGCGGGCGTTCGTCATCGAGACCGAGGACGGCGCGCTCGACGCCCTGCGGACCGCCGGGGTTGCCGCCTCGGCGATGTACTGGGGCAAGACCCTGGCGCTCGCCGCCCAGCTCGCCCTGCTCGAGGTGGTGCTGCTCGTGCTCGCCATCCTCCTCTACGGCAGCGAGGTCCGCCCCAGCGGCACCGTGCTCTTGGTCACGACCTGGGTGGTCGCTACCCTCGGTCTGGCCGCCGTTGGTACGCTCTACGGCGGCCTCGCTGCCGGCGCACGGGGGCGGGAGACGCTTCTCCCGCTGCTCTTGCTGCCGGTAGTGGCGCCCGTTCTGATCGGAGCCAACCGAGCAGTCGAAGCAGCGCTCGGCGCCGGAACCACGAGGGTGTCGGACGGCTGGCCCTGGCTGGGCCTCCTTGCCGTCTTCACCGTCACCTTCGGTGCCGGTGGCACCGTTGCCTTCGGCCCGCTCATCGACGAATAGGAGACCGTGTGACCGGCACGACGGACAGGGTGGTCCCCGCCGCCAGCGCCGCGCCATCGACGGTGCGCACCACCGGCACCCACGCCACGCGGGTGCTCGGCGCCGTCACCCTCGTTGGCGTCGCCCTGCTCCTGCTCTTCGGCCTGTGGCTGTCGCCGGCCGACATCAACCAGGGCGACTCCGTCCGCATCCTCTACCTGCACGCGCCCTCCGCCTGGGTGGCCTACCTGGCCTTCGTCGTCACCGCCCTGGCGTCGGCGACCTACCTCTTCTCCCGCCAGCACTCGCTCGGCTGGGACCGCCTCGCCGGCGCCAGCGCCGAGGTCGGCGTGCTGTTCATGGGCATCACGCTCGTCGTCGGGATGCTGTGGGGCCGGCTCACCTGGGGCGTGTTCTGGCGGTGGGATGCCCGACTCACCACCACGGCGTTCCTCTTCGTCACGTACATCGGCTACCTCGCCGTGCGCCGCCTCGGCGGGACGCCGCAGCAGCGGGGCAAGCGCTCGGCGGTGCTGGCGCTGCTCGCCGTGCTGGAGATCCCGCTGGTGCACTTCAGCGTCGTGCTGTGGCGCAGCCTCCACCAGGAGGCGAGCGTGTTCCGCCCCAACGGCGACGTCGAGCTCGACGGCCTGATGCTGTTCACGCTGCTGCTCGGCATCGTGACGTTCACGCTGATGTACGCCTGGCTGGTGATCCATCGCCAGCGCACCCTCGCCGCCGAGGACGCCCTCGAGGACGTCGGGCTGGCGCTCGCGATCGAGCAGCGCCGCCGCGAGACCCCGATGCCGGCACGCCCGCCGCGCCTCGCCACCGGCGACGACGGAGGTCTGTGATGGAAGACGCCGGGTTCATCCTCGGTTCCTACCTCATCTCGTTCGCGGCGATCGCCGCCTACGCCCTGTACGTCGTTCGACGCGGCCGGCGGGCCGCCGAGTCGCTGCCCGACGACGCCAAGCCCTGGACGTGATGAACCGTTGACCGATCTCGACCTCACCCCCCGGCCGGCACCGGCCGCCCGCCCGCGGGGACGCCAGCGACGTTGGCTACCGCTCCTCGTGCTCGGACTGGTGATCGTGGCCGGCGGGGTGATCGTGATGAAGTTCCTCGGCTCGGCCGTCGACTACTACTGCAACGTCGACGAGGTCGGGTCGCGCTCGGGGTGCGAGGAGGGTCGCCGCCTGCGCGTGCAGGGCACGGTCGACGAAGGGTCGCTCACCGAGCACGAGGGCGAGACGGACTTCACCATCTCGTTCAACGGCGTCACCCTTCCGGTGCACTACAGCGGGCAGCCGGGGGGCATCTTCAAGGAGTGCGAACCGGTGGTGGTCCACGGTGTCGTGAGCGACGGCGTGCTCGCCGGCGACGACATCGACGTCAAGCACGACAACAAGTACATCGCCGCCAACCCCGACCGGGTGAGCGGCAACCCGCTGTGCACGTGACTGCGTTCCCCGGCCACGCAGGCCGCGTGGAACCGCTCCCTCGCTGGCGCTCGGTCGCTCGCAGGCTCACGACGGCAGCCCGAGGCGGCCCCGTAGCGGGTCGGCCGTGATCGTCGCCGCCAGCGTGAACGGCGCGTTCGGCAAGGCCGGCCTGATGCTGACGCTCGCCGCGGCGACGCTGGGCGCGCTCACGACCGCCTACGCCATCGCCCGCCACGACACCCGCTCGCTCCGTCTCGCCCCGCGCTACACCTGGCTGTGCGTCGCCGGTGCCGTGCTCAGCGTGCTGATGATGCAGCGCGCCCTGATCACGCGCGACTTCTCGCTCGCCTACGTCCAGCAGGTGGGGTCGGCATCGACGCCGCTGCTCTACAACATCGCGGCGATGTGGTCGGCCCTCGAGGGGTCGATCCTGCTGTGGGTGCTGATCCTCTCCGGCTACACGGCGGCGGTCGGCTGGCGCTTCCGCAGCCGTACGAGCGACCCGATCGTCGGGTGGGCGCTGGTGGTGATGTTCGTCGTGATGGCGTTCTTCGCCCTGCTGTCGTTCGGCCCGGCGAACCCGTTCGGTGACGGCGCGGCCGGGGTCACCACCGGACCGGGACCCAACCCGTTGCTGCAGAACCACATCCTCGTGCTGTTCCACCCGCCGATCCTCTACCTCGGCTACGTCGGCATGACCGTGCCGTTCGCCTTCGCCATCGCCGCACTGATCACCGGCCGCCTCGGCGAGGGGTGGCTGCTCGAGACGCGACGGTGGGCACTGTTCGCCTGGGGGTTGCTCACCATCGGCATCATCCTCGGCAGCTGGTGGAGCTACGAGGTGCTCGGCTGGAGCGGCGTGTGGGCGTGGGACCCGGTCGAGAACGCCAGCCTGCTGCCGTGGATCACCGCCACCGCCTACATCCACTCGGTGCTCGTGCAGGAGCGTCGGGGCATGTTGCGCGTGTGGAACCTGTCGCTGCTCGTCGCCACGTTCGCCCTCACGATCCTCGGCACGTTCCTCACCCGCTCCGGGCTGCTGTCGAGCGTGCACGCGTTCGGTGACGGCCCGGTGGGCGCCTACCTGCTGGCGTTCTTCGGGATCGTGGTCGTGGTGTCGCTGGGACTGATCGCCTGGCGGGGCGATCGCCTGCGTTCGCCCGGCACGATCGATTCACCGGTGTCGCGCGAGGCGGCGTTCCTCGCCAACAACGTGCTGTTCGCCGTGTTCGCCTTCGTCGTGCTGCTCGGCACCGTGTTCCCGCTCTTCGTCGAGGTGTTGCAGGACCGCCAGATCCACGTCGGCGCCCCCTACTTCGACCGGCTCACCACGCCGCTCGGGCTGATGCTGCTGTTCCTCATGGCGGTCGCCCCGGTGCTGCCGTGGCGCAAGGCGAGCACCGAACTGCTCCGCGAGCGGCTGTTCTGGCCGGCGGTGGCCGGCGTCGGTGCGCTGGTGCTCGCCTTCGTCCTCGGCGCCTCGGGGTGGGCGCCGATCGTCGCCTTCGGCCTCGCCGGGTTCGCCGCCGGGTCGGCGCTGCGCCAGGTGGTGCTGGCGACGCGCCGTCAGGGGTGGCGCGGGCTGGTCGGGCGCACCAACGGCGGCATGATCGTGCACATCGGCGTCATCGTGATCGCGGTGGCGCTGGCGGCGTCGAACAGCTACACCCGCTCGGCGACGCTCACCCTCGACGCCGGCGTGCCCTCGTCGTTCGGCGGTCACACGTTCCAGCTCGTCGACGTCACGTCTCGCGAGAACGATCGTGAGCGGGTCGTGACGGCCAACGTGCTGGTCGACGGCAACGTGTACGGCCCGGCGACGACGCGCTACCTCGCCCGCGGCGAGGACGTGTTCACGCCGAGCGTGCGGACCGGGCTCACCAAGGACATCTACCTGGCGATGGACAGCTCGGCCGCCGTCGGTGACACCACGGCGACGATCCGGGTGTTCATCAAGCCGCTCGTGCTGTGGCTGTGGCTCGGCGGCGGGCTGATGGCCGTCGGCACGCTGCTCGCCGCCTTCCCCGGTTCGCGCCGCCGACGTCCCACCGACCCGGTGTCGGCACCGATCAGCGACGGCCACCGCGCGGGTATCGGATGTCGCGCCCGCCGAGCGCGGACCGGACGGCGTCGTGAGCCCACGGCCCGGCGAGCCCGAGCACCCGTTGGAGCCGGTCGATGCCTGAGATCGGTCCCGAGGTCACACCCGAGGGCGACGAGCTGCCCGTCGCCCCGCCCGACGACGTCGACGTCGTTGCGGCCGCGGGCGGCGACCGCGGCCGCCCGCGTCGGCGTGTCGCACCGTTCGTCGCTCTCGCCCTCGCCGTCGTGCTCGGCGGGTTGTTCCTGGTGTTGTCGGGCGCCAAGAGCAAGCGCGAGGAGTCGGCCGCCACGCCGCTGATGGGCCAGCCGGCGCCGCCCGCCGTCGGCGACCTGGGCGACGGTCGGCCCTACGACCTCGCCCGGCGCAAGGGGAGCTGGGTGGTGCTCAACTTCTTCGACCCCGAGTGCGGGCCGTGCGTGCAGGAGCATCCCGAGTTGCTCGCCTTCAGCACCGACACCAGCGCGGTGGCCAAGGGCGTCGAGCTCACGACGGTCGTCAACTCGCAGGTGCCCGAGCAGGTGGCCGGGTTCTTCGCCGACAACGGCGGGAGCTGGCCGATCGTCTACGACGGCGACGGGTCGATCTCCGACGCGTTCGGCGTCGCCCAGGTGCCCGAGACGTGGATCGTCGACCCCGACGGGATCGTCCAGTACCGCGCCATCGGGCCGGTGACCGACCAGCAACTGCTCGGCGCGCTCACGGCGCTGCGGGCACGCGAAGGCCAGTGAGCGAGCGAGTCTTCGAGCGAGCGAACCGTCGAGCACGGTCTTCGGCTCACGGGTGCACCGACGCCGACGTGAACGCGTCCGCACATGCACGAAGCGGTGCGACCCGTGAGCACGTCGTCGGTCAACCGGGCGCTGAAGCGCTGGCCGGGGTGGCTGGCGCTGCTGTTCATGGCCGTGCTCGTGGTCGGCCTCGCTGCCGCGCGCACCGACGGCGTGGCGACGCCGGCGGAGCGGGCCGAGTCGCTCGAGCGGCGCCTCGCCTGTCCCATCTGCGACGGCGAGAGCGTGTACGAGTCGCGCAACCGCGCCTCGACCAACATCCGCAACCGCATCACCACGCTGGTCGACGAGGGTCGGCTGAGCGACGACGAGATCATCGCCGACCTGCGCCGCACGTACGACGAGAAGATCCTGCTCGTGCCCCAGGCGTCCGGCACCGACGCGCTGGTGTGGGCGCTGCCCGTGGCGGCGTTCGTCGCTGCCGCGGCCGGCTTGACGATCGCGTTCCGGCGCTGGCGGGCGGCGTCGGCGCTCGAGGGGGCGCCCACCGAGGCCGACCGCCAACTGGTGGCCGACGCGCTCGAGCGCTTCGACGATGACGCATCGTCGGCGCCGAGCGGGCCGGACCGCGACGTCGCCCTCGACGCGGCGGAGCACAGCGCGGCACCGCCCGGCGTTCCCGGAGCGATGAACCAGCAGCGCCTCGAGGAGCTCGAGTCCGAGCGTCAGTTCCTGTTGCAGTCGCTGCGGGACCTCGATGCCGAACACGACGCGGGCGACGTCGACGAGCACGACTACGCGACGTTGCGCGACGGCTACACGTCGCGCGCCGCGGCGGTGCTGCGCCAGCTCGAGGCCGACGCCGCGCCGCCGACGCCGCGGCCGCGTCGTCGATGGGGCCGCGTCGCCGCGTGGGCCGCGGTCGCTCGTCGCGGTGGCCGCGGTCGGCGGGTGGTGGGTGGCCCACTCGTCGGGACAGCGCCTTCCGGGCGACGAGATCAGCGGTGGTGTCGGCGACCCCGACAGCGTCACCGCGCTGCTGTCGCAGGCGCGCGCCGCATGGGCCGAGGGCGACGCGGCGACCGCGGTGGCCAACTACCAGCGTGTGCTCGACCGCAACCCCAAGGACGCCGAGGCGCTCACGTACTCCGGGTGGCTGCTGTTCATCGGATCGGCCGACGCCGCGGGTGACGTGCGCGCCGACGCGGTGTCGGCCGCGCGCCGCCAGCTCGATGCCGCCGTCGTCGCCGACCCCAGCTACGCCGACCCGCACTGCTTCCTCGCCGTGATCGCGGCGAACACCGACGACGCCTCCGACGCCGACCTGGCGGCGGCGCGCGACGAGGGCGAGCAGTGCCTGGCGCTCGACCCGCCCGCCGACGCCCGCGCCCTGGTCACGCAGTTCCTCGCCGGCATCTCCGACTCCAGCACCCCGCCCTCGACCACGCCCTGACCGTCCCCACGATACCGCCGCCGATCTGGTCACTCTGCGTCTCGAAGCGGCCGATCTGGTCACCCAGGTTCTCGATATCGAGAACCATGGGTGACCAGATCGACCCTCAGGGGTGTTTGGGCGGGGGCGGTTCGACGGCGGCGTGGGTGAACAGCTCCTCGCCACCGGGGCCCTCGATCACCCAGATCGTCGCCTTGCGCCAGTCGGCCGGGGTGGTCAGCTCCATGCCCCGCCGCACGAGCCCCATGATCAGGTCGGGGATGACGTCGCCGTGGCTGCACAGCACGGTGCCGTCGGTCGCCTCGGCCGCGAGGGCGAGGGACCGCTCGAGCTGGCCGCCCTCGGCGAGGCGCTCGTCCTCCAGCACGCTCAGCCCGAGGATGGCCGCGAGCGGCTCGAGCGACTGGACGCACCGGGCGTACGGAGACGACACCAGCTGGCTGACGCCTTCGGGCGCGAGCCGGGCGGCGATCGCGTCGGCCTGGCGCCGGCCGCTCTTCGACACCGGTCGCTGGCGGTCGTCGTCGCCGTCCCAGCTCGTGCGGCTCCCGGCCTTCACGTGCCGGACGACGTACAGCTTCACCGTGCGGTGAGCTCGCCCGTGAACTGCGCGTGACGGTGGGACAGCTGGCGCACGACGAGGAACCAGGCGGCCGCCGCAGCGATGGCGAACGCCGATTGGGCGAGCACCGGGCCGAAGTGATCGGCGAAGCGCTTGGCGACGGTCTCGGTGTCGTTGCCCACGGCGAAGGACGTCGCGCCGGCGGCGGCGATCACCAGCGGGGCGATGCTGTAGACCACGAACCAGACCCAGATCCACGGGTTCTCGCCGCCCTCGGACTTCCACGTCTGCGAGCCGGACGGCGCGGCCGGGTTGGCGGCCTTCCACGCCTCGCGCAGCACCAGCAGCGGGATGACGTACAGCAGCGGCGGCAGGAACCAGCCGCCGATCGCCCACCCCGGCGCCCAGGTCAGCGCCCGTCCGAGCGTCCGGTGGTTCGACGACACCCGGTACAGCCAGATGATCGACAGCACCACGAGTGCGATCGACAGCGCCGCGGTGATCAACCCGGTGATGCCCCACAGCGCCAGGCTGTCGTTGAACGAGTCCTCGTCCTTGGTGACGAGGTAGTCACGGGCGGCGTTGCGCACGCTCGGCGCCGTGGCGAGCGAGATCACCGACATGACGGCGCTGATCACGAGCAGCACGCTGATCCACTTGGCGACGCCGCTGACCGCCCGCAGGCTGCTGTCCCAGTTCGTCGGCTGGTACCCGGCGTAGCCCGGCGGTGGCGTGAGGTTGGGCGGTGGCGGAGGCGGCGGCGTTTCGCTCATGGCCCGACCCTACTGAGCGCTCGTTGCGCGCCGCGGGACGGCGCGTGCTCTCAGACGACGCGCAACGCGTCGCTGAACACCTTGCGCGGTCGCAGGTCGTCGGCGATGCGCTCGGCCAGCTCGTGGAACGCCCGCCCCGCCTCGCTGTCCGGGTCGGTGGCCGCGATCGGTCGACCGTCGTCGCCGCCGGCACGCAGGGCCGGCACCAGCGGGAGGCGCATCAGGAGCGGGACGTCGAGCTCGGCGGCCAACGCCTCACCGCCGCCGCGTCCGAACAGCTCGTAGCGCGTGCCGTCGTCGCCGGTGAACCACGACATGTTCTCGATGACGCCGCGCACGGTGAGGTTGACCTTGGCCGCCATCGCCGCCGACAGCCGGGCGACCTTCTGGGCGGCGAGCTGCGGCGTGGTGACGACGTACACCTCGCCGCGGGGCAGGTACTGGCTGAGCGAGATGGCGATGTCGCCGGTGCCCGGGGGCATGTCGACGAGCAGGAAGTCGGGGTTGTCCCAGAAGACGTCGGCGAGGAACTGCTCCAGCGCCTTGTGCAGCATCGGACCGCGCCAGATCACCGCCTGGCCGTCGGGGACGAAATAGCCGATCGAGATGCACTTCACCCCCCACGACTCCGACGGGATCAGCATCTCGTCGATCGCCACCGGGTCGGCGTCGGCGCCGAGCATGCGGGGGATCGAGAAGCCGTAGATGTCGGCGTCGACGACGCCGACGCTGTGGCCGCGTGCGGCGAGGGCCACGGCCAGGTTGGTGGTGACCGACGACTTGCCGACGCCCCCCTTGCCCGACGAGATGAGCAACGGACGGGTCTTCGACCCGGGCTGGTTGAACGGCACCGGGCGCCCCTGGGCGTGACCCTGGGCTGGTCCGTGACTGTGCCCGGCATGGCCGTCGGTGCCCTGCAGCCGGCCGCGCAGGGCCTCGCGCTCCTGGTCGGTCATCACCGTGAAGTCGAGGGTGACGCCGGTGACGCCCTCGAGCGGCATCAGCGCGGCGGTGACGCGGTGGTCGATCTCGTTGCGCAGCGGGCATCCGGCGATGGTGAGGGCGACGCCGACGTCGACCACACCGTCGGGCCGCAGCTCGGCGCGACGCACCATGCCGAGGTCGACGATCGATCGGTGCAGCTCGGGGTCCTGCACCGGGCGCAGCGCGTCCAGCAGTTGCTCGGTCGAGAGGGACATGGGTGGGGCGCTCGCTCTCCGTCGAATTACCACTGTTCCGATAGGTAGAATACCGGCCATGACCTCCAGCGGGTCCGGGGGCGCGTTGGATACCCCGATCGCGCCGCCGGTGGATGCGACGACGCGGCCCGAGCCGATGGGTCCCGGGTTCGCGGCCGCCGTGTCGGCCATCACCGACGCCTTCGGTGATCCGACGCGGCGCAGCATCTACCTCTACGTGCGCGACCGCGCGCCCACCGAGGGGCCGGCGCGCGGGGTCACCGCGACCTCGGTGGCGTCGGAAGTCGGGGTGCACCCGAACGTCGCCCGGCACCACCTCGACAAGCTCGCTGCCGGTGGGTACATCGAGGTGGTCGCCCGCGCCTCCGCCGACGCCGGCGCTCGGCGGGCCGGGCGCCCGTCGAAGCACTACGTGGCGGTGGGCGGCGCGTCGGAGCACGACCTGCCGGTGCGCAGCGACGACCTCGTGCTGGCGTTGCTCGGGCGGGCGCTCGCCGAACTGTCGCCGGCCGACGCCGAAGCGATCGCCGAGGACGTCGGTTCCACGTACGGCCGCGCCCTCGCCGCCGGGCTCACCGGCGAGGCGTTGACCTCCGGGCAGCGCTCGTTGCGCTCGGCGATGCAGGCCGTCGCCGACGCGCTCACGGCCCACGGCTTCGCCGCGCGAACCGAGCAGGTCGCCGCCACCGGGCGGGCCGCGTCCGATCGACAGGGTCGCCTGCGCATCGTCAACGACCACTGCCCGTTCGGTGCCGTCGCCGTCGATCACCCGGTGATCTGCGCCGTCGACCGCGGTCTCGTGCGCGGCATGCTCGGTGCGCTCCACCCCGACGGCATCGAGCTCGCCGTCGCCACGGAGTCGAGCAAGGCGATGGGCGACACGTTCTGCGCCACCGCCGTCTGAGGGTTTCGACCTCGCTCGCTGCAACCGGAGGGCACCAACCGGACCGTACGGACCAGCTGGTGCCCTCCGGTTGCGTCGGGTCTGCGGTCAGGCCGTGGGGCGGACCTTGGGCGGCGGCATCGGCGGGGGACCGGCCGCCGGCTGCGCCTCGAGACGGGTGAGCGCTTCCTCGATCGCCCGGTCGAGCTGACGATCGGACTCGGCCTCGTGCAGCAGCTCGGCGGGGGCGATCTCCACCTCGATGTCGGGATCGACGCCGTGGTTCTCGACGCCCCACTCCTTGCCCTTCAGCCAGAACGCGAACCGCGGCTGGGTGACCACCGTGCCGTCGACGAGGTCGAAGCGACCGTCGATCCCCACCACGCCGCCCCAGGTGCGCACGCCGACCACCGGACCGATCCCGAGCGCCTGCGCCGCGGCGTTGACGATGTCCCCGTCGGATCCGGCGTTCTCGTTGGTGACGAACACCACCGGCCCGCGTGGCGAGTTGTCCGGATAGGTCTCGAAGCTCCCGAGGCCGCGCGCCACCGCCCAGCCGATCGGGCGTCGCGCCAGCTGCTCGATCACCAGCTGACTGGTGTGGCCGCCGCGGTTGTAGCGAACGTCGACGATGAGCCCCTCGCGCTGGGTGGCCTGGCGCAACGACCGGAACAGTTGCGCCCACCCGACGCCCATCATGTCGGGGATGTGCAGGTAGCCGAGGCGCCCGCCGCCGTGCTCGGCGACGTACGCCGCCCGGCCGCGCACCCAGTCCTGGTAGCGCAGCGTCTCCTCGGTGGCGAGCGGCACCACGACCACCCGCCGATCGGCGTCGGATCCGGCGGCGTCGCCGGCGCGGATCGTCAGCTCCACCGGCTGGTCGGCCACGCCGAGCAGCGAGGCCGCCGGCCCGAAGCGGGGATCGACGGGGCGCCCGCCGACGGCGACGACGACGTCGCCCTCGTTCGCGCCCACCCCGGCGGCGCGCAGCGGGGAGCGGGCATCGGGGTCGCTCGACTCGCCGGGCAGGATGCGGTCGATCCGCCACCCGCCGTCGGCCGGCGAGAGGTCGGCGCCGAGCTTGCCGAGCCGGCGCGAGAGGTCACCGGCCTCGACCGGCGGCATCACGTAGGCGTGCGACGTGTTGAGCTCGCCGATCACCTCCCACAGCACGTCGACGAGATCGTCGTACGAGGCGATGCGCTCGAGCAGCGGCCGGTAGAGGTCGACGACCCCGGCCCAGTCGACGCCGTCCATGTCGGCCCGCCAGAAGTTGTCGGTCATCAGGCGCACCGTCTCTTCGAACATCTGGCGCCACTCGGCGACCGGGTCGAGCTCGAAGTGCAACCGGCCGACGTCGATCGCCACCTGGTCGGCGTCGTCGGGCTTGACGGCCCGGTCGGCCGGTCGCACCGACAACGCCTCCTTGTCGCGGACGACGACGCGCCGTCCGTCGCCGCTCGGCGCGTAGCCGTCGGCCTTGCCGAGCACCTCCAGCTTGCGCTTGGGGAAGGAGAAGAACTCCAACAGGTCGGCGGGCTCGTCGGTGACGCCGGCACGCGACGTGCCGAGCACACCGCGCTCGGCCGACTCGTGGATCCACAGCACGCCGTCGTGGACGGCGCGCAACTCGCGGTAGCCGGCCGACGGCACCGGGAACGCCACGATGCGCTCCTCGAAACCGTCGACGTCCCAGTCCGGACACGTCACCGACGCCGCCTCGCCGTTGCCTTCCGCCGTCGTGCCGGGCGCGGACCCGTCCGCCGGCGGTGCGTCCGGAGCGCTGATCCGCCAGCCCTCGGCGCTCGGTCCGAACGGCGCCGCCTCGGTGGCGGTGAGCGGCACGAGGTAGGGGCGGACCGCGGCGACGAACGACAGGTCGAAGGAGTGCTGGTCGTAGCTCGGATCGAAGGTCCGCGCCGAGAGGAACAGCAGGTGCTTGCCGTCGCGGCTGAACGACGGGGACGTGTCGGCGAACCGGCCCGAGGTCAGCGTCACCGGCTCGGCGTCGTCGCGGGACAGGTCGAGGCCGACGAGCTGGTGCAACTGCTCGAGGCGGGTCGGTTGCGCCCACACGACGTAGCGCCCGTCGGGCGAGAACGCCGCCGACGCCACTTCTCCTTCGGTCGAGTGGGCAACCTCCCGCGTCTGCGCCGAGGCGACGTCGACGTGGTGCACACGCCCGTCGCGTGACAGGGCGATCGCCACGTCGCCGGCCGGGCTCGCCTCGAGCCCGACGACGCGGCCGACGTCGGCGTCGACGATTCGTGCCGCCGTGGCGCCGGTGAGGTCGTGGATCTCGAGGCGGTCGGCCCCGCCCGCGTCGCTGACGACGATCGCCGACCCGCTCCGCCCGAGCAGGCGAGGAAGCCGAGCGCGCACGCCGGAGTCGGCGACGACGGCGCGGGCCGGACCCTCGCGGTGGGCGAGGTGGAACACCTTGCCCCGCCACTCGACCACGCTGGCGTCGCCGCCGTGGTCGGGGCGCACCTCGTTGAGCCGTTCGGTCGGCGCCAGCGCCCGCGACCGACGCGTCGCCAACGCTCCGCCGAGGGTGACGTCGAGCGCCGTCGGGGAGGCGTCGAGCCCGGTCAGCAGGTAGAGCACCCCACGGGCGTGGTACACGATCCGCTCGCCGTCGCCCGCCGGGTCGCGCACGTAGCCCTCGGCGGTGCCGTGGTGGGTCACCTGCGTCGGTTCGCCGGATCCGAGCGCGTCGAGCGCCCACAGGTTGGACTGGCCATCGGCGTGGTCGGGGAACGTGGCGCCCTGATCGCTGGCGAACACGAGGGTGTCGCCGATCCAGTTCGGCGACACCAGCCCGGCCTCGATGTCGGGGAGCAGGCGCTCCCAGCTCCCGTCCCCGGCCGCGGTCGAGCCACAGCCGTGGTGCGGTGCCGCCGCGATAGCGCTTCCAGTGCGCCGGCGGGCGGCTCATCGGCGTCGACAGTGCGACCGCGCCGCCGGGGTGCACCGCGAGCCCTGACGCCGCACCGTGGCGGAGTTGCTCGACCGTTCCGTCGAGGGCCACGGCGTGCACCATCGCCCGTCGGCGCGGGCCCTCGTGGGCGTCGGTGGCGATCAGCACCCGGCCGTCGCCCGTCCAGCCGAGCACGATCGTCGCCGCCGACCCCAGCCAGGTGAGACGGTCGGCGCTGCCGCCGTCGACGTCGGCGACCATCACCTCGGCGTGCCCGTCACGCGTGGAGATCCAGGCGACGCGCCCGCCGTCCGGCGAGAAGCGGGGCCGGCTCACCGGCGTGGCGTCGGCGGTGAGGCGCCAGGCGCGGCCGCCGGCGACGGGCGCCAGCCACACGTCGTCGGCAGCACAGAACACGAGCAGCTCGCCAGCCAGGTGGGGGAAGCGGAGGTACGCGGAGGTCGAAGGCACGACGAGCAGTGTCGCACGACCCGAGCCTCGTGTCCTCCGCGGATTCGCACCGTACGCTGCGGGCCGTGGACGTGCGCATCGGAGTGACCCAGGCCCCCCGCGAGATCAACCTCGAGATGGACGACGCCGAGAAGGACGCCACCGAGGCGGCCGTCGAGGCGGCGCTCTCCGGAGCCAGCGAGGTCCTGTGGCTGACCGACCGCCGCGGGCGGCGGATCGCCGTGCCGGTGGGCAAGATCGCCTACGTCGAGCTGGGCAGCGTCGACGACGGACGCCGCATCGGCTTTGGAAGTTGATTTCGACGCTCGTTCCGTTCGCTCGCTCGAAGACTCGCTCGCTCACTCCACTCGGTCGAGCTCGTGGAGCGGCTGCGCCGCACCCAGTCTCTGGCGGCGGCCGGCAGAGCCGGCCGTGCCGCCGCACCGGGGGGCTACCGCCCCCCGGACCCCCCGACGGGGCGCTCCGCCGGCGGGGGCGCATACCGCATCCGCACGCCGCGCCGTCGAGCACCACCCCGTGAGACCGGCGTGACGGCGCTGCTCGACCATCAGCTGCTCTTCGTCACCGGCAAGGGTGGGGTCGGCAAGACGTCGGTCGCAGCCGCGCTCGCCCTGCTCGGCGCTCGCAGCGGCCGGAGCACGCTGGTGTGCTCGATGGACGCCAAGAACGCCCTCGCCGCCGCGCTCGACGCCAGCGACTTCGAGTTCGAGCCGCGCCAGCTCGAGCGCAACCTGTTCGGCATGAACATGGACACCGAGGACGCGCTGCGCGAGTACCTCCGCCTGTTCGTCCGCGTGCCGTTCGTCGGGCGCATCGGGCCGCTCGCCCGCACCTTCGACTTCGTCGCCGACGCCGCCCCCGGCGTGAAGGAGATCCTCGGCGTCGGCAAGCTCGCCTACGAGGTGCGCGAGCGCCACTACGACCTGGTGGTCGTCGACGCCGAGGCGACCGGCCACATCGTCGCCCAGGTCGGCGCGCCCCGAGTCATCCGCGATCTCGTGCAGGTGGGGATGGTGCGCGACCAGACGCGCTGGATGCTCGACATCCTCGAGGACCACGAGCGGACCGGCGTGGTGGTGGTCACGACACCCGAGGAGATGCCCGTCGCCGAGACGATCGACCTGCTCGGCCGCCTCGACGCCCAGACGCGGGTGGCCCCGGCCGCCGTCGTGGCCAACCGCGTGCTGCCGGCGCTGTTCGATCGACGCCAGTCCGAGGTGGTCGAACGCCTCGGCGGCGCCGACGCGGTGCTCGTCGAGGCGTGCGGCACCGGCGTGCGTCAGGTCGTGCGCGCCGCCCAGCTCACCGAGGCCCGCCGCCGTGTCGGCGGACGCCACCTCGAACGCCTGCGCGCCGGCCTCGCGCCGGGCCTCCCCGTGCTCTACGTCCCCGAGCTGTTCACCCGGGCGACCGGGCGGCGAGTGGTGTCGCTCGTCGCATCGGCGCTCGCCGACGAGCTCGACGTCGGTTGACGCCGATGGCCCCGGCGCGAGACCCGAGCGGCGGCGGCCTCGACGCGCTGCTCGCGAGCAAGGAGATGATCCTCGTGACCGGCTCGGGCGGCGTCGGCAAGACGACGATCGCTGCCGCGCTCGGGCTCTCCGCCGTCGTCAACCAGGGCGGCAAGGTGCTCGTGCTCACCGTCGACCCGGCCCGACGCCTCGCCGACGCCCTCGGCGTCGGCGCCCTCGGGAACCGGGCGACGAAGGTGCCGGCGGCGGCGTTCGCCGCGGCCGGTGTCGAGCCGATGGGCGAGCTGTGGGCGGCGATGCTCGACACCAAGGCGGGCTGGGACGAACTGATCCGGCGCCACGCGCCGAACGCCGAGGTTCGCGACTCGGTGCTGTCGAACCCGCTCTACCAGAACATCACCGGCCGCTTCGTGCACAGCCACGACTACCTCGCCATGGAGCAGCTGCACGACGTGCACGCGTCGGGCGAGTACGACCTCGTGGTCGTCGACACGCCGCCGTCGCGCAACGCCCTCGACGTGCTCGACGCCCCGTCGCGCATGGTCGAGTTCTTCGGCGGCCGGCTGCTCAAGTGGCTCACCGTGCCGTACCGGTCGCGACTGTTCAACGTGGCGTCGAAGCCGTTCAACCAGATCGCCGACCGGGTGCTCGGGTCGCACTTCCTGCAGGACATCGCCCAGTTCTTCATCCTCTTCCAAGCGATGGAGAAGGGCTTCGTCGCCCGGGCCCGCGAGGTGGAGGCCCTGCTCGGCGACCCGCGCACGGCGTTCGTCGTCGTGTCGACGCTGGAAGCGGCGCCGGCGCACGAGGCCGCGTACCTCGCCCGCGAGCTGGTCGGGCGCGGGTACCAGCTGGGGGCGATCATCGCCAACCGCACGACGCCGGCGCAGATGACGTCGCGCGCGGCCGCCACGAGTGCCCGCCGACTCGGCGAGGCCGCCGAGCGCACCTCGTTCGTCGCCGCGGTGAGCGAGTCGATCGGTGAGGTCGGCGCCGCCGAACGGCGGGCCGTGCACGACGTGCTCGCCGAGGTGGCCGGCCGCTTCCACGAGGTGGCGCTCGTCGCCACGCGCGAGTCGGAGCGCCGCGCCGAGCTGGCGGCCCTGGCACCGCACGTGCTCGACGTCGAGGCGCTGCCGAGCGACGTCCACGACCTCGGCGGCCTGCTCGACATCGTCGAGCTTCCTGCGCGCCTGAGCATCGACGTCGGGCCTCCGCCCGTGGACCGACCGGATCGGGCAGACTGGGCGCCGTGGCATCGCTCGCCGGTCTCGTGCGCGAGTACACGTCCCTCGACCGTGAGCAGGTCAGTCACCTGAACCGCCTGACGTCGGAGTGGGGCCTGCTCGCCGACCTCTGCTTCTCCGACCTCCTGCTGTACGCGCCGACCAAGGACGACCGCTGGCTGATCATCGGCCAGATGCGACCCGCCACCGGCCAGACGGTGTACCGCACCGACTGGGTGGGCACCTTCGCCAACTCGAGCGAGCAGGCGGTGCTCGACGTCGGTGCTCACGTCAGGGGAGATCACCGAGGGCGACGTCCCGGTCGAGGAGCAGGTGGAGCCGGCGCGCATGCTGGCGATCCCCGTGCGCTGCAAGGGCCAGATCATCGCCGTCATGACCCGCGAGTGGGTGGAGCGCAGCGGGCGCGTCGCCGGCGAGCTCGAGCGCGAGTACCTCGCCCTGTTCGGGCGCTTCGCGGCGATGGTCGCCGAGGGCACGTTCCCGTATTCGGGACCGGCAGCCGACTCGACCGCCGCACCGCGGGTGGGCGACGGCGTGCTCATCGTCGACGGCGAGGCGCGGGTGCGCTATCTCTCGCCGAACGCCAACTCGGCGATGCACCGCGTCGGCATCCAGGCCAACGCGGTCGGCATGCGGCTGTCCGAGCTCGGCTTCTACGACGACGTGGTGCGCCGCGCCTTCGAGGACAAGGCGCCGGTGGTCGAGGAGTTCGAACAGTCGGCCGACATCGTGCTGCTCTGCCGGTGCATGCCGATCCTGGCCGCCGGCGAGGTGGTCGGCGGCGTGCTGCTCATACGCGACGTCACCGACGTCCGTCAGCGCGATCGCCTGCTGATGAGCAAGGACGCGACGATCCGCGAGATCCACCACCGGGTGAAGAACAACCTGCAGACGATCTCGTCGCTGCTGCGCCTGCAGGGCCGGCGGCTGACCAACCCGGAGGCGATGGCGGCGATCGCCGAGTCGGTGCGGCGCATCCGCACCATCGCCCTCGTCCACGAGTCGCTGTCGCGCGAGCCCGGCGACGACGTCACGTTCATCGAGATCGTGCGGCCGCTGCTGCGCCTCGCCGAGGAGAGCCTGCAGTCACCGGACCGCCCGATCGAGTTCACGCTGGCCGGCGACGGCGGGCGCATCCCGGCTCGCGTGGCGACGCCGCTGTCGGTGGTGCTCACCGAGCTGATGCAGAACGCCGTCGACCACGGGTTCCCCGAGGGCAGCGGTGGCGGCAAGGTGGTGGTCTCGCTGCACAACGACGGCGAGGAGCTGGCGGTCGACGTCATCGACGACGGCAAGGGGATCGATCCCACCTTCACCCTGGAGTCGGCGACCGGGCTCGGCCTGTCGATCGTGCGCACGCTCGTCACCACCGAGCTCAACGGCACGATCACGATGCAGAACGCCAAACCGATGGACCTCGAAGCCGTCGGGCTCGAGCCCCACGGCGTCGATCAGCAGGGCACGCTGGTGCAGATGGTCGTGCCGCTCACCTGACCGGGCTCGAAGCTCCTTCGTCGCCTCGCCCGGCAACCAGAACTCCTCCCGCGGCTCGCACGCATCCGGCCACTCGGTGCCCGAGCGTGACGACTTTCTGCGCGTCCCCGAGGGAACTGTCGCCTCCGACTTCTGCGGTGGAGACGTAACGCGCTAGGTCGCGAAAGCGGCTAGCCGACGCGGCGGCGGCCGGCGGCGGCGCGCTGGCGTCGGATCACGCGGCGCTCCTCCTCCGACAGCCCGCCCCAGATGCCGGAGTCCTGGTTGGTGGCGAGGGCGAAGTCGAGGCACTCCGACCGCACGCCGCACTCGCCGCACACCTGGCGGGCCCGGTCGATCTGCGTGAGCGCCGTCCCTGTCGTGCCGACCGGGAAGAACAGCTCGGGGTCGGTGTCCCGACACAGAGCGTGCGCACGCCACGAGTAATCGGCGCCTCCCAGAGCGAGGCTCGAAGCAAGGATCGACACGAATTTCCTCCTGCGACCGGGGGCGGGGTCTGGTCACGACGTCACGGGCGGGTGCAGCGGCCGTGCCGCCTCGCCGAGGCTGCGCGAGGCGCTGTGGACGTGAAGTTAGGTCAAGGGTTGGCCGGTGACAAGGGTTAGCGTGCGGACGTGACGAACGTCATCGCGCACCGGGGCGCGTCGCGCGCCGAGCGGGAGAACACCCGGGAGGCGTTCACCGCCGCGGTCCGCATGGGGGCCGCCGGCATCGAGCTCGACGCCCGGCGCACGGCCGACGGCGCCATCGTGGTGAACCACGACGCCCGTCTCCCCGACGGGCGCGAGATCGTCGCGTGCCAGCGGGTCGACCTGCCGGGGCACGTGCTGACGCTCGGCGAGGCGCTCGACGCGTGCGCCGGTGCCTTCGTCAACATCGAGATCAAGAACGATCCGGCCGAACCCGACTTCGACGAGTCCGAGTCGGTCGCCGAGGGCGTGGTCGCCCTGCTGGCGTCGCGCGCCGAGCCGATCACCAACTGGATCATCTCGTCGTTCCGCATCGAGAGCGTCGACCGTTGCCGGCACGCTCGCGCCCGAGCTGCCCACGGCGTGGTTGACGTTCCGGCCGGTGACGTCCGACGACATCGACGACGTCGTGCGCGCGCGGCCACGTGGCGATCCATCCCGCGGTTCCGACCGTCGACGCCGACCTGATCGCCCGCTGCCACGAACGCCGGCTCGCCGTCAACACCTGGACCTGCAACGACCCGGCGCGGGCCCGCCAGCTCGCCGCCTGGGGCGTCGACGGCATCTGCACCGACGTCCCCGACGAGATCCTCGCCGCCCTCCGCGACCACCCCTAGCCCCTCGGGTGACCCCAGCCCCCGAAGATTTCCACAAGCATTTTCGAGCGTTTCTGCACGATTTCGCGACCAAGAATCGCGAGCACCGCGCTTGCAGAAGTTCTGGGGCGCGAAATCGTGCGTCCACGCACGATTTTGCTTGTGGAAATCATCCTCCGGGGAGGACGAGGCGGACGGCGTCGGGGACGTGGTCGAACTCCAGGCGGCAGGACTCGCCGAGGTAGTCGCCGTCGACCTGGTAGGGGAACGGGGTCTCGTGCTCGATCACGAGCTCGTCGAGGTCGACCTGCTCGTCGAGGCGCCGGGTCGGCTTCACGCCACCCCCACGCAGGGCCCCGGCGACCCCGCCGAGCAGGGCCGTGGCCCGCAGCGACCGGAACGTGATCGCCACCAGACTGCGCTCGAAGGTGGCGGCGCGCGACAGGTCGAGGGGACGGTTGCCGAGGTACGTGTACGGGTTGGTGTTGAGCACGATGGTGAAGTAGCCGTCGGGCACGACCCCGCTCGGCGTGACCACCCGGAAGTGCGGGGTGCGGCGGTCGTACTCGAGCCACGTGGTGAGCGCCGCCGTGATGAACAGCGGGTGGCCGAGCCAGCGCTTCAGCGTCGCTCGCCGCTCGACGGTCGCCACCACCGCGGCGTCGAAACCGACGCCGGTGTGGAAGCAGAAGTACCGCCCGTTGACCCGGCCGAGCCCGATCGGGCGCACGTTGCCGGCATCGATGCCGTCGGCCAGCAGGCCGGCGGCGGCGACGGGATCGTTGGGGAGCCCGATCGTGCGGGCGAACACGTTCGTCGAGCCGCCCGGGAGCACCCCGAGCGCGGCGTCGGTGCCGGCCAGCCCGGTCGCCACCTCGTTCAGCGTGCCGTCGCCCCCGAACGCCATCACCACGTCGAAGCCGCGGCGGGCGGCGTCGGCGGCGAAGCGGGTGGCGTGCCCGCGGCGGTTCGTCTCGACGAGCTCGACCTCGTGGCCACGAGCCAGGCGGCGCTGCACGACGACCGTGTTGCGTGCCGTCACCGACGACGCGAACGAGTTCACGACCAGCAGGATCCGCAAGCGCCCGACGCTACCCGGTCACCCGCGATGTGACCGATGAGCGGCCGCTCCGACTGTTGTCGGTCCGCTACTCCTCGGTAACAATGGCCCGCCATGAACGTCGTCGTCTGCGCCAAGCAGATCCCTGACCCCGCCCTGCCCGGGGCGCTCGACCCCGCCGACCACACGCTGGTGCGCGGCGGCAAGCTGATGCTCGACGAGTCCGACATGTACGGCGTCGAGATGGCGCTGCAGCTCGTCGACAAGGCGGGCGGCGGCGAGGTCAGCCTGGTGTCGATGGCTCCCAACGGCGAGGTGGCCGGGATCCGCACCGCGCTGGCGATGGGCGCGGCCCGCGCCGTGCTCGTGTCCGACCCCGACCTCGCCGGCTCCGACGCCCTCACCACGGCCAAGGTGCTGGCGGCCGCCACCAAGCGTCTCGGCGACGTCGACCTGATCCTCGCCGGCACCGAGTCGAGCGACGGCTACACCGGCACCGTCCCCGAGCAGATCGCCGAGCTGCTCGGTCTGCCGTCGGTGACGTTCGCCAAGTCGGTGTCGGTCGCCGACGGCCAGCTCACCGTGAACCGCCAGACCGAGGCCGGCTACGACGAGGTCACCTGCCCGCTCCCGGCCGTCGTCAGCGTGACCGCCGGCGTCGTCGAGCCGCGCTACCCGAGCTTCAAGGGGATCATGGCCGCCAAGTCGAAGCCGGTCGACACGGTCACCGCCGGCGACCTCGGCATCACGCCGGTCGGCTGGGCCGGGGCCGGTCAGCAGATCGTCGACGTCGCCGCCGCCCCCGAGCGGGCGGCCGGCGAGATCGTCGAGGACGACGGCGAGGCCTACCAGAAGATCGTCGCCTTCCTCGACGACCTCAAGGTCATCTGAGCGGACAACGAAAGGTCGAACACGATGACGATCTCCAAGATCTGGGTGCTGGCGCAGAGCGCCGACGGGGCGGCGACGTCGGCCACCCTCGAACTGCTCACCAAGGCGCGTGCGGTTGCGTCCGACGTCACGGCCTTCGTCGTCGGTGACGCCGGCGACATCGCCGCGGCGCTCGGCGAGCACGGGGCCACGGCGGCGTACGCCACCGGCGACCTCGGCGGACACCTCCCCGGTGTCGCAGTCGCCGCGGCGATGCACGCGGTGATCGCGGGCGGCGACGCCCCCGACCTCGTGCTGTTCCCTCAGGACTACGTCGGCCGCGACGTCATCAGCCGGCTCTCGGTCAAGCTCGATCGCCCGGTGCTGACGAACAACGTCGAGCTCGCCGTCGACGGCGACGCGGTGAAGGTGACCACGCCGGTGTTCGGCGGCACCCAGCTCGTCACCACCACGTTCACCGGCCCGGGGCCGTACCTCGTGGCCTTCCGCCCGAAGAGCTTCAACGCCGAAGCGGCCGGTGGCGCTGCGCCCACGGTCACCGCCGCGCCCGTGCCCGACCTCGGCGCCGCCGGCGCGGCCACGATCGTGGCGAACCACGTCGAGGAGCACACCGGGCCCAAGCTCGACGAGGCCAACATCGTCGTGTCCGGCGGCCGCGGCCTCGGCGAGGCGGGCAAGTACGAGATGATCGAGACGCTCGCCCGGCTGCTCAAGGGCGCGCCGGGCGCGTCACGGGCGATCGTCGACGCCGGCTGGGTGCCCTACGCCTACCAGGTCGGCCAGACCGGCAAGGTGGTCAAGCCGACCGTGTACATCGCCGCCGGCATCTCCGGAGCCACCCAGCACATGGTGGGCATGAAGGGCTCGCGGAACATCATCGCCGTCAACAAGGACAAGGAGGCGCCGATCTTCGGCGTCGCCGACCTCGGCATCGTCGGCGACGTGCACAAGGTGCTCCCCAAGCTGATCGAGGCGCTGCAGGCGCGGTAGCGTTTCGACCTCGCTCGCATCGCTCGCTGCGCTCGCTCGCTCCGTTCGGTCGAGTTCGTTGAGCGGCTGCGCCGCACCGAAGAACTGCTGGCGGCGGCGAGCAAGCTCGCCCTCTGCCGCCGCACCAGGGGGCTACCGCCCCCCGGACCCCCCGACGGAGACGTACCGAGTCACGGCGGCCGACCGCATCAGCACGCCGCGTGCACTCGACCGTGCGACCGGCTACCGGGTCACACGACGTGGAACGTCCACGTGTAGTCCTTGGCGTGGTCGGGGCCGAGCTCGATCGGCCAGTACGTGACCCGCACCGTGTGGTTGCCCTCGGCGAAGCGCTCGATCGCCGTGCCCTCGGCCGGCGTGAACCGGAGCGTGGCGTTGCCCGGGTCGAACACCACGCGGCCCGGCGGCACGTCGACCTGGGCGCCCGGCTCGACGCCCTCGTTCGTCAACGTCGAGATGTCGACCGTCTCGAAGGCGGCGCCGTCGATCGTGAGCCGTCCGGCGTAGCTCGCCTCGAGGTCGACGAGGACCTCGGTCTGCGCCGGCACCTGCACGGCGTCGGGCACCGGGCTGATCGCCTCGATCGCGCTGGGCAGGTTCGTCACCTCGTCACCGGTGACCGACCGCACCAGCCCGTAGCCGATCAGCACCAGACCGAAGGCGATGGCCAGGCTGGCGAGCGCCAGCTTCGGGTCGGGCCGGCGGCGCCGCCTCGGGCTCGGACCGCTGTCGGACGCCGGCGCCGGGTGGTCCTCGACGACATCGGGATGACCGGGAGCAGATGTCGACATCGCCGTCCATGATGCCAGCGGCGCGTCACCACCGTGCTCGGCATCGCCGGTAACCTCGCACCGCACGGTCTGCAGGGTCGGTCGCGCCGAGCCGATCCGAGCCGCCACGACCGAACGCTCCACCGATCTGCCACGACGTACCAGATGACCACCGACCAGCCCGATCAGGCCGCCCCCGACACCGACGCCATGGCATCAGCCGCCCGGCCGAAGCGCAAGGGCCTGGAGGGCCGCATCATCGGCGAGCGCTACGAGGTCACCCGAACGGTCGCCGCCGGCGCCAACACGCTGATCGCGGCGGCCGTCGACACCGAGCTCGACCGGGCGGTCACCGTCAAGCTCGTGCGTCCCGAGCTGTCGGAGTCGGCCGACTTCCGGCGCCGCTTCGCCGAGGAGATGGAACGTGTCGTCGGGATCTCGCACCCGAACATCGCGGCCATCTACGACTGGGGCGAGCAGCTGATCGGCAAGCGCGCCACGGTGTACGTCGTCGGCGAGTCGCTCACCGGGGGCAGCCTGCGCGACCTCTACGACCGCGGCCGCTGGCTCACCCCGTCGCAGGCGCTGATGGTCGGCCTCGATGCGTGCCGCGGCCTCGACTTCGCCCATCAGAACGGGCTGGTCCACACCGAGCTGACGCCGTCGAAGCTGGTGTTCGGCGACGATCGCCGGCTACGCATCGTCGACTTCGGGCTGGCGCGCATCCTCGGCGACGAGGAGTGGCGCGAGCCATCGCGCGTCGCCACCCACGTCGCGCGCTACGCCTCGCCCGAGCAGGCCCAGGGCGTGCCGGTCGACGGCAAGACCGACGTCTACTCGCTGGCCCTCATCCTCATCGAGGGGGTCACGGGATCGGTGCCCTTCGCCGCCGAGTCCACGGTGGCCACCCTGTCGGCCCGCGCCGGTCGCCTGATGCCGGTCGACGCCGACCTCGGCCCGCTCGCCAGCGTGCTCGAGCGAGCCGGTCGGCCGGACCCGGTGGAGCGCTCGACCGCCGCCCAGTTCGGGCGCGCCCTGGTGCAGGCGGCCCCGCGACTGCCCCGCCCGACGCCGATCCCGACCCTGGCGGCGAGCCTGTTCGAACAGGACCCGAGCGCGATGCGCCGGCCCAACGACCCGACCGGTGGCATCGAGCGTCCGCCGGCCGAGCCGGAGCCGATGCTGGTGCCGCCGACCGCGAGCGACGCCACGACGGGAGCGCCCTCGACCGAACCGGCCGGTGCGGCGACGGCGACGGCGAGCTGTCCGCCGACGACCTGCCGGCGCCGCCGAGCACTCCGCCGGACGGCGAGGGCGACGGCGAGGCACCCGGAGCGACCGCCCCGGTGGCCGAGCGCGGCGTCGCCGCGGCGGCCGGCGCCGTGGCGCGTGGCTTCGGCGGCGCCCTCGTCGACCGGTGAGTACGACGACCTCGCGGCCCTGGTCGAGCGCACACCGCGTACCCCGCCGCCCGCGGCGGACGTCGCCCCGGACGCCACCGGCAAGCTCTCGCGCAAGCAGCGCCGTGCGGCGCGCAAACAGGGCACGGACGGCGCGTCCACGGCGGGCCGCCCGCCCGCGCCGGTCGCGACGCCGCCGCCGGCGGAGCCGGCACCGCGTCGACGGCGCTGGGTGGCGTGGCTGGTCGCGCTGTTCATGGTCGCCGTGCTCGTCGGGCTCGGCGCGATCGCCTACATGCTGTTCCGCACCCCGACCCATCCGATCCCCGACGTCGCCGGGCTCGACCGTGACGCCGCGGTCGCCGAGGTGGACGACTTCGACTGGTCGATCTCGTTCGAGGATGTCCGCAGCGACGACCACCCGACGCCGGGCGAGGTGGTGCGCACGGCCCCGGCGGCCGGCGACGACCTCGCCGAGGGATCGCCGCTGCTGATCTTCGTGTCGGAGGGGCCGGAGTTCCGCCAGGTGCCCGACCTGTCCGGGATGACCCTCGCCGACGCCCAGGCCGAGATCGCGTCGCTGAAGCTCGAGGCCGGCGAACCGACGCAGCAGTTCAGCGAGACGGTGCCCAAGGGCACCGTGATCTCCTCGGCGTCGGGCGAGGGGGTGCCGATCGGTGGCGACGTGCTGCCCGGCTCGGAGATCGCGCTCGTCGTGTCGGCCGGGCCTCAGCCCCGTACGGCGCCGCAACTGCGCGGCCTGTCCCAGGGCGACGCCACCCAGGTGCTCACCGACATCGGGCTCACGATCGCGGTCGGCGATCCCGTGTTCGACAACGACGTGGCCGTCGACGAGGTCGCCGCACAGTCACCGGCCGCCGGCCAGCCGGTCGCGCGTGGTGGCACGATCACCATCCGCCCGTCGAAGGGGCCGGACTACGTCGACATGCCCGATCTCACCGGCATGCCGCTGGCGACGGTACGGGCGACGCTTCAACGCGCCGGACTCGTCGCCGGGCCGGTCCTCGGGTCGACCACCGGGACGTTCTACGCCGCGTCGATCGACGGCGAGCAGGTGCAGCCGGGCGACCAGGTGATCCGGGGCTCGACCGTCAGCCTGATCGTCCTGTAGGCCGGGATCGCACGGCACCGCAGCGGGGAGTCGACACCGACCGCGGCCAATCACTACGTTTCCGCGGCGATGGGTGCACTCGACGGGCGGATCGCGATCGTCACCGGCGCGGGGCGAGGCCTCGGACGCGAGTACGCCCTGCGTCTCGCCGCCGAGGGGGCCACCGTCGTGGTGAACGACGTGGGCGCCGCCGAGGACGGGTCGACGTCGACGGCGAATGCCGACCCCGGCGCCGCCGCCACCGTGGTCGCCGAGATCGAGGAGCACGGTGGACGGGCGTTGGCCAACGCCGACGACGTGTCGACGTGGGCCGGCGCCGAGTCCCTGGTGGTGTCGACGGTCGACGCCCTCGGTGGAGTCGACGTCCTCGTCAACAACGCCGGCATCCTCCGCGACCGGCTGATCGTCAACATGACCGAGGACGAGTGGGACGACGTCGTCCGGGTGCACCTCAAGGGTCACTTCGCGCCGACGCGGTTCGCGGCGGCGTTCTGGCGCGCCGAGCACAAGGCCGACCGCGGGCGGCCGCGTCGGATCGTCAACACCTCGTCGACGTCGGGGTTGATGGCCAACCCGGGGCAATCGAACTACGGCGCTGCGAAGTCGGGCATCGCCACGTTCACCCAGATCGCGGCGAAGGAGCTGGCCCGCTACGACGTGCGGTGCAACTGCATCGCCCCGGCGGCCCGCACCCGCCTGACGATGGCCAGCCCCGGGCTGCACGACATCATGGCGCCGTCGGATGGACGCTTCGACGAGTGGGACCCGGCGAACATCGCTCCGTTGGTGGTGTACCTGGCGTCGGAGCGCTGCCGTTTCAACGGCGAGCTGTTCTACGCCCAGGGCGGCACGGTCCAGCGGGTGCGCTCGTGGGACCTCGACGGCATCGTGCGCACCGACGGCCCGTGGGACGTCGCCGGCCTCGCCGACGCCCTCGATCAGCTCTAGGGGATTCGCGCGCCGCGAGCGAGTGAGGTCGAAACCCCCTAGGGCGCGGTCATTTGCTGGATCGCCTCGGAGATCTCGCGGGCGGTGTCGTCGGCGACCGACATCGACTGCAGGACGATCAACTTCATCATGTCGCCCTGCACCACCACCTTGCCGGCCATGAACGCCTGCATGCCCGCCGCCGGGTCCTGGGTCACGAAGATGGCCCGCGCCGTGTCGTAGTCGGTGGTCAGCGACACGTCCGGCGCGTCGAGCTGACCGAGATCGAGCACCAGCTCGCCCGACGTGGTGTCGATGAAGCTCTCGACGGTGCCGGTGCCGAAGGGCACGCCGGTCACCGTGAGGTTGACGGTCACCGGCGGGGCGACCGGCGAGCTTCCGGGGCCGAGGCGGTCGCGGATGGCACGCGCCTCGGCGATCCACGCGTCGGACAGGAATGGGTAGGCCATGGCGCCCGACGCTACCGGCCGGTCACTCGGGGGCCGGGGCGACGACGTACTCGCCGGCGCGCGTGAACTTCACCACCCGGGCGCCGGCGGCGATCGCCCCGCCCAGCTCCTCGCGCACGCGCAGCCGCCACGTCGCCGCCTCGGCCGGGTCGGTGCGGCGCAGCACCACGATGTCGTCCGGTGTCGGCACCACCTGCGACCGCGGCGGCACCTTGTCGACGACCTCGATCGATCCGTGGGTGGGCCAGGCGGCGAGCAGTCGATCGCTCGGGTCGTTGCGGTTGATGGCGTCGTTCATCGGGCCGTAGAAGTCGACCAGGTACTCGTCGATGGCCGCGCCGAGCACGCTGATGTTGAACCAGGCGTTGCGGCGCACGAGCGGGTCGAACGTCCACGTGACCCAGTTGAGCCCCTGGTCCGCGGCCCACTCCCGCTGGTGCAGCTTCATCTGGCGGCCGAGGCCGGTGTGGCGCACGCCGGGCAGGATGCCGGTGATGTGGCTGTGCAGGGCGATCTCGTCGCGGTGGCGACCGAGGAAGCCGAGCGATCCGCCGACCATGCGCTGCTGGGAGAAGGCGCCGGCGACGTAGCCGCCGGTGTGGTCGATCGCCCGCAGCAGCTCGACGCCCACGAGCGGCGTCACCGTGCCCCACACCTGATTGAGCAGCACGACGAGCCGGCGGAGGTCGGCCGGCTGCTCGAGGACGCGGATCTCCAGGTCGTCGAGCGCCTCGTCACCCGCCGCCTGCGCACCCGCCGCCCGTTCGTTCATCGTGGCGTCCATCATGGCGCGCCGGGCGCGAGCGGGTGCAACACCGGCGAATTCGGCGCCGCAGCGGCGTGCAACTTGTCGTCCACGTCGTTGCGGCCGGGCGGCGGCGCCGGTAGGCATGGTGCCGATGGCCCGCATCCTCGTCACCGAAGAGATCGCCGAAGGAGGACTGGACCGCCTCCGCGCGGCCGGTCACACCGTCGATGTGCGCACCGGGCTCTCGCCGGCGGAGCTGCGCGACGAGATCGGAAGCGCCGCGGCCCTGATCATCCGCTCCGCCACCAACGTCGACCGTGAGCTGCTCGAGGCGGCCGAGCGCCTCGAGGTCATCGGGCGCGCCGGCATCGGCCTCGACAACGTCGACGTCGAGGCGGCAACGGCTCGTGGCGTGATGGTGGTCAACGCGCCGCAGTCGAACATCGTCTCGGCGGCCGAGCACACGATGGCGCTGCTGCTGGCCCAGGCGCGCAACGTGCCCCAGGCCCACGCCGCCCTGGTCGCCGGGCGGTGGGAGCGCAACCTGTGGGAGGGCGTCGAGCTCGCCGACAAGACCCTCGGCATCGTCGGCCTCGGCCGCATCGGCAAGCTCGTCGCCGATCGTGCCCGCGCCTTCGGGATGCGCCTCATCGCCTTCGACCCGTTCGTGTCGGCGGAGAAGGCGCGCAGTGGCGGTGTCGACCTGCTGCCGCTCGACCAGGTGGTCGCCGAGTCCGACTTCCTCACGATCCACCTGCCGAAGACGCCCGAGACCGTGGGCCTGATCGGTCGTGACCTGCTGCTCAAGGCCAAGCCGACGCTGCGCGTGATCAACGTCGCCCGCGGTGGCATCGTCGACGAGACCGCGCTCGCCGAGGCCATCCGTGACGGCATCGTGGCCGGCGCCGGGCTCGACGTGTTCGCGTCCGAGCCCACCACGGTCTCACCGCTGTTCGGCATCCCGTCGGTCGTGGTCACCCCGCACCTCGGGGCCAGCACCCGCGAGGCCCAGGACAAGGCCGGCGACACGATCGCCGACATGGTGCAGCTGGCGCTCGCCGGCGAGTTCGTGCCCTTCGCCGTCAACCTGGCGGCCGCCGAGGCGCACGAGTCGCTGCGACCGTTCCTGCCCCTCGCCGAGCGCCTCGGCGCCCTGTTCGGCACGCTCGTCGGCGAGCTTCCGGCGACGATCGAGATCACGGTCGACGGCGACATCGGCGCCCACGACACGCGCATCGTCGGGCTCTCGGCGCTGAAGGGCCTGTTCGCCCGCACGTCGAGCGAGCCGGTCACCTACGTCAACGCCCCGCAGCGGGCGCGGGACGCGGGCGTCGAGGTGCGCGAGGTGTCCACCACCACGTCGGCCGACTACGTCAACCTGATCACGATCAGTGGTGGCGGTCACTCGATCTCCGGCACCCTGCAGGGCCTCGGCCGGCGCGACGAGCCGCGCATCGTCATGGCCGACGGCCACACCTTCGACGTGCCGCCGGCCGACCACATGTTGATGGTCACCAACGACGACCGCCCCGGCGTGATCGGCACGGTCGGCACCCTGCTCGGCGACGCCGGCGTGAACATCGCCGACATGGACGTGGGCCGCTCCGACGAGGGCATCGCGGTGATGCTGATCGCCATCACCTCGCCGATCGAGGCCGCCGTGCTCGACGCCCTGCGCGCCGCCCCCGGCATCCTCAACGTCACCCCCCTCACCAGCTGACCGACGACGCACCTGGTGTCGCCCGCCGGCCGGGAAATGATTTCCACAAGCAAAATCGTGCGTGGACGCACGATTTCGCGCCCCAGAACTTTTGCAAGCGCGCCGCTCGCGATTCTTGGCCGCGAAATCGTGCAGAAACGCTCGAAAATGCTTGTGGAAATCTTGGGTTCTGCGGGGTGATGGGGTGGCGGTGACGGACCCGTTCGACGTCGTGGTGTTCGACCTCGGCGGGGTGGTGGTCGACCTCAGCGGGCTCGACGCCTTCCTCGTCCGCCACCGTCTCGACCCCGTCGACTTCTGGGCTCGCTGGCTGGGCATGGGCGCGGTCGGCGAGTTCGAACGCGGCGGCTGCGACGCCGACGAGTTCGCCGCGACCTTCATCGGCGAGTTCGACCTCGACATCGCGCCGGCGCAGTTCCTCGACGAGTTCGCCCGCTGGCCGGGCGGCCTGCTGCCGGGCGCGGCCGACCTCGTGCGGGCGGTGCCGGTGCGCACGGCGAGCCTGTCGAACACCAACGCCATCCACTGGGACGGCGCGTTCATGGTCGACGAGCTGTTGGCCCTGTTCGACGACCACTTCCCGTCGTTCCGCCTCGGGCTGGCCAAGCCGGACGCGGCGATCTTCGCCCGCGTCGTGGAGCTGCTCGAGGTGCCGGCGTCGCGCGTGCTGTTCATCGACGACAACCAGGTGAACGTCGACGCCGCGGCGAGCGTCGGCATCGTCGCCCGGCGCACCGTCGGCCCGGCGCAGGCGCGGGCGGCGCTCAGCGAGCTGCGCGTGCTGGCGTGATCGCGGCGATCGTGCGCAGCGCCTCGGCGCGGGCCGCCTCGGCGAAGTCGTCGCCGCCCGACGCGTAGAGCACCGAGCGCGACGCGCTGAGCATCAGCCCGGTGCCGGCCCCGGTCGCCCCCGCCGCGACGCACGCGGCCACGTCACCACCCTGGGCACCCACGCCCGGCACGAGGATCGGCAGCTCGCCGGCGATCTGGCGCACGGCACGGAGCGGCTCCGGCTGGGTGGCGCCGACGACGAGCCCGCACTCACCGTGGGCCGCCCAGCGGGTGACCACCATCTCGGCCACCCGCTCGTACAGGGGGCGGCCCCCCACATCGAGCTCCTGCACCTCGGCGCTGCCGGGGTTGCTCGTGCGGCAGACGGCGAGCACGGCGCCGGCGGCGAGCAGCGGGAGCGCGGCGTCGGTGCCGAGGTACGGGTTGTACGTCACCGCGTCGGCGCGGTAGCGCCCGAACGCCTCGCGGGCGTAGAACTCGGCGGTCGAGCCGATGTCACCGCGCTTGGCGTCGAGGATCAGCGGCACGTGCGGGTGACGCTCACGGATGTGGGCGCACACCCGTTCCAACGCCCCCTCGGCGCGCTGGGCGGCGAAGTGGGCGATCTGCGGCTTGAACGCGCACACGAGGTCGGCGGTGGCGTCGACGATGGCGATGCAGAACCGCTCGATCGCCGACGCCGCGTCGACCGGCACCAGCGAGTCGAGCGGCTCGGGCAGCTGCGCCGGGTCGGGGTCGAGGCCGATGCACAGCATCGATCCCGACGACGCCCACGCCGCGGCGAGCTTGGCGTGGAAGCTGCCCATCGTCGGCTCAGATCTTGGCCGCGCGGAACCCGTCCGCCTCGGCGCTGGCGCCGTCGACGTAGCAGCGGTCCGAATGGGTGCGCTCGTAGGAGAGGCCGCCCGGCTGGTGGTAGATCATCGACGTGGCGTTCGCCTTGATCGGGTAGCCGTCGGGGCACGCCCCGTCGGTGGGCGCGACCCAGGCCGGCGCGTCGGCCACCACGGCCGTGGCGGTACGGGCGAGGACGGCCTCCACGACCGGTGCCTCCTCTCGCGGGAGGTCGCGGGCGAGCCCACCGGCCGGCGATCGCGGCGCGATCGGCCGCGGCGCACGCGACCCGCCGCCTCCGCCGCCACCACCGCCGGGAGAACCCGGAGGCAGCTGGTTCCACGGCTTGCGTCGCAGCACGGTGGCCACGCCATAGGCCGCGCCGACGACCATCGCCGCCAGGCGCAGCCACATCACCCGCCGGTACCAGCGGCGGGCGAACGCGACCACACCGCGCTTGGGCTTGCTCCTGCGCATCCCCGTCACCGTAGTGCTCGCCGGTGCGGGTGGGCCGGACCGCAGCGGTCGTCGGCGTCAGCGCTGCTGGCGCTCGAGCGCGCCGAGCACGGCCTTCAGCCCGGCCGTGGTGATGTCGACGTCGATGCCGATTCCCCAGCGGGCCTCGTCGGTGCCGTCGGGATCCTGGCGGCCCACGGTCTCGACGTACGCCGCCGCCGTGGCCTCGGCGCTGCGGCCGCCGACGCCCGTCGGGATGGCGTGCTCGGCGTAGTCGACCACGTCGAACTGCACGTCGAACTCGCGGCGCAGGCCGCGCACGAACGCCGAGATCGGCCCGCTGCCCTCGCCGCGCACGGTGTGGTGCACGCCGTCGGCCACCACCTGGGCCGTGATCACGGCGCGCCCGACGCCGTCCTCGCCGGTGCTGGTGTGCAGCTCATGGCCGGTGAGCACGTAGCGCGGCGCCTCGGGCAGGTACTCGGCGGCGAACGTCGCCCACATCACCGCCGGACCGATCTCGGTGCCGGAGTCCTCGGTGATGTGCTGGATCGTCCGCGAGAACTCGATCTGCATGCGACGGGGGAGGTCGAGGCCGTGCTCGTTCTGGATCACGTACGCCACGCCGCCCTTGCCCGACTGGCTGTTGACCCGGATCACGGCCTCGTAGCTGCGACCGACGTGCTTCGGATCGATCGGCAGGTACGGGACGCCCCACGTGTCGTAGTCGGCGGGCAGCGCATCGAAGCCCTTCTTGATCGCGTCCTGGTGGCTCCCGGAGAACGCCGTGTACACGAGGTCGCCGACGTACGGGTGGCGGGGGTGGACCGGCAGGCGGTTGCAGTACTCGGCGACCCGCCGCAGGTGGTCGATGTCGCTGATGTCGAGCTGCGGATCGACGCCGTTGGCGAACAGGTTCATCGCCAGGTTGACGATGTCGACGTTGCCGGTGCGCTCGCCGTTGCCGAACAGCGTGCCCTCCACCCGGTCGGCTCCGGCCATGACGCCGAACTCGGCGGCGGCGACGGCGCACCCGCGGTCGTTGTGCGGGTGCAGCGACAGCACCACTCGCTCGCGTCGGGAGATCGTGCGGCCGAACCACTCGATCACGTCGCCGTAGACGTTGGGCGTGTAGCACTCGACGGTCGCCGGCAGGTTGAGGATCACCGGGCGGTCGTCGTCGGGTTCGATCACGTCCATCACCCGCTCGCAGATCTCGATGGCGAAGTCCGGCTCGGTGAGCGTGAAGCTCTCGGGCGAGTACTCGTAGCGCATCGCCGTACGCGGGTGCTGCTCCTCGAGCTTGCGGCACAGGCGGGCGGCGTTGACGGCGATGTCGACGATGTCGGGCTGTTCGAGGCCGAACACCACGCGCCGCTGCAGCGGGTTGGTCGAGTTGTAGAAGTGCACGATCGCCCGCGGGGCGTCCTGGATCGACTCGTACGTGCGCTCGATCAGCTCCTGGCGGCACTGCGTCAGCACCTGGATCGTCACGTCGTCGGGGATCAGGTCGTCCTCGATGAGCTGGCGCACGAAGTCGAAATCGGGCTGGCTCGCCGACGGGAAGCCGACCTCGATCTCCTTGAAGCCCATCTGCACCAGGGCGTCGAACATGTGGCGCTTGCGCACCGGGTCCATCGGGTCGATCAGTGCCTGGTTGCCGTCGCGGAGGTCGACCGAGCACCACAGCGGGGCGGTGTCGACGACGCGGTCGGGCCACGTGCGGTCGCGGAGCTGGATCGGGACGTACGGCTGGTACTTGCCGAACGACATCGGACGGATGGTGACGTTGGGTGGTGGCATGTCGGGAATCTCCTCGGGAGGCGGGCCGTTGGGCGGACGACATCCCCGGGTGGAGGGGCTCGAAAAATCGAAAGCCCCCCGGCCGGGGAAGTGGGCGGGGGGCGGGCGAACGCGATGAGTCGACGCTCGCCCTACGTAAGCAGGAGGAGGTCGGTGCGGTTCATGACGCCGTGGACGCTACCGCACCCTGGGATCGGCGGGCAACCCCGAAAGCCCGGTCCCGTCGCCCGATGCCGGTAGCCTGCGTTGCACCATGTCAGATGCTGCTCATCGGCGGGCTGCCCCCCGCCGCCGGCGACCGCGCCGGCACGCCGACGGAGCCACTGCGACAGTCGCCAGCAACGGTGACCACGCGGTCGGCGCTCGGCCCACCAACCTCACCACCACGACGACGCTGCCTCCCGTCGACACGCCGACCGGCTTCGCCGCACTCGGCGTGCCCGAACGCGTCGACGCCGGGCTGGCCGCGATGGGGTTCGCCCAACCGTTCATGATCCAGACCGCGGCCATCCCCGTGGCGATGGAGGGCCGCGACGTCTGCGGGCGCGCCCGCACCGGATCGGGCAAGACGCTCGCCTTCGGCGTGCCGATGATGGCCCGGATCACCGAGGTCGCCGCCTCCGCTCGGCCGCTCGGCCTCGTGCTCGTCCCGACGCGTGAGCTGGCGATCCAGGTCGCCGAGGTGCTCGAGCCGGTCGCCGCCCACGCCGGCCAGCGCGTGCTCGCCGTGTACGGCGGGGCCAGCCGGCCCTACCAGGTCGAGCAGCTGCGCCTCGGCGTCGAGATCGTCGTGGCCACGCCGTTGCGGCTGATCGACCTCATCAAGTCGGACGAGGTGAGCCTCGGCTCGGTGCAGGTCGTCGTCCTCGACGAGGCCGACCGCATGGCCGACGACGGGTTCACGCCGCAGGTCGAGTGGATCCTGCGCCACTGCGTCGCCCGGCGCCAGACGATGCTGTTCTCGGCCACGCTCGACGGCGACGTCGGCCACCTCATCCGTCACTACCTGCGCGATCCGGTCGAGGTGGCGATCGACGCCGCCACCGACACGGTGGGCACGATGCACCACGTGTTCCTGGCGGTGCACCACATGGACAAGGACCGCGTGATCGCGGCGATCGGGCAGGGCATCCCCAAGCTGCTCGTGTTCTGCCAGACCAAGCGCCTGTGCGACAAGGTGGCCGGCTCGCTGCAGGATCTCGGTGTCGACGCCGCCGCGATCCACGGCGACCTGCCGCAGGTGTCGCGCGAGCGAGCGCTTGCGGCGCTTCGCCGAGGGTCGCCTGAAGGTTCTGGTGGCCACCGACGTCGCCGCTCGGGGCATCGACATCGACGACATCGGCGCGGTGATCCACTACGACCCGCCGAAGGACTCCAAGGACTACCTCCACCGCTCGGGACGCACGGCGCGCGCCGGCCGCGACGGCTGGGCGATCACGTTCGTCGAGTACAACCAGCACACCCAGATGCGCATCCTGCAGCGCACGATGCGCCTGCCGCTCGTGCCGCCGATCGAGGTGTTCAGCAACGACGCCCGCCTGCACGACCTCCCGCTGTTCGGTGAGGACGTCATCGTCGACTCCACCGTTCCGGCCGCCGGCTCCTGACGACCGGAGGGTGCCAGACATGACCGTACGGTCATGCTGACACCCATCGGTTGCGAGAACGGGGCGATCGGTAGCGTGCCGGCATGCGAACGACACTCGAGGCGCTGCTCGCCACCGGGCGGGTGCTGCTCGCCGACGGGGCAACGGGCACCAACTACATGGAGATGGGCCTCGGGGCGGGCGAGGCGCCCGAGCTCTGGAACGTCGACGCACCGGACAAGGTCGCATCGCTGCACCGGCGCTTCGTCGATGCCGGTGCCGACGTCATCCTCACCAACACGTTCGGCTGCAACCGCCACCGCCTGACGCTGCACGGGGCCGAGCACCGCGTGGGTGAGCTGGCGCGGGCCGCCGCCACGATCGCCGGCGAGGTCGCCGCGGCGTCGAGCCGGCCGGTGGTGGTCGCCGGCTCGGTCGGACCCACCGGCGAGCTCTTCGAGCCGCTCGGCGCGCTGACGGAGGAGGCGGCGGTGGCCGCGTTCGGCGAGCAGATCGCCGCCCTGCGCGAGGGCGGCGCCGACGTCGCGTGGATCGAGACGATGTCGGCTCCCGAGGAGGTTCGTGCGGCGGCGCGGGCGGCGTTCGCCGTCGGCCTGCCGGTGGTCGCGACGTGCTCGTTCGACACCGCCGGGCGCACGATGATGGGGCTGGCGCCGGGCGACTACCCGGCCGTGTTCTCCGACCTCGGCGCGTCGCCCGTCGCCATCGGCGCCAACTGTGGCGTGGGTGCGCCCGACATCCTGGTGTCGGTGCTGGCGATGACCGAGACGTCGCCCTATCCCGTGGTGTCGAAGGGGAACTGCGGCGTCCCGCAGTTCCAGGGCACCGAGGTCGTGTACTCGGGCACTCCCGAGCTGATGGCCCGCTACGCCGTGCTCGCGGCCGACGCCGGCGCCCGCATCGTCGGTGGGTGCTGTGGCACGACGGCCGAGCACCTCGCGGCGATGCGAGCGGCGCTCGACGAGCGTGCGCCGGGCGAGCGACCGACCGTCGAGTCGATCGTGGCCGGCGTCGGACCGCTGGCCAACATGGCACCGAGCGCCGTCGGCGCGCCCGCCCGTGAGCGACGGCGCGCCCGCTGACGGCGGCCCGGCGCGGCGTCAGGACGGTGAACGGAGGCGCAGCCCGTACATGCCGCCGTCGACGGCGAGCACGGTGCCGGTGGTCGACGCCGACTGCGGCGACGCCAGGTAGCAGATCGCCGCGGCGACCTCCTCGGCGCTGACGAGGCGGCCCATCGGCTGGCGTCCCTCGAGCGCCGTCCGCTCGGCGGCGGGGTCGGGGGCGGCGGCGAGCAGTCGTCCCACCCACGGCGTGTCGACCGTTCCCGGCGCCACGGCGTTGACGCGGATCCCCTCGCTCACGTGATCGGCGGCCATGGCGAGCGTCAGGGCGTACAGCGCGCCCTTCGACGCGCTGTACAGCGCTCGGTTGGGCAGCCCGCACCACGAGGCGACCGAGGCCGTGACGACGACCGCCGGCGACGGGGACCGACGCAGGTGCTCGAGCGCGGCGCGCACGGTGCGCACGACGCCGATCACGTTGACGTCGAGCACGCGGCGCCACTCGTCGTCGTCGTTGTCGGCGACCGAGCCCTGGGCGCCGATGCCGGCGTTGGCGACGACGATGTCGATGCCGCCCAGCCGCTCGGCCGCGGTCGCCACTGCCGCGTCGACGCTGGCGCCGTCCGACACGTCGCACGTCACGCCGATGTAGGCGTCGCCGGCGCCGCTCGGCTCGAGGTCGAGCACCGCTACCCGCCCGCCGCGCCCGGTCACTTCCGCCGCTGTCGCCAGCCCGATGCCCGACCCGCCGCCGGTGACGATGGCGCGCAGCCCCTCGAAGTCCTTCACCGCCCCAGTCTGGCCCGCCACTCGGCGCCGTCGGGAAAGCGGAAGCGCTCGATCGAGTCGTCCAGCATGCGGGCCGAGAAGCCGGGCGCGCTCGGCGCGAGGTAGCGGCCGGCGCTGCACACGAGCCGGATCGGCGAAGTGCTCGTGCAGGTGGTCGACGAACTCGCAGGTGCGGCCGTCGAGCGTGCCCGACACGGCGAGGTAGTCGAACATCGCCAGGTGCTGCACGAGCTCGCACAGCCCGACCCCGCCGGCGTGGGGGCAGACGGGGATGCCGAACTTCGCCGCCAGCAGGAGGATGGCGAGGTTCTCGTTGACACCGCCGACCCGGCTGGCGTCGATCTGCACGACGTCGACCGCCTCCGCCTGCAGCAGCTGCTTGAAGATCACGCGGTTCTGCACGTGCTCGCCGGTGGCCACCGGCACCGAGCTGGCGCGACGGATCGCCCGGTGGCCGAGGATGTCGTCGGGGCTGGTCGGCTCCTCGATCCACGCCGGCGCGAACGGCTCGAGGGCGCGCACCCATTCGATGGCCGTGCCGACGTCCCAACGTTGGTTGGCGTCGGTGGCGATCGCCACGCCATCGCCGGCGACCGACCGGGCGATGCCCATGCGCCGCACGTCGTCGGTCAGCGACAGTCCCACCTTGAGCTTGATCTGGGTGTAGCCGGCGGCCACCGCCTCCTCGGTGAGGCGGGCGAGCTTGTCGTCGCTGTAGCCGAGCCAGCCGGGCGACGTGGTGTAGGCCGGGTAGCCCTCGGCGAGCAGCTGTTCGGTGCGCGGCCCGATGCCCTCGCGCTTGGCGTGCAGCAGCTCGAGCGCCTCGCCCGGCGTGAGCGCGTCGGTCAGGTAGCGGAAGTCGACCAGCGACACCAGCTGCTCGGGGGACAGGTCGCCGAGGAACCGCCACAGCGGCTGTCCGGCGCGTCGGGCGGCGAGGTCCCACACGGCGTTGACGACCGCGCCGATCGCCATGTGCATGACGCCCTTCTCCGGCCCGAGCCACCGCAACTGCGAGTCGCCGATCAGGGTGCGGCTGAGCAGCCCGAGGTCGCCGGTCAGCTCGTCGGCGTCCCGGCCGACGACGTACGGCCGGAGCGCGGCGACGGCGTTGGCGACGACGTCGTTGCCCCGCCCGATGGTGAACACGAACCCGTAGCCGCACGTGCCGTCGTCGACGCGTAGCGTGGCGTAGGCGGCCGAGTAGTCGGGGTCGGGGTTCATCGCGTCGGAGCCGTCGAGGTCGGTCGACGTCGGGAAGCGGACGTCGACCACGTCGAGGGCCTCGATGGTCGCCACGGCTCCACACTATGCTATTGGCTATAGGATCTGGCAACTTACGAGCCGTGGGAGGCGTCGATGGAGGTGGCCCTGCACACGCAGCTGCACGCGGGATCGGTCGAGGAGTACGACCGCCTGCACCGCACGGTGCCCGATGATCTGTTCGAGGCCCTGGCCGCAGCCGGCGTGCGCGACTGGCGCATCTGGCGCGACGGTGCGCACCTGTTCCATCTCGTCGACGTCGACGACTACCAGGCGATGCGTGACGCGCTGCGCGACCATCCCGCCAACGTGGCGTGGCAGGCGGTGATGGTGCCGCTGCAGGCCGTCCCGGACGACTACTCGGGCACCGACACCGGGCTCGGCGCTGGTGTGGTCGTTCGCCGACCAGGGGCGCGGGTGAGATCAGGTCATCGGCTCGAGGCGCGCCAGAGCACGTTCGAGGTGTCGGCGCATCGCCTCCTCGGCGTCGTCGGGCCGACCAGCGGCGATCTCGCGCACGATCTCGCGGTGCTCCGACAGCGCCTGCGACCCGATGCCGCGCTCGAAGTGCAGCCGGAACACGTGCAGGTGCACGTGGGTGCGCGCCAGCGCCTCGCGGAGCACGGCGTTGCCCGACAGCCGCGCGATCTCGTCGTGCAGGCGGGCGTCGTGGGCCGTCATCGCTCGGAGCGCGTCGGTGACGTTCTGCGAGCCCGCCACGTCGACGGCGGCCACCTCGGCGCGCAGCCGCGCTCGGTCGTCGCGGGTCGCCAACTCGGCGGCGCGGTGGGCCGCCCAGGGCTCGAGGCGCAGCCGGAACTCGTAGAGCGCCGTCAGCTCGGCGTGCGACAAGAGTGGTGTGGTGCTGTAGCCGCGCAGCGGCTGCTTGACCACGAGGCCGTCGGCCTCGAGCCGCGACAGCGCCTCGCGCATCGGCGTCGGCGACACGGCCAGCTCGCGAGACAGCCCGTCGATGCTCAGCTTGGTGTTCGGGCCGAGCTCGTTGTCGATGATCAGTGCCTTGACCGCTTCGTACACGTCGTCGGACAGCACTGGATGGCGCGGCAGCTGTCGAGTGCCGGTCGGTCCGTCTGGAGGGTTCACGAGCTCTCGATTCGCGCGTCGGCGGGATGTCGGAACGATAGGAAAGAGTCGGCATGATCGACGACCACCGGCGCCTCGGCCACAGCGACGTCCGAGTCACTGCGTTCGGGCTGGGCGGGGCGCCGCTCGGCGGACTGTTCGAGCCGGTCGACGAGGACGACGCCGCGGAGGTGGTGCTCGCCGCGCTGCGCGCCGGGATCGGCTACATCGACACCGCGCCGTACTACGGCTTCGGCGAGTCGGAGCGCCGACTCGGTCGGATCCTCGGCGCGATCGATCGTTCCTCGTTCGTGATCTCGACGAAGGTCGGCCGCTTGCTCGAGTCGCGCCCCGACGCCGACCCCGACATCTTCTTCGGCGTCGAGCCGGCCGACGTCGTGTTCGACTTCAGCGCCGACGGCGTCCGCCGGTCGCTGGCCGCCAGCCTCGAACGGCTGGGCCTCGATCGCGTCGACATCGTGTACCTGCACGACCCCGACGACCACGTCGAGCAGGCGCTGGGTGCGGCCTACCCCGCGCTCGAACGCTGGCGCGCCGAGGGGGTGGTCGGCGCGATCGGGGTGGGCATGAACCAGACCGCCGTGCCGGCGCGCTTCGTGCGTGAGACCGACATCGACGTGGTGCTGCTCGCCGGCCGGTGGACCCTGCTCGATCAGAGCGGACTCGACGACCTGCTTCCCCTGTGCGCGGAGAGGGGCACGTCGGTGGTGGTCGGCGGCGTGTTCAACAGCGGGGTGCTGGCGGACCCACGCGGCAGCGCGCACTACGACTACGGCGCGGCGCCCAGTCCGGTCGTCGAGCGGGCCCTGCGCCTGGAGGCGGAGTGCGTCGACGCCGGTACCACGCTGCAGGCGGCGGCCCTGGCGTTCCCGCGCCTGCACCCGGCGGTGGCTTCCGTGCTGCTCGGCATGCGTCGGGTCGAGGAGGTCGCGGCGAACATGCAATCGGCGGCGACCCCGATGCCGCCGGGGCTGTGGCGCCGGTTGCTCGACCGCGGTCTGCTCGATCCGACGGTCGGCGAACTCGCCCTTGACTGATGTGCTCAGGGTCGGCCACACTATCCAACAGCATATAGGATCTATGCTCCGGCGAACAGGGTTCCGGAGATGGACGAGACGTTGAGGGGAACCAGAATGACCACACCAACCACCCGTTCGCGCCGCCTCGTGGCGGCCGCCGCTTCGTGCACGGTGGTGCTCGGCGCCGCCGCCTTCGGCGGACACGCTTCGGGCGCCACGGACACCACCGTGCCCGGAGGTTCGGGTGACGCGGCGGTCGCTGGGACCGACGGCGGCGCCGCACCGCTGCCGACGCTCGCCGACGCCTCCGGCATCACGATCGGGGTCGACTTCCCGCGGGCCGACACCGACTTCTGGACTTCCTACAACGCCTACGTGCCGCAGTTCGCCGACCAATTGGGTGTCGACCTGCTGCCGCCGACCAACTCCGAGAACGACATCCAGAAGCTCGTGGCCAACGTTTCGTCACTCGCCAACCGCGGGGCACAGTCGATCGTGATGGCGCCACAGGACACCGGCGCCATCGTGTCGACGCTGGATGACCTGGCCACGCAGGGGATCAACGTCGTGTCGATCGACACCCGCCCCGACTCCGGCCCGGTGTACATGGTGGTGCGCGCCGACAACCAGGCGTATGGCGAGAAGGCCTGCCGCTACCTCGGCGAGACGCTCGCCGGCACAGGCAACGTCGTCGAGTTCCAGGGCGACCTGGCATCGGTCAACGGTCGTGACCGCTCCGAGGCGTTCGCCAGTTGCATGTCCGACAACTACCCGGACATCCACGTCTTCGAGATCCCGACCGAGTGGAAGGGCGACAAGGCCGCCGCCGGGCTGCAGACCGTGCTCACCCAGACCGACGACGCCGTCGACGGCATCTACATGCAGGCGGGCGGAGCGTTCCTCGCGCCGACGCTGGCGCTGCTCGACTCGCAGGGCCTGCTGGTGCCCGCCGGGCAGGACGGCCACATCGCCATCGTGTCGAACGACGGCATCCCCCAGGAGCTCGACGCCATCCGTGACGGCAGCATCGACGCCACGGTGTCGCAACCGGCCGATTCGTATGCCTACTACGGGCTGTACTACGCCATCGCCGCCGCCCAGGGCCTGACGTTCGAGGCCGGCCCCACCGACCACGGGAGCACGATCGTGGAGCTGCCGAACGGCCTCGAGGACCAGCTGCCGGCGCCGCTCGTCACCCGTGATCCCGGCACGTTCGGCGACTTCGAGTCGATCGGCGTGGACGACACCAGCCTGTGGGGTAACAACCTCTGAGCCCGCCCCCATCCGACCGTTCAGCCGAGGCGACTCCCGTGCTCGACGGCGGGAATCTCCCGCCCGTCGTCGAGACGTCGGGACTCACCAAGCGCTTCGGCACGACCGTCGCCCTCGACGACGTGTCGATGGCCGTGGCCGCCGGCCAGACGCACGCCCTCGTCGGGCGCAACGGCGCCGGCAAGTCGACGTTGGTCGCGCTCATCACCGGGCTATACGCCCCCGACTCCGGCGAGATCCGCTTCCACGGCGAGTCCGCGCCACCGCTCAGCCGTCCCGAGCGCTGGCGCGGGCTGGTCGCCTGCGTGTACCAGCGCTCGACCGTCATCGGCTCGTTGTCGGTCGCCGAGAACCTCTTCCTCAACCCCGACCATCGGTTCATCTCGTGGGGGGCGATGCGCCGTCGCGCCCGCGCCGTGCTCGAGCCGCTCGGCGTCGACGTCGATCCGGCGACGATGGCCAGTGAGCTGTCCGTCGAGCAGCGCCAATTCGTCGAGATCGCTCGCGCCGTGTCCCGCGGCGCGCGGTTCGTCGTGCTCGACGAGCCGACCGCCCAACTCGACGCTGAGGCCATCACCCGGCTGTTCCGCAAGATCCGCGAGATGCAGGCCGCCGGTGTCACCTTCCTCTACATCTCCCACCACCTCCAGGAGATCTTCGACATCTGCCAGACGGTCACCGTGCTGCGCGACGCCCGTCACATCGTCACCGCCCCGGTGTCGACGATGACCACCCGCGACCTGGTCGACGCGATGACCGGTGCCAGCTCGTCGCGGGCGTCACATGCCGCCCGTGTCGTGCTCGCCGACGACGAGGTCGAGCCGGTGCTGGCCATCGACGGGCTCAGCCGAACCGGCGAGTTCGAGGAGGTCACGCTCGCCGTCAAACCGCACGAGATCGTCGGGCTGGCCGGCATCGGCGGGAGCGGCATCGTGTCGGTGGCCGAGACCGTGGTCGGATTGCGCCGCCCGACCGCGGGCACGATTCGCACCCGCCGGGGCGCGGTCACCGGTCGGGGCGTCTTCCAGGCGCTCGACCGTGGCGTCGCCTTCGTGCCCGAGGACCGTCACGACGAGGGGCTGGTGTCGACGATGAGCGTGGCCGACAACGTCACGCTCGCCGTGCTCCCAACGCTGGGGCGCAACGGGTGGGTGTCGCCGCGGCGGCGCCGGGACGTGGCCACGCAGGCCATCGACGAGCTCGACATCAAGGTCGCCACGATCGACGACAGCGTGACCGCCCTGTCCGGCGGCAACCAGCAGAAGGTCGTGTACGCCCGGGCGCTGGCCACGCGACCCGACGTGCTGGTGCTCATCCGGCCGACGTCCGGCGTCGACGTGCGCTCGAAGGAATCGCTGCTCGACGCCACCGAAGGCGCGGCGGCGGAGCGGGCCGGTGTGCTGCTGGTGTCGGACGAGCTCGACGACCTGCGCTCGTGCGATCGTGTCGTCGTGATGTTCCGCGGGCGGGTGGCCGCCACGCACCACCGGGGCTGGACCGACGCCGAACTGGTCGCGTCGATGGAGGGTGTCGCCGATGACTGAGATCGCCGAGCCGCCGATCGTGGTCGTCGAGGCGCCCCCGCACCGGCGGGACGTTCGACCGCGTTCGCGCCCGCGGCCGGGACTTCGCCCTGGTCCCGGCGATCATCGTGCTGCTCGTCGTCGGCAGCTTCGTCGACCCGGTGTTCCTCACCCGGCGCAACCTCACCGAGGTGTTGCAGCAGCAGACCGAGATCTCGCTGCTCGTGCTCGGTGAGGCGCTGATCCTGTTCCTCGGCCGCATCGACCTGTCGATCGAGTCGATGGTGGGGTTCGCGCCGGCGCTGGCGGTGATGATCGTCACCGACTACTACACGGGACTGCCCGGATGGACGGCGATCCCGATCTGCCTGCTGCTCGGTCTCGCCGGCGGCTTGCTGAACGGCCTGCTCATCGTGAAGTTCAAGTTGAGCGCGTTCATCGTCACGCTCGGGATGCTGATCGTGCTGCGTGGGCTGCAGGTGGGCTTCACCGGCGGCAAGAGCCTGTTCCTGCTGCCGTCGGAGTTTCCCTGGCTCGGCCGCACACGCTGGAGCTCGGTGCCGGTGTCGGTGGTGGTGTGCGGCGTGCTCTACATCGCAGCGATCTTCGCCATGGGCTACCTGCGCCAGGGGCGGGCGATCTATGCCATCGGTGGCAATGCCGCGGCAGCGCGCGCGGCGGGCATCCGCACCGACCGCATCGTGATCAGCGTGTTCATGCTGGCGGGACTGCTCGCGGCGCTCGCCGGCATGCTGACCGCCGGCCGTCTGGGATCGGTCGCTGCCAACCAGGGTCAGGGCTGGATCTTCACCGTCATGGCGGCCTCGGTGATCGGCGGTGTCAGCCTCAACGGCGGGAGGGGCACCATCTTCGGCGCGCTGTCGGGCGTGCTCGTGCTCGGGTTGATCAAGAACATCCTCGTGCTCGCCGGTGTGTCGGCGCAGTGGGACCAGGCGATCTACGGGGTGATCATCCTGGTCGCGCTCATCCTGTCGCGGCTGACCAGCGGCGAGGAGCAGACGAGTTGACCGCGCCGGTGGGCATCGTCGACGCCCACCACCACGTGTGGGATCTGACGGCGCACGCCCAGCCCTGGTTGGACGATCCGGCGCTCGCCACCATCAACCGCTCGTTCCACCTGTCCGAGCTGCTTCCGCAGGCCGTCGCCGCCGGCGTGACGCGGACCGTCGTCGTCGAGACCGACAACATCCCGGGCGAGACCGAGGAGCTGCTCGCCCTCGCCGACCGCGAGCCGCTCGTCGCCGGCGTGGTCGGTTGGGTCGACCTCACCTCCCACGGCGGTCGCCGGCGAGCTCGACCGGCTGCGAGATGCCCCGGCGGGTCGTGGCTGCGCGGCGTGCGTCACCAGGTGCAGGGCGAGGCCGACCGGCGCTGGCTCGAACGCGCCGACGTGCAGCGCGGACTGCGCGCCGTCGCCGAGGCCGGGCTGACGTTCGACCTGCTCACCCGCCCGGCGCAGCTCCCGGCGGCGATCGCCGCGGTCCGGGCGGTTCCCGGGCTGCGGTTCGTGCTCGACCATTGCTCCAAGCCGCCGATCGCCGACGGTGTGTCGCCGGCGTGGGAGCGCGACATCCGCACCCTCGCCGCGGCGGGCGACGTCACGTGCAAGCTGTCCGGGCTCGTCACCGAGGCCGACTGGCAGGCGTGGCGACCGGCCGACCTCCAACCCGTCGCCGACGTGGTGCTCGACGCGTTCGGGCCCGAGCGGGTGATGTTCGGCTCGGACTGGCCGGTGTGCCTCGTGGCGGCCGCCTACGACGACGTGGTCGGTGCCGCCGACGCCGTGACCGCGTCGTTGTCGCCCGCCGAGCGCGAGCGCGTGTTCACCGGCACCGCGCTCGAGTTCTACCGCCTGGCCTAGATCTGGTCACTCTCCTTCTCGATATTCGAGAAGGAGAGTGACCAGATCGCCGTTGAGACGGCGGCGAGGCTAGGTGGTCAACCAGGCCGGGCGGGTGGCCTCGAAGGCGTCGATGTCGGTCTCGTGGGAGAGGGTGATGCCGACGTCGTCGAGTCCGGCGAGGTAGCGCTCGCGGGTGGCGTCGTCGAGCGGGAACGGCTCGACGAGCCCGATCGACGGCGCCTCGACGATGCGCCGCTCGACGTCGACGACGATCGTCGTTGCCGGGTCGGCCTCGATGGCGTCCCAGAGCCGCTCCACCGCGCTCGGCCGCGAGCACCACGGGCACCAGCCCGTTCTTGGTGCAGTTGTTGCGGAAGATGTCGGAGAAGGACGGGGCGATCACGGCGTCGAAGCCGTACTGCTGGATCGCCCACACCGCGTGCTCGCGCGACGATCCGACGCCGAACGCCGACCCGGCGACCATCACGGTGGCACCGGCGAAGCGCTCGTCGTTCAGCACGAAGCTGCGATCGTCCCGCCACGTCGCGAACAGGCCCTTCTCGAACCCGGTGCGCTCGATGCGCTTCAGCCAGTCGGCGGGGATGATCTGGTCGGTGTCGACGTCGGAGCGTCGCAGCGGCAGGCCGGTGCCCGAGATGACGTGCACGGCCTTCATGGCGTTCCCCGGCCACGCCGTGAACTGCCTGCGCAGCGCGCTGGCCGCTCCGCTCGCGCTCCGGCGCCTCGTCGCGGTCGCCAGGACGCTCGCTGGCGCTCGCTAGCACTGTCGCGCTCATAGATCCTCCGGGGTGGCGAAGTGGCCGGCGACGGCGGTGGCGGCGGCGACGGCGGGTGACACGAGGTGGGTGCGCCCGCCGCGGCCCTGGCGACCCTCGAAGTTGCGGTTGCTGGTGCTCGCCGCCCGTTCCCCGGGGGCCAGCTTGTCGGGGTTCATCGCCAGGCACATCGAGCAGCCGGGCTCGCGCCAGTCGGCGCCGGCGGCGCGGAAGATGTCGTCGAGGCCCTCGGCCTCGGCCTGCGCCTTCACCGCGTGGCTGCCCGGTACGACCATCACCCGCTTGGCCGCCACGTGGCGTCCGTCGAGCACGCCGGCGGCCGCCCGCAGGTCCTCGATGCGGCTGTTCGTGCACGAGCCGATGAACACGGTGTCGACCGCGACGTCGCGCATGGCCTGGCCGGCGTGGAGGCCCATGTACTCGAGGGCGCGCGCCACGTTGTCGCGTGCGGTGGCATCGGCGAAGTCGTCCGGCGACGGCACGACGCCGTCGATCGTGACCACCTGGCCGGGATTGGTGCCCCACGTGACGTGGGGGAGCAGCGCCGACCCGTCGAGCCGCACCTGGGCGTCCCACGCCGCCCCGTCGTCGCTGCGCAGCGTGCGCCAGTCGTCGAGCGCCCGCTCCCATGCGGCGCCCTTCGGCGAGTGGGCCCGGCCCTCGAGGTAGGCGAACGTCGTGTCGTCGGGGGCGATCATCCCGGCCCGTGCCCCCGCCTCGATCGACATGTTGCACACCGTCATCCGGCCTTCCATCGACAACGACCGGAAGGTGGTGCCGCGGTACTCGATGACGTGGCCGATCCCGCCGCCCGTGCCGAGGACGCCGATGACCGCGAGGATCACGTCCTTCGCCGTGACGCCGGAGGCCAGCTCGCCGTCGACCTCGACCGCCATCCACTTCGGGCGGGTCTGGGGGAGCGTCTGGGTGGCGAGCACGTGCTCGACCTCGCTCGTGCCGATGCCGAAGGCGAGCGCACCGAAGGCGCCGTGGGTGGCGGTGTGGCTGTCGCCGCACACGATGGTCATCCCGGGCCGGGTGCGGCCCTGCTCGGGCCCGATCACGTGCACGATGCCCTGGCCGGGGTCGCCCATCGGGTAGTTGGTGATGCCGAACTCGGCCGTGTTGCGACGCAGCGCGTCGACCTGGATCGCCGACACCGGGTCGGCGATCGGCTGGTCGATGTGCTCGGTCGGCACGTTGTGGTCCTCGGTGGCCACGGTCAGCTCGGGGCGCCGCACGCGCCGCCCGGCGAGGCGCAGGCCCTCGAACGCCTGCGGGCTGGTGACCTCGTGCACGAGGTGGAGGTCGATGTACAGCAGGTCGGGTTCGTCGGGCGCCGCGCGCACGACGTGGCGATCCCATACCTTCTCGGCCAGGGTGGTCGGTGCGGGACATCTTCGACGCGGATCCTCTCGCCGTCCCGGGGTCGGACGGCCGCTTGCATGTGTCCCAAATGTTGGGATACAGTTCCTACTTCATGGAGAGCGTATCGAACGTGGGGGTGCTCGACAAGGCGGTTCACGTCGTCCGCGCGATCGAGGAGTTCGGTCCCCAGACCCTGCTCGATCTGCAGGCGAGCACCGGCTTGCCGCGGGCGACGCTGCACCGCTTGGCGGTGGCGCTGGAGACGCACGGCCTGCTGCGTCGCGAGGGGTCCGGGCGGTTCTGCCTCGGCCTCGGCCTGGTGGCGCTCGGCGCCGCCGCAGCGGCCGCCTTCCCGATCGCCGGCCTCGCCCGGCCGCGCCTGATGGCGCTGTGCCAGCACACCGGCGAGAGCGTGCAGCTGTACGTCCGCGAAGGTGACCGACGCCGGTGTGCCGTGTCGCTGCCGTCGCCGCACGGCCTGCGCTGGATCGTGAGCGAGGGTGCCCTCCTGCCGCTCCACCTCGGCTCGGCCGGGCGGGTGCTGTCGGGCGAGCTCAGCGATCTCGGTTGGATCGAGACGGTCGAAGAGCGCGAGCCGGGCGTGGCGTCGGTGAGCGCGCCGGTCGCCCGCGCCGACACGGGGATCCTGGCCGCGGTCAGCATCGGCGGTCCGGTCGAGCGGATGACGCGCCGTCCCGGTTCGCGCTTCGGCCCGGAGGTGGCCGCCGCGGCGTCGGAGATCGCGGCGTCGCTCTGACCCGGCGGCGCGTGGACGCGCCGGCCGTACAGTGGACGCCGTGAGTCCCAGCGACGCGGAGCTGCCCGCCGACTGGCCGGTCGAGGTTCGACGCCTGGCGCGCGAGCGCGACGCGGTCATCCTCGCCCACAACTACCAGCTGCCCGACGTGCAGGACGTCGCCGACCACGTCGGCGACTCGCTCGGACTCTCCCGCATCGCGGCGTCGGCCGACGCGTCGACCATCGTGTTCTGCGGCGTGCACTTCATGGCCGAGACGGCCAAGATCCTCAGCTACGACAAGACGGTGCTGATCCCCGACGCCCGCGCCGGGTGCAGCCTCGCCGACACGATCACCGCACCGCAGCTGCGGGCGTGGAAGGCCGAGCACCCCGGCGCCGTCGTCGTGAGCTACGTCAACACCACCGCGGCGGTGAAGGCCGAGACCGACATCTGCTGCACGTCGGCGAACGCCGTCGACGTGGTGGCGTCGATCCCCGATGACACCGAGGTGCTGTTCTGCCCCGACCAGTTCCTCGGCGCCCACGTGCAGCGCGAGACGGGCCGCGAGAACATGCACATCTGGCTCGGGGAGTGCCACGTGCACGCCGGCATCAACGGTTCGGAGCTGAAGCAACGGGTCGCCGAGGCACCGGACGCCGAGCTGTTCATCCACCCCGAGTGCGGGTGCGCCACCAGCGCGCTCTACCTCGTCGGCGCCGGCGTGGTGCCCGAAGCCCGCACCCGCATCCTGTCGACGAGCGGGATGGTGACCGCGGCGCGCGACACGACCGCCGAACGGGTGCTCGTCGCCACCGAGACGGGGATGCTCCATCAGCTCACCAAGGCCAACCCGCTGGTGCTGTTCGAGCCCGTCAACCCGGCGGCGGTCTGCAAGTACATGAAGATGATCACGCCGGCCAAGCTGCTGCGGTCGTTGCGCGAGGGCCGCGACGAGGTCACCGTGCCCCTCGACGTCGCCGAGCGGGCGCGGGCGTCGGTCGAGCGAATGATCGCCATCGGATCCCCGTCGCCGACGGGCGAGTAGGCACGATGTCGTCCGGACTGCCCCTGCGGCTCGCCGCGTCCGCACCCACCTGGGAGCGAGAGGTCGACGTCGTCGTCGTCGGCTCCGGTGCGGCCGGGCTCGCTGCCGCGCTCGCCGCCCGCCCGGTGCGCCACGCCCTGATCGTCACCAAGGGCACCCTCGACGCCGGCTCGACGGCATGGGCCCAGGGCGGCCTCGCCGGCGTGCTCGACCCCGCCGACACGCTCGAGGATCATGTGCGCGACACCCTGGCCGCCGGCGCCGGGCTGTGCGACGAGGGCGTGGTGCGCGAGCTCGTCGCCGAGGCGCCGAAGGCGATTCGCTACCTGATGCGCCTCGGCGCGGCGTTCGACCCGGCCGGCACCGATGCGACCGTCCCCGCCCTCACCCGCGAGGGCGGGCACAGCCACAACCGCATCGTCCACGCCGGGGGCGACCGCAGCGGGGCCGAAGTGCAGCGGACCCTGGACGAGTCGGCGATGGTGGCCGGCGTCGAGGTGCTCAACCACGCCTTCGCCCTCGACCTCGTCGTCGGCACGTCGCCCGACGGTGCCCGTCAGGCGGCGGGCGTGACCGTCGCCCTGCTCGGCGCCGACGACCGCGTCACGTCGGTCGGCACGATCTGGGCGCGGGCCACCGTCCTCGCCACCGGCGGTTGGGGCCAGGTCTTCGCCTCGACCTCGAACCCGCCGGCGGTCACCGGCGACGGTGTGGCGATGGCGTTGCGCGCCGGGCTGGCCGTCAGCGATGTCGAGTTCGTGCAGTTCCACCCGACCGTGCTGTGGACCGGGCCCGACGCGGTCGGCCAGCAGGCGCTGGTCAGCGAGGCGGTGCGCGGCGAGGGCGCGGTGCTCTTCGACGGCGCCGGCGACCGGGTGATGGAGGGCGTCCACCCCCTCGCCGACCTCGCCCCTCGCGACGTCGTGGCCGCGGCGATCAGCCGGCGCATGGCGCAGGCACCGGGGGGCATCGACGACCACGTGTTCCTCGACGCCACCCACCTCGGAACCCGCTTCGCCGAGCGCTTCCCGACCATCGACGCGGCCTGCCGAGCCATCGGCGTCGATCCGGCCCACGACCGCATACCCGGTCGCCCCCGCCGCCCACTACGCGTGCGGCGGCGTGCCGGCCCGTCTCGACGGCGCCACCGCACTCCACGGCCTCTACGCGGTGGGCGAGGTGTCGCGGACCGGGGTGCACGGCGCCAACCGGCTGGCGTCGAACAGCCTCACCGAGGGGATCGTCGCCGGCACCCGCCTCGGGCGCGACCTGGCCTGGGAGCTGCCCGACCGCGCCGCGGCCGCAACCGACGGCCCCGAGCCCGCCGCCGCCCTGATCGACGCCTCCCACCGCACCGCGGTCCGGGCGGCGATGTCGCGCCACGTCGGCGTGCTCCGCGACGCCGAGTCGCTCGAGGCGGCGGCCGCCGCCCTCGACGCCGTGATCGCCACGGCGGGGACCGACGTCGAAGCGACGCGCGCCGCCTTCGAGTCGACCAACCTCACGACCGTGGCGCGGGCCATGGTCGCTGCCGCGGCGGCGCGCACCGAGAGTCGCGGGTGTCACCGCCGCACCGACTGCCCCGACCCGCGCGACGAATGGCGCCTCCACCTCGACGTCACGCTCGGCGCCGACGGAGGCGAACCGGTGCTCGTCCGACGCGACGCCACGCCGGCGGTGAGCCGCGGAGCGGGGGTGAGCGACGCCGTGTTCGTGTTCCACCCCCTCGCCGACGACACCCGGCACCGCCTCCTCGCCGGCGGACTCGACCCCGACGCGGTCGCCGCCCTCGTGCGGGCCGCCGTGGCCGAGGATCTGATGGGTGGCGTCGACGTCACCTCGGTCGCCACGATCGATGCCGACCAGCGCAGCGTCGCCACGTTCGCCGCCCGTCGCGCCGGCGTGGTCGCCGGCCTCCCGGTCGCCGCGGCCGTCATCGACGCCGTGTGCGGCGACGCGGCCAGCGCCTTCGACCACCTCGTCGCCGACGGCGACCGGGTCGAGTCGGGAACGGCGGTGGCCCGCGTGCACGCGCCGACCCGACTGCTGCTCACCGCCGAGCGTTCGGCGCTCAACCTCCTGTGCCACCTGTCCGGCGTGGCGACGCTGACCCGGCGGTGGGTCGACGCCCTGGCCGGCACCGCCACCGTGGTCCGTGACACGCGCAAGACGACGCCGGGCCTGCGCGCCCTCGAGAAGTACGCTGTGCGCGTGGGGGGCGGCGCGAACCATCGGATGGGGCTGTCCGACGCCGCGCTCGTCAAGGACAACCACGTCGCCGCGGCCGGCGGTGTCGCCGCGGCGTTCGCCGCCGTGCGGTCGCTCGCCGCGTCGATCCCGGTGGAGATCGAGGTCGACTCGCTCGCCGGGCTCACCGAAGCACTGGCCGCCGGGGCCGACACGGTGCTGCTCGACAACTTCACGCCGGCACTGATGACCGAAGCCGTCGCCCTGCGCGATCGGGTGGCGCCCGGTGTCACCCTCGAGGCGAGCGGTGGGCTCTCGCTGGCGGTGGCCGCCGAGGTGGGGGCGACGGGCGTCGACTTCGTCGCGGTGGGCGAGCTCACCCACTCGGCGCCGGTGCTCGACCTCGGGCTGGACCTGGAGACGACGGACCGATGAGCAAGCGAGTCTTCGAGCGAGCGAATCAGCAGGCAGCGTCTTCGGCTCACTGGTGCACCGGCCCAGCGGTGAACGCGTCCCATCGCCTCAGGGTGCACCAGTGAGCTCGCTGGTGTGCGGGGTCGACTCGTCGACGCAGTCGACCAAGGTGGTGCTGCGCGACGTCGACACCGGCGCGGTCGTCGCGATCGGTCGCGGTGCGCACCCGCCCACCGAACCACCGGTGAGCGAGCAGGACCCGGCGGCGTGGTGGGCGGCGCTGCGGACCGCCCTCGCCGACATCGAGCCGGGGTTGCGGCAGCGCGTCGTCAGCATCGCGGTCGGCGGGCAGCAGCACGGCCTGGTGGTCACCGACGCGGCCGGCCGGCCGCTGCGGCCGGCGCCGCTGTGGAACGACACGACCTCGGCCGACCAGGCCGCCCGACTCGTCGAGACGTTCGGCGCGGCGTGGTGGGCGCAACGATGCGGTTCGCTGCCGGTGGCCTCGTTCACGATCACCAAGCTGGCGGCGCTCCGCGAGCGTCACCCGGACGTGTTCGACGCTGTCGCCCGGGTGATGCTGCCGCACGACTGGCTCACCTTCGGCTTGTGCGGCGAGCACGTCACCGACCGGGGCGACGCATCGGGGACCGGCTGGTTCGACACCGGACGCGACGCGTACAGCGCCGAGCTGATCGCCACCGTGGTCGGTGAGGCCACCGCAGAGGCGTGGCTCGACCGGCTGCCGGCCGTGCGGCCGCCCTTCGCCGCCGTCGGCCCGCTGCTGGCGACGACGGCCGAGCAGCTGGGGCTGCCTGCGGGCATCCCCGTGGGGCCCGGTAGTGGCGACAACATGGCCGCCGCGCTCGGGATCGGCCTCGGCGTCGGCGACGTCGCCATCTCGCTCGGCACGTCGGGCACGGTGTTCACCGTGAGCCCGACCGCCACGCACGATCCCGAGGGCTTCGTCGCCGGGTTCGCCGACGCCTCCGGCCGCTACCTGCCGCTCGTGTGCACGCTCAACGCCACCAAGGTCACCGACACGGTGGCCGGGTGGCTCGGCCGCGACGCCGCCGACTTCGCCGCGCTCGCCCAATCGGCCGACCCGGCCGCCACGCAGCCCGTGGTGGTGCCGTACTTCGACGGCGAGCGCACGCCCAACCTGCCGACGGCCACCGGATCGGTGCACGGGTTGCGCCCGTCGACCAGCGCCGCCGACATCGCTCGCGCCGCCCACCTCGGCGTGCTGTGCGGGCTGCTCGACGGACGCGACGAGCTGGCACGCGCCGGCGCGCCGGTCACCGGTGCGGTGCGCCTCGTCGGAGGCGGTGCCAACTCTCCGGCCTACCGTCAGCTGCTCGCCGACCTCGTCGGTGACACGATCGTGGTGCCCACCGTCGTCGAGGCGGTGGCCACCGGGGCGTGCGTGCAGGCCGCCGTGGTCGCCGGTGGCGGCAGCGCCGCCGAGGTGGTCGAGCGCTGGCGCCTGGGCGAGGGCATCGACGTGGCACCCCGCCCCGGCGTCGACGGATCGGCGTGCCGGGCGGCGTATGCGGCGGCGCTGACGGGCATGACAGCGACCCGATCAGAGGCGATGATGGCATCGTGAGCGAGCGAGCCGTCGAGCGCGGTTACCGGGTGACCGACGAGCAGCGGGCCGCGTTCGCGCGCGACGGCTACGTGCACCTGCCGGCCGTGCTGGCTCCCGACGAGCTCGCCGCGATCGCCGACGTGTACGACCGCTTCCTGCGCGGCGACATCGCCGTCGCCGGCAAGGACTTCAACGACATGACCACCGGTGAGCACGGCACCGACCCGTCGCGCTACGCCATCGTCAACGTCATGCTGCCGCGCCGGTATCACCCGCAGTGGCAGGGCAACGCGTTCGAGCGGCGCGCCGCCGGCATCGCCGAGCAGCTGTGCGGCGAGGGCATGGTGATCGACTTCGACCAGCTGCTCGCCAAGCAGCCGGGGCGCACCGACGCCACGTTCGGCTGGCACCAGGACCAGGCCTACTGGATCGACACCGACGATCGGCGCACGGCGACCTGCTGGCTGGCCGTCGACGACTCGACGATCGAGAACGGCTGCCTGCAGTTCCTGCCCGGCAGCCACCGTCAGCCGGTTCGTCCGCACCACCCGCTGCACGGCGATCGGGGCACGAGCCACACGCTCGTGACCGACCTGCGTCCGGGCGACGTGATGCGCCCGGTGCCGATCCGGGCCGGCGACATCACCGTGCACAGCGAGGGCGTGCTCCACGGGTCCGGCGGCAACACCACCACCGACTCGTGGCGGCGGGCGTACATCGTCGCCTTCCGCTCGGCCAGCACCGTCGACGCCGAGCGGGCGCTCGGCTTCACCCACTCCCACAACGACGACGTGCAGGTGCTCGAGCGCGTCGACGGGCTCACCGTCACCTGAACCAAGAGAAACCTCACAGGGGGATCACAGCCATGACCGATTTCTTCAGCGACGTCCCGGGACCCGTGCCGTTCGCCGGCGCGGGCGACGCCGACGTGGAGCTGGCGTACCGCGTGTACGACCCCGAGCGCATCGTCGCCGGCAAGCGGATGGAGGACCAGCTGCGCATCGCGGTGTGCTACTGGCACAGCTTCAACTGGCCGGGCAGCGACGTGTTCGGCGTGGGCACGTTCGACCGGCCGTGGCTCGACGTGCACGCCGACCCGATGGACGCGGCGTTCGCCAAGCAGGACGCCGCCTTCGAGTTCTTCGCCAAGCTCGGCGTGCCGTTCTACTGCTTCCACGACGCCGACATGGCGCCGGCCGGCGCCACGCTGAAGGAGTCGCGGGCCAACCTCGACGTGCTCGTCGACCGCGCCGCCGGAGAAGATGGAAGAGACCGGCGTTCGTCTGCTGTGGGGCACCGCCAACCTGTTCTCGCACCCCCGCTACGCCGCCGGCGCGGCGACCAACCCCGATCCCGACGTGTTCGCCCACGCCGCCGCCCAGGTGCGCGACGCGCTGGAGGCGACGCACCGGCTCGGCGGCGCCAACTACGTGCTGTGGGGTGGGCGCGAGGGCTACGAGACGTTGCTCAACACCGACATGAAGCACGAGACCGACCAGCTCGCCCGGTTCCTGACGATGGTGGTCGAGCACAAGCGCAAGATCGGGTTCACCGGCACGCTGCTGATCGAGCCCAAGCCGCAGGAGCCGACGAAGCACCAGTACGACTACGACTCGGCCACCGTCCACGGGTTCCTCACGCGCTACGGGCTGGAGGGCGAGCTGAAGGTCAACATCGAGGGCAACCACGCCACGCTCGCCGGCCACTCGTTCCAGCACGAGGTGGCCTACGCCGTGGGCAACGGGATCTTCGGCAGCGTCGACGCCAACCGCGGTGACCCGCAGAACGGGTGGGACACCGACCAGTTCCCGAACTCGGTCGACGAGCTCTCGCTGGTGCTGCTCGAGATCCTTCGCGGTGGCGGCTTCGAGAACGGCGGGTTCAACTTCGACACCAAGCTGCGCCGCCAGAGCCTCGACCGCAGCGACCTGTTCCACGGGCACGTCGGCGGCATCGACGCCCTGGCCCGGGCGCTGCTCGTGGCCGAGGCGCTGCACGCCGACGGCACGCTCGACCGCAACCGCTCCGATCGCTACGCCGGCTGGGGCACCGACCGCGGCCGGGCGATCCTCGACGGCTCGCTCGACCTCGCCGCCCTCGCCGACGCCGCCGTGGCCGACGAGCTCGACCCACGGCCGGTGTCGGGCAAGCAGGAGCGGCTGGAGAACCACGTCAACCGGGTGATCTGGTCGACGCCGTAGGACGCGTCATCGGCGAAGTGTGAGCGCTCCGTACGGATATCCGCACGCTGCGCTCACACTTCCGGCCGGCCCGGCCGCGTCCGAGTCAGCCGGTGGAGGGTGACGTCACGCCGTAGAGGGTGGCGACGACGATGAGGTCCTGGCCGGGGCCGACGCCGAGATCGGCGTTGCCCTGGTCGGCGAAGGCGAGCTCGGCCGGGATGCTGATGACCCGCGTGCCGCCGACCTTCATCCCGATCAGGCCCTGGCGCAGACCTTCCATCAGGTCGCCCGATGCGGTGCTGACGAGCGCGCGCTGGTCGTCGTCGTACGTGTTCTGCAGCGTCACGCCGGTGCTGGCGCACGAGATCTGCACGTCGATGTAGGCGAGCGAGCCCTCGGTGAGCTCGGCGCCGTCGCCCACGACGGTGTCGGTCGTGTTGAGCGCCGTCATCGGCTCGCTGGTGACCGGGAGGTCGCTCGGCGATGGCGCGTTGGCCTCCGAGTCGGCCGGCACGACGGCCTCCACGCTGACGAGGAACGACAGCGCGGCGTCGGGCGGCACGGTGTCACCCTGGCCGGCCGATCCGTAGGCGAGCTCGGCGGGCACATCGAGCTGCAGCTCTTCCCCGGCGCGCACGCCGACGAGGCCCTGTTCCCAGCCGGGGATGACGTCGCCGGCGCCGAGCGTGACCGGGTACAGCTCGCCGTCCCAGTTGGAGGCGAAGCGCGTGCCGTCGTCCTGCAGCACGCCGATGTAGTGGATGAGCACGGTGTCGCCCTCGGCGGCGGCCGGGCCCGAACCCTCGGTGTTGACGGTGGTGACGAGCTCGGTGGGCGCCTCGTCGGGCACGTCGAACAGCGGCGGACCGGTGACGTCTTCGACCTGGAACAGGAAGGAGAGATCGGCGTCGGGCGGGATGGCCCCGTCGCTCGATCCGGTGTCACCGAGGGCGTCCTTGGCCGGAACGTCGATCTGCACGACGTCGCCCGCTTGCAGCCCCTCGAGCTGCTCGTCGATGCCGGGCAGGAACGACTCCTGGCCGAGCACGAGCGGCGCCGGCGAGCCGGTTCCGAAGTTGCTGCCGATCTGGGTGCCGTCGGCGCTGAGCTCGGCGGTGAAGTACGCGGTGACGGTGTCGAACTGCTGGGCGACGCGCCCGTCACCGGGACCTTCGGTGATCACGGTCTTGGTGACCTCGTCGACGCGGCCGTCGGGCAGCGTGATGTCGGGGACGTCGAGGACGTCTTCGACCTCGATGATGTAGCTGACCGGCGCGTCGGCCGGCACCGGTGGCTGCTGCGAGCCGGCTGTTCCGTAGGCGAGGTCGGCCGGGATGTCGAGCTGGATCTGGTCGCCCGTGCGCACGCCGAGCAGGCCCTCGTTCCAGCCGGCGATGTTGCTCGCCGCACCCACCGTGACGTTGGTGGGCGTGGCGGCGGCGTAGTTCGAGTCGAACTGGGTACCGCCGTCCTGGAGCACGCCGACGTAGCGGATGCTGACGACGTCGCCCTCGTCGGCCTTGTGGCCGTCGCTCGGGCCGTGCTCGATCACCGTGGTCTCGAGCTCGCCCGGCGGCTCCGACGGTGGGGTGACCGTGGGCACCGCGGTCACGTCGACGACGTCGATGACGAAGGTCAGCGCCGCGCCCGCCGGGATGTTGCTGTTGGCCGGCGGCTGGTCACCGTAGGCGAGGTCGGCCGGGACGTCGAGCTGGATCTGGTCACCCTCGCGGGCGCCGACGAGGCCCTGGTCCCATCCGTCGATGACGCCACCGGCGCCCACCGTGAACGTGAGCGGCTGCCCGGAGCCGTAGTTGGTGTCGAACTGGGTGCCGTCGGCGGACAGCACGCCGACGTAGTACACGCTGACGACGTCGCCGTCCTTGGCCTCGGGGTTGTCGCTCGGGCCCTCGTGCAGCACGGTGCGCACCAGCTGGTCGGGCACCGAGCTCGGCGTCTCGACCTCGGGGACCGAGGCGAAGGCGTCCTCGGTGGTCTCGGTGACCGAGGACGCCGTGGGCTCGGAGCCGTTCGCCTCCGAGCCGGTGGGCTGGGCGCTCTCGGGCTCGGACCCACCGGTGACGCTCGACGCCGGCGTGGACTCGCCCGAGGACGTGATCGACTCGCTGCCCTCGGTGGTGGCGCCCGGCGCGCTCGTCGCCGTGGCCGATTCGGTCGACGGGGTCGATGCGGATGACTCGGTCGACTGCGGTCGACTCGGTCGACTCGGTCGAGCCGGCTCGGTCGACTCGGTCGAGGCCGGCTCGGTCGACGCCGTGGCGCCGGTGGAGGTGGCCGTCACCTCGCTCGTCGCCGGGGCGAACAGGCTCGATTCCGGGGTCGTCGCGGCCCCGGACGCGGCGGGCGTGGTGGTCACGGCCGGCTCGGTGGACGACGGCACGTAGTCGGCCGCGCACTTGTCGACCAGCTCCGGTGTCGTGTCCTCCACCAGGGAGATGATCGGGGTGGTGTCGTCGGAGGACGTGTCGTCGCCCGAGCAGGCCGCGAGGACCGTGACGCAGCACAGGGCACCGGCCACGACCAGAGGAAGGTTTCGACGCATCGGGCCAGCAAGCTACCGGCGTCTCCGGCCGATTCGGGATCAGCGGCGAGCGCCGTGGGTGGCGGAGAGCCACTCGCGCTCGGCTTCGCCCATCGGCGTCGACGGTGGACCGTCGGCGAACGGCCACAACTCCTCGGCCATCCGGCGGAAGTTTCCGGTGGCGTGGAGGTCGCCGAGCAGTGCGTACAGGCCGAGATTGATGCGCTGGATGAACACGAACGACCGGGGCACGGTGGCGTAGGCGGCGATCGGGCTGGTGCGGTCGAACGTGTGCCGCACGATCGCGCTGGCGTATTCCTTCGTCCACGTCATCGTGCGGTCCTCGGCGACCGGGGCGTAGAAGTCGCTGAAGTAGCGGCCGACGTCGTCGGTCGACACCGGCGCGTTCGGACGCAACAGGCCGACGCGCTCGGCGAGGCGTCGGTACTCGGCGGCGTCGTGATCGACCGCGGATGCCTTGACCATCGCGGCAAAGAGGTCGATCTCGTCCTCGGAGAAGTAGCGCACCAGCCCGAAGTCGAGGAACGTGATCCGTCCGTCGCCGTGGAAGAGGTAGTTCCCGGGGTGCGGGTCGCCGTTGAACGCCCGCATGCGGTACAGGCTGCGGAACACGAAGCGGTACAGGCACTCGCCGTTGAGGTCGCGCTGGTGCTGGTCCCACGTCAGCGCCGTGGCCCAGGTGTCGCCGGTGACCAGCTCGGAGGTGAGCACCTTCGACGTGCACAGCGCGTCGATCGGTGCCGGGACGGAGACGAACGGATGGTCGCGGTAGAAGTCGACGAAGCGCTGCTGGTTGGCACGCTCGCGCTCGTAGTCGAGCTCCTCGGTGACGCGTTCTTTGATCTCGGCCACCATCTCGGCCGGGTCGAAGCCCTGGAAGCCGGCCGCCAGCACGGCCCCGAACAGGTTGGTGTTGCGCAGGTCGGCCGCGATCGCCTCGCCGACGCCGGGGTACTGCACCTTGACCGCCACGGCGCGTTCGCGGCCGTCGTCGGGGTCGCGCCACACGGCGCGGTGGACCTGGCCGATCGACGCTGCCGCGATCGGCTCGGGATCCCACTCGACGAACAGCTGCTCGGGCGGCGCGCCGAGCTCGGACTCCACCACGGTCGGCCGCCAGCGCGGCGCTCATCGGCGGGGCGTTGGACTGCAGCTCGGCGAGGGCCAGGCGCACCGGCTCGGGCAGTCCGTCGTCGAGGTAGCTCGCCATCTGGCCGAGCTTCATCAACGCGCCCTTCATGTTCCCGAGCCGCTCGGCGACCTGCTCGGCGCTGCGCAGCTGGCGCTCGGCGTCGAGCTCGACGCGGCGTTCGGTGCTGGCGAACACCTTCCGCGCGGCGGTCGTCGCGTACGTCGACCCGACGCCGAGCCCGAGGCGCGCCAGCTCGACGTTGCGCGCCGAGCGACGGGTCTGCGAGACCGGGCGGGACCCGCCGGCGCGCCGCCCCCGCCGGGCGAAGATCACGACGACGGCGGCGACCGCTGCCGCGAGCGCCACCCGGCGCCAACGAGCCGTCACGCAATCACGTCGCGTCGTCGGATCGACGGGCGAGCACGCGCCGGGCGATCACCGAGTTGACGGCGTGCACCAGGGCGGGCACGAACACCTCGGGTGCGCGCACCGCGGCGTCGTGGCCGGCGGCGATCGGGAACACGCGGGCGCTCGGGATCAGCTCGGGGAGGAGGTGTTGGCGCGCCGGCGGGACGACCCCGTCGTCGGTGGTGAGCACCACCGACACCGGCACGTCGATGTCGCCCAACCAGTCGTCGGAGCGGAACGTGCCGAGCGCCCGTCCGGCCTCGAGCAGCATCCGCCAGTTGTGCCGCTCGGCCTCGGCGATCGCCCACGGCTCCCAGTCGCTGCGCTTGCGCTGCAGATAGAGCCGGGCCGTGAGCCAACGCTGTGCCGGTGGCGGCGTCACCCGGGCCACCGCCGCCAGCCCGGTGAGCCCGGCGAAGTTGAAGCGCTCGTTGCGCAGCCCGTTGAAGTGCGGCGCGGTGGCGCACAGCACCACACCCTGCAGGCGCTCGGCGTGGTCACGGGCGAGGAGCTGGGCCACGGCGCCGCCCATCGAGTAGCCGACGGGGATGAACTGGTCGACGCCCACGGCGTCGGCCATCGCGATCACGTCGTCGGCACAGTCGGACAGCCGCACCGGCTTGGCCGAGCGGATGCCGCGGCCGTGGCCCCGGTGATCGAAGGCGAGCACGCGGAAGTGCTCGCCGAGCGGGGCGAAGCAGCGGAAGAAGTTGACGTCGGTGGTGGCGGTCCAGCCGTGCAGCAGCACGATCGTGGCGGCACCGGGCGGGCCGGGCTCCTCGCGCAACAGGATGCGGCCGGCCGGCAGCGTGACCGTGCGCCCGTCGGGGAGCGGCGGGGCCTGGACCGTGGGGGTCAGGCCGTCTCGACCTTCAACACGCGGACGCGCAGCTCACCGTTGGGCGCCTGGTACGCGACGGTGGCGCCGGCGGTGGCCCCGAGCAGCGCGGCGCCGAGCGGAGCGGTGGGGCTGACGACGTCGAGGTCGTCGACACGCTCCTCGATGTGACCGACGAGGTAGCGCTCGGCCTGGTCGTCGGTGTCGCCGTCGTAGACGAGGGTGACGATGCTGCCGGGCCCGACGACTCCTTCGGCGGGCGGGGCGATGATCTCGGAGTTCTCGAGGATGTGCTCGAGCTGGCGGATGCGTCCCTCCATGTGGCCCTGCTCGTCCTTGGCCGCGTGGTAGTCGCCGTTCTCGGAGAGGTCGCCGAGCTCGCGCGCCCGCTCGATCTTCTCGGCCACCTCGATGCGACCGCGGGTGGACAGGTCGTCGAGCTCGGCGCGCAGACGGTCGTACGTCTCTTGCGACAGCTGGTTCGTCTCCATAGTTGCGTGCCGAGCCTAGCGGCGACCGTTCGCGCGGCCCCGGCCCCTTGTCCCCGCGCCGCCATCTGGTCACTCTCCGTCTCGTTCGGCGATCTGGTCACTGCACGTTCTCGATATCGAGAACGTGGGTGACCAGATGCGGCTCAGACGAGGTTGGTCACGTCGACGCGCGCCTCGGCGCCGGGCGCCATGAACGCCGCCAGGCGGGCCGCCTCGGCCTCCACCTCGTCGAGGACGGCGCGGTCGACGACGGCGATCGTCTGGATCGCCATCGTGGCCGTCGACGTCGCGCGGTCGCGGTCGAGGCGCCACCCGCCGAGCCCTTGGCCGTCGGCGAGCACGGTGCCCTTCACCGGCGCGGGCGCGGCCGACAGCTCGGCGCGCGCCGCGTCCGCCACGAACCGCGACCGGTCGGCGTGGGACAGCAGGACGTTGTCGTACTCGGGCAGGAATCGCACCGGCGCCGGCGTGTCCGGATCCGGCCGTGGCGCATCGGGAAGATCGAAGAGCACCCGGCCCGAGCGGTCGCGGAAGGTCACCAGCTGCGGGCGGAGACGTTCGAACACCTCGCCCATGGCCGTCAGCCGCGACCATGCCGCGGCGTCGGCCGGCAGCGCCGGGCCGAACGCCGCGAGGTAGCGCAGCACGAGATCGTCGATCGACATCGGCGCGGTGAGCGCACGGCCGAGCCAGGACTCGGCGGTGGTCGTCGTCACCTGTCCGCTGCGGCTCCACAGGCCGCGGGGCGGCACCTGCACCAGGGTGAGGTGGTTGCGGCAGGCGTAGGCCAACGCCGCGGCGTCGAGGTCGGGGAACCGCTCGGCGAGGACGGCGCGCAGCTGGGTGCCGGTCATCGGCCGCTCGGCGAGGGCCGCGGCCGCGTACGCCAGCACCTCGCGCCGCACGTCGGGGGCGAGCGCGGCGAGCGGACCGCGGTGCTCCTGATGGGTGCGCAGCTCACGATCGAGCACCGGCTGCACGAGCGGGCGGATGGCGAGGCAGTCGGCGGCGGTGACCAGGTGGATCGTGCCGCGCATCACGACGACGCGCACCACCTCGCGGTCGACCAGCAGCCGTTCCAGCGTCGCCGGGTCGAACCCGACGAGGCGCGACCACAGGGCGACGTAGGGGTCGCGCGGCTCCTGCGCCTGCAGGCCGACGAGGTGGTCGACAGCGTCGAGCGGGGCCATGTCGTGGCGCCGGAGCAACAGCTGACGGGCGAGCGTCGCCCGGCCGAGGGCGCGGTCGGAGAGCGTGACACTGCTCATCGACAGATCATGGCCGTACTCTGTGCGCCCATGTCGAACACCGCCGCGTCGGATCGCACCCACCGCATCGCCGTCATCGGCGGTGACGGCATCGGCCCGGAGGTGATCGCCGAGGCACTGAAGGTGCTGGCGGCCGCCGGCGCCCGCCTCGACACCGTCGACTACGAGCTCGGCGGCAAGCGCTACCTGCGCGACGGCGAGATCCTGTCGGAGTCCACGCTCGACGAGCTGCGCACGTTCGATGCGATCCTGCTCGGCGCCGTCGGCACGCCCGAGGTGCCGCCCGGCGTCATCGAGCGCGGCATGCTGCTCAAGCTCCGCTTCGCCCTCGACCTGTACATCAACCAGCGCCCGTTCGTCGGGGCGCAGCACGAGTTCATCGTCATCCGTGAGAACACCGAAGGGCCCTACGTGGGCGAAGGCGGCGTGCTGCGCAAGGGGACGCCGCACGAGGTGGCGACGCAGGGCAGCGTCAACACGCGGTTCGGGGTGGAGCGGTGCGTGCGCTACGCCTTCGAGCTCGCCCGCAGCCGGCCGCGCCGGCACCTCACCCTCGTGCACAAGACCAACGTGCTGACGTACTCCGGCGACCTGTGGGACCGGACGTTCCGCGAGGTCGCCGTCGAGTACCCCGACATCGCCACGGCCTACAACCACGTCGACGCGGCGACGATCTACTTCGTGCAGGACCCGCAGCGCTACGACGTCATCGTCACCGACAACCTGTTCGGCGACATCCTCACCGATCTCGGCGGGGCGATCTCCGGCGGTGTGGGCCTCGCCAGCTCGGCCAACCTCAACCCGGCGCGCACCGGCCCGAGCATGTTCGAGCCGGTGCACGGCTCGGCGCCCGACATCGCCGGCACCGGGCGGGCCGATCCGACGGCGGCGATCCTGTCCGCCGCGTTGATGCTCGACTTCCTCGGCGAGGGCGCGACCGCCGACCGGATCCGGGCGGCGTGCGCCGATCCTGTTAGCGGAAGCACCAGCGAGGTGGGTTCCGCCGTCGCCGCCCGAGTGCGAGACTGACGCCCATGCCGATCACCCCCACCCCGAAGATCTGGATGAACGGGGAGCTCGTCCCGTGGGAGGACGCTCGCATCCACGTGCTCACGCACACGCTGCACTACGGGACCGGCGTGTTCGAGGGCATCCGCGCCTACGAGACCTCCGATGGCCCGGCCGTGTTCCGCCTCACCGATCACATCGTGCGCCTGGCCAACTCGGCGAAGATCCTCGGCCTCGAGCTGCCGTACACCATCGACGAGCTGATCCAGGCGACCAAGGACACCGTGGCGTCGACCGGCCTGCCGGCGTGCTACATCCGCCCGATCGCCTACTTCGGGTACGGCGAGATGGGGCTCAACACGCTGCCGTGCTCGATCGACGTGGCGATCGCCTGCTGGCCGTGGGGCGCCTACCTCGGCGACGACGCCGTGAACAAGGGCGTGCGGATGAAGATCTCGTCGTGGACGCGCCACGACCACAACACGATGCCGCCGGCGTCGAAGACCACCGGCAACTACGTGAACTCGTCGCTCGCCAAGGTGGAAGCGCTGCAGGCCGGCTACGACGAGGCGATCATGCTGGCGCCGAACGGGTTGGTCGCCGAGTGCACCGGCGAGAACATCTTCGTCTCGCGCCACGACATCCTGCTGACGCCGCCGTTGTCGGCCGGCGCGCTCGAGGGCATCACCCAGAACTCGGTGATGACGATCGCTCGTGACCTCGGCTTCGACTGCCGCATCGACGACATCGCCCGCAGCGACCTGTACATCGCCGAGGAGATCTTCGTGTGCGGCACCGCCGCCGAGGTGTCGTCGGTGAACTCGGTCGACGACCGGCCGGTGCCGTGCCCCGGGCCGAAGACCGTCGCCATCGCCGAGACGTACCTGCGCGCCGTCCGCGGCGAGGAGCCGCGCTACAAGGACTGGTGCGAGCTCGCCGTCTGACCGGCCCCCGTCCTCCCGGAGGAGGATGATTTCCACAAGCAAAATCGTGCAGTTCTGCACGATTTCGCGCCCCAGAATCGTCGACGACGACGATCACGCCGGCGGTTGGAGCGTCCCATAGGCTGCGCGCCATGTCGCACCGCGCCGCCCGCGTCGACGCGCACCGTGGTCGGTGCGATCACCATCGTCCTGATCGCGAGTGCGTGCTCGGGATCGGACGACGACTCCGGCTCGTCGGACACGGTGGCGACGGTGTCGGTGCCCGGGACGTCCGCCGGCACTGCGGCGGCCGCCGGGCCGACGTACGTCGTCAAGGCCGGCGATGCGCTCAGCACGATCGGCGACGCCTACGGCGTGACCGCCCAGCAGATCGCCGACGCCAACGAGTGGTCCGACGGCATCGCCCACGTCATCCAACCGGGCCAGTCGATCCGGCTGCCGGCCGGTGCCGCGCTGCGTCCGGGTGCGACCACCGTCGCCACCACGACGACGGCGCCGCAGCAGCAGCAGCAGACCACCACCGCTGGTGCGCCCGCGCCGAGCACCACCGCTGCGGCCGCGGCCACCACCGTCGCCGCGGCGGCGAGCTACGTGCCGGTCGCCGTGCCGCAGGCTCCCCAGCGCAGTGCGCCGATCGACGCATCGTGGGTGCAGCCCGACGGGACGCTGCGCGGCATCACCGACGGTCAGTACTGGGGCGGCGACTACCGAGCGGTGGGCGACGGGGTGGAGTTCCAGCTCACCCAGATCTTCTTCGGTGACGCCTGCCGCGAGGAGCTCGGCACGTCGGACGAGGCCTGCGCCAGTGACATCGGCGGCCTGTCCGAGCCGACCGGCACGATCACGATGAGCCCCTCGGTCGACAATGTCATCGTGTGCGATCAGGAGCCGTTCGACGGCGCCTGCTACCGCATCACGGGCGCCGAGTTCGCCCGTCTCGTCGCCGGTGGCGCGCCCAGCCCCGGGGCTCCGGCCGACTTCCACTACACGCCGTGGCCGGTGTTCGTCACCGTCAGCGGCGGTGCCGTGACCGCCGTGGCCGACCAGTTCGTGTCCTGACCGGCGCGCCGTCGCGATTCTGGGGCGCGAATTCGTGCAGAACTGCACGAATTTGCTTGTGGAAATCTTCTCCTCGGCGGGAGGGGGTGGTCAGTCGACCTCGGCGAGGGCGCCGGCGAACTGGGCGTTGTACAGGTTGTAGTACGCCCCGCCGAGGGCGAGGAGCTCGGTGTGGTTGCCCTGCTCGACGATGCGACCGGCCTCCATCACCAAGATCGTGTCGGCGTCGCGGATCGTCGACAGCCGGTGGGCGATCACGAAGCTCGTGCGCTCCGAACGCAACGCCGCCATCGCCCGTTGGATCAACACCTCGGTCCGGGTGTCGACCGAGCTCGTCGCCTCGTCGAGGATCAGGATGGTCGGGTCGGCGAGGAACGCCCGGGCGATGGTGATCAGCTGCTTCTCGCCGGCGCTCACGCTCGTGCCCTCGGCGTCGATCACCGTGTCGTAGCCGTGGGGCAGCGAGTGGACGAAGCGGTCGACGTAGGTGGCCCGCGCCGCCTCGAGGATCTGCTCCTCGGTCGCCTCGAGGTTGCCGTAGGCGATGTTCTCGCGGATCGTGCCGCCGAACAGCCACGTGTCCTGCAGCACCATCCCGATGTTCGCCCGCAGGTCGCGCCGCCGCATCGCCGCGATGTCGACGCCGTCGAGCGTGATCCGACCGGCGTCGAGGTCGTAGAACCGCATGATCAGGTTGACGAGCGTCGTCTTGCCGGCGCCGGTGGGGCCGACGATCGCCACCGTGCGCCCCGGCTCGGCCACCAGCGAGAGGTCCTCGATCAACGGCCGGTCGGGCGTGTACGAGAACGACACGTGCTCGAACGCCACCCGGCCCTTGGGCTCGGCGAGCTCGGCCGGCGGTTCGTGGTCGGGCGACTGGTCCTCGGCGTCGAGCAGCTCGAAGATCCGCTCCGCCGAGGCGATGCCCGACTGCAGCACGTTGAACATCGAGGCCATCTGCGTGAGCGGCTGGGTGAACTGGCGGGAGTACTGGATGAACGCCTGGACGTCGCCGATGGACAACGCCCCGGCCGACACCCGCAACCCGCCGACGACGGCGATGACGACGTAGCTGGCGTTGCCGAGGAACGTCATGACCGGCTGGATGATCCCGGACATGAACTGCGCCGAGAAGCTGGCGTGGTACAGCTCGTCGTTCTTGGCGACGAAGCGGTCCTCGGCCTCCTGCTGACGGCCGAACGCCTTGACGATGGCGTGGCCGGTGAACGCCTCCTCCACCTGGGCGTTGAGCGAACCGGTGTGCTTCCACTGCTCGATGAAGCGCGGCCGTGATCGCGCCGCGATCACCCGCACCGTCAGCAGCGACAGCGGGATGCTGACGAGCGCCACGAGCGCCAGCGCCGGCGAGATGATGACCATCATCACGAGCACGCCGACGAGCGTGAGCAGCGACGTGAGCAGCTGGCTGAGCGTCTGCTGAAGGCTCTGGGCGACGTTGTCGATGTCGTTGGTGACGCGGCTCAGCAGGTCGCCGAGCTGTTGGCGGTCGACGTAGGCGAGCGGCAGGCGGTTGATCTTGCCCTCGACGTCGGCGCGCATCGTGTACATCGTTCGCTGCACCACGCCGGCGAGGATCCGGGCCTGCAGGTACTGCAGCACGGACGAGCTGACGTACAACAGCACCGCCCACTCGAGCACGTGGTGCAGCTCGGTGAAGTCGATGCCGTTCTGGCTGTCGACGACCCCGCTCACGATGATGTCGGTGGCGTGGCCGAGCAGCTTGGGCCCGAGCACGGCGAGCGTCACGCTCGTCACGGCCAGCGCCACGACGGCGATCAGCCGCGGTCGTTCGGGCGCCATCCGCCCGAGCAGGCGGCGCACGGCCGCGCCCATGTCCTTCGACTTCTCGGTCGGCATGCCGATCGAGCGCCCGGGACCGGGCTGGCGCATCTGGGCCGCCGGCGGCCGGTACTCGGTCGTCACCGTTGCCCTCGACGCCGCCCGTCGTCGGCTCGTCGCCGTTCCCGCTCCGCTCGCTCGCTCGCTCACGCCGCTTCCTCGGTCGTCATCTGCGACTCGACGATCTCGACGTACGTCGGGCACGTGTCCAACAGCTCACGGTGCGTGCCCAGCCCGACCGTGCGGCCGTCCTCGAGCACGAGGATCCGGTCGGCGGTCCTGATCGTCGACACGCGCTGGGCCACGACGATCACCGTGCTGTCGGCGGTCACCGGCGCGAGCGCCGCCCGCAGGCGGGCGTCGGTCGCCAGGTCGAGCGCCGAGAACGAGTCGTCGAAGAGGTAGATCTCGGGGCGGCGCACCACCGCTCGGGCGATCGCCAGACGCTGGCGCTGGCCGCCGGACACGTTCGTGCCGCCCTGGTGGATCGGCGCGTCGAGCCCGCCCGGCATCGCTTCGACGAACGAACGCGCCTGGGCGATCTCGAGCGCCGTCCACAGCTCGTCGTCGCTGGCCGCCGGGTTGCCGTAGCGCAGGTTGGTCGCCACCGTCCCGGAGAACAGGTACGGCCGCTGCGGGACGAGGCCGATGCGGCTCCACAACAGGTCGGGTGACAGTTGGCGGATGTCGACGCCGTCCATCAGCACCTCGCCGGCGGTGGGATCGGCGAGGCGGGCCACGAGGTTGACGAGCGTCGTCTTGCCGGCGCCGGTGCTGCCGATGATCGCCGTCGTCTGGCCGGCGAGCGACGTGAACGAGATGCCGTCGAGCACCGGCTCGTCGGCGCCGGGGTAGTGGAAGCTGACCTCGCGCAGCTCGAGCGAGCCGCGCCCGGTCACCTCGGTGACGGGGTGCTCCGGCGGGACCACCGACGACTCGGTGTCGAGCACCTCCTGGATGCGGTCGGCGCACACCGAGGCCCGCGGGACGAGCACCAGCATGAAGGTGGCCAGCATCACGGCCATCAGGATCTGCACGAGGTACGACAGGAAGGCGATCATCTCGCCGATCTGGAGTTGCCCGCTGGCGATGCGATCGGCACCGAGCCAGATGGCGGCGACGCTCGAGGCGTTGAGCACGAGCATGACGATGGGGAACAGGAACGCCATCAGCTGGCCGGCGCGCAGCGCCGTGGCGGTGACCTCGTGGTTGACGCCGGCGAAGCGCTCGCTCTCGTCGGGCTCGCGCACGAACGCCCGCACGACGCGGATCCCGGTGATCTGCTCGCGCAGCACCTCGTTGAGCGAGTCGATGCGCACCTGCATCACGCGGAACTGCGGCACCATGCGCAGGATCACGCTCCCGACTCCGAGCAGCAGGGCCGGGATGCTGACGAGCAGGATGCCCGACAGGTCGATGTCCTCGTGCAGCGCCAACACGACGCCGCCGACGAACGTGATCGGCGCGACCACCAGCAGGGTGCACGTCATCAGCACGAGCATCTGCACCTGTTGGACGTCGTTCGTGATCCGCGTGATCAGCGACGGCGCGCCGAACGCGCCGACCTCACGGGCCGAGAACGACGTGACGCGATGGAACAACTTCGTGCGCACGTCGCGCCCGAAGCCCATCGCCGCCCGGGATCCGAAGTAGACGGCGGCGATGGCGAACAGGATCTGCACGGCCGTGACGGCGAGCATGATGGCGCCGGTGTGCCAGATGTACGCGGTGTCGCCGGTGATGACCCCCTTGTCGATGATGTCGGCGTTGAGCGTCGGCAGGTACAGCGACAAGATCGTCTGGATCGTCTGGAAGACGACCACGGCGATCAGCACGCCCCGGTAGCGAGCGAGCTGATCTCGCAGCAGCCGCATCAACACGACGACGACCGCGCGCTGCTCATGAGGACCACATCTAGCGGATGATCATCGACAACACTCGGTCGCGCTGCTCGCGGGCGCCGTCGACGGTCGGCGGCGGGAACAGCGCGATCGACGTGGCGCCCGCCGTGGCCAGCGCGGCGATGTGGGCGGCGACGTCGTCGGGCGTCCCGACGGCGGCCAGCTCGGTCCACCAGTCGTCGGGCATGCCGACGACACCCGACTCGCCGTCGCGTCGGACGAGTGCTGCGAGCTCGTCGAAGAACGGCGCCGCCCGCAGGCCGGCCGGCGGATCGCCGACCAGCCGGCACACCAGCGGCGCCACCGCAGCGCGCGCCGTTCGCCGGTCGCGATCGATGTGCACCGGCGAGTACACCGCAACCTGGAACGGGCGCGTGGGCGCGGCCGCGGCGATCGCTTCGCGTATGGCGGTCGGTCCGCTGAGCTCGGCGAGCACCAGCCCGTCGGCCACCGCTCCGGCGACAGCGAGCGAGCGCGGGCCGCGAACGCCGGCGAGCACGGGTGGCACCGGGTCGGGCGGCTGATCGAGGGTGACGTTCGTGCAACGTCACGTAGTCGCCCTGCACGTCGAGCGTCTCGCCGGCCAGGAGCCTGCG
>CAWFLK010000021.1:0-272647 GCA_963816635.1 Ilumatobacteraceae bacterium | reverse complement strand
CCGCCGAGATCACCTCTTCGAGCGCGGTCAGCGGTGACGCCGGGCGGACGCCCATCTGCGCCATCCACTCCTGCACGCCGTGGCCGATGCCGGCGATCAGGCGGCCCGGTCCGAGGGCGGCGAGCGTGGCGAGCTCCATCGCCGTCATCGCCGCCGTGCGGGCGACGGCGGGAAGGATGCCGATGCCGACGCTCAGGCGTTCCGTGCGGGCGAGGGCGGCCGCGGTGAGCGACGGGCCGGCGGTGTAGAAGCAGTCCTCGATCACCCACAGCTCGTCGGCGCCCCCGGACTCCAGCGCGGTCCGCGAACTCGACCACCAGGGCGGCGGGCAGCTCGCGGGGGAAGGCACATTCCGATCCGAGGCGTCGCAGCGGTGGAGTTGGTCATCGACACCGACGGTACCGAGGTCGGAGCCGGCGCCAGCGAGCCAGTTTTCTTTCAACAGTGAAAGGAAAGTGGCTCCGGGGCCGAAAACAGCGAACCGCCCCGGTGGCGCTGCGGCCGAAGCCGCTGCGCCGCCCGGGGCGGCTCAGGTGAGAGACCATCCACCACTGGTCGATCTTCGGGCGTTAGCCTTCGCTCGACCGAAACATCGCCCGTCGTGAGCGGATCGATCCGTGGACCGAGGTCCCCGAATCGCCCCGCCATGGCGGGCGATGCCTGCGTTATCGGCCCGGTTGCGGGTCACCCCGCTCCGTTGCCGTCACGGACCTGCGCCGCGCCGACCCGGACAAGTCCGGACCGAGCGACACCAACCCGTGAAGATCTCACCCGGACACGTCCCCCGAGAGGGAAGCCCCCGACCGAGACCCCCGTCTGGCCTCCTCCGCCCGGCGAACCGAACGGACCAGACCAGCCGTGCCGCTCCCGACCCGACTCTCCGGCGAACCGGTCGGTCGAACCGAGGCGACGTGATGGAGTAGTCGTCTCGTGCACCGATTCCGCTGTCTCCCCCGTGGTCGGAACCCGTTCTCCGCCTCCGCCCGAAGGCTTCGGCAGGGCTGGATCCTGACTCGGTTGGCGATGCGCTCGCCGGTACGGGGGACATCTTGGCGACGGCATCACCGCAGGTCAAGGGGTACTTTCGAATTCACAGGGTTGTCCACGAAACTTTCCCGTTACCCACAGGAATCGCCCGTTCGTCCACCGTTCATGCACAACGATGTGCACACCCACGGGGGGCTCCGCCTCCGAGTGCCCGAGGCGGCCCGACGGGGGTGCGCTCGGCACTCGGATGCGCTTCAACACTCGGTTCGGTGGACGGCGGTCGCGTTGACAGGGCCGATGGCGAACGCTTGAATGTGCGACGTGATCACGATCGATGTCGCCTCGCCGGTGCCGTCCGTCGCGATCATCATCATTTGCTAGTGCATGTGGCCCCGCCGCATGCACGTTCGAGCCGCCCCCCGGGGCGGCTCCTCGCTTTTCGGAGACAGACATGACGACAACGCACGAACCGCGCTTCGTCGAGGTGTTCGACACCACCTTGCGCGACGGCCTCCAGGTGGAGGGCGTCACCGCGACCGTCGAGGACAAGCTGCGCATCGCCGAGCAGCTCGACCGCCTCGGTGTCGGCTTCATCGAGGGGGGCTGGCCGGGAGCCAACCCCAAGGACATCGAGTTCTTCGCCCGCGCCGGGCGCGAGCTCGAGCTCGCCACCTCGACCCTCGTGGCGTTCGGGTCGACCCGCCGGCCACGGGGCAAGGTCGACGACGACGACACGCTGCGCAACCTGGTGGAGGCGGGCACGAGCGCCGTGTGCATCGTCGCCAAGAGCTCGGCGTACCACGTGACCGAGGCCCTGCAGACCACCCTCGCCGAGGGCGAGGCGATGATCGCCGACTCGGTGCGGTTCCTCCGCGAGAGCGGCCGCCGGGTGCTCGTCGACATGGAGCACTTCTTCGACGGCTACAAGGCCGACCCGGAGTTCTCGCTGCGGGCCCTCGAGGCGGCGGTGGTCAACGGGGCCACCCACGTGGTGCTGTGCGACACGAACGGCGGCTCGCTGCCCGACGAGGTGGGCGCCATCGTCACCGCCGTCCACCAGCACGTCGGCTCCGACGTCACCATCGGCATCCACTGCCACGACGACACCGGGTGCGCCGTCGCCAACTCGATGGCCGCGGTCGCCGCCGGCGCCGGCCACGTGCAGGGCACGCTGAACGGCCTCGGCGAGCGCACCGGCAACGCCAACCTCACCACGATCATCCCCAACCTCGAGCTCAAGCTCGGATACCGCTGCCTGCCCGCGGGACGCCTGGTGCAGCTCACGAGCGTGAGCCACCACGTCGCCGAGCTGCTGAACCGGGCGATCAACCCGCAGGCGCCCTACGTCGGGTCGGGGGCGTTCGCCCACAAGGCCGGGCTCCACGTGAGCGCCATCGCCCGGGCCAAGGACGCCTACGAGCACATCGACCCGGAGGCGGTCGGCAACGGGACACGCTTCGTCGTGTCCGAGATGGCGGGGCGGGCGACGATCAACATCAAGGCCGCCGAGCTCGGCCTCGACCTCGACGGTCCCGCCGTCAACGCCGTGATCGACGACCTCAAGCGCCTCGAGCACGAGGGCTACCACTTCGAGGCGGCCGACGCGTCGCTCGAGCTGCTGATGCGCCGCGCCACCGGGTGGGAGCAGGAGTTCTTCACCGTCGAGAGCATGCGCGTCATCACCGACGAGTCGGCCGGGGCGGCGTTCAACACCGAGGCCACGGTGAAGGTGTGGGTCGGCGAGCAGCGCCACGTGCACACCGCCGAAGGCAACGGGCCGGTGAACGCCATCGACACGGCGCTGCGCCAGGCGCTCGGCGATGCCTATCCGCAGCTCGCCCGGGTGCACCTCACCGACTTCAAGGTGCGCATCCTCGACGGGGCGTCGGCCACCGGCGCCGTCACGCGTGTGCTGCTCGATGCGTCCGACGGCACCCGTGAGTGGACCACCATCGGCGTCAGCTCGAACATCATCGAGGCGTCGTGGCGGGCGCTCGAGGAGACGATCGTGTACGGCCTGCTGCACGCGGGTGACGTGGACACCTCGGCGAACGGCTAGAACCACACGCATGGCCGCGCCGAAGTTCGCCCCCGGCTCCGCCCCCGACGGGCAGAGGTTCTACGAATCGCCGGACCACGTGCCCGACGGGTGGGAGGCGGACCGTCCCGGCGAGCTGGTCGGTCGTCAGCCCCGCGGCCCGCGACTCGGCTACCAGGGCCCGGACCAGGGATACGCGTTGGCGTTGGCGGCGCGGGTGCGCCCCAGGCTCGTGCTGTCCGACTCCGAGCGCGCCGACGACGCCCTGACCGGGTGCACCGCGGTGGCGATGCGGCGGGCCTCGATGTTCGGGCGGGCGCCGGTGATCCACGACCTGCACATCGCCGTCACCATCTGGGGCTTCGTCGATCCGGCGCCGCCGGCCGAGCTGGTGGCGCTGCGCCGCCCGCTGTTCGAGGGCGCCGCCGAACCCGAGCACTACGCATCGGTGCGCCAGATCGTCGACATGGTGCCCGACGCCACGCTGGCGATGACGCCGGCCGACGTGCAGGCGGCCTACCCCGAGCGCTGGCGCGAGCTGGTCGGCACGACGTAGCCGATGCCGCAGCGGTCACCGGCGACGGCGTGGGCGCGCAGGTCGGCGAGGTCGACGAACTCCAGCGCCGACGCGTGCGTCGCCTCGAGCACCACCGGGCAGGCGGCGCCGGCGTCGAGCGCCTCCGACCAGCGGGCGGCGCACACGCACCACTGGTCGCCGGGCCGGAGGCCGGGAAACCCGTACTCCGGGTGGGGCGTCGCCAGGTCGTTGCCGCGCTCGGCGGAGAAGACGAGGAACTCCGACGTCACCCGGCAGCACACCACGTGCAGGCCCGGGTCGTCGCCGCGGTTCTCGCAGCACCCCGAGCGGTGGTAGCCGGTCAGCGGGTCCATCGAACAGGCGATGAGCTCGCCGCCGAGCACGTTGCGTTGCATGGCCCATCATCGCACCGAGACGCCCGGCTACCGTGAGCCACGATGCCCGACCCGACGACCGAGGCGCTCGCCGGCGACCCGGAGGGTGCGCCCCGCGTCGCGGTCGTGATGGGGTCGGCGAGCGACTGGCCCACGATGCGTCGCGCCGCCGAGACGCTGGATGAGTTCGGCGTGGCGCACGAGTCGCTCGTCGTCAGCGCCCACCGCATGCCCGACGAGATGTTCGCCTTCGCCGAGAGCGCCCGCGATCGTGGCCTGCGCGCGATCATCGCCGGCGCCGGCGGCGCCGCCCACCTACCGGGGATGCTGGCGGCCAAGACGATCGTGCCGGTGCTCGGCGTGCCCGTGCCGTCGAAGCACCTCGGCGGGCAGGATTCGCTGTACTCGATCGTGCAGATGCCGGCCGGCGTGCCGGTCGCCACGTTCGCGATCGGGGAGGCCGGCGCGGTCAACGCTGCCCTGTTCGCCGTCGCCCTCCTCGGGGCCGACGACGAGGCCCTCGCCTCCGCGCTGGAGCGCTATCGCGCCCGACGGCGGGCGGAGGCGGCGCAGGCGCGCCTCGAGCCCGGCGCCGTGCCCTGAGCGTCATCGCCCCGCCGGCGGCGATCGGCATGCTCGGCGGCGGCCAGCTCGGCCGCTACGCGCTGCTGGCGGCCCGCACGGCGGGCTACCGCACCCTGGTGCTCGACCCCGACCGGTACGCACCCGCGGGAGCGGTCGCCGATCTCCATCTGGTCGCCCCGTTCGACGACCGTGGCGCCCTCGATGCGCTCGCCGCCGAGTGCGCGGTGGTGACCACCGAGTTCGAGAACCCGCCGGCCGCCTCGCTCGCTCGGCTGGCGGCCCGCACGCTGGTGGCGCCGCCACCGGCCGCCGTCGCCATCGCCCAGGACCGGATCGCCGAGAAATCGTTCCTCGGCGCGAGCGGCGCGCCGACCGGCCCGTGGGCAACGCTCACCGAAGGCGACGACCTCGATGCCGCGGCGAGGATCGGCGACCGCGTCGTGGTGAAGACCGCCCGCCTCGGCTACGACGGCAAGGGCCAGGTGCGCACCGCCGGCGACGCCGCGAGCATCGCCGCGGCCTGGGCCCAGCTCGGCGGCGTGGCGTGCGTGGTCGAACGCGAGCTCGACCTCGAGATGGAGCTGAGCGTGGTGGTGGCACGCACCGCCGACGGTGCGATCGTCCCCTACGCGGTGGCCGAGAACGTGCACCGCGACGGCATCCTCGATCTCACCGTGGTCCCGGCGCGCATCGACGGCGCGCTGGCGGCCGAGGCGACGGCACTCGCTCTGTCGATCGCCGATCGGCTCGAGTACGTCGGCGTGCTCGCCGTCGAGCTGTTCGTCGTCGCCGGCACGGTGCTCGTCAACGAGCTGGCCCCGCGCCCGCACAACAGCGGCCACTGGACGCTCGACGCCGCGGTGACGAGCCAGTTCGCCCAGCAGGTGCGCGCCGTCACCGGGGCGGCCCTCGGTGGCGCGACGATGACCGCGCCGGCCGCCGCGATGGTCAACCTGCTCGGTGACCTGTGGTTCGACGGTGCCGACGGCGACCGCCCCGTCGAGCCCCGATGGGAGGCGGCGCTCGGCGCGCCCGACGCCCGCCTGCACCTGTACGGCAAGCGCGACCCGCGGCGCGCCCGCAAGATGGGCCACCTCACCGTCGTCGGCGACGACCCGTCGGCCGCCGCCGAGCGGGCGCTCGCCCTGCGCGCCGCGCTCACCGTCGGCTGACGCCGATGCGCGGCACGCGCTGGCGAACTGCTGGCGTGAGCGTGCGAGCGACCGAGCGCCAGCGAGGGAGCGGTCAACCTCGGCCTGCGTGGCCGGGGAACGCAGTGACGGCTAACGTCCGCCAGCGGAAGCCCGACAACGGCGTCGGGCAGAACGGGGTCAACGATGCAAGGCCACGTCGATGCCGCCGAGGCCCGAGCGCGACTCGGCGAGCTGGCCGTGGCACGTCGCCCGCACGACGCGGTGTTCGCCGACTTCGTGGCGGTGTACTACGACGCCCTCCCCGCGGACGATGTCGGTGAGCACGACATCGACGACCTGTACGCCGCGGCCGCGGCCCACTACGACCTCGGGCGGGTCCGCCGTCGCGGCGTGCCGCTGGTACGGGTGAGCACGCCCGAACGCGACGGAGACGCATGGAGCGCCACCCACTCGGGTGTGCTCGCCGTCACCGACGACATGCCGTTCCTCGTCGACACGATGCGGATGCTGCTCGAACGACACGGGCTCGACATCCACCTGCTCGTGCACCCGATGCTGGCCGTGGCGCGCGACGACGACGGCGCGCTGGTGTCGGTCGGCGCCGTCGACACCGCCGGCACCGAGGACGACCGCACGACCGCGGGCCGGCTGCTCGAGGCCTGGACCGAGCTGGAGATCGACCGCGTCGACGGCGCCCTCGCCGACGAGCTCGAGGCCGAGCTCGTCGAGTCGGTCGCCGACGTCCGCCGCGTGGTCACCGACTTCGAGGCGATGCGGCATCGGCTGCAGGCGGTGATCGACGTCCACCCGGCGCTCGACTGGTTCGACCGCGGCAACCTCGTGTTCCTCGGCGCCATCGACGTGCGCACCGCCGAGGACGGCGCCGTGACGCCACTGCCCGAGACCGGGCTCGGACAGCTGCGCGCCGAGGCGTGCAGCGCCGACACGCTCGCCAAGGTCTGCTTCCCCACCAGCGTCGGCCGACGCGACACCCGACCGGCCATCGTGGCTCGCGCCGACACGATCTCGAGCGTGTTCCGGCCCCAGCGCGAGACGGTGCTCATCGTCACCGACCCCGCCGACCCGGGCCTGCAACACCGCTTCGTCGGGCTGCTGTCGACGGCAGCCCAGCGGGCGAGCGTGCGCGACATCCCGGGCTTCGGCGACGAGATCGCCGCCGACCTGCACCTCACCGGGACGATGGTGCACAGCCACTACGGGCGCGCCGCCCGCACGACGCTCGAGAGCCTGCCCCGCGATCTCGTGCTCGAGCTGTCGGCCGCCGAGGTGGCCGACCTCGTTGCCGAGATCGTCGGCCTGCAGGAGCGGCGCCTGGTGCGCGTGTTCGAGGTGCCCGAGGCGGTCGGGCTGTGGACCACCGTGCTCGTGTACTTCCCGCGCAGCCGGTTCACCGCCGAGCTGCCGGCGCAGCTGGCCGACACCGTTGCCGCCGCCTACGGGGCCGAGCAGCGCACGTTCGAGTCGTTCGTCGGCGCCAGCTCGTTGGCCCGTGTGACCGTGAGCGTGCGCCGGCCGACCGCCGCCGCGGCGGCCGACCTCGAGGCCCTCGAGCGGGCGATCGATCTGCAGACCACGTCGTGGAACGACCGGCTGCGGGCCGCCGCCACCGTCGAGCTGGGTGATCGCGAGGGCCGGCGACTGTTCGAGCGCTTCGCCGCCAGCTCGTCGCCCGCCTACCGGGCCGCGGTGGCGCCGGAGCGGGCGGTCGCCGACCTGCGTCGCGTCGGCGAGATGGTCGACGACGGCGCCGGCCTCGCCACGTCGCTCGACCACGACCCCGAGGCCGCCGCCGCCGAGTGGCGCTTCCGGGTGTACCGCCGGGGCACGCCGATGATGCTGTCGGAGCTGCTCCCGCTGCTCGACCACCTCGGCTTCACCGCCCTCGACGAGCAGCCGTACTCGTTCTCCGTCGACGAGGGACCGCCGGAGACGGCGGACGGAGCGGCCTCGGCCGACGTGCACCTGTACGACATCGGGGTCCGCGTGCCCGACGGGGTGGTGCTCGACGACGCCCGGGCGGCCGACATCCGCGAGGCGTTCGCCGGTCTCGTCGAGGGCGTGGTGGAGAGCGACGGCTTCAACCGCCTCGTGCTGCTCGCCGGGCTCGACGCCCGCGAGGTGGCGATGCTGCGCGCCTACGCCAAGTACCTGCGCCAGATCGGCTTCGCCTTCAGCCAGTCGTACATCGAGGCGACGCTCGCCAAGCACGCCGGCCTGGCGCGCAACCTCGCCGAGCTGTTCGCCGCCCGCTTCGACCCCTCCCGTCCGGCCGATGGCCGCGCCGCCGCGGCGGCCGCGTTGTCGGCGACGATCGGTGAGGCGCTCGACGCCATCCCCAGCCTCGACGAGGACCGCATCTGCCGCAGCTTCCTCACCCTGATCACGGCGACGGTGCGCACCAACTACTTCCGCGACCGACCCACGCTCGCCTTCAAGTTGGATCCGGCCGCCGTGCCGGAGCTGCCGCTCCCGCGGCCGGTCCACGAGATCTGGGTGTGCGGCCCGCGCGTCGAGGGGGTGCACCTGCGCGGCGGCCCCATCGCCCGCGGCGGGATCCGCTGGAGCGACCGGCGCGAGGACTTCCGCACCGAGGTGCTCGGCCTGATGAAGGCCCAGATGGTGAAGAACGCGGTGATCGTCCCCACCGGCGCCAAGGGCGGCTTCGTGGTGAAGCAGCCGGCCGCCGACCCGGACGCCAACCGACAAGAGGTCGTCGCCTGCTACCAGACGTTCATCCGCAGCCTGCTCGATGTCACCGACAACCTGGTCGCCGGCGCCGCCGTGCACCCGCCCGACACCGTCATCCACGACGGCGACGACACCTACCTCGTCGTGGCCGCCGACAAGGGGACGGCCACGTTCAGCGACGTCGCCAACGCCATCTCGGCCGAGTACGGCTTCTGGCTCGGCGACGCGTTCGCGTCGGGCGGCAGCGTGGGGTACGACCACAAGGAGATGGGCATCACCGCCCGCGGGGCGTGGGAGAGCGTGCGCCGCCACGCCCGCAGCCTCGGGCGCGACGCCGACGCCGACCCGCTCACCGCCGTCGGCATCGGCGACATGTCGGGCGACGTGTTCGGCAACGGGATGTTGCGCTCGCGGGCGCTGCGGCTGGTCGCCGCGTTCGACCACCGCCACGTGTTCGTCGATCCCAACCCCGACGCCGCGGCGGCCTTCGCCGAACGTCAGCGCCTGTTCGACCTTCCCCGTTCCTCGTGGGCCGACTACGACCCGGCGTTGCTCTCGGCGGGCGGGGCGATCTACCCGCGCACGCAGAAGTCGATCGACCTCAGCCCCGAGGCGCGGGCCGCGCTCGGCGTCGGACCGGGCCCGCTGACCAGCGACCAGCTCGTCAGCGCGGTGTTGATGGCTCCCGTCGACCTGTTGTGGAACGGCGGCATCGGCACCTACGTGAAGGCCTCCTCCGAGTCCCACGCCGACGTCGGCGACCGCGCCAACGACGCCGTGCGCATCGACGGCTCGATGCTGCGCTGCCGGATGGTGGGCGAGGGCGGCAACCTCGGGCTCACCCAGCTCGGCCGCGTCGAGTACGCCCTCGCCGGCGGGCTGATCTACACCGACGCCATCGACAACTCGGCGGGCGTCGACTGCAGCGACCACGAGGTGAACATCAAGATCCTGCTCGACGGGCGGGTGGCGGCCGGCGAGCTGACGACCGAGGAGCGCAACACCCTGCTGGCGTCGATGACCGACGAGGTGGCGGCGCTCGTGCTCGCCCACAACTCGGCCCAGACGCTGGCGCTGGTGATCGCCCGCCGGCAGGCCGCGCCGATGGCCAACGTGCACGCCCGCTACATCGACGTGCTCGAGACCGAGGGCTGGCTCGACCGCGCCCTCGAGTTCCTGCCCAGCGACAAGCAGATCGCCGAGCGGCAACTGGCCGGCGGCGGGCTGACCACGCCCGAGTTCGCCGTGCTGATCGCCTACACCAAGAACACGAACGTCGCCGAGATGGTGCGCTCCGACCTGCCCGACGACGCCGGCGTTCGAGGACGACCTCGTCGACACCTTTCCCCACCCGCTGCGCACAGCGCTTCGCGCGAGGCGATCGCCGCCCACCCGCTGCGCCGGGAGATCATCGCCACGGCGGTGGTCAACCAGATGGTCAACCTCTCGGGCATCTCGTTCGACCACCGCATGACCGAGGACACCGGCGCATCGGTGGTCGACGTCATCCGGGCGTGGGTGGTGACGCGCGACGTGTTCGACTACGGCGGCCTGTGGGGCGAGATCGACGCCCTCGAGGGAGTGGTGTCCCAGGACACCCAGATGGGCCTGTTCCTCGACTGCCGGCGCATGGTCGAGCGCAGCGCGCTGTGGGTGCTGCGCCATCGTCGGCCGCCGTTCGACCTCGCCGCGACGACCGCCTGGTTCCGGCCGGGGATCGCCGAGCTCGCGGCGTCCCTGGGGGCGATGCTGCAGCGGCCGCATGGCCGACGTCGTGATGTCGGGCGAGGCGTCGCGGCTCGCCGCCGGCGTGCCCGAGGACCTGGCCGAGCGGGCCGGGCTGTGGCCGCTGCTGCACACCGGGTTCGATCTCGTCGAGCTGTCGGACTCGACCGGGCACCCGCTCACCGAGCTGGCCGCCGTGCAGTGGGCGCTCTTCGACGCCCTCGACCTGATGTGGCTCTGGGAGGCGATCGGGTCCCTGCCCCGCGCCGATCGCTGGCAGACCCAGGCCCGATCGGCGGTGCGCGACGAGGTGCTGTCGACGCTCGCCGAGCTCACCGAGGCGTGCGTGATCAACTCGCCGCCGACGTTGCATCCCGAGACCGCGGTGCGCGACTGGTTGGAGACGAACGGCCGGGCGGTGGCGCGGGTCGGGGCGATGCTCACCGAGATCCGGCGCGCCGGCACCTTCGACCTCACCTCGTTGTCGGTGGCCCTGCGCCAGCTGCGCAACCTCAGCCTCACGAGCATCGCGCTGTAGACGCGCACAATCCGGAGGGCACCAACTGGACCGTACGGACCAGCTGGTGCCCGCCGGTTGCGAGGAACCTCGGCGCGCTGGGCGACCCTGGGTAGCGTGAACGGGCCATGTCCGACGCGCCGCGCTTTCGCATCGCTCCGTCGCCGACGGGGTTCTTCCACGTCGGCGGGGCGCGCACCGCGCTCTACAACTGGGCGCTGGCCAGCCGGCTGGGCGGCCGCTTCCTGCTGCGCATCGAGGACACCGACCGCGCCCGCCACGACGAGGACTCGACGCGCGGCATCATCACCGCCCTGGAATGGCTCGGCATCAGCGCGGCGAGCCCGACCTTCGAGGGCCCGTACTTCCAGAGCGACTTCGCCGCCGCCCACGTGGCGGCCGCGACGCGGTCTGTTCGAGCGCGGCCTCGCCTACTACTGCGACCTCACGTCCGAGCAGATCCAGCAGCGGTCGGCGGCGAGCGGTCGCCCCGGCTACGACGGGTACTCGCGCGACCGCGGGCTCGGCCCCGGACCGGGCCGCGTGCTGCGCTTCCGGACGCCCGACGACGGCGTGACGATCGTCGACGACGTCATCCGCGGGCCGGTGACCTTCGCCAACGAGACGATCGAGGACTTCGCCCTGCTGCGCAGCGACGGCACGCCGATGTTCCTGCTCGCCAACGTCGTCGACGACCTCGAGATGGGCGTGACCAACGTGGTGCGCGGCGACGAGCACCTGCCCAACACGCCCAAGCAGCAGCTGCTCTGGGAGGCGCTCGGCGCAGCGCCGCCCGTCTGGGCCCACGTGCCGGTGCTCGTCAACGAGTCGCGCAAGAAGCTGTCGAAGCGACGCGACAAGGTGGCGCTCGAGCAGTTCCGCGACGAGGGCTACCTCGCCGATGCGATGGTCAACTACCTGATGACCCTCGGCTGGGCGCCCAAGCACACCGGCGAGGGGGGAGAGGCGACCGAGATCGTGCCCTGGGACGAGATCGTGGCGCAGTTCCGGCTCGAGGACGTCACCCACTCGCCGGCGTACTTCGACCTCAAGAAGCTCGCCGCCTTCAACGGCGAGTACATCCGCAAGCTGCCGACCCAAGCGTTCGTCGCCGCGTGCGAGCCGTTCCTGCCGACGCACTACGACCGGGCCGTGTTCGCCCGCGTGGCCCCGCTGGTGCAGACGCGGGTGGTCACGCTCGCCGATGCCGCGCCGATGGTCGACTTCCTGATGCGCGACGCGCCGGCCATCGACCCCGATTCGTGGCAGAAGGCGATGCACCAACCGTGGTCGCGCAGCGTGCTCGCCGAGACGGTGGCGGCGTACGCCCACACCCCGTGGGACGCCGACTCGCTCAAGCTCGTGCTCGAGGACATCGGCACCCGCCACGACGTGAAGCTGGGCAAGGCGCAGGCGCCGGTGCGGGTGGCGGTCACCGGACGAACCGTCGGCCCACCGCTGTTCGAGTCCTTGGAAGTGCTCGGCCGCGAGGCGACGATCGAGCGTCTCGATGCCGCGGTCGGCCGGTTGAGCCGCACGGGATGACGAGTCCGGCGTGACGAGCGGCCCGATCACGCGCCCGCGCCCGGGCGACGCCACCCCGGTCGGGATCGTGCGGCCGATCCCGAACCGCGAACTGGCGGGGGTCGACGACCTCGTCGACTTCGGCCGCGGGCGTCGCCCGCGCCGTGGATGGGTGCGGGTCAGCGTGCGCATCGCCCTGCTCGCGGCCGCGGCGGCGGTCGTGTACTACACGGTCACCTTCGTGCAGGTGCGCGCCACCGGCGACAGCGACCAGGCCCGCGACGTCGACGCCATCGTGGTGATGGGTGCGGCCCAGTACGACGGCCGGCCGTCGCCGCAGCTCGCCGCCCGCCTCGACCACGTGGTCGAGCTGTGGCACGACGGCATCGCCGAGCACGTGGTGGTCACCGGCGGCAAGCAGCCCGCCGACACCCACACCGAGGCCGAGGCGTCGGCCGAGTACCTCACCGCTCGCGGCGTGCCGGAGTCGGCCATCCTGATGGAGTCGAGCGGGCACAGCACGTACCAGTCGATGGAGGGCGTCGCCGACGTGCTCGCGGCCAACGGGCTGCACACGGTGCTGGTCGTCACCGACCCGTACCACGCGCTGCGTGCGCGGCTGATGGCCCAGGCCGTCGGCCTGACGGCGTACGTCTCACCGACCCGGTCGAGCGTGGTCCGCGGCGGCAACGAACTGCGCCGCGAGCTGGTCGAAGCCGGCGGGGTCGCCGTCGGGCGCATCGTCGGCATGGACCGGATCTGAGCCCGATAGCATCACCGACTGCTCCAGTGGGGAGTGGTGTAACAGGCAACACAGCAGATTCTGGTTCTGTTATTAGGGGTTCGATTCCTCTCTCCCCAGCTCCGCGGCACGCCACGCTGGTAGCGTGGTGGGCCGCACGGCGCCTCGGCGCCACGCAGCACGGCCCGTTCGTCTAGAGGCCTAGGACACCACCCTCTCAAGGTGGCGGCACGGGTTCGCCCGACGGCGCCACCCGGGTTCGACATCGGCCCCGTACGCGGGCTCGCCAATCGTCGGGCGCCCGGCGCCGCCGGCACTGATCGGCGTCATCGACCGGCGCCGCCGGCGATGGTCGCCGCGATCTCGGCGGTGCTGCTCGTCGTCTGGCTCGCCCTGTTCGCCGTCTTCCTCGGCCTCGGCGGCGACCCCGACGTCACCGACTTCGAGCTCGGTCACGACACAGTCATCACGCAACCGAGGCGTGAGCTGCGCATATCCGCTCCCGGCGGCCGTCGGCGCGAAGTGTGAGCGGTCCGTACCGATTTCCGTACGGTCAGCTCACCGTTCAGGTCGTCGCCAGCGCCGTGCGGTCGAAGTCGCCGGGGTGGGCGCCGGGGCCGGGTCGCACGCGAGCCGAGCGCCGATCGACCGGCTCGCCGCACGCGCTGCACACGAAGGTCGGGTGCATCACCTCGCCGCACGCCTCGTGGACGACCTCGAGCGGGGCACCGTCGGGTGCCGCCCAGCGGTCCCCCCACTCACGCATCGCCGTGAGGACCGGCCAGAGCTCGCGACCCTTGTCGGTGAGCCGGTACTCGTGGCGCGGCGGTCGCTCCTGATAGGGCACCCGCTCGAGCACACCGGCGTCGACCAGGCTCGTCAGGCGCACGTTGAGGATGTTGCGCGAGATGCCGAGGCGCGTCTGGAAGTCGTCGAAGCGGCGCACGCCGAGGAAGGCGTCGCGGACGATCAGCATCGACCACCACTCGCCGACCACCTCCAGGCACTGGGCGACGGAGCAGTTCATCGTCTCGAAGCTCGTCCGTTGCATGGTCATCACCTTAGTGGGTTGCATAATAGAACGCAATGGTCTAGGGTCGGTCGCATGCAAGCACCGGTGGTCGGCTCACGGCGGGCGGGTGCGGTGTTCGTCGTCACCGCCCTGGGCACGTTCATGGCGTCGCTCGACCTCTCGATCGTGAACGTGGCGTTCCCCGACATCGAGGCGTCCTACCGCGACGCGAGCTCGGCGTCGCTGGCGTGGATCATCACCGCCTACTCCATCGTGTTCGGGGCGCTGCTCGTCGTCGGCGGGCGCACCGGCGACCGGCTCGGCCGCAAACGGGTCTTCCTCGGCGGCATCGCCGTGTTCCTGCTCGGCTCGTTCCTCTGCGGGATCGCACCCAACGTCGTCGCCCTGGTCGCGGCTCGCGCCCTGCAGGGTGTCGGCGCGGCGTTCCTGGTGCCGGCCTCGGTCGCCTTGCTCATCGGCGCCTACCCACCGGAACGGCGCATGCAGATCGTCGCCCAGTGGGGCGGCATCGGGGCGCTGGCGGTGGCCACCGGTCCGTCGCTCGGCGCGGCGATCGTGTCGGCCGGCGGCTGGCGGTGGGCGTTCTTCGTCAACATCCCGATCGGCCTGTTCGTGCTGCTCTTCGGGCGACGGGTGCTCACCGAGTCGGTCGGCGACACCGATCCGAAGACGCCGGACTTCGTCGGCGTCGGCCTGATGTCGCTCGCCCTGGCCTCACTGGTGCTGGCGATCTCGGAAGGCTCGACGTGGGGCTGGACCGACGGGCGCATCCTCGCCGCCGTCGCGGTGGCGTTCGTCGCCGGCGCAGTGTTCGTGCACCGGACGTTGCACCACGACGACCCGGTGATCGACCCCGACGCTGTTCCGCAGCCGCCCGTTCGTGATCGCCAACATCGCGACCGTCGTCTACGCCAGCGGGTTCTTCGCCATGCTGCTCGGCAACATCCTGTTCCTCACCGAGGTGTGGAACTACTCGATCATGCAGGCCGGTCTCGCCGTGACACCCGGGCCGGTCGTCGTGGCGATCATCGCCGGACCAGCCGGCAAGTTGGCGGGGCGCGTCGGGTTCCGTCCGGTGCTCCTGGTCGGCGCCGCGTTCTTCGCCATCGGTCTCGCCACGTACGTCACGCGGGTCACCACCACCCCCGACTACCTGGCGGACTGGCTCCCGGGCACGCTGCTCGTCGGGGTCGGCATCGGGTTGACGTTCCCCGTCCTCAGCGCCGGGGCGGTGTCGTCGCTGCCGTCGGCCCGATTCGCGGTGGGCAGCGCGGTCAACCAGACCGCCCGCCAGATCGGCGGCGCCCTCGGCATCGCCGTCCTCGTGGCGCTGATCGGATCGCAGCGCCGGCTCGCCGATCCGATCGACGGGTTCCACGAGCTGTGGGCCTTCGCCGCCGGCGCCGCACTCCTCTCCGGTGTCATCGGATCGTTCATCCCCCGCCCGCCGCCGGCCGGCGACCGCCGACGCCCCGTCGGCCGGCGACCTGCTCGTGGTCGAGGCCGACGCCCTCCCGCTCGCCGTCGATGGCGCTGACGTTCCTGAGCCGACTTCCGGACACCAGTGTCCGAGAAGTGGCCGACGAATCAGGCGGCGGCCGGGCTCGTCGCCAGCCACTCCTCGTGGCTGGCCTGCACGCGTGCCCACAGGTCGTCGAGGGCCGGGCGGCCGACGTCGAGGCGCATGCCGAACACGTCGTCGAGGGCGGCCAGCCACGTGGCGCACGACGTGAACGTGTCGCTCGACACCAGCGTGCCGTCGCGCCTCGTGAGCACGCACCCACGCAGCACGTCGGTACCCGTGGCGTGGCGACGCTGCGCCGTCACCGTGCGGGCGAACGACGACTCGCCCGACGTGGCGTTGAACAGGTGGCGCGCCCGGAACGCCCCGATCGCCGTTGGGCGGGCATCGACGGTGACCGCGGCGACACCGCCCGCCGAGCGGGCGCCGAGGCGCCAGTGCCCGACGCCGTCGCTCACGGGTGCCAGTTCGTAGCTGGCGTGGGCGTCCGACCCGCGCCACGCCCGCAGCGGCAGCGGTTCGTGGAGCACGTCGCCGAGCCCGGCGTCGACGTACCACCGTCCATCGGGGTTGGCCTCGGTCGGCAGCGAGTGCACCACCACCGCCGCGTGGTTGCCCATCGCCGCGGCGGCCCCGGCGTCGCCGTGCACGCCGGCGACGTGGAGGGTGGCCTCGTACCCGAGCGCCGTGAGCAGCCCGGCGAGGGCCCCGTTGAGTTGGAAGCAGTACCCACCGCGGGTGGTGCGGGCGATGCGTTCCATCGACGACGTCGGCTCGATCCCCCAGCGTTCGCCGAGGTGGATCCAGAACGTTTCGTACGGGACGCGCTCGACGTGGGCGCGGTGGATGCGCGCCAGCGCGTCCACCGACGGTTCCTCGGCCTCGACACCGAGCCGGGCGAGATACGCAGCGAGGACCGAGCGGCGGCGCAGGGTGCGCCGTCCGTCGTGGCGGCAGCGGCCGGCCAGGATCGCGGCGCTGGGGGCGGGGCGGGCGGAGGTGGCGGGGATCATGGCTCGACCGTACGCAGGATGTGGTCCGCCGAACAGGTCCATTCGACGCCGTTCTGTGTGGACCACTTCAGCTGGTCGTCAGCACGTCTCCCAGCGTGTCGATGCCGTCGGCGATCGCCCGCTCGCTCACGTTGCCGAACCCCAGCACGAGCTGCGGCGGCGCGCCGGCGGGTGCGGTGAGGCGGTAGCGGCTCATCGGGTAGACGGCGACGCGCCGCTCGGCGCAGCGGGCCACCACGTCGTGCTCGTCGAGATCGTGGTCGAGGGCGAGCACCGCGTGGCAGCCGGCCGAGAGCCCGGTCACCGCGACGCCCGGCGCGGCCCGCGCCACCGAGTCGACGAGGACGTTGCGCCGCCGGCGGTACACCTGGCGCATGTGGCGCAGGTGCTTGTCGAAGCGCCCCGACTCGATGAACGCGGCGAGCGCCAGCTGGTCGAGCCCGGGCGCGCCGCGGCTCAGCAGTTGCTTCTCGGCCAGCAGCGCGTCCTGCAGGTGGTCGGGGACGGCCATCCACCCGATGCGGATCGTCGGGGCCAGCGTCTTGCTGACCGAACCCATCGCGATCACCCGGTCGGGCGCCAGTCCCTGCACCGAACCGACGGGCTGGCGGTCGTAGCGGAACTCGGCGTCGTAGTCGTCCTCGATCACCACGCCGCCGCCGGTGCGCGCCCACTCGACCAGCGCCTGGCGCCGCCGGGCCGACAGCACCACCCCGGTCGGGCACTGGTGCGCCGGGGTCACCAGCACCGCGCCGGCCGCCGAACGAGACAGCGCCTCGACGTCGAGGCCCTCGTCGTCGACCGGGACGGGGACCGGCTCGAGCCCGCTGGCCCGGGCGATCACGTCGCTGTCGGTCGGGCCGGGATCCTCGAGACCGACGCGGGTGACGCCGGACGCGGCGAGGGTGCGGAACACCACGTGCAAACCGTGGCGGAAGCCGGGCACGACCACCACGTGTTCGGCGTCGACGACCGCGGCCCGCACCCGTTGGAGGTAGGAGGCGAGCACCGTTCGCAGCGCGGCGCCGCCTCCGGCGGCCTCGTCGCCGATGTCGGCGACCGACGCGCTGCGGCAGGCGTGCGCCAGGGCCCAGGCCCAGTCACGGCGCGGGAACGATGCGAGGTCGGGCACGCCGTACTCGAAGTCCACGTCGATCGGCCGGCGGGCGGCCGGCGGGGCGTGGGCCGACGACCCGGTGTCGGCCGCGCCGGTGGCGACGGCCGAGCCGGAGCCGGCGCGGGGCACCAGATAGCCCTCCGACTCGAGCTGCTCGTAGCACGACACGATCAGCCCGCGGGACACGCCGAGCTGCTCGGCCAGCGCCCTGGTCGACGGCAGCCGCTCGCCACCGGCCAGTCGGCCCGTTCGCACCGCGTCGCGGAGCTGACGTTGGATCTGCTGGCCGAGCGGCTCGCGATCGGCGCGCTCGAGCGTCACCAGCAGCTCGGGCACGCCACCCGACCAACGAACCGCCATCGCCGGTGCCGCTCCTCAGGCGGGGGGGTCCACCGGCGTGGTTGCCGGCGCGGTTCGCGGGCCGGTCTCGATGCGCCGGCGGGCGGTGTGGAGGATCAGCTTGACCGACGCTCCGATCACCACCACGTTGAACAGCATCTGCACCATGACGGCGATGCGCGCCCCGTTGGTACGGGCGTGGATGTCGCCGTAGCCGATCGTCGCCAGCGTGGTCATGGTGAAGTACAGCGCGCCGGTGCGGTTGAGCACCTCGTTGAATGCTGTCGGATCGCGCTTGGACACCTGGATGTAGAAGCTGGCGAAGCCGACCACCATCAACGTCACCGTGAGCGCCAGCGCCTCCATGGCGCGGAGCAACGGCAACTCGGCGTCGACGATCGCACGGACCTGCCAGGCGAGCATCACGGCCACGACGACCCCGGTGACGACGATCCGCAGCACGACGCTGGGGGCCGACTCGAGCGACTCGGGCACGATGTAGTACGCCGTGACCAGGACCGCCGCTCCGATCAACGCCCGAGCTCCGGCCGAGATGAGCTGGCGGTGCGAGGGCGGTCGTTCCGGGTCGGTGGCGAGCATCAGGCGCGCCGATGGTGGCTGCCTCATCACCGCGTGGAGCATGCCAGGGCGCGCCGCGTCAGGCGTGGATCTCCCCGGGCCGCAGCCACAACGTCCAGCGGCTGACCGCCACGAAGCCGAGCCGCTCGTACACCGGGCGGCCGAGGTCGCTGGCGATGAGCACGGCCGGCAGGGACGCGTCGGTGGTCGCCGCCGCCCAGGTCACGGCGGCCCCGAAGCCTCGGCCGCGCCACTCGGCGCGCGTCGCCACCATCTCCACGAGGTTCACGCCGGCGGCGACGTGGCCACTCGCCGTGGCGACCGTGCCGCCGTCGGCGTCCGCGGCGTAGAAGCGTGTCGCGCCACCGAGCACCCGCCCGTCGTACACGTCGCCGAAGCGGTACGGCTGGAGCGTGGGATCGGGGTAGCCCTCGACGAGCGTCCGTTCGAACTCGGCCAGCGTGTGCCGGTCGGTCACCAGGTGCACGCCGAGATCGGCGACGTCGACCGCCCCGCCGGCGGCCCGCACCATCAAGGGCGGCCGGCCGACGAACTGCCATGCCGGGCCGAACGAGGCCGGGGTCGTCGCCGCGGTGACCAGCAGTACCGGCCGGTCGTCGGGGACGACGCCCTCCACGCGCGCCACCGAGCGCGTCCCAGTCCGGGTCGGCGGCGAGGACCACCGCCGTGTTCGTGAACACGCCGCGGTCGCCCTGCCACGCCACCACGAGGTCGTCGTCGGCGTGCACCGGTCGGTCCATCGCCACGGCGGCGCGCAGCGCACGGTCGGCGGTGGCCGCGAGGGCCCGATCGGTCATCGTGGCGGTGATGGCGTCGACGGTGGGCGGCTGCAGATCGCTGATCATGCCCGTTCGGCGCCAGACGCGGTCTGGCAACGCCAGGCCGTCGGCGTCTCGGGCCGGTAGGCGCAGAAGACACCGGTGCGCACGGAGTTGGCGAGGTGGCGGCCGGCCGCCGGGTGCACCGCGTCGACGTGACGGATCGCGTCGCGGATGCGTGCCGAGACCGCCTTGCGCAGTCGCTCCACGGGCTCGGGGCCGACCGTCCGGCGGCGGCCACCGATCCCCATCGCACGCGTCAGCTCGTGGACGAGGGCGTCGTACTCGGCGCGAGCTCTCGCCGCCCGACCGGTGTCGTGGTGGGCGTCGGCCTCGTCGATGTCGGCGGCGAGGTCGCTGATCCGCTCCCGGTACGCCGCGACTGCCGACCGGTCGAGCACCTCCGCCCCGCGCGTGCCGAGCGCCGCCGCCGGGACGCCTTCCAGGTCGGTCACGTGCACCTCGCGCCCGGGGCGTGACAGCAGCGCGGCGAGATCGGCCATGCCCTTGCTGTGCTTGACGATGGTGGTCGTGCCGCTGTAGGCGACACGCCAGACGTCGCCGTCGCGGCACCATTCGTTGTCGCCCGACCCCCGTCCATCGCCGGCCGGGGTGCTGTCGGCGTCACGAGCGAGGTGGTGCACCCCTGCGTTGCGATAGGCCGAGTCGGCCTCGTCGTGCAGCGCCGCCGCCCGCGCGCCGTCGCCGGCCGCCGCGGTGCACGATGCGAGGGTGCGCAAGGCGTCGGCGGCGAGCACGCCACCGAGCGCCCGGTTGACGGCGAGCGCCCGTTCGGCGTAGCCCACGGCGTCGTCGACGCGGCCCACGGCGCGGCAGCCCTCGGCGACGAAGCGGGCCATCGCCCCGTACAGACCAGCGCCGATGCCCTCGAACACGACGAGGTCGGCGAACGGCTCGATCAGCTCCAACGCCGCCGGCAGGATCGGGTGGTCGAGGGCGACGGCGGCGCGCACGATGTTGACCATGTTCCCCATCCACTCGGCGTCCTCGGCCGTCGCCGCCAAGCCGGCGGCGTTGGTGCGGTCGAGCAGGGCCCGGGCCGCGACCATGTCCCCGGCCTGCACGTGGGCGAAGGCGATGCTCCCGAGCGCGGTGATGTACGTGGGGAGCTCGGGGTCGATGTCCCCCAGCGCGGCGAGCCTCTCGACCGCCCGGGCGTACTCGCCACGCTGCCAGAGCGCCACGAGGCGCAGCACGCTCGCCAGCACCGGGCCGTTGGTGCTCCCGGCCGCCCGGCCGAGCATCTCGGCCTCGTCGGCCAGTCGCTCGGCCGTGTCGACGTCGCCGACCGTCAGGGCCGCCTGGCCTCGCCACAGCGGGACGTACCAGGAGTAGAGCGGATTGCCGACGGCCTCGGCCCGCCTCGCGTACGCACCGACCTCGGCCTCCACGCCGTCGACGTCGCCACGCTCGAGTCGGGCGACGAATCGCAGCCGCCGGCCGAGGAGCTCGAGCGGCCCGTCGGCTGCGGACTCGGCGATGGCGATGATCTCGGAGGCCTCGGCATCGCGCTCGGCCACGTGCGTCGGGCCGGCGATCGCGTCGCAGTGGGCGGCGAGGCAACGAGCGAGGGCGAGGCGGTCCTCGCTCGCCCGGGCGAGCGCCACGGCTTCCTCGGCGAGCTCGAGGCGGCGCGTCGAGGGCGCGGTCAGCGACAGCGCCACCGACAGCCGAGCCAGCACGTCGGCGCGCCAGGCGAGCATCGGCGTGTCGGCGAGGGCGCGGGCGGCCTCCTCGAGGAGATCGATCTGACGCTGTTCGAAGAGCCGAACCTCGAAGCCGGCGAGGTCGGCGCTGAACCCGAGCGCGGCGCGCGCCAGGAGCTCGGCCGAGCCACTGGACCTTCCGAGCTCGGCGAGGGCCGCGAACGCCCGCCCGGCGCCGGCCTGGTCTCCGGCGAGGAGCAGCGCCCGCCCGAGTCCGGCGAGGGCATCGCCTCGGGTATCGACGGTCGGTGACCCGACGGACAACGCCCGCTCGTAGTGCCCGGCGGCCTCCTCCCACGCCATCGCCCCCAGCGCCCGGTCGCCGGCCCGGGTCGACCATCGGGCGGCGTCCTCGCCGACGTCGCCGGCCGCGAGCAGGTGCGCCGCGACGATCGCCGGTTCGGCGTCGTGGCCCTCGAGCAGCGCCGCGGCGGCTCGATGGAGGTCGGCCACCTCGGCCGCGGCGGCGTCGGCGAGCGCGGCGTAGCGGAACAGCTCGTGCACGAACGACCACATGCCGGTGCCCGCGGCGCGCTCGACCGCGCGTCGTGACGCCGCCCGCTCCAGTCCGGCGGTGACCGTGATGACGTCGCACCCGGCGAGGGCGGCCAGGTCGACGGCGCGGAACGGGCTGCCGAGCACGGCCGCCGCCACGAGCAGGCGCCGGTCGTCGCCGTCGAGCGCCGACAGCCGCTGCTCCATCAGGTCGCGTGCGCCGGCGGGGAAGGAGGCGAGGTCGCGCGCCCCCCGGTCCTCGGCCAGCAGCTGGGCGATCTGTCCGATCAGGAAGGGGTTGCCGGCGGTCAGGGCGACCACCCGGTCGGCCAGGTCGGCCCCGCGCGCCGGACCGAGATGGCGCGTGAGCAACGTGCCGACGTCGCGCCGGTCGAGCCCCGACAAGGTCACCCGCTCGGCGCGTCCACCGAGCCGGGTGAGCGGCGAGCCGGCCGCGATGTCGGTGTCGCGATAGGCGCCGACGACGAGTACGGGCCACGCCGGCACGTGGGCGGCGACCACGTCGAGCAGTTGCAGGGTGCCCTCGTCGGCCCAGTGCAGGTCGTCGAGCACGAGGAGCGCCGGGCGTTCGGTGGTGGCCTGTTCGAGGGCGTCGAGCACCGTTGCGTACGCCGAGGCCCGCGCCGCCGTGGTGGCGGCGGCGCCGGGGTCGGGACCGCTGCCGGCGAGCGAGCGCGCCGCATCCCGGCCCTCCGGGCCGAGGCCGTTGAGCAGGGTGACCCATGGCGAGTGGGCCACCGTGGCCCCTCCGGCCGAGCACGCGGCCCAGCGCGTCGTGATGTGGTCGCGGCGCGCCATCGAGACGGCCTCGCGGGCCAACGTCGTCTTGCCGATCCCGGCGTCGCCGACGAGCAGCAGCACCCGGCCCGACCCACGGGTCGCCTCGGCGAGCGCAGCCGCGACGGTCGCGCGAGCGGGATCCCGGCTCGACGGTGGAAGCTCGTCCACGACGGCACGGTAGTGGCGATCTGTCGTCGCCAGTCCGGATCTGGCGGTGTGGGGGAGACCGACCCCGTCGCATCTCCAGGAGGAACGGCATGACCATCACCACTGACCCATCAACGACCGTCGACGCGCCGCCGATCGACGAAGCGGCCATCGGCGCCTTCGCCGAGCGCATGTTCATGGCCGCGATCGGCGCGTTCGAACTGGCCACCGTCGAGCTCGGCATGCGCCTCGGCCTGTACCAGTCGCTCGCCGACGACGGCCCGGCCACGGCGCCGCAACTGGCGGCGCGCACCGGCATCGACGCCCGGTACGGGCGCGAGTGGCTCGAGCAGCAGGCGACGGCCGGCATCGTCGCCATCGACGACGACGGGCGCCAGGGCGATCCCGACACCCGTGTGTTCTCGCTGCCCGTCGAGCACCAGGTGTGCCTCGTCGACCCCGACAGCCTGGCGTGCGTGGCGCCGCTCGCCACCTTCGCCGTCGCCGGACCGGGCTTCGTCCCGGCGCTCGTCGGCGCCTACCGCGAGGGGACCGGCATCTCGTTCGCCGGCTACGGCGAGGAGATCAGGCGGGCCCAGGAGGCGGGCAACCGCCCGCAGTTCACCAACCTCCTCGCGTCGGAGTGGCTGCCGGCGATGCCCGACGTGGTCGCCCGCCTGCAGGCCGGTGCGGCGCGCGTCGCCGACATCGGCTGCGGGTGCGGGTGGTCGTCGATCGCCATCGCCCGGGCGTTCCCCACCGCCGTCGTCCACGGCTACGACAGCGACGAGGCGTCGGTGGGCGACGCCCGCGCCAACGCCGAGGCGTCGGGCGTCGCCGACCGGGTGACGTTCACCACCGCCGACGCCGCCGATGCCGACGGCCACTACGACCTGGTGTGCTGCTTCGAGGCGTTGCACGACATGGCCCATCCGGTGGAGGCGCTCAGCACGATGCGGCGGCTGGCCGGCGACGAGGGCGCGGTGTTCGTCGTCGACGAGCGCGCCGCCGACGCCCTGACGGCCAGCGACCCCGACCCGGTGCAGCGATTCCTCTACGCGGCGAGCGTGCTGCACTGCCTGCCGGTCGGGCGCAGCGAAGAGGGGTCGGCGGCCACCGGCACCGTGCTGCGCACGGCGCGACTCGACGAGTACGCCGCGGCCGCCGGGTTCAGCGCCGTCGAGGTGCTCCCGGTCGACCATGCGATGTTCCGCCTCTACCGCCTGCGGTAGTCGCCATCTGGTCACTCTGCGTCTCAACGGTCGATCTGGTCACCCACGTTCTCGATATCGAGAACGTGGGTGACCAGATGACCCGGCGCGCGAGGCTGAGGGACCGTGGAGCACCTCGACGTGCTGGTGGTCGGCGCCGGGCTGTCCGGCGTCGCCGCCGGGCACTACCTGCAGACCGAGTGCCCGTGGGCGAGCTACGCGATCTTCGAGGGCCGCCCGTCGCTCGGCGGCACGTGGGACCTCTTCCGCTTCCCCGGTGTGCGCTCGGACTCCGATCTGTACACGTTCGGCTATCCGTTCCGGCCGTGGACCGACCAACGGGCGATCGCCGACGGGGCGTCGATCCTGCGCTACATCGAGGACACCGCCGCCGCCGAGGGCATCGACGCCAAGATCCGCTTCCGGCACCGCGTGGTCGCCGCCAACTGGTCGACCGCCGAGGCCCGGTGGCACGTCACGGCCGAGCGCACGGACACCGGCGACACCGTCGCGCTCACGTGCTCGTTCCTGTTCGGGTGCACCGGGTACTACCGCTACGACCACGGCTACCAACCGGACTTCCCCGGCGCTGATCGGTTCGCCGGTCGCATCGTGCATCCGCAGGCCTGGCCCGACGACCTCGACTGCACCGGTCGGCAGGTGGTGGTGGTCGGCAGCGGGGCGACGGCAGTGACGATCGTGCCGGCCCTCGCCCCGGTCGCCGCCCACGTCACGATGGTGCAGCGCTCGCCGTCGTACGTCCTGACCGTGCCGACCAAGACACCGCTCGCCCGCATCGTTCGCGCCGTCGTCCCCGAGCGCTGGACCGGGGCGGCGCTCAAGTGGACGTTCGTCACGATGACCCAGGGCTTCTACAAGCTCAGCCGGCGCCGGCCCGACATGGTGAAGCGGATGCTGCGCAAGGGCACGGCGAAGCAGCTGCCACCCGGCTACGACATCGACACCCACTTCACGCCGCGCTACGGGCCGTGGGACGAGCGGATGTGCATCTCGCCCGACGGCGATCTGTTCCGCGCCATCCGGTCGGGCCAGGCCGACATCGTCACCGACCACATCGACACCTTCACCGAGCGGGGCATCCGCCTCGCGTCGGGCCGCGAGCTCGATGCCGACGTCATCGTCACGGCGACGGGGCTCGAGCTGCAGTTCGCCGGCGGTGCGCAACTCAGTGTCGACGGCGACACGGTCGACGTCGCGTCGCGGCTGACGTACAAGGGGATCATGCTCGAGGGCGTCCCCAACTTCGCCCTCGCCTTCGGGTACACCAACGCCTCCTGGACGCTGAAGGCGGATCTCACCTGTCGCTACGTGTGCCGACTGCTCACCCGCATGCGCGAGAGCGGTCTGCGCCAGTGCATGCCGCGCCAGCGCGACGCCGTCGGTCGAGGCGGCCCCGATGCTCGACCTCACCTCCGGCTACGTCCGGCGCGGCGTCGATCGACTGCCGAAGCAGGGGTCGGCGTTCCCGTGGCGCGTCACGCAGAGCTACTTCGCCGACTACCGGCTGCTGCAGCGCCAGCCCCTCGACGACGAGGTGATGGAGTTCTCCAACCCGGCACCAACCGTGGGTGCGGCCGCCGCGCTGGCGGACGTCTGAGCGATCAGCCGGCGGGCGAGGCGACCAGCACCGGGATGAGGCGCTCGGTGTTCTCCTGATAGCCGGCGTAGGGCGCGAATGCGGCGACGGCCCGATCCCACCACTCCGCACGCTCGTCGCCTTCGACCTCGCGCACCACCACGTCGAACGGCGCCGGGCCGTCCTGGATCGCCACCTCGGACGGGTGGGCCGTCAGGTTGGCGTACCACTCCGGGTTGCTCGGCGCCCCTCCCTTGGAGGCGATCAGCGCGTACTCGCCGTCGTGCTCGACCCGCATCAGGGCGATCTTGCGGACCTTGCCGCTGCGGGCGCCGCGCATCGTGACGATGATCACCGGCAACCCGGTCTCGCGCAGCGTGTTCGCTTCGGTGCCCCCCGAACCTTCGTAGGCCGCGACCTGGTCGCGCACCCATTCGGACGTGCTCGGCTCGTACTCACCCTCGACTGGCATGGCGGCGACGCTACCGGCTGGTGCCGCCGGTCAACCGACTGAGACTGTCACGAGCGTGCTGCCTACGCTGGCCGATCATGACCACCGCCCCGGCCGAGCAGGTGCTGACGGCCGGCGGGGTCCTCCGCGATCGCAAGATGGCGACCTACCTCGCCGCCGCCACGTTGTCGGGCATCGGCACGTTCCTGCAGGCCGCCGTGCTCGGCAAGCAGGTGTACGACATCACCGACAGCACGGTGGCGATCGGCCTGCTCGGCCTGGTCGAGTTCGCCCCGGCCCTGCTGCTGGTGCCGCTCACCGGCTCGGCCGCCGACCGCTTCGACCGCCGCCACATCGTCGGCATCGGCCTCGCGGCGGAGGTGCTGACGTCGATGCTGTACTTCGCCTACGCCCGCTCCAACCCCACCAGTGCCGCGCCGATCTTCCTCATCGCGGTCCTGTTCGGCACCGCCCGCGCCTTCGTGTCCCCGGCGATGCGCTCGATCCCGCCACTGGTCGCGCCGACCGGCGGACTGCCCCGCCTGATGGCGATGTACGCGGTCACGTGGCAGATCGGCCTCGTCATCGGCCCGGCGAGCAGCGGACTGCTCTACGACCATGCCCCGGCCACGCCGTACGCCGCGGCTGCGGTGTGCTTCGCGGTGTCCGCGGCCGCCATCGCCACCCTCCGCCTGCGCTACCACCAGGAACGCACGCCGGCCGAGCAGAAGACCACCCTTCATCACGCGCTCGAGGGACTGCGGTTCATCCGCGGTCAGCCGGTGCTGTTCGGGGCGATCGCCCTCGACCTGTTCGCCGTGCTGTTCGGTGGAGCGGTGGCGCTGCTGCCGGCGATCGCCGAGGATCGTCTCCACGTCGGCAACGTCGGCTACGGGTGGCTGCGCGCCGCACCCGGCATCGGGGCGATCGTGGTCGCCGTGCTGCTGGCGGTGCGCCCGCTGCGACGACGGATCGGACGGTGGCTGCTGGTCGTCGTCGGGGTGTTCGGGGCCGCCACGGTGGTGCTCGGGCTGACGCAGAGCTACGCGGTCGCGTTCGTCGCGCTCGTGGTGCTCGCCGCGGCCGACGCGGTGAGCGTGTTCATCCGCTCGACGATCGTTCCGCTCGCCACGCCCGATCCGATGCGCGGTCGCGTGTCGGCGGTCGAGAACGTGTTCATCGGCGCCTCCAACGAGGTCGGATCGTTCGAGAGCGGGGTGGCGGCGGCGCTGCTCGGCGTGGGTCCCGCGATCGTGCTGGGCGGCATCGCGACGATGGGGGTGGTCGGCCTGTGGTCGTTGATCTTCCCCGACCTCCGCGACATCGACCGCTTCGAGGACGTGATGGTGGACTCCGGTTCCCCGGTGACGGTGCCGCTGATCGCCGACCGCGAGAGCCTCACCGTCGACCACCTCGAGCCCTGACCGCCACGGCGTTCCCCGGCCACGCAGGCCGCCGCTGGCCGCTCACTCGCTGGCGCTCGCTCGCTCGCAACGATGGCGCACCATCCGAGCTGGGCCGTCGGGCCTGTGGTTCAATCGGTGGCGCGCCCGCTGGCGCGCGAGCACCGAACACAGGAGGCCAGACGCCGTGAAGAAGATCCTCGACGAGTACAAGGACTTCGTCAACAAGGGCAACGTGGTGACCATTGCGGTCGGCCTCGTCATGGCCCTGTACTTCAAGGTGATCATCGACGCCATCGTCGAGGGTGTGATCATGCCGATCGTGTCGGCCATCTTCGGCAAGACCGACTTCACCCAGATCGGCTTCGACATCGGTGACGCCCGCATCAGCATCGGGCTGGTGATCCAGGCGGTCATCGTCTTCTTCATCGTCGCCTGGGTGCTGTTCCTGATCATCAAGCTGTACAACCGCTACCTGGCCAAGCCGATGGACGAGGAAGATCCGGCCATCACCGAGGTCGCGCTGCTCACCGAGATCCGCGACGAGCTGCGCGCCCGCGGCTGACGGGCGCCCGGCGGCGGGCTCGGCTACGGTCGGGGCGACCACCGATCCCGTGGCCCCGGTTTCCGCCGCCGGCCCAGCCCTCCGCGAGGTGCGATGCGTAGACCCCCCCGAGCCGTCCTGTCCGTTGCCGTGCTGGCGGTGTGCACCACCGTCGCCGTGGGCACCGTGGCGGCGCAATCGCCGCCGGACTCGACCGTTCCCGACGCGTCCGACGCCACCGTCGCCGACGGGTCGATGATGCCGATGCCCGACGGCGTCGGGGCCGCCCGACGGGCGTGGCTCGACTTCGCCGCCGACGCCGGATCGCAGACCTTCGCCGGCGGCGCGCCCGCCCGCGACCTGGTCGAGGGCAACCGGGTCATCGCCATCGGCGACTCGCTGATGGCGTCGACCGCCCGCCGCTACGGGGGCGAGCTCTGCACGGCGGTCGTGCCCGACGGCTGGGACGTCGAGGTCGACGCCGAGACGGGCCGCTTCATCGACTTCGGCGAGCGGGTGCTCGACCGCCGGCTCGACGACGACTTCGACGCGGCCGTCGTGATGCTCGGCAACAACTACGGGGCCAATCCCGACGTGTTCCGCGACGGCCTCGAGAAGATCGTCGACGACCTCGCGCCGCGACCGACCATCCTCTACACCGTCACGATGTTCGAGCCCAACCGTGCCGACGTCAACGACATCATCTACGACATCGCGATGGCCCACGACAACGTGCGGGTGATCGACTGGGCCGGGGAGACGGCGAAGGACCCGGCGCTGCTCGGCGGCGACGGCCTGCACCTGAGCGACGCCGGGCGGGCACGGTTCGCCGCGTTGCTGGCCGACGAGCTCGGACGGGCGCCGGGCGGCTACGGCACGGAGGGCGAGTGCCTGTCGTCGCAGTTCACCGATGACTCGGCGACGAGCCCGACCGGTACGACGCTGCCCGGCCAGGCCCCGGCGCCGCCGCCGATGACCACCGCCCCGCCGAGCAACGGTGGCGGCGGTGGCGGCGGCGGTGGCGGCGGCTCGGACACCACGGCACCCGCCCCGCAGACGCCACCGCCAGCCGGCGACCGACGGTGGCGGTGGCGGTGGCGGCGGTGGTGGCACGAGCCCGCCCGAGCCCGCCACGACGGCGCCGGCGCCGACGAACCCGCCGCAGACGAACCCGCCGCCGACGAACCCGCCGCCGCCGACGAATCCGCCGCCGACGAACCCGCCGCCCCCGCCGCCCGTCGGGACCGGCTGACGGCGTCCGGCCGCTGCCGCGACACGGTTGCTTGCTCTCGAAGCGTGAGGTGACGGCCCGTCGTGACGGGTTCGGCCGATCGCACCGCAATCTGGTCACTCTCCGTCTCGTTGGGCAATCTGGTCACCCAGGTTCTCGATATCGAGAACCGCGGTGACCAGAACGCCGTTATCGACCCGACGCCTGCCGCGCGCGCAAATCGCCCGCCCGGTCCGGCGCGCGGCTTGGCATGCTCGTTCGGTGCTGCAAGCGCAGGGTCTGTCGGTGATGGTCGGCGGCCGCCTCGTCGTCGAGGCGGCCGATTTCACCGTCATGCCCAAGGACAAGGTCGGGCTGGTCGGTCGCAACGGCGCCGGCAAGACCAGCCTGTTCAAGGTCCTCGGTGGCCAGGCCGAGCCCTACGCCGGCCGGGTGGTGCGCAAGGGCGGCTTCGGGTACCTGCCCCAGGACCCGCGCACCGGGCCCGACGCCGACACCCGCACGGCGGTCACCCACGTGCTGTCCGGTCGTGGCATCGACGCCGACATCGAGCGCATCGAGAAGCTGCGCATCGCCATGGAGGAGCGCGCCGACGAGCGGGCGGTCGGGCGCTACGCCCGCGCCGAGGAGGCCTTCGCCGCCAAGGGCGGGTACGCCGCCGAGAGCGAGGCCCGGGCGATCGCCGCCGGCCTCGGCCTGCCGGCCGATCGGCTCGACCTCCCCGTCGGCGTGCTGTCGGGCGGCGAGCGCCGCCGCGTCGAGCTCGCCCGCATCCTCTTCGCCGGCAGCGATGTGCTCTGCCTCGACGAGCCGACCAACCACCTCGACATCGACGCCAAGGAGTGGCTGCTCGGCTTCCTGCGCAGCTACCGCGGGGCGTTGCTGGTGATCAGTCACGACCTCGAGCTGCTCGACGAGGCGATCACGCGGGTGCTCCACCTCGACCGGGCCACCGAGGACGCCGTCGGGCACCTCACCGAGTACCGCGGCACGTACTCGCAGTACGTCGCCGCCCGCCACGAGGACGAGAAGCGCCAGGCCAAGCTGGCCGCCCGCCAGACCAAGGAGCTCGCCCGCATGCAGACCGTGGTCGACCGCTTCGGCGCCAAGGCCAGCAAGGCGGCGATGGCCCACAACATGGAGAAGCGCATCGCCCGGCTCGAGTCCGAGCGCGTCGACAACCCGCGCGCGGCGCGGTCGCTGCGCGTCCGCTTCCCCACGCCGCCGGTGCCGGGTCGCACGGTGATCAACGCCGCCGGCCTCACCAAGTCGTACGGCGGTCCGCCGATCTTCAAGGACGTCGACTTCGACCTCGGCCGCGGCGAACGGCTGCTCGTGCTCGGCCTGAACGGCGCCGGCAAGACGAGCCTGCTGCGCATCCTCGCCGGCGAGACCGACGCCGACCGCGGCTCGTTCGAGCTCGGCCATCACGTCGTCGCCGGCTACTACGCCCAGGAGCACGACAACCTGCGGTCTTCGGCGTCGCTGCTGACCAACATCCGCGACGAGGTCCCGACCGGAGTGATGCTCACCGAGACCGAGCTGCGCGGCATGCTCGGCATGTTCGGGCTCTCCGGCGAGAAGGTGTTCCAGGACGCCGGCACGCTGTCCGGCGGTGAGAAGACCAAGCTGGCGCTGTCGATGCTGATGGTCGGGCGCAACAACCTGCTGCTGCTCGACGAGCCGACCAACAACCTCGACCCGTCGAGCCGCGAGTCGGTCGCCGCGGCGCTGTCGGACTGGCCCGGCGCGATCATCCTCGTCAGTCACGACACCGAGTTCGTCGAGCGGCTCGCCCCCACCAAGGTGTTGCTGATGCCCGACGGTGAGGTCGACTACTTCAACGGCAGCTGGCTCGACCTGGTGTCGCTCGCCTGACGACGCGGTGCGCGGGCGCCGGCGACCGGCTGCGGTCGATCCGGTGCGGTCGATGTGCTTCGATGGGGCGATGGCGTCGCTCGACGACGACCCCGGGCTCCCGCTCAAGCTGTGGCCGTGCTCGAACGGCGAGTACCTGCCGCCTCCGCTCGGGCCGCTGCCGCGCGAGGCGATGCGCCGGGCGCGGGCGGCGGCCGACTCCGATGCCCGTCGGCACGGATGGTCGCGCCGGCGGTTCCTCACCTCGGCCGCCGGACTGGTCGGTGGGCTGGTGGCGCTGGAGTCGAGCGCGGCCGACCGGGCGCGAGCGCTGGGCATCGAGCGGGGCGGCCGCATCGCCGTGGGCCCCGAGACGGTCGGTGACGTCGCCGCCGCCGAAGCGGCGGTGCACGGTGGCCCGGTGGTCGACGTGCAGACGCACTTCCTCGAGAACGTCGACACGTTCGGATCGGGCTTCCCGCAGGCGGCGTGCGGCGCGGCCGACCCGGCGGACTGCTTCTCGGTCGAGCAGTGGTACGACCTCGTGCTCGGCGGCAGCGACACCGCGGTCGCCGTGATCTCGGCGGTGCCCGTCGTCGGTGAGGCCGATCCGCTGTCGATCGACGCGATGGAGCGCGGCCGCGAGCTCGCCACCCGCCTGTGCGGTGACGGTCGGGTGCTCGTCCAGGGCCACGCCGTCCCCGACGTCGGCCCGCCGGAGGCCGCACTGGCGGCGATGGCCGACGTCGCCGCCGGCCACGACCTGTGCGCGTGGAAGGCGTACACGCACGCACCCACCGGCTGGTTCCTCGACGACCACGACCCGTCCGCGCCCGCAGTCGGCGCCGGGTTCATCGAGACGGCACGCGCCACCGGCGTGCCGGTGATCGCCGTGCACAAGGGCCTGTCCGGAGGAAACCCGTACGCCTCGCCGATCGACATCGGCCCGGCGGCGGCGGCCAATCCCGACCTCGCCTTCACCGTGTACCACTCCGGCTTCGAGACCGGCGTCACCGAAGGGCCCTTCGACCCCGAAGGCGCCGGCGTCGATCGCCTGGTGCGCACCGTGACCGAGGCCGGCCTGGCGCCGGGTTCGAACGTCTACGCCGAGCTCGGCTCGACCTGGCGCATCCTGATGGGCCGTCCCGACGAAGCGGCGCACGTGCTCGGCAAGCTGCTGGTGGCGTTCGGTCCCGACCGCATCCTGTGGGGAACCGACTCGATCTGGTACGGCTCACCGCAGGACCAGATCGCGATGTTCCGGGCGTTCGAGATCTCGCCCGCCTACCAGGAGCGCTTCGGGTACCCCGCGCTCACGCCGGCGGTCAAGGAACGCATCCTCGCCGGCAACGCCGCCGAGCTGTACGGCGTGACCGTCCCGGCGGCGACGTGCCGGACGACGGCGACGGCTGGCGGCGCGACAACCGCACGCTCGGGCCGGTACGGCGGCGCGACGTCGTGGCCACGTTCCTGCGTGAGCATCCGTGGATCGCCGCCGCACAGCAGTGAGGATCCGGCGCCCCGTGGGCGCCAGACTGTGACCATGTCCGACACGCCCGCGGGGTCGTCCGCCAGCGGCGCCGACACCATCGTCGGCATCTCGTTCGACGACTCCTTCCGCGCCCAAGAGTTCCTCACCGCCACCTATCGGCTGGTGGCCACGCACAGCGTCGAGCTGCTCGACGCGGTCACGATCGCCAAGACGGTCGACGGCCGGACGCACGTGCGCGAGACGATCGATCCGCAGGCCGCCACGTCGGCGCTGTCGGGCGGACTGTGGGCGAGCCTGTTCGGGCTCATCCTCGCCGGACCGGTCGGCTGGCTGGCCGGCGCCGTGGTCGGGGCCAGCGCCGGGGTCATCCGCGCCAGGGTGGTCGACCTCGGCCTGCCCGACGAGTGGGTGAAGTGGTTCCGCGACGCCGTGCGGCCGGGCACCGTCACCGTCGTGCTGCTGCTCGGGCGGCTCGACCAGATGCTGGTGCTCGACGAGCTCGAGCGGTTCAGCGGCGCCCGCCTCGTCTACGCCAACGTCACCAGCGACTTCGTGCAGCGCATCCGCGACGCCCTCGACGACCCGTCGACCGGTCCGCTCACGATGGATGACCCGATGGACGAGGGGCCGATGGACGGCGAACCGGCCTCGCCGCTCCATGCGGGCGACCCGCTCCCACCGCCCGATCCCGGCTCGCGGGTCGACTGATCGCGTCGGCGCGAGTCAGCCGACGCTGACCGGCTGCGCACGCGCCTCGCGGCGGACGAGCTCGAAGAAGTCGTTGCCCTTGTCGTCGACGACGATGAACGCGGGGAAGTCGACGACGTCGATCTTCCACACCGCCTCCATGCCGAGCTCCGGGTACTCGAGCACCTCGACGTGCTTGATGTTGTCGAGCGCCAACCGGGCGGCCGGTCCGCCGATCGAGCCGAGGTAGAAGCCGCCGTGCTCGCGGCACGAGTCGGTGACCGGCTTGGAGCGGTTGCCCTTGGCGAGCATCACCATCGAACCGCCGGCGCTCTGGAACTGGGCGACGTAGCTGTCCATCCGCCCGGCCGTGGTCGGGCCGAACGAACCCGAGGCGTACCCGGCCGGCGTCTTGGCCGGGCCGGCGTAGTACACGCAGTGGTCGCGCAGGTACTGCGGCATCGGCTCACCGGCGTCGAGACGCTCCTTGATCTTGGCGTGGGCGATGTCGCGGGCCACCACCATCGGGCCGGTCAGCATCACTCGCGTGCGCACCGGGTGCTTCGACAGCTCGGCGAGGATCTCGGGCATCGGCAGCGTGAGGTCGATGCGCACGACCTCGGTGTCGTCGAGGTGCTCGTCGGCCACGTCGGGCAGGAACTGCGCCGGGTCGCGCTCGAGCTGTTCGAGGAACACGCCATCGGCCGTGATCTTGCCCAGCGCCTGGCGGTCGGCCGAGCACGACACGGCCATCGCCACCGGGCAGCTCGCTCCGTGACGGGGGAGGCGCACGATGCGCACGTCGTGGCAGAAGTACTTGCCGCCGAACTGGGCGCCGATGCCGGTGCGCCGGGCCAGCTCGAGCACCTTGGCCTCGAGCTCGACGTCTCGGAAGGCGTGGCCGGCGGGCGACCCGGCGGTGGGGAGCTGGTCGAGGTAGTGCGTCGATGCGAGCTTGGCCGTCTCGACGGCGAACTCCGCCGACGTGCCGCCGATCACCACGGCCAGGTGGTAGGGCGGGCAGGCGGCCGTGCCGAGCGACTGCATCTTGTCGAACAGCCACGGCAGCAGCGTGGCCTCGTTCAACAGCGCCTTGGTCTCCTGGAACAGGTACGACTTGTTGGCGCTGCCACCACCCTTGGCGATGAACAGGAACTTGTAGGCGTCGCCGTCGGTGGCGGCGATCTTGATCTCGGCCGGGAGGTTGGTGCCGGTGTTGACCTCGTCGTACATCGTCAGCGGCGCCATCTGGCTGTAGCGCAGATTGCTCGTGAGGTACGTCTGCTGCACGCCGGCGGCGATCGCCGCTTCGTCGCCGCCGCCGGTGAGCACGTACTGGCCCTTCTTCGCCTTCACGATCGCGGTGCCGGTGTCCTGGCACATCGGCAGCACCCCGCCGGCGGCGATCGACGCGTTCTTCAGCAGGTCGAGGGCGACGAAGCGGTCGTTCGCCGACGCCTCGGGGTCGTCGAGGATGCGACTCAGCTGGGCGAGGTGGCTCGTGCGCAGGAAGTGGGCGATGTCGTGCATCGCCTCGGCGGTCAGCCGGGTGATCGCCTCGGGCGAGACGCGCACGAAGCGTCCGGCCGGCGTGTCGATCGTGTCGACGCCCGTCGGTGGTGAGCAGGCGGTACTCGGTCGGATCGGGGCCGAGCGGGAGCATCTCGGTGTAGTCGACGTCTGGGCTCGACGCTTCGGCCATGCCGTTCACGGTACCGGCCCCGGTCGGGTCGTCGAGTGCGGAGTCGCCCGCGGGCGCGGCACTGATCGTGGCTCGTCAGCGCGGACGCTGGCGGCCGGGCGGTTCGTTGGCCGGGTCGGCCGGCCAACGGTGCTTGGGGTAGCGCCCGGCGAGCTCCTTGCGCACGTCGGCCCACGTGCCGGCCCAGAAGCCGGGCAGATCGGCCGTCACCTGGAGCGGCCGGTCGGCGGGAGACAGCAGGGCCAGGGTCAGCGGCACCCGTCCGCCCGCCACGCTCGGGTGCACCCGGGTGCCGAACACGTCCTGCACCCGCACCGCGGCGGTCGGTCGGTCGACGGCGTAGTCGATCGGCACGGCCCGGCCGTTCGGCAGGGTCCAGCTCGGCGGCGCCAGCTCGTCGAGTCGTCGCGCCAGCGGCCACGGCAGGCGGCGCCGCAGGATCGTCGCCAGGTCGAGGCCGGTGACGTCGCGGATCGACGTGGCGTCCACGAGGTGCGGTGCCAGCCAGTCGTCGAGCGTGCGCAGCAGCTCGCCGTCGGAGAGGTCGGGCCACTCGTCGCCGAGCGTCGCCCGCAGCAGGCCGACGCGGGCGCGCACCTGCACGGCGGCCGGCGTCCAGTCGAGCGCGGCGAGCCTCGACGCGCGCACTCGGGCGACGAGTGCCGCCGTCGTGGCGGCGCCCGGATCCGGGGGGCGCAGCTCCTCGTCGAGACGGAGCGCGTCGAGCCGTCGCTCGACACGAACCACGAGGTCGTCGCGATCGCCGTCCCACTCCAGGCGGACGTGCTCGGTGACGTCGTCGAGCACGCCGGCGATCTCGTACGCCTCGACCGCGGCTCCGAGACGGATCCGCGAGCGCGACCGCTTGCCGTCGAGATCGGCGGCGACGAGGAACGGCGCGGACGCCAGCGGGTCGTCGTCGGCGACCCACGCCCCGGCGCCGGTGCGGAGCTGGAACTGCCCGTGGCGGCGGCGGCCGGCGAGCCGGTCCGGGAAGCCGGCGAGCAGCAGCAGCCCGGTGCGGTCCGGGTCGACCGAGTCGAGGTCGAACCGGCAGCCGACGCGCCGGGCGATGTCGGCGGCGCGGTCGCGCACCCGACGCACCGCCGCCCGATCGGCACGGTCGTCGCTCGTGTGCCCGCACACGATCGCCACGCGGAGGGCGAGGTCGGTCGGGAGCGTGTCGGTCCGGCTGCGCAGCACGTCGCGCTCGTCGACGATGGCGGCGACCACACACGCCGGGGTGAGCGGGGCGCCGGCGACGATGCGCGCCAGCCGCGGGTGCAGGGGGAGCGGAACCATCGCCCGTCCGACGTCGGTGAGGCGCGGCGCCCGCTCGGCGTCGCCCCCCGGCTCGATCGCCCCGAGCAACGTGAGCAGTTCGAGCGCGGCGCGCCACGCGCGGGTCGGGGGCGGGTCGGCGAAGCGCAGCGCGCCGGGTGGCGCTCCCCATGCCGCCAGCTCGAGGGCGAGTCCGCCGAGGTCGACGTCGAGGATCTCCGCGGTGCGGTGCGCCGGGCGGGTGCCGTGCTCGATGCGCGACCACAGCCGGTAGCACACGCCGGGCTCGGTGCGCCCGGCGCGCCCCGCCCGCTGCTCGGCCGAGTCGCGGCTGATGGTCACCGTGACGAGTCGGGTCATGCCGGTCCCGGTGTCGTGGCGCGGGGCGCGGGCCAGACCGCCGTCGACCACGACGCGCACGCCTTCGACGGTGAGCGACGTCTCGGCGATGTCGGTGGCGAGCACGACGCGGCGACGCCCCGGTGGCGACGGGGCCAGGGCGAGATCCTGCTCCTCGGCGGGCAGAGCGCCGGCGAGCAGGCGCACGTCGACCCCGGCCGGGACCGACGCGGTGAGGAGGTCGGCGGTACGGGTGATCTCGGCGATGCCGGGCAGGAACACGAGCACGTCGCCGGGCGCGTCGCGCAAGGCCACCTCGACGGCGCTGGCGGCGGCGCGCTCGAGGCGATCGGTGCGTTGGCGCGGCCGCCAGCGCATCTCCACCGGGTGGAGCCGCCCGACGCTCGCCAGCACCGGTGCCGGTGCGCCATCGACGGCGAGCAGCCGGGCGAAGACGGTGGTGTCGGCGGTGGCCGACATCGCCAGCACGCGCAGATCGGGACGCAGCGTCGCGGCCGCGTCGAGCGCCAGGGCGAGGCCGAGGTCGGTGGTGAGGTTCCGCTCGTGCACCTCGTCGAACAGGATGGCCGCCACTCCGGGCAGTTCCGGATCGTGCTGGAGCCGGCGCGTCAGCACCCCCTCGGTGAGCACCTCCACCCGCGTCGCCGGGCCGACGCGCCGCTCGTCACGGGTCTGGTACCCCACGAGGCCGCCGACGGCGCCGCCCGTCAGCTGGGCCATCCGCCGCGCCGCGGCGCGCGTGGCCAGGCGGCGTGGTTCGAGCACGACGATCCGGCCGTCGCCGCGCCAGGGCTCGTCGAGCAGAGCGAGCGGCACGAGCGTGGTCTTGCCGGCGCCGGGAGGCGCGCTGATCACGGCGCGGGTGCCGGTCCGGAGCACGTCCCGGAGCGCGGCGATCACTGCGTCTATGTCAGGAAGATCGACCTCATCCGTCGTGTTTCCTGACACAGACGGCCGCTAGGCCAGCGCCGGCGTGCCGTGGAACGGCCCGGGGTCGCCGACGAGCGGGATGTCGGGCGCCGACCAGGCCGTCACGGCCACGATCGCGTCCGCCACGGCCCGCCACTCGTGCGGATCCCATCCCTCGGCGGCGGCCGGAACGCTGTTGTCGACCCGGACGAACACGAACGCCGGGAGCTGGGCGAGGCCCAGCTGCTTGACGAACTGGCGGTCGGGGTCGACGAACACGAGGAACTCCTCGACGAGCGGGCCCATGAACGCCCGGGCGTCGGCCTCCGGCGCGGTCACCACGAAGTTGACGCGTGCGTCCGAGCCACGGAGGCCTTCGAGGATCCGCCGCGCCGTCGGCAGGATCCACGACGACTCGTTGGTGTACGGATCGAGCACCACACTCGCCAGGTGGAACGTGGTCAGCCACTCCGACAGCGGGCGCGCCTCGGCGCCGAGCGGCGTGAGCACCAGATCGGGGCGTGGGTCGGTGGCCACGGGTGGACGGTAGCAAGCGCACGCGCCCGGCCCCCAACACACCAAATACGTCGGACACCGGCTGGATCACCGCGGTCGGGCTGGTGCTCGTGGCCACGAAGCGGCGCCGCCCCGTCTGATCCCGGGGCGCAACGCCCCGAGCGGTACGCTCCTGCAAGGTGCACCCGATGGAGCGGCTCCGCTACGTCGCCCGGGCGCGCGGCACCGACCCGGCCGTGCTCGTCGCCGAGACGGCCGAGGCCATCGAGAGCCTGCGCCCCGAACCGGCTGACCTCGTGAACCTGTGCCGGCGCCTCGTCGACCGCAACCCGACGTGCGCACCGATGTGGTGGTTCTGCGCCACGTTGCTCGCCGACGTGTCGGCGCTCGATCGATCGTGGGAGCTGGCCGCCGAGATCGAGCACGACCGCACGGCAGTGCAGGTCGCCCACGCCCTGGCGGAAGGCGCCGTCGTGGCCACCGTGGGGTACCCCGACATCGCGGCCGACGCGCTCGTTCGACGCGGCGACCTCACCGTGGTCGCCATCGACGCCGGTGGCGGCGCTCACGCCCTGGTGCGCCGTTGCGACCGCGCCGAGGTCGAGGCCCACCTGGTGCCCGCCGAGTCGGCGCTGGCGGCGATCGGTTCGGCCGACGTGATGCTGGTCGAGGCCGACGCCTGCTCGCCGGACCAGGTCGTCGCGTCGATGGGTTCGGGGCTCGCCGTGGCGCTCGCCGCGACGACGCAGACGCCGGTCTGGCTCGTCGCCGGTCGCGGGCGTCGGCTGCCCGAGCCCTACCGCGTGGCGATGGAACGCCTGGCCGGCGGTGCCGGGAGCCGTGCGTGGGAGAGCGAGGTCGAGTCGTTCCCGGTCTCGCGCGTCGCCCGCATCGCCGGACCCGACGGCGTCGTCGACGCCGCGGTCGCGATCGTGGCCGAGTGCCCGTTCGTGCCCGAGCTGATCCCGCCCGACAGCTGAAGCCGTCACGTGCTGCGCCACGGCGCGGCGTGAGCGCGGGCGGCGTCGGCCAGTTGCGTCGCCACCTCCACCACGTCGCGTCGCCGGCCGTCGAGCAGGCCGACGGTCACGCGCACGAAGTCCCGGTCGGGACGCACGAGGAACGGGCCACCCGGCGCCACGCCGATGCCCCGCGCGGCGAGGGCCACCACCGCCGAGCGCTCGTCGTCGACCGCCATCCACAGGTTGATCCCGTCGGTGCCGCTGACCGCCACACCGCGAGCCGTCAGCACGTCGGTCACCAGCCGACGCCGTTCGGCGTAGGCCTGGCGGGCGGCGGCCAGCGTGCCGGCCGTGTCGGGGTCGCGGATCAGCTCGACCAGCACCGCCTGGAGGATGCGGCTCGACCACCCGGGGCCGAGCAACCGCCGGTTGGCCACCGCATTCACCACGTCTCCGTCGCCACCGACCGCGGCCAGGCGCAGATCGGGACCGTGGCTCTTGGAGTAGCTGCGGATGTGCACCGTGCGGTGCGGTCGCCACCGGCCGATGCTCACGAGCGGCGCCGAGGAGATGTCGTTGGCGTGGTCGTCCTCGACGACGAGCGTGTCGAGGCCACCCACCAACTCGGCGATCGCGGCGGCCCGCTCGCTCGACAGCGCCACCCCCGCCGGGTTGTGGCCGCGCGGCTGCAGCACGAGCGCCGCCGGGACGGCCGTCGGGTCGTCGAACGCCGCCCGCAGCTGGTCGAGCCGCGGGCCGTCGGCGTCGAGGTCGACGCCGACCACCTCGCAGTGGAGACGTTCGAGCAGGTCGATCAGCGGCGGGAAGGTCGGGTGCTCGACGACCACCCGGTCACCGAGGCGCAACGCCACCTGGGCGACGCGGTCGAGGGCGTCGAGCGCGCCGTCGACCACGGTGATCGCCTCGGCCCGGAACGGCCACGACGCATCCAGCTCCTCGGCGAGCGACGGGAGCACCGGGTGGTCGAGGTAGCTCGACGTGAGCGCCTGCCCGCTGACCCGGGCCACGATCGGACGCAGGTCGGGCAGCAGGAGTGGATCGGGCGTGCCCGACGACAGGTCGAGCTCGAAGTGCCCCGGGCCCTCGCTGACCTGGCGGTAGCGGCGCGGGCCGCCGGGACCGACCGGGACGCGCACATACGTGCCGTTGCGGCCACGCGTCTCGATCGCCCCGACGGCGGCGAGGCTGCGCCACGCTTCCGACACGGTGGTGGGCGACACCCCCAGCCGGCGCGACAGGTCGCGCACCGTCGGCAACCGCGTGCCCACGGCGAGGGCGTCGGCACTGATCATCCGCCCGATGACGGCGGCGATGCGCCGAGCGGCCCGGCCGTCCTGATCGCGGCGGTGGTCACCGTTGCCGGCGTCCGGCGCCAGCGCCGCCCGCTCGATGGCGTCGACGATGCTCGACGTCGGGTCGCCGCTGCGCCCGCGGCCGCCGTTGGCGTCGGCGGGCCGGGCGGTGGACGGGGGCGTCGACGGGATCGTGGGCATGGGGTGGATGAGATGCGGGCGATGGCGGCGCCGCGCCGCTCTGTTACACCCGCGTGAACCGAATGTACGGTGACAATCCGGCTATTGTCCAGCCACGGGGGTCACATTACGATCCGAGGCAGCCTGGCGGTGGCCTCCGTGCCGCCGCGCTCCACCACCAACGATCGAAACCCCGGGGGTCACCGAATGCCCAACATCGTGAAGGCCGCTCTGCTGCAGACCGACTGGGCCGGCAGCAAGGAGGCGATGATCGACAAGCACGAGGAGGCCGCCCGCGAGGCGGCCGCCCAGGGCGCCCAGGTCATGTGCTTCCAGGAGCTGTTCTACGGGCCGTACTTCTGCCAGGTGCAGGATCCGCAGTACTACGACTACACCGAGGCGATCCCCGACGGGCCGACCACCCAGCGCTTCCAGTCCGTGGCCAAGGAGCTCGGCATGGTGATCGTGCTGCCGATGTACGAGATCGTGCAGCCCGGCCTGTACTACAACACCGCCGCCGTCGTCGACGCCGACGGCACGTACCTCGGCAAGTTCCGCAAGCAGCACATCCCCCAGGTCGCCGGGTTCTGGGAGAAGTACTACTTCCGGCCCGGCAACGGCGGCTACCCGGTGTTCGACACGGCGGTCGGCAAGGTCGGCGTGTACATCTGCTACGACCGGCACTTCCCCGAAGGGTGGCGGGCGCTCGGGCTGAACGGGGCGAGCATCGTGTTCAACCCGTCGGCGACCAGCCGCGGGCTCTCCGAGTACATCTGGCGGGTCGAGCAGCCGGCGGCCGCCGTGGCCAACATGTACTACGTCGGGGCGATCAACCGCGTCGGCATCGAGGCCGACATCGGCGACGACGACTTCTACGGACAGAGCTACTTCGTCGATCCCGAGGGCAAGTTCGTCGGTGACCTCGGTGACGCCTACAAGCCGGAGCTGATCGTGCGCGATCTCGACATGGACAAGATCAAGCTCGTGCGCGACCGCTGGGCGTTCTACCGCGACCGCCGGCCCGACGCCTACGGCGAGCTGGTCGAGGCGTGACCCGCACACTCATCACAGGCGGAACGGTCGTCAGGGCCACCGGGCGCACATCGGCCGACGTGCTCGTCGACGGCGAGACGATCGCCGCCGTGCTCGTGCCCGGGCAGGCCGACGCGCTCGGCATCTCCGACGCCACGGTGATCGACGCCACCGGCAAGTACGTCGTGCCCGGTGGTGTCGACGTGCACACGCACATGCAGATGCCCTTCGGCGGCACCGAGGCGTCCGACACGTTCGAGACCGGCACCCGCGCCGCGGCGTGGGGCGGCGTCACGACCATCGTCGACTTCGCCGTGCAGAACACCGGCGGGAGCGTGCAGGAGGCGCTGTCGGCGTGGCACCAGAAGGCCGACGGCAACTGCGCCATCGACTACGGGTTCCACCAGATCATCGGCGGCGTCGACGAGGAGTCGCTGAAGGCGATGAGCTACCTGGTCGACAACGAGGGCGTCACCAGCTTCAAGCTGTTCATGGCGTACCCCGGCGTGCTGTACTCCGACGACGGCCAGATCCTGCGGGCGATGCAGACGGCCAACGAGTCCGGGGCGATGATCATGATGCACGCCGAGAACGGCATCGCCATCGACGTGCTCGTCGCCCAGGCGCTCGCCCGCGGCGAGACCGACCCGAAGTACCACGCCTTCACCCGTCCGGCCGAGCTGGAGGGTGAGGCCACCCACCGGGCGATCCAGCTGGCCAAGGTGGCCGGGAACGTGCCGCTGTACATCGTGCACATGTCGGCGTCGGAGGCGCTCGAGGAGGTCGCCGCGGCCCAGCACGAGGGCCAGAACGTCTTCGGCGAGACGTGCCCGCAGTACCTCTACCTGTCGATCGAGGACCAACTGGCCCAGCCCGGCTTCGAAGGGGCGAAGTGGGTGTGCTCGACGCCGTTGCGCTCGAAGCACGAGCACCACTCGCGTGACCTGTGGAAGGGTCTGCGCCTGAACGAGCTGGCGGTGGTGTCGACCGACCACTGCCCGTTCTGCTTCAAGGAGCAGAAGGAGATCGGCATCGGGAACTTCGCCAAGATCCCCAACGGCATCGGCGGCGTCGAGCATCGAATGGAGCTGCTGTACCAGGGCGTGGTGAACGGCGAGATCTCGCTCGAGCGCTGGGTCGAGACGTGCGCCACCACGCCGGCCCGCCTGTTCGGCCTCGACACCAAGGGCCAGATCGCGCCCGGGTTCGACGCCGACATCCTGGTGTGGGATCCGGCCGGGCACACGTCGATCGGTGTCGACAAGAAGCACCACATGAACATGGACCACTCGGCGTGGGAGGGCTTCGAGATCGACGGCAAGGTCGACACCGTGCTCAGCCGCGGCGCGGTGATCGTCGAGAACGACACCTACGTCGGCACCAAGGGCCACGGCAAGTACCTCAAGCGCGGCCTGTCCCGCTACCTCCACTGAGGCGCGATGCGTCGTTCCCGAGAGGAACCCGATGTTCCACAAGCAAGATCGTGCGTGAACGCTCGATTCCCGGCGTCCACCGATGAATCCCGGTCCCGGCGCGATCCCGGAGCAGCCCGACGCGATGACGACTCGAGGAGGGTCGACGATGAGCACACGCATCTCCCATTGGATCGACGGCAAGGTGGTCGCCGGCACGTCCGGCCGCTCGGGCGTGGTGTTCAACCCGGCGACGGGTGAGCAGGCGGCCGACGTCGACTTCGCCAGCGCCGAGGAGGTCGACGCCGCCGTGGCGTCGGCCAAGGCGGCGTCCCCCGAGTGGCGCTCGACCAGCCTGTCGCGCCGCGCCGAGATCCTGTTCCAGGTGCGCGAGCTCGTCGCCGCCAACCGCAAGGAGATCGCCTCGCTGCTCACCGCCGAGCACGGCAAGGTGCTGAGCGACGCCCTCGGCGAGGTGGCCCGCGGCATCGAGAACATCGAGTTCGCGTGCGGCATCCCCCACCTGCTGAAGGGCGGCTACAGCGAGCAGGCCGCCACCGGCGTCGACGTGTACTCGATCCGCCAGCCGCTCGGCGTGGTGGCCGGCATCACGCCGTTCAACTTCCCGGCGATGGTGCCGATGTGGATGTTCGCCAACGCCATCGCCTGCGGCAACACGTTCGTGCTCAAGCCGAGCGAGAAGGACCCGTCGGCGTCACTGCTGATCGCCGAGCTGCTCGCCGCGGCCGGGCTTCCGCCGGGCTGCTTCAACGTGGTGCAGGGCGACAAGGTGGCCGTCGACCGCCTGCTCGAGCACCCCGACATCGACGCCGTGAGCTTCGTCGGCTCGACGCCGATCGCCAAGTACATCTACGAGACGGGCACCGCCAACGGCAAGCGGGTGCAGGCACTCGGCGGCGCCAAGAACCACATGCTCGTGCTGCCCGACGCCGACCTCGACATGGCCGCCAACGCCGCGATATCGGCCGGCTACGGCTCGGCCGGCGAGCGCTGCATGGCGATCAGCGTCGTGCTCGCCCACGAGTCGGTGGCCGACGAGCTGGTGGCCAAGATCGCCGAGCGCATCCCCACGATCAAGGTCGGTCCCGGCTCGGAGCCGGACAACGAGATGGGCCCGCTGATCACCGGCGAGCACCGCGACAAGGTGCGCGGCTACGTCGATGCGGCCGGCGACCACGGCGCCACGGTGGTGGTGGACGGCCGCGACGACGTGCCCGGCGATGGGTTCTTCCTCAAGCCGACGTTGCTCGACCACGTCGAGCCGGGCACGCCCGCCTACGACGACGAGATCTTCGGGCCGGTGCTCAGCGTGAAGCGGGTGGCCAGCTACGAGGAGGGCCTGGCCCTCATCAACGACAACCCGTTCGGCAACGGCACGGCGATCTTCACCCGCGACGGCGGCGCCGCCCGCCAGTTCCAGTTCGACGTCAACGTCGGCATGGTGGGCATCAACGTGCCGATCCCGGTGCCGGTGAGCTACTACAGCTTCGGCGGCTGGAAGGCGAGCCTCTTCGGCGACACGCACATGTACGGGCCGGAGGGGATCAACTTCTACACCCGCGGCAAGGTCGTCACGAGCCGCTGGCCCGACCCCTCCACCAGCACGATCGACCTCGGGTTCCCGCAGAACCGATGAGGCCCGATTCGACGACTCTTCGGGGAGCGCCGGCATGAAGTTCGGCGTCGTGTTGCAGACGACGCCGCCGTCGGCGCGCGTCGTCGACCTGGCCAAGCGGGCCGAGACGTACGGGTTCGAGTACGTCTGGACGTTCGACAGCCACATCCTGTGGCAGGAGCCGTACGTCATCTACAGCCAGATCCTCGCCGAGACGCGCAACGTGATCGTCGGGCCGATGGTCACCAACCCGGCAACGCGGGACTGGACCGTCACGGCCAGCCTCTACGCCACGCTCAACGAGATGTACGGCAACCGCACGGTGTGCGGCATCGGCCGCGGCGACTCGGCGGTGCGTGTCACCAACGGCAAGCCGACCACCATCGACACGCTCCGCCAGGCGGTGCACGTGATCCGCGAGCTGGCCAACGGCCGCAGCGTCGACTACAAGGGCTCGGCGCTGCGCTTCCCGTGGGCCGATCGCAGCCGCCTCGAGGTGTGGGTCGCCGGGTACGGGCCGCGCGCGCTGGCCCTCGCCGGCGAGGTCGGTGACGGGTTCATCCTGCAGCTCGCCGACCCGCAGATCACCGCCTGGACGATCGGCGCCGTGCGCGACGCCGCGGCCGCGGCCGGTCGCGACCCCGACGCGGTGACGATCTGCGTCGCCGCGCCGGCGTACGTCAGCGACGACCTCGACCACGCGCGCGACCAGTGCCGCTGGTTCGGCGGGATGGTCGGCAACCACGTCGCCGACATCGTCGAGCGCTACGGGAGCGGCGGCGACGGATCGTCGCCCGTGCCCGCCGCGCTGACCGACTACATCAAGGGACGCCAGGGGTACGACTACAACGAGCACGGCCAGGCGGGCAACTCGCACACCACCTTCGTCCCCGACGAGATCGTCGATCGCTTCTGCCTGCTCGGCCCGGTCAGCGAGCAGATCCGGCGGCTGGAAGAGCTTCGTGAACTGGGTGTGAACCAGTTCTCCATCTACTTGCAACACGACGCCAAGGACGCCACGCTTGCCGCCTACGGCGAACAGGTCATCCCGGTGATGACCGAACGAGCGCTGGCCAAGCAGTGACGCGGACAACCCGGCGGACGAATGCGAAAAGTCATCCTCTTTGTTCTTGCGCTGGTGCTCGTCGCGTCCATCTGGGAGCTCTACAAGTGGCTGGGCCCGGAGACCGGGGGCTCGCTGATCGGCTGGAACATCCTGCCGCGAACGTCGGCAAACGCGATGCCGCACTCGTGGTCGATGGTCGGTCGGCTCTTTGATCCCGAAGGCCGGGCATCGAGTCGTCCGATCTGGCGGGTCGTGCTCGCTGGCGTGTGGTATTCGTTCCGCCTCGCGCTGTTCGGCCTGGCTGTCGGTGCTGCCGTCGGTGTCGCGCTGGCCACGCTGATGACGCGCTTCAGGATCGTTCGCCGCGGACTTCTGCCCTACCTCGTCGTGTCGCAGACGGTCCCACTCATCGCGCTCGCCCCGCTCGTCGTCAGCTGGAGCGGTCGCGTTCATCCCCTCGGACTGGAGGCACCGCGCTGGTTGGCCGTCTCGCTGCTCGGGTCGTTCCTCGCGTTCTTCCCGATCTCCGATCGCGCACGCTGAGGGGCCTCGAGTCGACCCCGGCAACCTCGCTCGAGTTGATGCAGAGCTACGCCGCGTCCTGGTTCCAGACGCTGCGCCGCCTTCGCTTTCCAGCGGCGCTGCCATCGATGGTCCCCGGATTCCGCCTCGGGGCGTCGGCGTGCGTGGTGGGCGTCGTGGTGGCGGAGATCTCCACCGGCCTCGACGGGGGGATCGGTCGGCTCGTGCTCGACCTACGGCCAGCAGGCCACGTCGGATCCGGCGAAGGTGTACACAGCGGTGTTCGGAGCCGCTGCGCTCGGCCTCGTGATGGCCGGCCTGGTGGCGCATCACCGACTGGTTCCTGACGCACGGACGCGTCCGCCCGGAGGAAGCATGACGACGGGCGCGAGCGATGCCGTCACGGTCGAGCAGGCCGGCAAGGTCTTCAACGTCGGCAGCGGACGTCGCGTCGACGCGCTCGTCGATGTCGACCTCACCGTGGCTCCCGGCGAGTTCGTGTCGCTCATCGGCCCGTCCGGCTGCGGCAAGTCGACGCTGCTGCGCCTCATCGCCAACCTCATCGAACCGACGTCCGGCACGGTGACGGTGAACGGCAAGCCGGCCGCCCGAGCGCGACGCGATCAGGACTACGGCATGGCGTTCCAACAGGCCGGACTGTTCGACTGGCGCAGCGTCGTGCGCAACGTCGAGCTGCCGCTGGAACTGAAGGGATGGGACAAGACGAGGCGGCGGACGCGGGCGACGGAGATGCTCGAGTTGGTGAAGCTGAGCGAGTTCGCCGAGCACCGGCCGTGGCAGCTCTCGGGCGGGATGCAACAGCGCGTGGCCATCGCTCGGGCGCTGGCCGCGAAGCCACCGCTGCTGCTGATGGACGAGCCGTTCGGTGCGCTCGACGAGATGACGCGCGAGCACATGCAGTCCGAGCTGCTGCGGATCTGCGCCGAGGCGGCGACGAGCGTCGTCTTCGTCACCCACTCGATCCCCGAGGCGGTGTACCTCTCGCACCGCGTCGTCGTGATGTCGCCGCGGCCCGGCCGGGTGACCCAGGTGGTCGACGTCGACCTCGGCGAACGGCGGGGGACCGACACTCGCGAGAATCCGGAGTTCTTCAAGAAGATCACCGAGGTGCGCGAGGCGCTGCGGGGGTCCGACGTCGACGAGTTGGAGCTGGAGCGGGTTCGCCTCGCCGGCGTGGAGGACGGATGACCGCAGCGGTGATGTCCACGCCGTCGAGCGAGGCGCGGTCGCGCCGCGCGCCGGCTCGGCACGCCCGCCGAATCGTGTCGGCGGTGTGGCCGCCGGTGGTGTTCGGAGTGGTGTTCCTCGGGGCGTGGGAAGCTCGCAGTCAAGGTGTTCGACTGGAAGCCGTACTTCCTCACGCCGCCGTCGGCCATCTGGCGGGCGTTCGTCGACAACTTCTCGTTCATCTGGGACGCCGCGGTCGTGTCCGGGACCAATGCGCTCGTCGGCCTCGTTCTGGGCGTGCTGCTCGGCGTGGCCATGAGCTTCCTGCTGATGCGCTTCAACGTGCTCAACGACATGATCGGTCCGCTCGCCGTCGCGTTGAACGCCATCCCGATCGTCGTGCTCGTCGTCGGTGTTCACGAACCAGTTCTCCGGCACCTCCGAGGTGCCGCGGCGGCTGATGGTGACGATCATCGTCTACTTCGTCGTGCTCGTGAACGTGGCGAAGGGCCTTCGCGATGTGCAGTCGACGCACCTCGAGCTGATGCGGTCGTACGCCGCCTCGCCGCGCGCCGTGCTGCGCAACGTTCGCGTCCCCAACGCGGTGCCGTACCTGTTCACCGCGCTCAAGATCGCCGCACCGCTGGCCGTCATCACGGCGATCGTCTCCGAGTACTTCGGCGGTCCGCAGAACGGGCTCGGCATGCGCATCAAATCGAACTTCAGCAACTCCAAGAACGCGCTCGGCTGGGCCTACGTGCTCGCGTCGTGCATCCTGGGGCTGGCGTTCTACCTGATCTCCATCGCTTTGGAGAGCATCACCAACCATTACCGGGGCGCGAGCCCAAGGGGAGAGAACACATGAAACAGTCGCGTGAAGTTGCTGGGCGTAGGTGCCGCTGGGCTGATGCTCGCCGGCATCGCGTCCTACGGTGCCTCGGCGAGCACCGCACCGACGGAGCCGGCGGGTACCGCGCCGCCGCCGGCGGATCGAGCGCGGCCGCCGCGTGCGACCACGTCGACGACGTCAAGTTCGAGCTGCAGTGGGTGATCCAGGGCCAGTTCGCCGGCTACGTCGCCGCGCGCGACAACGGGCTGTTCGAGAAGTACTGCCTGAACGTCGAGCTGATCCCGGCGGGCACCGACATCACGCCGCAGCAGCAGGTGGCCGACGGCAACGTCGACTTCGCCATCGCCTGGGTGCCCAAGGCCCTGGCCACCCGCGAAGCCGGCGCCAACATCGTCAACATCGCCCAGATCTTCCAGCGGTCGGGCACGTTGCAGGTGTCGTTCGCCGACAAGGGCATCACCACGGTCGACGACTTCAAGGGCAAGAACATCGGCAACTGGGGCGGCGGCAACGAGTTCGAGATCTTCGCCGCCCTCAGCCAGGCCGGCCTCGACCCGGCCACCGACGTCACGCTCGTGCAGCAGGGCTTCGACATGGACGGACTGCTCGACGGCTCGATCGACGCCGCCGAGGCGATGACGTACAACGAGTACGCCCAGGTGCTCGAGGCCGAGAACCCCGACACCGGCGAGCTGTACCAGCCCGACGAGCTCAACGTCGTGTCCTACCAGGACGTCGGCGTGGGCATGCTGCAGGACTCCATCTGGGCCGATGGCGGCCGCCTCGCCGACGACCCGGCGTACGTCGACATCGCCACTCGGTTGCTCGCCGCGTCGATCGAGGGTTGGGCGTGGGTTCGCGACAACCCGCGAGGATGCGGCTGACCTCGTGGTTGCAGCCGGCTCGCAGCTCGGCGCCAGCCACCAGCTGTGGCAGGTCAACGAGGTGAACAAGCTGATCTGGCCGTCGCCCGACGGCATCGGCATGATCAACGAGGACGCCTGGAACCAGACGGTCGACATCGCGCTGAACACGAAGAACCTCGAAGGTGGCACCGTCCTCACGGCCCAGCCGACCGACGGGGCCTACACCAACGACATCGTGACCGCCGCGCTGGCGCTGGTGGGTAGCGGCGTCGACACCACCGGTGCCGACTTCACGCCGCTCGAGGTCACGCTCAACGCCGGCGGCAACTGAACCCACGGGGGCTCCGCCCCCGTGCTCTGCGTCAGGAAACACGACGCTGCTGGCGTCGTGTTCTCCTGACACAGACGAGGGTCAGTTGACGGCCGGCTTGGCGTAGCGCACGACGATGCGCGGCCGGTTGGCCACCGCGGCGGCCGCCGCCGGGTTGGCGGCGACGACGCGGTCGATGTAGCGGCGCACGCGCGCCGCCGGATCCTGGCGGTAGAACGCGGCGAACACCTCGTAGAGGTCGGGCATCTGCTCGGCCAGATCGACAGCGCGGGTGAAGAACGTCTCGGTCACCACCGAGAAGAACTCGCCCGGGTTGGTGCCGCCGTAGTCACGCAGGATCCGCCCGGCGGTGCCCTTGCGCAGCTCGTGGTAGCGGCGCGTGCACACCTCGACCCAACGGTCGATGTCGTCGTCGCCGGCGAGGTGCGGCGTGCCGTCGAGCACGCCGTCGAGCATGTCGATCTTGTGGGCCATCTCGTGCAGCACGACGTCGCGGCCGTTGCGCATCTGACCGGCTTCGCGTCGTGCGGCGCGCCACGACACCATCACCGGACCGTCGTCGTGGTGCGCCTCGCCGTCGACGTCCATCGGCTCGCCGTTGACGGTGCCACTGATCGGGCCGGCGCTGTTGGCGCGCTGGGTCATCGAGCCCGAACGCACGATGATGGTGCCGACGGCGTCGTACCACGACTCGTCGAGGCCGAGGATCAGCAGGCAGGCGTGCCCGGCGAGCACGGTGCGCACCTCGTCGCTGAGCTCGAAGCCGCGGGCGGCCTCGACGCGCTTGGTGCGCAGGAACCAGTCGGCCAGCTCGCCGAGGCGGGCGCGGTCGGCTTCCTCGAGCAGCCGCCACTGCGCCGAACGCGCCTCGAGCAGGTCCTCCCAGCCGTCGGGGAGGCCGGGACGGGCGTGGCGGTGCCGGAATGCCATCGCGGCCATTCAATCGCCGCCCGGCCCGATCGCCGGGCGACGCTCACGCCGACGGACGGTCAGGTGGCGGCGTAGCGGTCGGTCACCGCCAGGGCCTCGTCGATGACGGCCAGGCCCTCGCGCATGTCGTCGTCGCTGATCGTCAACGGTGGCACGACGTGCGTGCGGTTGAAGTGGGTGAACGGCCACACGCCTCGTTGCTTGCACGCGGCGGCGAACTCGGCCATCGGGGCGGCGTCGGGTCCCGAGGCGTTGTACGGCACGAGCGGCTCGCGGGTGGCCTGGTCGCGCACCAACTCGATCGCCCAGAACACGCCGAGACCGCGCACCTCGCCGACGCTCGGGTGCTTGGCGGCGATCTCGGCGAGGGCCGGGCCCACGACGTCGGTGCCGAGGTGGCGGGCGTGCTCGACGATGCCCTCGTCCTTGAAGATGTTGATGCTCGCCACGGCGGCGGCGCAGGCGAGCGGGTGCCCGGAGTAGGTGAGCCCGCCGGGGTACGGGCGGGTGGCGAAGGTGTCGGCGATGGCGTCGCTGATCACGACGCCGCCGAGGGGCACGTACCCCGAGTTGACGCCCTTGGCGAAGGCGATCAGGTCGGGCGTGACGTCCCAGTGGTCGACGGCGAACCACTCGCCGCAACGGCCGAAGCCGGCCATCACCTCGTCGACGATCATCACGATGCCGTGCTCGTCGCACAACCGGCGCACGCCGGCGAGATAGCCGTCCGGGGGCACGAGGATGCCGTTCGTGCCGACCACCGTCTCGAGCAGGATGGCGGCGATCGTGTGCCCGCCCTCGACCATGATCACGTCGGCGAGATGCCCGAGGGCGCGCTCGCACTCCTCGGCGTCGTCGGTGGCATGGAACGCCGAGCGGTAGGTGTACGGACCCCAGAACTTCACCACGCCGGGCATGCCCGGTTCGCTCGGCCAGCGACGGGGGTCGCCGGTCATCGTGATCGCACCGCCGGTGGCGCCGTGGTAGCTGCGGTAGGTGGTGAGCACCTTCTGTCGCCCGGTGTGCCCGCGCGCCATGCGCAGGGCGTTCTCGGTGGCCTCCGCCCCGCCGTTGGTGAAGAACACCTTGTTCAGCGACCCCGGCGCCAGTTCGGCGATCAGCCGGGCCGCCTCGCTACGGGCGTCGTTGGCGAAGATCGGGGCGACCGTGCACAGCTTGTCGGCTTGCTCCTTGATCGCCGCCACGAGCTTGGGGTGCTGGTGGCCGATGTTCATGTTGACGAGCTGGCTGGCGAAGTCGAGATAGGTGCGTCCGGCCTCGTCCCAGAACCGTGCCCCCGACGCGCCGGCGATGACGACCGGGTCGAGCGTGGCCTGCGCCGACCACGAGTGGAACACGTGGGCGCGGTCGTCCCGGTACGCCGCCGAGCGGTCGCCGGCCGCCGCGTCGACGGTCGCGGGCGGGGGAGCGGTGGTGGTGTCGAGGGCGCTCATGACGGCCGATGGTATTCGATACCGCCGGTGGCGAACAGAACGCGCTTTGTGACCGTATGAAGTTCTGTGAACGCCCCCGATCGTCCCAGTACCGTGGCCGTCCATGGGCGAGATGATCGACTTCGCGAGCAACGGCGGCACCTGCAGCGGCTACCTCAGCGACGGCGGAGGGCCGGGCGTGATCGTGATCCAGGAGTGGTGGGGCCTGGTGCCGCACATCAAGGACGTGACCGACCGCTTCGGCGACGCCGGGTTCACGGCGCTCGCACCGGACCTGTACCACGGCGACACCACCACCGAACCCGACGGCGCCGGCAAGCTGATGATGGCGCTCAACCTCCACGAGGCGGCCCGCGACATGTCCGGCGCCGTCGACGTGGTGGTCGAGCGCTCGGCCAACCCGCGCGTGGGAGTCGTCGGCTACTGCATGGGCGGCGGCCTGGCGCTGGTGCTCGCCACCACCCGCCCCGATGCCGTCAAGGCGTGTGCGCCGTACTACGGGCTGATCCCGTGGGCCTCGGCCCAGCCGGACTGGTCGAAGCTCGAGGCCAAGGTGGTCGGCGAGTACGCCGCCCTCGACCACAGCTTCACCCCGGAGATGGCGGCGCAGTTCGAGGCGATGCTGCGCGGCCTCGGCAAGGACGTCACGCTGCACGTGCACGAGGCCGCCGACCACGCGTTCTTCAACGACGCCCGCCCCGAGGTGTACAACGCCGAAGCCTCGCTCGAGGCGTGGGAGCGCACGCTCGCCCTCTTCCGCGAACAGCTCACGCCCCAGCCCTGACGTTGCCGGGCGGCTCGCGTTCGTGGGGTCGGGCGGGGGGAACTAGCTTCGGGGGATGCGCAAGACCTTCCTTTCTGCCGTCGTCGCCGTGTCCGTGCTCGGGATGGGGATCACGGCCGGATCCCTGCAGGCCGCCAACGACACCTCGACCAGCCCGAAGGCCACCCCGACCACCACCAACCCGCTCGACCTGCTGACCAGCCTCGGGCTCACCAACGAGCAGATCGGCTGCCTCGTCGCCAACGGCGCCAGCCTCGACAGCGAGGACATGGGCCAGGTGATGCAGCTGATGACCACGTGCGGCATCGATCTGATGGACCTGATGGCGGTCGCCGAGTCGGGCGGCATCACGGGGGACACCGCCGTCGGCGCGCCGACCACCGTCGCCGTGGCGGGAGTGCCCACGACGGGCTCGGCCAGCTCGGTGCTCGACCAGCTCGGCCTCACCCAGACGGTGCTGTCGTGCGTGGTCACCGGCCTGCCCAACACGACCGCCGGCGACGACGACGCCGCCCTGAAGCTGCTGCAGTCGTGCGGTGTCTCGCTCGACTCGCTGCTCGTGGCCGCCCTCTCGATCGCTTCGGCCGAGGGAACCTCGGTCACGCCAGGTGTGCCGACCACCCTGGCCGGCGCACCGGTGACGGTGGCCGGCACGGCCACCACCCTGGGAACGGACAACGGACTGGTCGACCTCCTCCAGCAGCAGCTGACCTCGATGGGCATCACGCTCACCGACGAGCAGGCCCAGTGCATCGTCGACAACATGGCCGGCGTCGACACGAGCGACCTGACCGCGATGGCCGGACTGCTCACCCAGTGCGGCGTGTCGTTCTGAGCGCCGCCGACCCCGCCGCTCGCTGACCCGGCACACACCCGAAGGGACACTGATCGTTGGACACTCCGAGCACCGAGCGAATCCGCAACGTCGCCCTGGTCGGACACAGTGGCACCGGCAAGACGACGCTCGTCGAGGCGCTCCTGCACCGGGCCGGGGCGGTGGTGCGCCAAGGAAGCACCGACGACGGCTCGACGGTGTGCGACACCGAGCCCGAGGAGGTCAAACGGAAGATGTCGCTGTCGGTGGCGATCGCCCCGTTCGACTGGACCGCGTCCGACGGTGAGACCTACAAGGTCAACGTCATCGACACGCCCGGATACGCCGACTTCGCCGGTGAGCTGGAGGCCGCCCTCGCCGTGGCCGACCTCGCCCTCGTCGTGGTCAGCGCGGTCGATGGCGTCGAGGTCGGCACGGAGGTCGCCTGGCAGGCGGCCGCGGCCGCCGGGATCCCCCGGTTGGTGTTCGTCAACAAGGAGGACAAGCAGCGCGCCGACTTCCACGTCGTGCTCGACCAGCTGCGCTCGACGTTCGGCAGCGGCTTCGTCCCGCTCGAGCTGCCGATCGGGGAGGAAGCCGAGCTGCACGGCGTCGCCGACGTGCTGAGCGACCAGGGCCTCGAGTACGACCCGGACGGGCACCACCACGTCGCCGCGATCCCCGACGACGTCGCCGCCGAAGAGCACCAGCTCCACGACCAGGTGGTGGAGGAGATCGTGAGCGGCGACGACGACCAGCTCGAGCGCTACCTGTCGGGCGAGGTGCCGACGCCCGAGGAGCTCGAGCGCACGCTCGCCCACGAGGTGCGCGACTGCCTCGAGTTCCCGGTGCTCCTCGGCTCGGCGATCACCGGGGTCGGCGTCGACCGTCTCGCCGACTACATCTGCGAGCTCGGACCCTCGCCCGCCGATCGGCCGGTCACCGTGGTGGCGGGGGGCGAGACGGTGCCGGTGCCCGCCGACGCCGATGGCCACGCCGTCGCCTACGTGTTCAAGACCGTCGCCGACCCGTTCCTCGGACAGGTGTCGCTGTTCAAGGTGCTCTCGGGCACGCTCGACAGCGACGCCCGGCTGGTCAACACCCAGACGTCGTCGGACGAGCGCTTGCACTCGTTGTTCCACGTGCGCGGGCGCGACCACGTCACCGTCAACCGCATCGTCGCCGGTGACATCGGCGGCGTGGCCAAGCTCACCAACACGCCGACCGGCACGACGCTGTCCGCGCCCGGCCGCCCCGTTCACGTCGCCGCCGCCCCGTCGTTCGTGCCCAACTACGGCTTGGCCCTCGAGCCGGTCACGCAGTCCGACGACGACAAGCTGTCGGCGGCGCTGACCCGCCTGTGCAGCGAGGATCCGACGCTGGCGGTCGACCGCTCGGAGGAGACCCACCAGACCGTGCTGCGCGGGCTCGGCGACATGCACCTCGCCGTCGCCCTCGAGCGGTTGGCGCGCAAGTTCGGCGTCCACGTCGACACGAGCGATGTCGCCGTCGCCTACCGCGAGACCATCGCCAGCCGCGCCGAGGCCGAGGGCAAGGTGAAGAAGCAGAGCGGCGGGCACGGCCAGTACGCGGTGGCCAACCTCCGCGTCGAGCCGGTCGCTCGCGGCGAGGGCAGCAGCTTCGTCGACTCGATCGTGGGCGGATCGATCCCGCGCCAGTTCATCCCGGCCGTGGAGCGCGGTGTCGACGAAGCGATGTCGTCGGGCGGGGCGTTCGGCTTCCCCGTGGTCGACGTCAAGGTGGTGTGCTTCGACGGCAAGTTCCACTCCGTCGACTCGTCCGAGATGGCGTTCCGCACCGCCGCGGCGAGCGGCCTGCGCGAAGCGCTCGCCAAGGCCGACCCGGTGATCCTCGAGCCGGTGTCGCAGTTGACGATCACGGTGCCCGACGGCTACCAGGGCGAGGTCCTCGGCGACCTCAACGCCCGGCGCGGGCGCGTCGTGTCGAGCACCTCGACCGGCGACGGGATGCACGAGATCGTGGCCACCGCACCGTCCGCCGAGATCCAGCGCTACGCGATCATCCTGCGCTCGATGACCGGTGGACGCGGGCGCTTCGAAGCGGTCCACGACCACTACGACGTGCTGCCCCGCCACCTCGAGGACGGCGTCAAGAAGGCCCGCGCCAAGTAGCGTTTCGACCTTCGCTCCGCTCGGCGAGCTCGTCGAGCGGCTGCGCCGCACCAGCTGCTGGCGGCGGCGAGCAAGCTCGCCTGTGCCGCCGCACCAGCTACCGCCCTCCGGACCCCCGACGGAGAGTCGCACCAGATGGCGCCGACCGGATCCGGCACCGTCGCAGCTCGCGCGGTCGAGGAGCCGTTTCGCGATCACGCGCAGGCACAGCGTCTCGTCGGCGCCCTCGAAGATCGACAGCACGCGGGCGTCGACGAACAGGCGACTGGCGGGGTACTCCTCGGCGTAGCCGAAGCCGCCGTGGATCTGCATCGCCTCGCGGGTCACCCACTCGGCGGCGCGGCAGGCGTACGCCTTGACCATGCTCGCCTCGGTGGCGCCGCCGCCGGCGGCCATCAGGCGGGCGACGTGGTAGGCGCTCTGGCGTGAGGCCTGCACGAGCACGACCATCCGTCCGAGCTTGGCGCGGGTGAGCTCGTAGTCGACGACGCGGGCGCCGAACACCGTGCGCTCGCGGGCGTAGTCGAGGGCCGCGTCGTACGCCGCCTGCATCACCCCGACGGCGCGCGCCGCGGTCTGCAGCCGTCCGTTCTCGAAGCCCTCCATCTGCAGGTAGAAGCCGCGGCCGAGGCCGGCGTCGCCGCCGATGAGGTGGTCGGCGGGCACCCACCAGTCCTCCAGCGCCACCTCGTAGCTGTGCATGCCGCGGTACCCGATCGTGTCGATGGGCCGTCCCGAGATGCGCCCGATCCGGCCGTCGACGGCCTCCTGCGTGAACTCGAACCCGTGGCCGTCACCCTGGGGCTTGGGCACGACGAACAGGCTCAGGCCACGGTGCGCCTTCGAGCGGTCGGGGTCGGTGCGGGCGAGCAGCATCAGCACATCGGCTCGGGCGGCGAACGTGCACCACGTCTTCACCCCGTTGATCGCCCACCCGGCGGCGCCGCCCGGACCCGGCGCCGGCGTGGCCGTGACGGTGAGGCCGGCGACGTCGCTGCCGAAGTCCGGCTCGGTGACGGCCACCGCCACCATCGCCTCGGCCGACGCCAGCTTGGGCAGCCAGTGCTGCTTCTGCTCTTCCGTGCCGCCCTTCACGAGGGCGCGGGTGAGGATCTCGGGCCGGGTGATCAGCGAGCCGCCGATGCCGAGACTGGCGCGGCTGAGCTCTTCGGTGGCGACGACCATCGCCAGGTACTCGTCGTCGCCGCCCTCGGAGAACCCGCCGTAGGCCGAGGGCACCGACAGGCCGAAGGCGCCGAGATCGGCGACGCCGCGGATGATCTCCTCGGGCACGTCGCCGTTCGTGCGGTGCACGTGCTCGGCGTGCGGTCGCACGACGTTGGTGGCGAAGGCACGGAAGGTGTCCTGCACCATCTCCATGTCGTCGTCGAGATGGCGGGCTCCGGGCGACTCGGCGAGCGCGGCGAGTCGGGCCGGGTCACGGTGGCGGGCCAGGGTCTCGCGATCGGCCGCGGTGAAGGTGTCGTCACCCCAGCAGGTGCTCGCGCCCGGTGCGGCGGGCGATCAGGTCGTGGGCGCAATCGGCGGCGAACGCCGCGGCGATCTCGCCCTCGGTCTCGCCAGCGGGCGCCGTACGCGCAGCAGCACCCGGGCCATCGTGGCGGCCGACGCGGCGTGGGCGAGGTCGTAGGCCAGGGACTGACCGGCGTCGGGGCCGCCGAGCTCGGCGAGTCGCGCCGTGGCGCGACCGATCGCCGCGTCGCTGGCGTCGACGAGGGCGGTGACGGCGGCGAGGTCGGTGGGAGCCGGCGACATCGAGTCGAAGCTACTCGTGGGTAACCCCGCCGGCCGCACGGGCGGCCTGCTCGACCCGGTCGTGGTACTGGCGCCATCGGTCGGCGTCGAGCGGCGCCATGTTGTCGTTGCCGACGCGCAAGCCCGACGGTGCCGTCGATCAGCTCGCGCACGATGTCGGCCTGCCCGGCGTGACGGGCGGTCTCGGTGGTCATGTGCACGAGGATGCGGTGCAGCGTCACGTCGCGCACGTCCTCGGGCCACCACGGCACCCGCCCGGCGGCATCGAGGCCGAGGGCGTCGATCGTGGCGTCGGAGTGGGCCCAGGCCCGGTGGTACAGCCCGACGATGTCCTCACGGGACTCGTCCGGCGTGGCGGACATGTCGGCGTTGGGCTCGGCGTCCTCGTCGAACCACGGCAACGGTCGGGGAACGGGCGGCCGAAGGTGTCGCCGAAGTACCCGGCTTCGACGCTCGCGACGTGCTTGACGATCCCGAGCAGGTTGGTGCCGGTCGGCACCAGGGGCCGGCGGACGTCGTACTCCGACAGCCCGTCGAGCTTCCACAGCAGCGCGTCGCGCGACGACTGCAGGTAGCGATGCAGGTGGCCTTGGGGTCGAGGTCCGGCATCGCCCCAGTGTGCAGGCGTTCGCCGCCGCAGCGCGGTCCGACCGCTACGACAACGACGGCGCCAGGGCGGCGTCGAGGAGGGGCTCGAGCAGCTCGGCCATGGCGACGGTGACGTGCGTCTCGTCGCGCATCACCGAGCACGTTGCCGACGACGGCTGGGACACGTGGTGGCCGGTGCAGAACCAGTCGGTGGTGTCGACGAAGCGCACCCCGTGGGCGCGGGCCGCGGCGACCTCGGCCGAGATCCGGTCGGGCCGGATCGCGTCGTCGCGCGCCGTGGCGCAGGCCGAGGTGTCGTCGAGGTGCCCGGACAGGCAGGCCGGCGGGTCGACCGTGCTCGCCGGGTTGTCGCCGATCACCACCACGTGCGGTCGACGCGTCGGCGAGCCGCCCGATCGTCTCGTCGGTGCCGGCGGCCCACTCGTCGGCGTCGGCGGGGTACTGCGTGTAGGAGTTCGCCACCACGACGAGGTCCGGCTGGTGCTCGGCGATCCAGTCGATCGCCCGGTCGCGGTACGGCGGGCAGGTGAAGTGCAGGTTCGGCGTCGGCACGTCGACGGCGGCGACCGGGCACCCGCCCTTGATCAGGACCACGAGCCGATAGCCGCGCTGCGAGCGGCGATCTGCTGCAGCGGCTCGAACCACTGCACGGCGTGGGAGTCGCCGTACAGCAGGATCGTGCGGGCGGAGTCCTGTCACGCCGTACTCGCACGGCTGCAGGCGGGGGTTGACGCCGACGTTCACGCAGCCGTCGTCGTACGGCGCCGAGCGGTCGCGGGCGGCAGCGAGCGACGGATCGAGGTTGGTCGGCACCGCCGCCGGGCCCGACGACGACTGCAGCGCCCGTTGCGTCGACGCCACGAGCCGGCGAGTCGACCGCTCGGCGGGTCGGGCGTGGCCAGCGTCGTCGGCCGATCGCCCCGGTCGTGGCGATCGTGGTGGCACTGCCGATCGTGGTCGGTGGTGGCGGCGACCGTGGTGGTCGGTGCCGCGCGGCGACGACGGCCGCGCCAGCGGCGAGATCGGGCGCGGCCGCCGTGACACCGCCGTCGAGGGCGCCGACCGACGAGCGCAGGTCTGCACGCCGACGCCGACGGTGACCGCGCACAGCGCCGCGCCGAGCGCCAGCGAGACGCGCCGGGCGGGCCGACAGCGTAGCGGGAGTGGCGCACCGGGTCCTCGACGAGGCGCACCGACGCGGCCGACAGTGCCACGGCGACAGCCGACCAGCACGATCCGTTCCGGCCACGTGAGCGGACCCCAGCGCGGCTTGCGCCAGCACGAGCAGCCGGCCAGTGCCAGAGGTACAGGGCGTACGAGTGGCGGCCGAGCCACTGCAGCGACGGGACGCCGCAGGACGCGCCAGGGGTGCCCACGGCACGGTCATCGGCGCCGTGCCCGACACGATCACGGCCATCGTGGCGAGCACCGGCAGCAGCACGGCCCGCCCCGGCCACGGCACCGACTCGTCGAGCATCGAGCAGGCGACCACGATGCCGGCGAGGCCGGCCCACCCGAGCGCGGCGCGCCACGGTGCGGCCAGCCGGAGCACGCGCGCCGGCGGCGACGGCCAGCGCGGCGCCGGCGAGCAGCTCGCCCATCCGCGCCGGCAGCAGGAAGAACGCCCACGACGGGCGGTGGTCGGTGAGCCACATCCCGACGACGAAGCCGATCGCGGCGAGCACGCGACACGGTGACGGCGAGCAGCCGGCGGTACTGCGCGCGGCCGGCGGGTGAGCAGCACGAGCAGCGCGGCCAGCACAGGTAGAACTGCTCCTCGACCGCCAGCGACCAGTAGTGCAGCAGCGGCGACGGGTCGGTGGCGCCGAGCTGGGCGCCGAAGTAGTCGCCGAGGCGGTGGGCGAACACGAAGTTGATGGTGAACGTGCCGGCGCCGATGGCGTCGGCGGCGAGCGCCGGCAGCGGCAGCGGTGCCAGCACGCTGCTGCGCGAGCACCACGGTGACGACCACGGTCAGCGTGGCGGCGGGCAGGATGCGGCGAGCCCGGCGGGCCCAGAACCGCTGCCAGCGAGACCGTGCCCGTCGTCGCCAGCTCGGCGAGCAGCAGGCGCGTGATCAGGAAGCCGGACACGACGAAGAACACGTCGACGCCGACGAACCCGCCCCGCACGCCCGGTAGGCGGACGTGGTAGAGCACCACGGCGAGCACGGCGATCGCCGCGCAGGCCCTCGATGTCGGGCCGGAAGTCGGTGGCGGCGTGGCCGGCGAGGGCGCGGCGGACCATTCGGCGTCGGCCGCGTCGGCGAGGGGCCGACCGCGGTGCGCCCGGCGGACGGCGCTCGAGGGGTCGCCGCTGGAGGGGCGACGGACGCTGCGGGTGCTCCGGCGCGGCGGGACGCGGTGGCGCAGGGTGCCGCGTCTGCATGTCGGAGCCAACGTAGTCGTGGCCGCGCGACGGGCCGCGGATGCGTCGGCGAACTGGCCCGCCGTGCGTACAGTTCGCCGCCGTGCCGGACCATCCGACCCGCGTCGCCGTCTACTGCGGCTCCAACCCCGGGCACGACGAGCGCTTCCTGGCCGCCGCCACCGCCCTCGGCACGGCCCTCGCCGGCGCCGGCCACGAGGTCGTGTACGGCGGCGGGCACGTCGGGTTGATGGGTGCGGTCGCCGACGCCGCCCTGGCGGCGGGCGGCTCGGTCACCGGCGTGATCACCGATCAACTCGTGGCCTCGGAGATCGCCCACCCTCGTCTCGACCACGCTCGAGGTCGTCGCCTCGATGCACGAGCGCAAGGCGCGCATGACCGAGCTGGCCGACGCCGTGGTGGTGCTCCCCGGTGGCTTCGGCACGCTCGACGAGGCGTTCGAGGTGCTCACGTGGAACCAGCTCGGCATCGTGGCCGTACCGGTGGTGTTCCTCGACGTCGGCGACTCTACCGCGACCTGTTCGCGTTCCTCGACCGGGCGGCCGAGTCCGGGCTGCTGCGCCCGGCCCATCGCGCCATGGCGCAGACGGCCGGCTCGGTGGACGAGGCCGTGCGCCTCGTCGGCGACCCGGCGCCGCCGACCGCCCCGAAGTGGCTCGATCGCGACCGCGCCTGACCCCACCTCCGCCGCCCGGCCGTGGCTCGCTCGGTTCGGCCGGATCGTGTAGCAAGGAAGGGTGAGCTCGGAGCCGGCGCGGCAGTACCTCGACCCGAGCCCGCGCTTCGAGCCCGGCGAGCTGCCGCCGATCGTGCGCGACCCGTCGCGGCCGATCAACCGCAAGCCGTTCAAGCCGGTGCGCCTCGGCGTCAAGACGCTCCTGTTGGCGCTCGGCCTCTACTTCTTCGTCCTGCCGCTGATCCCCGGGTACCGCAAGGCCGCCGGCGACCTCGTCACCGTGAACCCGCTCCTGCTCGTCAGCGGGCTCGCACTCCAGGTCGGGGCGTGGTGGGCCTACTCGCTGCTCACCCGCTCGGCGCTGGGCGAGGCGGGCCAGACGATCTCGCGGATGCGCATGTTCCGCATCCAGATGAGCACCAAGGCGCTGTCGAACGTGGTGCCCGGCGGCAGCGCCGCCGGCTCGGCGCTCGGGTACCGCCTGATGACGCTGTCGGGGATCAAAGGGGCCGACGCCGGCTTCGCCCTCGGCACCGCCGGCATCGGCTCGGCGGTGGTGCTCAACCTGATCTTCTGGTTCGCGCTGATGGTGTCGATCCCGATCTACGGGGTGAACGCGGCCTACACGATCGGCGCCCTCGCCGGTGTCGTCGTGATGCTCTTCGCCGTGGCCCTGGTCGCCGGGCTGGTGCACGGGCAGGGGCGCGCCGAGCGCATCGTGCAGTGGTTCGCCGTCAAGCTCCACTTCGACGGCGGCGGGGTGTGCCGCCGCGCTGCGCCAGGTCGGCGTGCGCATGGAGGAGCTGATCGACGACAAGCAGATGCTGAAGAAGGTGGTGCTGTGGGCGACGGTGAACTGGCTGCTCGACGCGGCGTCGCTCTGGGTGATGTTGGAGGCGTTCCGCACGAGGGTCATCCGCTCGAGCCGGTGGCGCTGCTCGTCACGTTCGGCCTGGCGAACGTGACGGCGGTGATCCCGATCACGCCGAGCGGCCTCGGCATCGTCGACGCCGTCTACATCCCGTTGCTCGTCGGCTTCGGCCTGACGCGCTCGAACGCCACGCTCGGCGTCGCCTCGTACCGACTGATGCAGGTGTTCCTGCCGATCCTCGTCGGCGCCTGCTTCTACACATCGCTGCGCTTCGGCCCGTGGAGCATCGAGCGGCGCGATCGCCTGACGCGGCTGCGCGTCCTCGCCCAGGGCTACCGCGAGGACGGCGAGTCGAAGGTCGACTTCCTCATGCGGGCGTGGCCGAAGCCGCCGAGCGAGCAGACCAGCGGACGCGGCGCCGCGGCGGGCGACGACGCCGCGCCGACCGACGGATCCGACGCCACCTCGTCCAACGGCGACGGCCAGGATGACCCGCCGCGGGCCGCTCGCCGGCGACAGTGAGGCGAGCTCGCGGGCACAGACCTAGGGTTCGAGGATGACCGTGCACGAGCGGCCGTTCGGCCGATACCTGCGAGGACTTCGTCGTCGGCGACGTCTACCGGCACTGGCCGGGCAAGACGATCACCGAGTACGACGACCACCTGTTCTGCATGATCACGATGAACCATCACCCGCTGCACACCAACGACTGGTTCGCGGCGCAAAGCGTGCAGGGGCGCAACGTGGTGGTCGGCAACCTCGTCTACTCCGTCGTGCTCGGGATGAGCGTGCCCGACGTGAGCGGATCGGCGATCGCCAACCTCGAGGTGGAGACGTTGCAGCACAAGTCGCCGACGTTCCACGGCGACACCATCCACGCCGAGACGCGCGTGCTCGACGTCAGAGGAGTCGGCGTCTCGTCCCGACCGCGGCGTGGTGACGGTGGAGTCGAAGGGCTTCAACCAGGACGGCGAGGAGGTGTGCTACTTCCGTCGCCGGGTGATGGTGTGGAAGCGCGACGCCGCCCCGGGCCGGCCCCGCCCCTACGACGTCGACGCGGCGTGGGAGTAGACGACCGACGATCGTGATCGATCCCGCCGCCGTCCTCGCCTGGGGCGTGCCGCGGCTGCGCGACCTGCCGTGGCGCCGAACCCGCGATCCGTGGCGGGTGCTGGTCGCGGAGGTGATGCTGCAGCAGACGCAGGTGGAGCGCGTCGTGCCGAAATGGGAGGCCTTCCTGTCGGCGTACCCGTCGCCCGGGGCGTGCGCCGGCGCCCCTCTCGGTGACGTGCTCAGGGTCTGGCACGACCTCGGCTACCCGCTGCCGCGCCCGCAACCTCCACGACGCGGCGTCCGTGATGATCGAACGCCACGGCGGCCGCGTGCCCGACGATCTGGCCGCGCTCGTCGCCCTCCCCGGCATCGGTCCGTACACCGCCCGCGCCGTGCTGGCGTTCGCCTACGAGCGCGACGTCGCGGTGGTCGACACCAACATCGCCCGCGTGCTCGCCCGCAGCGTTGGGCGACGGCTCACCGCGGCGGACGCCCAGGACGCCGCCGATCGGCTCGTGCCCGCCGGTGCCGGCTGGGCGTGGAACCAGACGCTGATGGACCTCGGCGCCACGGTGTGCCGGCCGGCGCCGCGGTGCGACGCCTGCCCGGTCGGAGCCGGGTGTCGGTGGCGCCTGGGCGGCAACGCCCTGCCCGACCCGGCGCACGGGTCGGCCGGCGTGAGCACGGCGCAGGGCCGCTTCGAGGGGAGCGACCGCCAGGCGCGTGGCCGGGTCCTGGCGACGCTCCGCGCGGGCCCGCCCCGCGGGCGTCGTTCGAGCCGCGGATCGTCGCCGGGCTCGTGGCCGACCGTCTGGTGACGCTCGACGGTGATTCCGTGCGCCTGCCCTAGGCCGGGACGCTCAGTCGGTACCCGATCCCGGCGACCGCCTCGACCCGGGGCCGGCGCGGGGCCCGCCCGAGCAAACGGCGCAGCCCGCTCGCCGCCACCCGCACACGGACGCGATCCCGCATCGGGTGGCAACCGCCACACAGCCTCCAGCAGCTCGCCGTGGGACACCACGACGTTCGGGTTGCGGGCGAGCGCCACCAGCAGGTCGAACTGCCGCGGCGGCAGGCCGACCGGTGTCCCCGCCGCCCGCACGGCCCGTGCCGCCACGTCGATGTCGACGTCACCGAGGGCGATGCACTCGATCCGCCGCGCCCGCGGCCCGGCGCTGCGCAGGGCGGCGCGCAGACGGGCGCGCAGCACGCGTACCGACATCGTCGGGTCCACCACGTCGTGGGCGCCGGACTTCAGCACGTCGGCGACCCACTCGTCACTCGCCACGTCCTCGGGAGTGCCGACCACGACGACCAGGGCGTCGATCGACTCGTGGAGGTCACGACACACCCGACCGACATCGAAGTGGCCACCGGTGTGGTCGATCACGACGGCGTCGGGACGATGGCGGTCGAGCGTGGGCACCAGGTGGCGCCCGATGCTCACCGCTACCACCCGCAGGTGGCTGACGCCGAGCATGACGACCAGTTCGGGTACGTGGTCGCGTCGGGCGCCGGCGATCGCCACGAGGTGCGTGATCGCGTGCGCAACCATGCGCCGGGAGCGTACGTGCTGGCGCTCGGGGCCGCGCCTGGTCAGGGCCGCTCGCCGAGGTTTGGAAACGCGCCGTTCACATCCCCGAGACAGTGCCGACACCAACCGTCTCTACGTTCGCATCGTCGTCGCGCAACGGGCGCGCCGGGACAAGGAGCGACGAGATGCAGACGATGGCCCTCGGGCTGGACCACCGCGGCGTGAGACCGCCGTTCGCGCGACCGGCTCCGCGACCGGGACCGTCAGAAGTTCTTCGTCACCTACCTCGCCGGCGAGATGATCGGGCTCGCGCTCTTCTTCCTCATCCTCACGCAGGTCGCCCCGTGGGTGATCGGTCACCTCGCCCAGCCGCGAACGTGTAGCAGGTCGACGCCGACGAGCTGCCAAGACGGTCACGAGCCGATCAACGGCACGAACACGATGTGGGTGCTCGTCGCCGCCTTCCTCGTGTTCTTCATGCAGGCCGGCTTCATGATGCTCGAGGCCGGTTTCGCCCGGACCCGTGAGGTCGTCAACATCCTCCAGGAGTGCATCGTCGACACGTGCCTGTGCGCGCTGCTGTTCTGGGCGATCGGCTTTGCCTTCATGTTCGGCGTTGGCAACGGCATCATCGGCCACGAGTTCTTCTTCCTCAACGGCGCGCCCTCGTCGTACGGCTCGACCGGCATCGCGTTCATGGCGTTCTTCCTGTTCCAGTTCGCGTTCGCCGACACCTGCTCGACGATCACCTCGGGTGCGATGGTCGGGCGCACCGACTTCCGCGGCGACCTGATCTACAGCTTCGCGTCAGCGGGTTCATCTACCCGATCATCGGCCACTGGATCTGGGGCCCGGGCGGCTGGCTGCAGACGGCGCGCTGGCGGCGTCCACATCTGGGACTTCGCGGGCTCGACCGTCGTGCACACGGTGGGCGGCATGATCGCCCTCGCCGGCGCGATCGTCCTCGGCCCCCGCCTCGGTCGCAAGTTCAAGCGCGACGGTGGCGGCCTGCCACCCGGTCACGACCTGACGGTCGCCGCGATCGGCGGTGTCATCTTGTGGTTCGGCTGGTACGGCTTCAACCCCGGGAGCACGCTGCTCATCACCGACGCTGCCGGCGTCGGCCGCGTCGCCACCAACACCACGCTCGCCGCCGCGGCCGGTGGGTTGTCGGCGATGTTCCTCGTCTATCCCCGACTCAAGAAGTGGGACATCGGCATCACGATCAACGGCTTCCTCGGCGGCCTGGTCCGATCACGGCGCCGTGCTACTGCGTGAACACGTCGGGGCCGTGATCATCGGATTGGTCGGCGGCGCCATCGTGGTCGTCGGCATCGACGTCGTCGAGCACTTCCGCATCGACGATCCGATCGGCGCCGTCGCCGTCCACGGCTTCAGCGGCATCTGGGGCACGTGGGCCGTCGGCCTGTTCGCCACCGGTCAGTTCGACGGCGTCGACGGCCTGTTCTGGGGCGGCGACGGCGGCAAGCAGCTGTGGGCGCAGGTCTGGGGCAACGGCGTCGTCGCGGTCGTCGCGTTCGGAGGCGGCGTGCGCGATGTTCACGGCGATCAACGCCGTCGGCTTCCTCCGGATCGTCCGAAGAGGGTGAGCGTGAAGGCATCGACATCCACGAGCACGGATCGCCCGCCTACCACCCGGAAGTGCCTACATGGGAAAGGGGTTGACCATGAAGCTCGAACTGGTCACCGCCATCATCAAGCCGCACAAGCTCGACGACGTGAAGGAGGCGCTGCTCGCCGCCGGCATCGAGGGCATGACGGTCTCGGAGGTACGCGGCTTCGGCCGCCAGCGCGGCAAGACCGAGAGCTTCCGCGGCTCGGAGTACACGATCGACTTCGTGCCCAAGGTGCGCATCGAGGTGGCGGTGACCGAGGCGCAAGCCGACGCAGTGATCGCCACGATCTCGGCGGCGGCCCGCACCGACAAGATCGGTGACGGCAAGGTGTGGTCGGTGCCGATGCGCACCATCACCAGGGTCCGCACCGGCGAGATGGGACGACGAGGCCCCCTCTGACTCGGCGCCGCTCACCTGGAGCCGCCCCCGGGGAAAACCTCCACCTCTCAAACGGGCCGCCCCCGATGGGGGGCGCCCGCGAGCTCACCCCCCCCGCATGGGTGGCCTTGGAACCTTGGGTCCTGATTCTGGCCCCCTCCTTGGTCGGGGACCCCCCGAAAGAGAAACGGGCCGGCCCCCGCCAGGTGAACCCCTCGCCGCGGGAACTTCAACTCCATCGTGTCACCCGCCGAGCCGCGCGACGGCGGCGTCGACCGCGCCGCCCGCGCCGGGTCGCCCTCGGTCGGCCTACGGGGGCCGGGGCCCGTCCACGGATTGGCCCGCACGTAGAAGACGTCGACCACCTCGTGGCCGAGCGTGGCGACCTTGGCCGAGCGGATGTCGAGGCCCTCGGACGTCAGCGTGGACCCCGACACCGGTACAGCACGGCCGGCCCGTCGGCAACCCGGATGTCGATCATCGTCGACGAGTCGCTCGCCGCGTTGCTCACGTACACCTCGGTCCGCGGCGGCGCCGCCGCCACCGCCCGCTGGTGCGCTGCGGCGGGCGCCGTGGATCCGCTGGTCGAGCTTGGCGGCGACGTCGAGCCGGCCGCCCAATGCGTCCACGAGGTCGCGCTCGAAGCGCTCGAACGGCAGCGGCCCGCCGGCCCGGCAGGACGTGGAACTGTTCGACCGCGATCCCGTCGCTGCTCGTCCACGCGTCGGCCGCGGTGACATCGATGCGATGCAGCACGAGCGTGCCGGTCACCTGACGAACAGCCCAGGACGGTCACTCGAAGCGACCCGCAGCCCGTGGAACTCGCCCGAGCGTCGTGCTCGACCGACCACACCGCCCGTCGGCGCACCCGCCGAGTAGCGACGGCCAAGCGCACCTCCCCTCGACGTCGCCGGCGGGGAGGTCGCGGCCGCGTAGCACCTCGGCGACGGCGTGGACAGCCGGTCGATCAGCGACTCCTTCCACTTCGACCACGCCGACGGGCCGGTGGCGAGGCTGTCGGCCTCGGTCAGGGCCCGCAACAGCTCGAGCCGCTCGACGGTCTGGGAGCCGTCGGCCACGTTGGCCGCGGTGCGGGGGTCAGCGAGGTCGCGTCGGGTCGCCGTCTCGGGCAGCAGCAGGTGGTACTCGACGAGCGCGGCACCGTCCGCCGTGTCGTCGGCCGAGAACCCCATCGCCGGCACGATCCGTCCGACCATCTTGACGCCGAGCTCGGTGTGGTCGCGCGTGCGGCCCTTGCCGATGTCGTGCAGCAGGGCGGCCGACGAGCAGCAGGTCGGGTCGGCTGACCGTGCGCACCAGTTCCGACGCGTTGGCGACCGTGCGCAGGAGGTGGCGGTCGACGTTGTAGATGTGGAACGCGTTGCGCTGCGGGAGGCTGCGCACGTACGTCCAGTCCGGCAGGAACCGGCTGAACAGGCCGTAGTGCTCGAGCGCCTCGACCGCGGTCACCATCGAAAGGCCGGAGCCGAGCAGGCTGACGAAGGCCCGCCGTGTCTGCTCCGACCACGGCGTCGGTGGCTCCGGCGGGCGGCGTCCTCGGCCAGCACGCAGGGCGCCCACGGCTGATCGGGATGTCGTTGCGGGCTGCGACACCGGCGACCTCGGAGAACGGCTCATCGCGGGCGAACCGGATGCGGCCTCGTCGACGACGTCGAGCTCGTCGTCGTCGAGCCGCACCCGTGATCGGGTCGACGAGGCGGCGGGGCGGGTGACAGTGCGACCGGTCGTGATGCGGTCGACGCGGTGCCAGAACCGGCCGCTGGCCCAGTCGATCGCGCGGGCCGCCGCCGACAGCTGCCGCATCAGCACGTCGGCGTCGTCGACCTGCGAGCGCGGCGGCAACCGCGTCCTGGTCCTGGAGCAGCAGGACGTCGCCGAGCCCGCTTGGTGATCCGGTGCAGCTCGCAACGGGCCGCGAGGAGCGTGTCGGCGTGCCGGTCGAGCTCCACGAGCGGCGACTCGAGCGAGGCGATCACGTCGTCGCGGTCGGTGGCGATCGCCCAGTGCAGGGCGTCGCGATCGCGCAGGCCCCCGCGGCCGTCCTTGAGGTTGGGTTCGAGCAGCGAGCTCACCTCGCCGGCCTGGCGCCACCGGGCGAACGCGGCCTCCGGAGCCGGCGCAGCCAGGGCAGCGGCTTCTTGCGCCACTGCGCAGGGCCTTGCGTGACGCGACGGCGTCGACGATCGCCTCGTCGCCGGCCAGGCGGCGGACGCCGAGCAAGCGTCGTGGCGGTGACGAGGTCGTCGGAGGCCAGCGCGCAGCGACTCCTGGGCGACTGGACGGCCGGGCTCAGCTTGAGCGCCGAGTCCCACACCGGGTACCAGATCGCCTCGGCCACCCCCCTGACACCGCGCGGGCGCGGGTGGGGTGCAGCAGCATGACGTCGAGATCGCTGCCCGGGCACAGCGACCCGGGCGTAGCCGCCGGTGGCGATCAGCGCCCACCCGCGGGCAGCACCGCGCCGAGCGCGGCGAACCACCCGTCGGCCTGATGGGCGAGCCACGCTGGCCAACGACTCGCCGGTGAGCGCCGTGTCGCCGATCAGGGCGAGCCGGGCGGCGCGGATCGCCCCGGCGTCCGGTGGCCGCTCGCCGGGGCGAGCGGCCACCGTTCGGAGCGTGTCGCTCAGGGCGTCGACGAGCTCGGCGCCGCCGAGCCGGGCGTGGAGCTGCAGGGCACCGACGAGCCGGGCGCGGCGCTCGACGGCGTCGAGCTGGAGGGCCCGGAGCTGCCGGTCTCACAGCCGGAACCGGCCGTGGAGAGGCTCGGGGGCTGGAGCACACCGTCGATGATGTGAATGATCGCGCCCTGCACCTCGAGGTCGGGGCACACGACGGCGGCCGCGCCGCCGGTTGATAGTGAGCATGTTGGCCCGGAGTAGCGAACGTGAGGGGGTCACCCTCGGCCGAGGTCTCGGTGCCGGCGGCGGCCAGGTCGGACCGAGCTGAGCGCCTGGTCGAGGATCAGGTGGTAGTCGAGGATCGAGGTCAGCAGGTCGGCGTCGGCCACGATCGAGTCGAGCACGTTCGACGGGATCTTGTCGAACGCCGAGTTGGCCGGGATGAACAACGTGAGCGGGGCCTCGGCACTGGTGATCTGGCTGCTGTTCGCCGCGCTGACCGCGCTGTAGAACGTGGCCAGGCTCTCGGGCACCTCCCCGCCGAACGACGAGGCGATGGCGGCACAGTCGATCTCGCCACCGGCCGGAGCGGACGCGACGGGCGCCGAAGCGCCGACGGTGCTGGCACCGCCGACGCGCCGCCGATGCCGGCGACGACGAGGCCGGCAACGATGAGCGTGGGCTTCTTGCGCATGGGACTCCCTCCGAGGTTGGCCCGGGGGTCCCGGGCGACGTCGAACGGTGCCAGGTTACGCCCATGGTCGCTGGCATGCCGCGAACTGCCGTCGACGATGCTGCGTGCGGGGGTCAGGAGGGCGTCGTGACCGGCTGGGCCAGGCCGACGACCACCTCGACCCGCGGCAGTTCGAGGAGCATCGCCGGCGGGCCGACGACCTTGCAGCCGCGGCTGCCGCCGCCGACGACGATGCGCTGGCGTTGCATCACCGTGTCGTCGACCCAGATCGGCAGCGACGCGGCGCCGAACGGCGTGACACCGCCGATCGCCATCCCGGTGATCGCCGCGGTGACGTCGCCGGGGGCGAACGACGCCTTCTTCACGCCTGGATGCGCGGCACGCAGCCGCGCCCGCACGGCGCCGTTGACGTCGAGCCGGGTGGTTGCGAGCACCAGGCACATCACGTACACCGGGGGCTCGCTGCGCCCGACCACCACGATGGCGTTGGCGGAGTCCTCGGGGGCGTACCCATACGCCGCGCAGAACGCCGCCGTGTCGGCGAGCGCCGGGTCGCAGTCCACCACCTCGACGCCGGGCGTGGCCAGCCCGGCCACGATCGCCCGCACGTTCGCTTCCACCTCGGCATCACTCATCGCGCCATCCTTGCCGCCCCCGCCGAGCATTTGGCCAAGTGTGAGCCACGCGTACGGATTTCCGTACACGTGGCTCACAGTTCGCCGCCGGGCGCGGCGAGCGCGTGCGTCCGAGCGCGGTCACCTCCTTCACCACCCGCAGGACGTCGGCGGGACGCCGCGTGGCGTACCACCCGAGGTAGATGAGCTCCCACCCGCACCTCGCGACGGCGAGGTCGCGGTCCTCGTCGAGTCGCTCGGCGTCCGGCCCGAAGTGGAAGCGCCGGCTGTGTGCCTCGAGCCGAGCTTCACCGATGGGATTCCAAGATCGGTGCGGGCGACGATCCGTCCCTGCCCGTCACGGATCGGATACTGGGGCAGAACCGGCGGGAGCCGCGATCGGTGAGGCACAGGTGGAGCAACTCCTCGAACCAGGTCGCCGGCAACCGTCCCTCGCACGGGATGCCGTCGAGCAGACGCATGATCACGCCGGTGCCCGATTGCCCTGGCCGGTGGAGGCGTTCGGCCGCGGCGCGGACGGCCCGGAGGTCGATGCCCGAGCGTCGAGCGGAGGTCAGCGCCCGACCGACCATCCGCCGATCGCACACCGCGCCCAGGTCGCACAACGTGCGGCTTCGGGTCGTGCACGCGATGCCCGACACGCTGGTGACGTCGACGGCATCGAGCGGCGTGACGTGGTGCGTGACGGTGGCCGCGGCCGGGTCGAGGCGGAAGCGCCGGGTGACGCTGACCTCGATCACCGCGTCGCCCGCCGACTCGAGACCATCGAAGCCATGCAGGCGCGCGGCCGATCGGTGGGAGGCCACGCCGCGCCCGCCCGCAGAGTGGACGACGGTGGCCAGGCGTTGGTGCCAGGTCGCGGGTGTGTCGGTGAGCACCAGCACTCCCGGCAGAGGCTCGGCGAGCCACCCGGCCCGCAGCGCTGTCGTGATGCGGCGCCGGTCGAAGTTGAGGGCGGTGGCGTCGTGGCGGGTGATGACACCGTGCTGGGCCATCGCTCGTCTGATCAACGTCCGCCGGGCGCGCTCGTCCATGTGGGCACGGTGCACTCCTGCCCTCACCGGTGGGCTCACCGCCAGGCTCACCGGGCGCGACCGGTGAAGTCCCGTGACGAGGATCGAGGCGAAGTGTGAGCCACGCGTACGGAAATCCGTACGCGTGGCTCACACTTCGCCGGTCAGCGGCCGGTGTCGACGGGGGTCGCTGGTGGGCCGTCGCGCAGGAGGTCGGCGAGGAGGGGGACGAGACGGCGGGGGGCGAAGTACTCGAGGTCGGTCGGGGCGAACGCGGCGAGCTCGTCCTGGGTCCACCAGCGCAGCTCCATCAGGTGCTCGGCGGCGAGCTGCGCGCGACTCAATCGCGGCGACGGCTCGAACGCCGGGGTGCGCACCAGGAAGAAGCGGTCGTGCTGGCCGTCCCACCGCCCGTCGATGAACGGGATGACGTGGGTGCGCACCCACACCAGCGGCCCGATCGTGACGGCCTCGAGGCCGAGCTCCTCGTCGATCTCCCGGCGCAGGGCGGCCTCGAGCTCCTCGTCGGGCTCGATCCCGCCGCCGGGAGTGCCCCACACGTGCACCGTCGGCCCGTCGCGCGGGAACTCCCACCGCACCAGCAGGATCCGGTCGTCGGGGTCGAGCACGATGGCCCGGGCGGCCTGACGGATCCGCAGTTCGCGGTCAGTCATCCGGCGTGTCGCGCAGCCCGTCGTTGAACGAGCGGTACAGCTCGTAGATCGACTTGCACTCCTGGCACATCGGTAGCTGCTTCGGATCGCGCGACGGCACCCACACGTGTCCGCACAGCGCCTCGACCGGTGTGCCGTAGATGCGCGCCTCCATCACCTTGGCCACCGCCGACTCGCCCGGCGCGACCTTCACGATGTGAGCGTGGTGTGGCTCGTCGGTGTCCGGCGTGGTGTCGACGTCGGGCCGCGTCTCGACGGGCATCGTGACGAGCTCGGGCACGGCTTCCAGTCAATCACAGTCGCACACGTCCCGACCTGCGCCTAGACTGGCGCTCGTGCTGGTCGCGGTCATCACCGCTGTTGCCACGGCTACGGCTGTCGCCGGCGTCGTGCTCGGCAACCGTCCGCGCCCCCGACCGCTGCCGATCCCGGTCCGCAGCCGTCCCCGCCGCATCACCCGCCGCGACTGACGGCGTCCAACCCGGCCAGTTCGGCCGTCAGGTTGGCCCGCGCTGCGGGTTCCCACCACTGCTGTGCCGGCGCCGTCTCGAAGAGCGTCGCCCGGCCGAGCAGCCGGCGCAGCACGTCGCCGCGCCCGCGCACCCACGCCTCGTCGGGGAGGTGGCCGTACTCGGCGCGAACGCCGGTGGCGTATGCCGTGTACGACGCCGAGTCGCTGCCGAGCACGGCGAGATCGGCGTCGACGAGGACGGCGCGCTCGGTCGCCGTGGCGTCAGCGGTCGGGGTGACCGGTCCGAAGTGACCGGCCGTGGCGCGGACCAGCGCGACGACGCGATCCCGGCGCTGCGTCGCCCACCCCAGCACCCGCAGCGCCCGGTCGGCGAGGACCGCGCTGCGCTCCTCGTTGTCGTTGGCCGTCGGGTCGTAGACGGCGTCGTGGAAGAACGCGGCGACGGTCACGGCGCCGCCGTCGTACTCGGGCCCGGCGCAGTCGACCACCGCCGCTTCGAGCTCGCGGACGTGGCGCAGCACCCACACGACGTGGCGGACGCCGTGGTACCGACGGTGCGCCTGGCGGTGGCGACCGACCACCTCGTCGAACCACTCGTCGGACCGCCGTCCCGGCGCGACGACCTCGGCCCACGCCGCGCGGAGCTCGACCTCGTCGCTCATGGGTGCACCATCGATCCGTGCGACGAGCCGAAGTCGGCGCTGGTGCACCCATGAGCCGAGGACCGTGCTTGCTGGTTCGCTCGCTCGAAGACTCGCTCGCTCACCGATCCCAGTCTTGCAGCGCGCCGCCCGCACCGGCGGTGCCCTCGCCGGCGTGCCACGCTGGGCGTCGTGGCCGTGCTGGTGGACGATCCGCTGTGGTGGTGGCGGGGACGGCGGTGGTGCCACCTGGTGTCGGACGCGTCGTACGACGAGCTGCACGCGTTCGCCGATGGCGTCGGCATCCCGCGGCGCGCCTTCCAGGGGGACCACTACGACATCCCCGAGGAGCGCCGGGCGGGTGTGGTGGACGCCGGCGCGATCGAGGTTCCGAGCCGCGAACTGCTCGCCCGCCTGCGTGCCGCCGGGTTGCGGCTGGGCCCGCACGAGCGGCGCGCGTGGAAGTCGGCCAACGGCGGGTGACGCTCGGCGTGTCGGCGTCACCATCGCGACGGCTCGGCGATCAGATCGGCCACGCGGCAGGCGATCCGGTCGCGGACCACGAACCAGTCGAGCAGGGTGCAGCCACGGTCGTCGGCGATGGCGCTGGCCTCGAGCCAGCGATCGGTGTCACCGGGGACGAGACCAAGCGACGGTCGCACACTGGCGACGACCAGCTGACCGCCCTCGTCGCTCATCGCATCGCACAGGCATTCGACGACCTCGATCAGCGAGTCGGCGGGTTCGGTGCCATCGACGACGACCACCGTGCGTCCGCGCCGGTCGTCGTCGAGCAACAGGGCGATCGTCTCGACGCGCTCGGGCACGTGCAGCGCCGCCGCCACCACCTCGAGTGCGTCGGCGGCCGAGGTGAGCAGGGTGGGGACGCCGAGCAGGTGCTCGTGGCGTGAGGCGCGCCGGCAGTAGCCGGCGGGATATGGATGGGATGACATGTGGGTTCCTCGACGGGCAGAGGGCGGCCGGCGGCGGTCGGCGGGCGAGGAAGATGTCGGCGACTCGAACGGTAGTGAAGGGGTGTCACCGGGTGGCCGGGCGCGCCTGTGCCGCCCGGCGCCGTTGCGCCGCCGGGCGGAGCGACGACGCCGCGACGGTCAGCCCGGCGGTGGCCGAGATCAGCAGCACGGCGACGGCGACGCTCCAGACGCCGGCGAGCACGCCCACGAGCGGCGAGGCCACGAGGAAACCGCCGCGGGCTCCGGTCGAGAACGCCGCCATTCCGTGCGTCGTACCGGGCGTCATCTCCTCGGCGGCGGCGAACATGAGGGGGAAGAGCACCGAGATCCCGAGGCCGGCGGCGAACAGGCCGACTCCCGACATCGGCCACGCCGACGTCGCCGTCGTGGCGATGACCACTCCGATCGCGGCGAGGAGCGCTCCGCCGCGCCGGGTGGCCTCCCGGCCGAACCGATGCGTCACCAGGTCGCCGCCGAATCGGCCGACCACCATGCCGGCCGCGATCGCCACGTAGCCGAGCGCGGCCCGTCCACCGGCCAGGTGGAAACGATCGGTCCACATGAGCGTCGCCCAGTCGTTGGGCGGCGCCTCGGTCAGCGCCACCGCAATCCCGACGAGGGCGAGCCGCCGGAAGACCTGCTTGTAGCGGGCGAACGTCGCCGGCGCCTCGGCCTCGGTCGACGACTCGACCACGCCGGCATCGCCGAAGGGCCCCTCGATCACGGTGGTGGTCTGATGCCGCCGGCCGCTGGTGGGGATCAGCCACACCCGGGTCACCAGGGTCGCCACGACCAGGACCACCGACGTCACCAGGAGTTGGTCGGTCAGCGAGATGCCGGCCGCCGCGGTGCGGGCGCTGATCAACCCGCCGGTGACCGCGCCGACCGACCACATGCCGTGGAACCGCGACATGATCGGCCGGGTGCGCGCCCGCTGGGCGTCGATCGCCTGGCTGTTCATCGCCACGTCGGTGAGGCCGTCGAAGGCGCCGATCAAGATCAGCACCGGGAACAGCACGAGCGGGCGGCCGGCGAGGGCCACCAGGGGCAGCAGCGCCGACAGCATCACCGAGGTCGTGACGCACATCCGCCGGCTCCCGAAGCGGTCGACGAACGCACCGGAGAAGATGCTGGCGAGCAGCCCGCCGAGGCCGATCCCGACGAGCGTCAGGCCGAGCCCGGCCTCCGACACCCCGAGGCGGTCGCGGATCTCGGGTAGGCGCGGGAACCACGACGCCGCCGACGCCCCGTTGACGAAGAACATCGCACCGATCGCCACCGCCGTCGCGCGACGGGCGGCGGGTGTGGTGGAGTGCTGCATCGGTGGGGCGGCGAGCGCCGTGCGTCGTCGCTTCCCTACAGTAGACGCAGATGGCCGACGTGACCCTGTACCACAACCCGCGCTGCACGAAGTCCCGTCAGGCACTCGCCCTCGCCGACGCCGCCGACGACGGGGCCCCGAGCGTCGAGGTGGTGCGCTATCTCGACGAGCCGCTGACGGCCGACGAGCTGCGTGCCGTGCTCGCCAAGCTCGACGACGAACCCGCCGCACTGGTGCGCCGGGAGCGCTGGGCGGAGCTCGGCGTGAGGGCGGCCGACGTCGCGACGACCGACGGCATCGTCGCCGTGCTCGTCGCCCACCCCGAGCTGATGGAGCGTCCGCTGCTCGTCACCGCCGACCGCGCCTTCATCGGCCGGCCCACCGAACGGGTTGCCGCCTTCTTCAGCGCCTGATCGCGAGCGCTCGAGGCGGCCGCCTCAGCCCGCCGGGGTGAACACCAGGATGAACTCGAGCAGACCGTTGTCCTCGGTGGTGACGAAGCCGGTCGACGGGTTGTCGATGCCGTAGTCGGCGAACACGATCGGGATCTCGCCGAGCACGCCGATGGTCGCGCCGTCGGTCTGTGCGGTCACGTCGAAGGTGACCGAATTGGTCACGCCGTGCAGCGTGAGGTCGCCCGTGACGCTGGCCGTGACCTGCTCGCCGTCGGCGGGGATGGTGCCGAGGTCGACCGGCTGGGTGATCGTGAACGTCGCCGTCGGGAACTGGGACGTCTGCATGATCCGGCCGGTGAACTGACCGTCGCGTTGGCTGCGGTCGGAGGTGATGCTCGCCACCTGCACCGTGAACGACCCCTCGGTCACGGTGGTGCCGGCCACGGTGATCGAGCCCTCGATCTCGTTGCCGCGACCGGTCGCGGTGGTGTCGACGCCGCCGAGCACCTCTTGCACGCGGTAGCCGAAGGTGGTGCTGGCGTCGGTGGGGTCGACGTTCCACACGCCGTCGAGAGCGCCGGCGTCGGCAGAGGAAGCGGCGCTGGTGGCCGGTGCGATCGCGGTGGTGGTCGGATCGCCGGCCGCCGTGGTCGTGGGATCACTTGCGACGGTGGTCGTCGGGGCGACCGTGGTCACCGTCGAGTCGTCCGTGAACACGTTGCCGAGATCCTCGGTCGTCAGAGCGTCAGCCGGGTCGTTGATCACCTTCGTGTAGACGAGGATCCCGCCGTACACGCCGAGCACGGCGAGCAACGGCAGTGCAACGGCGACGGTACGCACGCGTCGCGAGAGCGGCCAGTGCACCCGCCCGGCGCCACGCAGCAGGGCGATCACCGCCGCCACGACGACGACGGCGAGCACGAACACGAGAAGCATCCACCAGACCATGGCGATGGAATCTACGGACGGTCGCCGTGGGTCAGCGGGGCACCGTCTGTGAACTCGCTGTGAACCGTTGGATCGTCCCTCATGGTCGTCAGTACGCCCGCACCGCGTGCCGCGGTTCTTGACGCGTGCAACTCAGCGGGCGACGAAGTACTTGGCCCGCGGGTGGTGGCAGATGATCGCCGACGTGGTCTGCTCCGGCTGGTACTGCCAGCCGGTCTCCTCGCCCACCTCGATGCCGAGGCGCTCGGCGCCGAGCAGGCGGGCCACGGTGGCGTTGTCCTCGAGGTCCGGACAGGCCGGGTAGCCGGCGGAGTAGCGCCCACCGCGGTACTGCTGGCGGAACAGCCCGCCGATGCTCGGCCCGTCCTCGTCGACGAAGCCCCACTCGGTGCGGATCCGCTTGTGCCAGTACTCGGCGAGCGCTTCGGCCATCTCGACGCCGAGCCCGTGCAACAGGAGGTAGCGCTGGTACTCGTTGGCCGCGAACAGGCGGGCGGTCTGCTCGCTCACCGCCGAACCCATCGTGACGATGTGGAACGCGGCGTAGTCGAGCTCACCGGGCTCGCCGTCGGGCCCGTGCCACGGACGGAAGAAGTCGGCGATGCACAGGAACGGCTCGACGCGCTGGCGTGGGTAGTGGAACCGGGCCGCCTCGACGGTGCGCGACTCGTCGGTCCACACGACGAGGTCGTCGCCGTCGCCGTTGGCGGCGAAGTAGCCGTACACCAGTTGCGGCACGAGCACGCCGGACGCCTTGGCGGCGGCGAGCTGCTCGCGGAACGTCGACCGCACCCGCGACTCGAACTCGTCGTCGGTCTCCGGCCGGTCGGCCCCGGGCACCGGTTCGGGTCGGAACTGCCACTGGTTGCGGTACAGCGCCGTCTCGTTGACGAACTCGGCGATGTCGTCGAGCGACAGCCCCTTGACCACCCGGGTGCCGAGGAACGGCGGGACGAACACCGGGTTGTCGGTAGCCACCTCCGGCGATCGCGCCGGGACCGCGACAGCGACGTCGTCGTCGACCTGGCGCTCGGGCAGCACCCGGCCCGTCGGCACCCGACCGAAGTCGGGATCCCACTCGCCGCTGCGCTTCATCGCCATCAGCGAGTCCAGCGTCGACAGACCCTCGAACGTGTCGCGGCCGTAGAACAGCCGCCCCTCGTACACCTCGCGCAGGTCGCGCTCGACGTAGCGACGGGTGAGCGCGGCCCCGCCGAGCAGGATCGGCAGGTCGGTCAGCCCGAGCGAGTTGATCTCCTCGAGGTTCTCGCGCATCACCAGCGTCGACTTCACGAGCAGGCCACTCATCCCGAGGGCGTCGGCGTCGACCTCCTTGACCTTCGCGAGCATGTCGCCGATCGGCACCTTGATGCCGAGGTTGTGCACCTCGTAGCCGTTGTTCGTGGCGATGATGTCGACGAGGTTCTTGCCGATGTCGTGCACGTCGCCCTTGACGGTGGCGATGACGAGGCGGCCCTTCGCCGACGAGCCGCCGATGCGATCCATGTGCGGCTCGAGGTAGGCGACGGAGGCCTTCATCGTCTCGGCTGACTGCAGCACGAACGGCAGCTGCATCTGGCCGGAGCCGAACAGTTCGCCGACCACCTTCATCCCCTCGAGCAGCACGTCGTTGACGATCGACAGCGGGGCGATGCCACCCGCCATCGCCTCGTCGAGATCGGCGGCGAGGCCGTCGCGGTCGCCGTCGATGATGCGCAGGCGCAGGCGCTCCTCCACCGGCAGCCCGCTGCGGTCGGGCTTCTCGGCGGCGAGCGTCTTGACGTCGGCGAACACCTCGAGCAGGCTCTGCAGCGGGTCGTAGGCGGTCGTCCCGTCGGCCGCGGAGGCGGCCCGGCGGCGGTCGTAGATCAGGTCGAGGCAGACTTCGCGCTGCTCGTCGGGGATGCGGTTCAGGGGCACGATCTTGCCGGCGTGGACGATGGCCGAGTCGAGCCCGGCCTCGGCGCACTCGTGCAGGAACACGCTGTTCAGCGCGTGGCGTGCCGCCGGCGACAGGCCGAAGCTGACGTTGCTCAGTCCGAGCACCGTGAACGCGCCGGGATCTCCGCCTTGATCCGTCGGATCGCCTCCATCGTCTCCATGGCGTCGCGCCGAAGGTCGTCGTCGCCGGTGGACAAGGGGAACGTGAGGGCGTCGAAGATCAGGTCGCCGTGCGACAGCCCGTAGCGCTCGGTGGCGATCTGGGCGATGCGGTGGGCGATCTCCATCTTCCACTCGACGTCGCGTGCCTGACCGCGCTCGTCGATCAGCAGGCAGATCACCGCTGCGCCGTATTCGCGGGCGAGGGAGAACACCCGGTCCATGCGGCTGCCGGGGAGCTCGCCGTCCTCCAGGTTGGCCGAGTTGAGGATCGCCCGCCCGCCCACGTGCTGCAGCGCGGCCTCGAGCACCGGTGGCTCGGTGGAGTCGAGCACGAGCGGCACGCTCGCCTGCGTGGCGAATCGGCGGGCCACCTCGTCCATGTCGTGGGCGCCGTCGCGGCCGACGTAGTCGACGCACACGTCGAGGACGTGGGCGCCCTCCTTGATCTGCTCGTTGGCCATCTTCACGCAGCTGTCCCAGTCGCCGGCGAGCATCGCGTCACGAAACGCCTTCGAGCCGTTGGCGTTGGTGCGCTCGCCGATGAGCAGCACACTCAGCTCCTGGGCGAGCGTCGTCGGGCTGTAGATCGACGTCACGCTGGCTTCGAGCTCCGGGGTGCGTCGTGCCGGCTCGACGCTGCGGACCGCCTCGACCACCTGACGGAGATGCTCGGGCGTCGTGCCACAACAGCCGCCGACGACGCGCACGCCGAGCTCGGCCACGTGGCGTCGGTGGTACTCGGCGAGCTGCTCGGGCGTCAGGTCGTAGTGGGTGCGGCCGTCGACCACGCTCGGCAGGCCGGCGTTGGGGAGCACCGAGATCGGCACCGGCGAGTGCTGCGACAGGTAGCGCAGGTGCTCCTGCATCTCCGCCGGGCCGGTGGAGCAGTTGACGCCGATGACGTCGGCGCCCATCGCCGCGACCGACACCAGGGCGGCGCCGATCTCGCTGCCGAGCAACATCCGCCCGGTGGTCTCCATCGACACCTGCACCTGCAGCGGGACGCTGCGCCCGGCGGCGCGCATCGCCCGCCGGCAGGCGATCATCGCCGCCTTCGCCTGCAGCAGGTCGTAGCAGGTCTCGATCAGGAACAGGTCGACGCCGCCCTCGAGCAGCCCGGCCGCCTGCTCCTCGTAGGCGTCGCGCAGGGCGGCGAAGCCGATGTGGCCGAGGCTCGGCAACTTGGTGCCGGGACCGATCGAGCCGGCGACCCAGCGCTCGCGCCCGTCGGCGGCGATCAGCTCGTCGGCCACCTCGCGGGCGAGACGACCGGCGGCGACGTTGAGCTCGTACGCCTTGTCGGCGATGCCGTACTCGTTGAGGACCACCGAGAAGCTGCCGAAGCTGGCGGTCTCGACGACGTCGACGCCGACGTCGAAGAACGCCCGGTGCATGTCGCGGATGGCGTCGGGGCGGGTGAGACAGAGCATCTCGTTGCACCCCTCGAGCGCCGGACCGCCGAAGTCGTCCGGGCCGAGCTCGAGATCCTGTATGTAGGTGCCGAACGCGCCGTCGAAGACGACCACCCGTTCGGCGACGGCATCGAGGTACGAGCGCTGTTCCATGCGGCCGTCCAGGCTATCGGTGGCCTCGCCACGCCTGCCCGGGGTGGGTGCGCATCCGCCCCCCGCTCGGCCAGACTGACGGACGATGACGCTCAAGAACGATCCCGCTCACACGGCGACGCTGGACGCGCTGGCCTACGACCGCCGGACCTTCGACCCTGCGCCGTCACGCAGCGGCGAGCGGCCGTCGGTCAACGTGGCGCGAACGGCGCCGGCCGGGGCCGCCGTCGGCGTGCCGGTGGGGGAGAAGGGGCCAGTGGCCCGCTCGCTCGGCGCCGACCGCGCCGCGCTCGTCGCGCTCGGCTTCGAGGGCAAGGTGGGTCAGACCGTCGTCGTGCCGGCCAAGGGCACCGCGGTGCACATCGCCGTCGGGGTGGGCGACGGCGCGCTGACGCCGGCCGCCCTGCGCGACGCGGCCGCGGCGTTCGCCCGGGCGGCGTCGAACCACGGGGTGCTGGCGACGAACCTCCACGACGCCGGCGCCGCCGGGGTCGCCGCGTCGGCGCAAGCGGTGGTGGAGGGCGTGCTCCTCGCCCGCTACCGCTACGGCACGCTGAAGCACACGCGCGCGACACCGCCCTGCAGTCGCTGGTACTGATCGCACCGTCGGCGCAGACCGCGCCGGTGAGCACCGGCGCGACGCGGGGCACCACCACTGCGGCTGCCGCGGCGCTCGCACGCGACCTGGCCAACTCACCGCCCAGCCACCTCACGGCCACCCGCCTCGCCGAGCTGGCGACCGCCGTGGCGAGCGAGGCCGGGCTGGAGATCGAGCTGTTCGGTGCCGAGCGACTGCGCGAGCTCGGGTGCGGTGGTCTGCTCGGCGTCAACGCCGGGAGCACGGAGGCGCCTCAGCTCGTGAAGCTGACGTACCGGCCCAAGCGCAAGAAGTCGTCGCGCTGCGAAGCTGGCCTTCGTCGGCAAGGGGATCATGTACGACTCGGGCGGGATCAGCCTGAAGCCGAGCGATCCGAGCCATGCCTCGATGAAGATGGACATGTCCGGCGCCGCGGCGGTCCTGTCGGCGCTCTCGGCGCTGCCCGCGCTGGGATGCCCCAACGAGGTGATCGGCTACCTGATGTGCACCGACAACATGCCCTCGGGGTCGGCGATGAAGCTCGGCGACGTGCTGCACATCCACGGTGGCAAGACCGTCGAGATCCACAACACCGACGCCGAGGGTCGTCTCGTGCTCGCCGACGGGCTGTCGCTCGCCGTCGAGGAGCAGCCCGACGCCATCGTCGACATCGCCACGCTGACCGGGGCCGTGCATGGTGGCGCTCGGCCTCGGCTACGCCGGCGTGCTCGGCAACGACCAGGCGCTCGTCGACCGGGTGGTCGCCGCGTCGACGGCGCGTCGACGAGAAGACGTGGCAGCTGCCGCTCGAACGGGGCTACCGCAAGCTGCTCGATTCCGACGTCGCCGACATCAAGAACGTCGGCGGGCCCTACGGGGGTGCGATCACCGCCGCCGTCTTCCTCTCCGAGTTCGTCGGCGACACGCCGTGGGCGCACATCGACATGGCCAGCACGATGAAGTCCGACACCGACGACGCGTGGCGCTCCAAGGGCGCCACCGGCTTCGGCACCCGTCTGCTCATCGACCTGGCGACCACCTACGCCAAGCCTGCCTGACGCGCCGCCGCTCGCCGTCGCGGAATCGTCGGTCAGCTGGCGCGGGCGAGGTCGGCGGCGGTCGCCGCCGGGACGCCGAGGCGCACGAGCTGCGACTCGACCAGTTCGCGGTCGTCGCCGGCGGCGACCATGGCGTCGGCGAGCAGCCGGCCCCGCTGCAGGTCGTCGAGCGTCGGGACGGTGGCGAGCCACCGCGTCGTGGGCCGCCTGCACCTCCGGTGGGAGCCGGGCCAGGTGGCGGCGCGCCACCTCGGGCAGGCGTCGGCGCACGGCGAAGCCGTCGCTGTGCTGGTGGGCGATGCCGAACATCACGCAGCGGGCGAGTGCTCGGCCGAACGGTCCGGCGGTGCCGGTGTGGTAGCTCAGCCCCATCGCCCGGGCGGTCGCCGCGAGATCGAGGCGGTAGCCGTCCGGGTGCTCGTCGAGGCCGGCGACGAGCCGGCGCAGCAACCACGTGGCCGTCGGCCCGAGGGTGCCGAGCCAGAACAGCTCGACGTAGCGCGAGCGAGGGTCGTAACCGCGGGTGTCGACGACCGGGTCGATCCACGGTGTGATGGCGACGAGGCGCGGGAGCTCGTCGGCGGGGTCAGGGGCGGACGTGGACTCGGCAATGGTCATGGTGGCGGGATCCTCCGTCGGTGCGATGTGCGGGAGGGAGCGGTCGGCGCCATCGCACCTCCGGGGTGTCGCCGCGGACGCCGAACGGAAGGGCGTCTGCCAGAGTGGTGCGAATGGTCGCCGCACCCCCGCCGCCGGTGCCGGCGTGGCGTCTCCCCCATCGCCCGGGCGGTCGCTCCCAGGTCGACGCGGTAGCCGTCCGGGTGCTCGTCGAGGCCGGACACCAGCCGGCGCAGCAACCACGTGCCCGTCGGCCGAGGGTGCCGAGCCAGAACAGCTCGACGTAGCGCGAGCGCGGGTCGTACCCGCGGGTGTCGACGACCGGGTCGATCCACGGTGTGATGGCGACGAGGCGCGGAGCTCGTCGGCGGGGTCGGGGGCGGACAGTGCGAGGGCCATGGCGGCGGGATCCTCCAGCGGGGCGAACATGGGGAGGGAGCGGTCGGCGCCATCGCTCCTCCGGGGTGTCGCCGCGGACGCCGAACGGAAGGGCGTCTGCCAGAGTGGTGCGAATGGTCGCCACGCCCGAGCCACCGACGGCGGTCGACCAAGCGCGTGCCCTGGTGCAGGCGGCCGAACGCATCGTGGTGGTGACCGGTGCCGGCATCAGCACCGATTCGGGCATTCCCGACTTCCGCGGGCCGAACGGGCTGTGGACCACCAACCCCGGCGCCGAGAAGGCGTCCTCGCTGCAGCACTACCTGGGTGACGTCGATGTCCGTCGAGCGTCGTGGCAGGCCCGTGTGCGAGCGCCGGTGTGGAGCGCCGAGCCGAACGCCGGCCACCGCGTGATCGTCGAGCTCGAACGCGACGGGCGGCTGCGCGCCCTCGTGACACAGAACACCGACGAGCTGCACCAGCGCGCCGGCAGCGACCCGGACCTGGTGGTCGAGGTGCACGGCACCGCGTGGTGGACGCGGTGCTGGACGTGCGGCGATCGCCGGCCGATGGCCGAGGCGCTGGAGCGGGTCGCCGTGGGCGAGGACGACCTGCGGTGCCTCGCGTGCGGCGACGGGATCCTGAAGAGCGACACGATCTCGTTCGGCCAGCCGCTCGTGCCGGCGGTGATCGACCGGGCGCTGCGGGTGAGCGCCGAGTGCGACCTGCTGCTCGCCGTGGGCTCGACGCTCGCGGTCTACCCGGTGGCGAACTGCGTACCGATCGCCGTGCGCAGCGGTGCCCGGGTCGTGATCGTCAACGGCTCACCGACCGAGATGGACCAGCTCGCCGACGTGGTGGTGCGCGGCTCGATCTCCGACGTCCTCCCGGCGTTGGTGGTCGAACCGTGACGATCTACCACGCCGCCCTCCCCGACGACTGGCGGGCGGCCGAGGCGGCGGGGAGCTATCGCATCTCCACCCGCGGGCGATCCCTCGACGAGGAGGGGTTCATCCACGCTTCGCACGCGCTGCCAGGTGGCCGCCGTGGCCAACCGCTTCTACGCCGACGTCGACGAGGTGGTGCTGTTGGCGATCGACCCCGACGCCCTCGGCGCGCCGGTGGTCGAGGAGTCGCCCACCGGCGACCCGGCCGACGACCGGTTCCCGCACATCTACGGCCCGATCCCGCTCGCTGCCGTCGTGTCGGCCACGCCGTGGCGTCGCGGCGCCGCCGGGTGGGTGTTCCCACCCGGCTGAGCGGCGGTCAACGCGCGTTCGTGGTCGTCGGCGCGCTACGCAGAAGGTTTCTGCTGCGGACCGCGTGCGATGGCGGCGGCTCGGTTCCGCGCCGCCACGAGCGCCCTCTGCTGGCCGAGGATGGTCGACTCCAAGTCGTCCTCGTGGACGAGGAGCCAGATCAGCACGCCGACGAGCGTGCCGACGAGCGGGAAGACGATGAACACCCAGAGCTGGCTCATCGCGTCGGTCCCGGCGAACACGGCGGTGCCGAGGCTGCGGGCCGGGTTCACCGAGGTGTTGTCGACGGGGATGGTCGCGAGGTGGATCATCGCCAGCGTCAGCCCAGCTGCGAGGCCGCCGAAGCCGAGCAGATAGCCCTTCGTGGTGGTCGACAACACCACGAAGACGAACAGCGCGGTGAACACGATCTCGACGATGATGGCGGCGGACATCCCGAACGGGCTACCGAGCTTGCTTCCCCATCCGTTCGCCGCGAACACGCCCGTGTTGTCGAGGTCGCCGCCGTCGGAGATGATGTAGATGATCCACGCGCCGAGGATCGCCCCGACACACTGGGCGACCCAGTAGGCGATCGCCTGTGCGAACGTCACCTTTCGGACCAACCAGAACGACAGCGTGACGGCCGGGTTGATGTGGCAGCCGGACACGTGGCCGATGCTGTAGGCCATCGCCAGCAGGGCGAGACCGAACGCGAATGCGACGCCGAACGTGCCGACTGCATTGAGGGCGAGGATGGCGCTGCCCGGACCGACGAGCATCAGGATGAGCGTGCCGATCAGCTCGGCGGCAACGATCTTCACGTAGCCGGGCCCGGCATCGGCGACGGAATCGAGCGTTTCATCTGTGGTCGTCATGGGCACTCCTCGGCGGGGGTCGACGGTGAGCCTTGCGCGATCGTGGTGGCGCCGAGCGCGTTCGGCGCCACGACCATCGGACGTTAATGCGTCGCGCCTCGTGCGATGAGGACCCTCGCCCCGGTGGGTGCCGCCATGCCGCTGGCGGTTCGGCCGCGGCGAGGCGCGCGATGAGTGCCGGACTCAGCCGGCCGACGCCTGGTCGGGCTCCACCTCGAGCTCGAGCTCGAGCTCGGGCGCCGGCGGGGGCGGGGGCAGCGAATCCCCGTTGCCGCCGTTGCGGTTCGGCGGACGCGGGGCGAAGCGGCCGATGAGCGACGCCGCGAGCCCCTCGATGCTGCTGCCACCACCGGTCACCAGAACCTCCGGCACGACGTTGACGCGTCCCTCGGCGACGGCGTTCACCGCCGCCACCAGCGCTGTCGCCTGCGGGCCGAGGGCGTCGGCCTGAGCTTGGTACGCCCGGGCCTCGGCGAGGCCGACCGCCTCGGTCGCCGTCGCCTCCGCCAGGCCGACCGCTTCGACCTTGGTGGCCTCGGCGCGTCCGATCGCCTCGATGCGCGTCGCCTCGGCGCGAGCCGTGGTCTCGATGTAGGCCGCCTCGCCTCGCGCCTGGGCGGCACGCGCCTCGGCGGCGTTCGAGTTGATCTCGATCGACACCTGGGACGTCGCCAGCTGGCCCTGCATGTCGGCGGTGCCGCGGGCCTTCTCCACCTCGATGCGGGCGTTCTGCGCCTCGCGCTGCTCGTGGAACGTCGCCTTCTCCTGCTTGGCGATCTCGCGCTGGGTCAGCACCTCCACCAGCTGCTCGGGGAAGACCACGTCCTGGATGTAGACACCACGCGTCTCCACCTCGTACGAGGTGAGGTAGTGGGTCACCGCTTCCATCGCTGACGCCTGCACCTGGTCGCGCGTCTCGATGAAGCGCACCGCTTCGAGCCGCTGCAGCGTGTTGCGGAAGTGGTTGCCGACCGCCGACTGGAGCACCTCGTTGACGAGGTTCTGCATCGTGCCGACCATCGAGATGACCTTCGGCGCCTTGGTGTCGCTCACGTGGATCTGCACCTGCAGGTCGATCCGGAACACGAAACCCTCGCGGCTCTTGCCCTCGATCGGGCTGAGCGAGGCGTCGAGGTTGTGGGCCTGGCTCACGATGCTCGACCAGTTCAGGGTCAGGATCGACGTGGGCACGATCTCGGTGGCGTAGATGCGCGGGTTGAGCGGGTACTTGCCCGTGCGCAGCGGCTCCTGCCAGATCCCGCGCCGGCCGGGGTGCACGATCGAGCCGAACTTGAAGTCGACGCCGCTGGTGTCGAGCGTCGGCAGGCCGACGAAGCTCTTCATCACGGCCACCTCGCCCTGGCGCACCACGAGCATCGGCACCATCTCCACGGCGACGAGGAACGGGTTGAGCAGGTAGGCGCCGTACAGCAGGGTGTCGTGCTGCAGCCCGATGCGCCCGCCGTGATCCATGAAGGCTTGGAAGTCCTGGTAGTTGTTGTGCAGCTCGTTCTTGCGCCCGAGCAGCACATCGATGATCTCGGCATCCGACGCGCCGGCCTGCTCCATCACCACCACGTCCTCGAAGCCGCCGAGTCGGCTGGCGATGTCACCGGCGGGTAGCGGTTCGCCCTCGAGGGCGGTGATGACGCCCACCATGTCGGTCTCGTCGACCGGGCCGATGATCGTGACCCGCAGCTGCTCGTCGGAGAGGCCGAACGACGACGGCTGCAGCGTCTGACCGGCGGGGACCGGCGTGCCGGCGACCGTGCGTGACACCGGCACGCCGTACACGCGGCTGGCGGTGATCACGAGGAACGCCGCCGGGTGGATCGGCACCAGGGTGCCCGGCGGCAGCACCGGGCGCTGCACGCCCTTCTGGCCGCCGTTGTCGATGAACGCGCCGAGGTTGGAGAAGTTGCCGAACTCCGGGCGGAAGTCAGCGCTCTTGGCGCCGATCTTGATCGGGTTGCCGACCTGGGCGATGACCACGCCGATCTCGCCGGCGGGCACCTGGACCCAGGGCTGCTTGCTGACGCCGTAGACGGGCCAGAGACGGACGCGCAGCCCGGGCATCAGCAGGCGCTCCTGGTAGCCGGCCTCGCCGTGGCGGGCGACGGGGTTGCCCTGGGCGAGGCTCTTGCGGGCGATCTTCTTCGTGACCAGGCCGACCTGGGCCGGTCCGATGTTGTGGAACGATTGGAACAGCACGATCGCGACGAGCACGATCGCGGCGATCCCGAGGATCAGGGGGAGCATGTGGTTGGACGCCGCCTTCCGGAGCGATTTGTATTGTACCTGTCTACCTACGGGTCTACGCCCCTCCCCGCCCCCGGTCAAGAGAAACCCCCGCCCCCGCCGCCTCCCGCCCGCCAGGACCGAAGATTTCCACAAGCAAAATCGTGCGGGAACGCACGATTTCGCGCCCCAGAATCTTTGCAAGCGCGGTGCTCGCGATTCTTGGTCGCGAAATCGTGCAGAAACGCTCGAAAATGCTTGTGGAAATCTTCGTCCTCCGGGCCGGTGGAGGGGCGGGGAGCGATTCCCGACCGGATGGGTAGGCTTTGGGTGATGGCTACGTTCCGCGATCTCCTGTCGGCGGCGAAAGCCGAGATCACCGAGGTCGGCACCGCCGACGCCGCCGAGCGCATCGCCGCCGGCGCCGTGGTGCTCGACGTCCGTGAACCCGACGAATACGACCAGGGCGCCCTTCCCGGCGCCGTGCACATCCCCCGCGGGCACCTCGAAGCCCAGGTCGAGGGCCGCCTCGTCGACAAGGGCGCGCCCGTCGTCGTGTACTGCGCCGCCGGCGTCCGCTCGGCGTTCGCCGCCCGCACGCTGCAGGAGCTCGGCTACGCCGACGTCGTGTCGATGGCCGGCGGCTTCGGGCGCTGGAAGGACGAGGGCCGCGACTGGACGACGCCGGTGACGCTCACCCCCGAGCAGAAGGTGCGCTACATGCGCCACCTGCTGCTGCCCGAGGTCGGCGTCGAGGGCCAGTCCAAGCTGCTCGCCTCGAAGGTGCTACTGCTCGGCGCCGGCGGACTCGGCTCGCCCGCCGCGCTGTACCTCGCCGCGGCCGGCGTCGGCACGCTCGGCATCGTCGACATGGACGAGGTCGACGCCTCCAACCTGCAACGTCAGATCCTCCACAACATCGACCGGATCGGCGATCGCAAGGTCGACTCGGCGAAGAAGACGCTCGTGGCGCTCAACCCCGACGTCGACGTCGTCACGTACGACACCCGCCTCTCGGCCGAGAACATCATCGACATCATCAGCGGCTACGACGTCATCGTCGACGGGGCCGACAACTTCCCCTCGCGCTACCTGTTGAACGACGCCAGCGTGAAGCTCGGCATCCCGGTGGTCCACGGCTCGATCTTCCGCTTCGAGGGGATGGTCAGCGTCTTCCACCCGCTGGTCGGGCCGACCTACCGCGACATGGTGCCCGAGCCGCCCCCGGCCGAGCTGGCGCCGAGCTGTGCCGAGGCGGGCGTGCTGGGCGTGCTGCCCGGGATCGTCGGCTCGATCCAGGCACTGGAGGCGATCAAGGTGCTGCTCGGCATCGGCGAGCCGCTGATCGGGCGGATCCTCGCCATCGACACGACCGACATGACGCTGCGCACGTTCAAGCTGCAGGTCGACCCGGCCAACGAGGTCACCTACGCCAATCGCGACCGGATCCAGATCCGCGACGTCGACGGGCTCTGCGCGCCCTGGCTCGACCACGTCGCGTAGCCCTCGAGCGGGCGCACCGGAGGGCCTGACGCGGTGGTCTCCTCGGTGACGTCGAACAGTTCGCCCCGGTAGTCGATCTTCTCGGTGCGTACCGAGAAGTAGAGGACGACCAGCCCGACGAACACCACGACGAGCAGCACCGTCGAGCGGCGCACCGGCAGGCGCGCGCGCGACCGGCCCGCGCGCCCACGACACGAATCCGTGGGTCACGGCGGCGCCGGTTCGTTCATCAGGGCGGTGTGGGTGGCGATGCCGCCCGCGTTGAGCGCCCGCCCCAGCCGGAACCGCAGTTCGCGTGCCACCTCGAACTGGCGCCCGGGCAGCGTTCGAGCCGTCACCCGGACGCGCACGAAGCCCCGTTCGAAGCTCTCGATGCCCGACACGGTGATCGCCCCGAGCAACAGCGTCGACCACCGCTCGTCGCCGGCCATCTCGTCCGCCGCCTCGCGCAGCACGGCGGTCGCTCGCTCGATGTCGGCGTTGGTGGCGATCGGCAGGTCGACGACCGCACGCGACCACTCCTTGGAGAGGTTGGTCACCTGGCGCAGCGAGCCGTTCGGGATGATGACCAGCTCGCCCTGCACGGTGCGCAGCTTGGTCACTCGCAGCGTCATCTCCTCCACGGTCCCGCGGACGCCGCCCTCCTCGCCGGGCGGGCCGTAGCGGATCACGTCGCCGTAGCCGAACTGGTGCTCGGCGAGCAGGAAGAACCCGGCTAGGAGGTCGCCGACCACCTGCTGGGCACCGAACCCGACGGCGACGCCGGCCACCGTGGCCGGTGCGATCAACGTCGTCAGGGGGATGCCGAGGACCGTGATGCTGAGCGAGGCAACGACGACGACCACCAGTGCCGTGAGCGCCCAGCTCGTCGCCTGCACCATCGCCCGCGTCCGCTTGAGCTGCTCCGAAGCGACGTCGTCACGATCGACGGCCTCGTGGATGCGCCGGTCGACGTCGGCCTCCCAGAGGTGCGCACCCCAGTGGATCAGGCGCACGAGGAGCACCGAGCCGACCACGAGGATCAGCGCCGGCAGGAGGTGGTTGCGCAGCCAGCCGTCGAACGAGTTGATCGCCGCAGCTCCGGTGATCGGGGAGGACGTCGGCACGATCACCCGATCACCCGCGCCTTCAGCCGGGTGTACTCGTCGTCGTCGATCTTGCCGTCGGTGTGCAGGCGCGCCAGCCGCTCGAGCTCGTCGACGGCGCTGACCGGCCCGATCGGGAACGCCGCCGACGGCGCGGCGGTCGTCGCCGGCGTCGACGCTTCGTGCCGACCGCCGTGCACGGCGAGATACGCGAACGCGCCGATGTACGGCAGGGTGACGACGGCGACGGTCCACAGCATCTTCGCCGTGCCGCTCATCTCGTCGTTGCGCAGCAGTTCGCCGAAGACGCGGAACACGAGCATCACCCAGATGAGGAACAGGAAGAACCACAGGAGCGACCACAGCACCTGACCGGTACCGAACTCCGCGATCACCGTCGAGCCTCCTCTCGCCGCGCATTCTCGCGCCCGGCGGTGCGCCGACACGCGTATCGGCTCATCGACGACCCGCGGCGGCTCGAGCGGGCTTCATCGCACCGGCGGGGCCGTCGTGCCGGCGATGCTCGTGCTCGTCGCCCACTGCTGGCGGGCGGACTGGCGCAGGCTGGCGAGGTGGCGGACCTGCACCACCGTGCCGACGATCGCGAGGACGAAGTAGATGGCGTACCACCACCAGTCGTCGGCGATGTGCTCGGTGGTCTGCGACGACTCGAGGTCCGAGGTGTTGACCGTGTCGACGAGCAGCATCACGCCGAAGACGATCACGCTCGCCCCGCCGAACGCCGTCAGTCCCACCAGCAGCACCGCCGGCAGGTCGGCGACGATCGCCAGCCAGGCGAGCAGGGCGCCGACGACCACGCCGACCGACACGACGAGCCAGGACCACTCGACGCCGAGCGCCGCCATCACGCTGGCGCCGAGGGCGAAGCCGACCGTCGCCATCGCCAGCGCGATCGACACCTCGAAGTACAGATAGGCGAGGGCACCGAAGACCACGGCGAACAGCAGGCCCACCACCCACGACGCGGTGGTGCGCAGGAAGCCGGCGTCCTCGACGCCCGCGACGATGCCGGCGCCGAGCATGAACCCGGCGAAGGCGCCCCAGATCGGGATGATCAGGCGCATGGCGACGTACCCGCGCCAGCAGAACAACCCGCCGACCGCGATCGCCGCCAGACCCACCAGCACGTCGTTCATCGCTCTCCTCTTCGCCGCCGGGTTGCCGGGTGGGGCCAGGTTGGCACGCGGCCCACGTCCTAGAACGACCAGATGGCCGGCACGAGGAACACGGCGACGACGAAGTAGAGGCCGAGCAGCGGCAGGCCCAGCTTCCAGTAGTCGCCGAAGCGGTAGCCGGCCGGGCGCATGATCATCAGGTTCACCGGAGTCGCCACCGGCGTCAGCAGGGCGGCGGCTCCCTCTACCCACGCGTGCTGGGTGCGAGTGCCTTCGTAGCACTCGGGCGAGCGTCGCGCCGCGATCGTTCGGCGGCGGGAGTCCGGCCCGCGGGCCCTCGCTAGCGTGCTCGTCGTGATCGCGACGGAACGACTCGGCGGGGCCCCGATCTCGTGGGGCGTGTGCGAGGTACCGGGCTGGGGCGTGATGCTGCCGGCCAGCCGCGTGCTCGACGAGATGCACGGCCTCGGCATCACCGCCACCGAGCTCGGCGCGCCCGGGTTCCTACCCGACGGCGATCAGGAGCTGATCGCGGCGTTGGCCGACACGGGGATGACCCTCATCGGCGGGTTCGTGCCCCTCGTGCTCCACGACCGCGGGGCACGCGAGGCCACACTCGCCGAGGCGCGCACCGTGGCCCGGCGCTTCGCCGCCGCGCGGGCCACGATGTTCGTCACCGCCGTGGTCCTCGACGCGGGGTGGGCGCCGCGGCGCACCCTCTCGCTCGCCGAGTGGGACCACCTGTTCGGGATGCTCGAAGAGCTCGACGAGCTGTGCCACGAGTACGGCCTCCGCCAGGCGCTGCATCCTCACGTCGGCACGCTGGTCGAGACCGCCGACGACTGCAAGCGCGTGCTCGACTCGTCCGACGTGCGTTGGTGCCTCGACACCGGTCACCTGTTCATCGGCGGCTACGACCCGGTGACGTTCGCACGCGAGGCGGCCGAGCGCGTGGTCCATGCGCACCTCAAGGACGTGCGCGAAGGCGTCGCCCGCGAGGTCAACAGCGGCCGCACGACGCTGCGCGACGGCGTGCTCGAGGGGCTGTTCTGCCCGCTCGGCCGCGGCGACGTGCCGGTCGGCGACACCGTCGTCGCCCTCGAACGCGCCGGCTACACCGGCTGGTACGTGCTCGAGCAGGACACCGACCTCGGCGACACTGCACCTCGTCCCGGCACCGGTCCGGTCGACGACGCCCGCGCCAGCATCGAGTACCTCCAGACGCTGTCGATCCCGTAACCGGAGGGCACCAGCTGGACCGTACGGTCCATGTGGTGCCCTCCGGTCACGCCGGGACGACCATCGGAAAGGGCCGGCGCGCCGGGGTGCTACCGTCGCCTGGCTGCCGGTCCCACCGGCTTCGCGTCCAATCCGCACCACCCCAGGGGGACACATGTCACGCAGGCTCCGTTATGGAGTGCTCGCCGCCGTCGCGCTCGTCGGCGCCAGCGCCACCGCCTACAGCACCGCCTCGGCAGGTGGCCGAGCCGCATCGGCGCCGCCGTCCAACGGCGACATCAACATCGAGGTCGTCACCCACGGCCAGGCCTCGGACCCGTTCTGGTCGGTGTTCAAGCGTGGTGTCGACGACGCCGCGGCGCAGATGGGTGTGAGCGTCAACTACTCGGCGCCGGCCACCTTCGACATGGTCGCGATGTCACAGCTCATCGACGCCGCGGTCGCCAAGAACCCGACCGGTCTCGTCGTGTCGGTCCCCGACTACGACGCCCTCAAGGACTCGCTCGCCGCCGCCCACGACGCCGGCATCCCGATCATCACGGTCAACTCCGGTTCCGACGTGTACCAGGAGATCGGCGCGATCACCCACGTCGGCCAGGACGAGACGATCGCCGGCGAGGCCGCCGGCCAGCACCTCGCCGACGCCGGGGCGACCCACGTGATGTGCATCAACCAGGAGGTCGGCAACGCCGGCCTCGACGCCCGTTGTGCCGGCGCCAAGACGTCGATCGAAGCGGCCGGAGGCACGCTCGACGTGGTCCAGGTCGACCTCAACGACGCCGCCGGTGCGCAGAGCACCATCAGCGTCGGCGCTGCAGTCCGACGACACCATCGACGCCGTGCTCGCCCTCGGCCCCACCGGTGCCTCGCCGGCGCTGGCCGCGATCGACGAGGTCGGCAAGACCGGCGACATCCTCATCGGCACGTTCGACCTCAGCCAGGACGTGATCCAGGCGATCATCGACGGCAACATGCTGTTCGCCGTCGATCAGCAGCAGTACCTCCAGGGGTACCTGCCGATCGTGTTCCTCACCCTGTACCACAACAACCTCAACACGGTGGGTGGCGGCCAGCCGGTGCTCACCGGGCCCGGCTTCGTCACGGCCGACAACGCCCAACAGGTCCTCGACCTGACCGGCCAGGGTTCCCGCTGACGACACGCCCATCACCGACACGACGGATGGCCGCCGGCGGCGACCGCGAGGTCGCCCCGGCAGCCGCCGCCTGAGCAGGCGAGGTTCCGATGACCACCGCGACCGCCACCCCCTCCAGCGACGAGCGGCTGGCCCGCACGTCGCTGACGCGCAAGCTGCTCATCCGCCCCGAGTTCGGGGCGCTCGCCGGCGCCATCGTCGTCTGGCTGCTGTTCGCCAGCCAGGCGCGCGACGGTGTGGCTGTCGCTGGCTCGGCACCTCGACCTACGTCGAGACGTCGGCGCTGTACGGGCTCAGCGCGCTCGGAGTCGCCCTGCTGATGATCGGTGGCGAGTTCGACCTCTCGACCGGCGTGATGGTCGGCACGACCGGGATGTTCTGCGCGCTGTTCTCCGTGCACAGCGGGTTCAACGTGATCGTCTCGCTGGTGCTGTCGCTGATCATCGCCATGGGGATCGGCTTCCTCAACGGGTTCATGGTCGTGCGCTCGGGGCTGCCCAGCTTCATCATCACGCTGGGCACGTTCTTCACGCTGCGCGGGTTCAACCTGTGGCTGACCCAGCGGGTCACCGGCCAGACCCAGGTCACCGGCATCGAGGACGCGCCGGGCTACGAGTTCGGCCGCAAGGTGTTCGCCGCGAACATGTTCCACATCGGACGGGCCGGGTTCAGCGTGGCGATCCTGTGGTTCGTCGTCATGACGATCATCGGTGCGTGGGTGCTGTCGCGCAGCAAGGTGGGCAACTGGATCTTCGCCGTCGGCGGCAACAAGGAGGCGGCGCGGATGGTCGGCGTGCCGGCCAACGCCACCAAGATCGGGCTGTTCATCACCGTCGCCGTGTGCGGCTGGGTGCACGGCATGGTGGTGCTCTTCCAGACCAGCCGCTCCAACGTGATCGAGGGCGTCGGCCAGGAGTTCTACTTCATCATCGCCGCCGTGCTCGGCGGCTGCCTGCTCACCGGCGGCTTCGGATCGGTGGTCGGCGCCGCCCTCGGCTGCCTCATCCTCGGCATGACCCAGAGCGGCATCCCCCTCGCCGGCTGGGACAACAACCTGTACTACCTGTTCCTCGGCGTGATCCTGCTGGTCGCCGCGTTCTCCAACGAGGCGATCCGGCGCTGGGCGCGCACCGCGTCGCGACCGGCCCGGCCACCGGCGCCGCCGGGCACGCCGCGCCGTGGCCGTCGAAGGGAGCACCGACATGACCCTGATCGAGGCCGGAGAACGCCAGCCGGCGGGACGCGACACGTTCGAGGCGAGTGGCCACGCCCTGATCGAACTGCAGCGCGTGTCGAAGTCGTTCGGCAACGTGCTCGCCCTGCAGAACATCACGACCAGCGTGCACGCCAACGAGGTCACGTGCGTGCTCGGCGACAACGGCGCCGGCAAGTCGACGTTCATCAAGATCCTGGCCGGGGTGCACCCGCACGACAGCGGCAACTTCCTCATGGAGGGCCGCGACGTCCACTTCCACTCCCCGCGCGACGCCAAGGCCGCCGGCATCGCGACCGTCTACCAGGACCTGGCGATGGCGCCGCTGATGTCGATCTGGCGCAACTTCTTCCTCGGCTCCGAGCCCACCCGCGGCCCTCGGCGCGATCGACATCCCGAAGGCCAAGCGCGTCGCCGTCGAGGAGATGGCCAAGATGGGCATCGACGTGCGCGACCCCGACCAGCCGGTGGGCACGCTTGTCGGGCGGCGAGCGCCAGTGCGTCGCCATCGCCCGCGCCGTCTACTTCGGCGCCAAGGTGCTGATCCTCGACGAGCCGACGGCGGCGCTCGGTGTGCGCCAGTCGGGCGTCGTGCTGCGGTACATCGTCGCCGCTCGCGACCGCGGACTCGGCGTGGTCTTCATCACCCACAACCCGCACCACGCCTACCCGGTCGGTGAGCGCTTCCTGATCCTGAAGCGCGGCCAGAGCCTCGGCAACTACGCCAAGAGCGAGATCAGCCGCGAAGAGTTGATCCAGCTGATGGCCGGCGGGGCGGAGTTGGAGGCGCTGGCGCACGAGATCGAATCGGTCGCCCGCCCCGAAGACGTGACCTAGTAGCACGGCGCACGTTCGGTGAGATGCTCCAGCTACTGACGGTCGGAAGGATCTCGGTCGACCTCTACGCCGACGCACCCGGCGCCGCCTTCACCGATCCGCAGCGCTTCGAGAAGTCGATCGGCGGCACGGCGACCAACGTGGCCGTGGCGGCGGCGCGGCTCGGCCACCCCAGCGCGGTGTGGACCAAGGTGGGCGCCGACCCGTTCGGCGACTACGTCGTCGCCAAGCTGACCGCGTTCGGCGTCGACACCTCGTTCGTTGGTCGTGACCCGGTCCTGCGCACGCCGCTGGCGTTCGCCGCGATGACGCCGCCGGAGGATCCGGAGCTGCTGTTCTACCGCCAGCCGCACGCGCCGGACATGCAGCTCGCGGTGGGCGAGGTCGACGACGTCACGCTCACGGAGGTCCCGGTGCTGTGGGTCGCCGGGTCGGCGATGGCGGAGGAGCCGGCACGCACGGCGGTCACGACGGCGCTCGCCACGCGCGCCCGGCGGCGTCACACCGTGCTCGACCTCGACTACCGCGCCCCGCTCTGGCCGGACGAGGCGACCGCGGCTCGGGTCATCGGGGCGGCGGTCGGGGCGGCAACCGTGGCCGTCGGCAACCGGGCCGAATGCCGGGTCGCCGTGGGCACCGACGACCCCGACGCGGCTGCGGACGAGCTGCTGGCGCGTGGCGCGGAGGTGGCGATCGTCAAGCTCGGCGCCGCCGGGGTGCTCGTCGCCACCCCCGACGGCCGCAGCACCGTCGCCGCCCGCCGGGTGGAGGTGGTGTGCGGCCTCGGCGCCGGTGACGCATTCGGCGGGGCGCTCGTGCACGGGCTGCTCGCCGGGTGGGAGCCGCAGCGCACCGTCGAGTACGCCAACGCGGCTGGAGCGATCGTGGCCGGCCGTCTACTGTGCGCGGACGCCATGCCGACCGATGCCGAGGTGCTCGGCTTGATGAGGACACCGACGTTCGTGACCGACGCTCACCGACGAGCAGTACCAGGGCCTGATCGACGCCCGCGTCCGCCAGCCGGCCACGATCGCCGAGGCGTTGGCGCGGCGGCCGCGCCGGTCGACCGTGGCGCCCGACGGCCATCTGTTCATCGTCGCCGCCGACCACACGGCGCGGGCGATGATCGGTGTCGGCGGCCAGCCGCGGGCGATGATCGACCGCCGCACGATGCTCGACCGTCTGTTGCTGGCCCTCGCCAACCCGCGCGTCGACGGGGTGCTGGCGAGCGCCGACATCCTCGAGGACCTCGTGCTGCTCGGCGCCCTCGACGAGCGGGTGGCGGTGGGGACGATGAACCGCGGCGGCCTCGCCGGCGCGGCATGGGAGCTGGACGACCGGTTCACCGCCTACGACGCCGACCACCTCGTCGCCACCGGCCTCGACGCCGGCAAGATGCTGCTGCGGATCGACCCGAGCGACGCCGGCACCGTGCCGACCCTCGCCGCGTGCGCCGCCGCGGTGGGCGAGCTCAACGACCGGCGCATGCTGGCCATGGTCGAGCCGATCCCGTACACCAAGGACGCGTCGGGCAAGGCGGTGTGGGACGACGATCCCGACGCCCTCTTGAAGGCCGTCGGCGTGTGCGCCGCGCTCGGCGCACTCGTCGGCGTACACGTGGCTCAAGATCCAGGCGACGGCGAACGTCGACGAGGTCGCGGCGATGACCACCCAGCCGCTGCTGATCCTCGGCGGCGCCCCCGGGCCCGACCCCGAGGCATCGTTCGCATCGTGGGAGCGGGCGCTGGCGATGCCGTCGGTGCGCGGGCTCGTGGTCGGCCGGTCGTTGCTCTACCCGGCCGACGGCGACGTGGAGGGCGCCGTGGCGCGCGCCGCCGACATCGTGCGGACGGCGGTGTCGAGGCGGGGCGCGACGCCCTGATGGCTGCCACCCATCCGTGGCACCTGGGGCCGGTGCACTCGGTCACGCCGGAACAGGTCGGATGGACCTACTGCGGGCTGCGGATCGTCTCGCTGGCCGCCGGCGCCGAGCTCGAGCTGGCCACCGGCTCGGAGGAGTTGGCCGTCGTGCCCGCTCGCCGGGGCGGCGAGCACGGTCGACGTCGAGGGGCGGCACTTCGACCTCGTCGGGCGGTCGTCGGTGTTCGCCCGGGTCACCGACTGGTGCTACCTGCCGATCGACGCCGAGGTGCGCCTGGCCAGCCGAGACGGTGCGGTGCTGGCGCTGGCGTCGGCCCGGGCGCAGCGGCGCTTCGACCCGGCCTACGTGGCCGCCGGCGACGTGCGCGTCGAGCTGCGCGGTGCCGGTCCGTCGACCCGCCAGGTGAACAACTTCATGTCGCCGGAGGCGTTCGACGGCGCCGACAAGCTGATCTCCGTCGAGGTGCTCACGCCCGACGGCAACTGGTCGAGCTACCCGCCGCACAAGCACGACGACAGCCCCGAGTGCCCGGCGAACAACGAGGAGATCTACTACTTCCGCGTCGGGCGGACCTCCGGCACCGACTACGCGCCGGAGGGTTTCGCCATGCACCGCACGTACACGCGGGGCGACGATCCGGCCGAATGGGAGCCGGTCGAGATCGACATCGCCGTGACCGACGGCGACGTGTTCGTGATCCCCCGCGGCTACCACGGGCCGTGCGTGGCCGCGCCCGGCTACCCGCTGTACTACCTCAACGTGATGGCCGGCCCCGGCGAGGAGCGCTCGATGGCGTTCTGCGACGACCCGGCCCACCACTGGGTGCGCGACACCTGGGCGACGATGCCGGTCGACCCGCGCTGCCCGCATGACGACGGCGGCCGGCCCCCGATGACCGGGCGCCGAACGATCGGGATCGGGGTCGTCGGGCTCGGTTGGATGGGCCAGGCCCACAGCCGCAGCTACCGTCGCATCCCCGCGTTGTTCCCCGACCGTGCGGCCGATCCCGAGCTCGTGGTGTGCGCCGACGCCGTGCCGCAGCGGCGCGAGTCGGCCGTCGCCGACTTCGGGTTCGGCACGGCCACCGACGACTGGCGGCGCGTCGTCGACGACCCGGCCGTCGACGTGGTGGTGGTGACCGCGCCCAACATGCTGCACGTCGAGATCTCGTCGGCCGCCGCCGCCGCCGGCAAGGCGGTGTTCTGCGAGAAGCCGGTCGGCGGCACGCCGGCCCAGATCGCCGCCGCCGAGCGCGCCGCCCGCCACGTCACCACCGGCGTTGGCTACAACTACCGCTGGGCGCCGCTCGTGCAGTGCGCCCGTTCGCTCATCGCCGACGGCCGGCTGGGCACCATCACCAACTACCGCGGGCGGTTCCTGTCCTGCTACGGCAACGACCCGCTCGGGGCGCTGAGTTGGCGGTACCTGGTCGACGAGGGCGGCTACGGCGTCACGAGCGACCTGCTCAGCCACAGCGTCGACCTCGCCCACTTCCTCGTCGGCGACATCACCGAGGTCGTCGGTGTCGGTGCCACGTTCATCACCGAGCGGCCGCTGCCGGCGCCCGGCGGCACCCACTACGACCGCGGCGCCGCCGGTGGTCCGAGCGGCGCCGTCACCAACGAGGACTACGCCGCCGCCATCGTCCGCTTCGCCGGCGGGGCGATCGGGACGTTCGAGTCGTCGCGCACGATGGTCGGGCCCGAGAGCCAGAACGCCTTCGACGTGCACGGCACGCTCGGCTCGCTGTCGTGGAACTTCGAGCGGATGAACGAGCTGCAGGTGCACGTCACCGCGGCCGATGACCCGCTGGCCGGCTACACCACGGTGTTCGGCGGCGAACGCTTCGGCGACCACGGCGCGTTCGTCCCGGGCCGAGCCAACCCGATCGGTTTCGAGGACCTGGTGACGATCGAAGACCACCACTTCCTCACCGCCGTCGCCGAGGGTCGGCCGTTCGACCCCGGCTTCGGGGCCGCCCTCGCCTACGCCCGCGTGCAGGCCGCCCTGCTCACCTCGTGGGAGACGCGCTCGTGGACGCCGGTGGAGCGACATCGCCGAGGGGGCCGCCGCGTGAAGACCGTCCGCCTCACCACCGCCGACGCCGTCGTGCGCTACCTCGTCGCCCAACGAACCGTGATCGACGGCGTCGAGGCGCCGCTGGTGCCCGGCGTGTTCGCCATCTTCGGCCACGGCAACGTCACGTGCCTCGGTCCGGCGTTGCACGCCGCCGGTGACGCCCTGCCGACGTGGCGCGGCCAGAACGAGCAGGGGATGGCGCTGGCCGCCGTCGCCTACGCCAAGGCGATGCGCCGCCGCCAGTTCATGGTGGCCACCACGTCGATCGGCCCCGGCGCGCTGAACATGGTCACCGCCGCCGGCGTGGCGATGGCCAACCGCCTGCCGGTGCTGATGCTGTCCGGCGACACGTTCCAGAGCCGTCTGCCCGACCCCGTGCTGCAGCAGGTCGAGCACTTCGGTGCCCCCTCGACGACGGCCAACGACGCGTTCCGCGCCGTCGTGCGCTACTGGGACCGCATCACCCGGCCCGAGCAGGTGCTGGCGTCGTTGCCACTGGCGGTGTCGACGCTGCTCGACCCGGCGGACTGCGGGCCGGCGTTCATCGCCCTGCCCCAGGACGTGCAGGCCGAGGCGTTCGACTTCCCGACCGTGTTCTTCGACGAGACGGTGCACACCATCGCCCGACCGCGGCCCGATCGCGGCCAGGTGGCCGACGCCATCGACGTCGCTGCGCGCCGCCGAGCGGCCGCTGATGGTCGTCGGCGGCGGCGCCCACTACTCCCTCGCCGAGGCCGAGGTGGCGGCGTTCGCCGAGCGCCACGGCATCCCGATCGTCGAGACGGTCGCCGGCAAGTCCACGGTCGCCGCCGACCACCCGTGCTACGCCGGCCCGATCGGTGTGATCGGCGCCGAGGGCGCCAACCGTCTCGCCGCCGAGGCCGACGTCGTGGTGGCGGTGGGCACCCGCCTGGCCGACTTCGCCACCGGGTCGTGGTCGGTGTTCCGCAACGACTCGGTGCGGATCATCGGTGTCAACGTCGCCCGCTTCGACGCCGGCAAGCACCGCGCCGTGGCGGTGGTCGGCGATGCCCGCGAGACGATCGTCGAGCTCGACGCGGCCCTCGCCGACTGGCGGGCGCCGGCGGCGTGGACGGCGCGGGTCGCGCCGGAGGTGGCCACGCTCTGGGAGTACCTCGACCGCATCGGCGCACCGCAGCACGACGGCGCGGTGACCTACGCCCAGGTCGTGGCCGCCGTCAACGCCGCGGCCAGCGGGCACGACTACGCGCTGACGGCGTCGGGCGGCTTCCCCGGCGAGGTGAACGCCGGGTGGCGGTCGCGCGGGGTGGCGACGTTCGACTGCGAGTACGGGTTCTCGTGCATGGGCTACGAGATCTCCGGCGGGTGGGGAGCGGCGATGGCCCGTTCGCAGCTGGCCCCCGACGGTGAGACGTTCGTGTTCGTCGGCGACGGCTCGTACCTGATGATGAACAGCGACCTGTACTCGTCGGTGCTGTCCGGGCACAAGATGATCGTGATCCTGTGCGACAACGGCGGCTTCGCCGTCATCGACCGGCTGCAGGTCAACCAGGGCGGGGCGTCGTTCAACAACCTGTTCGCCGACGTGCGGGTCGCGGGGGAGTGGGCGCCGGTCGACTTCGCCGCTCACGCCGCCTCGATGGGTTGCGCCGTTCGCCGCGTCGCCGACATCGCCGAGCTCGCCGATGCGGTCGAGTGGGCGCGGGCGGCGGATCGCACCGCGGTCATCGTCATCGACGTCGACCCGCATGCGTGGACCGAGGGCGGCGCGTGGTGGGAGGTCGGCGTGCCCGAGGTGTCCGATCGGCCGTCGATCCGGGCGGCGCGGGCCGCCCTCGACGAGGCCAAGGCCGACCAGCGCAAGGGGGTGTGACACGGCCGGTGCGGGTGGCGGTTCTCGGGTGCGGGCGGATCGGGCGGTTGCACGCCGAGCTCCTCGCCCGCCGCATCCCCGGTGCGTCGCTGGCCACCGTGTTCGACGTCGTCCCCAGCGCGGCGTCGGCCCTCGGTGTCCCGTTCGGCGTCCCGGCGGCAGCGTCGGTCGACGAGGCACTCTCCGGCGACGTCGACGCGGTGGCGATCTGCACCAGCACCGACACCCACGCCGAGCTGATCGCCCGCGTCGCCGCGGCCGGGCTGCCGGCGTTCTGCGAGAAGCCGGTGTCGCTCGACCTCGCCGAGGTCGACGCCGCGCTCGCCGCGGTCGAGGCGTCCGGCACCCTGCTGCACGTCGGCTTCAACCGGCGCTTCGACCCGGCCCACCGCGCCGTGCAGGCGGCGGCGGCGAGCGGCGAGCTCGGCGAGTTGCACCTCGTGAAGATCACCAGCCGCGACCCGGCCCCGCCGCCGGTCGCCTACCTGGTCCGCTCGGGCGGGTTGTTCAAGGACATGACGATCCACGACTTCGACATGGCCCGCTACGTGGCCGGCAGCGAGGTCGTCGAGGTGCAGGCGGTCGGCGCCGTGCGCGTCGACCCGGCGATCGGCGCCGCCGGCGACATCGACACGGCGATCGTCACGCTGCGTCACGACTCGGGGTGCCTGACGGTGATCGACAACAGCCGGCAGGCGGTGTACGGCTACGACCAGCGCGTCGAGGCGTTCGGCAGCGGCGGCATGGCGGCCTCCGACAACCCGCCGGTGCACTCCACGACGCGCCACGACGCCAGCGGGTCGCACCGGCCGCCGATCGGCGCGTTCTTCCTCGACCGCTACGAGGTGAGCTACCGCGACCAGTGGCTGGCGTTCGTCGAGGCGGTGGCGGCCGGGGGTCCGGCGCCGGTGACGGGGGCCGACGGGCGGGCGGCGCTGTCGGTGGCGATCGCCGCCGAGGAGTCCCGGCGCACCGGTCGCCCGGCCGTCCCCGCGTAGGTCGGCAGGGGACCGACAGGCGCCGAAGTGCCGACGACTGCGCGCCGATTCGCAGTCGATTCTGTCGGCACATCGAGGTGCTCGACACGCTCAGGACGGCTCGAGCATCATCGTGTCGCGTGGCAGCTCGTCGCGCTCCTGGATGACGACGCCGGCGAGCACGAGGCCGATCCCCATCGCCTCGACGACCGACGGGCGCTGGCCGAGGACGACCCAGCCGAAGGCGACGGCGGTGACCGGCAACAGGGCGAGCAGCAGCGAGAACCGGCGCACCGGGATGCGACGCAGGACGTGCTGGTCGATGCCGTAGCCGATGGCGTTGGAGCACACCCCGACGACGAGGCAGGCGATCAGCAGCCGCGGGGTGGTGAACACGTGGGCGCTGCCGGGCGCGCCGATCGGCAGGAGCACGACGGCGCCGACGGCCATGCCCACGCCGAGGCCCGACACGCCGCGGTCGAGGCGGGCGACGCGTGAGCCGAGCACGATGTACGCCGCCCACATCGCCGAGGCGGCGAGCAGCCACAGGAGGCCGATCGTGTTGTCGCCGACCTCCAGCCCGCCGAGCACGAGCACGCCGATGGCGGCGAGACCGAGGGCGAAGGCGTTGCGGGCGGTGCGCGTCATCGCCGCGGCGACGATGATCGGGCCGATGAACTCGATGGCGACGCTCGTGCCGAGATCGGTGCGGGCGAGCGCCATGTAGAAGCACGTGTTCATCAGGGCGGTGATCGTGCCGAACAGGGCAGCCGCGCCGAACTGACTGCGGGTCCAGCCGCGGAACGGGTGGCGGGACACCAACAGCAGCACGATCGCCGCGCCGGTGACGCGCAGCCAGGCGACGGTCTGCGGGGCGACCTCGTCGAAGAGGAGCGCGGCGATCGACGTGCCCGTGTACTGGGCGATCGCCGAGAGCGCGAACAGCGCTTCGGGCGACGCGGTGTCGAGGTGGCGGGCGACGCGGCCGGGGCGGGCCGCGGCCGGCGCCCGCGGCGTCGGCCGCGGGTCAGTCGAAGAGGTCAGGGTCGGTGCGGCAGATCTCGTGCCAGAGCGGCTGGAACTGGAACCACCCGGCGAGCGGGTAGCCGGTCTGGTCGCGCGTGTACGTGGCGTACTCGCGGTTGATCTCGTGCGGCGTGCCGGCGGCCATGGCGATGAGCTGGGCCTGGCACGAGCGCTCCATCGTGATGAACCAGTAGGCGGCGGCGTCGACGGTCTCGCCGACGGTGAACAGCCCGTGGTTCTGGTGGATCGCCGCCTTGCCGGTGGTGAACTCGGCGGCGAGCTCCTTGCCGGCCTCGATGTCGTAGACCACGGCGCCGCCCTGGGTGGCGATCACCGTGTGGTCCTCGAAGAACACGCAGGCGTCCTGGGTCAACGGGGCCAGCGGGATGCCGAGCGAGCTGAACGCCTTGCCGTGGAGCGAGTGCGAGTGGGCGGCGGCGGTGACGTCGGGGCGGGCTTCGTGGATCGCCGAGTGGATCACGAACGCCGCCCGGTTGACGGCGCGGGTGCCGTAGACGACGTTGCCGTCGTGGTCGACGAGGATGAGGTCGCTGGAGCGGATGTGGCGGAAGTTCATCCCGAACGGGTTGACCCAGAACAGCTCGGGGAACTCGGGGTCGCGCGCGGTGATGTGCCCCGCCACGCCCTCGGAGAAGCCGAACTTGCCGAAGATGCGCAGCGCCCCGGCCAGCTTGGCCTTGCGGTGGGCGCGCTCGTCGTCGACGGTGGCGAACGTGGGCGGGAGGTCGAGCGTCGTCTCCTGTGGCACCAGCGGTCGCCCGTCGATCGTCCGCACCCCGACCCCGGCCCCGGTCTCGATCACAGCCATGCGTCCAAGGGTACTTCCCGCCCGGTCGATGATTTCCACAAGCAAAATCGTGCAGATCTGCACGATTTCGCGCCCCAGAATCGCGATCAGCGGCCGAGGGCGGCGTTCGGCCACACGACCGAATCGGGGACGTCGAACACCGTGAGGAAGAACTCGGCCTGGGCGCAGGCGATGCCGAGGTCGACCGGATCGGTGTAGAGGCGTGGCTGCGAGGAAGCGGCGGGTGACCAGCAGCTCGGCCGTGGCGTCCTGGCAGCCGGCGGTGACGAACGCGAACCGGCGCGTCCCCTTGACGAGCGGCGGGAGGTTCGGCACGTCGCCGTCGGCGCCGACCATCGCCGACAGGGCCGCGGTGGCGTCGGGCCCGAGCTCGACGGCCGGGGGAGCGCCGGTCACCGAGCCGGAGAGGCGTTCGAAGGCGAGCAGCTCGGCGGGGCCGGCGGCGCCGATCGGGACGTCGGCCGGATCGACGGCGAGCACGGCGACCGTGTCGACGGCCACGAAGCACTCCGGCTGGTTCGGCACCGGGTCGAGGGCGTACATCGCGACGTTGCCGTCGGCGTCGATCGACAAGCCGGGGGTCGACGGCGGACTGCAGCTGGTGTCGATGATCCCGACGAGCGGCATCATGCCGGTGGGCACCTGTTCGACCGCGGCCATCACGCGGTCAGGCAGGTCGCCGGAGAAGCCGTCGCTCATGATCCCCTCCAGGTCGGCAAGGTCGTCGGCGTTGCGGACGGCGATCGGCACGTGGGGCACGAGGTTGATGCCGGTGGTGTCGGACATGACCGCGATCGTCTCGAAGGCGATGGCGTCGGCGGCGTCGTCCGGTGGCGATGACGTCGTGGCGAGGCCGGCGACGAGCGTCAGCGCGAGGAGCGGTGCGTGCATGATCGGTTCGACGCTGCCGGCGGGCCATCGGTTCCGCGGATTCTGGGGCGCGGAATCGTGCAGATCTGCACGATTCTGCTTGTGGAAATCATTTTCCTGGGGGCGGGGGGTGGAAGGATCGGGGGGTGGTGAACCGGGTGGTGTCGGGGGTCGGGTTGGCGCCGCCGGCGGCCAACTACGCCCACGCCGTGGTGAGCGACGGGTCGGCGCACCTGCTGCACACGTCGGGGGTGGTGCCGGTGGCGCCCGACGGCACGGTGCCGGACGGCGTCGAGGCGCAGGCGGCGGTGGTGTGGTCGAACATCGCCACCCTCCTCGACGAGGCGGGCATGGGCCCGGCCGACGTCGTGTCGGTGACGACCTACGTCGTGGTCGACGAGTTGGCATCGCTCGGTCTGGTGATGGCGGCCCGTGATCGCTTCCTCGGCGGCCGGCTCGCGGCATCGACGCTGGTGACGGTGCCGCGCCTGGTGCGTCCCGAGTGGTTGCTCGAGATCGCCGTCATCGCCGCCCGATGACCGCCGCGCGCCGCTGGCCGCTCGACCGCCTCGCCGTGCTCGGCGCCGCCGTCGCGTTCGGCACCACCGGCACCGCCAAGGCCCTCGGACCCGACGACGCGACGGCGCTCGGCGTCGGGGCGATGCGCATCCTGATCGGTGCCGCCGGGTTGGTGCTCGTCGCCGTCGTCGTCAGCCGGCGCCACCGCACGACCGGCCGCGCGACGACACCGCTCGTGCCGCGCCGCCGTCAGCTGCCGGCCGTGCTGATCGGCGCCCTCGGCGTGGCGATCTACCAGCCGGCGTTCTTCGCCGGCACCGATCACAACGGCGTCGCCGTCGGCACGCTGGTGGCGCTGGGCAGTGGCCCGGTGTTCGTCGGCGCGTGGGAGCTGGTGGTGTTGCATCGGCGGCCGAGCAACCGCTGGGCGGCCGCCACGGCGCTGGCCGTGCTGGGCGGGGCGGTGCTGGTGCTGTCGCAGCGCACCGGGGACGCGCCGGTGGGGGCGTTCGGGGTGCTCTGCTCGCTGCTCGCCGGGCTCGGCTACGCCCTGTTCGCCACCGCGGCCAAGTCGCTCGTCGAGGCCGGCGCCGACTCGGGAACCGTCATGGCGTGGATCTTCACGCTCGGTGCGCTCGGCCTGGCCCCGTTCCTGTTCGTCGAGCCGCTCGCCTGGCTCGCCACCTGGTCGGGCCTGCTGATGGTGCTGCACCTCGGGATCGTCGCCACCACCGTCGCCTACCTGCTCTACGGCTACGGCCTGCGCACGCTGGCGACCTCGACGGCCGTCACGCTCACGCTCGCCGAGCCGGTCACCGCCGCCATCGCCGCCATGGTGGTGCTCGACGAGCGCCTCGACCCCGCCGGCTGGCTCGGCGCGGCGATCGTGCTGGCCGGCCTGGCCCTGATCGCCCGCGCCGAGCCCGAGGCCCCGCTCGTCCCCGCGTGACGCCGACCCGGTTCTGTGTCAGGAAACACGACGTCGGGCGTCGTGTTTCCTGACACAGAAGCCTGAAGGCGCGGCGCTAGTCCGGTTTGCGGGCGCGGCTCGGCTGGACGCGGGGTGCCTCGTCGGGCATCTTCGGGTACACCGGCGGCCACGGGGCGTCGGGGATGCCGGCGGCGAGGTCGCGCTCGTAGCGCTCGACCAGCGGAGCGATCGACTGCGGCTCGTCGTCGATCGTCGCCCACGGGTCGCCGCGCGCCTCGAGGCGCGGCGGCACGGTCACCATCGTCAGCTCGTCGGGCCGGATGTGGGCCAGCTCGTCCCATGCGAACGGCGTCGACACCTGGGCGCCCGGGCGGGCCCGCACGCACCACGCCCCGAACACGGTCTTGTGCGGCGCGTTCTGGTTGAAGTCGACGAACACCCGCGGCCCGCGCTCCTCCTTCCACCAGTTCGCGGTGATCAGCTCCGGCCGCCGCTCGGCGAGCTCGCGGGCGACGGCGACGGCCGCCTGACGCGTACCGATCGACGTCCACCCCGACTCCACGCGCACGTACACGTGCAGGCCGCGGTTGCCGGTCGTCTTGATGTACGAGCGGATGCCGTGCGTCGCCAGCAGATCGAACGTCTCGGCTGCGGCCTCCTGCACCATCGCGTAGGTGACGCCGGGACCGGGGTCGAGGTCGATGCGCAGCTCGTCGGTGTTCTCCGGATCGCCGGCCCGACACGGCCACGGGTGGAACCCGAGGCATCCGATGTTGGCGGCCCACAGCACGTGGGCGATGTCGGCCATCACGATCGCCCGCGACGTCGTGCCGTTCGGGGTGCTGACGATGGTGGTCTGCAGCCACCGCGGCGCCGAGTCGGGGATCCGCTTCTGGAAGAACGACGAGCCGGCCACCCCGTTCGGGAACCGCTGCAGCAGCGTCGGGCGGTCCCGCACCGTGCGCATGATCGACTCCTCGACGGCGAGGTAGTAGCGGGCGAGGTCGAGCTTGGTGAGGCCGGGCTCGGGGAACATCATCTTGTCGGGGCTGGTGATGGCGACCACCCGCCCGGCCGCCGCGAGTTCGACCGGCGCGCCGTGCTCGTCCCGCTTGGCCATCGTTCCCAGCCTCGCGCGGCGCGGCCACCCGGATGGCCCCGAAAGCGTCGGTTCGGTCCACGTCCGCGCGCCGTCCGCAGTGAACGGCACGTGCGTCGTGCCATCCTGGGCCGGTGGACGACGTCGCCCGTCGACTGCTCGAGCTCGCCGGTGGCGACCCCTTCGCATGGGTGGCGGAACGCAGTGAGGCGCACCAGCGCCGGCACGGCTGTGGGCTGCACCACGCCGGCGGGCCGGCGATGCAACTCGTCGCGTCGATCGCCCGCGCCAGCGGCGCCCGCCGCGTGCTCGACCTCGGTTGCGGGCTCGGCTACTCCACGCTGTGGCTGGCGAGTGCCGTGGCCGATGGCGGGAGCGTCCTCGGCGTCGACGACGACCCGACCCACATCGCCGAGGCGCGCGCCATCGCCGAGGATGCGGGTGTCGCCGCCTCCGTGGCGTACGAGACCGGCCGCGTCGCCGACGTGTTGGCCGCGCTCAGCGGGACCTTCGACCTCGTCCACGACGACGCCTGGTTCGCCCGAGCGCCCGACCACCTCGACGTGATGGTCGAGCGTCTACGGCCCGGCGGCGTCCTGACGATGGCGAACTGGTTCCTGCTCGTCGACGCGCTCACCGGCCGGCCGCGCAACGACTGGGTGCGTTTCGCGGGCGCCGCATGGGCCGCGGACACGCTCGCCTACGCCGAGGCGCTCGCCGCCCGACCCGATCTCGCCGTCACCTGGGTCACCTCGCCGCCGATCGGGTTCGCCACGAAGCTGCGCTGACCGAGCACGACGCACCATCGGAGGGTCGGGCGACCCCCGTCGCGACGCCCCACACTCGGACGCGGTTCAACACTCCGATGAGAGACGGGCTGTCAGTTGGCGTGGAGGATGTCGTTGAGTCCGGTCCAGCTGGCGCCGCTGCGAGGGGTCACCTCGACCGCGCCCGTCTGGCTGTGCCGGCGGAACAGCAGGTTCGACGCCCCCGACAGCTCACGGGCCTTCACGACCGCGCCGTCGGGCAGCTTCACGAGCGTGCCGGCGGTGACGTACAGCCCGGCCTCGACCACGCAGTCGTCGCCGAGGCTGATGCCGAGACCGGAGTTGGCGCCGAGCAGACAGCGCTGCCCGATCGAAACCCGCTCGGTCCCGCCGCCCGACAGGGTGCCCATGATCGAGGCCCCGCCACCGACGTCGCTGTGGTCGCCGACCACCACGCCCTGCGAGATCCGTCCCTCCACCATCGACGCACCCAGCGTGCCGCCGTTGAAGTTGCAGAAGCCCTCGTGCATCACGGTGGTTCCCTCGGCGAGGTGGGCGCCGAGGCGCACTCGTGAGCCGTCGGCGATGCGCACGCCGCTCGGCACGACGTAGTCGAGCATCGGCGGGAACTTGTCGACGGCGCGGACGGCGAGCGCCGCCCCGGCCGCCCGTCGGGCGAACGCCACCTCGGGCAGGTCGGCGACGGCGACCGGTCCGAGCTCGGTCCACGCCACGTTGTTGAGCAGCCCGAAGATGCCGTCGAGGTTGATCGTGTTGGGGGCGGCCAACCGGTGCGACAGCAGGTGCAGGCGGAGGTACACGTCGGCGGCCGACGAAGGCGGCGCGTCGACGTCGATCGTCGAGCGGATCGGGCGGACCACGACCCGCCGCACCGCGTCGCTGCGGTCGCCGCCGGCCAGCGCGGCGTCGGTCTCCTCGGGCGCCGACTCGCCGTAGTCGCCCCAGCCGACCCAGCGGAACCAGACGTCGAGCGTGGCGCCGCGGCGGTCGAGCGTCTCGAAGCCGGCCCCCCACGCCGGCCGCGCGGTCACCGGCCCTCCGGTTCGGGTCGCAGGGTCGGGAAGAGGATGACGTCACGGATCGTGTCGACGCCGGCCAGCAGCATCACCAGCCGGTCGATCCCCACGCCCAGACCGCCGGCGGGCGGCATGCCGTACTCGAGGGCGCGGAGGTAGTCCTCGTCGACCCCGCCGCGCTCGTCGTCGCCGGCCGCCTTGGCCTTGGCCTCGTGCTCGAAGCGCACCCGCTGCTCGACGGGGTCGTTGAGCTCGCTGTAGCCGTTGGCGTACTCGTGGCCGTCGATGAACAACTCGAAGCGGTCGGTCAGCAGCGGGTCGTCGGGATCGAGGCGCGACAGGGGCGACACCTCCACCGGGTGGCCGGTCACGAACGTGGGGCGCACGATGTCGTGCTCGCACAGTGCCTCGAAGAGCTCTTCGACGATCTTGCCCGACCCCCACGCCGCGTCCCAGCGCACGCGGTGGCGGTCGGCGAGCGAGCGCATCTCCTCGAGCGGACGCGCCGGGTGGACGGGCTCACCGGCGGCCGCCGACACGAGGTCGACCATCCGCGCCCGCGGCCACGGCGCGGTGAGCTCGACCGCTTCCCCGCGGATCTCGACGACCGTCGTGCCGAGCGCGTCGCGGGCGGCGTTGGTCACCAGCGCCTCGGTCAGCGCCATCACGTCGGACACGTCGGCGAAGGCCTCGTAGCTCTCCATCATCGTGAACTCCGGGTTGTGGGTGGTGTTCATCCCCTCGTTGCGGAAGATCCGCCCGATCTCGAACACCCGGTCCATGCCGCCGACGAGCAGCCGCTTGAGGTGCAGCTCGAGGGCGATGCGCAGGTACATCGGCATGTCGAGGGTGTTGTGGTGGGTGACGAACGGGCGCGCCGTGGCGCCACCGGCCTCGACGTGCAGCACCGGCGTCTCCACCTCGATGAAGCCACGCTCGGTGAGCGTGCGCCGGAAGCTGGCGATCACCGCGTGACGCACCTCGAACACCCGGCGCGCCGGGGCGTTGACCACGAGGTCGACGTAGCGCTGGCGGTAGCGGGTGTCGGTGTCGGACAGCCCGTGCCACTTGTCGGGCAGCGGGCGGATCGACTTGGCGAGCAGGCGCAGCTCGCTCACCCGCACCGAGATCTCACCGGCGCGCGTCGTCATCACCCGCCCGCGGGCGCCGACCCAGTCGCCGCGGTCGAGCGACTTGATGTCGGCGAAGGCGGTGTCGCCCACGTCGCCCTTGGACACGAACAGCTGCACGTCGGCGCCACGGTCGGCCAGGGTGGCGAAGATCAGCTTGCCCGAGTCGCGCAGGCGGAGCACGCGGCCGGCGACGCTCACCTCCACGTCGGTCTCGCTGCCCGGGGCCAGCGCGGCTGCCAACTCGCGCACCTCGGCCGCCGAGTGCGTGCGGTCGAAGCGGTAGGGATACGGCTCGACGCCGGCGGCCCGCAGGTCGTCGACGCGGTGCTGCCGGCGCGCCCGTTCGGCCGCCAGCCCGCTGCCCGTCAGTTCGGCGAACTCGGCGGGCGCCGCGTCGTCGTCGGTCACGCTCCGTCATCGTCGTCCGACGGTACCGGCTGGGCATCGCAGCCGGGGCCTCCGATGCGCCGGCGGCGCGTGTCCGCGCTGGGTGCCTTACGCTCGACAGCGATGGCAACGCACCTGCTGATCATCGGCGGCGGCCCCGCCGGCAACAACGCCGCCACGTACGCCGCCCGGTACGGCGCCGAGGTGACGATGGTCGAGCGCGACCTGATCGGCGGCGCCGCCCACCTCCTCGACTGCATCCCGTCGAAGACGATGATCGCCACCGGCGGGGCGATGACCTTCCTGCGCCGTTCCACCGGGATGGGCCTCGAGGAGACCACGCCCGAGGTCGACACCGACGCGCTCGACGGCGCGGATCGAGGGCATCAAGTCACACCTGCAGGCCGGCACCACGCAGCTGCTGGAGAGCCAGGGCGTGCGCATGATCACCGGCACGGCGCGGTTCGCCTCGCCCAACACCGCCGAGATCGAGACGGTCGACGGGCTCGAAGTGGTCGGCTTCGACGTGGCGCTCATCGCGACCGGCTCGCGCCCGCGCATCCCCGAGTGGTGCCACCCCGACGGTGACCGCATCCTCACCACCCGCGACTGCTACCCGCCCAAGGAATTCCCACGAAGCATCACGGTGGTCGGGTCGGGCGTCACGGGCGTGGAGTTCGTGCACATGTTCTCCTCGTTCGGCGCCGCGGTGACCCTCGTCGTGTCGCGCCAGCAGGTGCTGCCGGCCAAGGACCCGGAGGTGGCGGCGGTGCTCGAGGACGACTTCCTCAACCGCGGCGTCAAGCTGCTGAAGGGAGCGCGTGCGATCGCCATCGACCGCGACCACGAACAGGACGACGTCGTGGTGCGCTGCGACGACGGTCGCGTCGTGCGATCGAGCCACGCCGTGCTCGCCATCGGATCGGTGCCCAACTCGGCCGATCTCGCCCTCGAGCGTGCCGGGGTGGCCGTCGATGCCGGCGGGTACGTGCCGATCGACCACAACTGCGTCACCAACGTCGGCCACATCTATGCCGCCGGAGACGTCAGCGGCAAGCTGCCGCTGTCGTCGGTGGCGGCGATGCAGGGCCGCAAGGTGGCCGAGCGGATCATGGGGCTGCACAGCCGCCAGCACCGTCACCTCGACTACGACAAGGCGGCGTCGGCCATCTTCACCGAACCCGAGATCGCCGACGTCGGCCTCGCCGAGACCGAGGCGTTCGCGTCGGGCCGCAAGATCCGCGTCACCAAGGTGCCGTTCTCGGCCACCCCCAAGGCCTTGATCAACAACAACACCCAGGGGTTCGTCAAGATCGTCTCCGACCCGGCCACGGGTGTGGTGCTCGGCGGGTCGATCGTCGGACGCCACGCCGCCGAGCTGATCTCGGTGATCGCCCTCGCCGTCACCGCCCACCTCAAGGTCACCGACATCGTCGAGAGCCTGCTCGTGCACCCCGCCCTCGCCGAAGCGCTGGCGGAAGCGGCCGAATAGGGTTTCGACCTCACTCGCTCGCTGCGCTCGCTCCGTTCGGTCATCCGGACACGACGAGGAGGACGAGGCCGGTGAGGATCACGACGGCGGCCGCGGTGCGTCGGCGCGACTGGCCTTCCGACAGGTAACGGGTCCCGAGGAACGCCGCGGCGAGCACGCTCGACTCGCGCAGCGATGCCACGTACCCCACCGGCGCTCGCCGCACCGCGATGAGCACCATCACGTAGGCGGCGGCGGTCATCGCCCCGCTCACCACGTGGCGGCGCCAGTCGGTGCGCATCGAGGCGACCAGAGCCGGTGCCCCGCGGTGCAGGATGCCGTACGACGTCACGGCGATCGCGGCGAGGGCGAACGCGGCGAAGGCGTAGGTGACGCCGAACGTGCGTGAGGCGTGGCTGTCGTTGACGGTGTACACGCCGATGGTGACTCCGACGCCGAGGGCGAGCAGCACGTGCACGCGGTCGGCGCCGGCCGCCAGCACGACCATTCCGGCGGCAACCGTCAGCAGGCCCACCCCGCCGAGCACCCCGAGGTCGTCGCCGAGCAACAGAACCCCGCCCAGCCCGGCCAGCGCAGCGCCGCTGCCGCGGGCGATGGGATAGGCGACCGAGAAGTCGCCGTGGTCGTACGCGGCGGCGAGGAACGCGGCGTAGGGGACGTGCGTCACCGCGGTCAGCGCGGCGAAGCCCCACGCCGCCGCCGGCAGGTCGTGGGTGGCGACGACCACCGGGACGCTGACGACACCGGCGACGAAGAACTGACCCCACAGCGAGATGAGGCGATCGGGGCTGCGCTTGGCGCGCAGGTTCCAGCCGGCGTGCAGCAGGGCCGCGGTGAGGGCCAGGACCGTGGCGACGAGCACCGCGCCCCGAATACCGGTTTCAGTCGCCGATGACGGCGAGCACGTCGCCTTGACCGACGGTGTCGCCGGCGGCCACCTTGACCTCGCGCACCGTGCCGGCGCGCTCGGCCGAGATCTGGTTCTCCATCTTCATCGCCTCCAGCACCACCACGGCGTCGCCGGCGCCGATGGCCTGGCCGGGCTCGACGAGCACCTTGACGATCGTGCCCTGCATCGGTGCGGTCACGTCGCCGCTGCCGCCTCCTGCACCCGCGCCGGCACTCGTCGCCGCCCGGCTGCGCTTGCGCGCCGGGGCCCGCCGCGAACCACCACCGTCGGCGGGTGCGTCCGACTCGGGGACCCACACGGTGACGTCGAAGCGCTTGCCGTTGACCTCGACGGTGCTGCGCCGGGGCACGGTTGCCGACTCGTCGTCCCCGTCGTCGACGACGGCGGGCGTCGCCGGCACGCCGCTGAGGTCGAGGCGCTCCTCCACCCACTTGGTGGAGTGCTCGACGGCGGCGAAGTCGGGGTGGCGCAGGATCGCCAGATCGGCGGGGATCGTGGTGGCGACGCCCGTGACCACCATCTCCTCGAGGGCGCAGATCGTCCGGCTGATCGCCGACGGCCGGTCGCGGCCCCACACCACGAGCTTGCCGATCAGGTTGTCGTAGAACTGCGACACCGTGTCGCCGGCCGCGTACCCGGCGTCGAACCGGACGCCGAAGCCGTCGGGGGCCACGAGCGAGGTGATCGTCCCCGGTGACGGCAGGAAGGCCCCGCCGCGCGGGTCCTCGGCGTTGATGCGCACCTCGATGGCGTGACCGCGGCGCTGCGCCAGGACCTCCTCCTGGGTCATCGGCAGCGGTTCGCCGGACGCCACGCGGAGCTGCCACTCGACGAGGTCGATGCCGGTGATCGCCTCGGTCACCGGGTGCTCGACCTGCAGTCGCGTGTTCATCTCCAGGAAGAAGAACTCGCCGTCCTGGTAGATGAACTCCACCGTGCCGGCGTTGGTGTAGCCGACGGCCGCCGCCGCCTTCACCGCAGCCGCTCCCATCGCCTCCTCGACGCCGTCGGGCAGCCCCGGCGCCGGCGCCTCCTCGATCAGCTTCTGGTGACGGCGCTGCGCCGAGCAGTCACGCGTCGACACCCACACGACGTTGCCGTGCTGATCGCCCACCACCTGCACCTCGACATGGCGCGGCCACGTGAGGTAGCGCTCGACGTACACCTCGTCGCGTCCGAAGAACGCCTTGGCCTCGCGCTGCGCCGACGCCATCGCCTCGTCGACCTCGCCCGGGCCCTGCACCACCTTCATGCCGCGGCCGCCACCACCGAACGCCGCCTTGATGGCGACCGGCCAGCCGTGCTCGACGCCGAAGGCGCGGATGTCGTCGGGTCCGCCGGCGAACTCCATGGTGCCGGGCACGATCGGCGCGCCGCCCCGCAGCGCCGCCCGTCGGCTCGACACCTTGTCGCCCATCTCCTCGATTGCCGCGGGCGGCGGCCCGATGAACGTCACGCCCATCTCGGTGATCGCCCGGGCGAAGTCGGCGTTCTCGGAGAAGAACCCGTAGCCCGGGTGCACGCCGTCGGCACCGCTGCGCCCGACGGCGGCGAGGATCGCTTCGGTGTCGAGGTAGCTCTCGGCCGCGGTGCGGCCGCCGAGGGCATACGCCTCGTCGGCGAGGCGCACGTGCAGCGCGTCGCGGTCGAGGTCGGAGTAGACCGCCACCGTGGCGATGCCCATCTCGCGGGCGCCGCGGATGACCCTCACCGCGATCTCACCGCGGTTGGCGATCAGGATCTTCGTCAGCACGGCTGCCAGAGTAGGGGTCGTGACCGGCTGGGACCGCACTTGGCCCCCCGGGTGGCACGTCGAGCACGTCGCGGTCACCACCAGCACCAACGCGGTGCTGCTGGCCGATGCCGATCGCCGCTCCGACCGTTCGGTGCTCGCCGCCGGCCACCAGACGCAGGGGCGCGGCCGGCTCGACCGTCGGTGGGACGCGCCCCCCGACGCGAACCTGCTGGTGTCGCTGCTGTTCCACCGCGTGCCGCCCGACCCCGGCGCCGTGGCGCGACGGGTCAGCGTTGCCGCCGTCGACGCGTGCCGCGAGCTCGGCGGCGCCGACGACGTCGCCCTCAAGTGGCCCAACGACGTGCTCGCCGGTGGGGCCAAGCTCGCCGGCGTGCTGGCCCAACGTCACGCCGACGGGCCGCTCGTCGTGGGGATCGGCGTCAACGTGCGGTGGTGCCCCGACGGCGCCGCCCGCCTCGGTGCTGACGTCGATCCGGCCGACCTCCTCGCCGCCCTGCTCGGCGCCTACGACGCCGTCGGTGCCGACGTCGAGGTGCGCTACCGCACCGAGCTCTCCACGCTCGGTCGGAGGGTGCGCGTCGAGCTGCCCTCGGGCGGGGCGCTCACCGGGACGGCGACCGACGTCACCGTCGACGGCCGTCTGGTGGTGCTCGACGACGGCGGTGCGACCCACCGCTTGGCGGTCGCCGACGTCGTGCACCTGCGCACCGGGTAGCGCACCGGTAGCTCGGTCACGCCTTCGCCCGTCGGTCGCGGGCACCGTACGCTCGCTGCCGTGCGTCCACCGCGAGACTTCTTCCGGCCGCTCGCGGTCGGCGCGCCCGCACCGGTGCGCGAGATCCCCTTCCGCCCGTCGCGGATGATCCACTTCCTCCCGCCGTCCAACCCCAAGATGGTCGCCAAGGTCGCGTCGATCGCCCCGACCGTCGACGTGCTGCTGGCCAACCTCGAAGACGGCATCCCGGCGAGCGACAAGGAGGCCGCCCGCGCCGGGCTCGTCGCCATCGGTCGGGCGTGGGACCACCCCGACACGCAGCTGTGGACGCGGGTCAACTCGCTCGACTCGCCGTGGGCGTTGGACGACCTCGTCACGGCCGTGACCGAGATCGGCGACCGCCTCGACGTGATCATGATCCCGAAGGTCGAAGGCCCCGAGGACATCCACTACGTCGACCGCCTCGTCGCCCAGCTCGAGGCCCGCGCCGGGCTCACCCGGCCGATCCTGCTCCACGCCATCCTCGAGACGGCCCGTGGCGTGGCCAACGTGGAGGACATCTGCACCGCGTCGCCCCGCGTCCAGGGCCTGTCGCTCGGGCCGGCCGACCTGGCGGCCAACCGACGGATGAAGACCACGCGCGTCGGGGGCGGCCACCCCGGCTACCTCGTGCGCGCCGACCCCGATCCCGGGCACCCCGATGCGCCACGGCCCACCTACCAGCAGGACCTGTGGCACTACACGCTCGCCCGCATGGTCGACGCCTGCGTGGCGGCCGGCGTGCTCGCCTACTACGGGCCGTTCGGCGACATCGCCGACGTGGTGGCGTGCGAGGACCAGTTCCGCAACGCCTACCTCCTCGGGTGCGTCGGGGCGTGGAGCCTGCACCCGGCGCAGATCGACATCGCCCGGCGGGTGTTCAGCCCCGACCCGGCCGACGTCGCCCACGCCCGCAGGGTGATCGCCGCGATGGGAGACGGCACCGGAGCGGTCCTGCTCGACGGGCGGATGGAGGACGATGCGTCGGTGAAGCAGTGCACGGTGATCGTCGAGCTCGCCGAGCAGCTGGCGCGACGCGATCCCGAACTGGCCGCCCGCTACGCGACCGTCGGGGACTCGTGATGACCGATGACGTCCGACCGCTGCGTTCGGTGCTGTACATGCCGGCGGCCAACGCCCGGGCGCTGGAGAAGGCGACCACGATCGCGTGCGACGGCATCATCCTCGACCTCGAGGACTCGGTGGCCCCCGACGCCAAGGAGCTCGCCCGCGAGCAGGCCGTCGCCGCGCTGACGTCGGGCAACTACGGCTCGCGACAGCTGGCGCTGCGGTGCAACGGCCTCGCCACGCCCTGGGGCACGGACGACATCGCCGCCGCCGCCGGTGCCGGGGCGCCGTCGGTGGTGGTCCCCAAGGTCGCCGGCGCGGCGCACGTCGACGACATCGTCACCCGGCTCGACGCGGGCGGGGCGACGTCGACCACCGTGTGGGCCATGGTCGAGACGCCGACCGCGATCTTCGAAGCCCGCGCCATCGCCGCCCACCCGCGCGTCAGCGTGCTCGTGATCGGCACCAACGACCTCGCCCGTGAGCTTCGCGCGCCGCTCGGCGTGCCGGGCCGCGCCAACCTCACGCCGTACCTGGCGACCGCGGTCCTGGCGGCGCGCGAGGCGGGTGTGGCGATCCTCGATGGGGTGTTCAACGACATCCGCGACGACGAGGGCTTCGCCGCCGAGTGCCGCCAGGGCGTGGAGATGGGCTTCGACGGCAAGACGCTCGTGCACCCCGGCCAGGTCGGCCCGGCCAACGACGCCTGGTCGCCCACCGACGACGAGGTCGCGGCCGCCCGCGAGGTCATCGAGGCGTTCACGGCCGCGGCCGCCGAAGGCCGCGGCGTCGTGACGGTCGGCGGTCGCATGGTCGAGGCCCTGCACGTCGACAACGCCCGCCGCACGCTGGCCCTCGCCGACGCCATCGCCCGCCTGGCTCCCTGAGGCTCGATCTGGTCACCCAGGTTCTCGATATCGAGAATGTGGGTGACCAGATCGACCGTTGCGACGCACGCGATTTGGGGACGATCTGCGGCCGCCCGGTTACCGTTCGAGGTGCATGAGGCAGCTGACCGGCGGACGGCGGACGTGATCGTCACGTTCCACGGTGTCCGCGGCTCGACCCCTGTGCAGAGCGACGATGTCGCCCGCTACGGCGGCAACACCGCCTGCGTGTCGGTGCGCGTCGAGGGTCAGCAGCCGCTCCTGTTCGACCTCGGCACGGGGTTGCGATTCTTCGGCAACACACTGGCGCCCGACGAGCCGTTCGTCGGCACGTGCCTGCTCGGGCACCTCCACTGGGACCACGTGCAGGGGCTCCCGTTCTTCACGCCGCTGCTGCAGAGCGGCGCCGAGCTGACGATCTTCGCCCCGCTGCAGGCCGACGGCCGACATCCCGGCGACGTGCTGGCCGGGGTGATCCAACCGCCGATGTTCCCGGTGTCCCTCGACGAGATCGGCGGGTCGGTATCGGTCCGTCGGGCCACGCCGGAGTTCGCCATCGGCGAGTTCTTCGTGCGTGCGGCGCGGGTGCCCCACACCGGGGTCACCTTCGGCTACCGCGTCGAGCACGGGGGCTCGGCGGTGGTGTACGTCAGCGATCATCAGCAGCCCGACGACCCGTCCGACTTCGATGCCGGCGTGCTCGAGCTGTGCCGTGGCGCCGACCTGCTGATCCACGACGCGCAGTACACGCCGAGCGAGTTCGAGCACAAGCGCACCTGGGGACACTGCACCGCCCAGTACGCCGTGACGTTCGCCGCGGCGGCCGGCGTGCGCCGCCTCGCCCTGTTCCACCATGACCCGTCGCGCACCGACGACCAGCTCGACCGGATCACCGCCGCCGCGGCGCGATGTGGTGCCGACCTCGGCGTCGACGTGTTCGCAGCGGTCGAACGGAGCTCGGTGACGCTCGGATGAGCGTGGTGGCGACGATCGCCGCCGTGGTGCTCGGGGTGGTCTTCGTGCTGGCCGGCGCGGCGAAGGTGGCCCGCCGTGGCCAGTGGCTCACCGACGCCGCCGCACTCGGGACGCCACGCCCCGTCGCGGTCGTGGTGCCGTGGGTCGAGATCGCCCTCGGCGCGCTGCTGGTGGCGCGGGTCGGTCTGCCGTGGACCGCCGTCGCCGTGCTGGTGTTGCTGGCGGCTTTCAACGGACTGTTGCTGGTGCGCCTCGACGACGACGTGCGACTGCCGTGTGCGTGCTTCGGCGCGTGGTCGGCGCGGCCGGTGTCGTGGTGGAGCGTCGGGCGCAACGTGGCGCTCGGGGTGCTCGCCCTCGTGGCGATGCAGGCCTGAGCGCGGGCGATCGCCACTACTCGGTCGCCGCCGCCGAGCCGGTCGGCTACTGAGGGGTCGCCGCCCGCACGAGCACCTCGATCAGCTCGGGATCGTCGGCGAGCATGCCCGGAGCCACCAGGCGCGGCACGAGGCGCGCCCAGCGGTCGCTCAGTGCTCCTGCTCGCCGGAGGTAGTCCTCGGCGTCGCCGATCCGATCGCTGCTCGCCAACGCGATCCCGGTCCAGAACTCCGGTTCGCCGTCGGCCGTGCCGGCGCCGGCGGTCCGAATCGACGCTTCGTAGGCGGCCAGCGCGCCGGCGACGTCCTGGCGCGCCAGGAGTTGGTCTCCGTCGTTGAGCTGGATGTAGGCGCGGCGCAGGCGGACGAGACGTCGGAGCTCCGGCACGGGATCCGGGTGGTCCTCGACGCGCAGGTCGAAGACGCGGTCGAGAGGCGCCGGCGGTCCCGGGGACGCGACCACGATCGCCGCCGACTGCCGGCCGCGCACGTCGCCACCGGCCACTTCGGCCGCCTCGAGCGCGGCCAGCAGGCGCTCGGCGAGATCGCCTTCGGCCTGCTCGAACGCCGTGGCCATCGCCCCCCACACGGCGTCGGTGTCCATCAGGTTCGCCTGCACCGAGTAGTCCGCGCCGACGCGATGGCCGGCGCACGGGATGCATCCCGCGCCGGTGTGCGTCGCGAACGTCCCGCTGGCGTCCATGATCGCGATCTGCCCGCCGGCCCGCTGCACGTCGTCCTCCAGCAGCTCCTGCAGGATCTGCGCCGGAGCGGTTCCGGCACGGAGCCCCTCGAGGGCGCGGTACCCGGGCTCGGGCCCGGAGAACGATTGAACGGCAACCGCTCCGCAGGCGGCGTCGACCCACGGCACGACGGCGCCGACGTTGTACCAGTGCGACTGCACCGCCACGCCCACGGACTGCTCGTCGCGCGCGACGATCGAGTACGTCCCGACCGGACGCATCGGAGAGCGGAGAGCGTGCGTCCATCGCGCTGGAGGGTAGTCCGACCACTCCGGCGGGATCGGGCTCGACTGAGCAACCTCGACCCGGCGGGTCAGGCAGGAATCACGGCGGCGATCGCGCTGGCCTCGATGAGGGCTCCGGGCACGCCGAGGCCTGCGACCCGCGCCGCGGTGACGAGCGGCGGTGCGCCGTCCCGGGCGAGCTTGGGGGCGATGGCGCCGTAGGCGGCGCCGAGATCGCCGTCGGCGGCGATGAGCACCGACCACTGCACGACGTCGGCGAGCGAGGCTCCGGCCGCGGCGAGCGCGACGGCGGCGTTGTCGATGGCGCGAACCGACTGCTCGGCGATGTCGCTCGACACGACGGCTCCGGTGTCGTCGACGCCGTTCTGGCCACCCACGAAGATGGTCGTGGCCCCGGCGGGAACGATGGCGACGTGGCTGAACGCCGGGCTCGACACGAGTCCGGCCGGTTGCAAGAAGCTGATCTCCATGACGTGCATCGTTCCCGACGACCGCGCAAACGAGTCGCGAACAGGGCTTGACCTCGACTGTGCTTGAACTCATAGGTTGTTTCCCGTCCCGAAAGCCACGAGCGCGCGTCCGTCGAACGGCCGGGCGGCACAAGGAGAGTCAGATGAGCGATCAACCGAACAGCGTCGTGATCGTCGGGGGTGGCCCGGCCGGGGCCAGCGCAGCCATCTTCACGGCGCGCGCCGGGCTCCCCACCGTGGTGATCGACGCCGACAAGGGCATGACCCGCCGGGCCTGGCTGCAGAACCACCTCGGCTTCGTCGAGGGCATCACCGGGCCGGACCTCGTGGACGGCGGACGGGCCCAGGCGGAACGGGCCGGGGCCACGTGGGTGGACGCCACCGCGGAAGCGATCGAGGGTTCAGCGGGTGGGTTCACCGTGCGTACGGCCGACGGTCAGGACTTCACCGCCTCGAACGTGATCCTCGCCACCGGGGCCAGCGTCGCCCTCGCCGAGGCGGCCGGCGTCGCCACCACGGCCGGGACCGAGCCGTACATCAAGTCGATCGTCACCGTCGACTCCGACGGGCGCTCATCCGTGCCGGGGATCTGGGCCGCCGGGACGACCGGAGGTGTGAGCGTGCACACGATCGTCACCGCCGGTGACGGTGCCCGCGTCGCCGTCAACCTGATCAGCGAGGCACGCGGCGAGCGACACGTCGACCACGACGTGCTTCCGGCGCGCTGACGCGACGACGCACGCCTACCCCCAGCCTCACGTCGAGGTGTCCGCCTCGGGTGCCGGCGGCGGTAGCGGCGCTGGTGGCGGTGGCGGCGCGAGCGTCGCCGGAGGCGGCGGCACCAACGTCGCCGGAGGCGGCGGCACGTCCGGGCCGGGTGGCGGCGGCAGCGTCGACGCGTCAGCAGGTGCCAGCGGCGGCTGCTGGCCACGCCTGCGCCCGACGAAGACTGCGACGAGCGTCCCGCCGACCAGCATCACGGCGCCGACCACGAGCAGCACGATGGCGACCGGCAGCAGCCAATCGATCTTGATGCCCACGCGGGCGGTGGCGTCGATGCCGGGGCTCCCGTCGGCGTTCATCACCACGACGGTCCAGTCTCCGCCCCGCACATCCCAGGTCAGTGCGCCGGGCTGCGCGGTTGCGACCTGGGCGACCCAGAACGTCTGGTCACCCGGCGGCGCCGGGATCGCCGAGCCGTCCTGACGCTCGTACGTGACGGTCGCGTTCGAGTCGTCGTAGTCGGTCACCTGGTCGTGGGCCACCGAAGCGAGGTAGCTCGTGACATCGGCGGTGGGTCCGATCCCGGCGAAGAGCTCCGGACCCGCGCCGGCCGGCTGGAGGTCGAGGCTGACCGTGGCGAAGTCTCCTCGCTCGGTGAGCCAGCCGGCGTCCCCGGGGGTGCCGCCGAGGTCGAGGCTGTCGGAGGTGATCGCCGAGGTGGGGCTCGTCAGGTGGATCTCGTCGGTGCGGAAGTAGCCGTCGTCGTCCCGCGCGACGCCGTAGGCCACGGTGCCGGCGATGCCGCCGATGACCAGGGCGAGTCCGATCACGGCGACGATCGATCCCAGCACGATGGCGATGATGCGACCGGGTCTCATGTCACGCACCCCCTTGTCGCGACGTCAACGCACCAGGCGTGGTGCGGCATGCACGCTAGACGACACGGCGACGGCGCCGCCCCGAGACCGGCGTATAGCCTCGCTCGGTGCCGACGGTCGAACGCCCCGCCATGTCCGACTACGGCGTCCCGGCCGACTCCGCCGATGCGTTGCCGTGGGTGTGGGCACAGCAACGGCTGGTCGACAACAAGAACTACTGGGTCGTGACGGTGTCCGCGTCGGGGCGGCCGCATGCCCTGCCGGTGTGGGGCGTCTGGCTCCCCGAGACCGACCGATTCTGGTTCTCCTGCTCGCCGAACGCGCGCAAGGCGCGGAACATCGCCGAGAACGCACAATGCGTCGTGACCGTCGACGACACGGTCGAATGCGTCTCGGTCGAAGGTCGAGCCCGGATCGCCGACGTCGCCGCTGACGCCGACGCCATCGACCGAGCGGTTGCCACGTACGTCAGGAAGTACTGGGACGACCCAGCCGTCCACCCCGAGATGGAGGCGTTCGTGCGAAGCAACGCGATCGTCGAGGTCGACCCGGACCGCGCCTTCGGGATCATCGAACGCGAAGACGAGTTCGCACGACGAGCCACCCGCTGGCGGTGGTGAGCCGCACCGCGGTCAGCCCACGGCGAGGAGGCCGGCCTGGCGGGGCCGTGTCGGCCGACCGCCAGACCGGCCGAACGCTCAGAACGGGCAGTTGCCCGGACTGGTCGCCACGTCCTGGCGTCGGTCGGCGCCGGCCGGGATCAGTTGCACGGCGATGGTCTGCGCCGGCGCGCCGCTCTCGTCGCGGACGATGTGCACCTGCCCGCCGCCGATGTCGATGAACGAGTTGTTCGGCGTGTCCGCCGTGTAGACGTGCGGGGTGCAGTTGGGGTCGTCGCCGTCGTACTCGGTCACGCTGCCCTTGGTGACGATCACGAGGCTGGGACCGGGATGGGTGTGCCAACCCGAGCTCGGGACGCAGCCGTTGCATGCGCTGGGGTCCAAGTCGTTCTGCTGGACGTAGAGGTCGGAGTCGGCGTTCGTCGTGATCATCTCCTCCCACTGCGGATCGGTGGAGACCACGTGAGAGTCGATCGGGCCGAACGTGGCGGTGGCCAGTGTCGTGCCGGCGAAGCCGGGGTCCGTCGCCTTTGTGGCGCCGGCCAGGCCTCCGTGGACGGCCAGACCGGCGAGTGCCAGGCCGAGCGGCCACACCCACTTGTTGCGGTTCATCTTTCGTTGCATGCTGCACCTCCAAGGTCGTTGGTTGACCCGTCGAGACGGGATGAGCGACACCGTGAGCCCCTCGACCAAAATGGCGCTGAACGCGCGCTCAACGCACGTTCAAGTCACGGTTGTTGCACCGGGCCCGTTGCCCGCCCGCCCGGCCGAGCGGTCGGTTGCACCCAGGTGGAAAGGGGCGCATCATGGCGGCAACAGACCGGCGGGGGTGGTGACGAACACGACGACGATCGAAGGGCCTTCGGGTGGCGTTCCGATGAACATCCCCACGCGGTTGCGCAACGTCGTCGCCGTTGTTGAGCTGCTCTTGAGCGCCGGGGCGCACAATGGGGCGGTGAACGAGCGGAGCTGGCTTCGCACGGGGTCGTCCGAGCCGTGAGATACCGGGTGCTCGGACCGCTCGACGCCGTCGCCGACGACGGCGACGTGCTCGTCCTGGGCGGTCCCAAGCAGCGTTCGGTGATGGCGGTCCTCATCGCCGAGGCCGGCCGGGCGGTGTCGGTCGACCGGCTGCTGCAGACGATGTACGGCGAAGACGCGGATCGGACGAACCTCGCCTCGCTGCACACCTACGTGTCGAACCTGCGCCGCACGCTCGGCGACGTCGTCGTGCGCCAAGGCGACGGCTACCTGCTGCGATCCGCCGACTCCACGATCGATGCGATCGAGTTCGACGTCGCTTGCCGGGCCGCCGCCGCGCTCGTCGAGCCCGACGAGGTCGCCGGCGCGGCTGCGCGACGCGTTGTTGCTGTGGCGCGGTCACCCCTACGCCGACGTGGAGGGCCACGGCTTCCTCGATGGTGAGATCACACGACTGAACGAGCTCCGACTCGCCGCGCTCGAAGCCCGCCTCGATGCGGACCTGCGAGCGGGTCGTCACCGGGAGGTCGTCGCCGAGTTGGACGCGCTGACGGTCGAGCATCCCTTCCGTGAGAGCCTGCGGGCGATGCACATGCTGGCGCTGTACCGGTGTGGTCGTCAGAGCGAGGCGTTGCGCGCCTACGGGCGAACGCGGACGGCGCTGGTCGAAGGCCTGGGCATCGACCCCTCCCCGGAACTGCGGTCGATGGAGATGCGGATCCTCGCCCAGGATCGAACGTTGCTCCTCACCGTGGCACCGGCGGTGCATCGGCGGGCGGTCGTCGTTGCGGACGTCGACGGACCGCTGGCCGGACCCGACGGCCCGCGACGCGGCGCTCGCTCGTCGCGACGCGGAGCTGGCCGCGGCAGCGCAGCCGGTGGGGCGGGACCACGCTGACGCCGAGAGGCACCGCCGGCTACGCGGTGTTCGTCGAACCGATCCAGGCCGTTCGGGTGGCGAGTGACTCTGGTGAACGAGTGCACCAGGGTCGCCGTCGACTTCGGCGATCTCGAGCTCGGCGAGGACGAGCCAGCGGGTCCTCCGCTGGTTCGGGCGGCGAGGCTCGTCGCCGTCGCCAACCCCGGGCAGGCGCTGTGCTCGTTCGCCGGCCATCAGGCGCTGACCGAAGCGGGCGTGGCCGGCTGGGCGGCGGCATCGTTGGGACGTTTCGACATCGTCGGCCTCGACGGCGCGGTCGACGTCTACGAGCTGGTCGGCGGCGGCTTCCGGAGTGACTTCCCGCCGCTGCAGCTCGACCGCCTCCCGCCGCTGCTGCCTCGGGAGACCGAGCGCGCCGTGCCGGGGTTCGAGCTCCGTTCGCTCATCGGCGTCGGCGAGTCGGGTGAGGTGCATCGCGCCTACCAGCCGGCCGTCGGCCGCGAGGTCGCCGTGCGGATCTTCGGGTCCGGCGTGGTCGTGCGGGCTCCGTTCGTGCGCCGCTTCGAGAGCGCGTCGCAACGCATCACGAGAGTCGAACATCCGTCGGTCGTTCCGCTCTTGGACTATTGGCGGAGCCGGACCGGGCCGTCATGGTGAGCCGCCTCCTGACCGGCGGCACCCTCGCCGAACGCATCCCCGACGGCGGCTTGGCTCCGACCGAAGCGCTGGCGATCTTCGAGACCGTCGGCGCCGGCGTGGCGTCGGCACACCGACACGGTGTCGTGCACGGACGGATACGGCCGGCGAACATCCTGTTCGACGACGAGGCCAACGCCTACGTGTCGGACTTCGGCGTCGACGAGATCTGCGCCGGTGTGGTGACGTTCGCCGCGACGGCGTACGACGCCCCCGAACGACTGGGAGGGTGCCCGGCCACGCCGGCCGGAGACGTGTACTCGCTCGGTGTCCTCCTGCAGCAACTGCTGAGCGGCGCGCCACGGCCAAGCGACCGGCCGCTCGCCATTGGCCCCTACCGCGTCGCCGAGGTCATCGCGGGTGCCCTGTCGGCCGATCCTTCGGCGCGCCCGGAGACGGTCGACGAACTCGTCAGCCGAGTGCGCGAGGCCTTCACCGTCGCTGCCGATCCGGCCCCGACGTTCACACCGGCGCGGAATCCCTATCGAGGGCTGGAGGCCTTCGAGCAGGCCGATGCCGGCGATTTCTTCGGTCGGGAGCACGCCATCACGGACATGGTCGGCGTGCTGGCCGAGGAGAACCTGCTCGTCGTGGTGGGACCGTCGGGGATCGGGAAGTCGTCGGTGGTCAAGGCCGGACTCGTCCCGGCGCTGCACCAGGGCGCCGTCGTCGGATCCGAGAGCTGGCTGGTCACGGAGATGGTGCCCGGAAGATCTCCCTTCGATCAACTCCACGCCGCGCTCGGACGCGTCGCCACCGTCGAGGTCCCCGACTTCATCGACTCGATCATCGACGGGCGGCGTGCCGGCTCGATGACATCGTCGCCCCCCTGCTGCCGGCGGGGAGCGTCGTCGTCGTGATCGTCGACCAGTTCGAGGAACTGTTCACCGAGACGATCGTCGAGCAGGAGCGACGGGCGTTCATGGACGTGCTCGCCGACGTAGCCAGCCGGGAAGGTTCGACCGTCCGCGTCGTCGCCACGTTGCGCGCCGACTACTTCGATCGACCGCTCGCCCACGCGGTGCTCGGCAACGCCCTGCGCGGTCGAACCGTCGCCCTCGGGGCGATGACCGCGACCGAGCTCGCCGAGGCGATCCGTCGACCGGCGGCGGCTGTTGGCGTCGAGGTCGACGCCGCGCTGATCACGCGGATCACCAGCGAGGCCGAGCGGCAACCGGGTGCACTCCCGCTCGTGCAACATGCGATGGCGGAGCTGTTCGAACGGCGGCGGACGAACACGATCACTCGTCGGCGACCTGGACCAGTCAGGTGGACTCAGCGATGCCCTCGGTCGGCGGGCGGAGGCGATCTACGGCGGCCTCGACGAGTCCCTTCGTGGCCACGCCCGCCGGGTGTTCCTGAGTCTCGTCAACGTCAGCGACGACCACGACGACACCCGTCGCCGGGTGCGGCGGACGGAGCTCGAGCAGGAGGGTCTCCGGGGTGACGAGCTCGACGCCCTGTTGCACGCAGTTCGGCCTCCACCGCCTCCTCACCTTCGACCGCGACGCATCGAGCCGCACGCCGACGGTCGAGGTGGCCCACGAGGCGCTGCTCGACCACTGGGCCCGGCTGCGGACCTGGATCGACGACGCTCGCGATGATCTCCTCACACGCCGGCGACTGGCGGCGGCGACCGCTGACTGGCTGGGCGCCGGATCCGATCCGAGCTTCCTGTACGGAGGCGGCCGCCTCGACATCGCCGAGGCGTGGGCCGAGCGGGCCGGGCTCTCGCTCTCCACCGACGAGCACCGGTTCCTCGACCAGCAGCCGCGCCCGCGCCCAGCGCGAGGCGACCGCCCGCACACGACGTCGTCGCACCGTCGTCGGGCTGCTCGGCGCCGGGCTGGTTGCGACCACGGTCCTCGGGGCGCTTGCGTTCACCCAGCGCGCCGCGGCCGACGACCAAGCGCAGCAGGCCCGGGCGCGCGATCTGGCGGGCCAGGCCGAGCTGGCCATCGGCGAGGATCCGGAACGGGCGGTGATGCTCGCCCTGACCGCCATGCAGACGACACACGCGCCGCTGCCCGAAGCGGTGTCGGCGCTCCAGGTGGCGACCCAAGCCGACCGCGTGGAGACCACCGTCGACGACGTCGCCGATCAGGCCTTTGCCGCCGCGACCCGACGGTGCGCTCCTCGCCGTCGACCGACCCGACGCCGCCGGTTTCTCCTTCATCGACGCCGGCAGCGGGAAGGTGACGACCACGATCACGACGAGCCGCCCGCCTGGTTGGCAGTCCCTGGCCTTCGACCCCACCGGCCGGCGTGCTCGGGGTCGGCTATCAAGCAGCCGAGACTGCGACCCCACAGCCCACTGACCGACCGGAGCCGTCGCCGAGCAGTTCGACGTGCCGAGCGGCCGCTCGCTCGGCACGCTCCCCGGGCCACCGGGTTCCTACGAGAGCCTCGCCTACTCGGCGAGCGGACGCTGGCTGGCCGCGGTGCGCCACACCGGAGACGCCTACACCGTCCTGGCGTGGGACCTCGCCACCCGGGGCGACCCGATCGTCGTCGGTCCGGGCCTCGACTTCCGCTTCCTGCCCGGCACGGACGACCTGGTCGCGGCCGAGCTGGATGACCCCACGCTGACGGTCTACGACCTCGAGCCCGACGGCACCATCCAGAAGGACCGCCAGATCGCTCGACCCGACGTGTCCTTCCAGGCGATGGCGGTCGACCCCTCCGGGCACCTCGGTCGCGGTGGCGTCGCTCGTCGGTCGCCGCGTCGACGTCCTCGACCTCGCCACCGGAGCATCGCGAGCCACCCTCGACATGCCGAGCCCCGGCCAGCCGGAGTTCAGCGCGAGACGGCCACCTGGCGGTCGGCGGCGGCGACAACCTGATCCGCATCTACGACACGACGGACTACGCCCAGCAACTCGTCCTCGCCGGCTCACCGGACCAGCCGATCGGGTTGGCGTTCTCTCCCGACTCGTCACGGCTCGTGTCCGCCGTCCCGGGACAGGTGCGCACGTGGGATCTGTCGCTCCAGGGCCCACCCGCGCTCGGGAACTTCCACGCCACCGGCGGTTACGTCGGGTTGTTCGCCGTCAGCCCGGATCGGTCGACCGCACTCGTGACGATCGTACAAGGACGGGAACGGCACCGTCGAACGGGTCGACCAGGCGACCGGCAGCATCACCACGTGATCGGCGATCTCCGCCAAGACACGCCCGCGACGACGCAGCTCTCGGGCGACATGGCCGCAGGCCGCCGGCCTCGACCAGAACTGGCTGGCCCACGAGATCGACGTGAGCACCGGGCGGTCCACCCCGCTCGGCCGCTGCGACGACATCGTCGCGCTCGACGCGATCCGGCGCCACCGCCCTCGTCGACGGCGTATCCCTCTGCGCGCCGAACCACGGCCCGACACCGCCACCACTGCCCGGGCCGCCCGGGTCGAGCCGCGTCGTCGACATGACGACCGGGCCGAACCGTCCTCGACCTCGGCACGACGGAGCTCTGGGGAGGCGCCTTCGGCCCGCCCGGCGCCGATGGCCGCCCTCGCATCGTCGTCGTTCAAGACGACGACGACCCGGACGGATCCACGTGCGCGACCTTGCGACAGGAGCCGACCTCGGGTCGTTCGCACCGGCGCGCGGCGCCTTGCTCAAAGCCGCGGTGACGCCAGACGGTCAGCGCCTGGCGTTGACAACGACTCGATCGGTGATCTCATCGTCCTCGATCTCGACAAGCTCGCCCACGCCGACCGACCGCGAAGACGCCGTGATCTGGACGGTCAAGGCGCACAGCGGCAGCGTGCAAGGACTCGCGGTGTCGAACGACGGCCTGATCGCCACGGCGTCGTCGGCGGGGACCGTCCGGGTGTGGTCACCCGACGGCCAACTCCTCGCCGACCTCCCCATCCGACCCGATGACCCTCCGAACGTCGCCTTCGCCAGCGGCACCGACACGCTCTACTACGAGGACGGCAACGACGTGATCCGCAAGCTCTCGCTCGACTCCGACGAGTCGATCCGCTTCGCCCGATCGCTCGTCACCCGTGACTTCACCCCCGACGAGTGCACCCGCTACTTCCCCCACCAGCACTGCCCGACGTTCGATTCGTGAGCGCTCAGCCCTTGACGGCGCCGCTCAGGCCGTTGCCGCCGAGGAACAGTCGCTGGAACACGAGGAACAGCGCCACCGGGAAGATCGTCGAGATCGCCAGGGCGGCGAGGAACACGTCGAGTTGCAGCGTGTCGCGCACCGTCGGCAGGCGCACCGACAGCGGCTGGATGGCCGGATTCGGACAGCACGATCAACGGCCAGAGGTAGTCCTTCCACGCCGTCAGCACGGCGAACACCGACACCACGCCGATGATCGGCTTCGACATCGGCAACACCACCGACCAGAACAGCCGGAAGGTCCCGGCGCCGTCGACGGTGGCCGCTTCGATGATCTCCCGCGGGATGTTCTCGAAGAACCGCTTCACGATGATCACGTTGAACGCGCTCGCTCCCGCCGGCAGCCAGATCGCCCAGTACGAGTTCAGCAGCGAGATGCCGACGATCGGCAGGTCGAGCACGGTGAGGAACAGCGGCACCAGCAGCACGACGGGCGGGACGAACAGCGTGATCAGCACCAAGATGGTGACGAACGATGCGTACCGCGGCTTGAGGATGCCGAGCACGTAGCCGCCGGTGAGCGCCACGAACAGCTGGCTCAGCCACGACCCGAAGGCGATGCGCAGCGGTGTTGAAGAAGTACTTGCTGATCTCGGCGTCGTTCCACGCCGTGGAGATGTTCTCGAGGTCGAGTCCGTGCGGCCACAGGGCCATCGGAGTGCGCAGGATGTCGCGGGTCGGGGTCGTCGCCGCCTTGAACAGCCACAGCAGCGGACCGAGCCCGACGATCACCAGGAACACGAGCAGCAGCACGTGGGTGGCACCGAGCGTGGCGCGCATCAGCGGCCGGCGGCGGTCGAGGTCGGAGATCACGCCCCGTTCGACGATCGACTCGCGGCGTCGACGGTGCGGGTCGGTTGCCGGTTCGGCGGCGACCGTCGGCGACCGTTCCTCGAGCTGCGGCACCGAGGCGCTCATCGCTCGCTCATCGATCGCTCCAGGCGCGCGTGGCGCGGAAGTACGCCGCCGTGAACACGGCGAGGAACGCGGCGAGCATGATGCTGAGCGCCGTCGCCTCGCCGTAGTTGACACCGCCCCCGGCACCGAACCCGTAGCGGTAGATCAGCAGCAGGATCGACACCGTCGAGTCGGCCGGTCCGCCCGCGGTGAGCAGGAACGGCTCGGTGAACAGCTGGAAGGTGCCGACGATCTGCAGCATCATCGTGACGAACAGCACGGTGCGCAGCTGCGGCAGGGTGACGTGCCAGACCTTGCGCAGCAGCGACGCGCCGTCGACCTCGGCCGCCTCGTACAGCTCGGCGCGCACGCTCGTGAGCGCGGCGAGGTAGATGATCACCGTCGCACCGGCGTTCGACCACGTCGCCAACAGCACGATCGACGGCATCGCCCACGTCGGGTCCTGGATCCACGGCCACGGTCCGAGGCCGAACCAGCCGAGGATCGTGTTGAACGTTCCGGTCGGGCTGGCGTCGAAGAACCTCTGCCACAACAGGATCGACGCCACCGGAGGGATCACCACCGGGAGGTAGGCGAGGGCGCTGTAGAGGCCGCGGTTGCGGCGCAGCTCGCTCATCATCACCGCGAGCAGGAGCGGGATCGGGAACCCGAACACCAGCGCCAGGAACACGAACCAGGCGGTGTTCTTCACGGCGGTCCACAGCAACGGGTCGGCGAGCACCTCCCGGAAGTTCTCCAGGCCGACGAAGGACGGAGTGTCGACCAGGTTGCTGTGCTGCACGCTCAGCACCCCGGCGCGGAGCAATGGCCACCAGGCGAACACCGTGAACGCCAGCAGCATCGGCAGCGCCATGACGAACGTGCTGATGGCGCGTCCGTCCACGCGGACGCGCCGCCGGCGCCTCGACACCGTTGCCGGGGCGGGGGACACGACGGCCCCCCGCCCCGGTACACCCGAACTTCGCTCGGGTGCGAGCACCGATCAGCCCTCGACGAGCGCCGTCACGTCGGCGTCGGCCTGGGTGAGCAGCGCGGCGACGTCCGCGTCCTTGTCGGTGAGCACCGTCTGCACGACGGTGTCGAGGAGGGCATACATCTCCTGGGCGTGGCTCGGCGGCTCCGGCACCAGTGGCTGGTCGAAGATGTTGTCGCGGAACCCGGCCATCTGCGCCTGCGGCACGTTCACGAGGTCGGCCACCCACGCGTCGGACTGGGCGAGCTGCTCGCGGCTGAAGATCGGCAGCGCCGGCGTGCCGACCGGAGCGTCGTTGGCGACGAGCGCCTGGGCGTCGGCGACGGCGGCGTCCTGATCGGTCAGCTTGCGACATGTAGTAGAAGTCGATCCACTTCACGGCGGCCTCGCGCTCGGCGTCGGTGGCGTCGGCGACGACCGAAGCGATCGTGCCGCCGGCGAGCACCCCGGCATCGGCGCCGTCGAGCGGCAGCACCGTCAACCCGTAGGAGTCCGGATCGATCTCGTTCTCGGTGACGAGGCTGTTGTAGACGTCGGACCCGCTCATGTACATGCCGACCTGGCCCCCGGCGAACGCCTGGTTGATCGTGCCCCAGTCGAGCAGGAAGTTGGAACCCATCGAGTTGTCGTCCCAACGCAGCGACTGCAGGTACTCGAGCGCCTTGGTCGTGCCCGGGTTGTCGATCGTGACGTCGATGCTGCCGTCGTCGTTGAGCGTCTGCAGGCGGCCGCCGAAGGCGTCGCTCAGCGAGGTGAGCATCCATCCGCCCGTGTTGTTCTGGGTCATCTGGGCGTAGCCGGCCTGTCCGGTGGCGTCGGCGATCGCCTTGGCGTCGGCGCGCACCTCGTCCCACGTGGTCGGCGGCTTGTCCGGGTCGAGGCCGGCCTCCTCGAACAGCTGGCGGTTGTAGTGCAGGCCGATGCCGTAGGCGGCGATCGGGACGCCGTAGATGTTGCCGGCGGCGTCCTGGGCGACGCTCAGCACGTTGGGGTTGAAGTCGGCGGCGTACGGGAGCGCTTGAACCTCGGCGGTGATGTCGGCCACCTGGCCGCGCTCGACGACACCGAGGGTGTCGGTGAACGCCATCTGGAACACGGTGGGCATCGTGCCGCCGGCCAGGTTGGCGGCGAAGGTCGCCACGTCCCACTCGTACTCGGAGGGCTCGACGTGGATGTTCGGGTTGGCCGCTTCGAACTGATCGACGCGCTCGAGGAACGCCTCGCGGGCGCCGGACTCGGTGGCCGGCGGCAGGTTGCTGACGCTGATGGTCACCGTCTCGGCTCCGGCGTCGGTCGTGGCGTGGGCGGTGCCGAATCCGGCGGCGCCGACGGCCGCGGCCGCGGCGAGCCCGGTGGCGATCGCCCGGCGACGGCGCCGGATGGTGGGTGCGGTCCTGGTCATATGGTGGTTCCCCCTCGGAGGTGCTGGTTGTTGGTGGTCGGAACGGTCGGTGGCGCGGCGGGCGAGGTGGTGGTCGGGTCGGTGACGGACCCGCTGGTGGACCGGTGCTCGGCGTCGTCGCGCGCCATGGCGATCCACACGGCGCCGTCGGGCGGCAGGCAGCCGTCGATCACCGGCGCGCTGGCGACGAGGATCTCGCCGTCGACGACGCCCACGCCGGTGTCGCCGAGGTTGACCAGGCAGACGATGTCGCCGCGCCGGAACATCAGGACGTCCGGCGCGCTCGGTAGCCACGTCAACGGTGCGTCGCCGCCGAGACGCTCGCGGCGCACGGCGATCGTCGTGCGGTAGAGCGACAGCATCGAGGCCGGATCGGCAGCCTGGCGCTCGGCGGTGAGCGCCGCCCATCGAGCGGGCTGGGGCAGCCACGGCTCGTCGGTCGCGAACGGCGGACTGAACCCGAACGGTGGCGTGTCGCCCGACCACGGCAGGGGCACCCGGCAGCCGTCGCGCCCGGGGTCGACGCCCCCCGACTGGAAGTGCATCGGGTCCTGGATGCGGTCGGCGGGTAGGTCCTCGACCTCGGGCAGGCCGAGCTCGTCACCCTGGTACACGTAGAACGAGCCGGGCAGGGCGGCGGTGAGCACGACCGCGGCGCGGGCCCGGCGCTCGCCGAGGGCGGGGTCGGTGGGCGTGCCGATGCGCTTGGCGGTGAACGAGAACGAGGTGTCCTCGCGTCCGTAGCGCGTGAGCGGGCGGGTGACGTCGTGGTTGGCGAGGACCCACGACGGCGTGGCGCCCACCGACGCGTGGATGCCGAGGGTGTTGTCGATGCAGGCCCGCAGGGCGTCGACGTCCCACGGCGCGGCGAGGTACTCGAAGTTGAACGCGCCGTGCAGCTCGTCGGGGCGCAGATACAGGGCGAAGCGGTCGCGATCCTCCAGCCACAGCTCCCCGATGAGCGCCCGTGGCGGGTCGTAGTCGTCGGCGATGCGCCGCCACTCGCGGTACAGCTCGTGCAGCTCGTCGCGGTCGGCGAAGGGGTGGCTGCCGGCGACGATCGGGTCGGGGAGCTCCGGGAGATCGGGGTGTTTGAGCGCCAGCGCCGCCGAGTCGATGCGCACGCCGCCGGCGCCGCGGTCGAACCAGAAGCGGATGATGTCCTCGTGCTCGGCCCGTACGGCGGGGTGGTCCCAGTTGAGGTCGGGCTGGGCCGGCGCGAACAGGTGCAGGTACCAGTCGCCGGGCGACCCGTCGGGGTTCTTGGTGCGGGTCCACGCCGAGTCGCCGAAGTGGGAGCGCCAGCCGTTCGGCGGCTCGCTGCCGTCGGCGCCCTTGCCCGGCCGGAACCAGAAGCGGTCGCGCAACGGCGAGTCGGGACCCCCGTCCAGCGCCTCGACGAACCACAGGTGGCGGTCCGACACGTGGTTGGGGACGATGTCGATGATCGTGCGGATCCCGAGCGTCAGGGCCTCGGCGATGAGCCGCTCGGCCTCGGCGAGCGTGCCGAACAGCGGGTCGATGTCGCGGTAGTCGGCGACGTCGTAGCCGCCGTCGGCGAGCGGCGACACGTACCACGGGGTGAACCAGATGGCGTCGACCCCGAGGTCGCGCAGGTAGCCGAGCCGCGAACGCACGCCGGCGAGATCGCCGACGCCGTCGCCGCTGGCGTCGGCGAAGCTGCGCGGATAGATCTGGTAGATGAGGGCGTGGCGCCACCACTCGCGCTCGTCGCGCGCGTCGCTGCGTGCCATCACGTTGTCATCCCCCTCCGTCGTCGCGCTCGGTCGCCGTGCGGGCGGACGGTGTCAGCCCCGGCGACGGCGAGTGAAGCAGATCGAACGCGATGCTGCAAGAAGTCGCGCAACTTACGGATAATTGGAACAGATTGCGCGCGATTGCAAACCGCCGCCGGGCGCGCGCGGCTGGTCAGACGGGCGCGGTGGACCCGCGGACGACGAGCTCGGGGGCGTACAGCAGCTCCATCGGGCCGTCGCGGTCGCCGTCGAGCTGGCTGATGAGGCGCTCGACGGCGGCCCGGCCCATCGCCTCGATCGGCTGGCGGACGGTCGTCAGGGGCGGATCGGTGAAACGCATCAGCGCCGAGTCGTCGAACCCCACCACCGACACGTCGGCGGGCACCTGCAGCCCCCGACGCCGCACGGCGCGGATCGCGCCGAGGGCGAGCGGGTCGCTGGCGCAGAGCACGGCGGTGGCTCCGGTGGCGACCAGGCCGTCACCGGCGGCCTGACCCCCCTCGGGGGAGAACATCGCCCGCGCCACGCGATCGGCGGGGAGCTCGATGCCGTGACGGCGTGCGGCCGACACGGCGGCGGCCAGCTTGCGGTTGCTCGGCACGTGGTCGGCGGGTCCGAGCAGGAGGGCGATGTGGCGGTGTCCGAGGGCGACGAGATGGTCGAAGGCCTGCTCAGTGGCCATGGCGTCGTCGCACGACACCCGCGGGAACCCGATGCGATCGACGGCGGCGTTGATGAACACCACCGGCAGGTTGCGCTCGGCGAGGATCGCGTAGTGGCCGTGCGGCGCCTGCTCCTGGGCGTAGAGGCCGCCGGCGAACACCACGCCCGACACGTGCTGGTCGAGGAGCAGCTCGACGTACGCCGCTTCGGTGATGCCACCGGCGGTCCGGGTGCAGAGCACCGGCGTGAACCCGTTCTGGGCGAGCGCGCCGCCCACCACGTCGGCGACCGCCGGGAAGATCGGGTTCTGCAACTCGGGCAGCACCAGCCCGACCAGTCGGGCCCGCTCGCCGCGCAGCTGCGTCGGTCGCTCGTAGCCGAGCACGTCGAGCGCCGTCAGCACCGCCTGACGGGTCGTCGGCGACACGCCGGGTCGCTCGTTGAGCACCCGGCTGACCGTCGCCTCGCTCACGCCGACGTGGCGCGCCACCTCGGCAAGTCGCCGTCGCATCCCCGAAACCTTACGCCCGATCGCTGCAAGCCACTTGCAAGAAGAAGATGATTTCCACAAGCAAAATCGTGCAGAAACGCTCGAATTCGCGTACCGGAATCGGAGATGGCGCCCATCTCTGATTCAGGGACGCGAAATCGTGCGGGAACGCTCGAAAATGCTTGTGGAAATCTTCGGCTCCTAGAGGGTGGTGAGCAGGAAGGTGAGGATGCGGGCCTCGTCGCGCCAGGCGTCGTAGCGACCGCTCGGGCCACGGTGGCCGGCGCCCATCTGGGTGCGCAGGAGCAGCGGGCGCTCGGTGCCGGCGCCGACGGCGCGCAGCTTGGCCACCCACTTCGCCGGCTCCTGGAATCCGACGCGGGTGTCGTTGAGCCCGGCCGTGACGTACAACGCCGGCCATCGCGCCGCGCCGTCGAGCGCCGTCGTGTTGTCGTACGGCGAGTAGCCGGCGATGTAGCTGGCGTAGGGCTCGCGGCGGGGGTCGCCCCACTCCTCCCACTCGGTCACCGTCAGCGGCAGCGTGGGATCGCTCATCGTGGTGACCACGTCGACGAAGGGCACCTCGGCCACGGCGGCGGCGAAGCGCTCCGGGCGCATCGTGACGCAGGCCCCCACCAGCAGGCCGCCGGCGCTGGCGCCGCGCACGGCGAGCCGGGCTCCGTCGACGATGCGCTCGGCGACGAGGTGATCGGCGACGGCCAACGTGTCGGAGAACGTGTTGCGCTTGTGCAGCAGCTTGCCGTCGAGGTACCACGCCCGGCCGAGCTCACCGCCGCCGCGAGGATGGGCGAGCGCCCACACCACGCCGCGGTCGAGCAGCGACAGTCGGGCGACGCTGAACCACGGCGCGAGCGACGACTCGTAGGAGCCGTAGCCGTACACCACCCCTGGCGCCGTCCCGTCGAGCGGGGTGTCGACGTGGTGCACGATGTCGACCGGCACCCGCCGGCCGTCGCCCGACTCGGCCCACGTGCGCGTCGACGTGTACCGGGTGAGGTCGACGTTCGGCGTCGGCGTCTGCTTGCGCAGGATGCGTTCACCGGTCGCCAGGTCGACGTCGTACACCGCCGCCGGCGCGGTGAGCGACTGGTACGACACCCGCAGCGTTCCGGTCGCCCACTCCGGGTTGGCGCCGAGCTCGACGTCGTGCGGTTCGTCGCCCAGGTCGAGCACCTGCGTCGAGCCGTCGTGGCGGGCGACGCGCACGCGTGGCTGCGCGTCGCGCCACTCGTGCACGGCCAGGTGGTCGGCGAAGGGCTCGATGGCGGTGATCCGCCGGCCCGGTTCGTGGGCCACGAGCACCGACCACTCGTCGGGAGCGTCGTGGGGTGCCGACATCACGCAGAAGTCCGGCGCGTCGAGGTTGGTCAGCACGACGAAGCGGTCGCCCCAGTCGTCGAGGTCGTACTCGACGTCGTCCGCCCTCCCGCGAACGAGGCGCGGCGCCGCATCGGGCGTCGCCGCGGCCATGACCCACACCTCGGACGACGTGTTCGACGATGAGCGCAGCACGATCCACCGCTCGCTGCGCGTCGAGCCGACGTCCAGGAAGAAGCGCTCGTCCGGCTCGGCGAACACGAGCACGTCGGTCGTCCTGAGGCGTGCCCAGACGATGGCGCCAGATCTCGGCCGGACGGTTCTGCTCGTCGGGCCGGGCGTAGAACAGCCACGACCCGTCGGCCGACCAGGCGACGCCGCCCCACGCCGAGGTTCCGGTCAGCTCGTCGGGTCGATCGGCGCCGGAGGCGAGGTCGCGCACCCGCAGCGTGTAGCGCTCGGCCCCGTCGACGTCGCACGACCAGGCGAGCAGCGTGTGGTCCGGCGACGGATCGACGGCGTGGACGTCGAAGTACTCGTGCCCCGCGGCCTCGTGGTTGCAGTCGAGCATCACCGACGCCGGCTCGTCGGGCACCGCGGGGTCGTGGCTGCGGCAGAACACCGGGTACGCCTGGCCCTCGATCGTGCGCGTGACGTACCACCAGCCACCGTGTCGTACCGGCACCGACAGGTCGGTCTCCTGGACGCGTGATCGGATCTCGTCGTAGATCGTCGCCGCCAGCGCCGCCCGGCCCGGCTCGTCCAACCACGCCGCCGTGTAGGCGTTCTCCGCCTCGAGGTAGCCGATCGTCGCCGGGTCGTCGCGGTCGCGCAGCCACGCCCAGGGGTCGTCGACGGCGCCCGTCGGTCGTTCCCACCGATGAGGGCGGGTCGGGGCCACCGGTGCGGGGGACGTGATGCTCTTCATGCCCGCCCGAGGCTACGGCCGGCGCGCGCATCGTTTCCGGGCCCGGCCGAACGGCCGGTACCGTGGACCCCGATGCGTGTGTGGATCGACCAGGACCTGTGCACCGGCGACGGTCTCTGCGTCGATCACTGCGACGACGTGTTCATGCAACTCGAGGACGGCATCGCCTACGTCAAGGAGGCCGGCCGCCCGCTCAACGACCCGGGCAGCTCGGGCTCGTTGGCGCGAGTGCCGATCCGCCTCGTGCAGCGGGTGATCCACGCCGCCGAGGATTGCCCGGGCGAGTGCATCTTCATCGAGATCGACGCCCCGGTCGACGCCGACCTCGATGTCACCGTCGACGCGCGCATCGCCGCCCGCATCGACATCCGCGACGACGCGGCGTAGCCCCGACTCGCCGATCGCAACCGGCGGCGCTGCATCCCGCGGGGGTGCCGGCCGTCGTATCCTGGCGCCGTGCCGATGCGCCAGGAGTGCAAGCATTTCGAGAGCCGCACCTACGCCAACGGCGAGACGGTGCGCAAGTGCGACCTCGACCTCGCGCCCGACGCGCCGTGGCGCTGCCCCGACCCATGCGCCGCGTACGAGCGCCGGCTCGCCGACCGGGCGTGGACGCACGGCGCCCTCGTGACACCGCCCACGCCCGCCGAACCGGCATCGGTTGCCGACGGCAGCGCGGCCGCGGTGCTCGACGAGGCCGAGGACGTCCTCAACGCGGTGGGCGACCGCGTCCGCGCCGAGGTCGACGCCGAGCGCGCCCGCGACGATCGACGGGGATGGCGCCGCTGGTTCGGGCGGTCCTGACCCGAACGCTCCGTAGCCTGTCCTCGTGCACGCATTCTCCGCCGACGCCGCGCGTTCGCTCGCCGGCGACGACCCGCGACAGGGCGCCGATCGGGCCGCCGCTGCCGAACGGGCCGCCGGGATGGTGTGGCCGTCGGCGACCGAGGAGATCTGGCGCTACAGCCGCATCGGCGACCTGAACATCGACGACTTCACGCCGGCCGCGGCCACCACCACCGTGGACGCGCCGGGCCAGGAATCGGCGTTCGTCACCTCGGCGCCGGGGGCCGGCGGTCCGGTCGCCGCGCTCGTCGACGGCCCGGCGCCCGACGTGTTCGCCGAGCTCAACGCCGCGTTCGCCGCGCCGGTGCAGATCACCGTGCCCGCCGGTGCCTACGCCGCCCAACCGATCGTGGTCACGCATCACGTCGACACCGACGGGTCGGCGGTGTTCCCGCGCCTGCTGGTCGACGCCGGCGAGGACTGCGAGGTGACCGTGGTCGAGCGCTTCGTCGGGAGCGGGCGGGCGCTCGTCGCACCGGTGTTGCACCTCCGCGCCGGGCGGGCGGCCCGCGTGCGCTACGTGGCGGTCAACGAGCTGTCGGTCGACGCATGGCAGATCGGCCACCAGCTGGCGGTCGGCGACGCCGACTCGTCCACGACCGTGGCCACGGTCGCCTTCGGCGGCCACTACGCACGGGTCCGCACCGAGGTCCGCCTCGCCGGACGCGGCGGCAACACCAAGCAGATCGCGCTCTACTTCGCCGGCGGCGACCAGATGCACGACTTCCGCACGATCCAGGACCACGACGCACCGCACACCAACAGCGACCTGCTGTTCAAGGGGGTGGTGCAGGGGTCGGCGCAGAGCGTGTACACCGGGCTCATCCGGGTGCGCGAGCACGCCCGCGGCACGGCGGCGTTCCAGACGAATCGCAACCTCACGCTGGGCGAGCACGCGTGGGCGTCGAGCGTGCCCAACCTCGACATCCGCACCAACGACGTGAAGTGCAGCCACGCCTCCACGGTCGGGCCGATCGATCCCGAGCAGCGCTTCTACCTCGAGAGCCGTGGGGTGCCCACCAACATCGCCGACCGCCTGATCGTGCTCGGCTTCTTCGACGAGGTGCTCGACCAGCTCCCGGCGCCGGCGCTCGTGGCGCCGCTGCGGGCGCGCGTCGCCGGCAAGCTCGACGTCGGACGGCTCGTGGTGGACGCGGCGTGACGACGTCGGTCACGATCGCCCTCGAAGGGCTCACGTCGGGCGCCGCCACCCGCGTGATGCTGGGCGACGTCGCCGTGGCCGTGGTGCGCATCGACGACGACGTGTACGCGATCGGCGACGTCTGCAGCCACGCCAACGTGTCGCTGTCGGAGGGCGAGGTGTTCCCCGACGAGCGCGAGATCGAGTGCCCGCAGCACGGCAGCACGTTCAGCCTCACGACCGGCGAGGCCTGCACGCTGCCGGCCACCCAGCCCGTGCCGGTGTTCGACGTGGTCGTCGCCGACGGGATGGTGACCATCTCGCGTCGACTGGAGGAGACAGCGTGAGCACGCTCGAGATCCGCGATCTGCGCGTTGCCGCCGGCGGCAAGGAGATCCTGCGCGGCATCGACCTCACGGTGTCGAGCGGCGAGGTCCACGCGGTCATGGGACCCAACGGCGCCGGCAAGAGCACACTGTCCGGAGCGATCATGGGCAAGCCCGGCCTCGAGGTGCTGGGCGGGTCGGTCACGCTCGACGGCGTCGACGTGCTCGCCCTGCCGGTGTGGGAGCGCGCCGCCGCCGGGATCCACCTCGTGATGCAGTATCCGACCGAGGTGCCGGGCGTGGCGCTCGACGACGTGTTGCGCGAGGCGCTCGCCGCCCGCCAGCGGCCGGTCGACGACATCGACACCGTGCTCGCCGACGAGGCGCGGCGCATCGGCCTGCCGGAGCGCCTGCTCCACCGGGCGCTCAACGTCGACCTGTCGGGCGGCGAGAAGAAGCGCAACGAGACCTTGCAGCTGGCGGTGTTGGCGCCGCGCATCGCCGTGCTCGACGAGCTCGACTCCGGGCTCGACATCGACGCGCTGCGCGCCTGCTCGCGGCGCATCGAGGCGCTCACCCAGCCGGTCGACGGTGGTCCCGGCCTCGGCGTGCTGGTGATCACGCACTACCGGAGCATCCTCGCCGAGCTGCACCCCGATCGGGTGCACATCCTGGCCAAGGGCCGGATCGTCGCCGAGGGCGGCCCGGAGCTGGCCGACCGTCTCGAGGTCGAGGGCTACGTGGCGTTCGCCGGTGCCGACGCCGAGCCGGCCGCGGCGCCCGACCCGCTCGGCGACCTGTTCGGGGCGCGAAACTGAGGTCGTGGAGAACCCGGTGACGAGCGACGGCGACTGGTCGGAGGACCGCTGGACGGAGTCGGGCGGCTGCCTGCGACGACGCTTCCGCTTCGCCGACTTCTCCGAGGCCTTCGGCTTCATGGCCCGGGTGGCGCTGGCGGCGGAGACCGCGGGTCACCACCCCGACTGGTCCAACTCGTGGAACGTGGTCGAGGTGTCGCTCACCACCCACTCGGCGGGCTCGACGGTCACCGCCAAGGACCGTGACCTGGCCGCGGCCATCGACGCCCTCCTGTGAGCCACCCCAACGTCGAGCGGGTCGTCGCGGCCGGCCGCGAGCGTGGGATCGAGATCAGCCCGTTCCACTTCCCGGACGGCACCAAGACCGCGGCCGACGCGGCGGCGGCGATCGGCGTCGAGGTCGGCCAGATCGTGAAGAGCCTGATCTTCGCCGTCGACGGCCAGGTGGTGCTCGCCTACGTCAGTGGGCGCAACCAACTCGACGAGTCCAAGCTGGCGTCGGCCGCCGGCGGGTTGCGCTGCTCCCGGGTCGACGCCGACACCGTGCGCAGCGTGACCGGGTTCCCGATCGGTGGGGTCCCGCCGTTCGGCCACGCCACGGCGCTCGCCGTCTTCGTCGATCCCGACCTGCTCGACTACGACGAGGTGTGGGCCGCCGCCGGCACGTGGAACGACGTGTTCGCCATCGCCCCCGACCGCCTCGTCACGGCCTCCGGCGGCACCGTCGTCGACCTCAAGCGCTCCTGACCCCCGCCCCGGAGAGCAGAGATTTCCACAAGCAAAATCGTGCGTAGACGCACGATTTCGCGCCCCAGAATCTTTGCAAGCGCGGTGCTCGCGATTCTTGGTCGCGAAATCGTGCAGAAACGCTCGAAAATGCTTGTGGAAATCTTCGGCCCGCGGGCGGGTCAGGCGGCGGCGGCGAGGGCTTCGAGGAGGGTGTTCCACGCCAGCGTGGCGCACTTGATCCGCACCGGGTAGCGGATCACGCCCTGGAGGGCGGCGAGGTCGCCGAGCTCGTCGAGGTTGCCGGCGCCCGCCGACCCGTCGCCGTCGCCATCCGCGTCACCGCCGCCGTCGGTGCCGGGCTCGTCGATCGACATCATCGACTTGAAGCGGCGCACCAGGCGACGCACCTCGTCGACCGAGCGTCCCTTGATCGCCTGGCTCATCATCGACGCCGAGCTCTGCGAGATCGAGCAGCCCTGGCCGCCGACCTTGACGTCGGTGACCACGCCGTCGTCGACCTGCAGGTACACCGTGATCTCGTCGCCGCACAGCGGGTTGTGCCCCTGGGCGAACGACGCCGGCGGCGTCGGCAGCTCGCCGCGGTTGCGTGGCGTGCGGTAGTGGTCGAGGATGATCTCGCGGTACAGGTCTTCGAGACCGGGCATGTGCGTCCTCCGTCAGGCGCCGAAGATGTCGGTTGCGCCGGCGAGTCCATCGCGCAGAGCGTCGATGTCGTCGCGGTCGTTGTAGAGATACCAGCTCGCGCGCACGGTGGCCGTCGCACCGAGGATGCGCATCAGCGGCTTGGCGCAGTGGTGGCCGGCGCGCACGCAGACGTTCGACTCGTCGAGCACCTGGCTGATGTCGTGGGGGTGGATGTCGCGGAACGAGAAGCTGAGCACGCCGCCGCGCTGGCCCGGCTCACGCGGCCCGTGCAGGGTGATGTCGGACCCGTAGCGCTCGGTGAGCGACTCGAGGGCGTAGGCCGTGAGCTCCTGCTCGTGGCGATGCACGGCGTCGAGTCCGATGGCGCTGAGGTAGTCGACCGCCGCCCCGAAGCCGATGGCCTCGGTGATCGGCGGCGTGCCGGCCTCGAACTTGGCCGGCACCGGCGCCGGCAGGTAGCCGTCGATCCGGACGTCGGCGATCATGTTGCCGCCGCCGAGGAACGGCGGCGTGGCGTCGAGCAGCTCGGCGCGGCCCCACAGGGCGCCGATGCCCGACGGCCCGCACATCTTGTGGCTGGAGAACGCCACGAAGTCGGCGTCCCAGGCCTGCACGTCGGTGACGTTGTGGGGCACGAACTGGCAGGCGTCGACGATGGCCAGGGCGCCGGCGCGGTGGGCGGCGGCGCACAGCTCGGCCACCGGCGTCAGCGTGCCGAGCACGTTGCTCATGGCGCTGAACGAGAGCACCCGGGCGCCGTCGAGCAGGGCGTCGAGCCCGCCGAGGTCGAGCTGGCCGCTGTGGTCGATCGGGATCCAGCGCAGCTCGATGCCGGTGCGCTGGGCGAGGATGTGCCACGGCACGATGTTGGCGTGGTGCTCGAGCTCGGTGAGCACCACCACGTCGCCGGGGTGGAGGTGGGCGCCGCCCCACGACTGGATCACCACGTTGAGCGCCTCGGTGGCGTTCTTGGTGAACACCACCTCGTCGGCGTCGCGGGCGTTGATGAAGCGGGCGACCTTGGCGCGGGCCGCCTCGTAGGCGTCGGTGGCCTCGGCGGCGAGGCGGTAGGCGCTGCGGTTGATCGGTGCGTACGACGTCTCGGTGAAGCGCGTCATCGCGTCGATGACCGCGGCCGGCTTCTGCGACGTGTTGGCCGAGTCGAGGTAGTGGATCGGACGGCCGTCGATCGTGCGCTGCAGCAGCGGGAACTGCGCCTTGATCGTGGCGACGTCGAATGCCGCGATCTGGGTCGGCGCCGCCGTGCTCATGCGCCCACCTCCGCGCCGCGGTACGTCTCGTAGCCCTCCGTCTCGAGCGTGTGGGCCAGCTCGATGCCGCCCGAGCGCACGATCCGGCCGTCGACCATGATGTGCACGGCGTCGGGCGTGACCTCGTCGAGCAGACGCTGGTAGTGGGTGATCAGCACCACGCCCATGTCGGGGTTGCGCTCGCGCACGGCCTCGATGCCGCGCGACACGATGCGCAACGCGTCGATGTCGAGCCCGGAGTCGGTCTCGTCGAGGATCGCGAGGCGCGGCTCGAGGATGGCCATCTGCATGATCTCGTTGCGCTTCTTCTCGCCGCCGGAGAACCCCTCGTTGAGGTAGCGGTCGACGAAGGAGGAGTCCATGCCGAGACGGTCCATCCACTCCATCGTCGCGAGACGCAGCTCGAGCACCGACAGGTCGATGCCCTGGCGGGCCGACCGCGCCTGGCGCAGGAACTGGATCACCGACACGCCGGGGACCTCCTGCGGGTACTGGAAGGCGAGGAACATGCCGGCCTTGGCCCGTTCGTCGGCCGGCCAGTCCGTGATCTCGTCCTCACCCAGGAACACCCGCCCGGCGGTGACCTGGTACTCCGGCGAGCCCATCAGCGACGAGGCGAGCGTGCTCTTGCCCGATCCGTTGGGACCCATGATGGCGTGCACCTCGCCCGGTTCGACGACGAGGTCGAGGCCGCGCAGGATCGGCTCGATCCGCCGCGCCGGCTGGTCGGGGGTCTCGGCGGGCTCGGCCCACAGGCCCTCGACACGGAACAACGCGGTCATCGGGATAATCCTACGCGCGTGTTGTTAATTCCCGAACCCGTCGATTCTGGGGCGCGAAATCGTGCGGGAACGCTCGATTTTGCTTGTGGAAATCATTTCCGGGCCGGGTGGGGGGGGTTACCAGCGGCGGGCGATCCACTCGTCGAGGTGCGGGCGCTCGGTGCCGATCGTGGTGTCGACGCCGTGGCCGGGCAGCACGATCGTGTCGTCGGGGAACCGCAACAGGCCCGAGGTGATCGACCCGATGATCGTGTCGAAGTCGCCGCCGTCGAACGACGTGTTGCCCGGGCCGCCCGGGAACAGCGTGTCGCCGGTGAACAGCAGCGGCGTGTCGCGCACGTGGAACGAGATCGATCCGGGGGTGTGGCCGGGCGTGTGGATCGCGTCGAGGCGCACCCGACCGACCTCGATCACCTCGGCATCGTCGAGGAACACGTCGTAGCCGACGGCGCGCAGCCGCGGCGCGTCGAGCGCGGTCACGGCGACCTCGTAGCCGGCCTCGCGCAGCGCCGGCACGGCCTGGATGTGGTCACCGTGGCCGTGGGTCTCGAGCACTCGCCGCACCCCGAGGGTGCGACAGAGCTCGAGCAGCCGCTCGTGCTCGTTGGCGGCGTCGATGAGCACGGCCTCGCCGGTGCTCCGGCAGCGCACGACGAACACGTTGTTGTCGTACGGGCCGACGACGACCTTGTGCACCTCCACGTCGGCATCCGACCAGTGGAGGGTGGACGGCGACGGTGACGGGGCAGGTTCGGCGCTGATCGCTTCACCGTACCGCCCCGTACGCTGCTCGTTCGATGAAGGTGCTGCGGACGTACGGCCGCCCGGTGCTGGTGGTGGCCCTCGTCGCAGCGTGCGTGCTGGCCTTGGTGGCGAGCTGGTCCGACGTCACCGACGCCCTGCCCCAGGTCGGCTGGGCGCGCTTCGGCGTGTCGACGCTGCTCGCCGTGCTCGCCGGGATCAGCCTCGCCGTCGGCTGGCGCCTCCTGCTCGACGACATGGTGGTCTTCGACGACGAGCTGACACCGCCGCCCGGCGGTGACGCCGTGAAGCGCCGATTGAGCCAGCACGTCGGGCTCGCCGAGTCGGTCGGCGTGTACTCGGCGAGTCAGCTCGGCAAGTACATCCCGGGCAGCGTGTGGCCGGTGGTCGCCCAGATGTCGCTGTCGCGCCGCCACGGCATCACGCGGCGCTCGATCGTGGCGGCCTTCGTCAACCAGCTGCTGCTGCTGGCGGTGACCGCCGTCGTCACCGCCGCCGTCACGCTGCCGTGGGGCGACGCCGACCAGCTCCGGTCGCGGTGGTGGCTCATCGCGCTCGCCCCCTTGATCTGCCTCGTGCTGGTGCCGGGGGTGCAGAGCTGGCTGCTCGGCGTGGCCGGACGCGTGCTCCATCGCGATCTGGCGTTCCCCGTGCCGAGCCGGCGGGGGATGCTGCGCACCGTCGGGATGTCGGTGCTGACCTACGTGTGCTTCGGCCTGCACCTCGCCGTGATGGGGTGGCCGCTGATGGATCATCCGACGCCTGGCGCCATCGTCCAGTGCATCGGCGCGTTCGCGCTGGCGTGGGCGGCCGGCTTCGTGGTGATCTTCGCGCCGGCGGGCCTCGGCGTGCGCGAGCTGGTGCTGACAGTGACGCTGTCGTCGCTGCTGGCGAAGGAGGACGCCACGGCGCTCGCCGTGCTGTCACGCACCTCGATCGTGCTCGCCGACCTCGTGCTCGGGCTCTACGGTCTGGCCGTCATCGGGGCGAACCGCAAACTCTCGGCGGCGCAGCAGGACCAGGACGTCGGACATGGTCTGGCGCTGGCCGGCCTGGATGTCGGCCATGAAGCCGAGCACGAGGATGAGGGCGGCGATCAGCAGCAGGACGGAGGCGCCGACGAGGCTGGGCACGCGGCTGGCGTCGTCGCCGATGTAGCGCAGGATGAACCAGCGCACCACCAGGGCGAGCCCGGCGATGCCGGGCACGACGGCGATCCAGGCGAAGAACGACAGCGGCCGGTAGCGGGCGTAGCTGCGGATGATCGTCGGCACCGATCGGCGGACGTAGTTGAACGAGCTCTTGACCAGCCGTGACGGCCGCGACTGCGGGTTGACGCGGATCGGCACCGCCTTCAGCTTGAGCCCCTCGGCGCCGACCTGGATGATGGTCTCCAGCGTGTAGGTGTAGCTGCCGTGCACCTGCAGGTGCAGCGCGGCCTCGCGGGAGAACGCCCGGAACCCGCTGGTGGCGTCGCGCACGTCGGTGCCCGACAGCACGCGCACGGCGTGGGTGCCGACGTGCTGCAGCGCCTTCTTCACCGGCGAGAACGTCGAGATGTCCGACAGCGGCCGGGTGCCGACCACGACGTCGGCCTCGCCGTCGCGCACCGGCGCCACCAGCGCCGGGATGTCGGCGCCGACGTACTGGTTGTCGGCATCGGTGTTCACGATGATGTCGGCGCCGGCGCGCAGGCTCGCCTCGATGCCGGTCATGAACGCACGCGCCAGGCCGCGGTTCACGTGGTGGCTGACCACGTGCTGGACGCCGTTGGCGCGGGCGACCTCCACGGTGCGGTCGGTGCTGCCGTCGTCGATGACGAGCAGCTCGATGACGTCGACACCTGGGATCTCGGTGGGGAGATCGGCGATCGTGCCGGGCAGCGTCTCCTCCTCGTTGAAGCACGGGATCTGGATGATCAGCTTGACCGGGGACCGCTCCGACATCGGCCGTGGAGGCTACGGGTTCGGGTGCACCGGGACACAGCGGGACCTACGAGTTGCACCGGGGCCGATCCCGCCTGCACGATTCCCGCCATGAACTTCGCCTTCACCGAGGAGCAGGACGAGCTGCGCAGGACCGTGCGCTCGTTCCTCGACGCCAAGAGCCCGGAATCCGCGGTGCGCGAGCAGATGGAGACCGAGGACGGCTTCGACCGCGCCGTGTGGACGCAGATGGCCGAGCAGATGGGCCTGCAGGGCATGCACATCCCCGAGGAGTTCGGCGGCTCCGGGTTCAGCTACGTCGAGCTGGGCATCGTGCTCGAGGAGATGGGGCGGGCGCTGCTGTGCGCGCCGTTCTTCTCGACCGTCGTGCTGGCGGCCAACGCCCTGCTGCTGTGCGGGGACGAGGCGGCGCAGCGTGACTACCTTCCCGGCATCGCCAGCGGGGAGACGATCGCCACGCTCGCCTTCACCGAGCCGTCCGGCCGGTGGGACGAGTCCGGCATCGAGATGACGGCGACGGCGGCGGGCGACGGTCACACCCTGACCGGCACCAAGATGTTCGTGATCGACGGCCACACCGCCGACCTCGTGCTCGTGCTCGCCCGCACCGACGCCGGCATCAGCCTGTTCGCCGTCGAGGGCGACGCCGCCGGGCTGACCCGCACCCCGCTGGCGACGATGGACCAGACCCGCAAGCAGGCCCGGCTGGAGTTCGCCGACACGCCGGCCCGGCTGATCGAGTCCGAGGGCATCGGGTGGGACTTCGTGGCCCGCGTGCTCGACCTGGCGGCGGTCGGCCTCGCCGCCGAGCAGGTCGGCGGGCGCCCAGAAGGTGCTCGAGATGGCCGTCGAGTACGCCAAGGTCCGAGTGCAGTTCGGCCGTCCGATCGGGTCGTTCCAGGCGATCAAGCACAAGTGCGCCGACATGCTGCTCGAGGTGGAGTCGTCGAAGTCGGCCGCCTACTACGGGATGTGGTGCGCCGCCGAGATGAACGACGAGCTGGCGTCGGTGGCCTCGCTGGCGAAGGCGTACTGCTCGGAGGCCTACTTCCACGCGGCGGCCGAGAACATCCAGATCCACGGCGGCATCGGCTTCACCTGGGAGCACCCGGCGCACCTCTACTTCAAGCGGGCGAAGAGCTCCGAGCTGCTGTTCGGCGACCCGACCTACCACCGCGAGCTGCTCGCCCAGCGCATCGGCATCTGAGGCGTTTCGAGCTTCTCCGGAGTCAGATGCACCGTTTCGGTGCATCTCGCTCTCCAGAACGGGGTACGTAGCCTGGGCGGGGCATGGACGCCGTGACGATCGTGTTCGCCGTGATCGCCGGCGTCGCCGTGTTCGTGATCGCCGCCGCCGTCGTCGGCCGCGAGGCCCACCGCCTCGATGCGGTCGCACCTCGATCGGTGTACGTGCTCGACGAGGCCGTCGAGTACGTCGCCGAGCACCTGCCCGAGGACTCCCAACGCCGCCTCACGCCCGCCGACGTCGAGCAACTGCTCGTGTGGCACATGCGTTGGTTGCACGCCAAGGGCCTGGCACCGGCCGACGTGGTCGATCACCGTCAGGACATCACCACCCCGCTGGTGGTCGCCGAGGACACGGTGGTGGGCTACCTGCTCGGCGAGGCCGACCGCAGCGGTCTCGAGCTGCTCGACGACGTCGACGTCGTCAACGTGGTCGACGCCCACCTCGCCTACTTCAAAGCGATCGGCGCCGTCGGGCCGACCGCCAGCGAGGTCTGATCCCCACCGACGCCGCCGCTGCCGGTCAGACCATCATGTTGAGCCGTTCGACCACGGCCCGTCCGACGGCCGCGCCCTCGGGCGTCGCCGCGTCCACCGTCACGCCATCCGCCTGCCCGTCGGCGGCGGCCCGCCCCGTCGCCAGCACCACGAACGCCTCGGTCGGCATCGTCACGGTGGCGAGCAGCGGGCCGGTCGGCGCGTCGAGGATCGCCGCCCGACCGTCGTGCACCTCGACGTGGACCGTGCGCTCGACCGCGCCGGTGATGGCGATGGTGACGGCCGCGCCCTCCGGGCAGGCGGCCCGCTTGCCCACCACGATCGGGAGCGTCCGCACCAGCCGGTCGACGGTGTGCGCCGCGGCCGGACCGTCGAGGTTGCCGGGACGGCCGAGGGCGCGGCGCAGGTCCTGCTCGTGGAGCCAACAGTCGAGGATGCGCACGGCGAGGAAGTCGGCCATCGTGCCGGGACCGGTCGGCGTGATCATCGGCCGGGCGTAGTAGGCGGCATCGCCCGCCGCCAGCGTGCGTTCGCGCTGGTGGCGCAGCGCCTCCCACTCGCTGAGCACGTCGTCGCCGGCTCGCCGACGGCGCCATTCGACCTCGTTCTCGTTGAGCTCGCCGATGCGGGTTGCGCACGTGGGCGAAGGTCACGCCGGCGGGAGGCGCCGGCTCGAGGCCTTCGAGGAAGCGCTCGGTCCCGACGATGTGCGACAGCACGTCCTGCACCGTCCACCCGGGCAGTCCGCTGCCGCTCTTCCACGCCGCCTCGTCGAGGTCGGCACACACGCCGGTCAACCCGCGCCACGCCGTGACGAGGGTGTCGATCGTGGCGGTCGGGACGCCGCGTGGCTCACCGGTGTCCGTCCTGGCGGCGTTCACCTCCGGAGTCTCGCGCCGTCCGGCCCGGCCCCCGACAGCGGTCCGACCGCGAGGCGGCGCCACCTACACTCACGGTCCATGAACGGAGCCGGCGCATCGCGCTCGCCGCGCATCGGCATCCTGGTGGTGGCGTACAACGCCGAGAGCACGTTGGCGGCGACGCTCGATCGCATCCCGGGCGACTTCCTCGCCCGGGTCGAGGACATCATCGTCGCCGACGACGCGAGCGGCGACGACACCTTCGGGGCCGGGGTGCGCTGGAGCTCGTCGAACCCGGAGGCGCCGATCACCGTCATCCGCCACCTCGAGAACCGTGGCTACGGCGGCAACCAGAAGGCCGGCTACCGCATGGCGATCGAGCGCGGGCTCGACATCGTCGTGATGCTCCACGCCGACGGCCAGTACGCCCCGGAGTGCCTGCCCGAGATCGTGCGGCCGATCGTCGACGGCGAGGCCGACGCAGTGTTCGGGTCGCGCATGCTCCAGCGGGGCGCGGCGCGCCGTGGAGGGATGCCGCTGTACAAGTTCGCCGGCAACAAGATCCTGACGCGGGTGGAGAACTCGCTGCTCGGCACCGAGCTCTCCGAGTTCCACTCCGGGTACCGGGCGTACTCCGTCGCGGCACTGGCGTCGATCCCGTTCGAGGAGAACACCGACGACTTCGACTTCGACACCCAGATCATCGTGCAACTGGTCGACGCCGGCCGGCGCATCGTCGAGGTCCCGATCCCCACCTACTACGGCGACGAGATCTGCTACGTCGACGGCGTGAAGTACGCCAGGGACGTCGTGCGCGACGTCGTGCAGTACCGCACGTCCAAGCTCGGATTCGGCACCGCCCGGTGGGTCCCCCACGAGCACAGCTACGGCCTCAAGTCCGACGACGACTCGTCGCACACGACGATCCTCGAAGCCATCCGACCGATCCGCCCCGGTCAGAAGATCCTCGACGTCGGGTGCTCGTCGGGCCTGCTGGCCGAGCAGGTGCGCCACCTCGGCCACCACGTGACCGGCGTCGACGTGGTGGAGGAGCCCGGCGTCCGCGATCGGGTCGACGACTTCCGCCTCTGGGACCTCGACCGTGGCCTCCCCGAGCTCGGCGGCCCGTTCGACGTCATCATCGCCGCCGACGTCATCGAGCACGTCCGCGAGCCGGTCGAGCTCCTCCGGGCGATGAGCACGGCGCTGGTCCCGGGTGGCCAGATGATCGTGTCGACCCCCAACTTCGGGCACTGGTACTCCCGCGGCCGGGTGCTCACCGGCACGTTCGACTACGACCGCCGAGGGATCCTCGACGAGGGGCACCTGCGGTTCTTCACGCGCCGTGGGTTCGTCCGCACCATCCGCGAATCGGGCCTGGTGCTCGACCAGCTGCGCTACACCGGTCTCCCGCTCGGCGTGCTGCAACCCGGCGCCCGGCGGTCGGTGCGCCGGTTGCTGCGCCGCGTCGATCAGGCCCTCGTTCGCCTGCGCCCGACGCTGTTCGGGTACCAGTTCGTCGCCACGCTGCACTCGCGGAACTTCGAGAGCATCACCGATCGGTGACGTTTCGGCGTTCGGCCATCAGCCGACGCCGCTCCTCGCGGAGCTCGGGCAGCGAGCGGAAGTAGCGCCACACCTCGTGGCCGCTCAACTTGGAGTGACCGTTGTAGCGGGGGCGGAACTCGATCGGCACCTCGGTGATCGAGAGACCGGCGGCCTCCGCCAGCGCGATCGTGGTGCTGAAGAAGCTGTACCCGCGGTACCGCCTCGAGTCGGTCGTCAGGAGGAACCGCAGCGCCTCGGGGGAGTAGATCCGGAACGAGGTCGTGGCGTCCTTCACGCCGCGCGTCCCGGTGATGGCGCGGAACATCCAGTTGCCGACGCGGGAGCCGACCGTCCGCGCCGGCGACGTGCCCGGCGCGCTCCCGCCGCGGGTCCATCGGCTGCCGATGGCGATGTCGGCGCCACGCGCCTCGAAGGCGCGATACAGCGTGGGGATGTCGAACGGGTTGTGCTGGCCGTCACCGTCGAGCGTCACCACCGCCGACGGCGACAGCGCCAGTGCGGCGGCCAGCCCGCGCAACATGGCGTCGCCGAGCCCGTTGCGCTCGCCGCTGACGAGGCTCAGCTCGAGGTCGATCGCGGCCGCCCAGCGTGCGGCGACCGCGCCGCTGTCGTCGGGCGAGTTGTCGTCGACGACGATGCACGACGTCTCGACGCCGGTGAGGGCGAGCCGCACGGCCGATTCCTTGACCTCGGCCAGCACGGCGCGGATCGAGTCGGCCTCGTTGTACACGGGGAGCACGACCACCAGGCGGGGCCGGGCCGGTGGGTCCGTCGTCGCGGGCTCGGCTGCGAGTGCGTGGCGCGCGAGGGCGCCACGGCTGCGGGCATCACGGTGCGGGACGCCGGAGCCATGGGCGGTGCAGGCTAATGGGGTCGCCGGGGGGCGTCGCACGGTCGGCTGCTACGTTCGGGTCGATGGAGCGGCCCGCCCGGTTCGAGCACTACCGGTACGTCGGCGACAAGCGCACCCAGCTCGTCTACGACACCGACGCGTGGGACGATGCCGCGGTGGTCGACGAGTTCGTGGCGCTGGGGGTCGGCATCGGGTTCGGTCCCGACACGCTGGCCGAGGCCCGCAACCGTGGCTACGCGCTGGCCCGGCCCGGGCGCCGGCGCATCCTGCGCACGCCCCGCGCCTAGGCCGCGGCGCCGTGACCTGGCGATGAAGGGGACGTTCCCGTCCGGCCGCAACACGCTGGCCTGCCACCTGACCGTGCCGGCCGGGCCGGTCGAGCCGCGGCCGGGCGTGATCCTGTGCCACGGGTTCCCGATCGGGCCGATCGACGCCCGCCGCAGCGCCGGCACCTTCCCGCAGCTCGTCGACCGCGTGGCCCACGACCTCGGCTACGCGGCGATGACGTTCAACTTCCGGGGCACCGGCACCAGCACCGGCGACTTCTCGTTGCAGGGATGGATCGACGACCTGCGCACGGCGATCGATCACCTGTGGCGCGAGACCCAGCCGACGCAGGTGGTGCTCGTGGGCACGAACACCGGTGGCTCGATCGCCGTGTGCGTCGCCGCCGACGAGCCGCGGGTGCGGGCCGTCGGCCTGCTGTCGCCGCGGGCCGACTTCGACGACTGGGCCGACCACCCCCGCCGTTTCCTCGAGCACGCCCGCGAGATCGGGGCGGTGCGGTCGCCGAGTTTCCCGCCGTCGTTCGAGGAGTGGAGCCGCGACTTCCGGCGCTTCCGCCCGATCGACTCGGCGCGTCGCTTCGCGCCGCGGCCGCTGCTCGTCATGCACGGCGAGGACGACGAGAGCGTGCCGACCAGCGATGCCCGCCAGCTCGCCGCCGCCCACGGCTCGGCCGACCTGAACCTGCTCGCCGGCGCCGGCCATCGCCTGCGGCACGACCCGCGAGCCGTGGCCGTCCTGCTCGGGTGGCTCGACCGCGTGCGCGCCGTCGACGAGGCGCCGCCGCCGCGTGGCTAGCGGCCCGGTCGGCGGCGTTCGGGCCAGGGCAGCGACGGATACCGATCGATCGTCTCGCGCCGCAGGAGGTCGCTGGCGAGCGTGGTGACCGAGATCATCGACTGGACCTGCGTGCGGTAGCGGCCGAGCATCTCGCGCACGTGCACGCCGTGCTCGCCGGCGGCCGCCATCCGCAGCCAGAGGTCCCAGTCCTCCCAGCCGTAGTCCCACCGGTCGTCGACCAGGTAGCCGCCGTGGCGCCGGAACGTGTCGGCACGCACCATCGCCTGGGCGTCGATGTAGTTCGCCTCGCACAGCCACGGCGGGTGCCAGTCGAGGTGGCTGCGCAGACCCGGGTCGGCACCGAACGCCTCGAGCGTGCAGTACGCGAACGCAGCCGAGGGGTCGTCGTCGAGGGCGTCCGACGAGGCGCCGCAGGCAGCGCGGGTACACGAGGTTGTCGGCGTCCATCACCATCACCTTGGCGGCGCGGGCGCGGGCGATGCCGAGGTTGCGAGCGGCGGCGAGCCCGCGGTTGGCGGCCCGCGCCAGCAGCAGGACCGGGATCGACGGACGGGCCTCCATGAACCGCCGCACCACGTCGACGCCGTCGTCGGACGAATGGTCGTCGACCACGACGATCTCGGCGGTCGACGGCGCGCGACGCCTCGATCGACTCGAGCGTCTCGGTGACGAGTCCGGCGTAGTTGTACAGCGTCACCACCACGCTGACCTCGGGCGGGTCGACACCCGGGTCGGGCACGTACGCCGGTGTCGTGTGCTCGGTGATGTGGTCGGCCGATCCGTGGCGCAACGCCGCCCGCTCCGACTCGATGGCGCGGCGGTGGCTGCGCTCGGCGACCAACGCCTTGAACACGCGCTCGCGGACGGCCGTCGCCGGGCGGAACTCGCGCAGCACGTTCCGCGGCTCGCTGATCGGGCTGCGCAGGGGCCTCGCCCGCCGGCCGGCGCGGGCACCCAGGTCGAGGCGGTCGATCCGCTCGAGGATCGGACCGACCGAGGCCGACAGCGGATGCCGACGCAGCACCGCGTCGGCGGCGGCGGCGGCGATCTCGTCCCGTCGCGCCGGGCGCTCGAGCAGCTCGGCCACCGTGGCGGCCAGGTCGTCGGTCTCGACGAAGTGCTCGCCCGGGCGCAGCGGCGCGGCGCCGGCGCACGGCTCGGTGACCACCACGCAGCCGTTGGCCATCGCCTCGACCATGCGCGCCCACTCGAAGTAGCCGGGACGCCTGTCGTCGCGGTGGATGTTGACGAGGAGCTTGGCCGAGGCGAGGAGGCGGTACTTGTCGGTGCCGAACACGAGGCCGGGCGCGCCGGTGCGCACCGGCGCCGTGAAGCGGAACAGGCGTAGGTCGGCCGGGCGGTCCTGCAGCAGCGGGGGCGAGCGTGGCGAGCAGTTGGCGTCGTCGCGGCGTGTCGCCGCCGAGGAAGAGCACGTCGACGTCGCGGGCACGGGGCGGCGCCACCATCGACTCGACGCCGCCGAGCACGAGCCGCTCGGCGAGCACCTGCTGCGAACGCAGGGCCTCGACCCCGTGGGCGTTGATGTCGAGGGCGAAGGGGGCGGGCCGGCTCAGCGTGACGCTGCTGCGGAACCACGAGGTTCCGGGCTGCTCCGTGCACACCGGGATGCTGATCCGGCAGCTCGCCGCGACGGCCCGCTCGTCGGCGCCGCTCAGCACGTACAGCTCGTGCGGCGCCACCACCAGGTTGGCGAGGTTCGGATCGTCGGGCAACCGGTCCTCGACGAGCGTCGCCGCGCGCCCGGTCGCCGCCGCCGCCTCGACCAACCACGTGGCGATGTCGGTCATGAAGCCGTTGCCGCCGCCGGCGACGAAGACCGCCACGTCCTTGCGCGTCGCGCCGTCGCCGGCGGTCATCGCGACGGGTGGGCGAGGCGCGTGATCGACGTCCAGGCCGACCGACCACGTCGGACGAGCGCCCAACGGGTGCGCGCCACGAGCGCGCCGGGGTCGAGGCTCGAGCGCATGTCGCCCACCAGCGTGCGCACGAGGGCGCGGCGACCGAGGGCGCGGGGCAGCTCGGCGGCGATCGCGTGCAGCTCGGCGGTCCGTTCGGCGGACTCGCGCTCGAGCTCGGCCAACCGGGCGTCGTCGTCCATCACAGAGCGGGGACGGCGAGTCCGGCCTTGACCGCCTCCAGCTGCAGGTCGTGGGCGACCATCATCGTGACGAGCTCGTCGAACGTGACGGTGGGCGCCCAGCCGAGCGTCTCGCGAGCCCGCGACGCGTCGCCGATCAGCAGATCGACCTCGGCCGGGCGCAGGAAGCGTTCGTCGTGGCGCACGTAGCGTTGCCAGTCGTCGATGCCCACCTCGGCGAAGGCGCGCTCGACGAACTCGCCGACCGAGTGGGTCTCGCCGGTGGCGACGACGAAGTCCCGCGGCTCGTCCTGCTGGAGCATCGACCACATCGCCTCGCACGAAGTCGCCGGCGTAGCCCCAGTCGCGCTTGGACTCGAGGGTGCCGAGCACGAGCTCGGACTGGATGCCGAGCTTGATCCGGGCCACGGCGTTGGTGATCTTGCGCGTCACGAACTCGAGCCCGCGCCGCGGGCCCTCGTGGTTGAACAGGATCCCGGAGCAGGCGAACAGCCCGTAGCTCTCGCGGTAGTTGAGCACGATGTTGTGCCCGAACACCTTGGCGCAGCCGTAGGGGGACCGCGGGTGGAACGGCGTGTCCTCGTTCTGCGGCGTCTCGCGCACCTTGCCGAACATCTCCGACGACGACGCCTGGTAGAAGCGGATCGGATTGCGATCGGCGCCGCCGACCATCCGCATCGCCTCGAGCATGCGCAGCACGCCGAGGCCGGTGATGTTCGCCGTCAGCTCGGGCTGGTTGAAGCTCATCGCCACGAACGAGATCGCGCCGAGGTTGTACACCTCGTCCGGCTGGGCGACCTCGTACGCCTTGACGAGCGAGGGCAGATCGGCGAGGTCGCCGGGCACGGCGGTGACGTAGGGCATCTCGTCGCGCAGGATCTCGGCCCGCGGGTTGTGCTGGCCCTTGATCATCCCGAACACCTCGTAGCCCTTGCTGTGGAGGAACTCGGCGAGGTGGCGACCGTCCTGGCCGGTGATGCCGGTGATGAAGGCGCGACGGCGTCATGGAGGGCGAACCCTACCGGTGCCGGTCAGCGACCGCGAGCGGTCCAGCCGTCGCCCGGCGCAGCCGCGGTCGCCTGTTCGTCGACCGCCACGTCGAGCAGGATCAACCCCTCGGCGCGCTCGGCCGAGGCGATCTGGAACGAGGTGACGCCGTCGCGCCAGTCGAGGACGCGGCCCGAGCTGCGGTCGGTGAGCTTGAGCGACACCGGGTAGTCGCCGTCGAGCAGCCACGTGCGTCCGATGCGCACCCGGACCGGCCGTGGCTCGTCGAGTCGCGAGAGCGGCGTACCGAGGCCGTCGGTGTCGGCGCCGTACAGCAGGTTGCCGCGCCGGTCGGTGATCTCGATCGTGAGCACCGGGTGCTCGATCGGCTCCTGCGGGCACAGCTCGACGACGATGTCGAACGGCTCACCGGGGTGGAGGTGGCTGCGTTCGTGCTCGTGCTCGTGGTGCACGGTCGCCGTACCGATCAGCCCGGTGCCGTCGTCGCCGAGCGGTGTCCGCTCGTCGAGCGTTCCGTGGAGGTGCTCGCGCAGGCTGCGGATGGCGTCGCCCGGCGATCCGTCGAGCACGACCTGTCCCCGGTCGAGCACGATCGCCCGGGTGCAGATCTGGCGCACCGTGCGGGCGTCGTGGGTGACGAAGACGATGGTGCGTCCCTCGTCCTGGAAGCGCTTGACCCGGCTCAGGCACTTCGCCTGGAACAGCTCGTCACCGACGGCGAGCACCTCGTCGACGAGGAGCACCTCGGGATCGAGGTTGACGGCGACGGCGAAGCCCGAGCCGCACGTACATGCCCGAGGAGTAGTGCTTCACCGGCTCGTCGATGAACTGCGCCAGCTCGGCGAAGTCGACGATCTCGTCGAACACCCGGTCGATGCGCTTGCGGCCGAGCCCGTAGAACGCCGCGTTGATGTACACGTTCTCGCGCCCGGTGAGCTCGGGGTGGAAGCCGGCGCCCAGCTCGAGCAGCGAGGCCAGGCGACCGCGGACGCGCACCTGCCCCGACGTGGGCGTGAGGATCCCGGCGATGCACTTGAGCAGCGTCGACTTGCCCGAGCCGTTGTGCCCGAGGATGCCGACGGTCTCACCCTGCTGGATGTCGAACGTGACGGTCTGCAGCGCTTGGAAGTCGATGTGCCCGCCGCGGCCGAGACGCAGCACGCGCTCCTTCAGCGAGTGGATCGGGTCGGTGGCGATGCGGAAGGTCTTCGCCAGCCGCTCCACCGACACCGCGGTCGTGGCGTTGGGGAGGCTCCCTGTCGGTTCGGTTCCGCCGGCGATCACAGGGTCTCGGCCATCTTGACGTCGGCGCGGTCGAACAGGCGCAGGGCGAGGTACCCGATCACGGTCCACAGGGCCGCGGTGACGAGCGAGGACGACCAGGTACCACGCCGGGCCGTGCGGAGGCAGCAGGGCGGTGTTCCCGGCGTGGTCGGCGCCGTAGAGGGCGCGCTGGAACGTGATCACGACGGGCGTCGCCGGGTTGATCAGCCAGATCCACTCCGGCAACCCGTGGGCGGCTCCCCAGGTCGCCGCCCGCTCGTACTGGTAGAGCACGGGGGTCGCCCAGAACCAGCCGAGGACGAGCAGGTCGAGGAGATGGGCGGTGTCGCGCGCGTACACGTTGCACGGGGCGAGCACGAGGGCCCACGCCGCGCACACCAGCAGGCACGTCGCCAGCGCGATCGGCAGCAGCCACATGTACGCCCAGTCGACCGGGTGGGTGGTGATCGCCAGCACCACGGCGAAGGCCGCCACCTGGAGGCAGAAGTGGACCAGCGCACCGCCGACGCTCGCCAGCGGCAGCACCGCCCGCGGGAAGCGGACCTTGCCGACGAGGGGCGCGTTCGCCGTGATCGACACCGTCGAGGTGACCAGGCTGGAGCTGATCAGGTTCCACACCAGCAGGCCGCACAGCACCCAGATGGCGAAGCTGGCGAAGCCGGCGCCGAGGATGGCGAACACCACGGAGTACACCGCGAGCAGGAACAGCGGCTGCAGCATCGACCAGGTGAAGCCGAGCACCGAGTTCTTGTAGCGGACCGTGAGCTCCTTGCGCACGAGCATCCCGAGCAGCTCGCGGAAGCGCACGATCTCGGCCAGTTGGGCCAGTGCGCTGCGCCGGCCCGACATCGGGCGCAGCGGGCTCGACCTCGGCGCCGTCGGCGTCGCGCCGAGCGCGGCGGAGGTGGCAACGGTGTCGGCCATGACGGGGATCAAACGCTACCGGCGCCCGTCGACCGGGGCGGCGATGGCGGGAGCGCTCGCCCCGGCGCGGTGCAGACCGGCGCGGCGCGGCATCGCCACAGACTACGGCGCCAAAACCGTCCGAAAGGACTACGTCGCCGCGGTCAGCCCGACACGGGACCGTTCTACGGTCGACACGCATCCGTAACGAACTGTTCTCCGACACCGAGGTGCGCATGAGGGGCTGGGTGCCGCGAACGACAGCGAGGGCGGCGGCGTCGGTGACGCTGGCGCTCGTCATGGGCGTGGTGGGATCGGCGGTCGACGGCGGCCGAGGCAGGGCCAGCGCCGCCGCCGATCCCGCCTCCACCGCGCCGCCCTGCGAGCTGCCGGTCGGCGACCAGAACCTCGGTGACGCCGACGGCGCCCTGGTGATCCTGCTCGACGGCTCGACGTCGAGCGCCGAGCAGCCCGACCGGGCGACCGAGCTCGGCCGACTGCTCGACACGGCCACCGCGGACGACGCCCTGATGGTGTCGATCGGCAGCTTCGGCGGATCCGACGCCGAGGTGCGCTTCTCGCCGTGCCTCGACGGCGTGCTGTTCGTGCCCGACGGCAACAACCACCGCACGCGCGACCGCAACCGACCCGGTCTGCTCGACGCCGCCGGCGAGCAGCTCGCCGCCCTGGAGACGGGCTACGGCACGAGCGACCCGACGAGCGCGTTGCGCGCCGGGGTGCGCCGTCTCGCCGACGACGCAGCGGCGCGGGGCGGCGACGACCCGTTCACGCGCACGCTCGTGATCCACACCGACGGCATCCCGACCACCGGGTGTGCCGCGCTGCCGGCCCAGGTGGACGTGTCCCAACCGGGTCTCGTCGACACGCTGGTGGCAGCGTGCGTCGATGCCGGCCAGCTGCCGGACGCGACCGGCGTCGACATCGTCGTGGCGGGCGTCGGTCGGCCCGACCAGGACCTGACGGCCGACGCCGTGACGTTCCTGCTCCAGCTCACCACGTCGCTCTGTGCGGCCACCGGCGCGGCGTCGTGCCGCGTCGACCCCAACCTCCCGCCCGACGTCTGATCCACCACGACAACCACCGGGGAGACGGTCATGTTGCAGTACACCACCCGCCACATGGGACACACCGGGCGATGGTGGCGCCGCCGCCGGCTCGCCCGGCGCAGCGTCGTCGTCGACACGACGTCGATGGGCGCCCTCGTCCCGGCGAACGACCCGCCGGCGGTGTTCACCGCCGCCGAGGACGCCGAGCTCGCCGAGGGACACTCGGCGCAGCGCACCATCGAGCGGTCGTACAACCGGGCGCTCAGCGGACGCGTCGCCAAGCTGGCGCGGCGCGCCCCCGACCTCGAGCGGCGCAAGGTGGCCCAGCTCCGGCTCACCACCGAGGCCGGCGTGATCGACGATCGACGACGACGGGCCGAGGCCTCCAACCGGGCGATGCGTGACCATGGCCGTCACCTCCCGCGCGTTCTCCGCGTCGGGCTGGTGGTGCTGCTGGCCGTCGTCGACGTCGTCGCCTACCGGGCGGCGGTGGAGGTCGCCTTCGACACCTCGGACGAGTGGCCGGCGATCATCGACTCCTACCTGCTCGCACTGCTGTCGATCGGGATGGTGCTCGCCGCGATGTTCTCGGCCGAGCGCCTGAAGGCGCTGCACGACGCCACCGATCGCCGCGCCGTCGAGCACGGGTTCGCCACCGACGACGTCGCCCACGCCCGGCGGGTGTGGCGCCAGACCGGCCTGCCGGCGCTGGCGTGCGCGGTCGCCCTGCTCGTGGCGGGCGCGGCGCTGCGGGTGAACGCCCTCGGCAGCACGCCGGGATGGTTCTGGTTGGCGGTGCCGGCGTTCTCGGCGTCGGCGCTGGTGGGCGCGTTCTTCGTCGAGTACAAGTGGGCGAACCGGGCGCTCGACGAGCGCGACGACCTCGAGCGCAGTGCCCGCAAGGCCCAGCGCCGCTTGCGTCGCGCCGACCGTCGCGTCGCCGGCGCCGAGGGCGACTACCGCCGGCGCCAGGCCGACATCGAGCAGCTGTGGTCACGGTACGAGCCCGAGTGGCGCGTGCAGATGGAGATGACCGCGGCACGGATCGCCGCGTCGCGTGCCCAGAACCCCGAGCTGTTCCATCCGCTCGGTCGTTCGGTGGTCGAGTCGGTCCACGAGCGCATCGCTCGCGGCACCACCCGCCGCGACGGGCGGGTCGGGCTCGAACACCTCACGCTGACCGTCGACCAGGTGCTGGAGCGGGCGCAGCGCACGTACGCCGCTCGCGTCGGCGGCCCGGTCGCCGGCGCTGGCGCGCCCTCCCTCGCGCCGGCGCCGGCGTTCGCCGCGCCGACCGGCACGGCGTCGTACATCCCGCCACCGGAGGCCCTGGTGACGGTGCGCCGCAACGGCAACGGTCACCACGAGGCCGTCGCCGGAACCGCGGCGTCAGGTCCGTCGTCGTGATCGGCGGGCGGCGCCCGTTGCGGCCGCTGCGCCCGCCCGCGCCCCGTCGCCTGCGCCGGCGCCGGCCGTGGTGGCCGTTGCTGGTGGTCGCCGCACCGCTGGCGGGCTGGCTCGCCTGGCGGGCCGTCGACGACGGCACGGCGACGCAGGCCGCCCCGCCGGACATGGCCTTCGACGCCCCGGTGGGCGAGCGGATCACCGGCGCTCGATGCTTCATGGTGGTCGTCGACGAGAGCGCCAGCATGGCCGACGCCGACGGCACCGGCGCCCGGGCCGACGCCGTGGCCGCCGCTCGCGACTTCCTCGCCGCCCACGGACTGGCCGACGATCGCATCGGGGTCACGTGGTTCGCCGACTCGGCCGACGTCGAGGGCCCCGCGCTGGCATCGGTCGGGGCGTCGACGTCGGCGCCGGCCGACCTCACGCCGCTCGGCACCGGCACCAACATCGCGTCGGCGCTGCAGCAGACGGTCGAGGCCCAACAGCGCGGGTGCGCATCGGCCAAGCCGGTGATCGTGCTCGTGTCCGACGGGCAGGCGTCGAGCGATGCCCAGTTCGAGCTCACCGCCGAGGCGCTGAAGGGCGCCGGCAGCGGTCTCGACGTGCACCTGATCGCGATGAACGGCAACGCCGCCTTCGAGTCGGCGCGTGCGTTCTGGTCCGACCCCGCCCTCGGCCTCGACTCGATCGAGACCGTCACCAGCTTCGGGCGCGGCGAGGTGGCGGCGGCGATGGCCCAGATCCTCACCCTCGAGACCGGCCAGCAGGTCGGTGCGAGCGGGGCCGACGCGACGAAGGCGACGTCATGAGCCGCCGCACCGGCGCGGGCGCCGCGCTCGGAGTCCTCGCCCCGCTGCTCGCAGCCGGCCTGCTCGCCGGCTGCGGCGGCGGTGGCGACGACGCCGGGGCGTTGCCGCCGCCGACGGCAGCGTCGCTGCCGCTGGCCACGAGCGGGCCGGTCGAGACCCGGGCCCCGGTGCAGATCGGCGGTGGCGACTCGCCCCTCGGCGGGCCGGCGGCCACCGGCGACGAGGTGCAGTTCGTCACGACGCCGTCGACGACGACCACGACCACGACCACGCTGGCGCCGACGACGACATCGAGCTCGACGACCACCTCGACGACGACCACGACCTCGTCGACCACGACGTCGACGTCGACCACCGTGCCGGCGCCGACGTCGATCCGCTGCTCGTTCGCCGCCGACGCCCTCTTCGCTGCCGGATCGGCGACGCTCACCGATGCGGCGAGCGCCGAGCTGGTGGCGCTGGTGACCGGCGTCGACGACGTGCGGACGGTGCGCATCGAAGGACACACCGACCGCCGGGGGAGCGACGACGAGAACCTGGCGCTCAGCCAGGCCCGCGCCGACGCCGCCAAGGCCGCGCTCGTCGCCGCCGGCGTCGACGCCGACGGCATCACCGCCGTCGGCCTGGGCGAGCACGACGCCCACCAGCAGTCGCCCACCGACGCCGAGATGGCCGCCGACCGCCGCGTCGACGTCGTCATCGACGCGACCGTCCCCATCACCACCACCTGCTGACGGGTCGCAACGGCGATCTGGTCACTCTGCGTCTCAAACGGCGATCTGGTCACCCACGTTCTCGATATCGAGAAGGTGGGTGACCAGATCGGGTCTCTAGCGTGCGAGCGTGACCGTGCGACTGGTGGCGGTGAGCTTCGACGCTCACGATCCGGACGGCGTGGCGGCGTTCTGGGCCGGCGTGCTCGGCCGGGAGATCGTCGGGGAGCCCAGCGGCGCGCTGGTGCCGGGTGACGACACGCAGGTCGGGCTCCGGTTCGTGGCCGCCGCCACGGAGAGGTCCGGTCCGAACCGCCTCCACCTCCACCTGACCAGCACCACCCTCGACGACCAGCGGCACACGGTCGACACGGCGTTGGCGCTCGGCGGCCGCCACGTCGACGTGGGGCAGCTCCCGGAGGAGGACCACGTGGTGCTGGCCGACCCCGGCGGCAACGAGTTCTGCGTGATCGGGCCGGGGAACAACTTCCTCGCCGGCTGCGGCTTCCTCGGCGAGGTCTCGTGCGAGGGCACCCGGGAGGTCGGCCTGTTCTGGCGCGACGCCCTGCGGTGGCCGCTCGTGTGGGATCAGAACCGCGAAGAGACCGCCGTGCAGTCGCCGCGCGGCGGCACCAAGGTCTCGTGGGGTGGGCAGCCCGTGGCCCCCGAGCGGGGGAGGAACCGGCAGCGCCTCGACCTCGCCGCGCTGGACGTCGCGAGCGGAGGTGGCGCGACTGGTCGCGCTCGGTGCGACCGAGCTCGGCGACGGCGATGGCGGCGTGGAGCTGGCCGACCCCGACGGCAACGAGTTCTCGGTCCGCCCCGGCTGACCGGTCCGTGGCGCTCGTTCAGGCGCGGAGGGCGAGGACGATCGCGGCCGTGAGGATGCCGGCGACGACCGCGGCGACGATCCACTTCATCGCCCGGCGGTCCTGGCCGCGGATCACGAACGTGACGGCGACCGCGCCGAGGGGAATGTTGCCGAAGACGGTCACCACCATCGCCAGCAGCGAGCAGCGGCTTGTTGATCTCCACCCGGCGGCCGTCGGCGGGCGGCCGGGCCGCGGACGGTGTGCTCACGCCGGGAGCGGGAAGCGACGGCGGATCCAGTCGGCGAACAGCGGGTCGACGATGGCGAGGCGATCGCCCCGGCGCACCACCTGGCCGTCGCCGATCAGCGAGCCGATGGCGGCGTTCGCCGTCCCCGGCGCCAGCCCGAGCACGGCGGCCGACGCGCCGTACGCCCGGCCATCGGCGGCGACCGCCCGCAGCAGCCGTTGGTGCCCGATCGGCGTGGCGCTGAACAGACGCTCGCTGCCGTCGTCTTCGCTCGCCCGAACCTCGGCCAGGGCGGCCGCCCAGCTGTCGTCACCCGCCGTTGCGCCCTCGGGCGTGTGCCGCCACAGCGCGTCGGCCAGCTGCATCGCCCGTTGCGGGTGGCCTTCGGCGAAGCGCACGACGTCGCCGTCGACCCGCCCGACCGATCGCCCGGTGAGCTCGAAGCCCTCGTGCAGCAGGTCGATGATCGCCGCATCGTCGAGGGGCGGGATCTCGACGATGTCGGCCTGGGCGAAGAACGGCTGGGCACGGTCGGTGAACAGCATCTGCATCGTCGAGGGCTGCGAGCCGGCGAAGACGATCGAGATGTCGTCGTAGTGGTGCTGCAGCGCCGTGCGCATCACGCCGGCCGCTCCGGCCACGCCGGCGATGCCGGAGAACTCGTCGAGCACGAGCAGCAGCTTGTGCTGTTCGGACGTGCGCACGATGACGTTCATCAGTGCCCGTGCCACCAACACGGCATCGGGACGCTTGAGGTTGCCGCGCGAGAGGTCGACGCTGACCGCGCCGACCTTGATCGTGAGCGACGCGGCGATCGCCCGCACCGTGCGCCCGAGCCGTCCCTGCACCGCGGCGAGCCCGTCGTCGAGGCGTCCGGCGAGGTCGGCCATCGAGGTGAGCTCGTAGAGGTCGACCCACAGCGTCTCGGGCCCGACGCCGGCGAGATCGGCGGCGACGCGGCGCAGGACGCTCGTCTTGCCGTAACGCCGCGGTCCGAGCAGCGCCGTCACCCGGTGGGCGAGCAGGCGCTCGGAGAGGTCGTGGACCAGCGCCTCGCGCCCGGTCAGGTGCTCCGGGTCGAGCGGCCCGTAGTACGGGAACGGGCTGGCGTCCTGCATGGTCACGACGGTCACCCTACTCCGTTGAACGGAGCAACAGATGCTCCGTCAGACGGTGCGTGACGCGACGGCGGTGGCCGGGAGCGGCCGGTCCTGCTTGTCGAGCGCGGCGGCCTTCTGGGCGCGCTTCCACGTGCGCACCTCGGCCAGCGTCTCCGGCGACGCCGAGTCGGCGACGCTGCGCGGGGTGGCCTCGCCGAACTTGCCGGCGGCCTCCCGCCAACCGTCCGGCTGCACGCCCATGCGCTTGCCGAGCAGGGCGATGAAGATGCGTGCCTTCTCGTCGCCGAACCCGGGCAACGCGCGCAGCCGTCGGTACAGCTCGTCGGCCGACGCGACGTCGGCCCACACGCCCTCGGCGCGCCCGCCGTAGTGCCGGTCGAGCTCGATGCACAGGGCGTGGATGCGTCGCGCCATGACCGCCGGGAAGCGGTGGATCGCCGGCCGCTCGCAGCACACGGCGACGAAGTCGTCCTCGCTCATCGCCGCGATCCGGCCGGCGTCGAGGTGCCCGAGGCGCGCCGTCAGCGTGGCCGGACCGCGGAACGCCACCTCCATCGGCACCTGCTGGTCGAGCAGCATGCCGATCATCAGCGCCGTGCCGTCGCGGTTGAGCAGCCCGTCGGCCTCCGGATCACCGGTGATGAACAGCGTCCCGCGCATCCGGCCGGATCTCACGCGTGGGCGGGGTCGGGCAGGTCGGGGTCGATGCCGAACTCGGCGATCGCCTTCTCGACCGTCGCCGGCTCGACACGGCCCTCGCCGGCCAGGGCGCTGAGCACGGCGACCACCACGTGCCCGGCGTCGGTCTCGAAGTGCCGGCGCAGGGCCTCGCGGGTGTCGCTGCGACCCATCCCGTCGGTGCCGAGGGGCAGGAACGTGCGCCCGCGCACGAAGCGCAGGATCTGCTCGGGGACGACCTTCATGAAGTCGCTGACGGCGACGATCGGTCCCTCGCCGTCGCCGAGCAGCTCGGTCACGACCGGCACCCGCGGCTCCTGGCTCGGGTGCAGCCGGTTCCAGCGCTCGACCGCCAGCGCCTCGTCGCGCAGCGCCTTGTACGACGTGGCCGACCACAGCTCGACGCCGACGTCGTAGTGGTCGGCGAGCGTGGCGGCGGCCTCGAAGGCGGCCTTCTGCGCCGACCCGCTGAACAGCAGCGTGACGGCGTGGCGCTTGCCCTCCGGTCGCTCCGACCACCGGTACAGCCCGCGCATCACGTCGGCCGGCTGCACGTGCTCGGGCATCGCCGGCATCTCGTAGTTCTCGTTGTAGAGGGTGAGGTAGTAGAAGACGTCCGGGTCGAACCCGCCGTTGTCGCCGTACATCCGCTGCAGGCCCTGCTGCACGATCGTGGCGACCTCGAAGGCGAACGCCGGGTCGTAGGCCTGCACCGGCGGCACCGTGCTGGCGAGCACGAGCGAGTGGCCGTCCTGGTGCTGGAGGCCCTCGCCGAGCAGCGTGGTGCGACCGGCGGTGGCGCCGGCCAGGAAGCCGCGCGTGCGGGAGTCGGCCGCCTGCCAGAGCAGGTCGCCCACCCGCTGGAAGCCGAACATCGAGTAGAAGACGTAGAACGGCACGGTCGGGATGGCGTGGGTCGCGTAGGCGGTGCCGGCGGCGATGAAGCTCGCCGTCGAGCCGGCCTCGGTGATGCCCTCCTCGAGGATCTGGCCGGTCTGCGACTCGGCGTAGCTGAGCAGCAGGCCGTGATCGACCGGCTCGTACTTCTGGCCCTGGGCGGCGTAGATCTTGAGCTGCGGGAACAGCGAGTCCATGCCGAAGGTGCGGCCCTCGTCGGGGATGATCGGCACGACGTAGCGGCCGAACGCCTTGTCGCGCGACAGGTTGCGCAGCAGGCGGGTGAAGCCCATCGTCGTCGACACCGCCTGACCGCCGGAGCCGCCGCGCAGCTCGGCGAACGTGGCGTCGTCGGGGAGCGGGACCGGCTGCTTGTAGCGCAGGACGCGCCGCGGCAGCGACCCGCCGAGCGCCTGGCGGCGCTCCATCATGTACTGGTACTCGATCGAGTCCTTGCCCGGCCGGAAGTACGGCGTCGGGTTCTCGTCGAGCGCCGACTCGGGGATCTCGTCGTGCAGGTAGAGCCGGTTGCGCAGCTCGAGCAGCTGCTCCTTGTTCATCTTCTTGATCTGGTGGGTCGAGTTGCGGCCCTCGAACCCGGGACCGAGCGTCCAGCCCTTGATCGTCTTGCACAGGATCGCCGTGGGAGCCCCCGAGCCGAGGTTGTCGCTCGCCGCCTTGTACGCCGCGTACAGCTTGCGGTAGTCGTGGCCGCCGCGCGGGAGGTTGACCAGATCGTCGTCGCTGAGGTGGGCCACCATCTGGCGCAGCCGGGGGTCGGGCCCGAAGAAGTGCTCGCGGATGTACGCCCCGCCCTCGGTGCCGTAGCGCTGGAACTCGCCGTCGACGGTGATGTTGAGCTGGTTGAGCAGCACGCCGTCCTTGTCGTTGGCGAGCAGCTCGTCCCACTTCGAGCCGAGGATCACCTTGATGACGTTCCAGCCGGCGCCGCGGAACACCGCCTCGAGCTCCTGGATGATCTTGCCGTTGCCGCGCACCGGGCCGTCGAGGCGCTGCAGGTTGCAGTTGACGACGAAGATCAGGTTGTCGAGGTTCTCCCGGCTGGCGAGCGTCAGCGCGCCGAGGACTCCGGGCTCGTCGCACTCGCCGTCGCCGAGGAAGGCCCACACGCGCGACTGGCTGGTGTCGCTCAGCTCGCGGTTGAGGAGGTAGCGGTTGAAGCGCGCCTGGTAGAGCGCGGTGATCGGGCCGAGTCCCATGCTGACGGTGGGGAACTCCCAGAACTCGGGCATCAGCCGCGGGTGCGGGTAGCTCGACAGGCCCCGCGGCGTGCGGCCGATCTCGCGGCGGAAGTGGTCGAGGTCGTCGGCCTCGAGGCGACCCTCGAGGAAGGCGCGGGCGTAGATGCCCGGGGCGGCGTGGCCCTGGAAGTAGATGTGGTCGCCGGCGGTGCCGTCGTCCTTGCCGCGGAAGAAGTGGTTGAAGCCGATCTCGTACAGCGACGCCGAGCTGGCGTACGTGGAGAGGTGGCCGCCGATGCCGTCGGCGGCCTTGTTGGCCTTGACGACCATCATCGCCGCGTTCCAGCGGACGTAGGCGCGGATGCGCCGCTCGATGAACTCGTCGCCGGGGAACCACGGCTCGGCCTCGCGGGGGATCGTGTTGACGTACGGGGTCGACACGGTCGCCGGGAAGCTCACCTGCGACTCGCGGGCGCGGTCGAGCAGCGACGTGAGCAGGTAGCGGGCGCGGGTCTTGCCGTGGGTGTCGATGACGGCGTCGAGCGAGTCGAGCCACTCCTTCGTCTCGACCGGATCGGTGTCGGGCAACTGATGGACGTAGCCGTCGAAGATCATGCGTCCAGTCTCGCACCGCCCACAGCAGTCGCACGCCGTACCGACCGGTAGGTTCGCGCTCCGTGCCGGAAGTCCCCGTGATCGTGTACACCGACGGGGCGTGCTCGGGGAACCCGGGGCCGGGCGGCTGGGCCTGGGCGGCCGCACCGCTCGGCGAGCCGGCAGCGTCGGGCGGCGAGCGCGCCACGACCAACCAGCGGATGGAGATCACCGCCGCCCTCGAGGCGGTGCGCGCCGCTGTCGCCGGCCACCCGGACCAGCCGGTGGTGGTGGTGTCCGACTCGACGTACGTCGTCAACTGCTTCCGCGACCGCTGGTGGGTGAAGTGGGAGGCCAACGGCTGGCGCACGACGCAACGCAAGCCGGTGGTCAGCGCCGACCTGTGGCGACCGCTGATCGAGCTGGTCAAGGCGCACCCGGTGACCTTCCGCTGGGTGAAGGGCCACAGCGGTGACCCGATGAACGACCTCGTCGACGCCATGGCGGTGGCGGCGATCCCGCGCTGACGCGTCGCCCGAGCGGGGCCGTCCGGTGCTGATCTAGTCTCCCCGCGTGGCCGCCCCACCCCCGATCCAGCGCATCGCCGTGTCCACCGGGGGCGGCGACGCTCCGGGGTTGAACGCGGTGATCCGCGCCGTCACGCTGGCCGGCCGCAACCGCGGCTGGGACGTGGTCGGCATCCGCGACGGCTTCAACGGGTTGATGTTCCCGGAGCAGTACGCCGACGGCGGACTGGTGTCGCTCAGCCGCGACGTCGTGCGCGGCATCGTGCCCCTCGGCGGCACGATCCTCGGCACGACCAACCGCGGCAACCCGACGCGCTTCCCGGTGGAGCAGCCCGACGGCACCTACGTCGAGGTCGACCGCACCGACGAGCTGGTGCAGATGTTCCGGGACGCGTCGATCGACGCGCTGATCACCATCGGCGGCGACGGATCCCTCACGATCGGCGAGCGGCTCCACCGCGCCGGGCTGCGCGTCATCGGCGTGCCCAAGACGATCGACAACGACCTCGACAAGACGCACCAGACGTTCGGCTTCGACACCGCGGTGGGCTTCGCGTCGGAGTGCATCGACCGGCTGTTCTCCACGGCGACCTCGCACGGTCGCGTGATCGTGGTGGAGGTGATGGGGCGCTACGCCGGTTGGATCGCGCTGGAGTCGGGCGTGGCGTCGAGCGCCCACGCCATCCTCATCCCCGAGATCCCCTACGACCTCGAGCCGGTGGCGGCGACGATCGCCCAGCGCGAAGCGCGCGGCGCCAAGTTCTCGATCGTGGTCGTCGCCGAGGGGGCGGCGCCGGTCGGTGGACACGTGTCGGTGATCCGCCACACGGTCGGCCAGGCCGAGAAGCTCGGCGGCATCGGCTGGCAGGTGGCCGCCCAGCTCGAGGAGCTGACCGGCAAGGAGTCACGCACCGTGGTGCTCGGGCACCTGCTCCGCGGCGGCTCGCCGACCGCCTTCGACCGCCTGCTCGGGCTGCGCTTCGGTGCGGCGGCGGTGCGCGGTCTGCAAGCAGGTGAGGACGGCGTGATGGTGGCGCTCAACCCGCCCCGGGTCGACTACGTGCCGCTGAGCGAGGCGACCAGCCGGATGAAGTCGGTGCCGCTCGACTGCGACACGATGCTCACGGCCCGCGACATCGGCATCAACTTCGGCGACCGCATGCCGTAGCGACGACTGCTCACACGGCGTTCTGGGCACGCCGGAGGTGTCTCGGTGTCGGGACGGAGAGTCTCCCGGCACTCGAGATGCGCTCGGCACTCGGTTCGGGACATGCTACCGCGGGATGGCCTGCTCGAAGTCGGCGACGATGTCGTCGGGGTCCTCGAGGCCGACCGAGATCCGCAGCAGGCCGTCGGTGATGCCGATCGCCGCCTGGTCCTCGGGGGCCAGGCTCACGTGGGTGCTGGTGGCGGAGTGGCACACCAGCGTCTCGGGCCCGCCGAGTGACGTCGCCGGGCGGGCCACGCGCAGGCCGTCGAGCATGACGCGGGCGGCGTCGACGCCGCCGGCCAGGTCGACGGCGACGAGCCCGGGCATCACCGAGAGCTGGCGGCGTCGCCAGCTCGTGCTGCGGGTGGTCGGGACAGCCGGGGTGGTGCACGGCGCTCACGCCCGGGTGGCGCGCCAGGGCGTCGGCGAGGACGCAGGGCCGACGCCGCCGCCTGACGCTGGCGCACGGCGAGGGTGCGGATGCCGCGCAGCCCGTTCAGCGCGTCGAACGGCGACGCGCACGCGCCGTGCAGCACGGCGTAGGTCCAGATCGCCGTCGAGCAGGTCGCGCTCGCCCGACGACCACGCCGAGCGTGGCGTCGTTGTGCCCGCAGATGCCCTTGGTGGCCGAGTGCACGACGAGGTCGACGCCGTTGCGGATCGGCTGGGCCCCGATCGGCGTGGCGAACGTGGAGTCGACGATCGTGAACGGCCCGGCGACGGCGCCGAGGTCGTCGAGGTCGACGAGGTCGAGGCGTGGGTTCGACGGCGACTCGGCGACGACGAGCATCGTGCGTCCCGGCTGCACCGCCTCGGCGAACGCGCCCGGGTGTGGTGCCGTCGACCCAGGTGACCTCGATGCCCATGCGGGCGCACGGCCCGAGCAGCAACGCGCTCGTGCCGGCGTAGATCTGGCGTTGGGCGACGATGTGGTCGCCGGACGAGCACAGCGCGAACACGACCGAGGCGATGGCGCCCATGCCCGACGCGAAGGCCAGCGCGTCCTCGGCGCCCTCGAGGTCGGCGACCGCCTCCTCGAAGGCCCGCACGGTCGGGTTGGCGTAGCGGCTGTAGAACTCGTCGGCGCGCGTGCCGGTGGCCCGCTTGCGGGTGTCGTCGAGCCCGCTGCTCTGCCACGTGCTCGTGCCCCACAGCGGCGGCGTCAGGCTGGAACCCTGCTGCGCCCGCCCGCTGGTGATCGCCCGGGTCGCGGGGGAGTGCTCGCTGGCCATCGAGGATCGAAGGCTACTTGCCGTGAGCCCGCCCGACGGCCGCGACGTCGCCTGGATCGGCGCCGGGCGCGGTCGGTAGCGTCGCCGCCCATGGACATCACGGGTGCAAGCGCGATCGTCACGGGTGGCGCCTCCGGGATCGGCGCGGCCGTCGGCCCGGCTGCTCGCCGCGCACGGCGCGAGCGTCGTCGTCGCCGACCTGCAGGACGACAAGGGCGACGCAGCTGGCCGACCGAGATCGGTGGCGCGTTCGCCAGGGTCGACGTCACCAAGCACCGACGACATCGTCGACGCCGTCGAGATGGCGAAGTCGATCGGCCCGGTGCGCGTGCTCGTCAACTCGGCCGGCATCGGCTGGGCGCAGCGCACCGTGGGCAAGGACGGCTCGTACGACTCGGCGGCGAACCTCGACGCGTTCAAGAAGGTCATCGCCATCAACCTGATCGGCAGCTTCGACTGCATCCGCCTCGCCGGCACGGCGATGAGCATCGACCGAGCCGCTCGAGTCGGGCGAGCGTGGGGCGATCGTCAACATCGCATCGGTCGCCGCGTTCGACGGCCAGATCGGCCAGGCGAGCTACTCGGCGTCGAAGGGCGGCATCGTCGGCATGACGCTGCCGATCGCCCGCGATCTCGCCGCCATCGGCGTGCGCGTCAACACGGTCGCCCCCGGCCTGATCGACACGCCGATCTACGGCGAGGGCGAGGCGTCCGACGCGTTCAAGGCCAACCTGCAGAAGGGCGTGCTGTTCCCGCAGCGCCTCGGCCGCCCGGACGAGCTGGCGTCGGTGGTGGTCGAGTGCATCACCAACTGCTACCTCAACGCCGAGACGATCCGCGTCGACGGCGGCATCCGCATGCCCCCGAAGTAGGCCACCGCGCACGAGTCACGTCAGCGGGTGCCGGTGCGCCCACGGTGACACCGAGCAGGATTCAGGCCAGGCGCTCGCCGTCGACGCGTGACCGTGGCGCGATCGGGGTAGAAGGACAGGTGGCCCTCGATGTCGGCGACGTTGGCCAGCGGCGACTCGTAGGCCCACACGAGTCCGTCGTGCGTCTGGCCGCCGATGTCGGCGGACCAGTACGACGCCTCGCCCTTGAACGGGCACGTGGTGTGGAACGTCGTCGCCTGGAGCAGGTCCATGCGCACATCGTCCTTGGGCAGGTAGTAGCGCGGCGGCAGGCCCGTCTCCTCGAGGCGCACGGCCCGGTCGGAGCTCGCCAGCAGCTCGCCGCCGAGGCGGACTTCGACGTGGGCGTTCGCCGGTGCGGTCGTGACGGTGTGTCCGGAGCTCATGCTCGTGTCCAACGTCCCCGCGCCGAGGTCACGTCGCGACGTCAGTCGACGGTCACCGCTCGATCGCGGTGCGATCGCGCGCGTCTACGTCGTGTAGTCGGCGTTGATGCGCACGTAGCCGGCGGTGAGGTCGCAGCCCCACACGGTGGCCGCCGCCTCGCCGGTGCCGAGCGTGACGTGGATCAGCACCTCGTCGCCGCCGAGGTACGCCGACAGCGCCGCCAGCCCGGCGTCGTCGACGCGGCTCGGGAACACCTCCTGCGGTGCCGAAGCGGATCACGACGGCGTCGGGGTCGATGTCGGTGTCGTCCTCGCACTTGCCGATCGCCATCGCCACCCGGCCCCAGTTGGGGTCGGCGCCGTGCACGGCCGTCTTCACGAGCGGCGAGTTGACGATCGCCTTGGCGACGCGCTTGGCCTGCGCCGGGTCGCGAGCGCCGTCGACGTGCACCTCGATCAGCGTCTCGGCGCCCTCGCCGTCGACGGCGATCTGCTTCGTGAGCGACGAGGCGCCACGTCGTAGCAGCGCCGCGTCGAAGGCGTCGGCGGGCACCGGTCCGGCGGCGCCGCTCGCCAGCACGACCGCGGTGTCGCTCGTCGACGTGTCGGTGTCGATGCTGAGGCAGTTGAACGTGCGCTCGACCGCCGAGCGGAACGCAGCGATCGAGATCGGCGGGGTCGACGTCGGCGTCGGTGAGCACCACGGCGATCATCGTCGCCATGTTCGGCTCGATCATGCCGGCGCCCTTGGCCATGCCCACCACCCGCGCCGCGGTACCGGCGACCGTGGACTCGGCGATCTTGACCCTGGTGTCGGTGGTCATGATGCCCCGGGCGGCGCGGTCGATCGTCGGGTCGTCGGGCACCGGCGGAAGGGCGGCGATGCCGGCGAGCATCCGTTCGAGCGGGTAGGGGCGGCCGATGACCCCGGTCGACGCGATGAGCACGTCGTCGGGGCGACAACCGAGGCGCGCCGCCACCGTCTCCACCACCGATGCGTTCGCCGCGTCGCCGGCCGGTCCGTTGGCCACGTTGGCGTTCTTGGACACGACCACCACCGCCTGGGCCCGGCCGTCGCCGAGGTTGCGCCGGCTGGTGATCACGCTCGGCCCGGCGAAGCGGCTGCGCGTGAACAGCCCGGCCGCAGGTACCGGCGACGCCGCCGCCAGCACGACGAAGTCGTCGGTGGCGTCCTTCACCCCGATGTTGCCGACGAGGGCGGCGAAGCCGGACGGCAGCGCGGTCACGACGTCAGGGGCGTGCCGTCGGGCAGCGGGCGTCGAGCTCGGCGCGGATGGTCGAGAAGATGCGTCCGAGCGCCACGACGTCGGCCCGATCGAGCCGGTCGATCACGTAGCGGCGCACGCTGGCCAGGTGGTCGGGGTACGCCGTGTCGAGCTTGGCCAGCCCCTCGGTCGGTGAGCTGGGCCAGCATCACCCGACGGTCGAGGTCGGAGGGCACGCGCTCGACGAGGCCGCTCTGCACGAGACCGTCGAGGCGCCGGGTCAGCCCGCTGGGGGAGAGCTGCAGCCGCTCGGCCAGGTCGCACATGCGCATCGCCTGCTCGCGGGCCTCGGAGAGGTACACGAGCACCTGGTAGTCGCCCATCGTCAGGCCGTGGCCGGACAGCGCCGTCTCGAGCGCCGCCGTCAGGTCCGTGGCGGTCTCGGTGTAGGCGCGCCACGCCGTCATCTCGTCGTCGTCGAGCGGTCGTTGCCGCACGCGCGTCACCGTGTTGGCCATCGGTCATTCTCCTGGTCCGCCGTGGACTCCACCGCCGGAGTCCGTCGCGGAAGCATACTCCCTGTTTTCGGTATTCCCTGTCCTCGCAATGGTTGCGATCTCCACTTTGCCAGTATAGTTGTGTTCACAACCAATTGCCCGCACCCATCCCAACAGGAGAATCCCCCATGAGCATCGCCACCGCAGTCCCCGCCGGGGTCTGGAACATCGACACGTCTCACACCACGGTGAACTTCAGCGTCCGCCACATGATGGTCTCGAAGGTCCGCGGCAAGTTCGCGACGTTCGGCGGCACCATCGTGATCGCCGAGGATCCGACGGCCTCGACCCTCGAAGCGTCGGTCGACATGGCGTCGGTCGACACCGGCGACGCCGGGCGCGACGAGCACCTGCGTACGTCCGACTTCTTCGACATCCAGACCCACCCGACGATGACGTTCACGTCGACCAGCATCACCGCCTCGGGCGGCGACTACGAGCTGACCGGCGACCTGACGATCCGCGGCGTCACCGGCCGGTCACGTTCGAGCTCGAGCTCGGCGGCGTCGGAACCGACCCGTGGGGCAACACGCGCGCCGGGTTCACCGCCACGACGACGATCAACCGCAAGGACTGGGGCCTCGAGTACAACGCCGTCCTCGAGGGCGGTGGCGTGCTCATCGGTGAGAAGGTCACCATCGAGCTCGACGTCGAGGCGACGCTCGCCTCCTAGGTGTGGTCTCGGACATGGGCGGGCGGGGTACCGCGCGCCCATGTCCGATCCGCAGCTCCCCGACCCCGTCCAGCCGCAACCGCTGATCCCCGACCCGGTCGAGCCCGGTCCCGATCTGCCGCCGCCCGACCAGCCGCAGCCGCTCCAGCCCGCTCCCGACGCGCCGCCACCCGCTCCGGTCGACCCGCCCCTCCCGCCGCTGTCGTCCTAGCGCGTCGGCGGGCTGTGGGCGGCGGGCACGGCCTCGTCCGCGACCGGCGGAGGGGGTTCCGTCCCGTCGCCGAACGGACGACCGCCGAGCTCGTCGCGGTGGTGGGGCGTCAGCCAGTTCGCCAGATCCGGCCCCACCGGCACGATGCCGCTCGGGTTGATGTCGCGGTGCACGACGTAGTAGTGCCGCTTGATCTGCTCGAAGTCGACGGTGTCCCCGAACCCCGGCGTCTGGAACAGGTCGCGCGCGTACGCCCACAGCACCGGCATCTCGCTGAGCTTCGACCGGTTGCACTTGAAGTGGCCGTGGTAGACGGCGTCGAAGCGCACGAGCGTGGTGAACAGACGGACGTCGGCCTCGGTGATCGTGTCGCCGACGAGGTAGCGCCGGCTCTCGAGCCTCGCCGCCAGGCCGTCGAGGGCGGCGAACAGACGTTGGTAGGCGCGCTCGTAGGCCTGCTGCGAGCCGGCGAACCCGCAGCGGTAGACGCCGTTGTTGACGTCGTCGTAGACCCACGCCATGACCTCGTCGATCTCGTCGCGGTGCGACTCGGGATAGAGATCGGGCGCTCCGACGCGGTGGAAGGCGCGCCACTCGGTCGACAGGTCGAGGGTGAGCTGGGCGAAGTCGTTGGTGACGACGCGGACGGTGTCGATCTCGACCATGGCCGGCACGGTGATGCCCTTCGGATACCCGGGGAAGCGGTTGAGGTAGGCCTCCTGCAGGCGTTCGATGCCGAGCACCGGATCGCGCCCACCGGGGTCGAGGTCGAAGGTCCACGAGCGCTGGTCGTGCACCGGCCCGCAGATGCCCATCGGCAGCACCGGTTCGAGACCGAGCAGGCGGCGCACGACGATCGCCCGGTTGGCCCACGGGCAGGCCCGGCTCACGACCAAGCGGTACCGGCCCGGCTCGACCGGCCAGCCGTCGCGGGCGTCGCGCGTGATCCGGTCTTCGATGTAGGCGGTGTCGCGGGTGAACTCGCCGGCTTCGACGTACGTCATGGGGGATCGTTACCCCGTCGCGACCGAGGTCACCCAGGCCGGGCGCTCAGCGCCCGAGCACGGCGCGAAGCGCCGTTTCGAGCTCGGGGTGGGCGAACCGATAGCCGTCGGCCTCGAGCGCCCGGGGCACGACGCGCTGGCCGGTGTACAGCAGGGCGTCGGCGCGGTCGCCACCGAGGAGCGTGGCCGGCCCGAGCCGCGGCACGGTCAGCACGGTCGGGCGGTGGAGCACCCGACCGAGCGTCTCGGTCAGCTCGGCGTTGCGCACCGGTGCCGGCGCCGTCAGGTTGACCGGGCCGTCGAGCGACCCGTCGAGGATGTGGACGACCGCACCGACGTGGTCGTCGATGGTGATCCAGCTGAACCACTGCCGACCGTGGCCGAAGCGACCACCGAGGCCGAGCCGGAACAGCCGAGCCAGCTTGGCGAGGGCACCACCCTGCGCCGCCAGCACGACGCCGGTGCGGATGGTGGCGACGCGGACGCCGGCGTCGGCAGCGGGTCGCGCCGCGGCCTCCCAGTCGGCGCACACGCCGGCGAGGAAGTCGTCCCCGGGCGGTGACGTCTCGTCGAAGGTGGTCTCGTCGCTCGTGCCGTAGTAGCCCACCGCCGAACCCGACACGAGGATCCGCGGCCCATCGTCCATCGACGCCAGCGTCGTGGCGAGCAGCGACGTGGCGGCGATGCGGGACTCTCGGATCTCGTTCTTGTACTCGTCGGTCCAGCGGTGGTCGCCGATCCCCGCGCCGGCGAGGTTGACCACCGCGTCGACGCCGGCCAGCGCCGCCCGATCGAGCCGTCCGCCGGTGGGGTCCCAACCGATCTCACCGGCCTTCGGCAGGCGGCGCACGACGGGGACCGGCACGTGCCCGATCTCCCGCAGGTGGGCGGCGAGAGCGGTGCCGATCAGCCCGCTCGATCCGGTGATGGCAACGCGCATGGCCCCTATCCTGCCCGCGTGCGCACCCGCACCCTCCTGCTGCTCGCCGTCGCGTGTGGCCTGGCGATCCTGGCCGCCGGGACGATCCAACTGCTGCGCCTGGCCAACGAGGACCCCATTTCGGCGCTCCACGCGGTGGGCGACCCGGTGCGGGTCGGCGATCTCGACGTGACGGTCCTGTCGTTCACCGACTCCGGTGGCACGGCGACGGCCGAGCTGCGCCTCGGCGGTGTCGACGATCCCGACGGCGTCGACGACTTCCGCCTGGTGGTGCCGGGCCGGTCGCTCGAGCCGACCGGCCGCGGCAGCGACGACTGCGTCGGCACCACCGTCGCCGTGGCCGAGTGCACCGTGACCTTCGACACCTCGGCGGCGTCGGGCGACGGCCGGGTGCTGCTGTACCGCCGCGGCGACGACGTCGCCCGCTGGCAGGTGACCGTCGGCTGAGGCGGGCGCGCCTGGTGCTCGGACCACTCGCCAGGGGCGCTGCGCCGACCGCGGCGCGCCCGGCGCGGCGCTACCGTGAACCACGCTGACTCCCGCAACGACGACCGACCAAAGGGGTGATCCCGACGGCTGAGCAGACAGACCAGTTCGATCTCGTGGTGATCGGCGGTGGTCCGGGTGGATACGCGGCCGCGCTGTACGCCGCGTCCGCCGGCATGAAGGTCGCCCTCGTCGAGAAGGACGCCCTCGGCGGAACCTGCCTCAACCGCGGGTGCATCCCGGCCAAGGCGTTCCTCGAGACGGCGGCGGTGAACCGCCACGTCGAGCACGCCGCCGACTTCGGCATCGAGGCCAGTGCGCCGACGGTCAACTTCGCCGTCACCCAGGCGCGCAAGCAGAAGATCGTCGCCGGCCTCGTCGGCGGCATCGCCGCGATGTGCAAGGCCCGCAAGGTCGAGGTGTTCAACGGCACCGGCCGCCTCGGCCCCGACCACACCGTCACGGTGGCGGTCGCCGACGGCTCGACGGCCGTCAGTCACGGGCGCCAGCGTCATCCTCGCCGCCGGCTCGGTGCCGCGGTTGATCCCCGGCTTCGAGCGGGGCGGACCGATCATGACCAGCGACGAGGTGCTCGATCTCGACTACGTCCCGGCGCGGGTGGTCGTCATCGGCGGCGGGGCGATCGGCTGCGAGTTCGCGTCGACGTTCGCCGACCTCGGTTCCAAGGTCACGATCCTCGAGGTCCTGCCCAAGATCCTGCCCGGCCTCGACGCCGACGTCGCCAACGTGGTGGTGCGCTCGTTCAAGCGCAAGCAGATCGACATCCGCACCGGCGTCAAGGTCAACGGCCACACGCCAACGAGCGACGGCGGCACGACGGTGTCGTTCGGCGAGGGCGAGTCGGTCGAGGTCGACGCCGTGGTCGTGTCGGTCGGCCGGCGCCCGTACGCCGACGAGCTCGGCCTCGACGGCACCGGCGTCAAGGTCGACGAGCGCGGCTTCGTCGTGGTCGACGAGATCTGCCGCACCGGCGAGGACGGCGTGTACGCCGTCGGTGACCTCATCAACACGCCGCAGCTCGCCCACGTCGGCTACGCCGAGGCGATCCTGTGCGTCAAGCAGGCGCTCGGCGAGACGGCGCTGCCGGTGCAGTACGACCGCGTGCCGTGGGCGATCTACTGCGACCCCGAGGTGGCGTGGGCCGGACCGGGCGAGGAGGACGCCAAGGCCGCCGGCTACGACGTGGTCGTGGCCAAGCACCCGTTCAAGTTCAACTCGCGGGCCCAGATCCTCGGCGAGACTCGACGGCCTGTGCAAGATCATCGCCGAGATCGGCCCGGACGGGCGCCCGGGCCGGGTGCTCGGCGTGCACATGGTCGGCCCGTGGGTGACCGAGCAGCTGAGCGGCGGCTACCTTGCCGTCAACTGGGAGGCGACGGTCGACGAGATCGCCGAGTTCATCCAGCCTCACCCGAGCCTCACCGAGCTGTTCGGTGAGACGGTCATGACCCTCACCGGCCGCAACTTCAACGGTTGAGGAGAGTCCGACCCCATGGCCGACGTCACGCTTCCGCAACTCGGTGAGACCGTCACCGAGGGCACGATCACGCAGTGGTTCAAGCGGTCGGCGACAGCGTCGCCGCCGACGAGCCGCTGTTCGAGGTGTCCACCGACAAGGTCGACACCGAGGTGCCCTCGCCGGTCGCCGGCACGCTCACCGAGATCCGGGTGCAGGAGGGCGAGACGGTCGACGTCGGCACGGTCATCGCCGTCGTCGGCGACGGTCCGGCGGCCGCGGCGCAGTCGGAGGCGACCGCACCGGCGCCGGCCGCGCCGGAACCGGCGGCCGCCGCGCCCGAGCCGGAGCCCGAGCCGACCCGCAGCCCGAGCCGCAATCGCAGCCCGAGCCGGCGGCGGCGGCACCCGAGGCCGCGCCCCAGGAGCCCGAGCCGGCCCCGAGCCGGCGCCCGCAGCCGGCGCCGGCCGAGCCGCCCGCCGCCGAGCGCGCCCGGCGCCCGCCGACGCGGCCGCCGCGCCGGCGGCGCGGCCGCGGGCAAGCTGCTCTCGCCGGTCGTGCGTCGCCTCGTCGACGAGCACGGCCTCGACCCGGCGACGATCACCGGCACCGGGCCCGGCGGACGGATCACCCGCGACGACGTGCTCGACCACATCGACGCGATCGCCACCGGGCGGTCGGCGGCACCGGCCGCCGCCGCAGCCCGCGCCGCGCCGGCGCCGGCCGCGGCTGCTCCGGCCCCGGCGGCCGCTCCGGCGCCGGCCGCTGCCGCCCGCCGCGCCGGCGGCCGCCGCTCCGGCCCGCCCGGCCGCGGCGGCGCCGGGCCACGGCCGACCGAGCGCGACGAGGCGGTCGCGCTGAGCAAGATCCGCAAGCTCACCGGCCGCGGCATGCTCACGTCGCAAGGCCATCAGCCCGCACGCGTTCAGCGTCGTCGAGGTCGACTACGCACAACGTCGACGTCGCCCGCGGCAAGGTGAAGAACGACTGGAAGGCGGCCGAAGGCTTCAGCCTCACCTACCTCCCGTTCATCAGCGGGCCGTGATCGACGCCCTCGACGAGTTCCCGCACCTCAACGCCAGCGTCGGCGACGACGAGCTCGATCGTGCACCGCTTCGTCGACCTCGGCATCGCCGTCGACCTCGACTACGAGGGCCTCATCGTGCCGGTCGATCCGCGACGCCGAGGGCAAGCGGCTGCGGCGCCATCGCCCGGGAGATCAACGACCTCGCCGGTCGGGCCCGCACGCAAGAAGCTGCTGCCCGACGAGATCACCGGCGGCACGTTCACCATCAGCAACAACGGCTCGGCCGGGTCGGTGCTGACGATCCCGATCATCAACCAGCCGCAGGTGGCGATCCTGTCGACCGACGCGATCACCCGCAAGCCGGTCGTCGTCACGCTGCCCGACGGGAGCGAGGCGATCGTCGTCCACCCGGTCGGCAACCTGGCGATGGCGTGGGACCACCGTGCGTTCGACGGCGCCTACGCCGCCGGGTTCCTCGTGCGGGTCAAGGAGATCCTCGAGACCAAGGATTGGATGACCGAGCTGTAGCTCCACGGGCGGCCAGTGGGCCGCTGCGCATCCGCTGGCTCGGCTCGGTGCCCTACCGCGAGGCGCTGTCGGTCCAGCAGGCGCTGTTCGCCGGGTCGCAGCAGCACCTCCTGCTGCTCGAGCACCCGCACGTCTTCACGTACGGGCCGCGCTCGGACCTGGCCGCCAACCTGCGCTGCGATCCGGCCGCCGTCGGCGCCGACCTCGTCGGCGTGCGCCGCGGCGGCGACATCACCTACCACGGGCCGGGCCAGCTCGTCGGCTACCCGATCCTGTCGGTGGCGAACAGGCTCGGTGCGGCCGAGCACGTGCGCAACGTCGAGCAGCTCGTCATCGACACGTTGGCGGCCTTCGGCGTCGACGCCGGGCGGCTGGCCGAGTACCCGGGCGTGTGGGTCGACGCCGACGGGGCCGACCCGCGCAAGATCTGCGCCATCGGCGTGCGCCTCAAGGACGGGCGCACGATGCACGGCTTCGCCCTCAACGTGGCGACCGACCTGACGTACATGCGCCGGCACATCGTCGCGTGCGGCATCGCCGACCGCCCGGTGACGTCGCTGCGCGAGGAGGGCGTGACGGCCACGATGGGCGAGGTCGTCGACGTGCTCGCCCGCCTCGCCGGCGAGCGGTGGGGGAACGGGCGCGCCGAGCGCCAGGACGTCGCGTGGCGGCACCGACCCGACGACCTGGCGCCGTTCTCGCGCGGCGCCGGTCCCGGCCGGCTGGTGGCCGACGGTGGGCTGGCTCAGCCGCCGGCGCCGATCGCCCAACCGGTGCGCCTGCGGTCGCGGCTCGACGCGGCCGGGGTCGGTGGCGGGCTCGACATCCGGACGCAGAAGCCGGCGTGGCTGCGCCCGAAGGTGCGCCACGGCGCCGTCGGTGATGGCGCTCAAGCGCACGGTGCGCGCCCTCGGGCTCGTGACGGTGTGCGAGGACGCCGGCTGCCCGAACCTGTCGGAGTGCTGGAGCGACGGCACGGCCACGTTCATGGTGCTCGGCGACCGCTGCACGCGGGCGTGCGGGTTCTGCCTCGTCGACACCCGCCAGCCGGTGGCGCCGGCGCGCCGACGAGCCGGCGCGCGTCGCCGAGGCCATCGAGTCGATGGGGCTCGAGCACGCCGTGCTCACGATGGTGGCCCGCGACGACCTCGCCGACGGCGGGATGGCCCACGTCGCGGCGTGCGTCGAGCGCGATCCGCGACCGGCGCCCGGCGACTCGCGTCGAGACGCTGATCTCCGACGTGCAGGGCGACGCGGCGTCGCTCGACGCGCTGTTCGCCGTGCGGCCCGACGTGCTCAACCACAACGTCGAGACGGTCGCCCGGCTGCAGCGGGCGGTGCGCCCGTCGGCCGGCTACGCCCGCAGCCTGTCGCGTGCTGGCCCGGGCCAAGGCGGCCGGGCTGGTGACGAAGTCCGGGTTGATGGTCGGCCTGGGCGAGACCGACGACGAGGTCGACGGCCTGCTCGCCGACCTCGCCGCGATCGGCGTCGACATCGTGACGATCGGCCAGTACCTGCGCCCGACGTCGCACCACCTCCCCGTCGACCGCTGGGTCGAGCCGGCGCAGTTCGGGCGGTGGACGGCGCCGCGGCGAGGCAGCTCGGCATCGGCCACGTCGAGGCCAGCCCGCTCACCCGGTCGAGCTACCACGCCAAGTCCGCCGCCGCCCACGCCACCCCGCGCCGCCGCCGCCGGTTCTGATTTCCACAAGCGAAATCGTGCGCGCGCTGCACGATTTCGCGCGCCCAGAATCGTTCGTACACTCGGTGGCCATGAGCGCACCGTCGACCCCGCCCGCCGTGTACCAGCGCCGCATCGATCGGGTCCGCGAGGAGATGGCCGACCAGGGCATCGACGTGGTGCTGGTGTCGGTCGGCCACGACCTGCCCTACCTCACGGGCTACCTGGCGATGCCGCTCGAGCGCCTCACGATGCTCGTCGCTGCCACGCGACGCCGACGCCACGCTGCTCGTGCCCGAGCTGGAGGCGCCACGGGTCGTCGAGCAGCCGGGCGTGTTCACGCTGCACCCGTGGGGCGAGCTGACCGATCCGATCGAGCTCGTCGCCAAGCTCGCCGCCGGGGCGTCGACGGTGGCGGTCGGCGACCAGATGTGGGCCCGCTTCCTCGTCGAGCTGCTGCCCCACCTGCCCGGCACCGAGTTCCGCCGCGCCGTCGACGTGATCGGCCCGTTGCGCGATCGTCAAGGACGCCGTCGAGATCGACGCCCTGCGCGCCGCCGGCGCCGCCGCCGACCGGGTCGCCGCGCAGCTCCACGCCGGTGAGATCCCGCTGGTCGGGCGCACCGAGGCCGCCGTGTCGAACGACATCTCCGCCCGCCTCGTCGCCGAGGGCCACGACAAGGTCAACTTCGCCATCGTCGCCGCCGGCGCCAACGCCGCCAGTCCCCACCACCACGCGTCCGACCGCGTCATCGGCGCCGGCGAGATCGTGCTGTGCGACTTCGGCGGCACGATGGCCGGCTACTGCAGCGACATCACGCGTTGCGTGTTCACCGGCGACGTGCCGTCGGAGATCGCCGACGCCTACGCCGTGCTGCACGAGGCCCAGGCCGCCTCGCGTGGCCGCCGCCACGGTGGGGACGCCGTGCGAGGACGTCGACCGCGCCGCCCGTGCGGTCATCGCCGCCGCCGGCCACGGCGACCACTTCATCCACCGCACCGGTCACGGCATCGGCATGGAGGAGCACGAGGACCCCTACATCGTCGAGGGCAACGACACGGCGCTCGTCGCCGGTCACGCCTTCAGCGTCGAGCCCGGCATCTACGTGCCCGGTCGCTGGGGGATGCGTCTCGAGGACATCGTCGTCGCCGCCGACGACGGTCCCGACCCGCTCAACCACGCCGACCACGCGCTGGTGTCGGTCGACGCCTGAGCGTCGTCAGGCGGTCGGCAGACCGGCCGCCGCGCTGAACCGTTCGATGGCGTCGACGTCGAACGGCGCCCGCAGCGAGATGTTCACCTGGTCGGCCCCGGCGTCGGCGTACGCCCCGACGCGGTCGACCAACTCGTCGTCCGAGCCTCCGAGCACCCCGGCCCTCACCATCTCGGCGGTCGCGCCGAACTGCTGCCGCAGACTTTCGTCGGTCCACGCCAGTCCCACGTTGACGGCGCAGCGGATCGTGGCCGGGTCGCGGTCGATCGCCTCGCAGTGGCGGTGCAGCACGTCGCGCTTGCGGGCGAACGCAGCGGGCGAGGCGAAGGCGACGTTCCACCCATCGGCGTAGCGGGCGGCGATGCGCAACGTGCGCCGCTCGCCGCCACCGCCGACCCAGATCGGCAGCGCGGCCTGCACCGGGCGAGGGTCGTTGCGCGCCTCGGTCACGTCGAACCACTTGCCGGCGAACGTGGTGACCTCGTCACGAAGCAGGCTGCGCACGATGGCGACGCCTTCCTCGAGCTGGTCGAGCCGCACCCCGGCCGACGGGAAGTCGATGCCGAAGGCCCGGTACTCGAGGTCGGCCCAGCCGGCGCCGATCCCGATCGCCGCCCGCCCGTTCGACAGGTGGTCGAGCGTCGTGATCGCCTTGGCGAGCACCGCGGGGTGGCGGTAGCTGATGCAGTACACGAGCGACCCGCACTCCACCCGCTGCGTCGACATCGCCAGCGCGGCGTGCATCGCCACCGCTTCGAGGCAGTCGGTGTCGCCGGGCAAGCCGGTGGCGCCGTAGAAGTGGTCCCAGATCGAGATCCAGTCGAACCCGAGCGCCTCGATGCGCGCCCACAGACCCTGCAGCTCGGCCGGTGTCGTGTTCTGCAGCCCGGTGTGCACCCCGTATCGCGTGCGATCCACGGACTTCGACCGTAGTCACCACCAGGCGATCCGCGAGACTGCGCCCATGGCGCGAGCGACGATCCACACCACCCGGCCCGACACCCTGGAGATCGAGTACGAGACGTTCGGCTCGCCCGACGACCCGGCGTTGCTGCTGGTGATGGGCTTCGCCGTGCAGCTGATCCACTGGGAGACCGAGCTCTGCGAGCGCCTCGCCGACGCCGGGCGCTACGTCATCCGCTTCGACAACCGCGACATCGGCCTGTCGAGCAAGCTCGACGGCGAGCACGTCGATCCCATGGCTGTGCTCGGTGCCGTGCTCGCCGACGAACCGCTCCCGGCGGTGCCGTACACGCTGTCCGACATGGCCAACGACGGCATCGGCCTGCTCGACGCCCTCGGCATCGAGCGGGCCCACGTCATGGGTGCGTCGATGGGTGGGATGATCGTGCAGACGATGGCGATCGAGCACCCGGACCGACTGCTCTCGGTCACGTCGATCATGAGCGCACCCGGCGATCCGCACGTCGGGGCGCCGACGCCGGAGGCCCTGCAGGTCCTGTTGACGCCGCCGCCGACCGAACGCGACGCGTTCGTCGACGCGACCGAGCGGACGCAGGTGTGGTGCTCCAGGAAGTACTTCGACGCCGACGTGGTGCGCAAGCGGGCGGCCGAGTCGTTCGACCGCAGCTTCTACCCCGAGGGGCTCACGCGCCAGCTCGCGGCCATCTACGCGAGCGGCGACCGCACCGCCGGCCTCCACGAGGTGACGACGCCGACGCTCGTGATCCACGGGCGCGACGACAAGCTGATCACCCCGAGCGGCGGCATCGCCACCGCCGAGGCGATCCCCGGCGCCCACCTGCTGTTCCTCGCCGACATGGGTCACGACCTGCCCCGCGAGATGTGGCCGATCATCGTGCCGTCGATCGTGGCGTTCACCGCCGCCGCCGCGGCATGAGCAAGCGAGTCTTCGAGCGAGCGAATCATCAGACACGGTCTTCGGCTCACTGGTGCACCGGCGTTCGATCGGGCGCGTCGAACGACGTGACGGTGCACCAGTGAGCAACGGGCCGCTCGCCGGCTACCGGGTCGTCGAGCTCGCCGGCATCGGGCCGGGCCCGTTCGCCGCCATGCTCCTCGCCGACCTCGGCGCCGAGGTGGTGCGCGTCGAGCGGACGCAGGTCGTCGGGCGCCCGCACGCGGGGCTCGGCGACCTGATGCAGCGCGGCCGGCGCAGCGTCGCCGTCGATCTCAAGCACCCCGACGGCGTGGCGACCCTGCTCGACCTCGTCGAACGGGCCGACGCGCTGCTCGAGGGCTTCCGCCCGGGCGTGATGGAACGCCTCGGCGTCGGCCCCGACGCCTGCCTCGCCCGCAACCCGAAGCTGGTGTACGGGCGGATGACCGGGTGGGGCCAGGAGGGTCCGTACGCCACGGCCGCCGGCCACGACATCAACTACATCGCCCTCGCCGGGGCGCTGGCGCACATCGGCCGGGCCGGCGCGGCCCCGGTGCCACCACTGAACCTGATCGGCGACTTCGGCGGGGGCGGGATGTTCCTCGCCCTCGGCGTGGTGTGCGCGCTGCTCGAGGCCCAGCGCAGCGGTCAGGGTCAGGTCGTCGACGCGGCGATGGTCGACGGCACGGCGGTGCTGATGACCATGTTCTGGTCGCTGCGCCACACCGGACTGTTCGACGAGAGCTCGCGGGGCACCAACCTGCTCGACTCCGGCGCCCACTTCTACGACGTGTACGAGTGCGCCGACGGCGGTTGGATCTCGATCGGCTCGATCGAGCCGCAGTTCTACGCCCTGCTCCTCGACGCCCTCGACCTCGCCGACGATCCCGCCCTCGCCAACCAGATGGATCCGGCGGCCTGGCCGGCGCTGAAGGAGCGGGTGGCGGCCGCCTTCCGCACCCGCACGCGCGACGAGTGGTGCGAGCGACTGGAGACGACCGACGTCTGCTTCGCGCCGGTCCTCACGATGTCGGAGGCGGCCGTCCACCCGCACAACGTCGCTCGCGGCACCTTCGTCGAGGTCGGCGGCGTCACCCAGCCGGCGCCGGCGCCGCGCTTCAGCCGCACGCCGGGTGCGATCGCCGGCCCGCCGTCGCCCGCCGGGGCCCACACGCGCGACGTGTTGGCCGACTGGGGCCTGCCCGCCGAGCGCATCGACGCCCTCCACGCCACCGGCGCCGTGGCCTCCGCCCCGTCCGACCGGCTACCGAGGGCACCAACGTGACCGTACGGTCCTGCTGGTACCCTCCGGTTGCGGATCGGGCGCCATACTGGCGCCGATGCCAGCGCTGGTCGCCGACGCCGTCGCGCTCGTGCGCTGGCACCGCAACCTCGGATGGGTGCTGATCGCCACCAACGCCGTCGCCGGGGCGTGGGCGTTGTCGTCGCACTGGCTGCCGGTGCTGCGGGCCGGCGCACTGCGGCGGGTGCTGATCGGCACGATCGTGGTGGCGCAGGCGATGACCTTCGTGCAGGCGATCGTCGGCGCGGTGCTGATGTCGCGCTACGACCTGCAGCCCCACAGCCTCCACGCGCTGTACGGGTTTTCGGCGATCATCGCCGTCGGCATCCTCTACAGCTATCGCACGAGCAGCTGGATGAGGGGGAAGGAATGGATGCTCTACGGCCTGGGGTGCCTCTTCATCATGGGCCTCGGTCTACGCGAGCTCGTGCTGTCGTGAGCAGGCCTCTCCGATGACCGTCGCCGACGGTGCGCGCGTGATCGCGGGGGTCGAGCTCGGCGGCACCAAGGCGCTCGCCGTGCTGGCGAGCGGCTCGACGATCACGCACCGCTCCCGCGTGCCGACGACGACACCCGCCGAGACCCTGGGCGCCCTCGGCGACCAGCTCACTCAGTGGCGCGCCGACGGCCACGCCTTCGCCGCGATCGGCATCGGCTGCTTCGGGCCGGTCGGCCTCGACCACGCCCGCGCCGACTTCGGCCACATCACCACCACCCCCAAGGCCGGCTGGGCGAACACCGACGTCCGCGGTCACTTCGCCCGCGCCTTCGACGTCCCCGTCGGCTTCGACACCGACGTCACCGGCGCCGCCCTCGCCGAGGGTCGGTGGGGCGCTGCCCGCGGCTGCACCGAGCACATCTACATCACCATCGGCACGGGGATCGGCGCCGGCATCATCGTCGGAGGCCGGCCGGTCCACGGTCTCGTCCATCCCGAGCTCGGCCACCTGCGCGTCCGCCGCCGCCCGGGGGACACGTTCGCCGGCGTCTGCCCGTACCACGGCGACTGCATCGAGGGCCTCGCGTCGGGGCCGGCCATCGCCGCCCGCGCCGGGATGCCGGCCGATCAGCTCGGTCCCGAGCACCCCGTGTGGGCGGACGTCACCGACGAGCTGGCCGAGCTGATGACGGCGATGATCCTCGCCGTGTCGCCGCAACGCATCGTCGTCGGCGGCGGCGTCGGCAACAACCAGCGCTTCCTGTTCGACCAGGTGCGCACGTCGACACGCGGTCGGCTCGCCGGCTACGTGGCGGCGCTCGCCGACGCGTCGGCGATGGAGGCGTTGATCGTGCCACCCGGGCTCGGCGACGACGCCGGGCCGCTCGGCGCGGTGGCGCTCGGTGTCGGCGCCCTCGGCGGACCGGCCGACTAGCGGTCAGGCGTTCTGCAGGTCGCGCTCGAGCAGGTCGACGGCGTCGACGAGCGGCGCCGGGATGTCGTCGCCGAAGCGCCCGTAGTGCTCGCGGATCTCGGGCAACGCCCGGCTCCATCCGTCGGCATCGATCGACAACAGCGTCTCCAGGTCGCTGCGGCCGATGGCGAGGCCGTCGGTGTCGAGGGCGTCGGGCGTGGGCAGCAGGCCGATCGGCGTGTCCACGGCGTCGGCGGTGCCGTCGACCCGCTCGAAGACCCACTTCAGCACCCGGCTGTTCTCGCCGAACCCCGGCCACAGGAAGCGGCCGTTGTCGTCGCGGCGGAACCAGTTGACGAAGAACAGCTTGGGCAGCTTCGAGGCGTCGCTGTCCTTGCCGATGCTCAGCCAGTGGGCGAAGTAGTCGGCCATGTTGTAGCCGCAGAACGGCAGCATCGCCATCGGGTCGAAGCGCAGCTTGCCGACCGCGCCCTGCTGCGCCGCCGTGGTCTCGGAGGCCATGATCGAACCGAGGAACACCCCGTGCTCCCAGTCGCGGGCCTCGGTGACGAGCGGCACCGTGCTGCGACGCCGGCCCCCGAACAGGATCGCCGAGATCGGCACGCCCGCCGGGTCCTGCCACTCCGGCGCGATCGACGGACACTGCGCCGCCGGCGCCGTGAAGCGGGCGTTGGGATGAGCCGCCGTGGTGGTGATCTCGGGGTTCCACGGCTCGCCGCGCCAGTCGGTGGCGCGAGCGGGGGGCTGGGCGGTCATCCCCTCCCACCACACGTCACCCTGGTCGGTGAACGCCGTGTTGGTGAAGATGCAGTTCTCGTCGAGCGTCGCCATGGCGTTGGCGTTGGTGCGCACGCTCGTGCCCGGGGCCACGCCGAAGAATCCGGCCTCGGGATTGATCGCCCGCAGCCGGCCGTCGGGGCCGAACTTCATCCAGGCGATGTCGTCACCCACCGTCTCGGCCGTCCACCCGGGGATCGTCGGGATGAGCATCGCCAGGTTCGTCTTTCCGCACGCCGACGGGAAGGCGGCGGCGATGTACTTCGACTCGCCGGCCGGGTTGGTGAGCTTGAGGATCAGCATGTGCTCGGCGAGCCAGCCGTCGTCACGAGCCATCACCGAGGCGATGCGCAGGGCGAAGCACTTCTTGCCGAGCAGGGCGTTGCCGCCGTAGCCCGAGCCGTAGGACATGATCTCGCGGGTCTCGGGGAAGTGCACGATGTACTTGTTGTCGGGGTTGCACGGCCACGCGACGTCGGTGTCGCCGGGCGCCAGCGGGGCGCCGACCGAGTGCACGCACGGCACGAACTCGCCGTCGTCGCCGAGCACGTCGAGGGCGCCCTGACCCATGCGGGTCATGATCCGCATGTTCACGGCGACGTAGGCGGAGTCGGTGAGCTGCACGCCGATGTGGGCGATCGGCGAGCCGAGCGGGCCCATCGAGAACGGCACGACGTACATCGTGCGCCCGCGCATCGCGCCGGTGAACAGCCGCTCGAGCTCGGCGCGCATGTCGGCCGGGTCGCGCCAGTTGTTGGTCGGCCCGGCGTCCTCGGCACGCTCGGAGCAGATGAACGTGCGGTCCTCGACGCGGGCGACGTCGCCGGGATCGGAGTGGGCCCAGTAGCTGTTCGGACGCTTGGCCTCGTCGAGACGGCGGAAGGTGCCGGAATCGACCAGCTCTTGGGCGAGGCGGTCGTACTCCTCGGCCGAGCCGTCGCACCAGTGGATCGCGTCGGGCTGCAGGACGGCCGCCCACCGCTCGACCCACTCGCGGAGCTTCACGTTGCCGCTGTGACCACTCATCTTCACATTCTCCGTTGAACAGTGATGGTTGGCGAAGTCGTGGGTCGACCCCGACGGTGAACTACGTCACTCCCGGGGTACCCATGTCGACCTCCGAGCCGAGGCGCAGCGCGGTGGCGCGCCCGGCGGCGTCGAGGTCGAACACGACACGTTGGCCCTGGCGCAGCATGCGCAGCACGGACCCGGCGAGGGCGCCGGCGGCGAGGTCGTAGTCGGCGAGGTCGGTGTCGCACATCACGACGCCGGTCGCGCTGACCGGGTCGTAGGCCTTGACGACACCCTGCACGGACGACTCAGCTGGCCTTGGCGATCTTGCCGGACTTGAGGCAGCCCGTGCACACGTTGACGCGCTTCACCGAGCCGCTGACCGTGGCCCGGACCCGCTGGATGTTCGGGTTCCAGCGCCGCTTGGTCCGACGATGGGAGTGCGACACCGACATGCCCCACGAGGGCTTCTTGCCGCACACTTCACACACTGAGGCCATGATCCTGGTTCTTTCCTGACACCGTTGACACCACTGTTCGCGGCCTCGCAGCCACCTGAACAACTTGCCCCAACACGTTATCGGCCGCATGGCCGCCCGCACTGGCCGAGCCAGCGGGTGGCACCCACGCTTTAGTCTTGCGGCGTGCCAACGTTGGAGCTGCTCGACGTCGACGCGCTGCGCGAAACGGTCACCACCTTCCGCGACGTGATGCGGGCCCACGCCGCCGACATCAACCGCCTCAACGTCTACCCGGTGCCCGACGGCGACACCGGCACCAACATGGCGCGCACCCTCGACGCCGTCGTCGCCGAGATGGCGGGCGCCGGAGCCGGGCTCGACGCGACGTGCGACGCCATCGCCCACGGATCGCTCATGGGGGCGCGCGGCAACAGCGGCGTGATCCTGTCGCAGGTCCTGCGCGGCCTGGTGTCGACGTTGCGCGGGCAGCACGACGTGACCGGCGCCACCGTCGCGGCCGCGCTCACGGCGTCGTCGGCCGCCGCCTACACCGCGGTGCTCAAGCCGATCGAGGGCACCATCCTCACGGTCGTGCGCGAGAGCGCCGCCGGCGCCGAACGGGCCGCCGCCGACGGCGCGTCCCTGTCCGAGGTGCTCCGCGCGGCGCGCGATGCCGGACGGGTGGCGCTGGCCGCCACCCCGGAGCAGCTCCCGGTGCTGAAGGACGCCGGCGTCGTCGACGCCGGCGGGGCCGGCTACCTCCTGCTGCTCGACGCCGCCCTGCACGTGGTCGACGGTGAGCCGCTGCCGGAGCCGACCGGCGATGCCGATCCCGGCGCGGTGGGCGCGGCGTTCGAGGCGGTGGCGCGGCGGGCGTCGGGTGTCGCCGGCGAGCTCGACGTCAGCGAGCAGCGCTACGAGGTGATGTTCCTGTGCGATCTCGCCGACGAGCACATCGAGGCGATGAAGCAGGCGTGGGGCGAGATCGGCGACTCGATCGTCGTCGTCGGGGGCGACGGGCTGTGGAACTGCCACGTCCACAGCAACGACATCGGGGCGGCGATCGAGGCACCGCTCGCCCTGGGCGGGCGGCCCTTCCAGATCCGCGTCACCGACCTGTTCGAGGAGATCGCCGCCGAGCACGCCCAGCGCGAGTCGGAGCTCGTCGCGGCGATGGCCGGTGACGGGGCGTCACCGGCCGACGAGCTCCCGGCGCTCGCCTGCGCCGTCGTCGCCGTCAGCAGCGGCCCGGGCATCGCCGCCTTGTTCGGCCAGCTCGGCGTGCAGGTCACCGTGAGCGGCGGGCAGACGCTCAACCCGTCGACCGCCGACCTGCTCGCCGCCGTCGAACGGGCCAACGCCGAGCACGTGGTGGTGCTGCCCGACAACAAGAACATCATCCCGGTCGCCGAGCAGGTCGACGCCCTCACCGCCAAGACCGTGCGCGTCGTGCCCACCCGGTCGATGCCCGAGGGCCTCGCCGCGCTCATCGCCTACGACCCGGAGGCCGACGCACCCACCAACGCCCGGGAGATGCGCCACGCCAGCGAGGCGATCGCGAGCGGCGAGGTGACGCAGGCGGTCCGTGCGGCCACCACCCCGGCCGGCGCCGTGGTCGACGGCGACTGGATGGGCATCGTGCGTGGCGACGGCATCGTCGCCGTCGCCACGTCGGCGCTGGCGGTGACGCAGGCGCTGCTCGAGCACCTCGTCGACGACGAGCGTGAGCTGGTGACGGTCATCACCGGCGCCGACGCCGACGCCGGCGTCACGGCCGAGCTCGTGTCGTGGATGGCCGACCGCTTCCCGGACATCGAGGTGGAGGTGCACGACGGCGGTCAGCCGCTCTACCCCTACCTCGTCGGCGTGGAGTGAGCGCCGAGCCGGCGGTGGCGAAGGCGCTCTCGCTGCGCGAGCTCGACGGCATCGACGTCGGCGCGCTGAAGGGCGTCGGCGAGCGCAAGCGCGACGCCCTGCGATCGCTCGGCGTCGACTCGGTGCTCGACCTGCTCACCACCTACCCGCGGCGGTGGGTCGACCGCACCAACGAGGCCCGCGTCGCCGACCTCGTGGTCGGCGCGGAGGCGCTGGTGCTGGTGTCCGTGCGCTCGGCGCACAAGCGGATGCTGCGCAACCGGCGCACGCTCGTCGAGGCCGTGGTCGGCGACGGCACCGGGCGCATGCACGTGGTGTTCTTCAACCAGCCGTGGCGCGAGCGCCAGCTCGTGCCCGAGCTGCAGGTGGCCCTGTTCGGCAAGGTCGAGACGTACCGCGGCGGGCTGCAGATGACGAACCCGATCGTCGACCTGATCGGCGATCGCACCGGTCGCATCGTGCCGATCTACCCGCAGAGCGAGAAGGCCCAGGTGTCGACGTGGGAGCTCGCCGGATGGGTCGAGAACGCGATCGAGCGCTGCCGCCCGCGCGGCATCCTCGACCCGGTTCCCGAGTCGGTGCGCCGGCGGCTCGAGCTGGTCGACCGCGGCGACGCGCTGCGGGCGATCCACCTGCCGGACACCATCGCCGACAAGCAGGCGGCGCGCCGGCGGTTGGCCTTCGACGAGTTGCTGCGCGTGCAACTCGTGCTCGTGCGCCGCAAGCGGGCGATCGAGGACGGCGCGGTGGGCATCAGCCACCAGGTCGGCGGCGAGCTGGTCCGGCGCTTCCACGCCGCGCTGCCGTACACCCTCACGGGTGCCCAGCGGCGGGTGATCGCCGAGGTCGACGCCGACCTCGAGGCGCCGCACCCGATGCACCGGCTGTTGCAGGGTGACGTCGGTTCCGGCAAGACCGTCGTGGCGCTCACCGCCATGCTCGCCGCCGTGGAAGGCGGGTACCAGGGGGCGCTGATGGCGCCGACCGAGGTGCTCGCCGAGCAGCACGCGGCGAGCGTGCGGGCGATGGTCGCCGGTCTGATGGTGCCCCAGCCCGACAACCTGTTCGGTGAGCGGCCCCTGCGCGTCGAGATGCTGACGAACCGCGTCACCGGGGTGGCGCGTCGGGAGCTGCTCGCCGACCTCGCCGCCGGACGCGTCGACATCGCGATCGGCACCCACGCCCTCATCCAGGAGGCGGTCGACTTCCACCGCCTGGGCGTGGTCGTCGTCGACGAGCAGCACCGCTTCGGCGTCGAGCAGCGGGCGGCGCTGCGCGACAAGGCCGGCCAGGCGGTGCCCGACGTGCTGGTGATGACGGCGACGCCCATCCCGCGCACGGCGGCGATGACGGTGTACGGCGACCTCGACGTGAGCGTGCTCGACGAGCTCCCGCCGGGACGGACGCCGATCGTCACCCGCAGCGCGGTCGGCCCGCTCGACCACGCGGCGGCGTGGGACGCCGTGCGCACGGAGGTGGCGGCCGGGCACCAGGCCTACGTCGTGTGCCCACTGGTGCAGGAGTCCGACAAGCTCGAGGTGGCGTCGGCCGAGGAGACCTACCGGCAGTTGGGCGCCGACGAGCTGGCGGGCCTGCGCCTCGGGCTGATCCACGGGCGGATGCCGTCGGCCGAGAAGGAGGCGGTGATGGACCGCTTCCGCGCCGGCGAGATCGACGTGCTCGTGGCCACCACCGTGATCGAGGTGGGCGTCGACGTGCCCAACGCCTCGGTGATGGTCATCCTCGACGCCGATCGGTTCGGCATCGCCCAGCTGCACCAGTTGCGCGGGCGGGTGGGACGGGGGGCGGCGAGGTCGCAGTGCTGGCTGCTGGTCACGCCGCGTCCCGACGAGCCGGGCGGCGGGGTGAGCGAGCGGGTGGAGGCGGTGGTGCGCACCACCGACGGCTTCGAGCTGGCCGAGGTCGACCTGCAGCTGCGCGGCGAAGGAACGTTGATGAGCTCGGTGCAGACCGGACGTACCGACCTGCGCCTGGCGTCGTTGCGCACCGACGGCGAGCTGATCGTGCGGGCCCGTGAGGCGGCGTTCGAGATCATCGACGCCGACCCCACGCTCGACGCCCACCCCGACCTGCTCGACGAGCTGGCCCTGCTCTTCACCGACGTCGAGGCCGAGTTCCTCACCCGCTCCTGACCCCCGCCAGGGCGAAGATTTCCACAAGCGAAATCGTGCAGTAGACGCACGATTTCGCGCCCCAGAATCTTTGCAAGCGCGGTGCTCGCGATTCTTGGTCGCGAAATCGTGCAGAAACGCTCGAAAATGCTTGTGGAAATCTTCGGCCGCTGGCGGGGGGGGTCAGGCGGGGTCGTCGGGGAGGTCGTCGGCCTCGAGGACGAGGTCCCAGCGGTCGAGGCAGTCCGCACAGCGGTAGGTGGCGATGTCGCCGGGCTCCCACAGCTCGGCGCCGGGGTCCTCGGGGTCGGGGTCGCGTCGGTTCAGCAGGTGCGCCCGGCCGCCGCAATCGACGCACGTGATGACCGGGTCGGGCTCGAGCACGATGCCGACCGTATCCTGCGGGCATGCGCGTGGTGACCGGCTCGTTCCGCGGCCGCAAGCTGGTGGCCCCCGACGCCGGCGCGACGCGGCCCACCACCGACCGGGTGCGCGAGGCGGTGTTCAACGCGCTCACCAGCCTCGACACCATCATCGACGCCCGCGTCGTCGACCTCTACGCCGGCAGCGGGGCGATGGGGATCGAGGCGCTCTCGCGCGGCGCGACGCACTGCACGTTCGTCGAACGCGACCGCGGTGCGCTGTCGGCCATCCACGCCAACATCGGTGCGCTCGGGCTGACCGGTGTCACCCGGGTCGTGGCGGGTGACGCCGCCGTGTACGCCGCGCGGGTCGACGCCGACATCGCCTTCGTCGACCCGCCCTACGACTTCGACGCCTGGGACGACCTGCTGACGAGCATCGCCGCCGGCTTCGTGGTCGCCGAGTCGGGCCGTGAGGTGCCGGCGCCGTCCGGCTGGGAGCAGACGCGGGTGAAGCGCTACGGCCGCACCTGGGTGACCTTCCTCACCCGCACCGGCTGAGCGTCGGCACGGTGCCGGCCCGAACACCGGCGCCGCGGTCGCGACGGGTACTGTTCCGCCTCACACCATGACGACGGTGCTGTATCCCGGAAGCTTCGACCCGATCCACCTCGGACACCTCGACGTGATCGAGCAGTCGGCGGAGCTCTTCACCTCCCCCGACAAGGGCGTGGTGGTGGTCGCCGTCATGCACAACCACGACAAGCCGGGCGGCGTGTTCACCGTCGACGAGCGGGTGCGCCTGATCAACGAGAGCGCCGCCGCCGCCGGGCTCGCCGACCGCGTCACGGTGGTCACCCACAGCGGCCTGGCCGTCGACGCCGCCCGCGACGCTGGTGCCCGCTTCATCGTCCGCGGCCTGCGCAATGCCGGCGACTTCGAGATCGAGCAGCAGATGGCGCTCACCAACTATTCCGTCACCGGCATCCGCACGGTGTACCTGCCGTGCGGCACCGAGCGGGGATTCATCAGCAGTCGCTTCGTCCGCGAGATCGCCCTGTACGGTGGTGCGATCGACCACTTGGTGCCGGGCCCGGTGGCCGCCGCCCTGAGCGCCCGGTTCTCACGGCGGACCGCGTCCGCAGGCAGCGACGGATGAGAGACGACGACCAGCAGTACTACGACGACTACGACGACATCGACGACGAGTACCCGGATCCCGCCGACGGACCGTACGTCGGTGACGCCGAGACGTTGCTGCGTCGTTCGATCGACATCATCGCCACCGCGCCCACGATGCCGCTGTCGTCGTCGCCGCGCATCGACCGCGACGAGATCATCGAGCTGCTCGAGGAGGCGTTGTCGCGCCTGCCCGACGAGCTGCGCCAGGCGCGCTGGATGCTGAAGGAGCGCCAGGAGTTCGTCACCAAGACCCGGCGCGAGGCCGACGAGATCCTCGAGGCGGCCCGCGTGCGCGCCGAGCGGATGGTCCAGCGCACCGAGGTGGTGCGCGCCGCCGAGCAGCGCGCCCGCCAGGTGATGGAGACCGCGGAGACCGACTCGCGGCGCCTCCAGCACGAGACCGAGGACTTCCTCGACCAGCGCCTCGGGAGCTTCGAGATCCTCCTCGACAAGCTGCAGAAGACCGTGGCCGCCGGGCGTCAGCGGCTCTCGATCGGTGTGATCGCCCACAACACCGGCGGGATCGAGCTCGACGACCCCAGCAAGGGCTTCTTCGACCAGGAACGCTGACGTGGGCCGACCGACGTTGCTCGTCAACGCCGTCGAACTGCTGCGCCAGCCCGGCGCGCACCGCCACCTGTCGGTGCAGGTCGACGCGGCCGAGGTCGGCGTCGCCGACCCCGCCGTGGTCGGCCCGCTCGACGTCGAGGTCGACCTCGACACCACGATCGACGACATCATCGTGTCGGGCACCGTCGCCGTCCCCTGGCGCGGTGCCTGTCGCCGCTGCCTCACCCCGCTCGCCGAGCTGCTGCGCGTCGACGTGCACGAGCGCTACACCGACGGCCCCGCCGACGACGATGCGTTCGCCATCGAGCACGGCCAGATCGACCTCGCCGCCATGGTTCGCGAGGAGGTGCTGCTCGCCCTCGCCGACGAGCGGCTGTGTCGCGACGACTGCCCCGGGCTGTGCCCGCGGTGCGGGCACGACCTCGCCGCCGGGCCGTGCTCGTGCACGGCGACCGAGGTCGACGAGCGTTGGGCGGCGCTCGACCAACTGCGCGACTGACGCCCCGCCCGTAGCGTTCGCCGCTCGCCGGCGATAACGTGCAACAGCCCGAAATCGCCTGCGCGGAGACCAGCATGCAAGCTCCCAAGAAGAAGAAGTCGAAGTCGAAGAGCCGGATGCGGCGCGCCAGCAACTGGAAGCTCGAGGCGCCGGCGCGCAGCCTGTGCCCGCGCTGCGGCAACGCCAAGGTGCCACACACGGTGTGCCCTACCTGCGGCTGGTACCGCAACCGCGTCGCCGTCGAAGTCGCCTGAGCCAGCGGCCGCGTCCCTCTCGATGCTGCCGATCGCGGTCGACGCCCTGGGCGGGGACCGCGCACCCGGTGAGATCCTCGCCGGCGTTCGGCGCGCCGTCGACGACGGCCTCCCGGTCGTCCTCGTCGGTCCACCCGACCTCGCACACGACCCCGACATCGAGCTGATCCCGGCCAGCGAGGTGATCGCGATGGGCGAGGAGCCCGGCGCGGCGGTGCGCACCAAGAAGGACTCCACGCTCGTGCGGGCCGCCGAAGCGGTGCGCGACGGGCGGGCGTCGGCGATGGTGTCGGCCGGCAACACCGGCGCCACGATGGCCTCGGCGCTGCTGCGGATGGGCCGGATCAAGGGCGTCAAGCGCCCGGCCGTCGCCGCCCCGATCCCCGTGCCCGGCTCGACGCCGACCGTGCTGATCGACGCCGGGGCCAACGCCGAGGTCCAGCCCGAGTGGCTGGTGCAGTTCGCCCAGATGGGGTCGGTGTACACCCGCCAGCGCTTCCACATCGACGAGCCGCGCGTCGGCCTGCTGTCGATCGGTGAGGAGCCCGGCAAGGGCGACCCGCTGCGCAAGGAGGCGTTCGCCCTGCTGCAGGAGGCGCCCGGGATCCGCTTCATCGGCAACGTCGAGGGCCGCGACCTGATGACCGACGCCCTCGACGTGGCCGTCACCGACGGGTTCACCGGCAACGTCGCGCTGAAGACGCTCGAGGGCGGCGTGAAGGCCCTGATCGGCGCACTGTTGGCCGCCTTCTCCGATCCGGCCTACCGCGAGCACGCCGACGCGCTCATGCCGGCGCTGCTGCCGCTCTACGCCGCCCTCGATCCGGACACGTACGGCGGCGCCGTGCTGCTCGGCGTCGACGGCGTCTGCGTCATCTCCCACGGCTCGACCGGCGCCACCGCGATGCGCAACGCGATCGGCGTCGCCCACGAGATGGTCGCCCACGGCATGGTCGACGAGATCCGCGCCGTGCTCAGCTGAGCGACCCGCACCGCGGGTCGGCGGGGCGGGACTGGGTACGATCCACGCCGATGGCTGACACCGGAGCAATCACTCGCGACGAGATCTTCGACATCGTCCGCGACCGTCTGGCCGACATCCTCGAGATCGAGCCGGACGGGATCACCGAGGGTCAGTCGTTCGTGGACGACCTCGACGCCGACTCGCTCGCCCTGATCGAGCTGGTCGAGGCGCTCGAGGAGGAGCTGAGCGAGCGCACGACCGGCTTCCGAATCGACGACGAGGACCTCGCCGACCTGAAGACGGTCCGCGACGCGGTCGACTACGTCCACGGCCGTGTGGCCAGCGAAGGCTGATCGCCCTTGACGTCACCGCTGTCCGACGTCGCGGCCGAACCCCCGGCCCGGGGTCGTGGCGACGCCGGCGGTGACGGCGATGTGATGGCGCTGGTGCGCCGGCTCGGGTACCGCTTCGTCGACGAGGCCCTGATCGACCGGGCGATGGCCCACCGCTCGTGGTGCTCGGAGAACCCCGGCCACGCCAGCAACGAGCGGCTCGAGTTCCTCGGTGACGCCGTGCTCGGCTGGGTCACCGCCGACCTCGCCTTCCGCACCTTCCCGGACATGACCGAGGGCGAGCTGACCGGGCTGCGCAAGGGCGTGGTGAACGCCACGACGCTCGCCGAGTTCGCGACCGATGTCGGCCTCGGCCCCCACATCAAGCTGGGCAAGGGCGAGGCGGCGACGGGCGGGCGGGCCAAGGCGTCGATCCTGTCCGACGCCCTGGAGGCGGTGATCGGCGCCGTCTACGTCGACGGTGGCCCGGGCACGGCCTACGAGTTCGTGCGGCGGTTGATCACCGAGCGCCTGCACGCCACGTCGGAGCGCCTCCACGAGCTCGACTTCAAGTCGACGTTGCAGGAGCTGGTGAGCGCCGCCGGGCTGCCGGCACCCGTGTACGACATCAGCGAGGAGGGGCCCGACCACGACAAGCGCTTCCACGCCACGGTGCTCGTCGACGGCGAGGTGCGCGGGTCCGGGTCGGGGCGGTCGAAGCGGGTGGCGGAACAGGCGGCGGCCGCCGAGGCGGCACGGGCGTTCCCGCCCGATGCCTGAGCTGCCCGAGGTCGAGACCGTCCGCCGCGGCCTGCAGGATCGGGTGGTCGGGCGCCGCATCGAGACGGTGGAGGTCGGCCGCGAGCGCACGGTGCGGCGGACCTCGCCGCGGGCCCTGATCGACGGCCTGACCGGTACGACGGTCACCGCCGTCGACCGACGCGGCAAGTACCTGGTGGCGACGCTCGACAGCGGCGACGCCGTGATGGTGCACCTGCGCATGAGCGGACAGCTGCTGCTCGCCGATCCCACGGCGCCTCGCCCGCCGCACACCCACGTGGTGATGCACCTCTCGCCCGACGGAGACGGTGCGGCCGATCTGCTGTTCGTCGACCCGCGCACGTTCGGCGAGGTGGTGGTGTTCGACCCCGACCACGCCGCCGCCGAGGTGCCCGAGTTGGCGCGCCTCGGCCTCGACCCGCTCGCCGATCCGTTCACGGTGGCCGACCTGTGGGCACTCGTGCACCCGCGCCGCACGCGCATCAAGATGCTGCTCCTCGACCAGCACCTGATCGCCGGCATCGGCAACATCTACTCCGACGAGATCCTCCACCGGGCGCGCATCCATCCCGACCGCGCCGCCGACACGCTGACCCGCCCGGCGGTGCGCCGGCTGCACCAGGAGATCCTCGACGTGCTCGGAGCGGCCGTGCGTCGCCGCGGGTCGACGTTGGGCGACGGTCAGTACGTCGACCTGATGGGTGGGTCGGGCTCCTACCAGCTCGAACACCTCGTGTACGGCCGCGCCGGCGAGCGTTGCGGCACCTGCGGTCGCGGGATCATCCGACGCGGGGTGGCCGCCGGGCGCAGCTACCACTGGTGCCCGGTGTGCCAACGGGCCTGAACCGACGTCGCTATCCCGTGCCGCGGAAACGGCCCCGGATAACTTCGGGGGCGCCATGTTCCTCAAGACGTTGACGCTCAAGGGTTTCAAGTCGTTCGCCGACGCCACGACGCTCGAGCTCGAGCCGGGCGTCACCGTGGTGGTCGGGCCCAACGGTTCCGGCAAGTCGAACGTCGTCGACGCCATCGCCTGGGTGCTCGGCGCGCAGGCGCCCAGCTCGGTCCGCAGCCAGAAGATGGACGACGTCATCTTCGCCGGCACCGCCACCCGCCCGGCGCTCGGGCGGGCCGAGGTGAGCCTCACCATCGACAACTCGGCCGGCCTGCTGGCCGGTTCCTCGATCGCCGGGTTCAGCGAGGTGACGGTCCGGCGCACGCTGTTCCGCAACGGCGACAGCGAGTACGCGATCAACAACGTCCCGTGCCGGCTGCTCGACGTGCAGGACCTGCTGTCCGACGCCGGCGTCGGGCGCCAGCAGCACGTGATCGTCAGCCAGGGCCAGATCGACGCCGTGCTCAACGCCCGCCCCGAGGAGCGCCGGGCGATCGTCGAAGAGGCCGCCGGCGTGCTGAAGTACCGCAAGCGCAAGGAGAAGGCCGAGCGCCGCCTCGACGCCACCGAGGCCAGCATGGTGCGGGTGCAGGACCTGCTGCGCGAGGTGCGCCGCCAGCTGCGCCCCCTCGAACGTCAGGCCGAGGCCGCCCGTCGCCACGGCGAGCTCTCCGCCGAGCTCGGCGCCCTCCGCGTGCACGTGGCCGGCCGCGAGATCGCCGGCCTGCGGGCCAAGCTCACCCGCCTCGCTGCCGCGCGCATCGAGGCCGCGCAGTCGGAGACCACGCTCAAGTCCGAGCTGGCCCGCCTCGACGCCGAGGTGGTCGAGTTGGGCGCCGAGCTCACGGCGCGAGGCGCCGACGACGTCGGCGACCGTCTGGCACGCGCCGACCAGCTCGTCGAACGGGCGCGCGGGCTGCTGGCCGTCATCGGCGAGCGCACCGCGGCGATGGCGCGCGACCGCGAGCGCCTGCTCGACGCCGGGGTGGTGGCGTCGTTGGAGGCCGACGCCGCGCGCTACCGCGCCGAGCTCGACGACGTCGAGGCCGCCGAGGCCGCCGACGCCCCCGAGGGATCGGCGCTGGAGATCGAGGAGCAGGCCTTCGAGCACGAGCGGGCCGAGCAGCTCGCCTCGCTCGACCCGGCGCCCACCGCCACCGCGGCCAGCGCGATCGCCGAGGTGCGCGGCGAGCTGCGCACCCGTCGCATGTCGGCCGACCGAGCGGAGCTCGAGCTGCACCGCGCCCGGGATCGGGGCGACGAGCGCGCCGCCCGGGTGCTCGAGCTCGAGCGCATCCGCGACGAGTCGCGGCACGACTGCGCGGCCACCGAGCTGCTCGAGGGCCCGCTCGTCGACGACATCGAACGGGCCGAGCTGCGCACGGCCGACGCTCGCCGCGCCCTCGACGCGGCGGTGGCCGACCGCGCCGCGCGCGCCGAAGACGTGTCGAACGCCGCCGCGCGCGTCGAGGCGCTCCAGCTGGCGCTCGACCTGGCCCACGCCCGGGCCGGCGCCGACCGCGTGGCCGGCCTCGACGGGGTGCTCGGCACCCTGCTCGACCTGGCCCGCATCGAGCCCGGGTGGGAACCGGCCGTCGAGGCGGCGCTCGGGGAGGCGCTCGCCAGCGTCGTGGTCGACGACGCCGAGCACGCCGCGAGGGCGGTGCGCACGCTCGCTCGCGACGACACGCGCGGCGCCGTGATCGCCCTCGGCACCGCCGCCCCGCCGGCTGCGTCCGCTGGCGCCCGTCGCCGGCGCCGAGGCGATCCGCCCGCACGTCACGTCCGATCGGGACGACGTCGCCCGCCTCCTCGACGTGCTGCTCTCCGGCGCGGTGCGCGTCGCCGGCATCGACGAGGCGATCGCCATCGCGACCGCCAACCCGACCGCCGTCGTGGCCACCGCCGACGGTCACCGCCTCGCCGCCACCGGATGGCGCATCGGCGCGGCGGCGTCGGGCGGCGCCACGGCCGCTGCGCTCGACGAGGCCACGGCGCGTCACGGCGACGCCGAACGGGCGCTCGCCGCGTGCGGGCTGGAGGTCGACCGCTGCACCGACCGCGTCGTGTCGGCCGAGCGCCACGAGACCGAGCTGTCGGCGCGTCTCGACGAGAACGACCGTCGGTTCACCGCCGCCACCGAGGCGCTGGCCCGCTCGCAGGCCGAGCTGCGTGAGATCCACGCCGAGGTCGAGCCGCTGCAGCAGCGCATCGCCGAGCTCGCCGAGCAGGTGGCGGGCGAGCGGGCGCGCATCGCCGAGCTCGACGCGCTCGTGCCCGACCTCGAGGCCGGCGCCTCCGCCGAGGAGGCGGCGGCCCGGGCACGCACCGAGGTCCGCGCCTCGATCGACACGCGCGCCGCCCTGCTCGTCGGGCGTCGGCGCGACCTGGAGCTGCGGGCGGCCGGGCGCCACGAGCGCCGGGAGCTGCTCACCGGACGCCTCGCCGAGGCCGAGCGCCGCCTCGCCGCCGATGCCGCCGAGCGGACGACGGCCGAGCACCGGCGCACGCAGGTCGAGCGTTCGTTGCAGGCCCTCGAGCGGCTGGCCGAGTTCGTGGGCGAGCGGCGGACTGCGGTCGCCGCGTACCGCGACCGGCTCGAGTCCCGTCGGCGGGCGCAGAGCGCGGCGATCGCCGCGGTGGCGGCGCGTCTCGACGATCGACGTGGCCGGCGCAGTGCGGCCGAGCGCGAGCTCGACGAGGTTCGAGAGCGGGCCCGCCGGTGCGAGCTCGACGAGGCCGAGGCCCGGCTGCGGCTGGAGTCGGCCGTCGAGATGCTCCGCCACGACCTCGACGTCGAACCCGACGCCGCCGAGGCCGCTCCGGCGCCGGAGCTGCCCGACGGCGTGTCGGCCACGGCGCGCGTCCGCGAGCTCGAGCGCGAGGTCCGCCTGCTCGGTCCGATCAACCCGCTGGCGCTCGAGGAGTTCGGCGAGCTGCAGCAGCGTCACACGTTCCTCGAGGAACAGCTCGACGACGTGCGCTCGACACGGCGCGAGCTGAGCCGCGTCATCCGTGCCGTCGATCAGGAGATCGAGAGCGTGTTCGCCGCGGCCTACGCCGACGTCAGCGCCCACTTCGCCTCGCTGTTCGGCGGCCTCTTCCCGGGCGGGACGGGTCGCCTCGTGCTCACCACCCCCGACGACCTGCTCAACACCGGCATCGAGGTCGAGGCCAAGCCGGGGGGCAAGAACGTGAAGAAGCTGTCGCTCCTGTCCGGCGGCGAGCGCAGCCTCACGGCGCTCGCCTTCCTGTTCGCCGTGTTCCGCAGCCGCCCCTCACCGTTCTACGTGATGGACGAGGTGGAGGCGGCCCTCGACGACGTCAACCTGCATCGCTTCCTCGGGCTGATCGCCGAGTTCCGTGAGGAGGCGCAGCTGCTGATCGTCAGCCACCAGAAGCGGACGATGGAGGCGGGCGACTGCCTGTTCGGCGTCACGATGCAGCCGGGCGGGTCGAGCAAGGTGATCGCCGAACGGATCTCGCTGAGCGCCTGACGCGCCGCTCGCCGTCGCGGCGCTCGGGCGCCGGAGACGGCGCCCGACCGTTAGCGTCGAGCGGCGATGATCTGGATCTACCTCGTCCTCATCGTCGTCGTCATCGCCTTCGGGCTCGGCGTCGTCGTCTGGAACCGTCGGCGCAGCGGGCCGGGATCGGTCGGCGGCGCCACCGTGACGCCGCCGGCGGTCGAGCGACCGCCCGAGGGACGCGGCGCCCCGACGGCGGTGCTCGAACGGGCACCACCGGCGGCGCCGCCCGTCGAGGTCGTCGAACCGGCCACCTTGCGCGGCCGCATGGCCCGGGCGCGTGCGGCGCTGGCCGGCGTGTTCACCACGGTCCTCGGGCGCAGCGGGATCACCGACGAGACCTGGGTCGAGCTCGAGGAGGCGCTGTTGCGCGCCGATCTCGGCGTGCACGTCACCACCGAGCTGCTCGACGGGCTGCGCGCCAAGGTCAAGGCCAAGGAGATCGAGGAGCCCGACGCCCTGATCGCCGCGCTCCGCGCCGAGATGCAGTCTCGCCTCACCGGCGCCGATCGGGCACTGCACTTCGACGCCGCCGCCGCGCCGAACGTGTGGCTGTTCGTCGGCGTCAACGGCGTGGGCAAGACGACATCGATCGGCAAGGTCGCCAGCCAGCAGGTGGCGGCCGGGCGATCGGTGCTGCTGGCCGCCGGCGACACGTTCCGCGCCGCCGCCGCCGAGCAGCTCGCCACGTGGGCGTCACGGGCCGACGTCGAGCTGGTGCGGGGGAGCGAGGGCGGCGATCCCAGCGCCGTGGTGTTCGACGCCGTCGAGCGGGCCGCGTCGCGCCACGTCGATCTGGTGCTCGCCGACACCGCCGGGCGCCTGCACACCAAGACGAACCTGATGGAGGAGCTGCGCAAGGTGCGCCGGGTCGCCGAGAAGGGCGCCGGCACGGTGACCGAGGCGCTGCTGGTGATCGACGCCACCACGGGCCAGAACGGCCTCACCCAGGCGCGGGAGTTCGGCGAGGCGACGCAGCTCACCGGGGTGGTGCTGACCAAGCTCGACGGCTCGGCCAAGGGGGGCATCGTGTTCGCCGTCGAGACCGAGCTCGGCATCCCGGTGAAGCTGGTCGGAATCGGCGAGACGATCGGCGACCTCGTCCCCTTCGACCCCGACGAGTTCGTCGACGCCCTGTTCTAGGCTCGACTCGTTCGACGCTCGCTCGCTCGCTCCGCTCGGTCGAGTTCGATCGAGCGGCTGCGCCGCACCGCTCCGTCGGCGGAGCGGCCGAGGCGGTAGCCCGCTCGCCGACGGCGCAGGGAGCTCGACGCGCCGCAGGACGCTGAGCGCGATGCAGCCGCTCATCGAAGCTCGACCGGTCGTGAGCGTCGAGCGAACGGCGAGCGTCGACGACGTCAGTCGGTGACGACGGGGGTGCTGCCGGTGATGTCGGGGGGCGGGCGATGGCGCGTCGAGCGCACGTACGACGTCATCACAGGCCCTGACGCCGGGCGACGAAGGCGACGGTGGCGAGCGTGCCGGCGACGGTCATGATGCCGCCGCCGATGAGGGTCCAGCGGGCGCCGAACACCTCGGCCACCCAGCCGAGCATCGGGGCCCCGATCGGTGTGCCGCCCATGAACACGGCGTAGTACAGCGCCAGCACGCGCCCGCGCATCTCGTCGCCCACGGCCATCTGGATGAACGAGTTGGCCGCCGTCATCAGCGTCATCGACATCACGCCGCAGATCGGCAGCATCAGGGCGAACGTCAGGTACGTGGGCATGAAGCCGGCGACGATCACGCTCAGACCGAACCAGACCGCCGACATGATCACGAGGCGCTGGTGCACCTCGCCGCGGCGGGCGCCGACCAGCGCGCCGGCCAGCGACCCGATGGCGAGGATCGAGCCCAGCACCCCGTACTCGCCGGCGCCCTTGCCGTACACCTGCGTCGCCATCAGCGCCGTGGTCATCTGGAAGTTGAACCCGAACGTGCCGGTGAAGAACACGATCCCCATCACGAGCAGGATGTCGGGGCGCGACGCGTACGTAGCGGACGGCATCGCGCAGCTGTCCCTTGGCGCGGGGGAGCGGGGCCGTCGGGTGCAGTTCCTCGCTGTGCATGCGCTTCAGCGACATCACGACCGCGACGTAGCTCAGCCCGTTGAGCAGGATCACCCAGCCGGTGGCCCGAATGCCCGAGCCGAGCACGGCGATGATCACGCCGGCCGTCGCCGGGCCGACCATGCGGGCGAGGTTGAACGACGCCGAGTTGAGGGCGACGGCGTTGGGCAGCATGGCGTTCGGCACCATCTCGTTCACGAACGCCTGGCGCGCCGGCGTGTCGAACGCCCCACCGGTGCCGAACAGGAACGCCAGCACGTACACGTGCCAGGTCTGCACCCAGCCGAACACGGCGAGCACACCGAGCACCGCTGCCGTGCGTCGCCCATGGCGAACTGGGTCACCATCAGCACGCTGCGCTTCGAGAAGCGGTCGGCGATCACGCCGGCGATGGGGGAGAACAGCAGGATCGGCAGGAACTGCAGACCGGTCGTGATGCCGAGCGCCCCGGCGCTGCCGGTCAGCGTGAGGACGAGCCAGTCCTGGGCGACGCGCTGCATCCAGGTGCCGACGTTCGACACCAGCGAGCCGGTGGCGAACAGGCGGTAGTTGCGATTGCCGAGGGCGGTGAAGGTGCGGTCGTTGCGGACGCGGTCGACCAGCCCCGTCCGTTCCGTGCCGCTCATGACTGGGCGAGCCGATCGAGCAGCGGGGCGGCGGCGAACAACAGGTCGCGCTCGGCGTCGTCGAGCTCGTCGATCACGTGCGACGCCAGCCACGCCGTGCGCCGGTTGCGGTCGCGAGTGAGCACCTGGACGGCGGCGGCGGTGAGTCCCACGACCACCTGGCGTCCGTCCGACTCGTGCGGCCGCCGCGTCACCAGCTCCATGTCGACCAGCGTGTTGATCGTGCGCGTCATCGACGGCGGCTTGACGTTCTCGGCCGCGGCCAGCTCGCCGATGGTGGTGTCGCCGAGTCGTTCGAGCGTCGCCAGCGCCGCCAGCTGGGTGAACGTCAGGTCGCTGTCGCCGCGCTCCAGGCGCAGGCGCCGGGCGAGGCGCATCACGCCGACGCGCAGGTCGCGCACCTGTTCGGCGGAATCGGCGGATCGTTCCCTCGTCGCGGTGGACGTCGAGGTGGAACGGCCGCTCACAAGGTCTTTAGCATAGGTCATTAGCAAGGCGAAGCAAACGCCGGTTTCCCGGCGCCGGTACCCTGACTCGCTGATGTTCGAGAACCTGTCCAACCGCCTCGAAGGCATCGTCAAGCGCGTCCGCGGCAAGGGACGCCTGACCGAGGCCGACGTCGACGAGATGCTGCGCCGAGATCCGCACGGCGCTGCTCGAGGCCGACGTGAACGTCGGTGTCACCCGCGACGTCGTCGCCCGCATCCGCACCGAGGCCATCGGGGCGACCCGCTCGCAGGTGCTCGACCCCGGCCAGCAGATCGTCAAGATCGTCAACGGCGAGCTCACGCGCATGCTCGGCGGCGAGACGCTGAAGATCACCTACGCCAGCCGCCCGCCGACGGTCGTGTTGATGGCCGGCCTGCAGGGCTCGGGCAAGACCACCAGCGCCGCCAAGCTCGCCCGCTGGTTCAAGGCCCAGGGCCGCAACCCGTTGCTGGTCGGCGCCGACCTCCAACGTCCCGCCGCCGTCGAGCAGCTGCGCACGCTGGCCGGGCGCATCGACGTGCCGGTGTTCTCCGAGCCCGGCGATCCCGTCGCCACGTCGTCGCGAGGCCTCGCCGAGGCTCGTCGACTCGGCCGCGACGTGCTCATCGTCGACACCGCCGGCCGCCTCGCCATCGACCAGGAGATGATGGAGCAGGTCCGGCGCATCTCCGAGGCCGTCACCCCCGACTACACGTTCCTCGTCATCGACGCGATGACCGGCCAGGACGCCGTCGACACCGCGGTCGCCTTCCACCGCACCCTCGCCATCGACGGCGTGATCCTCTCCAAGCTCGACGGCGACGCCCGCGGCGGCGCCGCGCTCAGCGTCAAGGAGGTGATCGGCAAGCCGATCGCCTTCGCCTCGACGGGGGAGAAGCTCGACGCCTTCGAGCAGTTCCACCCCGACCGCATGGCCGGGCGCATCCTCGGCATGGGCGACGTGCTGACGCTGATCGAGCAGGCCGAGCAGCGCCTTCGAGAAGGACCAGGCCGAGGACGCCGCGTCGAAGCTGCTCGAGGGTCAGTTCACGCTCGACGACTTCCTCGAGCAGATGCAGCAGGTGAAGAAGATGGGCCCGCTCGGCGGGCTGCTCGGGATGATGCCGGGCATGCCCAAGGAGCTCAAGGGCGCCCAGATCGACGACGACGACCTCAAGCCGGTCGAGGCGATCATCCGCTCGATGACGACCGAGGAGCGGGCGATGCCCCAGATCGTCAACGGATCGCGGCGCACCCGCATCGCCCTCGGCTCGGGGACGTCGCCGAGCGACGTGAACCGCCTGATCAAGCAGTTCAGCGAGATGCAGAAGATGATGAAGCGCTTCGGCATGGCCGGCAAGCCCGGGAAGGGCAAGAAGAAGGGCCGCCGCGGAGCGTTCCCTGGCCTGGCGCCGGGCGGCCTCCCCGACCTGTCCGAGCTGATGGGCGGGGGCGACCTGCCGGGCGTCCCTGGCGGCTTTCCCGGTCCCCGCCGATAACCTCTGACGGTCGTTCGTCGAGAGAAGAAGGTCGAAAGAGCATGGCAGTCAAGCTGCGTCTCACCCGGGTCGGCAAGACCAAGCAGCCGCAATACCGCATCGTCGCTGCCGACTCGCGCTCGCCCCGCGATGGGCGCTTCATCGAGATCCTCGGCCACTACAACCCGCGCAGCGAGCCGTCGACGATCACCGTCGACAACGCCAAGGCCGTGAAGTGGCTGCGCGACGGCGCCCTGCCGACCGATCGCGTGCGCAAGCTGCTCGAGATCTCGGGCGCCCTCGACGAGTTCACCGCCGCCGGCGGCCGCGACCTCAAGGCGCCGGCGCGCACCGTGTCGAGCGCATCCTGAACGTGTCCGACGACAGCGACGCCGGCGAGTACTCCGCCGACGACGTGAACACCGTCGACGACGACGTGAACGCCGTCGACGCCCCGGCGAACGACGGCGCGGCGCCGATCGCGTCGGCCGTGCTGACGCACATCGTGGCCTCCATCGTCGACGATCCCGACGCGGTCAGCGTCGACGCCACGCGCGAGCGCGGCCGGGTCCGCCTCGACGTGCGCGTCGGGCCCGGCGACCTCGGCCGGGTCATCGGTCGGCGTGGCCGCACCGCCCAGAGCATCCGCACCGTCGTCCGCGCCGCCGCCACCCGCGACAACACCGACGTCGACATCGAGTTCCTCGACTGAACGGCGAGTCGGCGTGACTCGCCCGGCCAACCTGCTCGAGATCGGCCACATCCGCCGCGCCCACGGCGTGCGCGGGCAGGTCTCCGTCGAGCTCGGCACCGACCGCGTCGAGCGGGTGGCGCCGGGGAGCCGGTGGTACGCCCGCGACGGTTGGCTCACCGTGCTCGCCGCGGCGCCCCATCACGACCGCTGGCTGGTCACGATCGAGGGCATCGACGACCGCAGCGCGGCGCAGCGCTTCACCAACGTGCCGATCTACGCCGAGCCGATCGACGACCCGGACGAGCTGTGGGTGCACGAGCTGATCGGGTCGATGGTCACCGACGTCCATGGGCGGGACCGGGGGCGATGCGTGGCCGTGGTCGCCAACCCGGCGTCTGACCTGCTGGAGCTGGAGTCGGGGGCGCTCGTGCCGGTGGTGTTCGTCGTGCGCCACGCCGACGGCGTCGTCGTCATCGACCCGCCGGAGGGGCTGTTCGACGACGATCGCGACGCGCCGTGAGGGTCGACGTCTTCTCGATCTTCCCCGAGGTCGTCGACTCGTTCTGCTCGGCCAGCCTGCTCGGCAAGGCCCGCACCGCCGGCCTGCTCGACCTGCGCTGCCACGACATCCGCGACCACGCCACCGACGTCCACCGGTCGGTCGACGACGCCCCGTACGGGGGTGGCGCCGGCATGGTGATGACGCCCGATCCGATCTTCGCCGCGGTCGAGGCCGTCGGCGCCGCCGCGCCCGCTGTGGCTGCTCGGGCCGGGCGGTCGCCGGTTCGACCAGTCGATCGCACGCGAGCTCGCGGCCGGCGACGGGTTCAGCCTGCTCTGCGGGCGCTACGAGGGGTCGACCACCGAGTGCGCGAGCACCTGGTCGACGGCGAGCTCAGCGTCGGCGACGTCGTCCTGTCGGGCGGCGAGGTGGCCGCCTGCGTGGTGGTCGACGCGGTCACCCGCCTGCTGCCCGGCGCGATGGGCAACGCCGAGAGCCCGGTGACGGAGAGCTTCGGGGCCGGCGGGCTGCTCGAGGAGCCGCAGTACACGCGGCCGGCGACGTTCCGGGGCTGGAGCGTGCCCGAGGTGTTGCTGTCGGGCAACCACGGCCTGATCGCCCGCTGGCGGGCGGCGCAGGTGCTGCACCGCACGTTGCGCACGCGACCCGACCTCGTCGAGCAGCGCGGCGGCCTGCGTCCGGACGAGGTCGCGCTGTTGGAAGAGTTCCCCGCCGTCCCGTATCCTTGACCGGCCGCGACGCTCGGATCACCGGGCCGCACTGCTCGCCCACGAGAACGATCCAGGTACCGCCATGAAAGCCACCGACATCATCGACAACGAGTCGCTGCGCGACGACATCCCCGACTTCGCGCCCGGCGACGAGGTCAAGGTGCACGTGCGCGTCGTCGAGGGCAGCAAGGAGCGCGTCCAGGTCTTCCAGGGCAACGTCATCGCCCGCCAGGGCGGCGGCCTGCACGAGACCTACACCGTGCGCAAGCTCAGCTACGGCGTCGGCGTGGAGCGCACGTTCCCGCTGCACACGCCGACGGTGACGAAGATCGAGGTGGTCCGCCGCGGCGACGTGCGCCGGGCGAAGCTGTACTACCTGCGTGACCGGGTCGGCAAGGCCGCCAAGGTCCGCGAGAAGCGCACCTTCTAGTCCCTCCCTCTCGGGCGCCCGGCGCGCTCCGTCCGTCGCACCGTCGGAACGGAGACCGGGATGGTCGCTGCCCACATCGCCCTCGGCACCGCCGGGGAGGATCTCGTCGCGGCGTGGTACGTCGCCAACGGCTACGTCGTGGTCGCCCGCAACTGGCGCACGTCGTTCGGCGAGATCGACCTCGTCGCAACCCGTCGCGGTGTCGTGGTGGTCTGCGAGGTGAAGACCCGCCGCACCGACGCCTACGGCTCGCCGGCGCACGCCGTCACCCTCGCCAAACGCCGACGACTCCGACGCCTCGCCGCCGCCTGGCTGGCCGAGCACCGGTCGCCGCGTCCGACGCCGGCGGTTCGCTTCGACGTCGCGGCGGTCGCCGCCGGGCGGGTCGAGGTCTTCACCCACGCCTTCTGACCCCGCTCGAGTGACGTCGCCCGCGGCCGCCGTGCGCCTACGCTCTCGGGGGTGATCGGACGGTGGATGGCGCGAGCGCTCGCGCTGGTCACCGTGGCCGTCGGCGCCCTGGCCCCGGTGGCCGCACACGCCCAGACGCCGGCGCCGACGGTGCCGCGCCAGGGTCTGGTCGAGTACCCGGAAGGCTGCCCGACCGGCGCGCTCCCCGACGTCGTCTTCGTCGGCACGGTGCAGGGCACCGACTACCGCACGGCGCGGTTCCACATCGATCAGGTGCGCGCCGGCGACCTGAGCCAGTTCGCCGTCGGCGAGCTGGTCGACGTGCGCTACGGCGTCGACACGAAGTACCTCGACCAGGGCGAGCAGTACCTGATCGGGGCGCGCTACGACGCCACGGCCGGGCTGCTGTCGTCGAAGGTGCAGCCCGCGCCCCAGCAGTTCGGGGGCGACGAGATCATCGGGGCCACCGAGAGCGACCGCCAGTGCCCGACCCCGGCCGACGCCGTGATGACGCTGCACACCAACGGCACCAGCATCGACTCCGGACTCCTGTCGCCGCTGGTCGACGACCGTCAGGGCCTGCTGCGTGCCCTGGTCGTCCCGGTGGCCCTGGTGCTCGGCGGACTGCTCGCCATCGTGGCGTTCCGGTGGGTGCTGACGGGCTTCGGTCGCAGCGTCAACCGAGTGAACTCGGCGCAGGCGCAGGTGGCCCGGGAGAAGGAGGCCGCCCGCCGGGCTGCCGCCCGCCAGAAGGCGCGGCCCCAGCCGCAACCGTCGCGTCGCTAGGTCATCGGCATGACGCGATGGGCCGCCGTGGCCAGCTCGCGCAGCTCGCCCACCGCGGCGCCGAGCCCGGCCGGGTCGCCGAAGAGGGCGCTGCCGGCGACGAACGTGTCGGCACCTGCGGCCGCCGCTGCCGCGATCGTGGCCGTGCTGATGCCGCCGTCGACCTCGATCCGCACCCGCTCGCCGTTGCCGGTCGCGTCGAGCAGCGCCCGTACCTCGGCGATCTTCGGCTCCATCGTCGCCAGGTAGGCCTGCCCGCCGAATCCGGGGTTGACCGTCATCACGAGCACCAGCTCGACCAGGTCGAGCACGTGGACGATCGCCGACACCGGGGTGGCCGGGCTGAGCGCCACGCCGGCGCCCGCGCCGAGCTCGGCGATGTGCCCGAGCGTGCGGTGCAGGTGCTCGCACGCCTCGGCGTGCACGATCAGACGCGAGCAGCCGGCGGCGACGTAGCGCTCGGCCATCAGGTCGGGGGTGAGCACCATGAGGTGGGCCTCGAACGGCAGCGACACCAGGTGCCGCGTCGACGCGATCACGTCCGGCCCGAACGTGAGGTTGGGGACGAACTGACCGTCCATCACGTCCCACTGCACGAGATCGACGCCGGCCTGCTCGAGGGCCTGCACCGCGTCGCCCAGGCGGGCGAAGTCGGCGGGGAGCACCGACGGGACGATCTGGACGGGGAGGGCCATCACCAGTGACGGTACCGTGCCGGCCGCGGCGGGCGATCCCTACGATGCCCTCGTGGAGCTGATCCCCGACCGCTTCGCCGCCGGCGGGGAGGCGATCGCCCGTGACGCCGACGGCCGCGTCGTCTTCGTGAACGGCGCCCTCCCCGGTGAACGGGTGCGCGTCGAGATCACCGAGCACAAGCGCGACTGGGCGCGCGCCCGCGTGGTCGAGATCGTCGACGCCTCGCCGCATCGGGTGCGGCCGCCGTGCCCGTCGCGCCGCGCCGGCTGTGGCGGGTGCGGGTGGCAGCACATGACGCACGACGCCCAGCGCGACGCCAAGCGGGCGGTGGCGGCCGACGCCCTGGCTCGCATCGGTGGGCTCTCCGACGCCGACGTGCGGCTGGGCGCGAGCGTCGACCCGGTCGGGTATCGCACCACGGTGCGCGTGGCCGCCGCGCCGGACGGTCGCGCCGGGTTCCGCGCCGAGCACGCCCACGAGGTGATCGCCGCGCCCGACTGCCTCGTCGCCCACCCGCTGTTGCGGCGGGCGATCGCCGCCCTCGAGCTGGCACCCGAGGTCGAGCCGACGCTGCGCTGCTCCGTGGCCACCGGCGAGCTCGGGGCGCGGTGGGAAGGCGCCGGCGAGCTGGTGCGCGGCCTCCCCGACGGTGCGCTGGTCGGTGCACGAGAGGCGCTGCACGAGAGCGTCGCCGGCACCACGCTGCGGGTGTCGATGGGGTCGTTCTTCCAGTCCGGTCCGCAGGCGGCCGAGCTCCTCGTCGACACCGTCCGGAAGGCCGCACCCGAGCTGTCGACGGCCGCCGTCGTGGTCGACGCCTACGCCGGCATCGGGTTGTTCGCCGCCCTCGCCGTGCCGGTGGATGCCCACGTGATCGCCATCGAGACGTCGAAGTCGGCAGTCGCCGACGCCCGATCGAACCTCGCCGGTCGTGACGTCGACATCGTCCGCGGCGAGGTCGGTGGCTGGCACGTCCCCGCGGATCGGGCGGTCGACGTCGTGATCGCCGACCCGGCGCGCAGCGGACTCGGCCGGCCCGGCGTGACGGCGCTCGAGCGCACCGGTGCCGGCGTGCTCGTGCTGGTCAGCTGCGACCCGGCCTCGCTCGGGCGCGACGCCAAGCTGCTCGGGCGCGTCGGCTACCGCCTGGAGTGGTCCGAGGTGGTCGACACGTTCCCGCAGACCACCCACGTCGAAGCGGTCAGCCGGTTCGTCCGCTAGACGCGCGACAGCTTCTTGCGCACGCGTCCGATGAAGGCGTCGCGCTCCTCCTGCGTCGAGGTGTCGACGCCGTACATCGCGATCCAGTCCGTGCTCGCCAGGCGGTGGCACAACGCCCGGAGCGAGCGGGTGACGGTTCGCTTGCCGCCCTCGCCCTCGAGCACGTTGACCCACTTCGACGACCCGTGGGTGGTGATGGCGGTGAGCCGCCGCACGTTGGTGAGGCGGGCCTTCACCCGATTGGCGCCGGCGGGCATGTCCCACGCCACCCCGCGGACCCACACCCGGTCCATCCAGCCCTTGAGCATCGCCGGCTGACCGCTCCACCACGTCGGGTACACGAGCACGAGGTGCTCGCACTCGCGCAGTTCGGTCGCGTACTCGTGCAGCGTCGGGGCGACCCCCTCCGTGCGGTGGGTGCGGTACTCCGCTGCCGAGAACTTCGGGTCGAAGCCGCTGGCGTAGAGGTCACGGAGACGCACGGTGTGCCCGGCCGACGTGAGCGTCTCGACGGTGGCGTCGCGGATGGCCGCCGTGAACGAGGTCGGATCGGGATGGCAGTAGACGACGAGCACGTTCATCGCGTCACTTCACGTTCGCCATCGTGTGGCCGACGCGGTCGAGGAAGGCCCGGCGCTCGTTGTCACCGGTGGTGTCGATCGAGTACAGCCCGAGCCAGGTGGTGGAGGTGCGCCATCCGCAGTTGAGGCGCAGCGCCCGCATGAGCATCCGCCGGCCGTTGTCGTTGACGATCTTGACGTAGCTCCACGGCGAGCCGTAGGTGCTGATGCCGATGATCCGGCGGATGTGGGTGAGGCCGGGGCGGAGCTTGCCGTTGTCGTCGAAGTCGAACGCCACCCCGGGAACGAACACCCGCTCCAGCCAGCCCCGCAGCACGGCCGGGGGTCCGCTCCACCACGTCGGGTACACGAACACGAGGCCGGTCACCGAGCGCAGCAGCTCGCCGTGCTGGCGCACCACCTCGTCGGGGCTCGGGACCCGGGACATGTAGGCGCGGTGCTCGTCGACGCCCATCGCCGGCTCGAAGCCGATGGCGTAGAGGTCGAGCTGCGTGACGTGGTGGCCGGCCCGCTCGAGCCCGGCCTTCGCCGCCGCGGAGACGGCGTGGCAGAAGCTCCCGGGGTCCGGGTGCGCTGTCACCATCAGCATGTCCATGGCGCCGCCGACCGTAGTCACTCGGGCGGGTGGGTGAGGCGCGCACGCAGCTGCGCGGCCACCGCCGGCCAGTCGTCGTCGACGACCGCGAACATCGCCGAGTTGCGCAGCTGGCCCTGCTCGCCGGCGACCTTCGAGGGGCGGTGGTGGCGCAGCACGCCCTCGAACGACGCGCCGATCCGCTCGATCGCCCGGCGGCTGCGCTCGTTGCGCTCGTCGGTGCTCAGCGCGACCCGTCGCACGCGCCAGACCTCGAAGGCATGGGTGAACAGCAGCAGCTTGGCCTCGGTGTTCACCGGCGTGCGCTGCACGTCGGCGTTCAGCCAGGTGCCGCCGATCTCCACCTCTTCGGGCTCGGCGTGCCCGAACCAACGGCGCAGGTCCATGAAGCGCGTGCACCCGACCAGCCGCCCCGACGCCAGGTGGCGCTGGGCGAAGGGCACGGACTCGCCGCGATCGCGCTGGGCGAGGAGGTTGTCGATGTACCGCGCCGTCGCCTCGGGGCCGTCGGGCACCTCGGTCCAGCCGAACGAGCTGCGGTCACCGGCCGCGGCGACCGCCAGCTCGTCGGCGAAGGATCGTTCGAGCGGCACCAGCTCGACGTGGTGGCCGCGCAGCGGTCCGGTGTGCAACACAGCGCCCATCGCCGCGAGCATCGCACGTCGGTGCCGCCGCAGCGCCCCGCGATCCGCCTGGCCGGTCGATTGTCAGGACGCGTGGACGGAACGGTTGGATGCCGTCGGCGGGGATCGTGCCCAGGCGGCCGGCGTTGAAGTCGTCGACCGCTTGCTGCAGCTCGGCCCGGGTGTTCATCACGAACGGGCCGTAGGCGGCAACGGGCTCGCCGATCGGGCGGCCGCCGAGCAGCAGCACCTCGAGCGTGGCGTTGCGGTCGGCCGTGAGCGTCAGCGAGTCGCCGGGTCCGAACAGCACGAGCTGGCCGCTCTCGATCGGCGCCCGCTCCAGCCCGGCGCTGCCGCGTCCGGCGAGGACGTAGGCGAGGGCGTTGTAGTCGGGCTGCCAGGGCGTGTCGAGTCGCGATCCGTCGGCGATCGTGGCGTGGGCCATCGTGATCGGCGTGTGCGTCGAGCCCGGGCCGACGTGGCCACCGAGGTCTCCGGCGATCAGGCGCACGAGCGTCCCGCCGTCGGACGACGACAGCAGCACCACGTCGCCACCTTCGAGGCCCTGGTAGCGCGGGTCGATCATCTTGTCCTTGGACGGCAGGTTGACCCACAGCTGGATGCCGTGGAAGAGGCCGCCCGAGCGCACCAGCTCCTCGGGTGGCGTCTCGATGTGGAGGATGCCCTTGCCGGCGGTCATCCACTGCGTGGCGCCGTCGGCGATGACTCCGCCGCCGCCGTGCGAATCCTGGTGCAGGAACGTGCCGTCGATCATGTAGGTGACCGTCTCGAAGCCACGGTGGGGGTGCCACGGCGTGCCCTTGGGCTCGCCCGGGGCGTAGTCGACCTCGCCCATCTGGTCCATGTGGATGAACGGGTCGAGGTCGGCGACGTCGACGCCGGCGAAGGCCCGGCGCACGGGGAAGCCCTCACCCTCGAACCCCTTCGGGGCGGTGGTGACCGAGCGCACCGGGCGCGGGTTGACGGCGGTGGTGGGCACGGTGAGGGAGGGGACGGTGGCGGTGTCTGCAGTGACAGCTGGCATGACATCGAGTATACCACCGAGATAGTTGCGATAGCAACTATCTCTCGCGACGGGCGCTGCCCGGCGCCACGTAGCCTCGACCGTCGTGGGTACCGGGCACCGCACGACGGAGCGACAGCTCGCGCGCCTCGTCGAGGAGCTCGGCGAGATCGGGCTCGACGTCGGCGGGGCCGAGCCCTGGCACCGGCTCGCGGTCGGCGAGATCGCCTACGCCTTGCGCCCCGACATCCACGAGCGGCGGGTGCCGTCGTTCGGTGCGTTCATCGAGCCCACCACCGACCCGGCGACGTGGGCGGCCGGCACGGCGCTCGATGCCCAGCGCCGGCCGCTCGGCGGCCACTCGCCGGAGGGCGCCCGCTACTACGCCGACGGGATGAGCAGCTGGCTGTTGCGTCGCGTCGACGGCTGCGACGAGTGGGTGGTGTTCGACCGCCCGGCCGGATCGGAGCGCGACCTCGTCGTGCTGGCCGAGACACTCGGGGCGATGGTGGTGCAGCGCCACCCGGCCGGCATCGTGCGCGTCGTCGCCCGCAGTGGCGTGTTCCGCTGGGACGGCCGGGTGTGGCAGCATCAGCCGCTCGTGTCGGCCTGGGTCGACACGGTCGGGGCGTGCGCCAAGTTCGGCGATCGCGACGTGCTCGAGACGCTGCTCGAGTTCGCCGTGCACGACCTCGGCGCCCGCGGCATCGGGGCGACGCTGGTGTACCGGCCCGACGCGCGGCTCGCCTCGTCGTTCGACGAACGCCTGGCGGCGCCCCCGCCGCTGCGGGTGATGCGCCCGGCCGATCTCGCCCCGTTGCGCCACATCCTGTCGCAGACCGACGGGGCGGCGCTGTTCGACGACACCGGCGTGCTCACCCAGATCGGGGTCCGCCTGGTGCCGAGTGCCCGCGCCGAGCTCGAGGTGTCGGGGTTGCGCGGCACGCGGCACACGTCGGCGCGTCGCTACAGCTTCGACGACCCCTCGGCGACCGTGATCGTGGTGAGCGAGGACGGCCCGGTGACCGTGCTGCGCCACGGCGACATCCTCGGCGCCAGCGTCCCCGCCACCGCCGCCTGATCCACGCAACCGGAGGGCACCAGCAGGACCGTACGGTCCTGCTGGTGCCCTCCGGTTGCGTGTCGGGACGGCCGGGTGTGGTCCACGAGTTCTCCACGGTGCCTCCAAGCCCCGCTGTTGCACGGATCGTCAGGATTGGCGACGTGTGCTCGTCCGAGCGCGCACCACCCCTCACGAGAAGTTCCGGTCATGAAGATCCTGTTCAGCACGCGGCCCGCCTACGGCCACGTGTACCCGCTGCTCCCGCTCGCCCTCGCCGCACGCGACGCCGGTCACGACGTCGCGTTCGCCACCACCGGGCCGTTCCTCGCCGACCTCGCCGCCCTCGGGTTCGAGGTGCACGATGTCGGCATCTCGATCGAGGCCGCCCGCGACGCCCTGTTGCGCGACCTCGCCGATCTCGCCGCCGACGGCATGCCGACCGACGTCGACGGACGCCCCGACCTCGACATCGGAGGTCGCCTGTTCCTCGAGATCGTCGCTCCGGCGACCGTCGCCGGCTTGACCCCGCTGCTGCCCGTCGTCGCCCCCGACGTCGTGGTCTACGAGCAGTACGACCTCGGCGCCGGCGTCGCCGCTCACGCGGCCGGCATCCCGGCGGTGTGCCATGCGCTGTCGCCCGTGTTCACGCCGGAGGCGTTCAGCACGATCGTCGGCGGCGGCCGCATGGCCCGACTGTGGGCGACGGCTGGCATCACCGACCCGGACTTCGATGTGTTCACGGGCGACCTCTTCCTCGACATCATTCCCGATGCGCTCCAGTCGCCGTCGTTCGTCGAGCACCCGGCACGGCTCCGGGTGCGCCCGGTGCCGTTCACCGACCCGGGCGCCTCGGTCCCGTCGTGGATCGGACGCAACGGCCGGCCGCTCGTCTACCTGACGCTCGGCACCGTGGTGGCCACCGACGACGGGCTGCGCCCGGCCATCGAGGGGCTCGCCTCGCTCGACGTCGACGTGCTCGTGGCTCTGGGCGCGGCCGACGGGGCGGCGCTCGGCGACCTGCCGCCGAACGTGCACCTCGAGGCGTTCGTCGACCAGCCGGGCGTGCTCGGCGCCGCCGATCTGGCGGTGCACCACGGTGGCAGCGGCACCGTGCTCGGCGCGCTGCTCGCCGGGGTGCCCCAGCTGCTGCTGCCCAAGGGCGCCGACCAGTTCGAGAACGCCGACCGGATGGCGGCCGCGGCCCTCGCCACCGTGCTCGAGCCACGGCAGGCGACCCCCGTGTCCGTGGCCGCGGCGGCGGCCCGGCTGCTCGACGGCACGAGCCCGAGCTACGACTCGGCGCGTGCCGAGGCGGTGCGCACGCAGCTCGTCGGCCTGCCGGCACCGGCCGAGGTGGTGGCCCACCTCGCCGCCCGCTTCGCCCCCGTCCTCGCCTGACCGCGGCAACCGGAGGGCACCAGCTGGTCCGTACGGTCCGGCTGGTGCCCTCCGGTTGGCCGGCCCGAGCGATGTGGCACCCCGGTGGTTGGATCGCGCGATGAGGTACACGGACATCGACCACCAGATCGAGGCACTCGCCTCCAAGCAGCACGGCGCGTTCAGCCGTCAGCAGGCCTTCACCGTCGGTGCGACCGATCGATTCGTCCATCGCCGCGTCGTGCAGGGACAATGGCGCCGCGTCGCGCCAGGCGTACTCGTGCTCGCGTCGAGCGTCGGGACCTGGTTCCGCCAGTGCAAGATCGGTGAGCTCTCAGTCGAAGACTCGGCGGTCGGCGGCTACACGGCGGCTGCGCTGCACGAGCTCGGCGGGTTCCGTCCGGGCCCGATCGAACTCGTCGCGCCCGTGAACGCCAACTGCCGGAGTGCCATCGCTACGGTGCACCGGTACACCGGCGCCAAGCTCGTCACGCTCAGCGGGATCCGCGTCACCACCGTCGGCCAAACGCTGTTCGACATCGCGCCCGCGTCAGGTTGGCCCGGCTCGAACGAGCGCTCGACGACGCCTTGGTCGCCAAGAAGGTGACGATCGCCGAGCTCGAGGAGCGGCTCGACTTCTACGTCGGCAGCCGACGACCGGGCCTCCCGCGCATGCGAGCGCTGGTGGGCGAGCGGTCGGCCGACGGGTGGGTCCCGCCGGAGAGCGAGCTCGAGGCGCTGTTGCTGCACCTGCTCGAACGGCTCGGCGACGCGCCCAGGATCGTCCGTCAAGCGTCGCTGCCGTGGCGCTCCGCCCAGCCCGGTCGCGTCGACGTGCTGCTTCCAGACCATCGGCTGATCATCGAAGCCGACGGGCGCCGCTGGCACACCCGGGTCGCCGACTTCGACCGCGATCGATGGCGGGACAACCAGGCGACGGCCCACGCCCATCATGTCCTGCGCTTCACGTGGGTCCACTTACACGATCTGGTCGACGAGAGTCTCGACCTCGTCCGTCAAACGATCGCTATCCGGTCTGCGGCGTGAGACCGGAGGGCACCAGCTGGACCGTACGGACCAGCTGGTGCCCTCCGGTTGCCCAGAGGCGGGCGGCCGGTCAGGCCGCGGTGGTGGCGCCGGTCATGATGGCCACGCCCTCGGTCATCGTGTGGGTCTGCGGGGTGATCACCGCGGCGACGCGGGCCAGGCGCTGGATCTGGATGCGGTCGGCGACGCGCCACACGTTGGGCATGTTGTGGCTGACGAGGATCACCGCGAGGCCGCGGTCGCGCAGCTGCTCGATGAGGTGGAGCACCTGGTTCGACTCCTTGACCCCGAGCGCAGCGGTCGGCTCGTCGAGGATGACCACCTTGCTCCCGAACGCCGCCGCCCTGGCCACCGCCACGGCCTGGCGCTGCCCGCCGGACAGGGACTCCACCGACACCGCCATGTTCTGGATCGTCTGGATGCCGAGCTCCTGCACGGACTGGCCGGCGCGTTGGCGCATCCCCTTGCGGTCGAGCATGCGGAACACCGAGCCGAGCACGCCCGGGCGCCGCTCCTCGCGGCCGAGGTACAGGTTGGTGGCGATGTCGAGCGCCGGCGCGACGGCGAGCGTCTGGTACACGGTCTCGATGCCGGCCTCGTGGGCGTCCTGGGGTCGCTTGAACGACACCGGTACGCCGTCGAGTTCGACCGTGCCGGCGTCGGGTGTGTATGCCCCGGACAGGCACTTCATCAGCGTCGACTTGCCGGCGCCATTGTCGCCGATCACGCCGAGCACCTCGCCACGGTTCACGTACACGTCGACGCCGTCGAGGCCGACCACCCGTCCGAACGTCTTCACCAGGTCGCGCGCCGCGAGCACCGGCACCAGCGCAGCGGCGACGTCGGGCTCAGGCATTGCTCTGGCGGATCCACTGGTCGAGGGCCACGGCGACGATCACGAGGATGCCGACGGCGAGGAGCCGGTACTGGTCGTCCACCCCGGCGAGCGACAGGCCCACGGTGAACGACTGCACGATCAGGGCGCCGAGCAGCGTGCCGGTGACGCCGCCGCGGCCACCGAACAGGCTGGTGCCGCCGATCACGACCGCCGTGATCGAGTCGAGGTTGGCATCGGTGATCGAGTTCGGGCTCGCCGCGCCGGCGCGACCGATGAGCACCCAGGCCCCGATGCCGTAGATCACCCCGGCCGTGATGTACACGCTGAGCAGCACCCGCGACACGCGGATGCCGGCCAGCCGCGACGCGTCGGCGTCGTCGCCCACGGCGTACACGTGACGTCCCCACGCGGTCTGGCTCAGGGCGAATCCCATGACGAGGTAGAGCCCGAGCGTGATCAGCACGCCGGTGGTGATGCGGAACGAGCCGATCGACAACGACTTGCCGGTCCAGCTCAACAGCGCCGGCATCGCCGACGCCTGCACGCTGCGGCCCTTCGTGTAGAGCAGGGCGAGGGCGGTGAAGATGCTGAGCGTGCCGAGGGTGACGATGAACGGCGGCAGCTTCACCCGGGTGACGAGCACGCCGTTGAGCGTCCCGGCGAGGGCGGCGACCACGATCCCGATCGCCAGCGCCGCAACGCCGGGGACGCCGTGGTCCGAGGACACCTTGGCCATCACCATCGCCGACAGGATGGCGATGGCCCCGACCGACAGGTCGATGCCGGCGGTGAGGATGACGATCGTCTGGCCGACGGCGAGGGCGGCGACCACCGCCGCCTGTTGCAGCAGCAGCGAGATCGTCGTCTGGGTGAGGAAGCGCGAGTTGACGAGGTTGAAGACGATGCCCGTGATCACCAGGATCAGCGCCGGGCTGATCGAAGGATGCTCCTGGACGAAGTGCTGTACCCGCTGGGTGACGGTGTGACTGCGGCGCGCCAGCTCCTCGGCGGCCGTGGTCGGGCCCTCGTGCCCGGTCTCGTCGGCGTGCGGGTCGCGCGCCGCAGTCACACTCATGTCCGTTCAGCCCCGTTGCCGTCAGCCCCAGCAGAGGTCGAGGCCCTTGGTGGTGTCGATGCTGTCGAGGCCCTCGACCGGCTGGTCCGTCACCAGCGCCACGCCGGTGTCGTAGAAGTCGAGCCCCTCGGTCACCGCCGGCGGCTCCCCGCCGCGGACGATGTTGGCGATCGCCTCGACCCCGAGCGACGCCATGTCGAGCGGGTACTGCTGAGCGGTGGCGCCGATGACTCCGTCGGCCACGAGCTGCACGCCGGCGCACCCGCCGTCGACCGAAACGATCAGCACGCCGTCGGTGGCGCCGGCGGCGTCGAGGGCGTTGTAGGCGCCGTTGGCGGCGGGCTCGTTGATCGTGTACACGACGTTGATGTCGGGGTTGCGGGTGAGGCAGTTCTCCATCGCCGTGCGGCCGCCGTCGATGCTGCCTTCGGTCGCCTCGTTGCACACGATCTCGTAGTCGCCGCCCGCGCCGCCGGTGTAGCTGCCGGTCGGCGCCTCGTCGCCGTTGAGCTCGGGATCGGCGGTGTCGATGCCCATGCCGGTGAGGAAGCCCTGGTCGCGCCGGTAGTCGACGGTCACGATCTTGTCGGTGAAGTCGTCGAGCAGGGCGATGACCGCCTTCTCGCCGTCGAGCTGGGCGGCGGCCCACTGACCGATCAGCGTGCCGGCCTTGAAGTTGTCGGTGGCGAAGGTGATGTCGACGATGTCGGCCGGATCGGTCGGCGTGTCGAGGGCGATCACGAACAATCCGGCGTCGCGGGCCTCGGTGATGGCGCCGTTCACGCCCGGACCGTTGGGCGTGATCAGGATCCCGTCCAGGCCGCCGGCGATGGCGTTCTCGATCAACTCGATCTGGCCCTGCTCGTCGCCGTCCTCTGCCCCGGCGCCGATCGTGATGTCGACGTTGTACTCCTCGGCGGCCTCTTTGGCCCCTTCCTGCATCGCGATGAAGAACGGGTTGGTCGAGTTCTTGGTGATGAGCGCGACGGCGACGGGCGTGGTGTCGCCCCCGCTACCGCCCGAACCGGTGTCGCCGGGCGCACTCGACGCACCGACCGGCCCGGCGACGAGGAGGGCGGTGACGCTGGCGACGGCCGCGCCGGCGGCGAGGCCCCGGCGCCGGCGCGATGAGGACGTGGATGAAGCCATGAGCTGGGAACCCCCTGGTGGATCGTTTGGATGTCCATCGGCCGGCGCCACCGGATCCCCTGAGTACCGGCCACCGACAACGATGTCAGCGCCATTGCTACGCGCTCGCGACGGCGTTGTCAAGGGAGTTGTCCGCCGGACAGCCGCCGGTGTTGACATCGTTGTCGTCCGCCGTCATGCTGCACGCCATGGCGCCTGACCGAGGCGCGCACGGCCGGGACGGCGTGGCCGGGCGCCCGACCCTGCGCGACGTCGCCCGTCTCGCCGGCGTCAGCACGAAGACCGCGTCGCGGGTGCTCAACGGCGAGCGTGGCGTCGCCGCGTCGACCGCGCAGGCGGTGGAGCGGGCGATGCGCCAGCTCGACTACCGCCCGAACTTCACGGCCAGCAGCCTGCGCCGGGCGGGCGGGCGGACCAAGGCGATCGCGGCGATCCTCGAGGACGTCGGCAACCCGTTCTCGGCGGCCGTGCTGCGCGCCCTCGAGGACACCGCCCGCGAGCAGGGCGTGCTGATCATCGCCGGCAGCATCGACGAGGACCCGGCGCGCGAGCAGGAGTTGGTCCGGGCGTTCGTCGCCCGGCGGGCGGACGCGCTCGTCATCGCGCCGGCATCGCACAGCCAGGCGTACCTCAACGCCGAGCTCGCCTCGGGCACCCCGATCGTCGTCGTCGACCGCGCCCCGGTCGGCATCGCCACCGACGCCGTGCTCGTCGACAACCACGGCGGCGCCCGGCGCGCCGTCGAGCACCTGCTCGCCGGCGGCCACCGCCGCATCGGCTACCTCGGCGACCTGCAGACCATCGCCACGGCACGGTTGCGCTTCGCCGGCTACGCCGACGCCCTGCATCGCGCCGGGGTCGACGTCGACCCGCGCCTCGTCGTGCACGACCTGCACAACGAGTCAGCGGCGCACGATGCCGCGCTCGACCTGCTGGCTGCTCCGCTGGCGCCGACCGCGCTGTTCACGGCCCAGAACAACGTGACCGTCGGTGCGGTCCGCGGCATCCACGAGCGCGGCATCCAGCACCGCGTCGCCCTGGTCGGGTTCGACGACATCCCGCTCGCCGACGTGCTCAGCCCGGGGATCTCGGTGATCGCCCAGGATCCGAGCGCGATCGGACGGCTCGCCGCCGAGGTCGCCTTCCGCCGCCTGGCCGGTGACCGGTCGCCGCCCGAGACCGTGGTGGTGCCCACCGAGCTGCGCGTGCGCGGCTCGGGCGAGCTGCCCGCCTGAACCACCGTCGTCAGGAGTGGTGGCCACCGTGGGTGGCGCGCAGCACGAGCGACGTCGGGAACACGACGTGGTCGACCGGGGTGTCGGGCGTCTCGATCGCGTCGAGCAGCATGGCTGCGGCGCGCGCGGCCATCTCGAGCAAGGGGTTGTGCACGGTGGTGAGGCGGAACGCCGGCCACGACGCCATGTCGATGTCGTCGAAGCCGACGACTGCGAGCTCGTCGGGCACGCGTCGACCCAGCTCGGCCGCCTCGCTGAGCGCGCCGATGGCGATGTGGTCGTTGGCGCACAGCACCGCGGTCGGCGGAGCGCCGGCGTCGACGAGGGCGCGCACGCCGACGCGGCCGCTCTCGTGGTCGAACTCGCCGCGCACGATCTGCGCCGACGACCACGGAACGCCGGCGAGCTCGAACGCCCGCCGGAAGCCGGCCTCGCGATCGCGGGACGTGCTGGTGTCGGCCGGGCCGAGGAGCACGCCGATGTCGCGATGGCCGCTACCGAGCACCAGCGTGCCGGCGGCCTCGGCGCCGGCGACGTTGTCGGCGCTCACGCTCGGCGCGTCGGCGAGCGAACCGAGGCGGTTGAGGAACACGAACGGCAGGCCGCGCCGGGACAGCTCGTCGGGCAGCGAGTCGCCGACACGGGTGGTCATCAGGATCGCCCCGTCGACGGAGCGATCGAGCAGGCGGTCGATCACCGACACGTCGTCGCGCTCGGCGAGCAGGGACATGCGGTAGCCGCGCCCGGCGAGCTCGTCGTGGATCGGGGCCATCAGCTGGTGGTAGAGCGTGTTGTGCAGCTCGACGACGAGTGCGACGCGCCGGGTGGTCCGCGTCGACAGGCCACGACCGAGCTCGCTCGGCACGTAGCCGAGCGTCGCCGCGGCCTGACGCACCCGTGCCCTCGTGGCCGCGGTCACGCGGGCGTCGTCGCGCAGGGCGCGCGACACGGTCGCCTGTGACACGCCGGCCAACCGGGCCACGTCGTGGCTCGTGACGGTCACCGCACCTCCTTCGCACGAGCGGTCCGCCGCATTCTGGCACGGCGACTACATACGTATGCAACCGGCTGCCAACCAGGCTACGCTGCCGTCTGATGGCGACTGCACCGTCCACCAGCGTCACCGCCGACGAGGTCGCCCGCCGCACGATCCGGCGCGCCGACCTCGTGGCGGCGGAGAACTCCTTCATCGACTGCCGCACGCCGGGCTCCGAGCGCAAGCTCAACTACGCGATCATCGGCTCGGGCGTGTCGGAGGGCGAGCAGTTCGTCAACCTCACCATCCCGCACGGCTTCCAGCTGGGCGGCGCGTCGATGCCGCCCGGCGTCAACAACTCGCTGCACATGCACTTCACGGCCGAGGTGTTCATCGTCGCCAGCGGCACCTACGTGTTCCGCTGGGGCCGCGACTCGATCGACGGCGAGCTGATCGGCCATCCCGGCGACATCATCTCGATGCCCACGTGGGTCTTCCGCGGGTTCAGCAACGTCGGCGGCGACGACAACTTCATCTTCACGATCCTCGGGCGCGACCACACCGGCGGGCTGATCTGGGAGCCCGACGTGCTGCGCCAGGCCGAGGGCCACGGCCTGCTCCTCACCACCGACAACCGCCTCATCGACACGGTGGTCGGCGGGGTGCGTGACCGAGCACGACGAGCTGGTGCGCCCGATCGCACCCGAGCACGTCGCGGCGATGCGCCACTGGACCGTCGACGACATGCGCCGGCGGGTGTCGACCGAGGCCGACCGGGAGCTCCGCGACGACGCGCTGCTGTGCACGGCGGTCGCCGGCGGCCGCGCCCGCCTCGCGCCGGTGATCGGCTACGGCATGTCGGAGCGTCGTCACCACGAACCTCGTATCCACAACCCGCACGGGTTCGACGTTGCGGTGGTGCGCGCCTCGGCCGGTGAGGGTCTGCTGCGCCACCGCCACGACGGCTCGCAGGTGCTGATCGTGCGCCGCGGGGAGTGGGACGTCACGCTCAACGAATCCGATCGCGAGGTGGTGCGCCTCGACGTCGACGACACGATGTCGGTGCCCCCCGGAGCCTGGCGTTCGATCGTGCAGGTGTCCGACGGCGACGACGACGAGATCGTCGTGATCAACGGCGGCGACGGGCGCACACGGCTCGAGTGGGCGCCCGACGTGGTCGACGCGGCCCGCGCCGCCGGCGTCGGGACTCGACGCCGACGGCTACCTCGCCGCCGTGGTCGCTCATCGAGCACAGCCTCGCCGCGGTCTGATGCGCGCCAACACCGTCCGCGATCGCCTGGGCGACCACCAGCTCGTCACCACCGGGTGGGTGGCGAGCGGGAACGCCTACGTCGCCGAGACGCTCGGGCACTGCGGCTACGACGCGGTGACCGTCGATCTCCAGCACGGCATGTTCGGCGTCGACGCCGCCGTTGCCTGCCTCCAGGCGATCTCCGCCACCCCGGCCGTGCCGCTCGCTCGCGTGCCGTCGCTCGAGGCCGCGGTGATCGGCAAGATGCTCGACGCCGGTGCCTACGGCGTCATCTGCCCGGCGATCGACTCGGCGGCCGACGCCGACCGAGCTCGTCGCCGCCTGCCGCTACCCGCCACGCGGCCGGCGCAGCTTCGGACCCGCCCGCGGCCTGCTCTACGGCGGCGCCGACTACGCCGAACAGGCCGACGACGTGGTGCTCGCCATCGGCATGATCGAGTCGACCACGGCGCTCGAGCACCTCGACGAGATCCTCGCCGTCGACGGTCTCGACGCCGTCTACGTCGGACCGAACGACCTCGCCGTGTCGGCCGGGTGGAGCCGCCTCGGCGACGCCGAGGCGACGGGCCCGCTCGGCGACGCCATCGCCCACGTGGCCGAGCGCGCCGGCCAGGCCGGCGTGGCGGCCGGCATCTTCGCCCCGTTCGCCGGGCACCTCGCCCAGTTCGTCCGCTGGGGCTACCGGCTCATCGCCCCGGGCAACGACATCGCCCTGATGCGCGCCGAGGCCGTGCGCCGACTCGGCATCCTCCGCGACGCCTGATCGGTCGGTGATCCGGCGACGTCGCGTCGGTGAGCCCGAACGGGCGCACCGTCGCGACGTCGACGTGCGCGTGCGTCAGGGGCCGGCGGCCCACCGCGTAGGCGTCGGCGCGGCGGTCGGCGAAGAGGTCGGCCTGCTCGGTGAGCCGCTTGTTGCGGGCGGTCGACAGGTCGATGTCGGCGGTGGCCCGGCCGTCGTCGCCGGCGGTGGCGAGCACCCAGCCGTCGACGCCGACGATCGTCGTGCCGGCCGTCCACTGCACCCCGCGCTCGGTCCCGGTGCGGTCACAGCAGGCGATGGCGACGCGGTTGACGCGCGCCGCCGCCATGGCGATCACGACCTCGGGCGGATGCTCGCCCTCGGGTCGTGGCACGAGCGGCCAGTTGGTCGGCACCGCCACGAGGTCGGCGCCGCGCAGGGCGAGGTGGCGTGTCACCTCCGGGAACTCGAGGTCGTAGCAGATCGCGATCCCGACCCGCCCCCCGTCGATGGCGATCATGGGCGGGCGATCGTCACCCGCTTGGAACCACAGCTTCTCGCGATCCCAGAGATGCGTCTTGCGGTACACGGCCACCACGCCGTCGGCGGTGACCGCGGCGGCGCTGTTGTAGAGGTTGCCGTCGGTGCCGCGCTCGGCGAACCCGCCGACGACGAGCCGGGTCCCGCCGCGACCGAGGTATCCGGCCCAGGCCGCGAACACCGGGTGGTCGGGCGTGATCGCGCACGCCCGCGCCTCGTCGGTCGACTCGAACACGTAGCCCGAGGTGGCCAGCTCGGGGAGCACCACGATCGACGCGCCAGCGCCGACGGCGTCCGCGACGGCCGCCACCGACGCGTCGACGTTGGCCTCCAGCTCGCCGACGCGTGGCGCCAGCTGGCAGCACGTGATGACGGTCACGGCGCAGCTCTGCCGGCGAGCGAGCGAGCGCCAGCGAGTGAGCGGCCAGCGATCGCACCTGCGTGGCCGGGGAACGCAATGACGGTCACGGCACGAGCGGTGCCGGGTCGTCCTTCAGGATCTGGGCCATGACGTCGAACTCGTTGAACAGCATCCAGTCCTCGACGATGTGGCCGTCCTGCACGTAGAGCTGCTGCAGCGCCCACAGGTGCACGCGCCGGCCGGTCGGTTCGCCGTACAGCGACCAACCCCGATGCGTGCCGAGCGCCGTCCAGCGCAGCGAGATCCGGTAGCCGTCGACGTCGTTGCCCATCCAGTACACCTCGTCGACGTGCACGCCGAGGTCGGGGAAGGTCGACAGCAGGCTGCGCGCCATCGTGCGCACGTCGGCGCGGCCGTAGCCGCTGCGGTTGGTGGTGCCGTACCAGCGCACGTTGGGTGCGTAGGCCCGGTCGATCGCGCTGAGGTCACGACGGTTGAACGTGTCGTGCACCAACGCCCGCACGAAGTGGTCGGGGTCGAAGCCGGAACCCTCGGGCGCCGGGTAGAGGCTCGGCTTGCGCCCGCCCTCGAGGCGCTCGATCTCGCCGAGATCACGCCCGGCGAGCGATGCCAGCGCCCCCGAGTTGCCGTGCGCCCGGGCCGCGGCCGGCACGTCGATGCCGAGCTGGAGCAGCTGGGCGGCCGTGTTGTACAGCACCCACTCCTCGAAGATCTCGTTGTCGGCGACGACGCAGTTGGCGATCACCCAGCTGTTGACCTTGCGTCCCGTCGCCGGCCCCCATCGCCACGCACCGGTGTGGTAGCCGATGTTGAGCGCCCGGTGCGACGTGACGAAGCCCTGCTCGTCGTTGCCGGCCCAGATCACCTCGTCGGCGTAGTGGCGCATGTCGGGGAAGGCGCTGATCCGCTGGATCGTGCCGGTGACCATCTGTTCGATGCCGTGCCGCGGGCCGCCGTCGTCGTACACCCGGCACGCCGGTGCGTACGTGTCGTAGATGTAGCCGATGTCCTGGTCTTCCCAGATGCGGTGGGTGATGCGCACGATGTAGTCGACGATGTCGACGTAGGTGTCCTCGAACCCGCGCATCGACTGGCGGCGGGGGCCGCGGTCGGCCACCGGACGGTCGGCGCCGCGCCCGATCTCCAGGGCGATCGAGAAGTCGGACGGCATGACGCGCTGAGCCGACCCGCTCGCCTGCTGGTGCGCACCACCCGCGGGAGCGGGGGCGGCGCCCGTGGGCGCCGCCCCCTCACCGTTCGTGGTCGTCGACGGCACTGTCGAGGACCCCGAGCGGTGCAGTCCGGCTCCCTCGGCCATCAGTTGCAGTCGAGCTTGTAGATGAACTGCTGCACCTCGGGCGTGTCGACGTTCTCCGGCGTGGCGAACACGAACTGTGTCGCCTGGTTGCGCGGCACCTCCAGGCCGTTCGCCAGGGCGACGGCCGAGTCGACGCCGAGGCGTCCGGCGCCGTACGGGTACTGCACGACGAGGCCGGTGATCTGACCGTCCTCGAGCGCCTGCAGGATCGGTTCGGAGGTGTCGTAGCCGACGATCTTCACGTCGTCCACCGTCTTGTCGGCCTCGCGCAGGCCGGTGACGGCGCCCTCGGTGTTGTTGGTGTTCATCGTGTACACGCCGACCAGGTTGTCATTCGACTGCGCCGTCGTCGACACGATGGTGGCGGCGTCGGCCTGCTGGTTGTTCGTGTACTGGGTGCCGAGGTAGTTGAACGCCGGGTACTTCGCCAGCTCGTCGGTGAAGCCCTGCTCACGTTGTTCGCCGATCGGGCTGCCCGCGGTGTTGCTCAGGCCGAGCACGTCGCCGCCGACGTCCTCGCCGACGGCCTCGACGAGCGAGTGGGCGGCCAGCGCGCCGCCGACCAGGTTGTCGGACTGGATGTTCGTGCCCATGATCGAGGTGTCGGACAGGTCGCCGTCGATGCCGATGACCGTCGATGCCGGCGTCCTTGGCCTCCTGCAACGGCGGGATCATCGCGTCCGGGTCGGTGACCGAGATCATGATCGCGTTCGGCTTCTGGCCGATCAGCGCGCTGACGATGGCCGACTGCTTGGCGACGTCGAACTCGGGTGCGCCCTGGTACGTGAAGTCGATGCCGAGCTCGTCGGCGCGGGCCTGGGCGCCGCAGGCGACGGTGTTGTAGAACGGGTTGCCGGTCAGGCCGGGGACGTAGACGATCGAGAAGTCCTCGGGCACCGAGCCGATGTCGAGCGTCGCCTGCGTCGCTTCGGACCCCGATGGGGCGGCCGAGGCCGACGACGCCTCGGTGCCGGCGGGCGCGGTGTCGGGCGGCGCGCTGGCGAGTGCCTGCTGGCCGAGGACGACCGCCGTCGTCGCGGCGAGCAGTCCGGCTGCTACGGCAGCCCGGTTCCTGCGGGACGTGGCTGTGCATGGTGTCTCCTGGGTGGTGGGCGTGAAGCCGTTGGTGGATCTGGTGGATGGGTCGCAGTGGCGTGGGGCGTGGACCGGGCTCGCCGTCAGCGCTCGCGACGGCGGCGCTTCAGCTGGTCGAGGTAGACCGCGGCGATGAGCACCAGGCCGATGACGACCTGTTGCAGGAAGGGCTGGAAGTTCATGACGACGAACCCGTTGGTGAGCACCGCCGGGATCAAGATGCCGATCGCCGTGCCGACCACGGTGCCGACGCCGCCGAAGATGCTCGTGCCGCCGAGGACGACGCCGGTGATCACCTGCAGGGCGTCTTGGGCGTGGCCCGAGATCGTCGTCGTCGAGAAGCGGGTGAGCGACACCATGCCGGCGAGCCCGGCGAGGCCGCCGTTGAGCGCGTACAGCGTGATCACGTGCCGGTCGACGTTGATGCCGGCGCGGCGCGCCGACTCGATGTTCGACCCGATGAGGTAGGTGTGCCGGCCGAAGCGGGTGTAGGCGAGGATCAGGCCGAACACGATCGACACGGCGACGGCGATCCACACCAGCCAGCTCAGCCCGAACGGGCGGTAGCGGCTGATCACGTACATCGTCGTCGGCACCGTGCGGATGTCGGAGCCGTCGTTGATCAGCTCGGCGCACCCGAGCGCGGCGCCCAGCGTGCCGAGCGTCGTGATCAGCGGTGGCACCTTCAGCTTGGCGATGCAGAACCCGTTGAACAGGCCCCAGGCGACACCGCACAGGAGGGACACGATCGTGCCGGCGATGACCGTCCACCAGTTGTCGGCCATCCCCTCCATCATCTTGCCGGCCACCAGCCCCGAGAACACGAGGATCGAGCCGATCGAGATGTCGAAGCCACCGCCGACCATCACGAAGGTCATGCCGACGGCCATGATCTGCAACATCGCCACGTCGAGGGTGATCGTGCGGAAGTTGGCCATGGTGGGGAAGGCGTCGGGGCGCAGGATGCTGAACACCACGACGAGTCCGAGCAGCACGCAGCCCATGTAGAACGGCGACGTCGACATCGCCCGCCGCCATGCCGGGCGCCGCGGCGGCAGCTTGGCCGCCGCCGACGGATCGAGCCGGGCGGCCGATGCGACGGCGTCGGGGTTGGTGGGCGCGCCGAGTGCGCCGATGTCGGTCGTCTCGGTGGGGGAGGAGGGCACCGTGGTCACTGACGTGCCCCGATCCTCGTGGGTCGGCAGGCTGACCGGGGGCGGTGCCGCGTCGAGCGCGCCGGTCATCGCGCCGACGAGTTGCTCGACGGTGGCATCGGCGCCGCGGAACTGGGCGACGCGCCGGCCCAGGCGCAGCACCTGGATGTTGTCGGACACCTCGAGCACCTCGGGCATGTTGTGGCTGATCAGCACGACGGCGACGCCCTGGTCGGCGACGCGGCGCACGAGCTCGAGCACCTTGCCGGTCTGGCGCACGCCGAGGGCGGCGGTGGGCTCGTCCATGAAGATCACCTTGTTGGCCCACATCACCGAACGGCAGATCGCCACGCTCTGCTTCTGGCCGCCCGACAGCGCGCCGACCGGCGCGTCGAGGTCCTTCACGTCGGTGCCCATGCGGGTGAACGCGTCGCCGGCCTGCTCGCGCATCGCCTTGCGGTCGAGCACGCCGAGGCGGCCGAGGATCCCGGGCTTGAGCAGCTCGCGTCCGGCGAACGTGTTCTCCGCCGGGCCGAGCTCGGGGGCGAGGGCGAGATCCTGGTACACGGTCTCGATCCCGAGGTCGCGGGCCCGTGTCGGCGAGCCCAGCTCGACCTCCTCGCCGTCGAGTCGGATCGTGCCGCGGTCGAGCCCCACCGCTCCGGAGAGGATCTTGACGAGCGTGCTCTTGCCGGCGCCGTTGTCGCCGATGAGCGCCGTCACCTCGCCGGCAACGGCCTCGAAGTCGACCTCGCGCAGCACCTCGACGTGCCCGTAGTTCTTGCAGATGCCGCGCGCCTCGAGCACGCTCACTGCGTGCCCCACGTTCGCGTGCGCAGTCGACCGCGGTCGGCCGGTCCGGCTGGCCGTCGGATCGTTCGGTGTGTTGCGGTCATCGTCTCCCCCGGGTCGAGGTCCGCACCGTCGCGGTGCTGGGTCAGGTCGGCGCGAAGCGCTCGAGGCGCATCGTCGCGGTGGCGCGGTGGGCGTCCATGCCCTCGTACGTGGCGATCGTTTCGACCGCCTCGGCCAGCAATGGTGTCGCCGACCGCTCGACGCGCTGGTACGTGAGCGGCTTCAGGAAGCGGGACACGGAGAGCCCGCCCGAGTGGTGGGCGCCGCCGGCGGTGGGCAGCACGTGGTTGGTGCCGGCCATCCCCTTGTCGGAGTACGCGACGGTGCTCCACGGGCCGACGAACAGCGAGCCGTAGTTGGTGAGCGCGCCGACGTAGTAGTCGTCGTCGGCGGAGATCACCTCGAGGTGCTCCGGGGCGAGGTCGTCCATCAGTGCGACAGCGGTCGCCGGGTCGGCGGCCCACGTGACCGAGCCGTGGTCGCGCCAGGCCGGTCCGGCGATGTCGCGCGTGGCGAGCGTGGCGAGCTGGCTGTCGACGGCGGCGATCACCGCGTCGCCCGAACGCCTCGGAGGTGGTGACGAGCGCGGCGGGCGAGTCCGGGCCGTGCTCGGCCTGGCCGAGCAGGTCGGCGGCCACGATCTCGGGGTCGGCGGTGTCGTCGGCGATGACGGCGACCTCCGACGGGCCGGCGAGGAGGTCGATCGCCACCCGGCCGAACAGCTGGCGCTTCGCCTCGGCGACGTAGGCGTTGCCGGCACCGACGAGCATGTCGACGGGCGGTTCGTCGAGCAGCCCGAAGGCCATCGCGGCGAGCGCCTGGACGCCGCCGAGGACGAAGACGCGGTCGGCGCCGGTGAGGTGGGCGGTGTACAGCACCGCCGCGTTCGCCGCGCCGTCGGGCTGCGGCGGCGTGCAGGCGAGCACCGTGCCGACGCCCGCGGCCTTGGCCACGCCGACGGTCATGAACGCGCTGGCGAGCAGCGGGAACCGCCCGGCGGGCAGGTAGGCGCCGACGCGCGACACCGGTACGTAGCGGTAGCCGGCGCGCAGGCCAGGGGCCAGCTCGACGTCGAAATCGCCGAGCGCCTGGCGGTGGGCGGTGGCGAAGGCGTCGGGTGCGCTCGGCGCCGAGCTCGAGGGCGCGGCGCAGCGCCGGGTCGAGCTCGTCGCCGCTGCGGGCGATGTCGGCCCGGTCGAGCTCGAGCTGGTCGCCGTCGAAGTGGTCGAGCTCCTTGGCGTAGCGCCGGACGGCGTCGAGGCCCTCGCGCTCGATGGTGGTGAGCATCTCGGTGACCCGCGCCACGACCGCCGGATCCTGCTGGGCCGGGGGGACCTGGCGCCCCGGAGCCTTCAGCGTGCGGTAGGCCCCGTCGTGACGGGCCAGGCACCAGGCCGAGAACTGCATGAGCGGGAACCGTAATGCATGCGTATGCCAAGGTCAACCCCGCGGCATTCCTTCGTTTCTCATAGGATTTCCCTGTGCCACCGTCGAACGCCGCCACATCGATGTCGTTGTCCCAGCTCAGGGCGTTCCTGACCGCCGCCCGCGCCGGGTCGTTCACCGCCGCCGCGGCCGAGTTGGGGGTGGCCCAGGCCTCGGTCTCGGAGCTGATCCGTCGTCTCGAGGAGGACTACGCCGTCACCCTGTTCCGCCGCGGCCGGCGCCTCGCCCTCACCCCCGCCGGCACCGAGCTGTTGCCGTTCGCCGAGCGCTCCGTGTCGGCGGCGGAGTCGGGAGCCCACGCCCTGCGCGCCCTCGGCTCGCTCGGCGGCGGGGTGGCGACGTTCGGCGTGCTGCGCAACGCCGACCACTATCGCTTGTCCGACCTCATCCACGTGTTCCACGAACGTCACCCCAACGTCCAGATCCGCCTCGTGGGAGTCAACTCGGTGGAGGTCGCGGCCGCGGTGGCCGCCGGCGACATCGACGCCGGCATCGTGGTGCTGCCGGTGGAGGACGAGGGCCTCGCGATCACGCCGCTGCTGCGCGACGAGGTGCTCTACGCGTCCGCCGACCCGGAGCGGGTCGCCCAGCGGATGACGATCGAGCGTCTCGCCAGCGCACCGCTGATCCTCTACGACGCCCACTACGGCTGGTCGGACCCGACGCGCCACCAGCTCGCCGTGCGCGCCCAGCTCGCCGGCGTGCGCCTGGAGCCGATCATCGAGGTCGAGCACGTCGAGCTGGCCCTCGACCTCGTGGCGCGCGGCGCCGGCGACACGATCGTCGCCGGTGCCGTCGCCGCCAGCCGGGTGTGCCCGCCCGGCGTGTACACCGTCGGCTTCACCGAACCGCTGTGGGACACGGTGGCGCTGATCCAGCGCGAGGCGGCGACGCTGCCTCCGGCCACCCAGGAGATCGCCCGCCTCGCCCGCGAGATGCTCCTCGACGGCGCGTAGCGCGACCGAGGGCACCAGCAGGTCCGTACGGTCCAGCTGGTGCCCTCGGTACGTCGCGACGACGATCAGCGGGCGAGCCAGGTGTCGATGAGGCGGGCGAGCTCGACGGGGTGGCCGAGCGGGGTCATGTGTCCGGCGCCGTCGATCACCTCGTGGACGGCACCGGGCACGGCGCCGGCGAGCTCGGCCTGGATCTCCTGCGGGCACACCGCGTCGTCGCTGCCGCTCACCACGAGCACCGGCACCTCGATCGCGGCGAGCTCGGGTCGTTGGTCGTGGCGTCCCGCCTGGGCCCGGAGCTGGCGCAGGAAGCCGTCGTCGCCGACGCGGCGCGCCATGTCGATCCACCGGCGGCGCGGCGTCGCATCGCTCGCCGCCGGTCCGAGGTTGAGCGTCGCCTGCTCCTCGACGACCGCGGCGAACTCCCCGTCGACGACCCGATCGCGCAGTGCGCTCCACGCGGCGAGCTGAGCGTCGGTCGGCGGTCGGGCGCTCGAGTTCAACACGGCCAGGTGGCTGACCCGCTCGGGCGCCCGGCGCACCATCTCGAGCGCCACGATGCCGCCGAGCGAGTGGCCGGCGAGGGCGAAGCGGCGCGGCGCCGCGGCGAGCACGCTGGCCGCCATCTCGCCCACCGCGTCATCGACGTCGATTCGCATCGGCCGGCAGGCGAGCCGGCTCCCGAGCTCGGCCATCACCGATTCGAAGAGCCGGTCGTCTCCGAGCATGCCGGGCAAGAGCACGAGCGTGGGACGGAGCTCGTCGTCGGTCGGCAGGGCGGGCGGCGCGGACTCACCCGGCTCCTCGTCGGGCGTCCCACGTCATCGCGCCACCATGCCCGCCGACAGGTCGATGTCGGCGGCGTGGAGGCCGGGCATCTGCAGCATCGCCACGAGGGCCGCGCCCACTTCGTCCTCGGTGACCATCCGGTGCAGCAGCGCCCGCGACACGAACGCCTCGGTCGCCTCCTCCACCGAGATGCCGAGTCGCTCGGCCTCGAGGCGGAAGTTGCGGTCCATCCGCGGGCCGGCGACGGGGCCGGGCGACAAGCTGTTGACGGTGATGCCGAGCGGGCCCACCTCGGCGGCCAGAGTGGTCGTCAGCCCGAGCACGGCCATCTTCGAGGCGCAGTACGGGGTGCGGCGGGGGAGCGGGCGCTTGCCGCTCACCGAGGCCACGTTGACGATGTCGCCGGTGCCGCGCTCGATCATCGGCGGCAACAGCTGCGCGGCACATCAGGTACGTCCCACGCACGTTGGTGGCGAACACGTCGTCCCACTCGTCGGGCTCGACGTCGACCAGGGACGCCACCGGACCGGCGACGCCGGCGTTGTTGACGAGGATCGAGATCTCCTCGTCGGCGACGGCGTCGCCCAGCGCGGCCACCGACTCGGGATCGGAGACGTCGACGAGCACGACGCGGGCGTCGTGGCCGGCGGCGCCGAGCGCGGCGGACGTGTCCTCGAGCGTGCTCGCCGTGCGCCCGGCGACGACGACGCGCACGCCGCGCTCGGCGAGGGCGGTCGCCATCGCCCGCCCGAGGCCGTTGCCGCCGCCGGTGACGAGCGCCGTGCGTCCGGCGAGGCGGTCAGGCATTGCTCGCCGACGGGGCGAGCCGATGGTCGGTCCACGAGAGCTCGCCCTGGCCGAACTTCGCCGCGCGCACGTCGCCCGACCGGGCGTGGCCCTCGAACAGCTCGACGCGCGACGCCCGCCCGCACAGCTCACCCAGCGCCGCGCTCGACGACTCGTCGGTGACCTCCTGGTACGTGACGGTCTTCAGGTACTTGCCCACCCACAGGCCGCCGGTGTAGCGCGCCGCGCCACGCGTCGGCAGCACGTGGTTGGTGCCGATCACCTTGTCGCCGTAGGAGACGCACGTGCGCTCGCCGAGGAACAGCGCGCCGTAGTCGTGCATGGCGTCGAGGGCCAGTCGGGGCTCGTCGGTGAGCACCTCCACGTGCTCGGCGGCGAACGTGTCGGCGACGGCGAACGCCTCGTCGAGGTCGTCGACCACCAGCACCTGTCCGTAGTCGCGCCACGCCGGTCCGGCGAGGTCGTTCGTCGGCAGGCCCGGCAGCAGCTCGTCGACGTACGCCATCGCGCGACGGGCCAGCGCCTCGCTCGTGGTCACGAGCACGGCGGGGGAGTCGGGCCCGTGCTCGGCCTGGCTCAACAGGTCGACGGCGACCACGAAGGGGTCGGCGTGGTCGTCGGCGATCACGAGGATCTCGGTCGGTCCGGCGAACAGGTCGATGCCGACCTCGCCGAAGAGCTGACGCTTCGCCTCGGCGACGTAGGCGTTGCCGGGCCCGGCGATCAGGTTGACCCGCTCGATGGTCTCGGTGCCGAGCGCCAGGGCGACGACGGCCTGCACGCCCCCGAGGAGGTAGATCTCGTCGGCGCCGGCGAGGTGCATGGCGGCGACGGTGGCGGCCGGGATCTCACCCCGGATCGGTGGCGTGCACGCGGCGACGCGCTGGCACCCCGGCCACCTTGGCGGTGACGATCGTCATGTGCGCCGACGCGGTGAGCGGATAGCGCCCACCCGGCACGTAGGCGCCGGTGGCGGAGATCGGCAGGTGCTTCTGGCCGAGGTGGACCCCGGGAGCCGTCTCGATCTCGAAGTCGACGAGCGAGTCGCGCTGGGCCTGGGCGAAGCGGCGCACGTTCGCCTGCACCGTCTCGATGTCGGCGATCGTGCCCGCCGGGACGGTGTCGATGATGCGCTCGACGTCGTCGGCGTCGAGTCGGAACGACGGTGGCGACCACCGGTCGAAGCGTTCCGAGTACTCGCGCACCGCGGCGTCCCCGCGCTGGCGGATGTCGGCGATGATCCCCGAGACCGTGGCGGTGACCTCGGGGCTGGTGGTGCCGGCGGGCGTCGGCGCGGCGGACTTGAGCTGGGTGGCCATGCGACGATCCTAGACGATCGCTGCATACGTATGCACCCCGCCGCCGACGGGTCGACGGTCAGGTCTGACGATCGACGACGCCGTAGGCGAGGTGCACCACGCCGTCGGCGAAGCGGTGCTCGTCGCGCAGCTCGAGGTCGAGGCGCACGTCGGCGGCGAGCCAGGGTTGTCCGCCGCCGACGACGACCGGCGTGACGAACTGGTGGAGCACGTCGACCAGTCCCGCCGCCAGCGCCGCCGCCGCCAGCTGGGCGCCGCCGATGGCGACATCGTGGTCGCTCGCCGCGATCAGCGCCCGGACCGCTCCGGGGTCGAACGAGCGCTCGAGCTCGGTGTTCTCGCTCGACACCGAGTCGAGGGTCGACGAGTACACCACCTTGTGGGCGCGCCGCCAGATCGTGGCGAAGTCGCGGATGTAGTCGGGCTCGTGCTCGGTCGGCAGCGTCTCCCAGGCGACCAGCACCTCGTACATCCGGCGGCCGTACAGGTGCGTGCCGATGTCGCGCTCGAGGTCGTTGACGTACCGATGCACCTCGGCCGATGGCGCCGCCCACTCGAAGCCGCCGTCGGCATCGTGGATGAACCCGTCGAGGGATGTGATCGCGGTGTACACGAGTTGGCCCACCGCGCCCATCCTCGCACCCGCGCTCGGTAAGGTCGGAACCGTGCCCGACACACCGGCGAGCTCGGTGATCAGCGACGAGGAGCTCACGGCCCTCGCCCTCGCCGCCGACCCCGATCAGCCGCTCGACCCGGACGCCGTGCCGTTCGTCGCCGGCGACGCCGCGCTGGCCGGTCTGCTCCCGGCCTGGTACATGCCGGTGACCGCCGGCGCCCGCCGGCGCGGCGCCCGTCGGTGGATCCTCGGCGCCATGGCCATCGGGTTCGTGGCCATCAGCGCCTGCGGGATGTGCGTGACGAACGGCTTCCCCGAACTGCCCCTGTAGCCGCCCGCCGCCGGCCCGGCCCGAACGGCGGCCGCCTTTCGGACACCCGTGTCCGAAGCGCGCCGTCGGTTCAGCCGACCAGGGCGCGTGGCGCCGCGGCCTCGGTGGTGTCGAGGAAGTCGTGCAGGGCGGCGAGCAGCGCGGCGGGCGCCTCGGTGTGGGGGAAGTGGCCGACGCCCGGCAGCAGCACGAGGCGGCTGCCCGGTATGGCGTGGTGGGCGACATGGGCGTGGGCGACGGGGATGATGCCGTCGTCCTCGCCCCACACGATCAGCGTCGGCCGGGCGGCGGCGAGGTAGAGACGGTCGAGCGCCGACACCGTCTGGCCACCGGGGTCGATGACCGTGCGGATCGTGCGCACGAACGCTCGACGGTTCGCCGCTCCCGCCAGCGAGCTGTAGGAGCGCCACATCTCACCGAGGCGCGGGTTGTGCACGCCGTGCCGATCGAGGAAGCGACTGACGTCGCTGCCGGCGTCGGCGAACCAGCGCGGGAACACCACCGGCATCACCCGGTCGGCGAGCGGCAGCGTGCAGACGCGGAGCAGCCAGCTGACCTCGCGACCGAGGCCGCCGGCGCCGACGAGCACGAGGCGGTCGCAGCGTTCGGGGTACTGGTAGGCGAGTTGGAGGGCGATGCCGCCACCGAGCGAGTGCCCGACGACGGTCGCGCTGGGCACGTCGAGGGCCTCGAGCAGGTCGCGCACCCCGCTGGCGTGGGCGCCGAGCGAGTAGTCGCCGAGCGGCTTGGCCGACTCGCCGTGACCGAGCAGGTCGGGGGCGATCACGTCGTGACGCTCGGCGAGCGCCGGCATCACGTCCTTCCAGGTGCGCGAGCTTCCCGCCAGGCCGTGGAGCAGCACGATCGGCGTCCCGCGGCCGGCGCGGCGGTAGCCCGACCTGGTGGCCGTGGATCGTCACGTGCCGGGTGCGGAACCGCTCGTCCATACCTTGATGATGCCCCACCGGTCACCGTGATACCGGGGTCGCGGGGCGTGAGCTGAGGCACACTGGCGTGGTGGCCGACCCCGCGTCGCTCTCGGACCGGCAATACGCCGACCTGTTGGCGTTCCGCGTCGCCCTGCGCCGGTTCCTGCACTGGAGCGAGCGGGCGGCCGAGGCGGAGGGCCTGACCCCCGCGCAGCACCAACTGCTGTTGGCCGTGCGCGGTCACGCCGAGCCGCAGGGTCCGACGGTGTCCGACGTCGCCGGCTACCTGTTGGTGCGCCACCACAGCGCGGTCGGGCTGATCGACCGCGCCGAGGCGATGGGTCTCGTGGCGCGGCGCGCCGACGCCGACGACCACCGCGTCGTTCGTGTGCGCCTCACGGTCCGCGGGCGCCGACGCCTCGACGCGCTGACGACCAACCACCTCGAGGAGCTGCGGCGCGTCCGACCGGCGCTGCACGCGTTGCTCGGCGAGGACCCGGCCTGACGGCGGATCAGGCCCCGCCCACGCGGAGGCGGCCGATCCAGCCCGGCTCACGGTGGTCGGCGCGGTCGGCGTCGCGGCGGGCTCGCAGCAGGTCGCCGCGGGTGCAGATGCCGACGAGGCGTCCGGAGTCGTCGAGGACGGGCACGTGGTCGACGCCGTCCTCGACCATCCGGGAGAGGACATCGATCGCCGGGTCGCCCGGCGCGACGACGACCGGTGTGCCGTCGACGAGCTCGCCGAGGCTGCCGGTGGTCGCGGTGAGCAGGTCGGCGCGGGTGACCACCCCGAGGCAGCGACCGTCGTCGTCGACGACCGGGTAGCCGCTGTGGCGCCCGGCGACGAAGCGCTCGACGGCGTCACCCACGGAGAGGTCGCTCGGGAAGGTCTCGACGGCGGTGGACATGATCGACCGCACCAGCGTCGTGGCCATCACGTCCGGGCGGTACTCGCCCGGCACCGTCACGGCGCGTCGGGCGAGCTTCTCGGTCATGATGCTCTCGGTCAACAGAGTGCGAGCGATCATGTCGGCGAGGACCGTGGCGCCCATCAGCGGCATCAGCGCGTCGTAGTCGCGGGTGAGCTCGAAGACGAACACGATCGCCGCGAACGGGGCCCGGGTGGCCGCGCCGAAGGTGGCGGCCATCGCGACGAGGGCGAACGCCGACGGCGACACGGACGGCACGATCGTGTGGAGGGCCTCGCCGGCCAACCCGCCGGCGCACGAGCTGATCAGCAGGATCGGCGCAAGCGTGCCGCCGGACGTGCCCGAGGCGAGCGCGATCCACCAGACGACCAGCTTGCCGACGGCCAGCGCGGCGAGCGTCGCGACGGCGAGCCGTCCGGCGAGGGCGTCGTCGATGACGTCGTAGCCGACGCCGAGGACGCGCGGCACGAGCCAGAGCGATCGGCGCCCACACGAGGGCGCCGAGGACGGGGTGCCACGACGGCGCCACGGGGAGGCGGCGGTAGGCGTGCTCGACGGCGAACAGGCCGCGTGCGATGAGGGTGGCGAGCAGGCCGGCGCCGATGCCGAGCAGCCCGAACCACGGGAGCTGGGCGAGCCCGGCGAAGTCGTGGGCGGGCACCGAGAACAGCGGACCCGAGCCGTACAGCGCGGCGTGCACGGCACCGGCGACGCTGGTGGCCACCACCAGCGGGACGAACGTCCGCGCCGAGAACTCGAACAGCAGCAGCTCGATCGCCAGCACGACAGCGGCGAGCGGCGTCCCGAAGGTCGCGGCCATGCCGGCGGCGGCACCACTGGCGAGGAGCACCTTGCGCTCGTTCGCCGACATGTGGAGGACCTGGCCGAGCAGTGATCCCAGCGCTCCACCGGTCACGATGATCGGGCCCTCGGCGCCGAACGGCCCACCGGTGCCGATCGCGATCGCCGACGACAGCGGCTTGGCGATGGCGGTTCGCGGGGCGATGCGACTCTGTCGAACGAGCACGGCCTCCATCGCTTCGGGGATGCCGTGGCCGCGGATCACCGGGGCCCACAACGCCATCAACGTGACCACCGCGCTGCCGGCGACCGCGGCGACGATCACCCACGGGCTGCGATGAAGCTCGCTGAAGTCCGGAGGGTGCCACCCCCAGCGGTGGAACAGGAAGAGGTTGGTGAACAGGGCGATGAGGTGCAGCAGCACCCACGCCGCGCCACCGGCGGCAACTCCCAGCCCGGCGGCGAGCACGGCGAGCCGGAGGTGGGGGATTCGATACACGAGGCGACGCACCGCATAAGTATCGTAACGCGACATGAATGGTCCGCCACGGCGAACCGTTCACGTCGTGGTGGCGGTTGTGGCATCGGGGTCGGCGGACCGGTGCCGCGGCCGCCGCCGCGGCACCGGTCTCCTGTCGCCGCGGCCGCCGCCGCGACGCCGGTCTCCTGCCGCCGTCAGGAGCCGAGGTAGCAGGTGTCGCCGACCACCTCCACGCAGTTGGGCTGCAACCACGTGTCGACGATGTCGGCGTTGACCGCTGAGAGGTAGGAGTCGAGGGAGACGTTGCCCGTCATCGACGACGATCCGGTCGACATCGAGTCGAGCCAGCTGCCGGTGCGGTCTGCGACGTCCGATGACGTGCCCCGCCGGCCATCGCCACCATCGCCGCTGCCTTCAGGCTGTGTGCTGCGAACTTGTTCATGACGTCCTCCTGGTCCCCCGAGGACGTTCGTCCTCGTCTGGTCAGTCGGACGGGACGGGTCACCCTGTGGTTCCCCGGTTCGCCGAGAAATCGTCGTTGACCGCGATCGTCGTCTCAACCTTTTCCGCGAGGCCGCGCGTCTCATGGGGTACGAGACGATGCGGCCCGGGGTTGGCGGACCCCGGCCGCAGCGTCGACGAACGGGAACCTGCTTTCGTCGGCCGGCCGCATTTCCGCCGATGCGCCGGCCGACGAATCGTCGCACGGACGACGTCCACCTACATTCGTGGGCATGTCCGAGGTGATCGCTTCGTCGGAGCTGCTGCGCGGCCGCCCCCACTTCAGGTACGTGATCGGTGCGGCGATGCGGACGTATCGGGAGCGCTTCTGGCGTGTGGCGGGTACGGCGTTCGTCGTCTTCGGCGCCGTCGCGGCGATCGATGCACTGGCGACCGTTCTGGTGATCGATCGTCATGTCTCGCGCCCGTACGGCGCGGCCATCACGTCGGCCGCATCGGCGGTGTTCTCGATGGTCGGTGTCGTCGTCTACGCCGGCATCCTCGACAAGGTCGTCGGAGCGCACCTCCACGGACACCCCGACCTCAGCATCGGCGAGATCTGGAGGGTGCTGCCCTTGGGTCGGCTGGTGGCGGCCGACGTGGTGCTGGCGCTCGCGACGCTCGCCGGGCTCGCGCTGTTCGTGGTCCCGGGCGTGCTGATCTTCACGTTGTGGTCGCTCGTCGGACCGGTGATCACGATCGAAGACCGCGCCGTGGGTTCGGCGTTGCGGCGCTCGTGGCAGCTCGTGCGCCCGCACTTCTGGATCACGCTGTTGCTCGTCACCCTTCCGTTGCAGGTCGAACAGGCGGTGCTGCACGCGATCCACTACACCGACCTCTTCGAGCACCCGTTGGTGCCGGCCTTCCTCGTGAACGGGCTGCTCGGCATGGTCATCGGCTCCGTCGTCGGTCTCGTCGAGGTCGTCCTCGCCTACGACCTGATCGCCCGCAGCGACAGCGACGCGTCGCACCCGGCGACGGTCCCCCAACCCGACACCCACCGGTAGCAGACTGGCCGGGTCGGACCGGCTCGGCCTACCAAGGAGACTGCACATGCTCGCCTACGACTATCCATTGCTGGGTGTCTTCTGGTCGCTGTTGGCCCTGTTCATGTTCGTGCTGGTCGGCTTCGTCGTCATCTACACGTTCGTCGACAACTTCCGGCGCTCGGACCACAGCGGCGCGGCGAAGGCCGGATGGGCGTTGCTGATCATCGTGCTGCCGTTGTTCGGGGCGCTGATCTACATCCTGTCCCGCCCCGAGATGAGCACGCCGCCACTTCGACCCGCCGTCTGAGGCGCCGGCAGGTCGCGGTTCACCCCGTCGGGTAGGTGGCACCGCTGCAGTTCACCCTGAGCGTGTAGAGCGCGGTCGTTGCGGTGATGAACAGGTGGTTGCGCTGGGCGCCGCCGAAGGTGAGGTTGGAGACGACCTCGGGGACATGGAGCTTGCCGAGCAACGTGCCGTCGGGGTCGAAGCAGTGCAGCCCGTCGTGCGCCGCGACCCACACGCGCCCGTGGCTGTCGAGGCGGAGCCCGTCGAACGATCCGGCGTCACAGTCGGCGAAGACGTCACCACCGGACAGCGAGCCGTCATCGGCGACGTCGAAGCGCCGGACGTGGCGACGGCGGGTGTCGGCGATGTAGAGCTGGCGCTCGTCGCTGCTGAAGGCGAGGCCGTTCGGCCGTTCGAAGTCGTCGGCGACGATGTCGACGTCGCCCGATGGCTCGATGCGGTAGACGTGACATCCGCCGACCTCGCTGTCGGCCCGATGGCCCTCGTAGTCGCTGTCGATGCCGTAGCTGGGATCGGTGAACCAGATCGTGCCGTCCGCCCGCTCGACGACGTCGTTGGGGCTGTTGAGCCGCCGGCCCTGATGGTGCGACGCCAGGACGGTGTCACTGCCATCGTGTTCGGTGCGGACGACCTGGCGGTGCCCGTGTCGACACGACACCACCCGGCCCGTCCGGTCGAGGGTTCGGCCGTTGGCGTACCCGGCTGGTTGCTGGAACACGCCGACCGCGCCGGTGGTCTCGTCCCAGCGCAACACCCGGTCGTTGGGGATGTCGCTGAACAGCACGTAGCGACCGGCCGGGACGTACACCGGGCCCTCGAGCCAGCGGCCGGCGGAGAAGAGCACTTCCATGTGAGCGTCGCCCCCGACACCGGCGAAGCGGTCGTCGATCACTTCGAACCGTGCCGGCACGGTGCGCGGCGCGTGGCCGGAGAGGTCGGTCACCATGGCGCAACCCTAGGTGTGGGCCACGAGGCGACGCGCGAGGCGCCCGTTGCGACGGCGGTGCGGTGTGGTGCTTTGGCCTCGAGCGCCGCCACCGGCAACAGTGCACGAGGTGGAACTCGGCTTGAACGGCAAGCGCGCCCTCGTGACCGGGGCGAGCAAGGGGATCGGGCTGGCCATCGCCCAGGCCCTCGTCGACGAGGGCGCGTCGGTCGTCGCCGGCTCCCGCACGACGACCGCCGACCTCGACCGGCTCGTCCGGGCGGGGACGGTCCAAGCCGTCCCGGTCGATCTCGCCTCGCCCACCGGCCCGGCCGCCCTCGTCGACGCGGCGTTGGCATCCGGCCCCCTCGACATCCTCGTCAACAACGTCGGCGCAGTGACACCGCGCCTCGACGGCTTCGCCGCCATCACCGACGACGACTGGCTGAGCACGCTGACCTTGACGTTCCTGGCTGCCGTGCGCACGACCCGAGCGGTGCTCCCGGCCATGATCGCCGCGGGGCGCGGCACGATCGTGACCGTGTGCTCCGTCAACGCGTTCCTGCCCGACCCGTCCGTCATCGACTACTGCGCCGCCAAGGCGGCATTGGCGAACTTCTCCAAGGCCCTGTCGAAGGAGGTCGGACCGAACGGGATCCGGGTGAACACGGTCAGCCCGGGCCCCGTGTCGACCGACCTGTGGCTGGGTGACCACGGCGTCGCCTCCACCGTCGGCACGGCCCAGGACGTCGCCGCCGACGAGATCGTGCGGGCGCAGCAGCAGCAAGCCGCGACCGGCCGCTTCACCTCACCGGCCGAGGTCGCCGACCTCGTCGTCCTGCTGGCCAGCGACCGCGCCGGCAACGTCACCGGATCGGACTTCGTCATCGACGGGGGCCTCGTCACCACCCTGTAGTCCGTCGCCGCTGCGTCGCAAACGACGATCTGGTCACCCACGTTCTCGATATCGAGAAGGAGAGTGACCAGATCGACCCGTGCCGAGGTCGACGGCCGCGACGACGACCCAGGTCAGCAGCGTCAACCACAGCAGACGTTGGCTCAAGCCGGTCCATCGCGAGCGGTGCAGCGCCGGGCTCACCGCGCCGAGCGCCACGCACATGGTTGCGAGCACGACCGGTGCGGTCCGCCGCACTGCAATCGCCGTCCACACGACCGCCGCGCCGATCAACGCCAACGTCGCCAGCCCCGACGCCGCACTGTGGAGGGCGTCGGCGGTCGCTCCCGAGCGGGATGCGTCCGTGCGGTACATCCCGGACAGGATCATGCCCAGGCCGGCGATGCCGACGGCGGCGGCGACGACGAGAGCACGCACACGGCGGTCCTCATCGACGATGGCGCCGGCCAGCGTCAGCAGGCTCGCGCCCACGCAGACGAAGGCCGCGGTCATCAGGCCTCCGTAGCGTCCGATTGCGTACTCGCTCAGTCGGTGCGACACCGGAGCGAGCTCGGGTCGCAGGACGTGCAGGGCGACGACGGCTCCAACGCCGATCAGCGACAAGGCGATGCTGGCGGCGGCGAGCAGCCGATGGTCAGGGCGCATCGAACGAGGCGCGCCGAACGTGCAGGGCGACCAGCACGAGCCAGACGAGCACGGCGCCGGCGAGCAGTCGCTGCATCCCCCCGGCCGTCCCCGTCCCCCGCCCGAACTGGGTAGCGACGGCTGCGCCGGTGGCGATCACCGCCAGGGCGAGCGACGTCCAGCGCATCGATGACCAGCGTTCGTCGTGGCGACAAGCGATGGCAAACAGCACCATCGCCACCACGAGGAGGATGAAGGCGGCCACGGCCGTGTTGCTGTGGATCACCTCCCCTGTGGTCTCCGGGTCGGTCGGCCGGTCGACCTCGAACACGCCGGCGACGAGCAGGCTCGAACCGGCAAGGACGAGCAACCAGGGCACCGGCCTGGTCACGCCCCGTCGATCGATGCCCGAGCGGAGCCGCACACCCATGGCGATCGCCGACACGCCGAAGGCGTAGAACACGATGCTCATCAGCGGCCCATCGGGGCCGTTGGCGTAGTGGCTCATCACATCGCGCAGGGGATCGATGTCGCGGCGGAGGAGATGGAGCAGGAGGATCCCGCCAGCGGTGACGCCGAGGCAGATCAGGACGATCAACGAGGCCCCCGTCGCCTTGTGGCGCGGACGTGGCGATGGCGGCCGCTCGTCGGCAATCGCACCCATCGTTGGTGAGTGTGCACCCCACGACTGACACCGTTCTGAGGGCGTGGCGGAACCGATCCGAGCTTTATGTCAGTGTGTGCCTGCTCACGCTGACACAGAGCGCCGGCCCTACATTGACGGCACGGGCGACCAAAGATACAGTCAATAGAGAAACCACATTTCGTAATATGAAATCGCGGCTCTGACCGCCAGGGGGAACAATGCCAGACGGGCCAGCGAACTCTCAGATGCCGCAGGGATCCGAACAAGCGACGGTGTGGGACGCCAAAGGCTTCGTCGAGCTCGCCCACCGGGCACTCGCCGAGCGATCGTTCCCGACCGGCCGCTACGTGAACGGTCGCATGGTGTCCGTATTGCGGTCTCCGATGCTCGGCAACGCCTCTGGAGTGGCCGTCGGCTTCAGCACGATTCCGCCCGGCGCGAGCACCGAGGCCCACCACCACGTGGCCGAGGAGATCGCCTACATCATGTCCGGCACGGGCTACGTCGAGATCGGCGACGAGCGCTTCGACCTCGGTCCGGGCAGCGTGATCTTCACACCGTCGGACTCGGTGCACCGCACCACCGCAACCGGGAGCGAACCGCTGGTGTCGGTCTGGGTGTACTCGCCGTCGGGGAGCGAGCTGCGGTGGCTCACCGAGGACGAGGTCGTCGACGAGCGACCCGCGACGTGTCGGGGGCCGAGCCAACGTGACCGAGTCGAGGCGGGTCGACGGCCGGCGTCCGTGGTCGCCGATCGTCGGGTACTCGCGAGCGATCCGCCGTGGGCCGTTCATCGAGGTGAGCGGTACGTCGGCAACCCGGCCCGACGGGACGGTTGTCGCGCCGCACGACGCCTACGGGCAAACTGTCGACGCGCTCCGGACCGTTCTCGATGCCTTGGCCGAGCTCGGTGCATCCGCCGAGGACGTGACGCGGACGCGGGTCTACCTCACCGACATCTCCTCGTGGGAGGAGGTCGGTCGTGCCCACGGAGAGGTGTTCAAGGACGTTCTGCCGGCGTGCACCTTCGTCGAGGTGAGCGCCCTCATGCTGCCCGAGCTGGTGGTCGAGGTCGAGGCGTCCGCCGTCGTCGGGCTCGACTGAGCGCTGCCGAGGGGTGATTGCCAGCGGTTGAACGGCGGGCAACAGCAATTTGACAGTGCAATCAAACCTCGATATCGTCACTGGAAACGTTTCTGAACTTGATTTCGTCATCTGAAATTGGTCCAGAATGTTCGGGGACGTTGGCGTGCGCGCGTGAACCGATCGGGGAGTTGTCGCAGCGGTCTGCCGCGACGCGCCCCGTCGGCGATGAGTGCTCGTGTTTGATTCAAAACCAAAGGAGTCGTGCAATGGCATTTAGCGAAGACAGTCGCTTCGGACGTCGTCGGTTTCTGACAACTACGGCGGTGGCGGGCACCGGCATTGCGTTGGGCGGGCTGCTCGGCCCGTCGCGTGGTTCGGCGCTCCGCCTGGGTTCCGTGCCGCCCGGCAGCGGCGGGCCGGACAGCCCCAACACCGCTCAGTACCTCTCCGACCTCCCGCCGTTCGATCCCAACGGGCCGGTCGGCTCGAAGCCAGACCTGCCCCGGCGACTCGTGTTCACGGTGCCGACCATCAACGAGTACTACAAGCAGATCAGCGACAACATCGAGCTCGCGTGCAACGAACGCGACATCGAGTATCAGGTGATCAGCTCGGAGAACGATCCGGCGAAGAACGTCGACCAGATCAACCAGGTCTTGCAGCGCGGCGTTGCCGGTCTCGTCGTCCAGCCAGACGACGCCGCCGCCCAGGCCGTGCCGCTGCAGACCGCCATCGATTCGGGCGTCTGCGTGATCTTCTTCGTCACGGCGCCGGCGACGATGCAGACCGCCGCCGACCAGTGGCAGCTCGGCTATGACCAAGCGGTGAAGGCCGTCGAGTGGATCAACGAGAACCTCGACGGCAAGGCCAACGTCGTCAACTTCACGTTCGATCACATCGAAGCGTTGATCCCCCGCCACGAGGGCACGCTCGCCGGCCTGGCGACGGGCGGCGACGGCATCAACCTCGTCCTCGAGCAGGAGCTCCAGGACAACACCGCTGACGAGGGCTTCGAGTTCGCCAGCACCATCTTCCAGGCCCACCCGGAAGTGAACGTCTGGATCGGACCCGACGACCCCGGTCTCGGTGTCGACCAGTTCCTCCAGTCACAGGACCTCGATCCGACCAAGGACATGATCCTGGTCAGTGGGCTCAACGGAGGTGTCGCCGGCAAGGCCGCGGTCGCCAGCGGGACGTCGTTCCTACGGCACGACATGGCGTTCGGTGACCCGGTGGCGAGCTACTGCTACGGCGCCTTCGTCGGCGACTGGCTCGACGGCAAGACGATCCCGCAGGCCCTCGTGGTCCAGGGCACCATCCTGACCAACGCGGACGAGGTCGCGGCGTTCGACGCACAGCTGGCCGACCCGGCCGCGACGTTCCAGTCCGTGGTCGACGGGACCAACTCGACGACCGGGCTGCTCGGCAACATCAACTACGACACGCGTGGTCACTATCTCGTGAACAGCCTGGCAGCGACCCCGCGCTGAGCAACGAGCATCACCGATGACGTCGGCTACGGCGACCGCGCCGCAACCGCCCCGCAGGTTCCCACGCGCTGCTCGCCCGGCTGGGCGCGCTGGGCACCCGGCCCGAGCGCACGTGGGACCCCACGAACCGCCTGGGCCTGCTGCTGTTGTGCGTCGGAATGATCCTGTGGTTCGGGATCCGCTACGACAACTTCCTGACGGTCGACAACTTGTTGACCATCATGCTCAACATCACGGCGGTCGGCATCGCCGGCTTCGGAACGATGCTGCTGCTGATCTGTGGCAACGTCGACCTGTCGATCGGTGGCCAGTTCGCCCTGGTGGCGGTGATCACTGGAAAGGTCGCCAGTGAAACCCAGAACACCGGGCTGGCGATCGCCGTGGCCCTCGTCTGTGGGACCGCGCTCGGCCTCCTGAACGGCCAGCTGGTCCGCATCCTGCGGATCAACCCGCTCATCGTCACGCTCGGGATGGCGGCGATCCTCCATGGCCTCGCCTACGTCGTCACCAATGCCAAATCGCAGTTCGGGTTCCCCGAGTCGTTCGGCTGGTTGGGACGCACCAAGATCGGGCCGGTTCCGCTGCCGGTGCTCATCTTCCTCGGCGTGCTCCTGATCGGCGGCTTCATCCTCCTGCGCACGGTGATCGGACTGCGCATCTACGCCGTCGGTGGCAATCCCACGGCGGCCGACCTCGCCGGAGTCTCGGCCAACCGTGTGATCGGCACGATGTACGCGGTCAACGGATTCCTCATCGGGCTGGTGGCGCTGCTGACCACCTCCCGGCTCGGCAGCGCGAGCCCAGCGCTCGGCGGTTCGTTCGAGCTCGATGTCCTCACCGCGGTGATCCTCGGCGGCATCTCGTTCGTCGGCGGCAACGGCCACCCCTTCGGGATGTTCGTCGGCGTCATGACGATCGGCGTGCTGAATGCGGGGATCATCTTCGCCGGGGTGCCGGACTTCTGGCAGCAGATCGTCCGAGGCGGCGTCCTGCTGCTCGCCCTCGCCGGCGATCAGATCACCGCCCGACGCCGCGCCCGCCGACGGACGCCGGAGCCGCGTTCGGTTGCGAGGACACCCGCCGACGCGCAGCTGGCCGAGTCGCCGAGCGGCGATCGTCGTCCGTATGTGCTCGAGCAGGGGGCCGTGCCGGAGATCGAGGCGGCCGACCTCTCCAAGTCGTACGGCACCGTCCTCGCCGTCGACGACGTCTCGTTCCGTGTCTTCGCCGGTGAGGTCGTCTGCCTCGTCGGCGACAACGGGGCCGGCAAGAGCTCGGTCATCAAGATGCTCAGCGGCGCCATCGAGCCCGACGAAGGGGTGATCCGCATCGGCGGCGACGAGGTGTCGCTCAGCAGCCCGCACATGGCCAGGGCGGCGGGCGTGCAGACGGCGTACCAAGATCTCGCGCTCTGTCCGAACCTCGGCGCGAAGTTCAACCTCGTGCTCGGCGCCGAGCCTCGCCGAGCCAACTGGGGCTGGCTCTCGGTCCGCGACGACCGGGCCGCCCAACGGGTCGCTGAGTCACGCCTCGGGGAGTTGGGGATCGTGCTCGACGACTACGACCGTCCGGTACACCTCCTCTCCGGTGGGCAGCGGCAGTCGGTCGCGATCGCCAGGGTTGCCAGTGACGACGTGAAGATCGTGATCCTCGACGAGCCCACCGCCGCGCTCGGGGTGAAGCAGACCCGCAACGTGCTGGCGCTGATTCGCACGCTTGCCGCACGGGGAGCAGCGGTGATCCTCATCAGCCACGACATCGAGACGGTCCTCGAGATGTCCGATCGAGTGGTCGTGCTGCGTCTCGGTCGGGTGATCCACGAAGGCCCGACCAGCGACCTCACCCACGTCCGGCTCGTTCACCTCATGGCCGGCCTGGCGCCGGACGCCGACGTCGCGGCGCCCGCGATGACTGCGGCGTCGAGCGTCGGATGAAGTCGCTCGCCTCGCTCAGCCTGGAGGGGCGGCGGGCCCTCGTCACCGGGGCCGGCACCGGGATCGGCAAGCAGATCGCGCTCGGCTTCGGGGAGGCCGGTGCCGAGGTCGTGCTCGTCGGCCGGACCCGGGCGTACCTCGACGAGACCGCGAGCGAGCTCGCCGCCGGAGGCGCCGTCGGGATCGTGATCCCGGCCGACGTCACGGTGGAGGACGACGTCCAACGGATCGCCGCCGAGGCGGGGCAGATCGACATCCTGTGCAACAACGCGGGGGCCGGACCCAACGGCCCGTGGCCGACGGTGTCGCTCGCCGAGTGGCGTGCGTGCTTCGAGATCAACGTCGACGCGCCGTTCCGCCTGTGCCAGCTGTTCGCACCGAGCATGATGGAGCGGGGCTGGGGACGGATCATCAACATCTCGTCGGTGTACGGGAAGATGGGCGGCAACCCGGCCCTGTACCCCGGGCTGGATTGGGACGTCGCGTCGTACTTCGCCAGCAAGCACGCGGTCCACGGCATCACGCACTATCTGGCCCCGCGGCTCGCCCCGTACGGGGTGTGCATCAACTCGCTGAGCCCGGGTGGGTTCAGCGGATCGAAGATGAACGAGGAGTCGGGCATGGTCACCGACGAGATGATGGCGGCGTTCATCGAGGCGGTGCCGATGCGGCGCATCGGCGGCCCTGGCGACATCGCCGCCGCTGCGGTCTTCATGGCGTCGCCCGGCGCCCAGTACATGACCGGGCAGGACGTCGTGGTCGACGGCGGCTGGACCGTCTGGTGATCGCTCGGTGCACCCGCGCCTTGGCCGCCGGCGAGCGCTCGCCAGCCTTGCTGGTGGGCGAATGAGCCTCGCGCTCGCCGGTCGAGTCGCCATCGTCACCGGTGGCACGCGCGGAATCGGCCGGGCGATTGCGACGCGGCTGGCAACTGACGGCGCGGACGTTGCCGTGACCTACGTTTCGCATCCACCCGCGAACGTCGTGCAGGACATCGAAGCCGTCGGTCGACAGCGCGGTGGCGATCGAGTCCGACGTGAGCGACGCCGGGTCGTGCGAGTCGACGGTGGCCGCCGTCCACGAACGGCTCGGTGGCGTCGACATCCTCGCGGTCGAGCTCGGCCACCGATGCCGAGATCACCGCGAGCCAGGCGGTACCACGGCGTGGCGTCGCGGCCGACGTCGCCGCCGCGGTCGCGTTCCTGGTGTCGGACGACGCGTCGTTCATCTCCGGCCACACGTTGAACGTCGACGGCGGCTGGATCATGACGTGAGTCGTCAGGGCATCGCCGCCGAGGTCGCGACGGCACTTCGGCGGCTGACTACCATCGTCGTCGAAATCGGAGTTCGCGATATGAAACCGCTGACGCACGACGGACAGGACGAGTGACGATGGCGCGACCGACTGCAACTCAGAAGCCGGCGAACGGGCGAACTCCTCGAGGATCGGTAGGAACGTCGGTCCAATCGGTCGACCGGGCGATCTCGTTGCTCATGCTCGTGGCCCGGCAGTCGGTGAATTCTGCCGGCAAGGACCTCGCGGATGCTGCCGGACTTCCCGTTCCCACGGCGCACCACCTCCTGTCGACACTGGTCGGCGCGGGTCTGCTCTCGAAGGACTCGGCCGCGCGCTATTCGCTCGGCCCGCGTGTCGCGCTGCTGTGCGACGCCTATCAGCGCGACCTGTCGGCGCCCGACTATCTCGTCGCCCCGCTCCGGGAGTTGGCGCGCACGACGGGCGAGACGGGCTACTTGGCCGCGTGGCGCAACGGAGACATCCGGTTGATCGCAGTCGTCGACGGGCAACTGCCGGTTCGGGTGTCGATGCCGGTCGGGCCGTATCTCGATGCCCACGGGCGGGCGACCGGAAAGCTGTTGCTCGCGTACGCGACCGATCAGGTGCGGGCGGGCTATCTCGAAGCGCACCCGCTTCGGCCAGTCACTGCCCATACCGTCACGTCGATCGATCGCCTCGACGCCGAGCTCCGATCGATCCGCGAGCGCGGCTACAGCGTCGACGAGGAGGAGTTCCAGGTCGGCGTCTCGTGCATGTCGGTGCCGTTCGTCGACGGCGACACGCTGATCGCCTGCTACACCGTGTCGGTTCCTTCGGAGCGCTTCCTCGCTCGACGCGAGGCGTTGCTCGCCGCCCTGCGCACGGCCGTCGACGATGCCGCCGCCTCGCTCCCGAGGGCGAGTCGGTGATGACGACCGCACCGCTGCGCGTCGGGGTCGCGTCGCTCGTCTACGAGACCAACAGCTTCTGTCCCGGCGTCGCCGACCTCGAGGAGTTCACGACCCGCTCCTTCGTCGAGGGGCCCGATGTCCTCACGTTCGGCCACGGGATCGACGAGATCGCCGGCGCGGCCGAGGTGGCTGCGGCTCGTGGTCTCGTGCTCGTGCCGACAACGGCGGCCGGCGCGGCCAGCGGCCCGACGGTGACGGCCGGCGCCGCGCAGCAATTGATCCGTCGCCTGCTCGACGGGCTCGCGGCCGCCGGCCCCCTCGACGCCGTGTACCTCAGGCTGCATGGCGCGATGGTGAGCGAGGACCGCGACGACGTCGAGGGCGACATCCTCGAGGGGGTTCGTGCACTCGTGGGGCCCGGGGTCCCGATCGCCGTCAGCTGCGACCTCCATTGCCACTTCACCGATCGCATGGCTGCGGTCACGCCCCTGATCGCCGGCTATCAGACGTGTCCCCACATCGACTTCGTCGAGACCGGCCGCCGCGCGATGAACCTCCTCGCCGCCGCGCTCGACGGCGCGACACCCGTCCTGCGGTACCGCAAGGTGCGGATGATGGCGTCGTCGGAGGGGCACGACACCGAGCGGCGGTCCCCTGGTGCCGGTGATCGAGCGGCTCCACGCGATCGAACGTGAACCGGGCGTGCTCGACGCAACGGTCTTCCTGACCCAACCGTGGCTCGACGTCCGCGAGCTCGGCTGGACCGCACTGGTCGTCACCGACGGCGATCCGGGGCTCGCACAGGAGCGGGCCGACGAGCTCGCCGGCATGATGTGGGACCGTCCGCGAGGACGTCCTGCTGCGCAAGACGACGCTCGACGCGGCGCTCGAGCGCATCAGGGTGAGTGCGCCCGACGAGCGACCGTTCATCGTCGCCGACGGCGCCGACAGCTGCTCGGCGGGCGCGGCCGGCGACGGCGTCGTGCTGCTCAGCCGACTGTTGGAGTCGCCGATCGACGGCTCGGCGATGTTGATCGTCACCGATGAACCAGCTGCCACGGCGTGCCACGCCGCAGGCGTCGGGGCCACGGTCACCGTGCCGGTCGGAGCCACGATCACCCGTCAGTTCTTCTCGCCGACGAGCCTCACCGGACGGGTGGTCACGCTCACCGACGGCCGCTTCCGGTCGCTGTACCCCCCGGCGGACGTGGACGTCGGTCCCACCGCGGTCGTCGAGACCGACGGGGGAGTCGCCGTGGTCATCACCACCCGCAAGGCCAATCAACTCGACTACGAGCTCTATCGCCATGTCGGACTCGACCTGAGCGCGGCGAAGCTGGTGCAGGTGAAGTCGGCGGGTGGGTATCGGGCCTTCTACGAACCGTTGGCGTTCGAGTGCATCGATCTCGCCACTCCCGGTCCGGCCGACAGCCGCCTGCCCCGGCTGCCGTTCACCCGACCCTGGTCACCCCTGTTCCCGTTCGACGAGTCGGTGCCCGAGCCGTTCGTCGGGCTGCCGACCCCGATCGATCGATAGGAGACCGATGTGACCCCGACGCCAGTCGACGAGGACGCACGCCGTCGCTACTGGTCCGCGTCGCTCGATGCCGCGACCGAGTTCATGCACCGGGCCATCGCCGCGCCCGTCGCCGAGTCCGGCGAGCCAGCGCTCGACCTCGCAGCAGTGGTGCCCGATTCGCTCGATGTCGAGTTCGCCACCCCCGCGCTCGGGAGCCTCAACACGGCGGGCCTGTACTTCCTGCGCGAGACCCTCGCGCCGCGGTTCGTCGCGACGGTGAAGGAGCTGAACGGCCTCGGACTCGGAGTCCGCGTCGAGTTCGGCTATCGGACCCCCGAGATGCAGTCGTCGCTGTGCAGCAACGACACGATCCTCGGTCGCGTGCTGGCGTCGACCGAATGGGAGGTCGGAGGGCGGCCCGATCCGGCGCTCGTCTACGAGCGACTGGTCGTGCTGTGTGCCAACGTCTACAAGACCGGCACCCACCTCGGCGCGAGCGCGCTCGACGTGACCATCCTCGACCGGGAGACCGGCGAGGAGTACGACCGCGGCGGCGAGTACCTGACGCTCGACGTCGTCACGCCGTTCGAGTCGCCGCACATCAGCGTCGACGCCCGTCGCCACCGTGCGTTGGTGCGGGGTGTCTTCGGCCGGCACGGCTTCGTCGCCTACCCGTACGAGTTCTGGCACTTCTCGGCCGGCGACGTCTTCGAAGCCTTGGTGACCGGCTCGGACGAACCGGCCCGCTTCGGACCGGTCCGCCTCGACGCCAGCACCGGCCACGTCGCTGCGGTCGAGGCGCCCGATCGCGAGCTGATCCCGCGCGACGAGATGATCGAGCGGATCGTCGCGGTGCAGGACGGCCGATGACGCTCGCCGTCGTGACCGGCGCGGCCTCCGGCATCGGCCGGGCCGTCTGCGCCGAGCTGGCGACCGTTCCTGGCGTCACGGTGGCCGGCCTCGACCTGTCGTGGGGGTCGGACGTTCCCGACGGGCTCGTGCCGATGACGGCGGATGTCGCCGATCCCGCTTCCCTGCAGCTCGCCTTCGAGCGCCTCGACACGGAGCGGCACGAGTCGGTGCGTTGGTTGGTGTGCGCGGCAGGGTTCACCCAGCGGACGCCGAGCGCCGACCTCACACCCGAGGACTGGCACCGCATGCTCGACGTGCACCTGAGCGGATCGCTGTACGCGGCGCAGCTCGCCGCGGCCCGAATGACCGACGGCGGCGCGATCGTGTTCTTCTCCAGCGTCGCCGAGTTCTTCGGCTGGCCGCAACGAGTCGCCTACGCGGTGGCCAAGGCCGGCGTCGCCGCCCTCGGCCGAAGCCTTGCGGTCGAGTGGGCCCCGCGCGAGCATCCGCGTCAACACGATCGCCCCCGGCTACGTCGAGACGGCCTTGATCCATTCGGCTCGCGACCGGGGCGAGCTGCCGAACGACCCCGCCGGCCCAACACGCGCTCGGGCGCATGGCGGCGCCCGAGGAGATCGCCCGGCCGGTTCGCTTCTTGCTCTCCGACGACGCCTCCTTCATCACCGGCGAGACGTTGGTGGCCGACGGCGGTTACCGCGTCTTCCGCGGACACTGACCCCACTCGAGGATTCCAGATGACTTCCGTTCCGACCGCATCCCCGGTGACGCTCACGCTCGAGCGGATCGAGACGATCGGCATCGTCGCGCCGCTCGCCAGAGAATTCCGGGGCAGCCACTACCGGATGACCCATCGGGCGACCGTGATCACACGGCTCTACACACGCGAAGGGGTGGTCGGCGAGGCGTACGCCGGCGACGAGGTCGACACCCTCGGACAGATCATCGGCGCGATCGACGACGAGATCGCCCCGCGCCTGATCGGTACGAACATCTTCGCCACCGCCCGAACCTGGCAGACCGCCTACCCCGTCACCTACGACATCCTGCGCGACCGGCGCATCGGTCTGGTGGCTCTCGCCGCCGTCGACGCCGCGATGTGGGATGCAGTCGGCAAGGCCCTCGGTGTACCGCTGCACGCGCTCTGGGGCGGCGCCCACGATTCGTTGCCGATGATCGCCATCGGTGGCTACTACGGAGAGCCGCTCGGCTCGATCGAGTCCGAAGTGGAGTCGTACCTCGCGATGGGGCTGGCCGGAATGAAGTTCAAGGTTGGCGGCGCGTCGCCGGAGGTGGATGTGGCCCGCGTCCGCCGGGCCCGGGCTGCCGGCGGCGACGACTTCATCCTCGCCGTCGACGCCAACCAGGGCTACTCGGTGCCCGACGCGCTGCGCTTCTGCCGCCTCGGGGCGGATCTCGACATCCGCTGGTTCGAGGAGCCGGTCGGTTGGGCCAATGATCGCCGAGACCTCGCATCGGTCCGCTTGCGAGGGGGCATACCCGTCGCCGCCGGCCAGACCGAATACTCGGTCGCCGGGTGCCGCGAGCTGATGGAGGCCGACGCCATCGACGTGTGCAACTTCGACGCCTCGTGGTCGGGAGGCCCGACCGCCTGGCTGCGAGCAGCAGCGGTGGCGAGCACCTTCGGTGTCGAGATGGCCCACCACGAGGAGCCGCAGGTCTCGGCCCACCTGCTCGGAAGTCAGATGCACGGCACGTACGTCGAGTGCTTCCACCCGGATCGCGACCCGTTCTGGTGGAACCTGATCGCCAACCGGCCCGAGCTCGACGGCGGCCGGCTGCCCCTCCCCAGCGGTCCGGGCCTGGGCTGGACGCTCGACACCGGGTACATCGACCGCTACCGGGTCGACCGATGACCGACGGCACCACCGCCGCCGGCTACACGAATCCGGATCTCCTGGAGGTCGGGCCACTCCCGAGGAGCACGGGGTTCGCTCGATGGGGTCGCTGGGCCGAGCCGGACCCCCTCGCCGTCGAGTCGCTGGGACCGCCGCTCACGTACCGCTGCATGCGCTCATCGAGTCCGCTGACGCTCGATCCGACCCTCTCCCATCACGACTGGGGCGCCGCGGCGTGGTCGGCGCCGTTCACCCGCATCGAAGACGGCGGACCCGTCGCGCTGTCGACGCAAGTGGCCCTGCTCTGGGACGACCACGCGCTGTATGCCGGCTTCCGCCTCGAGGACCCCGACGTACGGGCCGTGCGCACCGGATTCAACGACCACGTGTACGTCGAGGACGAAGACATCGAGCTGTTCATCGACCTCGGGCCCATCTACTACGAGCTCGGGCTGAACGCCATCAACCAGGGCTACCAGATCCGCTGGGTGTGGCTCGACGAGGTCGTCGCACGCGGCGCGTTCGACGTGTTCGACGAACTGTTCCGTGCGGCCAACAACCTCTACTTCGTACCCCGGCCGCACGCCACGCTGGGCCGGCACGGCGACCTCGACTTCCAACTCCCCGGTTTGCAGTCCGCCGTGCACGTCGACGGCGCGGTGAACGCACCCGGGGTGCGCGACGTCGGTTGGTCGGCGATGATCGTGCTGCCCTGGACCGCGCTCGACGGCATGGCGCTCCCGGGCGGAGGCCCATCGCTGCCGCCACTCGCGGGCGATGTCCTCCGCATGACGTCGTATCGCGCTCATCACGACCGCGAGGTGAGCGGCGCGAATCCACCCGCCATCGGTTGGGCGTGGAGCCCGATCGGCAACGGCAACGTGCACGTCCCGGAGCGCTGGGTGTCGGTGACGTTCAGCGACGACGTCGTCGGCTGACGAGCTCGAGCACACCACCCGCTCAGGCCGGGAGCGTGGGGGTTGACGAGATCGTTGTGAACGTTCACAATCGGACCTCGGGGAGCGCTACCAACGGAGGTCGCAGTCGTGAGCAGCCATGAACGGCCCCTGGCCGCCCGTGTCGTGGTCGATCCCGCGGCGCGCGTGGCCCCGGTCGAGCGCCGTTTGTTCGGCTCGTTCGTCGAGCACCTCGGACGTTGCGTGTACACCGGGATCTACGAGCCCGGCCACTCCACGGCCGACGAGGACGGCTTCCGCGGCGACGTCGTCGCCCTGACGCAGGAGCTCGGCGTCTCGGTGGTGCGCTATCCGGGCGGCAACTTCGTCTCCAACTACCGCTGGGAGGACGGTGTCGGGCCGCGTGATCGCCGTCCGGTGCGGCGCGACCTCGCCTGGCGCAGCACCGAGACCAACGAGATCGGTATCGACGAGTTCATCAAGTGGACCGGTCGGGCCGGTGTCGAGCCGATGATGGCCGTCAACCTCGGCACCCGCGGCGTCGCCGAGGCGCTCGACCTGCTGGAGTACGCCAACCACCCCGCGGGCACGACGCTGTCGGACCAGCGCGTCACCAACGGTGCTCCCGATCCCCACGCCGTTCGGTTGTGGTGCCTCGGCAACGAGATGGACGGACCGTGGCAGACGGGACACAAGACCGCAGCGGAGTACGGCCGGCTCGCCGCCGAGACGGCGCGGGCGATGCGCCAGGCCGACCCCGACCTCGAGCTCGTGGCGTGCGGCAGCTCGCATTCGTCGATGCCGACGTTCGGGTCGTGGGAGGCGACCGTGCTCGACGAGGCCTACGACGTCGTCGACTACATCTCGCTCCACGCCTACTACGAAGAACACGACGGCGATCCGGGCAGCTTCCTCGCCTCGGCGGTCGACATGGACCGCTTCATCGACGCCGTCGTCGCCACCGCCGACCACGTGCGCGCCAAGCGCGGCGCGAGCAAGCGCATCAACCTCTCGTTCGACGAGTGGAACGTGTGGTACCTGTCCCGGTTCCAGGACGTCGGCCCGGAACCGGGCTGGCCACGCGCGCCGCGGCTGATCGAGGATCGCTACAGCGTCACCGACGCCGTGGTCGTCGGCAGTCTGCTGATCTCGCTGCTGCGGCACGCCGATCGTGTCGCTGTCGCCTGCCTGGCGCAACTCGTCAACGTCATCGCACCGATCATGACCGAGCCGGGCGGCCCGGCGTGGCGGCAGACGACCTTCCACCCGTTCGCCGCGACCTCGCGCTACGCCAGCGGCGACGTCTTGCGCCTGGTGATCGACGCGCCGAGCTACGAGACGGAGCGATTCGGCGAGGTGCCGCTCGTCGACGCCGTCGCCACCCACGACGACGCCGGCGCCGTGCTGTTCGTCGTCAACCGCTCGCTCGACGCCACCGTGCAGCTCGCCGTCGACACCCGGCCGTTCGGCGCGCCGGTCTCGGTGGTGGACTGCCTGCAACTCGCCGACGACGACCGCCACGCCTGCAACACCGCGGCCGACCCCGACCGCGTGCTCCCGCGCGCCCTGTCCGTGCCGCCACCCGATGCCGACGGCGAGATCAGTGTTCCGTTGCCGCCGGTCTCGTGGACGATGGTGCGCCTCGCACCGGATCGACGGTGACCTGGACCCGCTGGGTCACGCTCTGACGAAGCGCCCGTCGCTTCGTTCCTGCAGTGTCCCCGTACCCGCCTGCTCCCAGGCAGCCATGGCCTCGGATCGGTCCGCCGGCACGAGTGTTCCGGTGCCGGCATCGTCGATGGAGAGCACGGACGCCTTGAGGAGTCGGGAATAGGGATGCTCAGGCGCATCGAGAATGGTCCGGGCCGGACCCATCTCCACGACGTATCCCTTCTGCATGATCACGAGCCGGTCGGAGATGTAGTAGGCGGTGGCCAGATCGTGCGTGATGTAGATGACGGAGACGCCGAACTCGTCCCGCAGGGCCCGCAACAGGTTGACGATCGACATTCGCAGCGATGCGTCCACCATCGACACCGGCTCGTCGGCAATGATCAGGGACGGGTTGGGAATGAGCGCCCGGGCGATCGCCACGCGTTGCAGCTGCCCGCCCGACAGCTCGTGGGCGTAGCGCCCGGCGATCTCCCTGAGGCTCAGCCCGACCTTGTGCAGCGCATCGTCCATCGCCGCCTCCGCGGCGGCGCGGGACTTGACGCCGAGGAGGGTACGCGCCGTCGAGTTCAGGTAGCGATCGATCCGCTTCAGCGGGTTGAACGTCTCGAAGGGGTTCTGGAAGACCGGCTGCACGCGCCGCATGAAGTCGAGCCGGGCAGCGCGGCTGCGACGTTCGGCGCTGCTCCGGCCCTCGAACCGGATCTCACCGCTGGTCGGACGTTCGAGGCCCAGGATCATGCGCGCCAGCGTCGTCTTTCCCGACCCCGACTCGCCGATGATCGTGAACACCTCGGAGGCATCGGAGGACAGCGCAAGATTGGCGTCCACGACGGCATCGACGTACTGATGCGAGAGCTGGCCACCCATGACGAATCGCTTGGAGACGTGGGAGACCTCGAGCAGCAGCGCGGTCACCGTGTGCACCAGCGACTTCTGTAACGACCTCGCTTCGCTCGCTCACTGGTGCACCAGCGACTTCTGGATCTCGATCGGGGTAGGTAGGGCCACATCGGCGACGCGCCAGCACGCCGAGCGATGATCCAGCCCGACCGTCTCGAGTGGCGGCACCTCGGTCGTGCACTTGTCGATGGCGAGCGGGCACCGCGGGTGGAAGCGGCAGCCGGTGGGCGGTTCGGCAAGGTTGGGCGGGTGGCCCTCGAGCGGCGCCTTCGGAGTGGTATCACCCAGGCGGGGCAGCGAGGCGATCAGATGGGCGGTATAGGGATGCTTCGGTGTGGCGAAGAGCGTGCGCGTCGGCCCCTCTTCCACGAGCCGTCCGGCGTACATGATGCCGATGCGGTCGGCGGTGTTGGCGTGGACGCTCATGTCGTGGGTGACGAACACCACCGACGACCCCATCTCCCGTTGCACATCGCGGATCATCGCCAGGACGTCCTTCTGCACCACCACGTCGAGCGCCGTGGTCGGCTCGTCGGCGATGACGAACTCGGGCTGACACACGGTGGCCAGCGCGATCGTCGCTCGCTGGCGCATGCCGCCGGACAGCTGGTGCGGATAGGCAGACAGGAGATCGGGGGAGAGCTCGAGGCGCCGAAGATGGGCTTCGACCCGGTCCCAGAACTCACGCTTGGGCCGGCCCATCGGCCGGAACGCGAAGTCCTCGAACGTCGTGCGAATGCGCCGCACCGGATTGAGCAAGCTCATCGAGCCTTGCATGATGTACGAGAGACGCTTCCACCGGAGCGCATCGACCTGCGCCTTGGTCGCCGCGTAGGGGTCGATGTCGCCGTTCTGGAAGTGGTAGGTCATCGATCCGTCGACGATCCGCAGCGGTGGGCGAATCGCTGCCGCGAACGTCTTGATCAAGGTGGTCTTGCCCGACGAGCTCTCCCCGGCGATGCCGTAGATCTCGTTCTTGCGGACCGACAGGGTGATGTCATCGACCGCCCGCACCTCGCGGTCGACGCCGAAGTAGGCCATCCGGTAATAGGCCTTCAGACCCTTGACGGTCAGGATGTCTTCGGTTTCAGCCGTCATTCGCCACCCATGCGCCGTAGGCGTGAGCGCGGGTCGATGTACTCGTTGAGCGACACCGCGAGCAGGTACAGCCCGATGAAGGTGATCACGACCAGGACGACCGGAACGGCGATCCACCACCATACTCCCACGACCATGGCGGAGTGGTTGTTGGCCCAGTAGAGCATGGTGCCGATCGTCGGGATGGTGAGGTTGGTGAACCCGAGCACGGCCAGCGTCACCGACAGCCCGATCGACCAGATCATGTTGGCCATGGTCGTCGTGAAGACGATCGGCATGACGTAGGGCAGATGCTCCTCGAACATGATCTTCCGCGCGCTCATCCCGGCGAAGACGGCGTGCTGGGTGAACTCTCGATGCCGCAGGTTCAGGGCGACCGACCGGATCAACCTGGCGTCGAAGGGCCAGCCGAAGAGGGCCATGAAGAAGGCAAGCTTCACCGTACTCAGATCGCTCCGCAGGACGAAATAGAACAACACCAGGATCGGGAAGATCGGCAGGGCCACGACGACGTCATTGACGCCCATCAGGGCACGATCGAACCAGCCACCCCGGTACCCGGCGATCAGCCCGACGGTGATCGAGATGATCCGTGACAGCAGGGCCACGAGCAGGCCAAAGGCGAGGGTGTTGCGGATGGCGAACGTGCCTTGCCAGAAGAGGTCCTGGCCCACTGAATTGGTGCCGAACCAGTACTCCCGCGATGGGTGCAGGTCTGGCGGCACGACGAACTGGAGGGTGGGATCCACCGGTGAGAAGAAGCTCAGGCAGGAAAATGCCACGATCAGGGTCACCAAGAAGAAACCAATGGTGAATTCCTTGTTGTAGCGGAAGAGATCACGGACAACGGCGAACATCGCTACCCGGTCTTGATCCGAGGATCGAGGAGGGGGTGCAGGATGTCGACGATGAAGATCGCCACCGCTACCGCAACGATGGAAACCGTGCACACCGCGAGCACCGTGGTGCTGTCGCCTTGATTGACCGCGTCGACCAACAGCGTCCCCATGCCGGGATAGGTGTAGACCTGTTCGGTGATGATCGTGCCGGAGAAGACGGCTCCCAGCACCAGGGCCAGGGCGGTCAACTGCGGCACGGCGGCGTTGCGCATCACGTAGGAGGTGACCAGGCGTTTGCGCCGCACGCCTGCCAGCTCGGCATAGGTCACGTAGTCCTCGGTGACGATGTTCGAGACCAGGGCGCGCATGCCCAGGTACCAGGTGCCGAACCCGACGAGGATCAGCGACGTGACCGGCAGGATGGCGTGCTGGATGACCGAGAGGATGAAGTCGATGTTCCAGCCCGGCTGGACGTCCATCGCGTAGGCGCCCGATATCGGCAGGATCGGCCAGATGTAGCCGAAGATGTACAGCAGGAGAAAGGCCACGATGTAGTAGGGAATCGGCTGGATGCCGATCGCCCCCACCCCGACGACCTTGAACAGACGGTTGTTCTGGAAGTACCCGGCCAGTCCGCCGAACAGATTGCCGCCTATCCAGGTGATCAAGACCGCGGTGATCAGGAGGAACAGCGTCCAGGGAAGCGCCCGCATGACGAGCGTCATCGCCGGCGTGGGGAAGGCGAGCAGCGACGGTCCGAGGTCGCCCTGGGCGAGATCACGCATGAAGTTGGCGTACTGCTCGGGCAGCGGCTTGTCGACGCCGTAGAGATCGGTGAGCGCCGATCGCATCTGCGGCGATCGCCTCGGGGCTGAAGTTCGATCGGGCCGTGATCCGGCCGAGAATGCTCTCGACGGGGTTGATCGGGCGAGAGATGGCTGATCAGGAAGGCCACCGAGGTGCCGGCGATGATGACGACGACCATCTGCATCGCCCGCTTGACGACGAACCAGAGATAGCCCCTCATCGACGACGACCCCGATGACCTGTCCGATCGGGGTCAGCTGCTCACCGAACCGTCAGCGCCGACTGGCTGTGATCTGGGTGAAGATGGACCTCGAGTTGGCCCAGTTGTTCACTGGATCGGTGTACGGGTTCTCGATGGTCGGGAAGCCCGTCCAGTACTTCTCCAACATCGCCGAGAACACGTTGAAGGACATCACCGGGATGTTCGGCATGTCCTGCAGATGGAGCCGCACGAAGTCCTTGCCGAGCTCGATATTGCGTCTCGAGATCGTTGAAGTCGACGCCGCGGATCTCCTCGATGATCCGGTCGAGCTCGGGATTCTGCCAGCGCATCCAGTTGCGCGCCGGCTGGATCTCGCCCGGCTCGACGATGTACTCGGAGTGGTAGCTGTCGAGGAAGAAGGAGAGGTCGGGGTGGCCGCCCCAGGTCTCGACCGCCCAGGCGACGTTCGCCTCGTAGTCGCCGCGCTGCCTGCCGGTCCGAGCCGGTCGGGGTCCACTTCGGCCGTCACCGGCACGCCGGCCTGGCTCCACATCTGGGCGGCGATCGTGCCCAGGCCGTTCATGACGCCACGCTTCGAACACGCACATCATCGTGAACTCGAAGGTGTCGCCGTTGGGCATCTTCCACTTCCCGCCGTCCTGCGTGAGGCCGGCGCTGCGCAGCAGCGCCGCGGCCGCATCGAGGTCCTGCTTCCACCAGCCGAAGCCGAAGCTGCGGCGGATGGCGTCCTCGTCGGTCGGTACTTCGTCACCGAACTGTCCGGACGGACCATGTCCGCGATGTCGTGGCCGACGTCGGGGTTGTAGGGCTTGATCACTCCTTCGCCGGTGTCGAGCTCGAAGTCGATCAGCTCTTCCTGCATCGGGGCGTGATAGTCGTCGAGATGCGTGCCGGTCGGTGGGATCGAGATCGCCGAGAGGGTTGCCGCCCCGCGGTAGCTGGCCAGCGACATGCCCTCGTGCGTCGAGCATCAGGGCGAGCGCCCAGCGCACGCGAGGATCCTGGAACTTCTCGTTCTGATGGTTGAAGATGAACATCGGCAGCGTGGGATCGGGATGGGCGTAGGGGAAGCCCGGGAACCAGGTCCTGACGTGCGTCGTTGTCCTTGACGATCGAGAACATGCCCTCGGGAGTGAGGTCGTGGATCATGTCCAGATCGCCGTTGTTCATCTCGATGAGCCGATTGTCCAGATTCGGCATGCTGTCGATAGATGGCGTATTGCGGCATCGGCTCACCGAAGTCGACGATCGCCGTGCGGTCCCAGTCCTCGCGCTTCTCCCAGATGTACCAGGTCCCGTTCGGGTCGAAGCTGTGCAGGGTGTACGGCCCGAGACCGACCGGAGGGTTGAAGTCGTACGACAGCACGTCGTCGACACCGGAGAAGATGTGCTCGGGCATGATCCACGCCCCGTTCCAGCGCACCGAGAAGATCGAATGGAACCTCGAGTTGGGCTTCTGGAGCACGAAATGGACGGTCAGGTCGTCCGGAGCGTCGACGCTCTCGACCTGGGTCGAGAACTGCGCCACTCCAGTTCATCCCCGGCGTGTTCATCTGGGTCTCGACGGTGAAGACCACGTCCTTCGCGGTGAACTTCTCGCCGTCACTCCAGTAGATGCCGTCACGAAGAGGCACCGTCATCTCGCTGAAATCGGCGTTGTACTGGGCGGGGCCGGTCGCCAGCGAGTTCTGGATCACCACCCCGTCGACGCCGGCATCGGGGTCGATGTACCACAGCGTGTCCATCATCAGCTGGTGCAGGCCGGTCGACGTTCCGCCACCGCCGTTGACCCAGATGTTGAACCAGCCGGGATTGGCGGCCGCTCCCTCTGGGTTGTTCAGGATCAGCGTCTGCTCCCGCGGCAGCTCCTGCCCCGGAGCGGCCGCGCCGAGACGGCCGGGCAGGGCCGACGTTCGCAACGCGTTGGCGCGCGCGAGGTTCGGCGCGCCGAGCAACACGCCGGTGCCGGCCACCGCGCTGGCGGTGAGGAAACGCCGACGGGTCCACCCCGGCGCGCCCTCCTGCTGTGATCGGTCTGTGTCGGACGGAAGAGTGTCCCTGTCGCGCATAAGTACCCCCCTTGTGCGGAGGGGTGGCCCCCGCCACCCCTCAAACTTGCTCTAATTGTGAACGTTCACAGTGGCGTCGTCAAGATCCATTTTTGACGCGCCCGCGAGCCGACGGGCGTGACCATGGATCGAGCCGACCACGATGAGCGAGACTAGCCGCATGGCCGGACTGAGACAGATCGTGGTCGACTGCGAGACGCCGTCATCACTCGCCCGCTTCTGGGCCGCCGCGCTGGACGGGTTCGATGTGCGGCCCTACGACGATGCCGAGATCGCCCGGCTCGCCGCGCTCGGACTCACACCGGAGACCGACCCGGCGGTCATCGTCGACGGGCCCCACATCGAGATCTGCTTTCAGAAGGTCGAACTCGAGCGGCGGGCGAAGACGCCGGTGCACCTCGACATCGACTCGACGAACTGGCACGTCGAAGTCGAGCGCCTCGTCGCCCTCGGCGCCACCGTCAAGGAGTGGTTCGATGGCCACACCTGGATGCTCGATCCCGAGGGCAACGACTTCTGCGTCGTGAACGCAGCGAAGGCATAGCGCGGCAGGACCGCACCGTTCATCCTTTGACCGAGCCCTGGAGCAGGGCGGCGACGATGTGACGCTGGAAGAACAGGAACAGCACGAGTGTCGGGAGCAGGATGATGATCGTTCCGGCGCACAACAGCGGGATGTTCGTGGCGTAGTGGCCCTGGAAGGCGCCCAGCGCGCCGGCCATGGTGCGTTGGGTGGGGTCCTCGACGAGGACGAGGGCGAGCAGGAACTGGTTCCACGTCCAGATCGACATGAGGATGCCCAGCGACGCGATGGGCGGTCTGGCGAGCGGAACGTGGATCCGCCAGAACAGGTTCCACGTTCCCGCTCCGTCGACCTCGGCGGCTTCGGAGAGCTCGGCCGGCATGGCGGCGAAGTGGGCGCGCATCCAGAACACGGCGAAGGGCATGAACAGGCCGATCAACGGGAGCGAGATCGCCAGCCTGGTGTTCAGGATGCCGAGGTCGCGGGCGAGAAAGTAGAGCGGTGTGATGATGCCCTCGAACGGCAGGGTCAGGCCGAACACGAACAGCACGAGCAGCAACTTGGCGCCGGGGATGCGGAGCAACCCGATGGCGAATCCGGCCATCGTGGAGATGACCAGCGAGATGGGCACCACCGTGAGCACGATGAGGGTGCTCGACTTCAGCAGCGTTGTCACGTTGGCGACCTTGAACGCTTCGACGAAGTTGCCCCACTGCGGATGGGTCGGCCAGTCGAGCCCGCTCGGCAACGATCCCGACGGCTGCAACGCGGTCGTGGCGATGCTGAGGAACGGCAGCACGGTGAACGCCATCAGGGCCAGGAGGAACACCCGGCCCGTGTACACCTCTCGGCGGGAGACGTTCATCGCTGCCGCGTGAGGCGCTGCAGGGGGACGACGGCGACGAGCACGAGGAACATGACGATGACGGCGAGGGCCGATGCCAAGCCCACCTGGCGTTGGAGGAAGGCGAGGACGTAGATCTGGATGCCGGGGACCGCCGTGGCGTGGCCCGGTCCGCCGCCGGTCGAGACGTAGACGATGTCGAACGCGGCGAGGGCCGAGATCACCGTGACCGTCAGGCAGACGCCGAGCTCGTAGCGCAGGCTCGGCAGGGTGACGGCGCGCAGCTCGGCGAACCACCCGGCGCCGTCGATCCGTGCCGCCTCGTACAACGACGTGTCGATCTTGCTCATGCCGGTGAGCAAGAGCACGGTGCACAGCCCCAACAGCACCCACACACCGATCATCCCGACGGAGGGGAGCGCCCAGTCGAAGTCACCGAGCCAGGCGCGAGTGATCCCGTCGAGACCGATCGCCCCGAGGGTCTGGTTGACCAGCCCGGACAGCGACAGCAGCCACCCCCAGATGATGCCGGCGGCGACGAGCGGGATGACCTGCGGAAGGAACAGGATCGTCCGGGCGAGCGTCCCCAGCCGGCCGCTGACGACGCGGTGGATCACGCTGGCGGCGACGAGGCCGAGGAGCACGGGGATGACGCTGAAGAACACGACGAGCCGCAACGAGTTGAAGATCGAGCCGACGCAGATCGGGATCGTCGAGGACCGTGCGGTAGTTCGCCAGGCCGACCCATGTCGCCGGTCCGACACCGTCCCAGCGATACAGCGAGTACTTGATCGTTCGGGTGAACGGCAGGAGGACGAACAGCGCGTACATCGACAGCGCCGGCAGCACGAAGAGCCAGCCGTCCCTGGCTCGCCGTCGACGGCCGTGGGCGCGCGACACGGACCGTGACGCACCGCTGGCGACATCGCGGTCGCGGCGCGTCACGGTCTGTCGTCCAGGGACCCGGCTGGGCGTGACTCGGGCGGTCGGGTTACGCCTGCTCGGCCAGCTCTCGTTCGTACTCGGCTTGCACGTCTTCGAGCAGTCCGGCGGCGTCCTGTCTTCCGCCGAGCATCTCTTGAAGTTCCGGTGTCCAGCCTTGGGCGAAGATCGCCCCGGTGGCGTTGGCGATGAAGTCCATCGCCCCGTTCGACTCGGCGACCGACTGTCCGGCCGCCAGCGTCTCGTTCGTCACCGAACCCTCCTCGACGGGTGGGATCGCCAGATCGGTCGGGCCGCCCGGGTTCGAGCCGCCCACGTCGACGTTGATCTGTCGCGCCGCCTCATTGGTGGCGACCCAATTGAAGAAGAACGCTGCGCAGTCGGCGTGCTCGGCGTTGGCGGCGATGCCGTAGGTCAACGGTGACGACATCGCCGCGACCGGTGCGCCCGCTTCGAGCGGTGGGAACAGCATGAACCCGACGTTTCCCGCCATCTCGCCGTCGTAGCCGGCGTTCTCCCAGTCGCCGTTGAAGATGAACACTCCCTCGCCACCGCGGAACCGGGCGTTGGCGTCGGTGTACTGGATCGCGTTGGCGTCCTCGGGGAAGTAGCCGGCTTCGATCCACTGCTGCAAGTGTTCGGCGGCTTGGAGGTTGCTCGGGGTGTTGATGGTGGCCTCGGGCTTCTGGAAGATCCAGTCGTTGATCGGCTCCGGAGGACCGTACGCGGCCATCAGCTGCTGGAGCGGAAACGCCAGGCCGCCGCCGCTCGCCGAGGCGTTCCATGCCATGATCGGCAGCAGGCCCGCCTCCTTCGCCGCGGCGAGCAGGTCGTCGAACTCGGCGACCGTGGCCGGCGGCTCGGTCATGCCGATCTGGCTGGCCAACTCGCGGTTGTAGAAGACACCGGTCAGGCTGTAGTTGAGCCCCATCGCATACAACGACCCCGACCCACGAGTGCCGTCCTCGGCCACCCGGTTCTGGGCCAGCTGGGCGGCCGGCCACTCGTCCCAGCCGAACGCCGACGCATAGCCGTCGAGGTTCATCAGCAGGCCGTCGGCGACCAGCGACACCATCGACGGCAAGCGGATGAGATCGGGCGGATTGTCACCCGACAGCAGGCGTGGCGTGGCGGTCATCAGGTTGGTGAACTGATCCTGACTGATGTCCCACGTCACGTTGGGGAATTGTCGAGTGAACTCCTCGGACAACTTGAACGGCAGATCGAACCCGGTCTCGAAGTACGCCCGCAGCTCCACCGGCTCGGTCCCACAGCCCGGCGCAGCCGCGTTCGCGGCGCGTGTCGGGCGGTGAGGTCGACGAGGCGCTCGCACCGGCCCCCGCACCGACCGCGGCGGCGAGCACGGCGATGACGCCGACCATGCGCAGCGGACGTCGTCCGCCGAACCGGCTACTCCGTTGATTGCCGATCATGGCGTTTCCTCCTTGTAGTGAGAGATCACACGTTCCGAACGGACGCGCGCCGACGAGTCGACGCGCCGCGCCTTCGGCGGAGCGGTCGTCGAACGCACGACCAACTGCGGCGGCAGGCAGACGACGCGTGCGGGATCGGATCGGGACGCCATCTCGGCGAGCAGCAGCTCGGCGCCCTGCCGGCCCGACTCGATGAGCCGCTGACCGATCGTCGTCAACCCGACGAAGTCCGCCGCCTCGATGTCGTCGTAGCCGATCACCGACAGGTCGTCAGGAACGTTGAGGCTCGCCTCGCGTGCAGCGGCGATCACCCCCAACGCCTGCGTATCGCTGGTGGCGAAGATCGCCGTCGGCCGGTCGGCGCTGCGCAACATCCGCAGCGCCAGCTCGCGTGCCTCGTAGCGCCCGTGCGCACCATGCCTGACCCACCGCTCGGGCAGCTCGACACCGGCAGCGGCGAGCTCCCGCAACATCCCGGCCTTGCGATCACGGCTCGACGTGAACCCGAACGGATCCTCGGCCGCGTCGCTGATCAGCCCGATCTTGCGATGGCCGAGATCGAGCAAGTGACGCGCTGCCAACGCGCCTCCTTCGACGTCGTCGCCGACCACTCGCGGCAGCGCCGACACCGCCGCCACGTGCACATCGACGAACACCACCGGAACCGCCGCGTGGTCCAGCGTCGACGATGGCGGCGGCAACGACACGACCAGCAGCCCGTCGTGCCGATACGGATCGACCAGTGTCCGCAGATAGTGATCCCACTTCGGTACCGACTCGACGTTGTAGACGATCAGATCGAGTTCGGCCTCGGCGAACACGGCATCGACCCCACGCAGACGTTCCACCGCTTGCGGTCGGGTGAGATACGACACGATGACGCCCACCGTCATCGTCCGACCCAGGCTCAAACGTCGCGCCGCGGGACTCGGCGTGAACCCCATCTCCTTCGACACCGTCCGGATCCGCTCGCGCGTTTGCTCCTTGACGATCGCCTTGCCGTTCATCGCCCGGGAGGCCGTGGCCACGCTGACACCCGCCCCGCGTGCCACGTCCCGAATCGTTACGGCCTTCTTCACAGTCCCCCACGCGGTCCTGTAACCGGTTACATCCCCCGGTCACAACGCAAGCTAACCAGCGCTGTCAAGGCGGTGGTTCGTCCCGGGTGTCTTGACAACGCGGTCATAATATGTCATATGTTTAGGGCCGTGTCGAGCCGCGGGTGGTCCGAGGCTCCGGCGGTGCCAAAGGGGGCGTCGTGACCGCGAAGCGTACGAATGCACGGCTGGGGGCAGCCGGTGCCATCATCCTGATCACCGCCGTGGCCGGTACGTCGAGCCTGGCGGCCGCGCAGCGGCCGGCGAGCGGTGACGGTGGCGGTGGCGGAACGTTGGTGGTGTGGGACTTCAAGAGCGGCGACGAGGCGTTCGCCGGCTACTACACGGCCGCCGAGCAGGCGTTCGAGGCCGACCACGAGGGCGTCGACGTCCAGTTCGTCGCCCAGCCGTTCGATCAGTACTACACGTTGATCGGTACCGCGATCCAGAACGGCGAGGGACCCGACCTGTTGATGTTCAACGGCGGCGCCCAGCTACGCGACCGCGTCGACGCGCTCGTGCCGTTGGACGACTTCCTGGCGTCCGACGCGGCCGGCGACGCGCTCGATCGGCTCGCCGGTTGGGAGGCGTTCCAGGCCGACGGCGTGACCTACGGCGTTCCGCTGACGATCCAGGGCATCCCGATCTACTACAACAAGGCGCTGTACGCCGCGGCCGGGCTCGACCCAGAGGCGCCACCGGCCACGTGGGACGATCTCGCCGCGGCGTGCGAGGCGATCGTTGCCGCCGATACGACGTGTTTCGCGGGCGGCAACAAAGAGGGCATCGAAATGGAGTTCTGGCTCACCGCGATGGCGCCCGGCTCGCTCACGTCCGATGAGTACGACGCCTGGCTCGCCGGCGACCGCGACTGGACGTCCGACCACGTGCGGCGGATCTTCCAGACATGGGCCGACAGCAACGCCGATGGCTGGTGGTCGGACGGCATCAACTCGACCGCGATGTTCATGGACTCGTTCGCTCCGTTCCAGGCCGGTGAGGCGGCCAACGTGATCGGACTGATGTCGGACGTCGCCCACTGGAAGGACTTCGGCGAATTTCTCGGCGACGACCTCGGCGTGCTGCCACCGCTCGCGTTCGAAGGCGGCAACGACGCCCCATTTCTCTCCGCCGAAGGTGGTGTCGGATACTCCGTCACCAAGTGGAGCCCCAACCCCGAACTGGCCGAGGAGCTCGCCCTCGCCATGGCGAACACCGACGTGATGACGACCTTCTTCGAGCAATCGGGTGCCATCGTGTCGGACACGACGGTGGACCTCTCCGGCCTCGACAACGAGTCGGCGACGACGCTGATCAGCGAGCTGCCCGACGCCCGACCGAACGCTCACACGGCGCTCACCACCGCCGGTCTCGACGCCTTGCATCTCGTCGGCCAACAGCTCGCCGCCGGCGAGATCAGCGTCGACGAT
>CAWFLK010000020.1:0-58058 GCA_963816635.1 Ilumatobacteraceae bacterium | reverse complement strand
TCCCACCGCTCGCGGAGCCCGGGCGTGCTCAGGTCCCAATCGGGGCGGATCTCGCTCGTGGCCGCGCGCAGATTCACGCCAGAGGTCAGCGAGCGAGGGACGACCCCAGAACCAGTAACCGTTGTAGATGCTGTGGACGACGAGTCCCGGCTTGAGGACGAGCGTGTGCGGGATCATCGGGTCGTGGTCGGGGTCGGTGTACTCCTGGATGTCGAGATCGCGCTGGATCGTCCGCCCGGGATCGGAGAGGAAGGTCCACTGGGCGCCGACCGACGCCCGGAACTCCTGCAGGGTGTGGTGCTCGTCGGTCGTGATCGTGACGATCTGCGTGTAGGCGACGGCGATCTTTCCGACTGGAAGGCCGACAGTTCGCGGTGCTGCTGGTGCTCCTTCGGGCAGTAGTGGCCCCGCCGCGAGCGTGAGGATCATCGGATCGTCGCCCTGCAGCTCGCTGAGCCTGCGGGGAGTGTTCGTGTGGTCGGGCAGTTCGTAGTCGGGGAATGTGCCGCCGGGTGCGATGTCAGAACGCATGGTGAGGTCCTCTCACGTCGAGTCGGGAGCGACGAGTTGCTGGCCGCCGTCGATGTCGTACGTCGCGCCGGTGAGCGCGGTGTTGGTCATGATGTGCACGGCGAGTGCGGCGACGTCGGCCGGTGTGACGACCCGGCGGATCGGCAACGTGGCGCGGAGCTCGTCGCGTCGGGCGTCGAGCCCGTCGCCGAGGATGGCCGCGGACAGCGGCGTGTCGACGAAGCCGGCAGCGATGACGTTGACTCGCACCGGCGCCAGCTCGAGCGCCAGGTTGGCGACCAGCGCCGGGAGCGCGGGTCATCGCCGCGATGAGCGCCATGCCGACGCCGACGCGCCGGCCGCCGGTGCCGCCGATGAAGAGCAGCGTGCCCGACGGTCGCATGCGGGCCGCGCCGAAGCGGGCGACGGCGAGCGTCACCAGGATGCGGTCGTCGACCTCGCGACGCGCCCTGGCGAAGTCGATGTCGGCCAGCGGCGAGTAGTACGGACCGCTGCCGGTCACCAGGATGTGGTCGAGAGGCGACGGCGTCTCCTCGAAGAACTGCTCGAGGCGAGCGAGGTCGGTGACGTCGAAGGCCGCCGTGCTGGACGCGTCGACCTCGTTGGCGGCGTCACGGAGGCGATCAGGATCGCGAGCGACGAGGATCACGTCGGCTCCGCGAGCCCGTGCGAGGCGGGCGGTGGCGAGTCCGATGCCGCGCTCCCGCCGAGCACGAGGACCCGCTGCCCGCGCAGCTCGTCATCCATGACGCCGGTCCTCCTCGATCACGACCGGATCAGCCCTCGGCGGCGATCTCGGCGCGGAGCGCCTTAGCAGCGCGTCGGCGTAGATCTCGGAGAACGTCGGGAACGGCTGGATGGTGTCGCGCAGCACGTCGAGCGGCACGTGGGCGCGGATCGCCACGTCGCCTGCTGGAGCCACTCGCCCGCTTCGGGCCCGAGGGCGTAGGCACCGGTCAGCCGGGTGCCGTCGCTGAGCAGGGTCAGGAAGCCGTTCGACTCGGCATAGGCACGGGTGTAGGTGGCGGTGCGCGCCACACCCGACACCGGTGCGCTGCCGGAGAAGCGCGCCTCGGTCTCGCCGACCGCCGCCGCCTGCGGATCGGTGAAGACGACGCGCGGGAGCGCTTCGTAGTTGGCGTGGCGCGGCTCGCCGAGGATGTTCGCGGCGACGATGTCGCCCTGGTACTTGCCGGTCGTCGTCAGGGGCCAGATGCCGGTGACGTCGCCGATCGCCCAGAGCCGGTCGCCGGCGCGCAGCTGGGCGTCGACGGGAATGCCCGTGCTGGTGGGCGTGATGCCGACGGTCTCCAACCCGATGCCGTCGACGCGCGGCCGACGACCGGTGGCGACGAGCAGGCGGTCGCCGCGCAACTCGGGGGCGTCGTCGACCTCGAGCACGTACTCGTCACCCTCGCGGCGCGCTCCCGTCGCCCGCCGGTCGAACACCAACTCGATGCCATCGCGACGCAGGACATCCCCCAGCGCCTCGCCCAGGGGCGCCGGCTCACGGGGGAGCACTCGCGCCGCGCCGGCGACAAGGGCCACCTCGCCGCCGAGGCGGCGCACGGCCTGGGCCATCTCGACGCCGACCGGTCCTCCGCCCAGGATGAGCAGACGGCGGGGGACGGCCGTCATCGCCGTCACCTCGCGGTTCGTCCACACGCCCTCGAGCCCGCCGAGGCCGGGAATCGGTGGCACGATCGCCTCGGCGCCGGTGGCGACGACGACGTGGTCGGCGGTGTGCCGCGCCCCGTCGACCTCGACCGCACCGGTGCCAGCGAGCCGGCCGTGGCCGCGCGAGGAGGTCGATGCCGTGGTCGGTGAGCCACTGCTCGGCGCTGGCGTCGGTGTGGTTCGACACCATGAAGTCACGCCACGCCAGCGCGGCCGCGACGTCGACGTGCGCGTTCCCGGCCGCCTCGTTGGCGTCGTGCACGGCCTCGCCCGGACGAAGCAGGGTCTTCGACGGGATGCACGCCCAGTAGGAGCACTCGCCACCGACGAGCTCGCGTTCGACGACGGCGACGCGCAGGCCGCCTTCCGCCAGCGCGCCGGCGCAGTGCTCGCCGGGCGCACCGCCGCCGAGCACGATGACGTCGAAGTCGCTCACTGGTGCACCGTCCCGTGCTGCAACGCGTCGGTCCGGTGGCGGTGCACCAGTGAGCCGAAGACCGTGCCTGCTCGTCGCTCGCTCGAAGACTCGCTCGCTCACTGGCGCACCGTCCCTGCTCCGGTGGCGGTGCACCAGTGAGCCGAAGACCGGCTTGCTCGTTCGCTCGCTCGAAGACTCGCTCGCTCACTGGTGCACCGTCCCTCGCTCGAAGACTCGCTCGTTCACTGTGGCAGCTCGTCGCCCGCCTGCTCCGCCACCATGTAGGCGGCGTACCACTCCGGCCAGTCCGCATCGGCCTGTCCCGTGCGCTCCTCGTGCTGGCCGTGGGCGGCGGCGGCACGTTTGAGCGCGCCCACCAGGTCGGCGGTGGAGGCATAGGCCGTCTCGGCGGAGTCGACCCGCCCCGGCAGCCGGGTGGTGATCTCCTGCAACAGCCAGCCGTTGCCGTCGGGATCGGCGAACGTGGCGAACGAGCTGTAGCTGGCGTGATCGGGTGCCGGTCCGCTGGCTCGACCGCTCGCGCCATCGGGCTGGAACTGCGCGCCCGGTGTCTCGGGGTGGAACACCTCGCTCACATCGGCGCCGTGCGCCTCGAGATCGTCGCGTGCGGCGTCGATGTCGGCGACGATCAGGTACAGGCCCCGGGCCGATCCGGGCGCGGCCGAGGTCATGCTCGCGCCGAACTGGACCGAGCACCCCGACCCGGGCGGCGTGAACTGGACGACGCGGAAGCCGTTGTCGAAGGCGAAGTCGGCGTCGAGCCTCCACCCCAGGCCGGCGTAGAACTCCTTCGCCCGGTCGACGTCGGCGACGGGGATGACGACCGCCTCGAGCTTCAGGTCGACTCCCCCGGCGCTCGAGTCGCCGCTCGCGTCGTCCGGGACATCGGTCGTGGTCATGGTGCCTCCCGTGGGGTTCGTGTCGGGAACGAACGTCGCCGCGTCGGACGCGTGCCGGTCAACACGTCGGAGTGGCGACGAGCGACACTACGTCGGTTCGGCGCGCGGTCGTCCCGGCGTTGCGTGCTTCGATCGCCGTGATGGTCTTGTGCAGCTGCTTGCCCAAGAAGCGCTTCCCGAGGAGCGCGACCACCAACCCGAGCATCCGTCCCTTGAAGTTCTTGCCGTCGCGTACCACGACGACGTCCACGTCGGTCGTTCCGTCGGGCCGCCGGACGAACGTGTACGTGTGGCCCGAGGCGCCTCCCCACACGTTGGAGTCGGTGGTCGTCAGCACGACGCGATCAGGATCGGACCAGTCGTAGTGCAGACGTTCCCAGATGCTCGACGAGCCTTCCGTGACGTCGGCCTGATCGGCGCCCTCGGAGTGCACCTTGAGGTAGCTGTCGGCGCTGTTGCCGAAGATCTTCGAGCGGCCGGGCCCGAAGTCGGTGAGGGCGGCGACGAACTGCTCGGGTGTGGCGGTGGTCGTCTGGTGGAGGTGGATCGTGGGCATGTCGCTCCTTGCGTGGCCCGGACGCGGCCGGGTGCTCGTCGGTCACGCGGTCGCGTCACCGCCGAGCCGGCATCACCCTTGCACGTCGGGGCGCCACCGTCACGCTCGTTCGAGGAGGTTGCCACCGTCGGGCTGGTTGATGCGCCGCCTCGCGTGGCCGATCCGTGACCACCGAGCGCGTCGGCAGGGTGACCGGTACTGTCACGACGGTGAGCGACCAGCCTGCCGACGCGGTCGCGTTTCCGGAGCTCGACGACGAGCAACTGGCCATCGTGGCCGACCTCGGCGAACGGCGCCGGGTCGATGAGGGTGAGATCCTGTACTCACCGGCCGACGACCACTACGACTGGATCGTGATCCTCAGTGGTGCGGTCGAGGTGCTCGGGTCGAACGGTGAGCTGATCACTCGCCACGGAGCTCGTCGCTTCCTCGGCGAGGTCAGCCTGGTCACCCGGCAGCGCCCGTACCTGTCGACCCGAGTTGCCGCGTCCGGTGAGGTGCTCGTGGTGCCCGCCGAGATCTTCCGGTCACGAGTGCTGACCGACCCCCGGCTGAGCGACGTCGTCCTCGAGGCGTTCCTCGCCCGACGAGCGGCGCTGATGTCGACGGCGGCGGACACGCTGAGGATCATCGGGTCGGAGTTCACGCCGGCCTCGATGGCGCTGCGCGAGTACGCCGCCCGCAACGGCCTGCCCCACCACTGGATCGATGCCGACACCGACCCCGACATCGTCGCCCTCCTCGACGGACTCGACGTCTCGGCGGCCGACCTGCCGATCGCCATCACCCAGCGCGGCCTGCTCAAGCGGGCGACGCCTGGCGAGTTGGCCCAGCAGCTCGGGATGACGGTGGATGCGCTGCCGGAGCGTTGCTACGACGTGGTGGTCGTCGGTGCCGGGCCGGCTGGGCTGGCGGCCTCCGTCTACGCCGCGTCCGAGGGCCTGCGCACGCTGACGGTCGACGCCGTTCGGCCATCGGGCGGTCAGGCCGCCACCAGCTCGCGGATCGAGAACTACCTCGGGTTCCCGACCGGCATCTCGGGTCAGGACCTGGCGACGCGGGCCTCGATCCAGGCGCAGAAGTTCGGCGCGGTCATCGCAGCCCGTGCGCGGTCACGTCACTGCAGGACGTCGCCGGGCACATCGTCGCCACGCTGTCGGATGGCGTCCAGGTCGCCGGCCGCGCCGTCGTGACCGCCACCGGCGCGCACTACCGCAAGCTGCCCGTGGCCGGGCTCGAGCGCTACGAGATGGCCGGCGTCTACTACGCGGCGACCGAGCTGGAGGCCCGCATGTGTTCGGGCGCGCCCGTCGCCGTGGTCGGGGGCGGCAACTCGGCCGGCCAGGCGGCGATGTTCCTCGCCGAGAAGGCATCGTCGGTGTGCGTCGTCGTTCGTCGACCGCTGAGCGCGACGATGTCGAACTACCTCGTCGACCGGATCGCCAACCATCCCCGCGTCCAGGTGCACGAAGGCATGACGGTCACCGCGCTCGACGGCGACCCGACGCTGGAACGCATCACGGTCAGCGGCTCGGACCAGCACGCCGAGGTCGAGTGCACCTCGTTGTTCTCGTTCATCGGTGCCGAACCCAACAGCGGCTGGCTCGACGGCGTCGCCGTCGACGAGCACGGCTTCGTGCTCACCGACCGCGCCCTGGACCACAGGCGTTGGGCGACGCATGGTGCGCGATGGGTCGTCGACCCCTGCCGTACGAGACGAGTCGGCCCGGGCTTGTTCGCCGTCGGCGACCTCCGCTCGGGATCGACCAAGCGTGTCGCCGCCGCCGTCGGCGAGGGGTCGGCGGCGATCCGATCGGTCCACGAGCACCTCGCCCTCGCCGTCGACGCCTGACCGTCGAGCCGCCCGACCGGCGATGACCAGGAAGTGTGAGCCGACGATGCAGGTTACCGCGCGCTGAGCTCACACTTCGCCGCTCCACGCCCGGACCCGCGGACCCGTGAAGAGAGCCAGAATACGTTCGGTGAACCACTGGCCTCTCGTCGGCCGGACCGCCGACCTCGACGCGATCTTCGAACTGCTCGACCGCGACCTGCCAACCGCGGCCGTGATCGCCGGTGCGGCAGGCGTCGGGAAGTCGAGGCTGGCGAGGGAAGTCGCGGCGCGAGCGGTGGGGCACGGTTGGGCGATCCACAAGGTCGTCGGGACAGCGGGCTGCCGCATCGATTCCGTTCGGCGCCGTCGCGTCGTTGCTCAGCGAACGGTTGGAGGACGCATCGTCGGTCGAGATCCTCGCCGACGCTCGGCGGGCATTGGCGGCGACCGCCGACGAGCCTGCTCGCATGCTGGTGGTCGACGACGCCCAGCGGCTCGACGCCGCGTCAGCGGCGCTCGTCCACCAGGTGGTGACGGAAGGGGTCTGCCGGTTGGTGGCGACGGTGCGCTCGGGCGAGCCGGCGCCCGATGCGATCGAGAGCTTGTGGACGGCGGGCTGGGCCGGACGGATCGAGCTCCACGGACTGTCTCTCGCCGAGACCGGTGAGCTCCTCTCGTCCGTGCTGGACGGGCCGGTGGACAGGGCGACGCGGCAGCGCTTTTGGGAGACCACTCGCGGGAACGCGCTCTACCTGAGGGAGCTCGTCCTCGGAGCCGCCGCCGCCGGCTCGCTCGAGAACGACGGAGGGATCTGGCGTCAGCGGGGACCGACGAGCCCGCCTCCACGGCTTGTCGAGCTCATTGCAGCCCGGCTCGGCGCGCTCGACGACGCGGCACGATCGGCGCTCGATGTGCTGGCCGTTGCTGAGCGGATCGAGCTGGAGGAGGTGACGGCGCTGGTCGACAGCAGCGTGCTGGAGCGGCTCGAGGACGGTGGCGTGATCGACGTCGTCGACGACGGCGGGCGCCCGCTGGTGGTACTCGCACATCCGCTGTACGGCGAGGCCGTGCTGGCCACGATGCCGTCCCTGCGCCGGCGGAGGGTGTGTGGACTCGTCGCCGACGCGGTCGAGGCGGCGGGGATGCCGCGACCCGGCGACCTCGTCCGCGTCGTGACGTGGCGGCTGGATGCCGGACGAGCCGTCGACCTCGAGCAGCTCACCACCGCCGCCCGCCGCGCGTACAACGCCCACGACCTCGGCCTGGCCGATCGTCTCGCTGCCGCCGCCCGGGCCCACGGGGGCGGAGTCGAGGCGGGGCTCGTGCTCGCTGAGACGGCGATGCTCCTCGGCCGTCACGAGCAAGCCGCCGCCCTGCTGGACGATCTGGCCGGTGAGGCGACCACTGACCAGCAGCGCGTCGACGTCGCCGACTCGCGGGCGATCGCGCTCGGTTTGTACCTCGGGCGCGAGCACGAGGCCCTTGCCGTCGTGAACGAGACGCTGACGCTCGTCCACGACCCCGACCTCGTGGACCGTCTGAGGGCTTCGTTGGCCATCGTGCTCGCTCAGGCGCCGAAGCCGCGCCTGGCGATCGAGGCGGCCCGCCCGCTGCTCGATCGGCCGACAAGCCCGAGCTTTCCTCGCGGCGCCTACGCCGCATCGGTCGCGCTGGCGCTGTCAGGAGCCCTGGAGGAGGCGATCGAGGTCGCCCGGAGTGGACACGAGGCGCATGCGGCGATCGGTGCGGCAGCCCACTTCCTGCCCGAGACCCAGTTCATCGGGGCGGTCCTGGCGCTGTGCGCGGCCGGTCGAGCGGTCGATGCCGACGAGTTGGTCGCCCAGGGGTACGACGCTGCGGTCGGCGCACAGCACGCCGATCTGCAGGCTGCCTTTGCTTTGCTCGGAGGCCTCACGGCCGTCCACCGAGGTCGGCTCACGACCGCTGGAAGTGAGTTCCGAGAGGCGGCGGCCGTGAATCGAGACATCAACGACGTCGCCGGCTCGCGTTGGGCGCTCGGCGGCAGCGTCCTCGCCGCCGGCATGAGCGGCGACCTGGCCCGGTGCGAGGTCGCTCTCGCCGCGCTCGGCTCCGCGGCGCCACCACCGATTCAGTTGTTCGAGCTCGACCTCGTCGAACGCGGACGAGCATGGGCGCTCGCCGCCGCCGGGGAGCGGACGGCAGCGGTCGCCCACCTGCGGTCCGCCGCCGGGCGCGCCGCAGATGCCGAGCTCGTCGTCGCCGAGGCGCTGCTCCGTCACGACCTCGTCCGCCTGGGTGACGCCCGATCACAGCAGGACCACTTGAGCGCGCTGGTCGAGCGGATCGACGGCGAGCTGACGGCGGTGCTGGCCGCGCACTGCCGCGCCCTGATCTCCGGATCCGGCGCGGCAATCGAGGATGTGGCCCACCGGTTCGCCGAGTTGGGCGTCAACCTCGTCGCCGCCGAGGCCGCACTGGACGCGGCTGGCGCCCATCGCAGCGACGGACTCCGGCGACGAGCCGCCGAGTGCGACCGGTGGGCGCAACAGATGATCGCCGCGTGCGAGGGCGTCCGTTCGCCGGCGATGCGGATCGATCTCGGGTTCGTCGCGTTGACCGGACGCGAGCGCGAGGTGGCCACGCTGGCGGCGCGGGGGCTGAGCAATCGAGAGATCGCCGACCACCTCTATCTGTCGCTGCGCACGGTGGAGAACCATCTCCAACGGATCTACGACAAGCTCGGTGTGTCCGGCCGCGAGCAGCTCGACACCGCGCTGCAGCGCTGAGTCAGCCCCCACAGATCGGCGAGCCGCCCTCCTGTACGCAGGGTTACTCACCCGCGGCGCCGCCAGCTTTGGGTGGCGGGTACTCATCCTCGCCCTCCCGCCGATCGTCATGCTCGTTTCACGGGTGCCCACACCGGGTCTCCGACTCATAGGAACGAGCTGATCCATGTACATCAAGAAGAACCGAGCGCGGTACGTCATCGCGGCCGTTGCAGTCACCACCTCAGTGGCCGTTGCCGGCGCCGCGGCGGGGGCAGTCCCGGGCCGACACGGGCGTGACACGGGACCCGGGTTCGGTCGAGGTCCCGACCGGCCTGAGCGCGGCACACTCACCGCCCGGCGCCGTCGCCGGACTGTTCGCCCGGGTCTGGCCCGCCGGCCGGCACGCCACCGTCGTCCCGTCGTACGAAGTCGCGGATGGCGACTCCTTCTGGGCGATCGCCGAACGGCAGTTGCCCGATGGCGCCACCAAGCGCGACATCCTGACGCTCACCGGGGCGCTGATGGCCTACAACGCGCCGCGGCTCGGCTACGACGTCCCGGCCATGCTCCGACCCGGCGACATCGTCGGCATCGTGGCTGCACCGTCGGCGCCATCGTCGGCCAGCGCACCGGCCGCACTCGACGAGGTGCGCGAGGCACCGGCGTGCGCACGACGTCGTCGCCGGTGACTCCTACTGGGCGATCGCCGAGGCGACCCTCGGCGACAGCGCCACGCCAGGCGACGTGCGGGCGAAGTCGGAGGAGCTCATCGAGCTGAACAGCCCACGCCTCGGCTACGACGATCCCCAGATGCTCCACCCGGGCGATGTCGTGTACCTCGAGGACGAGGCGTCCACGGCGAACGCCTCCGTCGAGCAGGACGCCGGAGCCAACGTTGCCGGCGTGAACGACTCGGTTCCCACGACGGTCGCCGGTCCGACGGCGTCATCCAAGCCGGCGACGACGGGTTCGTCGATTCCGTGGACGACACCGCTGGCATCCAGTCACGGGCCGGCACATCGGCAGACGCCGACGAGCCCTCCGCTGTCCGAGGTGGCCTTGATCAACTCGACTCCGACCAACTCGGTGGCATCTGGAACGCCGCGACGCGATCCCCTGCACGAGTTGACCTCCAAGCGTACGGAACTCTCCGTCGTCGCTGGACGCGCCCAGGCAACGACGCCAGCGAACGTCAGCGCCAGCTGACGTAGCCGGCGTGAACGCCATTGATGTGCTGTCGCTGCTGCCGATCGAAGTCGGCGGCGGCGGCAGCTTCGCCGCGTTCGACGACATCTTCGAACCGGTGCCTCGAAGGTGAACAACGTTCGGGGCTACTCACCGTGGGATGCGCCAGGTCTGAGCGTCGGCGTCTCATCCCCGGTGGGAGGGCCGCTGCCGCCAGCCGGGGCCGGCGGCGGACCCGCGTAGACTACGCGACCGATGGCCGTCGCCACTCGCTGGCCGCTGGTTGGCCGGCGCGACGAGCTCGACGTGTTCAGCGTGGCGTTGCAGGATCCGGGTTGTCAGGCGCTGTGCATCTACGGACCGTCGGGGGTCGGCAAGACCCGGCTCGGCGACGAGTGCCTCCTCGTCGCCGAAGCTGCCGGGCGTCGAGTGTTGCGCGCGACGGCCGACCGCTCTGACCGTGCCGTTGCGTTGGCCGCCGTCGCTCACCTGCTCCCTGCGGGCGCGTTGACCGACTGGCAGCAGGGCGACGACGGCGGCTCCACCTCGCGGGCGAGGCTGCTCGACGCGACACTGAGGGCGCTGGCACCGGCCAGTGGGGACTCCGGTCCACCCGTCCTGCTGCTTGACGACGCCCACCGCGTCGACCGATCGTCACTCACCGTGGTCGACCACCTACTGGCGAACCGTGGGGTGTTCGGAGTGGCAACGATCACCAGCGATGACCCCGTTCCCGAAACGGTGACCCAGTGGTGGCGCGACGAACGGGCAGTCCGGATCGACCTCGGCGAGCTCGACCCGGTGAGTGTCGACACGCTGCTGCACATCGTGCTCGAGGGTCCGCTCGACGGCTCCGCCTCGGATGGGCTGTGGACGGCGTGCCGCGGCAATCTGCTGACCCTCCACGAGCTCGTGCTCGGAGCTCTCGCCGACGAATCGCTCGCCCACCGGGATGGCGTGTGGCGCCTCGACAGGCCGATCGCCGCCCCCGGCCGAGCTTCGTGACCTGGTCGAACGGCGCATCGACGGCCTGGAGCCGGCGGGGCGTGTCGTCCTCGAACTGCTCGCGCTGTGCCAGCCGGTGGGCCTCGGCCCCCTCGAATCGTCGTTCGGCCTCGACGTGTTGGAGGAGCTCGAAAGGGACGGTTTGATCGCGGCCCGCGCCGATGGCCGACGCCAGTCGGTGAGCCTCGCTCATCCGCTGCACGGGGAGGTTCTGCGAGCCAAGGTGCCACCCGAGCGAGCGCGATCGATCCTGGTCGGCCACGCCGAGACGTTGGAGCGATTCGGCGCCCGTCGTCGGGACGACCCCGTCCGCATCGCCACGCTGAGACTCGAAGCCACCGGTCAGGCCGACCCCGAGCTTCTCCTGCCGCGCCGCCTGTCTGGCGCGCTCCGATCACGACTTCGCTACCGCGGCGCGGCTTGCGAGGGCGTCGCTGGCGGCCCGGCAGACGGCCGTCGGAGGGCTCGTGCTCGGCGAGGCGCTCTACAACCTGGGCTCGTTCGAGGATGCCGAGACCACCCTCGCCCTCGCCATGGAGCGGGCCACGGGTGACGACGTCGACGTCTCCATCGCGGTCGTGCGGCGCCGCAATCTGTTCGTTGGTTGCCGCCGCGACGACGAGGCCGCGGCGGTCGGTGGACAGCTGGCGGCCAGTGGGATGTCGGCGTCGGCGGCCGCCGAGCTGCTGTCCGGCGAGGCCGAGATGCTGGCGTACTCTGGCCGGCCCCTGGACGCCCTGGCGATGCTCGAGCGCGTCGACGTCGGCGTCCCGCGCCTCGGCGTACTCACCGCAGCCCCGCGGGCCGCCGCGTTGGCGATGATCGGACGCACCGCCGAGGCGCTGGCACTCTGCCGACAGGCGTACGACGATCAGCTCGCGCTCGGAGACCCGTTGGCGATCCCGTCACCCGGCACCCATCGCGTGAACGAACTGTTCGCGCTGGTGCAGGCCGGACATCTCACCGAGGTCGACGAGCGCGGGCGTGCCTGGCTCGCCGACGCCCTCCAGGCCGGGATGCCCCTCGAGGTGATGTGGCTCGCCGTTCACCTCGCCCGCGGCGCGCTCGCCCAGGGAAGGCCCGACACCACCCTCGGGTGGTCCGGCCGCGCGTCGCAGGCCATCGATGCGCACCGCTTCGAAGGTTTACGCCCTATCAACGCAGCAATCCGGGCCGCCGCCCTCGGCCTGCTCGGTGACGCTTCCGCCAGCGCGGCCGCGGCCGACGACGTCGACCGCCTGACGTCGGGCTTCGGCGCCCTCGCCGTCGAGTTGCCGCTCGGCCGGGCGTGGGCGCTGGTTGCCGCCGGCGACCTCTCGTCGGCGCGGGTTCTACTCCTCGCCGCCGCCGATGAGGCCGAGGCCCGCGGCTTCGTCCCCGCGGCCGGTTGGCTGCTCCACGACGCCGCCCGGCTGGGAGCCGCCGACGCGGTGGCGACACGCCTTGCCACGCTCGGCGCGGCGAGCGACAGCGACCTGCTGCGCGTGCGCGCCGAGCACGCCGCGGGCCTCGTCTCCGGCGACGGCGAGCAACTCGCGGCAGCCGCGGATCGCTTCGAGACGATCGGCGCCGTCCTTCTCGCCGCCGAGGCCGCCGCGCAGGCGGCAGACGCGTTGCGGCGCCGTGGCGATCGCACCCGAGCGGCTGTCCTCGACGCCCGTTCCGGCGGGTTGGCGGCGCGCTGCGAGGCAGCGACGACCCCGGCGCTGCTCCGCGCGGGCACCGTCGTGACGCTCACCGGTCGCCAGCACGACGTTGCCGTGCTGGCCGCGGGCGGACTCTCCAGTCAGGCCATCGCCGCGGAGCTCTCGCTCTCCGTGCGCACCGTCGACAACCACCTCGGCCACATCTACGCCAAACTCGGCGTGTCCAGCCGCGCCCAGCTCGCCTCGGCTCTCGAGCTGGACCAGCGCGAGGATGGCCGGACATGACTCCCGAGCAATTGGTGATGGTTCGCCAGTCGTATGCGGCGCTGGGACCCGACGCGACCAGCATGGCGATGGACTTCTACCGTCGGCTGTTCACGGCCGATCCATCGGCGCAGGAACTGTTCACCGACGGCCCGGACGTGATGTCCGTCAAGTTCGCCGCGGAGCTCGCCGCCCTCGTCGAGGCGATCTCGTCGTTCCCCGACTTCGCACCACGCGTTCGCGACCTCGGTACTCGTCACGCGGGCTACGGGGTGCAGACCCAGCACTACTGGGCGGCGCTGCGAGGCGCTCATCGGCGCACTCGCCGATCACCTCGGCGCGAGCTGGAACGCCGAGATCGAGGTCGCCTGGCGCCGGGCCTACAACCTGGTGGCCGAGATGATGATGGCATCGGCGGCCTCCGGACACCGCTGAGGCCCGCGGTGGCTGCGGCGGCGCGGAGGTCCGTCAGTCTGGAAGTGTGAGCTGAGCGTGCAGGTTTCCGTACGCTCAGCTCACCGTTTCGCGGCTCGACGCGACACCCCGCCGCGAGTCGACGAGGTCGGGCTCCTCGGCGAACATGTCAACGCAGAAGCGCGTCCACCGCTTGGCACGTCCGCCGTGGTCGATCGCGCCGCTGAGCCCGAACCAGCCGTAGGCCCCGTCGGTGCGTCGCCAGACACCGTGAAAAGTGAGCGTCGCGTGCACGGGATAGACGCATCCGTCGACGGACAACTCACCGGACAGCGCCGACGGCTGCCGGTTCGTGGCGGTCGCCGCCTCCAAACGGGCCGGTCCAGCCGTTGGGCCACCAGGTCCGACGATCGTCGAGCGACCAGGAACGTCGAGCAGCACGGCGACCGCGATGTCGCGGACGCTCGGGCCGACCGCCACCGTGGCGCCGATCGCCCGTCCCTGCCACGTGTCGATTCGGCGCGGCCGTCGGGGCCAGTCGAACGCGATCCGCGCGTGGCTACCGGCGACGGTCCACGTGCCCGGCACCGGGAGCTCGACGCCGCGGAGGCGGGCGAGTGGAGGCGTCGGGCCATCCGTGGAACAAAGGGTGTGGGCATGAGTCATGGCAACAGCCTGAACTGGCGCGAGATCCCTGCCCTGAGTAGCCGGTACTCAATGCCGGGCCATCGGCCGCTGCGTAGACCGCCTGGGTCGACCGAGCGACCGCGGTGCCGCCGGACGCCGGGGCAGCTTGGCACGAGCGCCATGCGACGGCAGCCCTGGGCCGGGCACGCTCGCCCAACGAAGACGCCCGCAAAACCCTTGCCGCCATGCGCTCGACAGCAACACGCTGACGAGGGAGCGCCCCTCGGCGCTCCCTCGTCAATCATGGGCTATGTAATTCGGGCGCGCCGCCCGGCGGCCGGGCGACATCCATCTAGTGCCCGCGATCCGGACCGTGCTCAGAAATACATGAACGCGGTGGTCCAGCACGCCGCGCCGAAGCCCGCCGTGTTGATCGCCCTGATACGCACGTCATATCCCCCGTAGATCGGGGCCATGAGGGTCGCGACATAGTTCGGGCCGTTCGCAACCGATGTGAAGTTGTATTCCACGCCGTTCTTGTAGATGGTGATCTCGTAATGCGAGATCGGTGCGCCGCCGTCGCTCAGCGACGGTTTCCAGCTGAACACCATCCAGTCCGATCCGAAGGAGGCCTGCTCGGCGTGGCAATACGGGACCGTCCCCGGCACCGTCCGCGGGACAGCGCTGACGACCGTGCTGGGGACGCTCGAGCCGACGGCGTTCTTGGCCCGGATGCGGAAGTAGTACGTCGTGCCGTTGACGAAGTTGCCGCTGGACACGCTGAAGGTAGTGGTGGCCGACGGTCCGACGAAGTACCACTGTCCGTTGGCGAAGTACTCGACGACATACCCGGTGACCGCCGCCCCGCCGTTGCTCAACGGCGCCGTCCAGCTCAGAAAGAACGATTGGTTGCCGGGCGTAACCGCCGGTGACCGCGGCGCCGTCGGGACCGTGCGGGGGACAGCGTTGACGATGGTGCTCGATGGGCTGAAGCCCGTCGCGTTGTGGGCGACGATGCGGAAGTAGTAGTGGGTGCCATTGGTCAGCCCCGTGGCCGTGGCGCTGAGCGCGGTGGTCGTGGTGACCGTCGTCCAGGGGGCGCCAGCGACCAACGAGCGCTGCACGTAGTACTTGTCGATCGGCGCCCCGCCGTTGCTCGACGGCGCCAGCCATGTCAGCTTGACGCTGGCGTTGCCGGGCGTCGCCGCCGGTGACCGTGGTGCCGTCGGCGCCGTGTGGGGGACAGCGTTGACGATGGTGCTCGATGGGCTGAAGCCCGTCGCGTTGTGGGCGACGATGCGGAAGTAGTAGTGGGTGCCATTGGTCAGCCCCGTGGCCGTGGCGCTGAGCGCGGTGGTCGTGGTGACCGTCGTCCAGGGGGCGCCAGCGACCAACGAGCGCTGCACGTAGTACTTGTCGATCGGCGCCCCGCCGTTGCTCGACGGTGCCAGCCATGTCAGCTTGACGCTGGCGTTGCCGGGCGTCGCCGCCGGTGACCGTGGTGCCGTCGGCGCCATCGCCGCCACGATGATCGGCTGTGCGATCGCCGCAGGCGGGGTCGTGGTGGCAGGGATCGTCGTCGTCGCGATCGCCGCCGGCGGAGTAGTGGTCGTCGCGATCGCTGCCGGCGGAGTTGTGGTCGTCGTCGGCGCGTCGTCGTCGGCGCGTTTCCGTCGTCGGCGCGCTTTCCGTCGTCGGCGCGCTTTCCGTCGTCGGCGCGCTGTCCGTAGTTGTCGAGTTGGCCGCTGCTTCGTCGCCGAAGTCCGAGCCGGGCGGAGTTTCATCGGCGACCGGGTCCGACGGCGAGTCACTCGCCACAGGGTCCGGCGGAACGGTGTTGTCGGCACGGGCGGGGTTGGCTGCGCCGACCGCGAGCGCGACGGACGCTGCGACAGTGGCGAGAGCGATGGCGCGCCGCGTGTGGTGCTTGAGGTTCATGGGGGTGCTTCCTTCTTGGCTGTCGGGGTCTTTTGACACCCGGTGAGCCGAGCATGACGATCAGCCCTCGCTCCGGCGTGAGTACCGATTACCCAACGCGGCAGGGCCGGCGGTGAGTAATCACAGCCGCGGCAACGTTCGGAACCGACAGCCGGTCGATCGCTTCGAACCAGGCGTGACCATCTCGAGCCGAGCCGCGCATCATCGGCTCCGCTCCCGACGTGAACGTGACCGGTGTCATCGAGCGTCCAACCAGGGATATTGCGGCGAGGACGGGAACGGCGGCCTTGGCCGCTCGCGGGGAAGAACGAGTTCGAACAGCGGGACGGGACCTCCCAGCTTCCGTTGCAGCGGGCCGAGAGGCAGTTTCCGCGCCCGACAACCAATGCCACGCCCTCGACCAGCAATGCAGATACCGATAGGCGAAGCAGCCGGTCGTGGCGCCGTCTGAGTGCACAGATCCAGGACTCGCCAAGTCCGGCGCGATCGATGACCGCGATCACGATGGGGAGCACGCGGGAACGCCTGGGCGGCGCGACCAAGACGGCTACGTCTGCGCTCCGGGTCACGACGTCAAATGATCGCACCGCGACGACCGTTCCACCACGGAGCTCGCGATCGAGGTTGCCTCGATCCGGTCCGAGCGGTGCCGGATACGGGCGGTCGGCGGTATCCGCCGCGATTTTCGACGGTCGGTGCCGGATCGGGCATCGTGCGCGGCTCGCGATGGTGAGCGCTCACACGTTCTGCCCCTACGGTGGTTCGCCCCTGAGCCGGCAGAGAAGGCAGTCGCCTGAAGCGGTTCCGGCTCGGCTCGTGGGTGCTCGAGTGCTTCTCGGATGATCCCGCGCCAATGGGTACTCGATCGTCCGCTCGTCCGAAGTTGAGTATCACCTACTCATGGCGAGCCTCCTGATTGCGAGGAAGCTGTTGAGGGCAACCCGAACCAGGAAAGGGATCAGGGGCGATGACGACAATTCACGCTGACGAACTCCAGCTCGGCGACATCGTCGTCTACCACGGACATAACCACCGGATCACCCACGTCGACCGGCGCAACGGTTGGGCGTGGCCGATCGCTGCCGACGACACTGGGTGGGCCATCGCACTGGGTCACCATCTGATCGACGTCCATCGCACAGCGTTGGGATCGCCTGGTCCGTCCGCACCGCACTCATCCGTGCAGCGACCGCACCGTCGTCCCTTGTGGCCGAACTCGGTCCGCACGCATCGGCTAGGACGCCGACCCGCATCGACGGACCCGACGCCCCCATCGTGTCCAGCCGAGGAGGCTGAAAACCCGCTCTATCAGGCGTTTCGTGGGCACGACGGGACTCGAACCCGGGACCTCTACCGTGTCATGGTAGCGCTCTAACCAACTGAGCTACGCGCCCTCGCGGACGCCTCACGCTAGCGGGTTCGCGGGTCCGAAACCGCCCTGCCCGGCACGACCCGGTTAGGGTCTCGCCGCCGAGACAGCCGCCGACGAGGGAGTACATCATGGTCATCCTGCACGCACGTCTCGTCGTCAAGCCGGAGGCGCGCGAGCGCTGGTTCGAGCTCGTCGCTGCCCTCACGCCGCCATCGCGTGACGAGGCGTTCGCGGCCGCCGGCATCGGCTGACACCACAACACCGGCCGGTTTTCGGACACTGGTGTCCGATTCGCGCCGTCTGTTCGTGAGCGCGGGCCGAGATCAGCGGAGGCGGACCGACACCTCGTTGGCGAGGAGACGGCCACGACGCGTCAGGGTCCAGTGGTCGCCGTCGCGGGCGACGAGGTCGACGAGCGCGTCACCGTCGAGGGCGTCGAGGGGCACGCCGCGGCGCGTGCGCAGTGACAGCTGCAGGCCTTCGACGCGGCGGGTGTCGTCGTCGAGCGTCTCGCCGGCGGCCTCGGGTGCCGTGCCGGAGCCGACGGCTGCGATGTAGCGCTCCGGCGTGCGCACGTTCCACCACCGCCGACCGGCGAGATGGGAGTGGGCGGCGCAGCCGAACCCGAAGTAGTCGTGCTGATCCCAGTAGAGCTGGTTGTGACGGCTCTCGTGGCCCGGCCGGGCCCAGTTCGACACCTCGTAGTTGTCGAGGCCGGCGGAGGTGAGCAGGTCGTCGGCGAGCTCGTACTCGTCGGCCTGCACGTCGTCGTCGGGATGGCGGGCCGGGTCGTCGGCGAGCGGCGTGCCCGCCTCGACGGTGAGTCCGTACGCCGACACGTGCGGTGGATCGAGCGCCAGTGCGCCCCGCAGCGTCGTGCGCCACTCGTCGAGCGTCTCGCTGGCCGCGCCGTAGATCAGGTCCATGTTGAACGAGGCGAACCCGACGTCGCGGATCGCCTGCACCGCGGTCACGACGTTGTCGGGATCGTGCCGGCGCCCGAGCAGCGCCAGCACCCGCGGCACCATCGACTGCACGCCGAGGCTGATGCGGCTGACCCCGCCGGCGGCGTAGGCGGCGAGCAGTTCGTGGGTGACGTCGTCGGGATTGCACTCCACCGTCACCTCGGCGCCGGGTGCGATCGGGATCTCGGCCAGCACGCCGGCCAACAGCTCGCCGGGAACGAGCGACGGCGTGCCACCGCCCACGAACACCGTCGCTGCCCGCCGCTCGGGATGGCGGGCGAACGTGCTGGCGATGTCGACGCGGACGGCCTCCAGGTAGTCGCCGACGAGGTGGCCACGGTCGGTCCAGGTGGCGAACGCGCAGTAGTCGCACCGGCTCGAGCAGAACGGCACGTGCACGTACACGCCGAGTGGCGCGGGACCGCTCATCGCCGGCTCGTCATCAGCACCGCGGCGGCGACGGCGGCCGTCTCGACGCGCAGCACGGTGTCGCCGAGCGCCACCGTCTCGCCCGCAGCGTCGAGCTCGGCCGGTGACCAGCCGCCTTCCGGTCCGACCGCGATCGTGGTGTCGTGCGGCGTGACGGCCCGCCCGCCCGGCTCGGCCGCGACGGCATCGGCGAGGATCGTCACGGCGGCGATCGGCCCGCTCACCTCCGGCAGCCACACCCGTCGCGACTGCATCGCCGCTTCGCCGGCGACGCGGCGCAGGCGCTCGAGCTGGCGCTCGGCCCGGTCGGCGGGCCAGCGCACCACCGACCGTTCGGCGTCGAGCAGGACGATGCGATCGACTCCCACCTCGGTGCACTTGGCCACCAGCCACTCGAGGCGATCGCCCTTCGGCGGGGCGACGGCGATCGTCACCGGTGGGTCGCGGCGGGCCGTCGCGACCGGCGCCTCGTCGACCTCCAGGGCGCCACCGCGCAGCGTGCACGCACGCCACGCGCCGCGGCCGTCGGTGGCGGTGACCGACGCCCCGTCGCGCAGGCGCAGCACGCGCACGAGGTGGTGGCGCGTCGGCTCGTCGAGGGTCGGCGCGGCGATGTCGCCGACGAGGACGTGGGCGGCCGAGCGGCGCAGCCTCTCGTCCATGGGAGCTACTGGAACGCCGACTTGATGCGTGAGAAGAGGCCCTTGTCGGATGAGCCGACCGACTCGCCGCGGAGCTCGGCGAGTTGACGGAGCAGGTTCTCCTCGGCGTCGCTGAGCTTGGTCGGCACCTCGACCACGACCTCGGCGCGCAGGTCGCCGCGGCCGCGGCCCTGCAGGCGCGGCACCCCTCGCCCCTTGAGCACGAACACACGACCCGGCTGGGTCCCCGCCGGCACGAGCAGTTCCTCGTCGCCGTCGAGCGTCGGCAACGCAACCGTCGTTCCCAACGCCGCCTGGGCGACCGACACCGGCACCGCGGTGACCAGGTCGATGCCGTCGCGAACGTAGCGCTCGTGGGCGTCGACACGAAGGTGGACGAAGAGGTCGCCGTTGGCCCCACCGCGTGGTCCGGCCGCGCCGCGCCCGGCGAGGCGGAGGGTGGCGCCGTTGTCGACCCCGGCGGGCACGTCGACCTGGTAGGTGTGGTCGAGGGTGATGCGGCCCTCGCCGCGGCACGTCGGGCACGGCGTCACCACCACCTGGCCGAGGCCGCCGCAGCGCGGGCAGGCCGACGTGGTGACCATCTGGCCGAGCAGGCTCTGGCGCACCCGCTGCACCTGGCCGCGGCCGCTGCACTCGACGCACGTCACCGGCTGCGTGCCGGCGCCGGCCCCGGAGCCGTCGCAGTCGGGGCAGCGTTGTGGGAGCTTCAGCGTGACGGGCACGGTCGAGCCGAACACCGCCTGCTCGAAGGTGATCCGCGCCGACACCTCCATGTCCTGGCCACGCGGCGGGCCGGTCGGGCCACGCCGACCGCCGCCGAAGCCTCCGGTGTTGCCGAACAGCGAGCTGAACAGGTCGTTGAGGCCGCCCGAGAAGATGTCCTCGGCGTTCGGACCGCCGTTGGAGCTGCCCACGCCGGACTCGCCGAAGCGGTCGTACCGGGCGCGCTGGTCGGGGTCGGAGAGCACCTGATAGGCGCGCGACACCTCCTTGAAACGCTCGGCGGCGGCGCTGTCGTTGGGGTTGGCGTCGGGGTGCAGCTCGCGGGCGCGCTGGCGGTACGCCCGCTTGAGCTCGTCGGGGCCGGCCGAGCGGGAGACGCCGAGCAGCTCGTAGTAGTCAGCCACGCTCGGGGCCCTCCATCCGGCGGGCGAGGCGGTCGCTGACCACCTCGACGGTGGCCAGTGCCTGCGGGTAGTTCATCCGTGTCGGGCCGAGCACGCCGACCGAGCCGCGGTGCTCGCCGTCGACGACGATCGGCGCCACCACCACCGAGCAGGCCGACAACGGCTGCACGCCGTGCTCGCCGCCGATGGCGATCGACATGCCCCGGTCGACGAGGTCGGACACGAGCGACACGACGACGAACTGCTGCTCGAGGGCGCGCAACACGTCGGTGACGATGTCGACGGCGTCGAAGGCCGACGCCATGGTGGCCGTGCCGCCGAGGTACACGTGGGCGTCGGCAGCCCCGCTGATCAGCGCCGAGAGCGCTTCGGCGCAGAGCTGGTCGACCGACGCGTCACCACTCGGCACCGGCTCGGCCACCCGGCCGAGGGGCTGACCCGAGCACTGGGCGTCGAGGTGGGCGCTGGCGGTGGCGACCTGGTCGTCGGTCAGCTCGGCGGCGATGTCGATGGTCTCGCTCTCGACGGCGCCGTTGCCGAGCACGGCGACCACGGTCGCCACCTCCGACGACAGGCGCACCAGCTGCACCGAGCGCACGAGCTGCACCTGGGCCGTCGGGCCGACCACGACGCCGGCGTAGTTGGTGAGCCGGGCGAGCAGCTCGGTGGTGCGGTGGAGCATCTCCTCGAGGCGACCGTGGGCGGTGGAGAAGAACTCGCCCACCCGCGCCGTGGTGCGCTGGTCGAGCCCACCCGGGGCGCTGAGGTGGTCGACGAAGAAGCGGTAGCCCTTGTCGGTGGGGATCCGCCCCGCCGACGTGTGCGGCTGCACGAGGTATCCCTCCTGCTCGAGCACGGCCATCTCGTTGCGCACCGTGGCCGGAGACACCCGAACGCCGGGCGCGTCGACCACGTGGGTCGACCCGACCGGCAGCGCCGTGGCGATGTACTCCTGCACCACCGCGCTCAGGATCGCCGTCTTGCGTTCGTCGAGCATGCTGGCACTCGATGCTACCGAGTGCTAGCTGCCCCTTCCGCGGAAACCGGAGGGCACCAGCCGGACCGTACGGTCCTGCTGGTGCCCTCCGGTTGCGCGTCAGTCCAGCTTCAACGCCGAGATGAAGACGTCGCCGGGGACCTCGACCCGGCCGATCGCCTTCATCTTCTTCTTGCCTTCCTTCTGCTTCTCGAGCAGCTTGCGCTTGCGGGTGATGTCACCGCCGTAGCACTTCGACAGCACGTCCTTGCGCTTGGCCTTCACCGTCTCGCGGGCGATCACCTTGCCGCCGATCGCCGCCTGGATCGGCACGTCGAACATCTGCCGCGGGATCAGCTCCTTCAGCTTCTCGGTCATCCGCCGCCCGTACTCGAAGGCCCGGTCGCGGTGCACGATCGTGGAGAAGGCGTCGGCCGACACGCTGTTCAGCAGCAGGTCGACCCTCACCAGGTTCGACCGGCGGTAGCCCACCAGTTCGTAGTCGAGGCTGGCGTAGCCCTGGCTGCGGCTCTTCATCTGGTCGAAGAAGTCGACCACCACCTCGGCCAGCGGCATCAGGTAGTGCAGCTCGACCCGTTCGGGCGACAGGTACTCGATCTTGTCGAGCTCGCCGCGCCGGTGCTGGCACAGCTCCATCAGCGTCCCGGTGTAGTCGCTCGGCGTGATGATCGAGACCTTGAAGTACGGCTCCTCGATGTGGTCGATGCGCTGCGGGTCGGGCAGCTCGGCCGGGTTGTCGATCTCGACGACCGTGCCGTCGGTGCGATGCACGCGGTACTTCACGCTCGGCGCGGTGGCGATCAGCGCCAGGCCGAACTCACGCTCGAGTCGCTCCTTCACGATCTCCATGTGCAGCAGGCCGAGGAATCCGCAGCGGAACCCGAACCCGAGGGCGCCCGAGGATTCGGGCTGATAGCTGATCGACGCGTCGTTGAGCCTGAGCTTCTCGAGCGAGTCGCGCAGGTCCTCGAAGTCGTCGCCGTCGATCGGGAACAGCCCGGAGAACACCATCGGCTTGGGGTCCTGGTAACCCGGCAGCGGCTGGGTCGAGCCGGCCGTGACCGTGGTGATCGTCTCACCCGATCGCGCCTCGCCGACGTCCTTGATGCCGGCGATGAGGTACCCCACCTCGCCCGGGCCGAGCTCGGCCACCGGCGTGGGCACCGGCCGGCGCACGCCGATCTCGATCGGCTCGTGCAACGCCGCCGCCTGCATGAAGCGCAGCTTCGACCCGGTGCCGAGACGGCCGTTGACGACGCGCACGCTCGAGACGACGCCGCGGTACTGGTCGAACTGGCTGTCGAAGATCAGCGCCTGGAGCGGCGCGTCGGCGTCGCCGGTCGGCGCCGGGATGCGCTCGATCACCGCGTCGAGCAGCTCGGGCACGCCGGCGCCGGTCTTGGCCGAGATCCGCACGATGTCGTCGGCGGCGATGCCGAGGACGTTCTCGATCTCACGCGCGTAGCGGTCGGGATCGGCAGCCGGGAGGTCGATCTTGTTCAACGCCGCCACGATCTCGAGGTCGTGCTCCATCGCCAGGTAACAGTTGGCGAGGGTCTGCGCCTCGATGCCCTGGGCCGCGTCGACCACCAGCACCACCCCCTCGCACGCGGCGAGCGACCGGCTCACCTCGTACCCGAAGTCGACGTGGCCCGGCGTGTCGATCAGGTGGAACACGTGGCCGCGCCACTCGACACGCACGTTCTGCGCCTTGATCGTGATCCCGCGCTCGCGCTCGAGCTCCATCGAGTCGAGGTACTGCTCGCGCATGTCACGCGCTTCGACGGCGCCCGTGATCTCGAGGATGCGATCGGACAACGTCGACTTGCCGTGGTCGATGTGGGCGATGATCGAGAAGTTGCGGATGCGGGAGCGGTCCATGGCGGTGTCGATCGATCCTACGAGCGCGGCCACACGGTCGCGCCGGAGCGTTGGCCGCCCGCGGTGCTCCCGATACCCTTGGGCCGCTGTTCGACGACACCCCGAGGGACGATCCGTGGCCAACATCAAGAGCCAGAAGAAGCGAAATCTCACCAACGCCAAGCGCGCCGAGCGCAACAAGGCGGTGCGGAGCGAGCTCAAGACGCGCGTCAAGAAGGCCACGAGCAGCATCGGCTCCGACACCAACGGCGACGACGTGCGCCTCGCTGTGAAGCGCCTCGACAAGGCGGCCGCCAAGGGCGTGATCCACCCCAACCAGGCCGCACGGCGCAAGAGCCGCCTGCAGCAGACGGTCAACGCCGCTGCCGCCGACGTCGCCAGCTGATCCGCTAGCGCGACAGGCGGCTCAGCCGAGCCACCAGCACCTCCATCACGACCTCTTCGTCGAGCATCCGCCGGCCGCGCAGGTCGAGGTCGGCCGACGCCAGCAGGTCGATGGCCCGCTGCACCGCCGTGCGCCCGAGCGTGCGCGACAACTCCATCGCCTTGCGCGCCGGGTACCCGGGCTTGATGCCCATCGCCGCGGCCGCCTCCGCCTCGGTGCGCACGTCGAGGCCGTCGAGGGCGGCCAGCTTGCCGTAGTGGCTCTGCAGGATCGCCATCACCTGTAGCGGATGGCGCTCGCCCGCCCCGAGCATGCGGGTGAGCAGCGTCAGGGCCTGCTCGGTGCGTCCGGCATCGATCGCATCGGTCAGGTCCCACGGCGGGACACCACCGGCGTCGCCGAGGAACGGCGTGATCTGCTCGTCGCGCAGCAGTGTGCCCTCGCCGTAGGTGGCGGCGAGCGTGCGCAGGATGCCGTCGAGCGAGCTGACGTTCTCGCCGAGGTGTTCGGCGAGCGTGCCGGCGGCCCGCGAGTCGAGCCGCACGCCGCGTTCGCCCGCCGCCTCCAGCACCCACGCCTGACGGTCGCGGGGCCGGCTCGGTGGAGCGGTCGAGGTGACAGCGACGCCCGCCTTCGTCAACGCGTCGGCGAGGGCCTTGGGGCGTCGTTCGCTCCCCCACTCGATCACCAGCTCGGTGCTGTCGAGCGGCTCGGCGAGGTACTCGACGAGCGGGCGCAGCTCGTCGACGTTGAACCGCCCGACGTCGCGTGCGACGACGACCCGGGTGTCGGTGAGGAACGGTGGTGTCTGCGCCGCGTCGATCATGGCGGCGATCGAGGCGTCCTCCTGGTCGTGCTCGTCGACCATGAGCGAGCGGTCGCCGTCGCCCACCAGGGTGTGCACGAGGGCCGACACCGCGGCGCGCAGGATCGACTCGTCGTCACCAACCAGGAAGTGCACGGCCATGGCGGCGGTCATTCTGGCAGCCCGTCGGACGGCCCGGACGGGCCGGCCCGCACCACCACGGCCACCAGGGCAATGGCGACCACCACCACGCCGACCGCGCCCCACGGCGCCGGTGGCTCGGTGGTCGCGGCGACCCCGGCGACGCGGTCGACCCACCGCACGCCCACCTCCACCGGCAGCATGACGATGCCGCGCAGCGGCGACACGGCGCCGGCGACCAGCGCCGCCGGCAGCCCGTACAGCATCACGAAGCCGGCGACCGGCACGGCCAGCAGGTTGGCGAGGGTGCCGACGAGCGGCAGCCGGCCGAACACGAGCAGGCTCGGCAGCGCCACGCCCAGCTGCGCGCCCAGCGTGACGCCCAGCGGCACCGCCAGGGGCCCGAGGGCCCGTAGCCGTCGGGCGAGCGGCGGGCCGAGGACCGTCACCCCCGCCGTCGCGCCGACCGACAGCCAGAAGCCGACCGAGCGGACGAGCAGCGGATCGACCAGCAGCAGGCCGATCACGGCCACGGCGAGCAGCCGCGGCGGCTCGCGTTCGCGGCCGAGGGCGAACCCGACGGCGCTCAACCCGGCCATCGCGCCGGCGCGCAGCACCGACGGCTCGGCCCGGGTCAGCACGACGAACCAGCCGATCAGCGCCAGCGTGGCCGCCAGCCGCACGCCGGTGCGGGCGCGGCGCAGCAATGGACCGGCGGCGGCCAACACGAACGCCACGTTCTGGCCCGACACCGCGGTCAAGTGCGACAGACCGCTGCGCCGGAAGCGGTCGATCATGGCCGGCGGCTCGTCGCGGTCGTCGCCGATGATCAGACCGCGGGCCAGGGCCGCGTCGGCCGACGGCATCGACGACGAGCCGCGTTCGATGAGATCTCGGACGCGGTTCGACGCCACCGCCAGCGGTCGCCCCTCGAGTCGGTCGCCGAGGACGTCGTAGCGGAACGCCCCGACGACGTGCTCCCACGACACCCGCGCCGCCCGCGTCGGACGGAGCGGTTGGCGGGCTCCGGAGACCCACACCCGGTCGCCCTGCTGCCAGCGGGCCACGGCGGCTTGCGTCGCCGGGCCGCGCACCCACACCTCGAAGCGCTCACCCTCCACCTGGAGCAGCAGCCGCGTCGAACCGTGGGACGAGGCGGGATCGGACGCCACCGTCACCCACCCACTGAACGCACCGAGTCGATCGGGCGCGAGCGAGGCGACCGAGTCGACCGAGCGGACCGTGGCGACGCCGGCGAGCACTGCGAGCCCGAGGGCGAACGTCCACCGGCGCACCAGCGCCACCGCGCCGAGGACGGCCACGCCGGCGTCGACCGGCGACCGGCGCCACACGGCGACGGCGACCACGACCGCCGCCAGCCCGACCACCGCTGGTTCGCCGCGACCCAGCCACCGGATCCGACGGCGGCCGTGGACGGCACCCGGCGACGGTCGCCACCTAGACTCCTGCGACGTGCTCACCGCCACCCCACCCGACACGACCGGTCCCACGACCGGCCCGTCGTCGCCGGTGGTCGAAGGCCCGTTGTGGTACCGCGAGCGCATCCGGCGCTACGGGCCGCTGCTGGCTCTCGTCGTCCCCGCCGTGCTCGGCGTGGCGGCCGCGTGCGTGCTCGCCCTGTTCGACGGCCAGGCGAGCGGGTGGACCGGGCTGATCCTCGGCGTCTGCGCCGCCCCCGGCCTGCTCGTGATCGGCGTGCCCTTCGCCAGCAGCGACACCTGGTGGATCGGCATCGCCCTGTCGGTGCCGCTGTGGCTGGTGGTGGGCTACCTCGCCGCCCGCACGGCCACCCGCAACCCGGTGGCGACGTGGAGCGACTACTGGCGCGCCTACCGCTGGCTGCTGCTCGGCGTGTGGGTCGGGGTGGCTGCGGCCCTGATCGGTGCCACCGCGCTGCTGGGGCGTCAGCTGCTGTAGTCGCGGACCTCGGCGCGCCGGTCACACGACCACCAGGCCGTGGAGCGCGGCGAGCTTCGCCGGCCCGATGCCGGGGACGTCCTCCAACTCGTCCACCGCGCCGAACGCCCCGTGCTCGGCGCGGTACGTCAGGATCGCCGCAGCCGTCGCCGGGCCGATGCCGGGCAGCGCCTCGAGCTCGGCGGCGGTCGCCCGGTTCAGGTCGACGGGGCCGGGCGACGGCTCGCTGCCGACGACGGCGTGCACCACTCCAGGCGCCATCGTGGTGAACGGCGGGGAGGTGACCTGGCCCGCGGCCGGGACGTCGATGCGGTCACCGTCACGTACCAGCGCGGCGAGGTTGAGCGCGTCGGCCGCCGCGCCCGGCGCCGCCCCGCCAGCCGCGTCGATGGCATCGCCGACGCGGCTCCCGGCGCGCACGCGATAGACGCCGGGCGCGTCGACCGCACCGGTGACGTGCACCACCAGATCAGCGGTGGTGGTGGGCGCGACGCTGGCGGCGATCGACGACGTCGACGAGGCACCCGCTGCGGTCGTCGCCGAGCTCCGTGCGTACGGCAGGCCGGCCTCGGTGGGTGGGCTCGGCGTGCGCAGCAGCCAGAACGCCGCCGCGGCGACTGCGATCGCGACCGCGATGCCGGTCGCCAAGCGGGCGGGTCCCACGAACCGGAGCCACAGACGGGCCCGTTCGGCGAGTGCCGCCGGTGACCAGCTCGGCTCCGGCGCGATGGAGTCCCGGTCGCTGACGGACTCCCACGGATCGACGGGATCGGCCACGATCGGCCTCCTCGTTCGGGCGCCCCCACCGTCGAGGTCGGGCGCGCGCGGTCGGGAGGGACGTCGGCGGAGCCGACGCTAGCGCCGTCGGCTCATTGGTGCACCCTCGATCCCAGCGACGAGCCGAAGCCGGTGCCGGTGCACCAACGAGCCGAGGACCGTGCTTGCTGGTTCGCTCGCTCGAAGACTCGCTCGCTCAGAACAGCTCGCGGGTGAGGCGCTTGCGGTAGTCCCCGGTGCGCGGGTCGGCCGGACCCATCAACTCGAGGATGTCGACGAACTGCTGGCGGGCGTCGTCGTCGGCCTTCACCCGCCCGAGCAGGGCGGTGAGCTGGGCGTCGTAGTCGTCGTCGGGGGTGAAGCCGAGACGGGCGGCCGCGGCGATCGGGCGCGTGCGCTCCGATTCCGGGATGCGCTCGAGCAGGGCCAGGGCCTCGTCGTAGCGGCCACCCTCGACGTACAGAGCGGCGAGGGCGACGACGGCGTCCTCGTTGCCGGGCTCGATCTCCAGCGCCTGCAAGAGGCTCGCCTCGTCACCGGCGGCGATCAGCTCGGCGAGGCGCGACTGGGCGGGTGTCGGGAGCAGTGACTGCACGAACTGGGTGACCTCGCGTTCGGGGAGCGCCCCGACGAAGTGGTCGACCACCTGGCCGTTGTGCATCGCGTACACGGCCGGGATCGACTGGGCCTGGAAGGCGCGGGCGATGCCGGGGTTCTCGTCGACGTTGACCTTGGCCAGCACGACCTGGCCGTCGGTGGCGTCGACCGCCTGCTCGAGGATCGGACCGAGCGTGCGGCAGGGACCGCACCACGGCGCCCACAGGTCGATCACGACGGGCACGGTGGCCGACTGCTCGAGCACGTCGGTGCCGAAGGTGGCGTCGGTGACATCGATGGTCATGACGTTCACGCTACCGACGGAGCCAACACCGAAGTCGTCCGGTCCGGGCGTACCCTTGCCGACATGGCGAACACGGCGTCGTTGGGGGGGCGTATCGGTGACTGACCATCGCTTCGTCGTCGACCCGCCGACGATGATCGATCCCAAGCTCGTCGTGATGATGACCGGCTGGATCGACGCGAGCGGCGCGGCGTTGGCGGCGATGAACGCCCTCGTCGAGGAGTGCGACGCGCGCGCCCTCGTCGACTTCGACGACGACGTGTACGTCGACTACCGCGCCCGTCGGCCGACGCTCGAGATCCGCAACGGCGTCAGCTCGCGGCTGGTGTGGTCGTCGCCGCAACTGCTGCACGGGCGCGACACCAAGGGCGCCGACGTGCTGCTGCTGACCGGCCCCGAACCGGATGCCGCCTGGCACCGCTTCACCGCAACCATCGGCGCGCTGGCCGAGCAGTTCGGTGTCACCACGATGGCGGCGCTCGGTGCCTACCCCTTCGCCACGCCGCACACGCGCGAGGTCCGGCTGTCGGCCACCTCACCGTCGGCCGAGGTGCTCGAGGCGCTGGCGCTGCGGGTCAGCTCGATCGACGTGCCTGCCGGCATGGCGGCCGCACTGGAGCAGACCCTGCACGGCAACGGTGTGAGGTCCTTCGGGCTGTGGGCGCAGGTGCCGCACTACGTGGCGGCGATGTCGTTCCCGGCGGCGTCCGTGGCCCTGCTCGACGCCCTCGAGCGGGCGACGGGCATCAGCGTGCAGGCCCGCCCGCTGCGACGCGAGGTCGTGCTGCAGCGCGAACGGCTCGACCACCTCGTGGCGTCCAACGACGAGCACCGCGAGATGGTGGCGCGACTCGAGAGCATCTACGACGACGACGCCACGATCGACGTCGTCACGTCGCTCGACGATGCGCTCGAGCTCACGTCGGGCGACGACCTGGCCGCCGAGGTCGAGCGCTTCCTCCGCGAGCACCCCAAGGGCTGAGCGGAGACCGCCCGCCCGTGCTGGTCGACGCCATCCTGCCGGCCGAGCTGCGGGCCGTGCCGGCGACGGCGGCCGCCCTGGAGGCGAGCGGCCATGCCGGTGCGTGGTCGTTCGAGGCCGCCCACGATCCGTTCCTGCCCCTCGCCCTCGCCGCCGAGCACACGTCGCGGATCGACCTCGGGACGGCGATCGCCGTCGCCTTCGCCCGCAACCCGATGACGCTGGCCCAGGTGGCGTGGGACCTGCAGGCGTTGTCGGGCGGGCGGCTGATCGTCGGCCTCGGTACCCAGATCAAGCCGCACATCACCAAGCGCTTCTCGATGCCGTGGAGCGAACCGGCGGCGCGCATGCGCGAGTTCGTCGAGGCGGTGCGGGCGATCTGGGACTGCTGGCGCTTCGGGACGCCGTTGCGCTTCCGCGGCCGCTTCTACACCCACACCCTGATGACGCCGTTCTTCGCCCCGCCGGCATCCGACCTCGACGGCATCGGTCCGCCGCCGATCGTGCTCGCCGCGGTGGGTCCGCACATGACGACGGTCGCCGGTGAGGTGGGCGACGGGATGCTGTGCCACCCGCTGTCGACCGAGCGTTACCTCCGTGAGGACACGCTGCCGGCGCTGCGGGCGGCGAGGGCTGAGGCCGGGTCGACGATGGACGGCTTCACGATCGCCGGTCAGCTGTTCGTCGTGACCGGCGCCACCGACGAGGCGCGAGACGCGGCGGCGGCGAGCGTGCGCCGGCAGATCGCGTTCTACGCCTCGACACCCGCCTACCGCCCGGTGCTCGAGCGCCACGGCTGGGGCGACCTGCAGACCGACCTCAATCGGCTGTCGAAGGCCGGCGACTGGGCGGCGATGGGCGAGCTCGTCGACGACGAACTGCTGAACACGTTCGCCGTCGTCGCCGCACCGGACGCGGTCGCCCCCGAGCTGCTGCGCCGGTTCGGCGACGTGATGACGCGGGCCACGCTCTACACGCCCTACGCCATCGACCCCGACGTCCTCGCCACCGTGACGGCGGCGCTGTCCGCCGGCGGTGCCGAGGGCTCGTAACCTCGACCGGGTGACCTCCGCCGACGCCGGACCCCCCGCCCAGCTCGCCAGCCGGGCGAAGCTGCAGAAGAACTTCACGTCGTTCGGCATGGTGCCGTGCCTGCTGACCTACGACCCGGCCACCGACATGACGACGCTGGTGTCGGAGGACGACCAGCAGCACTACTTCAGCGTCCCGTTGGCGTCGCTCGGGGCGGTGTCCTACACCCGCGGCGAGTCCCGGCTGGTGTTCACCCTCGACGGGGTCAAGTACCGCCTGGTGTTCCAGTCGGGCGGGAACATCTTCGCCAGCACAGCGGCACGGCGCCTGCTCGGCGCCTCCGTCGCCGGCAGCCTGGTGCACAACAACGGCTACGGCGAGTGGTTCGCCCTCCTGCGCTCGCGAGGTCAGATCTCCTGACCGGCGCCATCTGGTCACCGTGCGTCTCGATCGGCGATCTGGTCACCGACGTTCTCGATATCGAGAACGAGAGTGACCAGATCCACCTCTGAGACGGAGAGTGACCAGATGGCGGGGGTGGGGGGTGGATCAGCCGGCCGACGCGGCGCCGGTCAGCCAGGCGGCGACGTTGGCACCGAGGGCGTCGTCGGCGTAGCCGCCCTCTTGCAGCACCACGAGCGGGCGGCCGAGGGCGCCGACCGCTGCGCCGGAGCGGGCCAACCCCTCGGTCGTGACCGCGAGGTCGCAGATCGGATCGCCCACGTAGGTGTCGACCCCGAGCGACACCACCACGAGCAGCGGGTCGAACGCGTCGACCGCGGCGAGCGCCCGGTCGAGCGCCTCGAGGTACTCGTCGTCGCCGGTGCCCGCCGGCAGCGGGACGTTGGTGGTCGAGCCCAGCCCCCGGCCGCTGCCGCGCTCGTCGGCGAACCCGGTGAGGTACGGGTAGGCGCGCGCCGGGTCGCCGTGCAGCGACACGTACGCCACGTCGTCGCGCTCGTAGAACAGCTGCTGGGTGCCGTTGCCGTGGTGGTAGTCGACGTCGAGGACGGCAACGCGGCCGCCCGTGGCGGCGGCCGCCTGGTGGGCGACGACGCCGGCGTTGTTGAAGAAGCAGTAGCCGCCGTACAGCGAGCGGGCGGCGTGATGCCCGGGCGGCCGGCACAGCCCGTAGGCCAACGGCGCCCCGGCGAGCACCCGGGCGCTCGCCGACAGCGCCACGTCGACCGCCGAGCAGGCCGCCGCGTACGTGCCCTCGGTCAGCGGCGTCGTGGTCTCGTAGCACCACCACCCGAGCCGCGCCCCGACCGCCGTCGGCTCCAAGCTGGCGTCGATCCCGCCCATGCCCTCGCGCAGCCCGGCCATGGCGAACACGTCGGGCACCACGTCGTGGGTCGGTCCGTGGGCGCGCTGGTACTCCTCCCACGCCGACGACAAGAAGCGCACCAGCCCGGCGTCGTGCACCGCCTCGATGGGTGCCGTGCCCCACTCCTGCGGCGCGACGAGCGCGAACCGGTCGTCCGCGGCGAGCGCGGCGTGGATCACCTCGGCGCGTCGGGGGTGCTCGAACGGCGGCTGGAACCGCGAGCTCTCCAGCTCCCGCTCCGGGTCGTGGAGGCGGTGGCGATCGCTGGCGACGGCGACGATCGCGTCGGCTCGCTCGCTCACGGGTGCACCGTCACGCAATGCGACGCGTCCGCACCGGTGGCGGTGCACCCGTGAGCCGAAGACTGTGCCCGATGGTTCGCTCGCTCGAGGACTCGCTCGCTCACTTGGCGAGCACGAGCGTCTCGTCGAGGTACTGCTGGCGGCACGCGGCGCGCTGCAGCTTGCCCGACGAGGTCTTCGGCAGCGTGCCCGGCGCGACCAGCATCACGTCGCGTGGCGGGATGCCGCACACCTCGAGCGTGCGGTGGTGGACCTCGCCGCGGATCGCCTCGAGCTGGCCGGCCCGGTCGTTGTCGTCGCCGGCGACGCGCACCTCGGCCACCACCACCACGCTCTCACGGCCCTTGTAGCCCTCGACGCCGATCGCGATGACGTTGCCGGCGCGTACCCCGTCGACTCCGCCGACGGCGCGCTCGATGTCCTCCGGGAACACGTTGCGGCCACCGACGATGATCACGTCCTTGATCCGCCCGCACAGCACCAGCTCGCCGTCGAGCAGGTAGGCGAGGTCGCCGGTGCACAGCCAGTCGTCGTGGAACAGCGCGGCGGTGGCGTCGGGACGCTTGTAGTACCCGGGCGTCACCGAGGTCCCGCGGATCAGCAGCTCGCCGACGTGGCGCTCGGGGCGCGGCTCGAACGTGTCGGGATCGACGATCCGCATCTCCAGGCCGGGAAGCGGTCGGCCGAGCAGCGGGAGGCGGCGGGCCGTGAGGGCGAGGTCGTCGGGGTCGTCGATGTCGACCGGCTTGGCCACGTGATCGCGTTCGAGCACGACGCGGTCGACGATGTCGCACACCAGCCCACGCCCGCGGGGCGGGAAGGAGCCGCCGATGGCCACCTCGGCCATCCCGAAGGCGGGGAACACCGCCCCGGGATCGAGCCCGTGGGGCGCCGCCGCCGCCACGAACGCGTCCACGGCGACCGGATCGACCGGCTCGGCGCCCGACAGCGCGAGCGTGAGGCTCGACAGGTCGAGACCCTCGGCGCGCCGGAGCGCACGCGTCGCCAGCACCCAGGCGAAGTTGGGCCCGGCGGTGGCGGTGCCGCGGTGGTCGGAGATCCACTGCATCCAGTGCAGCGGGTGCGCCATGAAGTCCTGCGGCGCGGCCTGCACCAGGTCGACACCACGCGTCATCGGCAGGGCGAGGAAGCCGACGAGGCCCATGTCGTGGTACAGCGGCAGCCACGACACCATCACGTCGCCCTCGGCGAGCTCGCCCGCATCGCAGCAGGCGGCGATGTTCGCGGTCAGCACGCGATCGGGGATCAACACGCCCTTCGGCTCGCTCGTCGAGCCGCTCGTGTACTGCAGGATGACCAGTCGTTCGGGATCGGGCGGGGGCACCTCGATGGCGTCGCCGCTGGGCACCCCCGGCGCACCGGGCAACACGCTGCTCATCGGCTCGGTCGGCGGGTCGCCGGGCGCCGGATGGTAGAACGCGGCGAGCTGGTCGTCGACCAGCAGCAGCGCGGCGTCGCCGTGGCGGATGCGGCTGCGCGTGGACATGACGAACTCGTCGAGGCTGCCCATGCGCATCGGCAGCGGCAGCACCATCGAGGCGATCCCGGCCATCCAGCAGCCGCGCACGATCGTCATCAGCGCCCGGCTGGTGGGCCCGAGCAACGCCACGTGGTCACCGGGCAGCAGCCCACGCGCCTGCAGGGCCGCGCCCACCGCCCGGGCCTCGTCGTGCACCTGCCGCCAGGACACGTACTCCGGGCGACCGCCGGTGGTGACCGACGCGCCCACGAAGCGGACGCCGGCGGATCGATCGGCCGCCCATTCGAGGGCCTCGATCGTTGACCGCGGTGCCGCGGCGGCGGACGCCATACGTCGACGACGCTACTCCTGCTGTCGTCGGGCCGGGCGGTCATCGCCGACCGCCCGACGGCGGGGCGGAACCCGTCGGACGCAGGCGCGACGGCGGCCCGTAGCATCGGGGGCGATATGAGCGCCGATCCCGCAACCGTGCCGTCCGACGCCGACCAGGACGCCCCCTTCCGCTACACCGCGGCGCGGGCCAACGAGATCGAGCTCCGCTGGCAGGACCGTTGGGACGCCGACGGCACCTTCGCCACCCCGAACCCCACCGGCGACCTCGCCGACCCGTCCAACCCGCGGTCCGACGCGCCGAAGCTCTACGTGCTCGACATGTTCCCCTATCCGTCCGGCGAGGGGCTGCACGTCGGTCACCCGCTCGGCTTCGTCGGCACCGACGTCTACACCCGCTACCAGCGCATGGGCGGACGCAACGTGCTGTACACGATGGGCTACGACGCGTTCGGGCTGCCGGCCGAGCAGTTCGCCGTCGAGACCGGCCAGCACCCGGCGCGCACGACGGCCGCCAACGTCGCCAACTACCGCCGTCAGCTGCGCCGTCTGGGGATGAGCCACGACCGGCGGCGCTCGATCGAGACGACCGACCCGTCGTACTACCGGTGGACGCAGTGGATCTTCGGCCGCATCTACGACAGCTGGTACGACCCCGACGCCCAGCGTCCCGACGGCGGCCGCGGCCGGGCGCGGCCGATCAACGAGCTGGTCGGCGAGTACGAGTCGGGCGCCCGGCGCACCGCGGACGGCCGACGGTGGCGCGACCTCGACGACGACGAGCGGGCCGAGGCGATCGACGCCGAGCGCCTGGCCTACGTGGCCGACGCGCCGGTCAACTGGTGCCCGGGCCTCGGCACGGTCGTCGCCAACGAGGAGGTCACCAACGACGGGCGCAGCGACCGCGGCAACTTCCCCGTGTTCAAGCGGACGATGCGCCAGTGGATGATGCGCATCACCGCGTACGCCGACCGCCTGCTCGACGACCTCGAGCGGCTCGACTGGTCCGACGCGCTGAAGACGATGCAGCGCAACTGGATCGGGCGGTCCCAGGGCGCCTGGGTCGACTTCGAGTCGCCGGGCGGGACGATCACCGTGTTCACCACCCGGCCCGACACCCTGTTCGGGGCGACGTTCCTCGTGCTCGCGCCCGAACACCCGCTGGTCGCCGATCTCACCACCTCGCAGATGGCCGCCCAGGTGGTGCAGTACCGCAAGGAGTCGGCGGCCTTCGGCGACGAGGCGCGCACCAACGAGGACCGCCAGAAGACCGGCGTGTTCACCGGCTCGTACGCCACCAACCCGGCCACCGGCCAGGACGTGCCGATCTGGATCGCCGACTACGTGCTGATGGGCTACGGCTCCGGGGCGATCATGGCGGTGCCGTGTGGCGACCAGCGCGACTTCGAGTTCGCCCGGGTGTTCGGCCTCGACATCCCGCCGATCCAGCAGCCGCCGGGCGAATGGTTCGAGGCGCGCGGCATCATGCCGACCCTCGACACGCGGCGCTGGCCGGAGGCGTTCGTCGGCGACGCCCCGTACGTCAACTCGTCGAACCGCGCCGTGTCGCTCGACGGGATGACGTCGGTCGCCGACGGCATCGCCACGATCAACGCCTGGTTGCAGTCCGAGGGCGTCGGCCGGGCGACGACCACGTACAAGTTGCGCGACTGGTTGTTCAGCCGCCAGCGCTACTGGGGTGAGCCGTTCCCGATCGTCTACGGCGCCGACGGCCGGGCCCGTCTGCTGCCTGACGACATGTTGCCGCTGGAGCTGCCCGACACCGACAGCTTCTCGCCGCGGACGTTCGACCCCGACGACGAGTTCTCCGACCCGGAGAGCCCGCTCGACCGGATGGACGACTGGGTGAACGTCACCCTCGACCTCGGCGACGGCCCGCGGGCGTACCGCCGCGAGACCAACGTGATGCCGCAGTGGGCCGGCTCGTGCTGGTACGAGCTGCGCTACTGCGACCCCACCAACGCCGAGCGCTTCGTCGACCCGGAGATCGAGCGCTACTGGATGGGCCCGCGGACCGACGTGCGACCGGACCACCCCGGCGGCGCCGACCTCTACGTCGGCGGCGTCGAGCACGCCGTGCTGCACCTGCTGTACGCCCGCTTCTGGCACAAGGTGCTGCACGACCTCGGATACGTGTCGTCGTGCGAGCCGTTCGCCCGGCTGTTCAACCAGGGCTACGTGCTGGCGGCCGCGTACCAGGACGATCGCGGCATGTACGTCGCGGCCGCCGACGTGGAGGTCGACGGTGACGGCGGGTTCAGCCACGACGGCCGTGCCGTCGAGCAGCACTGGGGCAAGATGGGCAAGAGCCTCGGCAACAGCGTGTCGCCGGAGACGATCTACGGCGCCTACGGAGCCGACACGCTGCGGCTGCACCTGATGGCGATGGGCCCGCTCGACGCCTCGCGGCCGTGGGAGACGCGCGACGTGGTGGGCATGTACCGCTTCCTGCAGCGGCTGTGGCGCAACGTCATCGACGAGAGCACCGGCGAGGTGTCGGTGGTCGACGAGCCGGCCGACGCGGCGACGCGCCGCGTGGTGCACCGCACGATCGACGCCGTGCGCACCGAGATGGAAGCGCTGCGGTTCAACACGGCGATCGCCAAGCTGATCGAGCTCAACAACCACGTCACCAAGCTGGCGGCGACTCCCCGCGAGGTGGCCGACGCGATGGTGCTGATGATGGCGCCGCTGACCCCCCACGTCGCCGAGGAGCTGTGGGCGCGCCTCGGCCACGAGGGCGGGATCGCCTACGTGCCGATGCCCGACGCCGATCCGGCGATGCTGGTCGACGACACCGTCGAGTACCCGGTGCAGGTGAACGGCAAGGTGCGCGGGCACGTCACGGTCGACGCCGACGCCGACGACGAAACCGTCCGCGCCGCCGCGCTCGCCGATCCGAAGGTGGTCGCCGCGCTGGCCGGGGCGATCCCCACCAAGGTGATCGTCGTCCCCCGCCGCATGGTCAACCTGGTGGTCTGACCGCAACCGGAGGGCACCAGCTGGACCGTACGGTCCAGTGGGTACCCTCCGGTTGCCCTCAGTCGTCGGTGGCGGGCTCCATCTTGAGGGCCAGGCTGTTCATGCAGAAGCGCTGGCCGGTGGGCTGGGGGCCGTCGGGGAACACGTGGCCGAGGTGCGACCCGCAGCGCTTGCAGCGCACCTCGGTGCGGACCATCCCGTGTGACGTGTCGTCGATCAGCACGACGGCGTCGGCGACCTTCGGCTCGTAGAAGCTGGGCCAGCCGCTGCCCGACTCGAACTTGGTCGACGAGTCGAACAGCTCGGCACCGCACGCCGCGCACGTGAACGTGCCGTCGTCGTGGTTGTTGACGTACTCCCCGCTCCACGGGCGCTCGGTGCCGGCCTCGCGCAGCACGTGGTACTGCTCGGGTGTGAGGCGCTGGCGCCATTCGTCGTCGGTCAGCTCGATCTCTGCCATGGCACGGACCATACCCGTCGCGCCGCCGGTCCAGACCGGCGCCCCAACGGCGTTCAGTCCGCCGTCGCCACGTCCGAGGAGGGCAGCTCGATGAACGGCTCCTCGGGGCGCAGCAGGCCGCGCGACACCCAGCCGCGACGCTCGGCGGCGACGAGCAACGGGGGCAGCACCACCAGGGCGCTGAGCAGGGCGACCGCGACGTTCATCGCCACGACGCGGCCGAAGTCGCGCAGCAGCGGCAACGACGAGAACGACAGCACGGCGACACCGGCGATGGCGGTGAGGCCGGACACGATGAACGCCCGCCCGGTGCGCGAGGCGACCACGTCGACCGCCTCGGCCGGCTCGATGCCGCGGTTGCGCTCCTCCACGAAGCGCAGGAGGATCAGCGACGTGAACTCGGTGCACGCCGCGATCACGAGCGGGCCGCCGACCGCGGTCATCGGGCTGAGGTGGAACCCGAGGGCGTAGGCGACGAGCGACGCCGCGCCGACGGCGATCGCCACCGGCACGAGCGACAGCAGCGCCCGCACGATCGAGCGCAGCCGCACGGCGAGGAACACGAACACGAACGCCATCGCCAGGTAGGTGAGCAGGACGCGGTTCGCCTCGAGGTTCTCGAGCAGGCCGACCCCGATCACGGCGATGCCCGACGGCGTCGCCGTGGTGCCCTCGGGCGCGGCCTCGAGGTTGGCGCGGACGCCGTCGACGACCGGTGCCAGGTCGTCGATCGATCCCGGGCCCGACACGGAACACGATGTTCGACGCGGAGCCGTCGGCGCTGGCGAGCACGCGCTGCAGGTCGGGCGGGGCCACGGCGAATCCCAGCTTGGTCTCGTCGCCGGTCGGCACGTAGTCGGTGGCACCGGGCAGCGAGGTGACGTCGGTGAGGATCTCCTCGATGCTCGTCGCCGACAGCAGTTGGCGTGGTGCGTCGCTCTCGGGTCCGAACTGTTCGAGCTGCTGCTCGCGGACGTCGTGCATGAACCGGACGTTCTCGTCGGTGAACACGTTGGCCGACTGCACGAACACCCCGAGCTCGGCCGACGTGCCGACCTCGTTCTCGATCGTGTGGATGTCCTTGATCGTGGCGGAGTCCTGGTTGACCCACTGCACCGGGTCGGTCTGCAGCTGGAGCTTGTCCTCCACGAGCACGCCGCCGACGAAGATCACCACGCTGGCGACCGCCAGGGGCAGGGCGAACGACTGCGGCAGCGAGCCGAGCTTGACGGTGAGCCGCCCGAGCACGCCCTCGCGGAAGTCGCGGCCGTGCGTCGGCGAGCGGTGCTCGCGGATGCCGAGCGTGGCGAGCGGCATCACGATCGAGTTGAGGCAGATGACGGCGATGCCGACGACGAGGAGCAGCCCGAAGGCGCGGATCATCGGCACCTTGGCGAAGTAGAGGGCCGCGAAGGCGAAGATGGCGTCGAACGTGACCACCAGCAGGGCCGGGCCGAGGTTGCGGGCGGTCTCTTGAATCGGGTGCGGCGAGCGATCGAGGATCACCTCCTCCTCGACGCGCGCGTGCATCTGGATCGCGTAGTCGATCCCGACGCCGAGCATCACCGGCAGCCCGGCGATGGTGACCACCGTGAGCGGGATCCCGATGTAGCCGGCGAGACCGAACGCCCACACCACGCCGACGAGGATCACGGCGAGTGGCAGCAGTCGCCATCGCACGTTGAACAGCAGGAGCAGGATGAGCATCATGATCACCACGGCGATGGCGCCGAGGGTCAGCATCCCGCCGCGCAGGTAGTGGTTGATGTCGTCGAGCAGGATCGGCACGCCGGTCGCCGTCACCGTGGCGTTGTCGAAGTGGAGCTCGTTCATCCGCTCCTGGGCGGCGACGGCGAGACGCCCCTCGTCGTCGATCGACAGGTTGCCGGGGAGGCGCACGATGATCATCGCGTGGCTGTTGTCGTTGAAGAACGTGCGCAGCGAGGCGCGGATGTCGCCCTGGTTGTCGTGCAGCAGGAAGTCGATCCAGTCGGGGTTGTCGAACGTGCGCTGCTCGGCCGGTACGGCGTTCGCCCGCTGCAGGGTGGCGAGCGAGTCGGCCTGGCGGGCGTTGTACGCGTCCGAGCCGGGCTCCTCCTGGGCGAGGGCGCGGAGCGTGAGCTGTCCGGCGAACGCCTGCGTCGGGTCGGTCCCGGGAACGCCGTTCTGGGCGAGGATGTCGGTGTACTGCAGGCCGATCAGCGGCGTGGCGACGGCGAGGTAGGCGGGCGGTGAATCGGCGGTCATCGGTCATCCGAGCGGCGCTCAGATCGTCGTGCAGCGACTGCCACTGGGCGATGCCGGCGGCGTCGAACAGCTCGTTCACGGTGTGGCCCTCGTCCATCGTGACGAGTCCGAGCATCGCCTGACCGCCGAACAGGTTCTGGTACTTGACGTTGTCCTTGTAGATCTGGTCGCTCTTGTTGAGGTAGCTGTCCTGACCGGTGGCGAACTCGAGGCGCGTGACGCCGTACCCGAGCACGAGGGTGATCAGCAGGCCGATGACCGCCGCCAATCCGGCGCGGCGACCGAGCTCCACCGCCAGCCACGACCAGAAGCGCTGCATCATCCGTTGCCATCCCCGTCATCGCGACCAGTGGCGGCGGCCACCGGCTCCGGACCGAGCGTAGACACTCGCGCCGTCACCGCCGCCCTCCCGGAACGTGTAGCGTTCGCGCACCCACACGAGGAGGTGCCCCGCATGGCTGAACCCGTCGACCGCATCGATCCCGACGAACCCCCGCTGTTCGATCTCGACGCGATGCACGAGCCCGATCACGACGTGACCGAGGGCGAGCGTGGCGACACGATCGTCCTCGAAGGCGTGACGATCCCGTTCGACGTCGCCCAGTACGGCAACGGGCGGCTGCCGGACTCGGTCCTGCAGCGCATCGGCATCCAGTCGCACCGTCTGCACCCGGCCGCAGCCGCTGGCTTCGCCACGCTGCGGTCGCTGGCCTCCGGCGCGGGCATCGACCTGACGTGCACCGACTCGTACCGGTCGCTCGACAACCAGATCGACCTCAAGAAGCGCAAGCCGGACTGGTCGGCGACACCGGGGCGCTCCGTCCACGGATGGGGATTCGCCGTCGACCTCAGCATCGGCATGCCGCAGAAGCCCTTCGGCATGAGCGTGCTGAAGTGGCTGGAGGACAACGGGCCGCCCAACGGTTGGTTCAAGGGTCGCCCCAAGGACGAGCCGTGGCACTGGGTGTTCCGTGGCGCCGGCGGTGCGGCGAGCGCGTCCGCGACGGCGACACCCGCGGCCGCCCAGCGCCGGCGGCGCGTCGGTCGATCCCGCTGACGTGACGGCGATGGCCGGCGACGCCGAGGTGGCCGCCGGCGCGTCCGGGCCCGGCGTGAAGATCGCCCGCGCCCTGCTCGGGCTGCCCGAAGGCGACAGCTTCGACGACGCCACCGACGCCGCCGTGCGGGCGTTCCAGCAGGCGAACCAGCTCGCCGTCGATGGGAAGGTGGGGCCGCGCACGTGGGCGGTGCTGCGCTCGGTCACCGCTCCGGCCGACCGCCCCGATCTGGCGCGCGACTCCACCGGCGACGCGGTGAAGTGGGTGCAGTGTCGCGTCGGCTGCGCGCCCCGACGGCACCTTCGGCGAGCGAACCGAGGCCCGCGTGCGCGCCTTCCAGCAGGCACGCGGCCTGGTCGTCGACGGCAAGGTCGGCCCCCAGACCTGGCAGGCCCTCACGACGTGACCGCGCTGCGGACACGGTCGATCTGGTCACCCACATTCTCGATATCGAGAACTGGGTGACCAGATCGCGTTGAGACGCAGAGTGACCAGATGGCGCGCCTAGATGGCGACCGCGGTGATCGCTCCGTCGGCGCTCAGGGCGTCGAGGTCGGCGTCCGGCACGAAGCCCGTGAAGTTGGGGAGCGGGCGGAACACATCGGCCTTGATCTGCACGTGCGACGTCTCGACGGTCCCGTCGTCGTGGCGCACCAGCACGAGGAGCACCGACTGCGATTCGAGCGTCACGAGCTGATAGGCGCCCGCCGCCGGGGGGTCGGCGGTGGCGGCCAGGGTGCCGTCGGCTTCGTCGTAGGCGACGAGCTGGGGATCGCCACTGGCGGGCTGCACGACGGCGACGATGTACCCGTTGGTCGGTCTGGGCCATCGACAACACGTCGACCGCGTGGACGAACGGGCTGACCACGGCGTCGTCGGCGGTGAGCTGCACCTTGGAGATCCCGCTGCTGTCGGCGACGTAGACGATCCCCGGATCCGCCGAGTCGGCGATGATCGCGGTGACGTCGTCGAACGTGCGGCCGACCGTTCGCGGCGACCCGATCGGGTTGGGTCCGAGGGTCGCCGGCTGGTCGCCGTTCGGGGTGGCGGCGAACGTCGCCCGCTGGAGGGTCTCGGCCACCCCCGGACCGCTCGGGCCGCTGGCCGTGAAGTACCACAGGGTCGTGCCCGACGCCCCGGCCCACACCGGGTGCTGGGCGAACACGCCGGGCTGCAGCGCCACGAGCGACGAGAGCTCCAGCGCGCCGGTGGCGGTGCGGTTGCGCGCGTCGGGGATCACCGAGTAGATCGCCGAACCCACGCCGCCGGAGCGGCCGGTGAACGCCACCCGATTGACGCTGCCCGGCGCCCACGACGCGTCCGAGTTCTGGAAGTTCGGCGCGCCGAGCAGCGATGCGACGGCACCCGTCGAACGGTCGACCCCGAACAGCTGGCTGCGCCCGGTCGAGTCGTCGTCGACCTGCACCGTGGCCGCCAGCGTGCGATTGCCGGCGCACCACCGGCGCCAGCGTCGTGGTCGGCGCCACGGTGGTGGACGGCACCGTCGGAGCCGGCGTGGTGGGAGCGAGCGTGGTCGGCGTCGACGGGTTCGTGGTCCACGATCGCCACGACGCCGATCGTGGCGGCGGCGAGCGCGGCCACCACACCGATCACGACCGCCGGCTTGCGCAACAGCCGCTGCGCCCACGACCCCGGCGGCGGCGGGGTGACGGGCGGGCCCGGCTCGGACGGGTCTCCACCGGTCTGCTTCGACGCCTGGTCGATCTCCTTGATCTCGTCGGTGAGGTCGGCGGGCTCGGCCGGGGGGATCACCGGGGTCGGGTCGGCGAACTCGAACAGGGCGAGGTTCGGGTCGCGCATGAACAGCACGGGTGTCGCCCACTCCAACTGGTCGAGCTGGACGTAGATCGCCTTGCGCGCCTCGGAGACGGCGGCGTCGATCGGGTCCCTGCGCCCGACCAGGTTCTCGTACATCACCGCCGAGAACAGCTGCGCGGCGTCGTCGCTGATCTCGAACTGCATCGCCACCACCGCCGGCATGCCGAGCTGGATCAGCGTCGTGGCGACACCGGCGTAGGGGTCGTTCAGCGTGGTCCGCGCGCCCTCACACGAGTTGAGCACCACCAGTCGCATGCTGTTCTGGTCGGACAGCATGTTGGCCAGCTTCGTGCCGTCGACCTCGGCGGCGCTGCCGTCGGCGTTGCGCAGGTAGATCGCCCCGTCGTTCGCCGCCGTGAAGCTGCTGTGACCGATGTAGTGGAGCACGTGGTACTCGTCGAGCAGCGCCTGTCGCAACGACTCGGGGGTCGCCGCCGGCAGCCACTTCAGCTCGACGCGACCGGCCTTCTTCATCGCGCTCACGGCCTTCTCGACGCGGCGCTGCTCGGCGCGCACGTCGAGACGGGCGAACTCGTTGGGGTTGGACACCACGCCGAGGATGCGGACCGTCCCGGTGATCGGCACCGGATCCAACTTCACGCCGGCGTCGAGCCGGCGCACGACGGGCGTGTGCCGACTGTTGGCGAGGAACCGCGGTCGGCGGAACAGGAACTCCCACGGCAGGCTGAGCAGCGCCGGTGCCCCGGCGAGCGACAGCGTGAGGCGCACGCCGCGAGAGGCCCGGGCGTTGGACACCCTGGCCTCGTCGTAGGCGTCGCCGATGCCATCGGCGAACAGCGCTCCGGCGAGGGCGGCGCCGAGCGCCTCGGCGCTCGCGCTCTTGTCGCCCTGGCTCACCACCCCGTCGGCCGCCGGGGCCTCGCGCGTCGTCGTCCCGGCCGTCCCCGTCGGCGCGTCGGTCGGCGGCGCGGTCGCGCGCCGGCTGCGCACCCGGGCGATCCCCGCCGCTGCCTCGACCAGCTCGGCGGCGGTCGGGCGGCACCTTGAACGTCGTGTGGAAGTGGCTGCGGTCGGGCGTGACCGCGTTGAGGTCGTAGGTGCCGTCGGCGCGCGCGGTCAGGGCGATCTCGAAATCGTCGTACACGTACGCCGGCACCTTCAGAACCGATCCATGGCGCCGGCGAGCACCGCCGCGTGCGCCGGCACCGTCGTTCGCACGATGCGTCGCCACGCCGCGTCGTGACCGATCCCGTCGAAGGTCGGCATCGTCAGGGCGTCGAGCTCGTCCTCGCTCAGGGCGCGGTCCATCGCCTGACCGGTCGGCGGGAACTCGGGGATGAACTCCAGCGGCTCCTCGCCCGCCGCACGCCGCTTGCGCGCCCGACGCACCGCTCCGCCCGGGTCCTTCCACACCGCGGCCAGCTCGGCGAGCCCGTCGGCCCACGACTTGGTCGCCTCGCGCTGAACGTCGGGCTCGGCCGGCAGCAGCTCGGGGGCGAGGCGCATCACGATGCCGCGGCGCACGCCGGCGACGGTGATCGCCTCCACGTCGGTGGCCCCGGCGGCGCGCAGCAGGGCCGTCGAGCCGTACGCCGGTCGCCCGCCGACCACCACCAACCGCACGTTGCGCTCGGTGGCCTCGAGCACGTTCCGCCACGGGTCGTCGGCGACCCGCCCGAACACGGCCACGTCGGCGAGCGCGCCGGGCTCGAGGCGGCCGACCTGCACGTGCCACGGGAGGGCGAGCGTGTCGCCCGGGTTGGCCGTGGCCATCTCGACGAGGTCGGCGTCGCTCAGCACGCCACCGAGGGACTCCTGGTTCCAGGTCGCGGCGATCTTCAGCTCTCCGAGCACGTTGCGGGTGCCCGATGGCGTCCAGTCCGATCCGAGGCAGACGCGCAGTCCGGCGGCCCTCGCGGCCATCACGTCGGTCGTGCCGCCGTAGAGCCAGAGGTTGGAGAACGGCGACCAGACGATGGCACCACCGCCGCGAGCTTCCCACTCGCGGAAGTCGTCGGCGGCGAGCGCCGTCGAGTGGATGCCGACCAGCCCGTTGCCCACGCACTGAGCGTCGCGCAGGGCGTCGAACTCCTTGCGCAGCGTCGGCGCCGTGCCCTCGCTCAGGTGGTAGATGAACGAGTTGCCGGCGGCCAGTCGGCCGGCCGTGGTCTTGAGCTGCTCGGCGCTCGCCGGCAGGACCGACTGGTACACCGGCTTGGTGCCGGTCGGCTCCTCCTTCTCGATGTTGCGCACCATCCAGCCCGGGAAGGCGCGCGTCACGGGCGGCGATCCCTGGATCGACGTGACCCCACCGACGACCGCCTTCACCTCGGCGAAGCGCAGCGCGGCGGCCGGCGCGGCGATGCCCAGCGCCTGGGCCGGGTTGGACACGTCGCGCTGGTAGGTCGGCGCGCCCGGCCACTGGTAGCGCGTGCTGTAGGCGCTGGTGCGCCCGATCCACAGCGGCAGCGTGTTGTAGGCGAGGTGGTTGTGCAGGTCGATGAGGCCCGGGGTGATCAGGCCGCCGGTACGGACGCGACGGGCGTGGCCGAAGCCGGACGGCGCCTTCGACGACTCGTCCTGCACGGCCTCGATCCTGCCCTCGTGCAGGTACACGGCGCCGCGCCGGAGGAACCGCCGTTCGTGATCGACGGTGAGCACCGCGCCCAGCAGCACGATGTCGTTCACGACGTGTGCACCTCCGGCGGCAGCACCACCACCGGCGTGGTGACCACGTCGCCCGCGCCGCGCACCGACACCCGCACGAGGTGGCCGCCCGGCGCCAGCCCGTCGAGGCTGGCGTGGTAGGCGCCGTCGCCGCGGTCCTCGGCGATCGACCGCTGCTGCGTGCCCCCGGCATCGTCGGTCACCACGACGTCGACGACGACGCCGGGGTCGGTGGTGATCTCCACCTCGAGGGTCTCGCCGGCGATCGTCACGTCGTCGCACGCCACACCGACGTCGAGCTCGGCCGGGCGGGCGACGATGTCGCTGGCGGTGAGCACCCCCTCGAGCTCGACGAACCCGGGTTGGTTCGCCGGGAGACCGCCGTGCTTGTCCATCACGTAGCGCAGCGTCGGGCTCGACGGCTCGACCGCGTACGGCGAGGCCGACAGGCGCGGCACCGTGCCGTCGCCGCCGTCGTCGCGGCCCTCGAAGGTGCGCACGAGCGTCACGTGGCCGCCGCTGATGCGCGCCGTGGTCCAGGTCGGCTGGGTGCGGGCGAGGATGGGGTGCACGTCGAAGTCGCCGCCGTGGGCCTCGGCGCCGCTGCGCAGCTCCTCGTGGAACCGCATCGCCTCGGCGATCATGGTGGTGTCGAGCTCGGGAACCGTCACCTCGGTGGTCTTGCGCAGACCGCCGGCGCTCTCGATGCACGCGTACTCGGGCAGCAGCTCGAACAGCCCCGGCAGGCTGCGCGCCAGCTCGGTCAGGTCGACCTTCACCGGACCCCAGCCCTTCGACACCCCGTTGACCAGCGAGTCGAGCGCGTTCGCCGCGCCGCGGTGCGGCGTGCCGAGGGTGATCACCTTGCGCGTGATCTCGTGGCCGCCGAGCACGTCGGTGAAGTAGCGGACGACGAGGCCGCCCATCGAGTGGGCGACGAACACGACCTTGGCGTCGGCGTGGCCGGGCTCGGCGCGGAAGCGCTCGAGCATCGGCTCGACGAACGCCTTGAGGGCCCGCGCGCTCGCCCGGTTCGACAGGCGCCAGTCGTACGGAAAGGCGGCGAGGTTGGGAGCGCGTGAGGCGTCGCCGGCCTCGACCACGTCGAAGGTGTCGCGAAACCACTGCATCTGGCGGTCGTAGCCGATCGTCACCGACCAGATTCCGGGGATCACGTGGATGTCGTCGAGCAGGTGCGTCGCCACCACGCCGTCGGGCGCCGCCGCGTCGCCGATCCCGGGTGGCAGCTGGAGGCGCTTGATCGCCCTGGCCCCGGTCAGCACCCCCTTGGCGAGGGTGCCGAGCGAGGTGCCCCACACCTCGTGGCCGGACTCGTCGGCGAGGGCGCTGCCCATGATGCCCGGGAGCACCACCACGACGTCCTGCAGGGGGTGTTTCATCGGGGCTCCTCGTCGTGGCGGTGGGTGGGTCGAAGGGAGATCGGGCGGCCAATTCGGCAAGCCGCGAGGTCGCCCGATGGAACACTGTCGGGATGGGGAACCAGACCGAGTCGGAACGCACCGGCACGCGCCGTGCCGTGCTCGTCGGCAGCGAGACCTACGGCCTCGCCGGCTGCAACGCCGACGTCGCCCTGATGGCCGAGGTGCTCGGACGCCGCGGGTTCAGCGACGTCGAGGTGCGCACCGGCAAGGACGCCTCCCGCGCCGGCATCCTCGACGGTCTCGAGCGTCTCGTCGCCGCGATCGCCGCGGACGACGCGGTGGTCGTGTACTACTCCGGGCACGGCGGGCGGATCGTGCGGCCCGACTTCGCCGCGCGCAAGGCCGCCGGGCTGTCGGTCGACTACCAGTTCATCGTGCCGTTCGATCTCGAACAGAGCGAGGCCGACGACTTCCGCGGCATCACCTCCGAGGAGCTGACGCAGTTCCAACGTCGCCTCACCGACGCCTTCCGCAGCCACGGTGCGGTGCCCAACGTGACGACGATCCTCGACTGCTGCCACTCCGGGTACATGGCCCGCAACATCGACTCCCGACCGAAGTCGATCGACGTCGAACAGACGGTGCTCCGCGACGCCAAGTCGTTCCGGATGCTCGGCATCAGCGAGCATCTGCAGAAGCTGGGCCGCGAAGTCGAACTGTCCGGCATCGTGACCAACCCGGACGCCGTCCGGATGGTCGCCTGCCAGCCCGAGGAGTCGGCGTACGAACTGGCGTCGACGCGCGGCGGCCGTCACGGGGCGATGACCGACGCCCTCGCCACGGTGCTCGACGGGCTCGGCGACGCCGCCGTGCCATGGGCGGTGGTGGGCGACCTCGTGCGCCGCCGGGTGCGCGCCCTCCAACCCGAACAGCGCCCCGAGGTGGAGGGCCCGTCCGAGCGGCTGCCGTTCTCGGCGGCATCCGCCGCGGCGTCCGACGCGCTGGCGATCACCACGATCCGCGGCGTCTCCACGGTCGAGGCCGGTGAGCTGCTCGGACTCGCCGTCGGCGACGAGCTCGACATCGTCGCGGCCGCCGACGGCGAACGCGTCGGCGAGGCCACCGTGAAGGAGCTCGCCGGCGGCGCGGCCGTGCTCCAGGTCGAGGGTGCCGCGGCCGCCGCCATCGCCGACGGCACCGCCATCGCCGTGCCCCGCAACATCAGCGTGCCGAAGCTGTTCGTGCACATCGGAGACGTCGGGCAGCGGCGCCGACGCCCTGCGCCGCGAGATCGAGCGCAGCACGCGCCTCGCCGTCACCGAGCGGCCGGCCGAGGCCATCGCCGGTGTCGGCCCCGGTCCCGCCGCCGGCAGCGTCACGCTGCTCGACGCCGCCGGTGCGCCGTGGCGCGCCACCCCGTTCGCCGACGACGCGGCCGGACGCCGCGAGCTCGTCGATTCCCTGCAGGCGCTGGCGGTCGGTCATCGCCTGCTCGACCTCTCGTCCGGCACCGGCGCCAGCTCGCTGGGCCCAGTGGTGGACGTGCAGTTCGGACGCGTCGACACGAGCGGGGCGGCGCCGACGCACACGCCGCTGGCCCTGCACGGCGAGCGGTTGAAGGCCGGGGACACGGTGCACCTCGCCGTGTGCAACACCGGGCCGGAACCGCTGTTCGCGTGGATCTTCGACGTCGGCGTGTCGGGACGCTCGAGCGTGCTGTCGAAGGCGGCGCGCAGCGGGTACGCCCTCGGGGCGGCCGGCGCGGAGGACGACCGCTTCGAGCTGTGGGGCGCCGAGGGCGTGGCGTTGTACTGGCCGCCGGACGTGCCCACCGACGCCCGAGCCGGCCGAGCGTCCGGAGACCTTCGTCGTGCTGGTGGCCGACCGCCGGGCCGACCTGTCGAGCCTCAGCCCACCGGCGGGCGCGGCCCGCGGTGCGCCCGCCTCGGCCCTGGAAGCGATGATCGCCGAGGCGCGCACCGGGATGCGCGAAGCACCGGCCGCGGGGGGCACCGACGACGCGCTGCGGTACCGGCTGGAGACGGTGGAGTTCTTCCTCTCCCCGACCTGACCGCAGCGATCGTTCATGTGAAGACCAGTCGGTCCTTGCTCGCGTCTTTGCCCTCGACCTGCGGCTCCTGGTCGTAGCCGTTCTGTTGGAGACGGACGACGAGCTGATCCCAGAGCTGGGCGTAGGTGAGCTGGTAGTTGGCCTCGGCGATGATCTCGGTGGCGAAGTACGTCATCGCGCCGTGGTACTGGCGCCCGATGCGGGCGTCGTAGGAGTACTGGTCGTCGCGGCAGCCGGTCACGAGGACTTCGCGCATCTTCGACTGCGGGTGCTTCTCGGCCGACCGCGGCCGGGCCACCTGGCGCACGCCGGGGATCTCGGCCCGCCCGATCACGCTCGGTGGGACGAACCGCGCGCGGCGCTGGTCGGGAGTGAGCTCGGGCACCAGGCGCGTCACCGATCCCGAGAAGCACGAGTCGGAGATCACCGTCAGGTGCACACCCGAGGGGATCTTGGCGAAGCGGACCCGCAGCTCGTCGTCGACGATGAGGTTCTTCTTCATGTCGTACGGGCACATCGCCTCGTCGTACATCGGCTCGTCACCGTCGGTGTCGGCGACGTACGTGCCGTGCGAGCTGTTGGTGAACACGACCACGTCACCGCGCTTGGACCCGGCGATCAGGGCGTCGAGGGCGGCGAGGATCGCCTGCTTCGTCGCCTGCTTGTTCAGCAGCATCGTGACGTTGGCCGGCTCGAAGCGATAGTGCTCCTCGAGCAGGCGCGCCCAGGACTTGGCGTCGTTGACGCAGCCCTTCAGGTCGGCACCACGGACCGGATAGTCGTTGATGCCCACGCAGAGCGCTCGCTTCATCTGGTTCCTCCCAACTCGCGACCCCGCGGACCTGTCGTCGGGACCACCAGCGCCGACATCGTTTCAGCATGTAGAGGCCCACGCCGCCGAATAAATACCGGAACCCGTCAATTGCCGCCGACGTAGTGTCCGGCGCACCGCGGGACCTGGCGAGCGAGGAGGAACGGACCATGGCGAGCGTCGATCCGGTTGGCGTCGATCTGGCGCGTCGCATCTACGACTACGGGCTGACGGCCGACGACTTCGGCCCCCGGCAGTTCGGGTTGGCGGCCGCCACGAAGGCGCGGGCGGCGCTCGGGCTGCCGTGGCCCAGCGGGCTCGAGCCGCGACCGCAGGAGCTGGCGGTCGAGCCGGACGTGGGCGACCCGCTGCCGCGAGCCGACGTGCTGGTGGTCACGTGGACCGCAGCGGAGATGTTGGCCCTCGCCGACACGCTCACGCCGGGCGTCAACCCGCGGACGCGCTGGTACCGCTACGCCCGCAACTTCGAGCAGTACCTGCCCGAGATCCGTGGCGGCGCGCCGGCGCGGGCGGCCAACCGGCTCGGGTCGTACTACCCGACGCGCATCGGCTCGCGATCGGTGCTGTGCGTCAAGTCGGAGCTGCACCTCAACCAGGACGGGGTGGCCACCGGCGCCGGGAAGGCGACGATGCCGGTCGCCCGGTTCATCGAGCAGATGATCCAGGAGGTGCGGCCGCGCCTCGTGATCACCGTCGGCACGGCCGGCGGCACGCTGGGTCACGCCGAGCTCGGCGACGTGATGATCACGCGCAGCGCACGCTTCAAGTGCACGAAGGAGTTCCGCAACGAGACCTTCGCCACCCAGCAGTACACGTCGAGCGCGACGATCCGCCGCAAGCACCTGAAGACGGCGGAGACGCTGATGGCGGTGCACGCCAAGGAGCTGAAGGAGCCGGACTTCGGGCCGCCGACCGAGTTCTACGACTTCCCCGGGCCGAACCTGCCCGGCCACGTCAACACGCCGAGCATCCTCGTCGAGGGCACCGACTTCCCGAAGGGCCTGCCGATGCTCACGACCGACTTCTTCGAGTTCGGCACGTCGACGAACGGCCTCGACCAGGAGGGCTGCGGTGTCGAGATGGGCGACGCCGCGTTCGGGTTGGTCGCCGAGAAGCTCGGCGCGTCGGCGCCGAAGTGGCTGGTCATCCGCAACGCCTCGGACCCGCGGATCAACGGCAACCTGCCGGTCGGCCCGCCGAGCGCCCTCGACATGCAGGCCCACTGGGCGGTCTGGTACTACGAGGCCTTCGGCTACTGGACCAGCGTGAACAGCGCCATCGCCACCTGGTCCCAGATCGCCCCCTGACAGCCCGACGACGATCGCCGCCGCGCGTCAGGTGAGGGGCGCTGCCCCGCCACGGCGACGGGTCCTTCGGCCCTACCGGCGCGCCGGATTCGCATCGAACATGAAGGCATGACCGACACGCTGCCTGCCCCCGCGCCCCGGCCGGTCCGGTGCCCCCCGATCCGAAGGATGCCGATCCCGACGACCTCCACCGACGGGTCGATGCGCTGGGCGAGGAGTTGGCGAACTACCGGATCCTGCGTGACTCGTGGGCCAGCGCGATGTTCGTCCTCACCGCGATCGCCGCGTTGCTCAGCATCGCCGGCATCGGCATCGCCCTCAACCGTGGCGGCCAGGCAGCCACGAGCGCCCCGTCGATCACCGCCGAGCTCAGCGAGTTCGCGATCACGCTCTCCAGCGCCCAGGTCGACGAGCCGGGCGTGATCGAGATCCACAACGGCGGCACCATGGCGCACAACTTCGGGGTGCGGGGAACCGCTCTCCGAACGGACACGATCGACCCGGGCAAGTCCGCCGAGCTCGACATCAGCAACGCTCGCTCCGGGGACCTACGAGGTGTACTGCACGCTTCCCGGGCACGCCGACTCGGGCATGACCGCCCAACTGGTGGTCGGGTCGTCGTCCGAGCGACGCGCCGCGCGACCGCTGGGCACGACGCGATGCCGATGACGGCCGCGGAAGGCGCCCAGCAGGACGCCGCCATGATGGAATCGATGTTGGCGTTCCCGGCCGCGACGGCCGGACTCGGCAACCAACCGCTGGAACCGGACGTCCTGGCGGACGGCACGCTGCACTTCGAGCTCACCGCGTCGATCGTCGACTGGGAGGTCTCACCGGGCAACGTGGTCCAGGCGTGGGCGTACAACGGCATGGTGCCGGGACCTCGCATCGACGTCGGCGTGGGCGACACGGTCGAGGTGCAGATCACCAATCGAGTTGCCCGTCGGCACCGACATCCACTGGCACGGCATCGACGTGCCCAATGACCAGGACGGAGTGTCCCCCATCACCCAAGAGCTCGTGGCGAGCGGCGAGACCTACACCTACCGGTTCACCACCACGGAGGCGGCGATCGGGATGTACCACGCCCACGCCCACGCCCAGGAGGCCGTGCCCAACGGGTTGTTCGGCACGTTCTACGTCGGAGATGTCGGAGCACCGACCGGTACCACGATCTCGGGGATCCCGGTGCCCGCCGATCTCACGATCGCTCAGGACATCCCCATGGTCCTCAACGACGCCGGTGCGATCGGGTTGTCGCTCAACGCCAAGAGCTTCCCGGCAACGGCGCCCGTCGTCGTCGACGAGGGTGACTGGATCCGGGTGACGTACTTCAACGAGGGCCTCCAGGTCCACCCGATGCATCTGCACGGCTTCGAGCAACTCGTGATCGCCAAGGATGGCGAACCGCTCGACGCGCCGTACGCCGCCGACACGATCCTCATCGCTCCGGGCGAGCGGTACACCGTGCTCGTCCATGCCGACGCCGCCGGCACATGGGTGTGGCACTGCCACATCCTCAACCACGTCGAGTCCGATCAGGGCATGTTCGGCATGGTGACCGCCCTGGTGGTCCGCCCGCCCGACTCGTGACGGCTGCCACCCGCTCGCATCGCCCACCCGGACCAACGATTTCCACAAGCAAAATCGAGCGTTTACGCACGATTTCGCGCCCCAGAATCCGACGGCGCGCCATCCGGGTGGGTCACCGAGCGCTTCAACTACCCTGAGGGTGCTCATGCGCCCGGCCGACCGTGACGACCGTCTCGTCGCGGGCGCAGTGGGTCCGGGCACGAGGGGGCGCGCCGGGCCGTGATGGCGCTGCTGGCCGTGCACGGCCTGGTCGGGTTGGCCCTGTTCCCGACCGGTGCCCGCCTCGGGCGGCGGGCGTTCCTGCTGGCCGCGCTCGCGCCGCTCGCCACCCTGGCCTGGCTCCTCACCCGGATGCCGGGCATCGTCGACGGCGCCATCGACACCGAGCACGTCTCGTGGGTCGGCCCGCTCGGCCTCGCCGTCGACCTGCGCCTCGACGGGTTCGCCGCGCTGATGGTGCTGCTCGTCGCCGGCATCGGCATCGTCGTGTTCGCCTACTCCGCGGCGTACTTCTCCCCGTCGAACGCGTCGAACGGCCGCACCGCCGGCCTGCTCACGCTGTTCGCCGGCTCGATGCTGTGCGTCGTCCTCGCCGACAACCTGTTCCTGCTCTACACGGGCTGGGAGCTGACGTCGATCACGTCGTACCTGCTGATCGGCAACGACCACACCAAGACCCACGCCCGAGCGGCCGCCCTCCACGCCCTGCTCGTCACGTCGTTCGGCGGCCTGGCGATGCTCGCCGGCTTCATCCTGATCGGCCAGCAGGCCGGCACCTACCGGCTCAGCCAGCTGCTCACCTATCCGCCGCACGGCACCACGGTCGACGTCGCCCTCGTGCTCATCCTCCTCGGCGCGTTCACGAAGTCGGCGCAGTACCCCTTCCACTCGTGGCTGCCGGGGGCGATGGCGGCGCCGACACCCGTCAGCGCCTACCTCCACTCGGCCACGATGGTGAAGGCCGGCGTGTACCTCGTCGCCCGGTTCGCGCCGGTGTACGCCACCACGGGGATCTGGCGGCCGCTCGTGCTCACCGTCGGCGCCGCCACGATGGTGTTCGGCGGTCTGCGCTCGATGCGCCAGCACGACCTCAAGCTGCTGCTCGCCCACGGCACGGTGAGCCAGCTCGGCTTCCTGATGGTGCTGTTCGGCATCGGCACGCCGGCGGCGACGGCCGCCGGATGCGTGATGCTGCTCGCCCACGCCGTGTTCAAGGCGGCCCTGTTCATGTCGGTCGGAGCGGTCGATCGCAACCTCGGAACCCGCGACCGGCGGGAGATCCCGCCGCTCACCGCGGCGTGGCGCCCGTTCGTGGTCGTCACGGTCGCCTCGGCGGCATCGATGGCCGGCATCCCGCTGCTGCTCGGCTTCGTGGCCAAGGAGGCCGGGTTCGACGCCCTTCACGAGGCCGCGGTCGTCGGCTCGGCGGCCGTGCTCGCCACGGTGGTCGCCGGCTCGGCGCTGACGGTCGCCTACGCCGCCCGCCTGGTGTCGGGGACGCTCGGCCGCGATTCTGGGGCGCGAAATCGTGCAGAAACGCTCGATTTTGCTTGTGGAAATCGTGGGCCGGGCGGGGGGTACGTCGGGCCGATCGGGGTGCTCGCCGCGGTGAGCGTGGTGCTGGGGGTGGCGCCGTCGCTCGCCAACGGCATCATCGGCGCCGCCGCCGAGTCGCTCGACGGCGACAGCCACGGCGTGCACCTCGCCGTCTGGCACGGCGTCAACCTCGCCCTCGTGCTGTCGGCCGTCGCCCTGGCCGCCGGCGCCGCGCTGTTCCTCGGACGCCGACGCGTCGAACGCCTCCTCGCCCTCGGCACCCCGATCCCCTCGGGCACCGCGGTCTACGCCGCCATCCTGCGCGGCACCAACACCGTCTCGACACGCGTGACCGCCGTCGTGCAGAACGGATCGCTGCCGATCTACGCGGCCATCGTGCTGCTCACCGCCGCCGTGGTGCCCGAGACGGTGCTCGTCTCCGGCACCACGTGGCCGGGATGGCCGGACTTCGTCGACGGCAGCGGCCAGCTCGTGGTGGTCGTCGCCCTGCTCGGCGCCGCGCTCGCCGCCGCCCTTGCCCGCCGTCGCTTCGTGGCGGCGCTGTTCCTCGGCACGACCGGCTACGCGATGGCCGGGCTCTTCGTGGTGCAGGGGGCACCCGACCTGGCCCTCACCCAGGTGGCCATCGAGACGCTCTCGACCGTGCTGTTCGTGCTCGTCCTGCGCCGCCTGCCGGACCGCTTCGAGCGAACCTCCAGCGCCAGCCGGCGGATCGTGCGCATCGCGATCGCGCTCGCCGTCGCGGCGATGGTCTTCACGTTCGCCATCGTCAGCCGGGCGCACCGCACGGAACCGCCGGTGTCGACCGAGATGGTGGCGCAGGCGCTGCCCGAGGGCCACGGCCGCAACATCGTCAACGTGATCCTCGTCGACATCCGCGGGCTCGACACCCTCGGCGAGATCACCGTGCTCGCCGCCGCGGCGATCGGCGCGGTGGCCCTGGCGCGCGCCGGCCGGCGGCGAGCGGCGTCGCCGCCCGGACGTCGCCACGGCCGACCCCGGCGGCCACGGAGCGACGCGATGACCCAGCTGCCGTTCCTCGAACGCTCGCTGCGCGTGCTGTTCCCGGCGGTGGTCGTCGGCTCGCTGTACCTGCTGTTCGCCGGGCACAACCAGCCCGGCGGCGGCTTCGTCGGTGGGCTGGTTGCCGGCGCGGCGATCGCCCTGCGCTACCTCGCCGGGGGCATGACCGAGGTCCGCGGGTTGAGCCGCCTGCGACCGTGGACGATCCTGGGGGCCGGCATCACGCTCGCCGCCATCACCGCCCTCCTGCCGCTGCTGGCCGGCGATCCGGTGCTCACCTCGCTCGGCCGCTCGTTCGACCCGCCGCTGCTCGGGCCGGTGTACGCCTCGACCACCCTCGCCTTCGACATCGGGGTGTACCTGGTGGTCGTCGGCCTGGTGTTCATGGTGTTCGAGGCCTTCGGCGACGACGAGCCCGAGCCGAGGCCGATGGGACGGTGCCGCCAATGACCGTGGTGCTGGCGGCCGCCGCAGCGGCGCTGTTCGGGCTCGGCACCTACCTCGTGCTGCAGCGCAAGTTGAGCCGCACGATCATCGGCCTCGCCCTGCTCAGCCACGGCGCCAACGTGCTGTTGCTCGCCAGCGGCTCGCGCGGCGTCGCCCCGCTCATCGGCCTCGCCGACGACGCCGACCTCAGCGATCCGCTGCCGCAGGCGTTGGCGCTCACCACGATCGTGATCACGTTCGGCGTCACCGCCTTCCTCCTCGCGCTGGCGTACCGCAGCTGGCTGCTCACTCGCGACGACGAGGTGGAAGACGACGTCGCCGACCGTGCCGTGGCATCCGGCGGCGGCCGCGACAAGGAGGTCGACGACGAGACGGTCGCCGAGGCCACCGCGCTGACCGACGAGCGTGACGACGACACCGTCGGCGAACGGATCGCCCCGTGAAGAACCTCGTGGCGCTGCCGATCGTGCTCCCGGTGCTCGGCGCCGGGCTGGCGATCCTGGCCGGGCGGTGGAAGGCGGTGCAGCGCGCCATCGGCCTGTCGACGCTCACCGTCACCACCACGATCGCCATCGTGCTGCTCGTGTACGTCGACCACCACGGTCCGCTGGTGCTCCAGGCCGGCGATTGGCCGGCGCCGGTCGGCATCACCCTCGTCGCCGACCGGCTGGCCACGATCATGCTCACGATCGGCTGCCTCATGCTGCTGACGGTGCACGTCTACGCGATCGGCCAGCCGGGCGCCGAGCGCCACCACGTGGGGTTCACGTCGGTCTACATGATCCTCGCCGCCGGCGTCTCGGGGGCGTTCCTCACCGGCGACCTGTTCAACCTCTTCGTCTCGTTCGAGATGATGCTCACGGCGAGCTACGTGCTGCTCACCCTCGGTGGCCGCCGCGAACAGGTGCGCGCCGGCATGACGTACGTGGTCATCAGCCTGCTGGCGTCGACGCTGTTCATCACCGCCCTCGCCTTCATCTACTCGGCGACCGGCACGGTGAACATGGCCGATCTCGCCGTCAAGTTCGCCGACCTGCCCCTGGGACTGCGCCAGGCGTTCGCCGTGCTGCTCGTCGTCGTGTTCGGGGTGAAGGCCGGGATGTTCCCACTGTTCTCGTGGCTGCCCGACAGCTATCCGACGGCGCCGGGTCCGGTCACCGCGGTGTTCGCCGGGCTGCTCACCAAGGTCGGCATCTACGCCCTCATCCGCAGCGAGACCCTGTTCTTCCCGGCGGACTCCCGCCCGACCGCTGTGCTGTTCACCGCCGCCGCGCTCACGATGCTGGTCGGCATCCTCGGCGCCATCGCCCAGGACGACCTCAAGCGGGTGCTGTCGTTCAACCTCGTGAGCCACATCGGGTACATGGTGATGGGCCTGGCGTTGTTCAGCGTCACCGGCCTCGCCGGGGCGATCTTCTACACGGTCCACCACATCGTCACGATGACGACGCTGTTCCTCGTCGCTGGGCTGATCGAGTACCTCGGCGGGAGCACGCGGATGAGCCAGCTCGGCGCGATGGTGCGCACGGCGCCGATCGCCGCGGTGCTCTTCCTCGTGCCGGCGCTGAGCCTTGCCGGGGTGCCGCCGCTGTCGGGGTTCGTCCCCAAGCTCGCCCTCGCCCAGGCCGGCTTCGCATCGCGCGAGAACGCCGTGGTGGCGGTCAGCCTCCTCGTCAGCCTGCTCACCCTGTTCGCGGTGATGAAGATCTGGATCGGCGTGTTCTGGAGCCCGGCCGCCGAGTCGCCGAGCGGCACCGTGCACTCCGGCGGGCGCGTCGGCGGCCCGCCGCTGATGATCGCCTCGACGGGGTTCGTGTTCGTCCTCGGCTTGGCGGTGGCCGTGGCCGCCGGTCCGCTGTACGGCCTCTGCGAGCGGGCGGCCACCGACCTGCTCGCGCCCGGCGGGTACATCGACGCCGTGCTCGGGAGAAGATCATGAGGACGGCCCGACGGGTGGTCCTGCTCACGGCGGTGTGGGTGCTGCTGTGGGGGCAGCTGAGCGTCGCCAACGTGGCGAGCGGCGTGATCGTCGCCACCGTGGTGCTCGTGCTCTTCCCGACCGGCACCACCGCCGAGCCCGCCCGTCGGACGCGTCCGGCGGCGGCCGTGCGCCTCGCCGGCTACGTGGTCGGCGAGATCGTGGTGTCCAATGCCCAGCTCACCCGCCAGATCCTCGGCCCCCGACCGAACGTCCGCACCGGCATCGTGGCGTGTCCACTCCACACGGGCTCCGAACGCACGATGACGTTCCTCGCCAACGTGCTCACGCTCGGGCCCGGAACGATCCCGGTGCACGTGCAGGCCGAGCCGCCGGTGATCTACCTCCATGTGCTGCGCGCCGACGATCCCGAGGCCATCCGCCGCCTGGTGGCCCGGCTCGAAGCACTGACCACGGCGGTGTTCGGACCGTGATCGTCGCGGTCAGCCTGGTCGTGCTCGCCGTCGCCGGTGCGCTCTTCGGTTACCGGATGATCGTCGGGCCGACGCTGGCCGACCGCGTCACCGCCCTCAACGGGCTGCTCGTCGTCGGGGCCAGCGCGATCGCCGCCGATGCCGTACGCACCGGGGGTGGTCCGTTCATCCCGGTCGTCGTCGTGCTCACGCTCGTCGGGTTCGTCGGCACGGCGATGGTCGCCCGCTTCATCGAGAGCCGCGGCCGATGATCGGCGAACTGCTCGTGCTCGCCGGCGCCCTGCTGATCCTCATCTCCGCCGTCGGCATGCTGCGCTTCAGCGACGTGTTCACGCGGATGCACGCCCTGTCCAAGGCGACGACCGCCGGGTTCGTCGTCGTGCTGCTCGGCGCGGCGATCCACCTCGACCACCCCAACGACGTGACGTCGCTGGTGCTCGCCGCGGTGCTCCAGCTGGTCACGTCGCCGGTCGCCGCCAACATGATCAGCACCGCCACCTACCGCGCCGAGGGCATCGCCGTCGACGTCGACACGGTCGACGAGTTGCAGGACGCGGACCGAGGAGGGCGCCGAGTA
>CAWFLK010000019.1:0-100778 GCA_963816635.1 Ilumatobacteraceae bacterium | reverse complement strand
AAGGCGATGATGTCGGCGCCTTCCTCGGCCAGTCGCACGGCGTGGCTGCGGCCTTGTCCGCGTGCATCGCGTTCCGGGTGTGGGCGCCGGACGACCCTCGACCGCCTGAGCGACTGGTACGGAGAGCGAGGGTGTCGCGTCGAGCGCCGCGTGGCGGGTGCGGTGGGCGGCATCGGCGAGGCGGTCCGGGTCCAGGATCCGCTCGGCTTCACCGTCGAGTACTTCCACGCCACCGAGCGCACCGAGCGTCTGTTGGGACGTCAACGACGTGCGCCGGCGCGACTTCTGGGGCGCCGCCGTGGTGCCGAGCTGGTACGCCGAGGCAACCGACGTCCTCGACCTGGACGGTCGGGTCGTCCCCGTGCGCACCGTCGACGCCGGCGAGTCCGAGGCCGTCGTCGGCGCCGACGGCTTCCGCTGACCCGACCCGGATCCTCCAACCGATGGGCGAAAACAGGTCCGAACGGTCCTGTTTTCGCCCATCGGTGGTGTCTCGCTGGTGATGTGACACCCCCTGGGTAGCGTGCCGGTGAGCGTCGTCGGGCCGCCATCGCCCTTCCCAACCGTCAGCGCCTCGCCTGCGGCGAGGGCAGCAGGAAGGGGTGAGCGTGCTCGCAGCGATCTCATCGGCCACGTTGTTCGGCGTCCACGGCAGCCCGGTGCGCGTCGAGGTGCACGTCGGCGGGCGCGGCCTTCCGGGCTATCGGCTGGTCGGGCAGCCGGACGCGGTCTGCCGCGAGTCGCGCGACCGGGTGCGCGCCGCCGTGATGTCGAGCGAGCTCTCGTGGCCCGACAAGCCGATCGTGGTGAACCTCGCCCCGAGCGGTGTGCGCAAGTCGGGCGCCGGCCTCGACCTGGCCATCGCCGTCGGGGTGCTGGCCTCCGACGGCCAGGTGCCGCTCGACGCGGTGGCGCGCTTTGCCTTCCTGGCCGAGCTCGGCCTCGACGGGGCACTGCGACCGGTGTCGGGGGTCGCCCCGATGGTCGACTCGCTCGGACACGCCGAGGTCGTCACGGCGCCCGACAGCATGGTCGAGGCGTGCGTCGCCGCGAGGGGTGCCGCCCACACCGCGCCCGATCTGCGCGCCGTCATCGAGTGCCTCGCCGGGGCGCGGGCGTGGGACCACGTCGACCCGCCCCACCCATCGGCGGCGGAGGCGGTGGCCGACCTCGCCGACGTGCGCGGCCAACCGGTGCCGCGGCACGCCCTGGAGGTGTCGGCGGCCGGCGGCCACCACCTGCTCCTCGTCGGTCCGCCGGGCAGCGGCAAGACGATGCTCGCCCAGCGATTGCCCGGCCTGCTGCCCGCGCTCGACCGCGAGCAAGCGCTCGCCACCACGATGGCCCACTCCGCCGGCGGCCTGCGCCTCCCGTCGAGCGGTCTCGTCCTCACGCCACCGTTCCGGGCGCCGCACCACACCTCGTCCACCATCGGGCTCGTCGGCGGCGGATCGCAGCAGCTGCGCCCGGGCGAAGTCAGCCTGGCGCACAACGGAATTCTCTTCCTCGACGAGCTCGGCGAGTTCTCGCGCCAGTCGTTGGAGGCGCTGCGCGAGCCGCTGGAAGAGGGTGTCGTGCGGGTCACGCGTGCGAACGACCGGGCGGTGATGCCGGCGTGCTTCCTGCTCGTCGCCGCCACCAATCCGTGTCCGTGCGGAGGAGGCGCGCCGGGGGCGTGCGAGTGCGACGACGTCGCTCGGGCGCGCTACCTGCGGCGCCTGTCGGGTCCGCTCAGCGATCGCTTCGACCTTCGCGTCGTGGTGCACAAGCCCGCCGTCGACGATCTGCTCGAGGGCGAGCCGGGCGAACCGTCGGCCGTCGTCCGTCGACGGGTCGCCGCCGCACGGGCCCGCGCCCTCGAGCGGTCGGGCAAGCTCAACGGCGCCCTCGGTCACGACGAGCTCGACGAGGTCGCCCCGCTCGATCGTGAGGCCAAGGCACTGCTGCGCAACGAGATCGAGCACGACCGGCTCACCGGTCGGGGGTACCACCGCGTGCGCCGCGTCGCCCGCACCATCGCCGACCTCGCCGCACGCGACGACGATCGGGTCATGCTCGCCGACGTCACGTTGGCGCTGTCGTTGCGCGCCGGCCTGCGCCCGCGGCGGGTCGAGATGGTCGCCGAACGGTGGACGGCGTGACCGCCGACCGCCGACACCGGCTACCTCGCCGCGCTCGCCGGTCTCGACTTGGCGACGGTGTCGCGGCTGCGCGTGCTCCTGTCCCGCCACGACGCCGCCGAGGCTTGGGCGGTGGCGAGCGGGCGGCACCCACCGCACCCGGCGGTGGCTCCGATGCTCACGCCCGAGCTGCGTGCGGCGTGGCGCCGCGACTCCGTGCAGCGCGATCCGGACACCTGGGCCCGCCGGTGCGCCCAGCTCGGCATCCGCGCCGTGAGCCGAGCGCGATCCCGACTATCCGATGCTGCTCCGTGCCGACCCCCAGCCGCCGGCCGTCCTGTTCGCCAGGGGGAGCTGGGAGGTCCTCGACCGCCGCCGCGTCGGCATCGTCGGCACACGCAACGCCACCGGGCCCGGTTGTGACTTCGCCTTCACGCTCGGTCGCGAGCTCGCCGCCGCCGATGTCGTCGTCGTGTCCGGCCTCGCCAAGGGCATCGACGGCGCCGCCCACCGCGGCACCCTGAGCAGTGCCGGCACGGGCCACGCCGTCGGCGTCGTCGCCAACGGGCTCGACCGTCCGTACCCGCGCCAGCACGCCGAGCTGTGGCGGGCGGTCGGGGCCGACGGCCTGCTGCTGTCGGAGTGGCCGCCGGGCACGGCACCGGAGAAGTTCCGCTTCCCGATGCGCAACCGCATCCTCGCCGCGCTCAGCGAGGTGGTCGTGGTCGTCGAGAGCCGTGAGCGAGGAGGATCGCTCACCACGGCACGTGAGGCGCTCGAGCGCTCGATCGAGGTGATGGCGGTCCCGGGCGCGGTGCAGAACCGCGCCGCTGCCGGCACCAACCAGCTGATCCGAGACGGCGCCACCCCGGTCACCGATCCGTCCGACGTGCTGCTCGCGCTCGGGCTCGACCACCGCCGGGCCGGACGAACGGGATTCGACCCGCGACCGCTCCCGCGGGGCATCGAGGCCGCCGTGCTCGAGTGCTGTCGCGCCGAGGCGTCCACGCTCGACCACGTGGTGGCGGGATTGGGCCTCGGCGTCGCCGAGGCGGCGATGGCGCTCGCTCGGCTCGAGCGCTCGGGATGGGTGCGCGACGCCGGCGGATGGTTCGAGCCGGTGCTGGCATGAGCCGGCCGCCACGAGTCGCGCCGCCGGATGGCAGTCGCATGCCGTGAGGGTGCACCAGTGAGCGAGCGAGTCCTCGAGCGAGCGAACCAGCAGGCAGAGTCTTCGGCTCACGGGTGCACCGCCGCCGGATGGCAGACGTCGCATGCCGTGAGGGTGCACCAGTGAGCGAATACCCTCGGCCTGGTGACGGCCACGAGCGATCCCGACGCGTCGTCGACCTGGCGCGTCGATGGCTTCGGTCGCTCGCTCACCTCGCTCGCCGATCACACGGTCACCGCCTACTGCGCCGACGTCCGTGGCTTCGCCGAGTGGTGCGCCCGTGGCGGGGTGACCGAGCCGGCCGCGGTGCGCCGAACCACCATCCGCCGCTACCTCGCCTTCCTCACCACGCGCGACTACGCCCGGCGCAGCATCGCCCGCAAGACGGCGTCGCTCCGCCGCTACTTCCGCTGGTTGGTGCGCGCCGGGGTCCTGGCGGCGGATCCGACGATCGGCGTGCACGCATCGGCGGGGGAGGGCCGGCTGCCGCGTGTCCTCGACGCCAGCGACGTCGCCGCACTGCTCGATGCGCCACCGCCCGCCGACGAGGCGCCCTGGCGGCGCCGCATGGACGACGCCGTGCTCGAGCTGCTCTACGGCTCGGGCCTGCGGGTCAGCGAGCTGTGTGGGCTCGACGTGCAATCACTCGACCTCGAGCAGGCGGCGGTCGTGGTGTGGGGCAAGGGCTCGAAGCAGCGCCGCGTGCCGGTGTCCGCACCGGCGGTGGCCGCGGCGCGGGCCTGGCTGGCCGTGCGCCACGAGGTGGTGCCTCCCGACGGGCCCGAGCCGCGGATGCTGTTCGGCAACGAGCGCGGGCGCCGCCTCACGCCACGCGACGTGCGCCGCATCCTCGATCGGCGATCGCCGACCCCGACGCATCCGCACGCCCTGCGCCACAGCTTCGCCACCCACCTGCTCGACGGAGGGGCCGACCTCCGGGCGGTGCAGGAGCTGCTGGGCCACAGCGACGTCGCCACCACCCAGCGCTACACCCACGTGAGCAAGGACCGGCTGCGCACGGCGTACAACCTGACGCACCCAAGAGCATGAGCGAGCGAGTCCTCGAGCGAGCGAACCAAGAGGCACGGTCTTCGGCTCGCTGGTGCACCGGCGTCAGATCGAACGCGTCGCGTCGGGTCACGGTGCACCAGTGAGCATCGTCGATGTCGACCCGTACATGGCGGTGCAGTGGGATCGGTGGCTCAAGCGCCGCAGCGAGTCCGCCCGCGATCACCTCATCGTGTCGTACTCGCCGCTGGTCAAGTTCATCGCCGGGCGCCTCGGTGCCGGGCTGCCGTCGACCGTCGACCCGGCCGACCTCGTCAGCTCGGGCATCCTCGGGTTGATCGACGCCCTCGAGCGCTTCGACCCCGGTCAGGGGGTCAAGTTCGAGACGTTCGCCACCCCGCGGATCCGTGGTGCGATCTACGACGGGTTGCGCCAGCTCGACTGGGTGCCTCGCTCGGTGCGGACCAAGGCGCGGGGCATCCAACGGGCGATGGCGAGCTTCGAGGCGACGAACGGCCGCTCGCCGAGCGACGAGGAGTTGGCGGGTGAGCTGGGCATCGAACGGGGCGTGCTCGACCAGTGGCTCGCCTCCGTGGCGAGCACCACGATCGGTCCCCTCGAGCGTGCCCTCGACGCCGGCGCCGAGCCGACGGCGTTGTCCGGCGAGGTGCCGACCGTGCCGTCCAAGCTGGTCGAGGAATCGGAGGTGCGGGCTGCGGTCCGCGCCGAGATCGGCAAGCTGCCCGATCGCGAGAAGCTCGTGCTGTCGCTGTACTACGACGACGGGCTGACGCTCGCCCAGATCGCACGCGTCATCGGCGTCAGCGAGAGCCGTGTGCCTCAGCTGCACTCGAAATCGGTGCTGCACCTGCGGACCCGCCTGACGGCGGCCGGATTGGCCTGAGCGACGCTCGACCCAGATCTCCCGTCGAACCGAGGAGGTGCGCATGCGCCAGCGACGACGTCGGTCGCCGTCTGCGCTGGGCGCGTTCATCGCCGACACAGCCGTGGCGTTGGGGGTGGCGCTCGCCCTGCTCGTCGCCGCGCCACCCGCGCTGGCAGCGGCCCGGTCCTGCCTGGCGCCGCCGGTGGTCGCGCCGATCAGCCGTCCGTTCGCGGCGCCGCCGTGCCCGTGGTGCGCCGGCCACCGCGGCGTCACGTTCGCCGTCGGCGCCCGGCACCGTCGTGCGAGCGATGGCGCCGGGGGTCGTCACGTTCAGCGGGGTCGTGGTCGACGTGCGCTATGTCGTCGTTCGTCACGGTGACGGGCTGCTGGCCACGTACGGCGGGCTGGCGTCGTCGCCGCTGGCGGCTGGTGACCGGGTCGCCGCCGGGGACGTGGTCGGACGCGCCGGCGGCGACCTCTACGTCGGGCTGCGGACCGGGCCCGATCGCTACATCGACCCCGAACCACTGATCGGTGCGCTGGTGGTGCCGCCGTACCTCGTGCCCACCGACGGAACGCCGGCGCGCCCGCCGCCGGCCCCGGTGCTGCGCTGCGGGCGGTGACCAGGGCTCCCCGGGCCGGGCGGTGCGTCCGGGCCCGGTCACGGCCCGGCCGGCCAGGTGCGCAACGTCTCGTAGCGAGCGCCGTCGGGGTGCAGGCGGCTCTGCACCACGGCGATCTCGTCGACGTCGAAGTCGGCGCCGACGAGCGCTCCGAGGGCGCGGGGAGCGTGGGCGTGGCGCTTGAGGCGCGCCAGGGTGAGGTGACCGACGAAGCGCTTGGGCGGTGGCTCGCCGATCTGGCGCGTCGCCTTCGTCACCGCTGCCGCCAACTCGTCGACCCCGTCGACAGGGACCACCAGTGCCCGCTCGGCCAGCACGTCGACCGCTGGTCCGAGGTGCGCACGGGCGCCGGGCAGCGTCGTCCGATCGAGGGCATCGGCCACCTCGTCCGGATCGGCCTGGCCGAGGAAGCGCAGCGTGACGTGCCACTGCTCGGGCGCGACGAAGCGAACGCCGCGCTGGTCCTTGCGGTGGAGGGCCGTCAACTCCTCGACCACGACCGGCGGCGGCCACACGGCGACGAACAGCCGGGCGATCACCGCGTCATGGCACCCGGTCTATGCGTCGAACTGGCGGCGGGCGTCGTCGATGTCCCACGGCCGTTCCTCGCGGGCACCGGGTCCCCACTGACTGCGCGGCGTGTCGAAGAAGTCGCCGCCGTACACGTGCAGGGCGCCGGTCAGGCGCTCCCGTGGGTTGGTGACCGAGTGGATCACGTCGTCGCCGAGGAGCAGCACGTCGCCCTCGACGAGCTGCGTGCCTCCGCTGTCGACCAGCGTGCGGGCGCCCGGGGCGCTGCGTCGGTAGAAGGCGTTGTCCTCCTGGCCGCCGTAGATGCCGATCACCGCCCACATCCGATGGTCGTGGGGGAACAGCGTCATGTGCGGCGACCACACGACGTGCAGCACCGTGAGATCGGGCTCGTGGCACAGCGCGGTGATCCCGCCGGTCGCCGGGCTCAGGGTGTCGGCGACCGCGGCCGCGTCGGCCACCGCCCGCTCGACGACCTCGCGGACAGCGCGGCGCGGCTGATCCTCGGTGAGCGCGCCGCGGCACTCGGCCACGAAGGCGTCGGTGTCGAACACACGATGATCGTCGCGCCGTGAGGCGGTCGTTGTCACCCGGCTGCGATCCGACGGCGTCCCGCTAGAGTTGTGGATCGGCCCGTCGACCGACGGGTCACCACCGACAACGCCCGCGCACCCCACTGCGGTCACGTCGCCCCGGGCGACGTGCTGGGTCGCCGGGTCAACCGCAGGAGGAACACCGCGATGGCTGTCATCACCATGCGCCAGATGCTCGAGGCCGGCGTCCACTTCGGACACCAGACCCGGCGCTGGAACCCGAAGATGAAGCGTTTCATCTTCGGCGAGCGCAACGGCATCTACATCATCGATCTCGAGCAGACGCTCACCCGCGTCGATCGCGCCTACGGCTTCGTCCGTGACCTGGTCGCCGGCGGCGGAGTGATCATGTTCGTCGGCACCAAGAAGCAGGCGCAGGATCCGGTGCGCAGCTACGCCGAGAAGTGCGGCATGCCCTACGTCAACGAGCGCTGGCTCGGCGGCATGCTCACCAACTTCGACACGATCTCCAAGCGCGTCGCCAAGATGCTCGAGTACGAGCGCATGCAGGCGTCCGGCGAGTTCGACGCGATGCCGAAGAAGGAGGCGCTGCTGCTCACCCGCGAGCTGGAGAAGCTGCAGCGCAACCTCGGCGGTCTGCGTGGACTGGCCAAGCGCCCGGACGCCATCTTCGTGCTCGACACCAAGAAGGAGTCGATCGCGGTCACCGAGGCCAACAAGCTCGGCATCCCGGTGGTTGCGGTGGTCGACACCAACGTCGACCCCGAGCTCGTGCAGTACCCGATCCCCGGCAACGACGACGCCATCCGCGCCAACTCGCTGCTGGCCCGGGTGATCGCCGACGCCGTGGAGGAGGGCCGCTTCATCGTCTCCAAGCGCGAGCCGGGGGTGGCGCCGATCACGCGCACCGCCGAGCAGGAGGCCGAGTTCAACGCCCAGCAGGCGGCTGCCCGTCGCGAGGCCGCGGCGGCCCAGCTCGCTCGTGAGCGCCGCCTCGAGACCGTCCAGGCCGGCGGACCCGACGACGACGAACTGACCGAATCGGTCGCCGAGTCCACCGCCGACGCCGCCGAGGCTGTCGACCGCCGAGGCGGCCACCGAGGCGATCGAGCCCGCCGAGCCGCGGCGCACCGAGCGCGACCGAGCCCGCGGAACCCGCGGATGCACCGGAGTCAGTGACCGCTTCGGCCCCCGACCGCAGCGAGCGACGAGCGACCACGAGCCGGCGTCGCGAGCGCCAGCGAGCAGCCGGACGCGAGCGCAGCGACGCAGCCGGACGCGAGCGCAGCGAGCAAGGAGTAGGGAGTCACCGCGATGCCATTCACCGCCAAGGACGTCCAGAGCCTGCGCCAGGCCACCGGCGCCGGGATGATGGACTCGAAGAGGGCGCTCGAGACCACCGACGGCGACCTCGAGGCCGCCGCCAAGTGGTTGCGCGAGCAGGGCCTCGCCGCCAGCGCCAAGCGCGCCGACCGCGACAACGCCCAGGGCGTCGTGGCCCTCCACGTCGTCGGGCCGGTCGGCGCCCTCGTCGAGCTCAAGTGCGAGACCGACTTCGTCGCCGGCAGCGACCAGTTCAAGGCCGAGGCCGAGACGCTGGCGAAGCTGGTGGTCGCCGGTGACGAGCGCAGCGTCGAGAGCCGCAAGGCGGAGCTCGACGACCTCAAGATCACGCTCAAGGAGAACATCGAGCTCGGCCGGGTGGTGCGCCTGCAGGCGGGCCCGGGCGAGGTGCTCGACAGCTACCTGCACGTGCAGGGCGGCCGCGGCGTCAACGGCGTGCTCGTCGTGCTCGCCGGCGGCGACACGACGCTGGCCCACGACATCGCCGTGCACATCGCCTTCGCCCGTCCGAAGTACCTCACCCGCGACGAGGTGCCCGCCGACGTGGTGGCCGCCGAGCGCGACACCCTCGAGACGATCAGCCGCAACGAGGGCAAGCCCGAGGCCGCCCTCCCGAAGGTCATCGAGGGCCGCATGCAGGGCTTCTTCAAGGGCATCGTGCTCGTCGACCAGCCCTACGCCAAGGACGACAAGCAGTCGATCTCGCAGTTGCTCGGCAACGCCAGCATCGTCGCCTACGCCCAGGTCGAGATCGGATGACTAGCGATGCGGCGCCGAGCCCGCGCTGGCGCCGCATCGTCTTCAAGCCGTCCGGTGAGGCCCTCGCCGGCCCCGGCGGGGTCGGGCTCGATCCCGCCACCCTCGACCTGACCGCACGGTCGATCATCGACCTGCGCCAGAACCTCGGCGTCGACGTGTCGGTGGTCGTCGGTGGCGGCAACTTCTGGCGCGGCCGCGAGGGTGCCCACGCCGGCATGGACGCCACCCAGTCCGATCACATCGGCATGCTCGGCACGGTGATGAACGCCCTGGCCCTGCAGGACGCCCTCGAGCGCCTCGGCCAGCCGACGCGCGTGCAGTCGGCGATCGAGATGCCGCGCATCGCCGAGCCCTACATCCGGCGGCGGGCCATGCGTCACCTCGAGAAGGGCCGCGTGGTGATCTTCGCCGCCGGCACCGGCAACCCCTTCTTCACCACCGACACGGCCGCGGCGCTGCGTGCGGCGGAGCTCGACGCCCAGGCCCTGCTCAAGGGCACCCATTCGGGAGTGGACGGGGTCTACGACTCCGACCCCCGCCACAATCCCGACGCCACGAAGTACGACGAGATCTCGTACATGGACGTCATGAACAAGAACCTCAAGGTGATGGACGCCACGGCGATCGCCTTCTGCCGTGACAATCACATCCCGATCGTGGTCTTCGACATGTCGCGGCCCGGCTCGCTGCGGGCCATCGTCGAGGGTCACACCGTGGGGACCATCGTCCACGACAACTGACCCGCTGGTTACGCTGGACCGCGTGATCGACGACACCCTGCTCGAGGCGATCGACAAGATGGACAAGGCCGTCGTCCACGTCCAGACGCAGTTCCAGACGGTTCGCACCGGGCGCGCCGTTCCCGCGCTCGTCGAACGCCTGACCGTCGACTACTACGGCACGCACGTCCCCGTGCAGCAGTTGGCGTCGATCCAGGTGCCCGAGGCGCGTCAGCTCCTGGTGCGTCCCCACGACCGCGCCACGCTCACGGCGATCGAGCGGGCGATCATCGACTCCGACCTCGGCGTGGCGCCGAGCAACGACGGCGTGGTGATCCGGCTCAACTTCCCCGCCCTCACCGAGGAGCGACGGAAAGAGTACGTGAAGGTGGTGAAGACTATGGCCGAGGACGCCAAGGTGGCCGTCCGCAACATCCGCCGTGACGCCCGCAAGCACCTCGAGCACAACGAGAAGCAGGGCGAGATCTCGGCCGACGACCTCGACCGAGCGGAGAAGGAGTTGGAGAAGATCACCCACGAGCACACCGACTCGATCGATGCCGCCCTCGGCCGTAAGGAAGCCGAGCTGCTCGAGGTATGACCACGCGAGGGCGCGACCAAGGACAGGATCCAGCGATGACTGACGACAGATGGCGACCGAGCGAGGACGATCCCGAGACCGCCGAGTTCGGCGGCCCGCTGTTCCCTGACGAGCCCCGCGAGCGCGACTCCGTCGACAACACCGGCGAACGCCGCCTCGCCTTCGGTCCCAGCGACACCGGTCCGTTGCCGCGCTGGACCGATCCGCCCACCGGTGAGATCCCCCGCCTCGCCCCGCCGCCGCCGGCCGGTGACGACGACAGCGACGAGGTCGACGTGTGGTCGACGTTCACCACCGAGTCGCCGGTGTGGCGCGACGACGACCCCGTCACGACCGTGATGGAGCAGGTGCCGGCCGAGCCGCGGCGTGACCCGAGCGGTTCTGTCGACCGCAGCGGGAGCACGGCGCGGGTGCCGTCCGACCCGAGCGGCGGGTACGACCGGCCGCGCGATCCGTCCGGCAGCGTCGACATCACCGGCGGCTACGACGCCGCCTACGGTGCCCGCAACAGCTCCGGCGGTGGCACCGGCGAGATCCCGGCGGCGCGGCCCTACGCACCGCGCGACCGCACCGGCGACGTGCCGGTTCAGCCGCGCCGCGAGCCGGGTCGCATCACCATCGGCACCGACCCGTCGGGGATGACCCGGCGCCCCACCGATCCCGGCCGCCGTGGTGGGCGCCCCACCCAGCGCAGCGGGCGTCCGGCCGGCCCGGCGCGCACGAGTGCGCCACCGCCGCGCAACATGGGTGCGGCGCTGATCGCCGGCGTCGTCATGGCCGGCGTGTTCGTCGCCGCGCTGATCATCAAGCCGGTGCTGGTGCTGATCATCATCTGCGCCCTGCTGGCGATCGCCGGCTGGGAGTTCTTCGGCAAGATCACCGAGAAGGGGTATCGACCGGCGGTCGCCCCCGGGCTCGCCGCGTGCATCTGTGCGCCGCTCGCCGCCTACTGGATCGGCGAGCGCGGACTGCCGCTCGTGGTGGCGTTCGCCTTCATGGCCGGGTCGATCGGCTTCATCGGCGCCCGTGGCGTCGAGTCCGGCCCGCTGCCCAACATGGCCGTCACCACGATGGGCATGGTGTGGATCGGCCTGCTCGGTGCGTACGGCGCGCTCATCCTGCGCGTGTCGAACCAGCCGCTCACCCTGTTCGGGCTCACCGGCGCCAACAGCAACAACATCGGCACCGACACCCTGTTCATGGTCGCCCTGGGCGTCGCGGCCAACGACATCGGCGCGCTCGTGGTCGGCTCGGCGATCGGCAAGTCGCCGCTGCGCGGCTGGATCAGCCCGGCCAAGACGATCGAGGGCCTGCTCGGCGGGGCGCTCGGCACCTTCCTCGCCCTGTTCATCGCCAGCAAGCTCTTCCACAGCGCATGGTCGCAGTTCAGCTGGGTCTTCTGGCTGTTCCTCGTGATCGCCGTGCTCGCCCCGCTCGGCGACCTCACCGAGAGCATGTTCAAGCGCAACCTCGACATCAAGGACTTCGGCACCATCGTGCAGGGCCACGGCGGCGTGCTCGACCGCTTCGACGGCTTCCTGTTCGTGCTGCCAGGCGTCTGGTACCTGATGACGGTGCTGGCCAACTAGGCCGGCGTCGCTCGCTCATGGGCGCGACCCGCGTCGCTGTCGCCGGCTCGTCGGGCTCGATCGGTCGCCAGACCCTCGACGTCGTGCGCGCCGAGCCGGACCGCTACGAGGTGGTGGCGCTCGGCGTCGGATCGTCGGTCGACGCGCTGATCGCCCAGGCCGAGGAGTTCCGCCCGGGTCTCGTGGCGGTCGCCGACCCGGGCCAGCGCGCCGCGGTCGTCGAGGCGCTGCCGTCCTGCACGGTGGTCGCCGATCTCGCCGACCTGGCCGAGGTGGCCGACGTGGTGGTCAACGGCGTCGTCGGCTTCGCCGGCCTGGCCGTCACCATCGCCACGCTGCGCGCCGGCAAGCGGCTCGCCCTGGCCAACAAGGAGAGCCTCATCGCCGCCGGCCCGGTGGTGCAGCCGCTCCGACGCGTTCCGGGCGCCCAGCTGATCCCCGTCGACTCCGAGCACGGGGCGATCCACCAGTGCCTGCGCGTCGTCGGTGGACACCGACCGCGAGGTCGCCCGGTTGCTGCTCACCGCCAGCGGCGGGCCGTTCCGGGGCCGCCGCGCCGCCGACCTGGCGGGCGTCACGGTGGCCGAGGCCCTCGCCCACCCGACGTGGTCGATGGGCCCGAAGATCACCGTCGACTCGAGCACGCTGATGAACAAGGGCCTCGAGGTGATCGAGGCCCACGAGCTGTTCGGCACCGCGTACGACCAGATCGAGGTGGTCGTGCACCCGCAGTCGATCGTGCACTCGATGGTCGAGTTCCGCGACGGCGCCACGATCGCCCAGCTCAGCCTGCCCGACATGCGCCTGCCGATCGGTTACGCCCTCGGCTTCCCGGCGCGCGCCGAGGCGCCGTTCGGGCGCATCGACTGGGCCCGACTGAGCCGGCTCGACTTCGAGCCTCCGGACCTCGACGCGTTCGAGTGCCTCCCGCTCGCCTACGCCGCCGGCCGGGCCGGCGGCACGGCACCAGCCGCCCTCAGCGCGGCGAACGAGGTGGCGGTCGAGGCGTTCCTCGCCGGGCGGATCCGCTGGATCGACATCGCCGGGGTGGGCAATGCGGTGTTGGAGCGGCATGCTCTTTCCATGCCTTCGACGGTCGACGACGTGATCGCGGCCGACCACGAGGCGCGACGGCTCGCCACCGAGCACGTCGCCTACATTTCGGCGCGGGAGACCGCATGAAGAGCCACGAGGAGTCGACCGCTTGGCCGCCGCCCCAGGTGCCGGCCGCCCCGCTGCGGTCGCGGGTCGACCGCTTCAAGAACGAGATCGCCGCCGGCGGCAGCAGCGAGAACCAGACCGGGCCGCGCGACGCGCCCGGTGGTGGCATGTCCGGGCTGATCGCCGGGCTGGGCATCCTCGCCCTCGTCGCCTGGCTCGCCGTGTCCAACGTGTGGATGTTCGTGTTCCTGATCGGCATCCTCGTGTCGGTCTTCCTGCACGAGACCGGTCACTACCTCACCGCCCGGTCGACGGGCATGAAGGTCACCCAGTTCTTCATCGGCTTCGGGCCGCGCCTGTGGAGCTTCCAGCGCGGCGAGACCGAGTACGGCGTGCGCCTGCTGCCGCTCGGCGCCTTCGTGCGCATCGTCGGGATGAACAACCTCGACGAGGTCGATCCCGCCGACGAGGCGCGCACCTACCGGCAGCAGAGCTACCCGAAGCGGCTGCTCGTCATCAGCGCCGGATCGATGATGCACATCGGCATCGCCGCCGTGCTGTTCTTCGGCGTGTTCGCCGTCCGCGGGGTCCTCGTCGACGCACCCGGCGCCGAGGTCAGCGTGGTGTCGGACAACACCGCGGCGGCCGCCGCCGGCGTGTTGGCCGGCGACGTGATCCTGTCGGTCGACGGGGTCGCCGTCGACGCCGACCACGACCTCGGCGAGGTGGTGCGCACGTTCCAGCCCGGCGACACCGTGTCGGTGGTGCTCCACCGCGACGGCACCGATCAGACCGTCGTCGCCACGCTCGGCACGAACACCGACGCCAGCAGCCCCTACGAAGGATCGGCCCTGCTCGGCGTCGGTTCCTACGGCGCCCAGGAGTGGCGGTCGATGTCGATCGCTTCGGCGGCCGGCCGGAGCATCACCGACCTGTTCCCCAGCGCGTGGGAGTCGACCAAGGGCATCATCCAGGTGCTCAACCCGGTCAACATCGTCCAGCACCTCACCGGTCAGAACGAGGACGTCGCCACCCAGCCCACCACGCTCGTCGGTGTCACCCGGGCGAGCGGCTCGATCGGCGATACCGACGGGCTCGCCGGGATCATCTACCTGCTCGCTGCGCTCAACGTCTTCATCGGCGTGTTCAACATGTTCCCGCTGCTGCCGCTCGACGGCGGTCATGCCGCCATCGCCACCTACGAGCGCATCCGCGAGGGCCGCTCCGGCCGGCGCTACTTCGTCGACGTCGGCAAGTTGATGCCGCTGACCATGGGCGTCGTGGCCATCCTGCTGTTCCTGTTCATGTCCGGCCTGTACCTCGACGTCACCAGACCGCCGTTGTAGCGATGGAAGTCTCTTCCCAGCTCACGCCGCGTCGGGTGACGAAGCAGATCCACGTCGGCTCGGTGGCGGTCGGTGGCGACGCCCCGATCACCGTGCAGTCGATGACGATCACCAAGACGGCCGACGTCGAGGGGACGCTGCAGCAGATCTACGCCCTCGCCGCCGCCGGCTGCGACATCGTGCGCTGCACGTGCAACGAGGCCGAGGCGGCCGAGGGGCTCGCCCAGATCGTGCCCCGCTCGCCGGTGCCGATCATCGCCGACATCCACCACCAGTACCGCATGGCGCTCGCCGCCCTCGAGGCCGGCGTGCACGGTCTGCGCCTCAACCCCGGCAACATCCGCCGGCCCGAGCACATCAAGGCCGTCGCCAGCGAGGCGCGTGACCGCGGGGTGCCGATCCGCATCGGCGTGAACGGCGGCTCGCTCGACCCCGAGCTCTACGAGAAGTACGGCGGGGCGGTGACCGCCGAGGCGATGGTGGAGTCGGCGATGACCGAGCTCGCCTACTTCCAAGAGGTCGGCTTCGACGACGTCAAGATCTCGGTGAAGGCGTCGAGCGTGCCGCTGATGGTCGAGGCCTACCGGCAGCTGTCGGCGGCCACCGACCACCCGCTGCACCTCGGGGTCACCGAGGCCGGACCGCCACCGGCGGGGCTGCTCAAGGGGACCGCCGGCATCGCCACCCTGCTGCTCGAGGGCATCGGGGACACGATCCGCTACTCGCTCACCGCTGACCCGGTGGAGGAGGCGCGCGCCGGTCGGCAGTTGCTCGAGGCGCTCGGGCTGCGCGAGCGCAAGAACGTCGATCTGATCGCCTGCCCGTCGTGCGGACGGGCCGAGATCGACGTGATCGACGTCGCCAACCGGGCGATGGAAGCGTTCGGCGAGCGGGAGATCCCGCTGCAGGTGGCGGTGATGGGGTGCGTCGTGAACGGGCCGGGCGAGGCGCGCGACGCCGACATCGGCATCGCCGCCGGCAACAAGCGCGGGCACCTGTTCGTCAAGGGTCGCAACGTCGCCGTGGTGCCGGAGGCCGACATGGTCGAGGCGCTCGTCGAGTGGGCCGAGTTCATCAACGAGCACGGGGTCGACGCGGCGATCGCCCGCGCCGACACCACCAAGGCGGAGCGGGCGGCGGCCAAGGATCGCTCGGTGCTGCTCGACGCCAAGGGCGCCGACGCCAACCACGCCGCCGAGCGCATCGTCGAGATCCGCAAGACCGTCCACCCCTCCTGATCGTTCCAGGGTCAGCGAAGTGCGAGCGTCCGCACCGATTTCGCGCACGCGTGACTCGCACTTCGTGGCCGTCGCGGCTACGACGTGGCGATGTAGGCGGTCACGCCGGACGGGATCTCGAGGTGGTCGCCGGGCGGGAGGTAGCCGGTCGTGCCGGCGTCGGTGATCACGAGCTCGTGGGTCTTGGCCCGGCGCTCGGCCGGGCCCACGAGGCGCAGCAGGCGGATCGACGTGTCGGCGAGCGGGTACACCCGCGCTTCGGACACCACCGGGTCCATCAGCGGCGTCGGATCCATCACCTCGAGCAGCGTGTCGATGTCGATCGGCTTGTTGGTGAGACCGGCGCGAACCACGTTGTCGCTCGCACCCATCAGCTCGACGCCGGCGCCGCCGAGGTAGGCGTGGAGGTTGCCGGGCCCCAGTTGCAGCGCCTCGCCCGGATCGAGCTGCACGTAGTTGAGCAGCAGCGTGACGACCACGCTCGGATCGCCGGGATAGCGAGCCGCGAGGCGGGTCGCCCAGCGCGCCTCGGGGCGGTCGCTGTCGGCGCAGGCGTCGACGATGCCGAGACACGGCAGTCGCCGGCGCAGCAGACCGTCGACCGCGGCGCCGACGCCGTCGCGCTCGATCACCGACGCCAACCGCACCGCCTCGGGCGTGTCGAGCTCCTCGAGGAACGCCGCCGTCTCGTCGAGCGGTCGCACCCCGCAGAACGCCTCGAAGCGGGTGAGCGCGCACAGCAGCTCGGGCTTGGGGTACGGGTCCGGGTAGCGGCGCACCTGGTAGCCGGCCTTGGCCTGGTCGGCGTTGGGGTGGGTCTGCAACGACAGCGGTTCGGCCGCGGCCAACACCTTGAGCAGGTACGGCAACGGGCCGGTGACGTCGGACAACGGCTGGCCGCCGGACCGCGTGCCGAGCACCGACGGACCGCCCGGGTGCGTGCCGAGCCAGAGCTCGGCCCACGGCAGCCCGTCGGGCGGGCAGCCCAGCAGGTCCGGGATGAACTCCCGGTCGCCCCACGGATAGTTCTGGACGACTCCAGTGATTGGTTGCATAGAGGAGTGACGGGACGGGGATGGAACCCGTTCAGACACCGAGTTCTGCTGCTCGGGCGATGACGCCGGATCGCTCGGCGCCGACGGTAGTCGACTCGCCGTGGCCCGTGTGCACGATGGTCTCCTCGGGCAACGCCAGCAGCAGGTCGCGGATCGAGCGCAGGATCGTCGGCTCGTCGCTGAAGCTGCGCCCGGTGGCGCCGGGGCCGCCGCAGAACAGCGTGTCGCCGGAGAACACGACGCCGGATGCGGCATCGTGGAAGCAGCAGCACCCGGGGGAATGGCCCGGCGTGTGCAGGGCGACCAGCTCGTGGCCGCCGGCCGTGATCGTGGCGCCGGGCTCGGTGTCGACGTCGGGCACCTCGCCCGGCCACACGACGTCCCAGAGCATGCGGTCGTCGGCGTGCAGGTGGATCGGTGCGTCGAGGGCGTCGCGCAACGTCACCGCGACGTTGATGTGGTCGTTGTGGCCGTGGGTGAGCACGATCGCCCGCACCCGCCGACCGTTCACCGCCTCGACGATCGGCACGTGGTCGTGGGCGGCGTCGATCACCACGACCTCACGGTCGTCGCCGACGAGCCAGATGTTGTTGGTGACGTCCCACGCGCCGCCGTCCAGCTCGAAGACTCCGTCGGTGGTGACGAGCTCGATCACTTGGTCAGAGCACCACGACCGAGCGCAGCACCTCGCCGCGCTCCATCTTGTGGAAGGCCTCCTCGACGTCGCCCAGTCCGATCGTCTCGGACACGAAGCGGTCGAGGTCGAGACGGCCCTGGCGGTAGAGGTCGATCAGCATCGGGAAGTCTCGCGACGGCAGGCAGTCGCCGTACCACGACGACTTCAGCGCGCCCCCGCGCCCGAACACCTCGATGAACGGCAGCTCGAGCACGTCGTCGGGCCGCGGGACGCCGACGAGCACGACGGTGCCGGCGAGGTCACGCGCCTCGAACGCCTGCTTGTACACCGCCGGCTTGCCGATCGCCTCGATGCACACGTCGGCGCCGAATCCGCCGGTGACCGAACGGACGAACTCCACCGGATCGCCGCTCGACGAGTTGAAGGTGTGGGTCGCACCGAACTGCTTCGCCGTCTCGAGCTTGCGGTCGTCGACGTCGATGCCGATGATCGTCGCTGCGCCGGCGAGGCGAGATCCGGCGATCGCCGCGTTGCCCACGCCACCGCAGCCGAACACGGCGACCGACTGGCCGCGCGTGACGCCGCCGGTGTTGATGGCCGCCCCGATGCCGGCCATCACGCCGCAGCCGAGCAGGCCGGCCGCCGTCGCCGGGGCCTCGGGGTCGACCTTGGTGCACTGCCCGGCGGCCACCAGCGTCTTGTCGGCGAACGCACCGATCCCGAGCGCCGGTGACAGCTCGGTGCCGTCGGTGAGCGTCATCTTCTGCGTGGCGTTGTGGGTGTTGAAGCAGTACCACGGCTGGCCCCGCAGGCACGCCCGGCAGGCGCCGCAGACGGCCCGCCAGTTGAGGATCACGTAGTCGCCCGGAGCCAGGTCGGTGACGTCGGGCCCGACCGATTCGACCACGCCGGCCGCCTCGTGACCGAGCAGGAACGGGAAGTCGTCGTTGATGCCGCCCTCGCGGTAGTGCAGGTCGGTGTGGCACACGCCGCACGCCTGGATCGCGACCACGGCCTCACCGGGGCCGGGGTCGGGTACGACGATGGTCTCGATGCTGACCGGCTCACCCTTGGCCCGCGCGATCACACCCCGAACGTTCTGTGGCATGACGGGGAACCGTAGTGCCGGGCGGGCTCGCGGCGTCAGCCGACCGAGCCCTCCATCTGCAGTTCGATCAGGCGGCTCCACTCGACGGCGTACTCCATCGGCAGCGTGCGCGTGATCGGCTCGATGAAGCCGTTGACGACCATGCTCATCGCCTGCTCCTGCGACAGCCCGCGGCTCATCAGGTAGAAGAGCTGCTCGTCGGCCACCTTCGACACCGTGGCCTCGTGGCCGATCTGGGCGTCGCGCTGGCCGACCTCCATGTACGGGAGCGTGCGGCTCTCCGACTGGTCGTCGAGGATCAGCGCGTCGCACTGCACGTGCGACTTGCACCCGGTGGCGCCCTCGTCGACGCGGACCAGGCCCCGATAGGTGGTGATGCCGCCGTCCTTGGAGATCGACTTCGACACGATCTTCGAGGTGGTCTCCGGCGCGGCGTGGATCATCTTGGCCCCCGCGTCCTGGTGCTGGCCGGCGCCGGCGTAGGCGACCGACAGCACCTCACCGGTGGCCTTGGGCCCGACCAGGTAGATGCTGGGGTACTTCATCGTGAGCTTCGAGCCGATGTTGCCGTCGATCCACTCCATGTGACCCTCGGCCTCGACCCGCGCCCGCTTGGTGACGAGGTTGTAGACGTTCGGGCTCCAGTTCTGGATCGTCGTGTACGTCACGCGCGCGCTCGGCTTGACGATGATCTCGACGACCGCCGAGTGCAGCGAGTCGCTCGTGTACACCGGCGCCGAGCAGCCCTCGATGTAGTGCACCTGCGAGCCCTCGTCGGCGATGATCAGCGTGCGCTCGAACTGGCCGGCGTTCTCGGAGTTGATGCGGAAGTAGGCCTGCAGCGGCATCTCGACGTTGACGCCCGGCGGCACGTAGATGAACGACCCGCCGCTCCACACGCTCGTGTTGAGGGCGGCGAACTTGTTGTCACCCGGGGGGATGACGGTGCCGAAGTAGCGCTTGACGATGTCGGGGTACTCGCGCAGCGCCGTGTCCATGTCGCTGAAGAGGATCCCCTGCTTCTCCAGCTCCTCACGGTTGCGGTGGTAGACCACTTCGCTCTCGTACTGCGCCGTCACGCCGGCGAGGTACTGGCGCTCGGCCTCGGGGATGCCGAGCTTCTCGTACGTCGCCTGCATCTGCGCGGGGAGCTCGTCCCAGTCGTCGACCTGCTCGCCGGAGGGCTTGAGGTAGTAGTAGATGTCCTGGAAGTCGATGTCGGGCATGTTGACGGCGAACCACGGCGCCATCGGCTTGCGCTCGAACGTGCGCAGCGCCCGCAGGCGCATCGCGGTCATCCACTTGGGCTCGCCCTTCCACCACGAGATCTGCTCGACGACGCCCGGGTTGATGCCCTTCGCGGGGGCGAACGCGTACTCGACTTCGTCGCTCCATCCGAGCTGGTACTTGGTGAGATCGAGGTCGAACGACGTCATGGGCACGCTCCGAAGGTGGCGACGGGGGCGGCGGGGATTACCACTACCGCCATAGTAACAATCCAGCGGCGTGGACGCCACGGGACCGGCGGCTCGGCGGGCGGCGAATTCCGCGTCAGCGCGCCGCGCTCGGTGTGCTTGACTGGAGTCACCAGAGGAAGGAGGTGGTCCACACACATGCATGAAAGTCTTCTCGGGACCCTGGAGGAGGTTGGCCGCTAGGCCAGCTGGCTGAACCGCCTGGCGAATCTCCGCCAACCTCCGCCGATCGCACTGCCGGACATGGTTCCACCGGCGCAAGGGGTGTGATCGGTCCCAGACAGTCGGTGTTCGGGGGGAGCCTGTGGCTCCCCCCGAACCGCGTCCGGGGTCCGATGTCCGGGCGCCGTGGCCGCTCACGCCGGGACGGATGCCGCGCCGAGTCCCTGCACGGCGACGTCGAGGCAGCGGGCCACGAACGCATCGTCGGCCGGGCGTCGGCGCACCAGCTTGTGGAACACGAGCGGACCGATGATGCTCGCCACGATCACGTCGGGGTCGATGTCGCCGGCGAGCTCGCCGCGCTGCTGGGCCCGCTCGGCGATCGTCAGCACGATGCGGGTGCGTTGCTCGCCGACGAGCTCGAGCAGGTCGGCCATCTCCGGATCCCGCGTCGCCGCCTCGACGAGGCACGGCATCACGCGGGCGTTGTAGCCGTACTCGTCGGCGCGGGCGACGCCGACGTAGAACGCCTCGAGATCGCCGCGCAGCGACCCGGTGTCGGGCGCGCCGACGCGCTCGAAATGGGCGTTCACCGACTCGAGGATGAGCGCCGTGCGTCCCGGCCAGTGCCGGTAGATGGTGGTCTTGGCGACGCCCGAGCGGGCGGCGACCTCCTCGATGCTCAGCTGGCCGATGCCGCGCTCGGCCACCAGCTCGACGGTGGCGGCGAGCACCCGACGACGGGCGTCCTCACTGCGCGGCCGGGCCACGCCCGCTCCCTCCGGGTTGCGCGCTCACCGTCGGACACGCCAGACCTCACGACTGTGGTCACCGTCGAAACGCCCTTTCGTCGTGCTCCAGGAACACGCTACGCTACCGTAGCGCAATCGGACACCGGCCCCCCGACCCCCCGGCCGGTCCGCCCGACGGGACGCGTCGAGCGCCCCAGTCGGCGAGTATGTCCAAGAGCACGAGGGAGCGACGCATGACACACGAGAGCACGAACAGCAACGGACCAGGCGTCGGCGTCGGCACCTTCACCGAGGACGAGCTCGACGGCATCCCGGCCCACGTCTACGCCCGCCGGTGGCAGATCCTGGCCGTGCTGTGCGCCTCGCTGGTCATCGTCATCGTCGGCAACACCGTGCTCAACGTGGCGCTGCCGACGCTGCAGAAGGCGTCGACCGACGGCGGCCTCGAGGCGAGCAACACCCAGATCCAGTGGATCGTCGATGCCTACGGCCTCGTGTTCGCCGGCCTGCTGTTCACGGCCGGCGCGCTCGGTGACCGCTTCGGGCGCAAGGGCGCACTGCAGGCCGGCCTCCTCGTGTTCGGCATCGGCTCGCTCATCGGTGCGCTCTCCGACAGTTCGGGCATGCTGATCTTCGCCCGGGCGGTCATGGGCGCCGGGGCGGCGTTCGTGATGCCGTCGACCCTGTCGCTGCTCACCAACGTGTTCCCGTCACGCGAGCGGGCCAAGGCGATCGCGATCTGGGCCGGCATCTCCGGCGGCGGTGCGGCGCTCGGCCCGGTGGCGTCCGGCTTCCTCCTCGAGCACTTCTGGTGGGGGTCGGTGTTCCTCGTCAACCTGCCGATCATCGCGGCCGCCCTCATCGCCGGGTGGATCCTCGTGCCCGAAGTCCAAGGACTCGAAGGGCTCGCCGCTCGACCCGCTCGGCGCCGTGCTGTCGATCGTGGGGATCAGCTCGCTGGTGTACGCCATCATCGAGGGTCCGCACCACGGCTGGATCAGCGCCGAGTCGGCGCTGTGGTTCGGCATCGCCGCCGTGTTCATCGTGGCGTTCATCCTGTGGGAGCTGCACAACCGGCACCCGATGCTCGACCTCCACCTCTTCCAGAACCCGCGGTTCGCCGTGGCCTCCGGCGGCATCACCCTGGTGTTCTTCGCCCTGTTCGGCTCGTTCTTCATGCTGACGCAGTACTTCCAGGGCGTGATCGGCTGGTCGCCGCTCAGCGCCGCGGCTCGCCTGGTGCCGTTCTCACTGGTGATGATGATCGTCGCCCCGCAGACCCCGAAGCTGGTCGCCCGCGTCGGCGCCAACGTGCTCGGAGCGATCGGGCTCGGCTGCGTGGCGCTCGGCATGTTCGGCGCCTCGATGTTCGACGTCGACACCCAGTACCCGCAGATGCTGGTCACGATCTGCGTGCTCGCGCTCGGCATGGCGCTCACGATGACGCCGATGACCACCCAGCTGATGGCGGCGGTGCCCCGGAACCGCGCCGGCATGGGGTCGGCCACGAACGACACCACCCGCGAGCTCGGCGGCGCGCTCGGCGTCGCCGTGCTCGGCTCGCTCGTCACCTGGAAGTACTCGGCGGGCGTCGCCCCGGCGGTGGCCGGGTTGCCCGCCGACGTGCAGGAGACGGCGAAGGCGAGCCTCGGCGGCGTCTACGGCCTGATCGAGCGCAACCTGGTGCCGCCGGCCGATGCGGCGGGGCTGCTCGACACGGCCAAGAGCGCGTTCGTCAGCGGCTTCGGGTTGGCGTGCACCGTCGGGGCCGTGGTGGTGGTGTTCGCCGCCATCGTCGTGTACCGCTACCTGCCGTCCGACCGCCGCTCCGAGGCGATCACCGGCATCGAGGCCGACGAGAGCGTCGACCCGGCCGCCGTCGTCGGCGACTGACCCGCCACCGCCGCAATCTGGTCACTCTGCGTCTCGAAGGGCAATCTGGTCACTCTCGTTCTCGATATCGAGAACGCAGGGTGACCAGATCGCCGTTCGGAGGTCAGAACAGGCGCAGGTCGTCGGGGCGTAGCCCGCGCAGCTCGTCGTAGTCGACCTCGACCCAGCGCAGCCCGCGGGCCTCGGCCAGGACACGCGCCTGCGGCTTCACCACCTGGGCCACGAACACGCCGCGCACGGCGCCGAGCGCGGTGTCGAGCGACAGCCGCTCGATGTAGCGCACCAGCTGCTCGACCCCGTCGATCTCGCCGCGGCGTTTGACCTCGATCGCCACCACCGCCCCGTCGGCGTCCCGGCACACGAGGTCGACGGGCCCGATCGCCGTCGGGTACTCCCGGCGCACGAGCGTCATTCCGTACTCGATCGCGCCCGGCGTCGCCGCCAGCAGCTCCTGCAGGTGGGCCTCGACGCCGTCCTTCTGCAGCCCCGGGTCGACGCCGAGCTCGGCGATCGTCTCCGACACCACCTCGTGCAGCGTGATCGTGAGGCGCTCGCCCTTGGCGTTCGACACGATCCACCGTCCCGGCTCCTCGACCAGCCGGTTGGGGGCGTTCATCCAGTTGAGCGGCTTGTAGGCGCCGCCGTCGGTGTGCACCGCCACACAGCCGTCGGCCTTGACCATGATCAGCCGCACCGCCTCCGGGAGGTGGGCCGACAGCCGCCCCTCGTAGTCGACCGAGCACCGGGCGATGACCAACCGCACGGTCGAGCACGGTACCGCCGCCGACCGACCCGTGCCGGCGCCGCTGCTCGTGACGTCAGCGCGGTGGCCGGTTGCGCATGCGCTGCTGGATGACCGCCCGGCGCGCCTGCAGGTCGCGGTGCGTGAGGCGGCTCACCCCGGCGTCGAGGCCCATCGAGGCCTTGAACCCGTCGAGGTCGATGCGCACCGACGTCGGGTCGAAGCCGAGGTCCCGCCCGATCTGCTCGCCGTGGCGCACGGCGAACTGCATCGAGATGCTGGTGATCTCGGCGAGGATGTCGAGGTCGGGGGCGAGGCGGGCGATCGCGCCGTCGAGGAACACCATGTTCTTGACGTACAGCATCAGCTCCTTGGGCATGCTCGCGCCGTAGCCGAGCAACGCCTTCACCACCCGCTGCACCTCCTTCAGGATCTCGTCGCCGCTGAGCGTGGTCGGGTCGAGCGGCGGGCCGGCCAGGCCGAGATCGTCGATCACCGCCGCCAGGTCGGTGTCGGCCGGAAGCGCGCCGAGGTCGCGGAGCGCGGCCATCTGGCCCTCGAGGTCGTTGGTGGTCGCGCCGACCATCAGGCGCAGGAACGCCCGCCGGCGGTCGTCACTGAGTCGTCCGACGATGCCGTAGTCGAGCAGGGCGGTCCGCCCGTCGGGCATCACGAACAGGTTGCCGCCGTGGAGGTCGCCGTGGAAGATCCCGGCGATCATCGCCCCCTCCATCAACGCCACCATCGCCGTGCGCACCACGCCCTCGGTGTCGACGCCGGCGGCGCGCATGCCGGCGACGTCGTCGAACTTGAACCCGTCGAGGCGCTGCATCACCAGCACCCGCCGGGTGACGAGGCTCGGGTGTGGTCGTGGGACGACGTACCCGGCCTGGCCGAGGTCGTGCAGCATCTTGGCGACGTCGATCATGTTGGCCGCCTCGATGCGGAAGTCGAGCTCCTCGACGATCGTGTCGGCGAACAGCTCGACGAGGGCCGGCGGGTTGGCCAGCGCGGCGACGGGGATGCGCCCGACGAGCCGGTCGGCGAGCCACGCCATCGCCGCGAGGTCGTCGTGCACGAGGCGGTCGACGGCCGGGCGCTGCACCTTCACCACCACCCGCTCGCCGGTCACCAGGGTGGCGGCGTGCACCTGGGCGATCGATGCCGCGGCGAGCGGCACCTCGTCGATCTCGGCGAAGACGGTGGCGAGCGGCCGCCCGAGGTCGTTCTCGATCGTCGCCCGCACGTCGGGCCACGGCTCCGCCGGCACCTGGTCGCGGCAGCGCTTGAACTCCTCGACCAACTCCGGCGGGAACACCCCCTCGCCGGACGACAGGATCTGGCCGAGCTTGATGAACGTCGGCCCGAGCGCCTCGGCGGCGAGGCGCAGCCGCCGGGACAGGTCGGCGGTGTCGGCCGAGCCGACCGGGCGGTTCCGTCGCCGGCGCCACCACCGGCGGGCGGCCCAGGGGCCGACGGCCGTCGCCAGCCGAGCGCTGACGGTCAGCCCGCGGCGACCCGGCGGCAGGCGTCGCGGCTGCACCAGCGTCGGCACCTCGGCCCGGGCCTGTCGGCGGGCGGCGTCGGCCGGCGCCCGCCACGCCAGCGCATCGGGATCGAGCACCCACGGCGCGTCGTCGCTGAACGCACCCCACGACGTGTCGGGCGCCCGCGTCGTGTCACCCGTCGCGTCGCCGTGCACCCGTCCATCATGCAGGGCGGGGCGCGACGTCACACCTCGCGGGGTGAGTCGGTCAGGGTCGGTCGAGCTCGTCGAAAGCGTCGGCCGGGCCGCTCCGGGCCGGCTGCTGGTTGCGTGCGCCGAGCGCGTCGAGCACCCGCGCGGCGAGCGCCGGCTGGCACACGAGCAGATCGGGGAGCCACGGGTCGGGCTCGTTGTACACGATCGGCGACCCGTCGATGCGGCTGACGTGCAAGCCGGCGGCGAGCGCCACGGCGGCCGGTGCCGCCGAGTCCCACTGGTACATCCCGCCGGCGTGGACGTACACGTCGGCCTCGCCCGACACCACGGCCATCGCCTTGGCCCCGGCCGAGCCGAGCAGGGCGATGTGGGCATCGAGGGCATCGGCGACCACGTGCGTGGCGTAGGTCATCCGCGACCGCGACGACACGACGACCGGTCGGGCGCGGTCGGGTCGGGGGGTGGGCGGCGGGGGATCGGTGACGAGGGTGCGCCCGACCGCCGGCAGGGCGACCGCGCCGGCGGCGAAGCGGCCGTGGTCCCACACGGCGACGTGCACGGCCCAGTCGACGCGCCCGACCTCGGCGTACTCGCGGGTGCCGTCGAGCGGGTCGACGATCCACACCCGGTCGCGGACGAAGCGGCGTGGGTCCTCCAATCCCTCCTCCGACAGCACGGCGTCGTCGGGTCGGGCCACCGCGAGCGCATCGGCGATGAGGCGCTGGGCGGCGGCGTCGCCGGCGTCCATCACCTCCCAGGGCGGGAGTCGGCGGCCGAAGAGATCGGCGCGCAGCGCCACGAGCATCACCCCGGCCTCGGTGGCGAGGCGCCGCGCCAGCGCGGCGTCGCTCTCGGCGGGGTGACTCACCCGCGCCGAGGTCGGCGTCGGGCGGGGCGGGCTGCCTTCGGCGTCACGAGGCGCGATGCTAACGTCGGCCGGCGTGCCGGGACCGGAGCCAGAGCCCGACCCGGAGCCCCTCGATCTTCGTCCGACGCCGCCTGGGGGCGGCGACACCGGGCTCGATCACCTCGGCGCCCGACGACTCTCGCTGCGCGAGACGTGGGTCTGGTACATCGTCGCCGGCGTGACGTACGTGGCCGTCGCGACCTACCACAAGTTCGTGCTCAACTGGATCGTCGGGCCGCTGTGGCTGGTGCTCGTCGTCGTGGTCGGGCCCGACCTGTGGGATCGTGTGCGCGGCGCGGGCGTAGGACCGATGAGTTGGGCGGCCCATCAGTTCGAGACCTACGCCGTGCAGGCGCACCTCCCGAAGAAGATGCGCGGCAAGGTGTCGTTCTTCGGCATCTTCCTCGGCGACTTCACGCCTGACTTCCTGTCCAAGTTCTGGGTGTACGGGATCACGATCAACGGCCACCACTACGGGTCGTCGGTGCCCCAGAAGTGGCACCGCGGCTGGCCCGGCATGGGGCCGACCCACACCGTGTTCCTCGGCGCTCTGTTCACGCTCGGGTTCTGGTTGTGGAAGCGCAACCGGGCGTTCTGCGTCGGGTACATCCTGGGCTACGCCGCCCATGCGCTCACCGACATCAACGACTCGGTCGGCACCCTGCTGCTGTTCCCGTTCTGGACGCAGAACTGGACGATCCAGACGTGGGCCTACGCGGCGACGGTCAAGGGCGGCAAGTACCTCGACGCCGCGGCGTACTACTCCAGCCTGGGTCTGATGATGGACCTGTTCTGGTTCGCCGTCGTGATCGCCTCGTGGCGCGTGCTCGACGCGCGAGTTCTGGCGCACCAACGTCGTGGTGGCCGACCCGCGCACGTGGGCGTGGTTCGGCAAGTTCCTCCCCGAACGTGGCCTGCTCGCGCTGTACCGGGCCACGTTCTTCTACGGGGTGACGCGGATGATCTCGTGGACCCTGTGGGCCCATCTGCTGGCGCACCCCACCGACATCCCCGGTACCACCGGGCCGGGCTACCCGTTCGACTTCTCCTGGACCGGGCCGTGGTGGATCGCCGCGCGCAGCCTGCCCCACGTCAACCCGTGGATCGTGCTGCCCACCGCGCTCGCCCTGCTCGGCGTCGTCTACTGGGTGATGAGCATGCTGTGGGAGCCGATGGGCCGGGCCGAGGCGCGCAAGCGCTCCCGCGACGCCGCCACGAGAGCGGCGGCCGATCCGGCGAGCCCGAGGGCGGGCTGAGGCGGCGTCCACGCCTCGGCGGCGGCGACGACGTCGGAGCCGAGCACCACGACCGGGTCGAGGTCGAGGCTGCGCAGGAACGCCACCGTGGTGACGTCGTGGGCGACGGGGTCGGGTTCGTTCACGACGCCCAGCTTGGCGAGGGCCCGGTGCATGGGCGGCTTGAGCACGTAACCGATGAACGCCGCGCCGGCGACGACGGCCTCGGTGTTGCTGATGCAGTTGACGCACATGCCGCCGACGCTAGTGCGCGCCGACGAGCTAGGCGAGGCGCTTGTAGCGGATGCGGTGCGGCTGGTCGGCGGCCGTGCCGAGCTCCTTGTGGCGCCACGCCTCGTACTCGGTGAAGTTGCCCTCGAACCACCGCACCTGGCTGTCGCCCTCGAACGCCAGCACGTGGGTGGCGATGCGGTCGAGGAACCAGCGGTCGTGGCTGATGACGACGGCGCAGCCGGGGAAGCTCTCGAGCCCGGCCTCGAGCGCCCGCAGCGTGTCGACGTCGAGGTCGTTCGTCGGCTCGTCGAGCAGCAGCACGTTGCCGCCGCTCTTGAGCAGCTTGGCCAGGTGCACCCGGTTGCGCTCGCCGCCCGACAGGTCGCCGACGCGCTTCTGCTGGTCGGCGCCCTTGAAGTTGAAGCTGGCGACGTAGGCCCGTCCGTGCACCTCGCGGTTGCCGATCTTGAGCTGGTCGACGCCTCCGGTGATCTCCTGGTACACGGTGGCGTCGCTGTCGAGGCTGTCGCGGCTCTGGTCGACGTAGCTGAGCTGCACGGTGTCGCCGATCGTGATCGAGCCGGCGTCCGCTCCACTCGCTGGATCCGGCGAGCCTTCGGCCGCCCCCGTCAACATCTTGAACAGGGTCGTCTTGCCGGCGCCGTTGGGCCCGATCACGCCGACGATCCCGGCGCGCGGGAGCGAGAACGACAGGTCCTCGATCAGCAGGCGGTCGCCGAAGCCCTTGCGCAGCCCCTCCACCTCGATGACCGTGTCGCCGAGTCGCGGCCCCGGCGGGATGGCGATCTCCAGGCGCTGGTCGTCGCCGCGGGCGGCCTCGGCCTCGGCCTGCAGGCGGTCGTAGGCGGCCAGTCGCGCCTTGCCCTTCGCCTGGCGGGCCTTGGGCGCCATGCGCACCCACTCGAGCTCGCGGGCGAGGGTGCGCAGCCGGGCCTCGTTGCTGCGCTCCTCGCGTTCGAGGCGGGCCTGCTTCTGTTCCAGCCACGAGCTGTAGTTGCCCTCGAACGGGATGCCCCGGCCGCGGTCGAGCTCGAGGATCCATTGGGCGACGTTGTCGAGGAAGTAGCGGTCGTGGGTGACCGCCATCACCGTGCCGGGGTACTCCTGCAGGAAGCGCTCGAGCCACTCGACGCTCTCGGCGTCGAGGTGGTTGGTCGGCTCGTCGAGCAGCAGCAGGTCGGGCCGGCTCAGCAGCAGTCGGCACAGCGCCACGCGACGGCGCTCGCCACCCGACAGGGTGGTGACGTCGGCGTCGTCGGGCGGGCAGCGCAGGGCGTCCATGGCGATCTCGACGTTGCGCTCGAGGCTCCAGGCGTCGGCGGCGGCGATCTTGTCCTCGAGCGCGGCCTGCTCGGCGCCGATCTTGTCGTAGTCGGCGTCGGGGTCGGCCCACTTCGCCATCACGGCGTTGTACTGGTCGATGATCGACTGCACGGCGGCGACGCCGTCCATCACGTTGCCCTTGACGTCCTTGGCCGGGTCGAGCTGGGGCTCCTGGGCGAGGTAGCCGACGGTGAAGCCCGGGGTCAGTCGGGCCTCGCCGCTGTAGCCGTCGTCGAGGCCGGCCATGATCCGCAGCAGCGACGACTTGCCCGCCCCGTTGCCGCCGAGCACGCCGATCTTGGCGCCGGGGTAGAACGACAGCGAGATGTTCTCCAGCACCGTGCGGTCGGGCGGGTAGAAGCGGGCGAGCTTGTAGCACTGGTAGATGAACTCGTGAGCCATGAGGGCTCCGAGGCTAACGACGGTCCCCGGCGCGACCGATGGGCGCCAGCATGGACCGTACGGTCCATGCTGGTGCCCATCGGTTGCGCCGGTACGGTCCCGTTCAGCCGGCGAAGGGGGTGGTCGGCAGGCCGGTGACGCCGGGCCGGCACACGAACAGCGCGCCGGCGTGCGGCTGGGCCGCCCGTTGCTCGGGCGTGAGGTCACAGGTCGCCGACGTGATGAACATCGTGTCGAGATCGGCGCCGCCGAAGCAGCAGCTCGTGGTCAGCGACGCCGGGACGCGCACCAGGGTGTCGAGCTCGCCGTCCGGGGTGTAGCGACAGATCTCGCCGGCTCGCCAGATGGCGAACCACACGCAGCCGTCGGCGTCGACGGTCAGCCCGTCCGGCTCGCCGTGCTCGAAGTCGACGTCGACGAAGCGCCGGCGCTCGGTCACCTCGCCGCTGTCGCGGTCGTAGCGGTAGGCGTCGACGCCGCCGGACATGCTGTCGATGAAGTACATCGTGGTGGCGTCGGGGCTCCAGCCGAGCCCGTTGGACACGCTCACACCGGTGCGCACGACGCTCGTCGACAGGTCGGCCTCGACGCGGTACAACGCGCCGTTGGGGCCGCTGTTGTCCATGACGATGCTGCCGGTCCAGAAGCGCCCGGCCGGATCGCACTGGCCGTCGTTCATGCGATGCCCGTCGCGCCCGGCCTCGCCGTCGAACACGACCGCTTCGGTGACGGTGCCGTCCTCGCCCAGCGTGGACACCCCGTGGTTGCGGGCGAGGACGAGGCCGCCACTCGCCCGCAGGGCGAGAGCGCCCACCGTCGGGCCGATCTCGGTCGCTCGGTCCTCGCCCGACTCGACGTCCAGGTCGTGCACGACACCCGGATTGATGTCCACCCACCGCAGCCGCCCGCTGGCGCCGTCCCACACCGGGCACTCGCCCAAGCTGGCCCCGGCGTCGAGCAGCAGGTCGGCATCGATCGTCCTCGTCATCACACGTCTCCTCGTGTCGTCACCAACTGTGCACCGTGCCATCCACTCGCCGCGCCACCGGCAGGTACGCCGGCCGGTACGTGACATCATCGCCTACGGCGTCCTCATCCTCGTGCTGCTCGTGTCGTACGGCCGTGGCCGCAGCCTGCGCAGCGGTGGCGGTCGCAGTTCGGCGTGATCGCGCCGGCGCGTGACCGGCCCGGACGACGGTTGCGACGACCATTACCCTGGATGTCGTGACCACCACGTCTGACCGCGACACACCCGACGGGTTCGCCGACGCGTTCGGCACCAACTCGTGGTTGGTCGACGAGATGTACGAGCGCTACCGCGACGACCCGACATCGGTCGGCGACGCCTGGCAGGAATTCTTCGCCGACTACCGCGGCGCCGACGGCGCCGTCGCGCCCGTCGACGAGGCGCCGCCGGTCCGCCGGCCGGCCGCCGCCACGGAAGCGGCGCCCGCGCCGCCGGCGAGCGTGACGCCCACCGAGGTGGCGGTCAGCTCGGTCACGCCGTCGACGTCGAAGCCGGCCGCCGAGTTCGTCGCCGAGGCGCGCGCCGCCGAGACCGCGGCGCCGCCCGCCACCGTCGCGGCCGCCTCCTCCACGCCATCCGTGGCCGCCACCGACGAGCCCGGCGTGCCGATCCGCGGTGCCGGCGCCGCCATCGCCGCCAACATGCAGCGCAGCCTCCAGGTGCCGACGGCCACCAGCTTCCGCGACATCCCGGCCAAGCTCGTCGAGGTCAACCGCAAGGTCATCAACGGGTACCGCACCCGCACCGGCATGGGCAAGGTCAGCTTCACGCACCTCATCGGCTACGCCGTCGTGCGGGCGATCGCCGACGCCGTGCCGGTGATGCGCAACACCTTCGCCGAGGGAGCCGACGGCAAGCCGCGGCTGATCGTGAACGACACCGTGAACATGGGCCTCGCCGTCGACATGTCGAAGCCCGACGGCAGCCACTCGCTGGTGGTGCCCGTCATCAAGGGCGCCGACGCCATGACGTTCCGCGAGTTCCTCTCCGCCTACGAGGACCTCATCCGCAAGGTCAAGTCGAACAAGCTCACGGTCGACGACTTCCAGGGCGCCAACGTGACGCTCACCAACCCCGGCACGATCGGCACGGTGCAGAGCGTGCCGCGGCTGATGCCCGGCCAGGGCGTCATCGTCGGGGTCGGCAGCATCGACTTCCCGGCCGAGTTCCAGGGCGCCGACCCGCAGAACCTGGCGACGATGGGCGTGTCCAAGGTGGTCACGGTCACCAGCACGTACGACCACCGGATCATCCAGGGCGCCGAGAGCGGACTGTTCCTCAAGCGGGTGCACGAGCTGCTGCTCGGCGAGCACCGCTTCTTCGACGACATCTTCGCCTCGCTCGACATGCCGTACAAGGCGGTGGCGTGGCACAACGACGAGAACCCGATCGACCGCGAGGAGGCGATGCTGCAGAAGCAGATGCACGTCGCCACGCTCATCCGCGTGTACCGCGTGCGCGGTCACCTCATCGCCGATCTCGACCCGCTGCACTGGAAGTCCCCGGTGATGCCGATCGAGCTCGACCCGTTCACCTACGGGCTCACGATCTGGGACCTCAGCCGGCCGTTCCTCACCGGCGGGATCGCCGGCAAGGAGAAGATGGAGCTCGGCGACCTGCTCGGCGTGCTGCGCGACGCCTACTGCCGCACGATCGGCGTCGAGTACATGCACATCCAGGACACCGAGGAGCAGCGCTGGATCCAGTCCAAGGTCGAGGTGACGCAGCCGCCGTTCACCAAGGACGAGAAGTACCGGATCCTCGAGCGGCTCAACGCCGCCGAGGCGTTCGAGAAGTTCCTCGCCACCAAGTACGTCGGCACCAAGCGGTTCGGGCTGGAAGGTTCCGAGTCGGCGATCCCCATCCTCGACGAGATCCTCTCGGCGGCGGCCGACGCCGGGCTGCAGTCGTGCGTCATCGGCATGGCCCACCGCGGGCGCCTCAACGTGCTGTCGAACATCCTCGGCAAGTCGAACGAGGCGTTGTTCCGCCAGTTCGAGGGTCACATCGACCCCAACTCGGTGCAGGGGTCGGGCGACGTCAAGTACCACCTCGGCGCCACCGGCAAGCACGTCAGCCCGTCGGGTGCCGACATCCAGCTCGAGTTGGCCGCCAACCCGAGCCACCTCGAGACCGTCGACCCGGTCGTGGTGGGGATGGCACGCGCCGACCAGGACCGCATCGAGCCGCCGGGCTCGTACCCGGTGCTCCCGCTGCTGATCCACGGCGACGCCGCCTTCGCCGGCCAGGGCGTGGTGGCCGAGACGCTGGCGATGAGCGACATCACCGGGTACCGCGTCGGCGGCACGGTGCACCTGATCATCAACAACCAGATCGGCTACACGACGGCGCCGGAGTTCGCCCGCTCGTCGCTGTACTGCAGCGACGTGGCGAAGACCGTGCAGGCGCCGATCTTCCACGTCAACGGCGACGACCCCGAGGCGTGCGTGCGCGTGGCCCGGCTCGCCTTCGAGTACCGCCAGCAGTTCCACAAGGACGTCGTGATCGACATGTGGTGCTACCGGCGCCACGGTCACAACGAGGGCGACGACCCGAGCTACACCCAGCCGCTGATGTACCGGGCGATCGCCGAGCACCGCAGCGTGCGCAAGCTGTACGTCGAGTCGTTGGTCAAGCGCGGTGACATCTCCGTCGACGAGGCCGAGGGGGCGCTCGCCGACTTCCAGTCGAAGATGCAGGCCGCCCTCGACGAGACGCGTGCGCAGGCACCGGCGCCGCACAAGGCGGCCCGCCCGCCCAAGCCGGTCGGCGTGCTCCCGCCGATCGCGACCGGCGTCGAGCGCAGCACCCTCGAGCGGATCTTCGCCTCGCTGACGGCCTACCCGGAGACGTTCACGCCGCACCCCAAGCTCGCCAAGCAGTTCGAGTCGCGGGCGGCGCTGTTCGCCGACGGCGAGATCGACTGGGCGACCGGAGAGGCGTTGGCCATCGGTTCGCTGCTGCTCGAGGGGCGCAACGTCCGCCTCGCCGGTGAGGACTCCCGGCGGGGCACGTTCGCCCATCGCCACGCCGCCCTGATCGACTACGACACCGGCGAGCCGTGGATCCCGCTCAACAACCTCGAGGGCGCCGGCGGGCGGTTCTGGGTCTACGACTCGCTGCTGTCGGAGTACGCCGCCGTCGGCTTCGAGTACGGCTACGCCCAGAGCGCACCCGAAGCGCTGGTGATGTGGGAGGCGCAGTTCGGCGACTTCATCAACGGCGCCCAGGTGATCATCGACCAGTACCTCACCGCCGCCGAGGACAAGTGGGGCCAGCGCAACGGGTTGGTGCTGCTGCTGCCGCACGGCTACCACGGCCAGGGGCCGGAGCACTCGTCGGCGCGCATCGAGCGCTTCCTCACGTCGGCGGCCGAGGACAACATCCAGCTGTGCAACGCCACGACGGCGGCGCAGTTCTTCCACCTGCTGCGCCGCCAGGTGTACACCGAACGGCACACGCCGCTCGTGGTGTTCACGCCCAAGGAGGGGCTGCGCCTCAAGCAGACCCGCTCGCACATCGACGACCTCACCTCGGGGTCGTTCCGCGAGATCCTCGACGACCCGGGTGTCGGCGACGCCGAGGCGGTCACCAGCGTGGTGTTCTGCAGCGGCAAGGTGGCGTGGGACGCGATGGCCGAGCGCGACCGGCGCGAGGCGCCGGTGGCGGTCGTGCGCGTCGAGCAGCTCTACCCGCTGCCGACCGAGCAGATGCTGTCGCTGCTGCAGCGCCGCTACGTCAACGCCCGCCAGCTGGTGTGGCTGCAAGAGGAGCCCGAGAACATGGGCGCCTGGCAGTTCATCGAGAGCCGCACGTGGCGGGTGAAGGAGCTCGGCTACGACCTGCGCCACGTCGCCCGGGTCGAGTCCGGCAGCCCGGCCACCGGCTCCAAGGCGATCCACGACCAGGAGCTCGTCGACCTCCTCGACGAGACCTTCGCCACCGCCACCCCCACGACCTGAAGATTTCCACAAGCAAAATCGTGCAGAACGCACGATTTCGCGCCCCAGAACTTCTGCAAGCGCGGTGCTCGCGATTCTTGGTCGCGAAATCGTGCAGAAACGCTCGAAAATGCTTGTGGAAATCTTCGGCCTGGCGGGCGGTGGGGTGCGGTCGTCAGGTGGGCGGGTCGGCGAACCAGTGGATGTCGGGGTCGGCGCGTGGCGACGGTACGGGCGGCGACGGCGGCCAGCCGACGTAGACCAACGCCACCAGCTCGGTGCCGGGCACGAATCCGGCGTGGTCGTTGAAGCGCGACGGCACCACCACCGGCGGCGACGACCACAGCGCGGTCAGGCCGGCGCTGGCCACGCCGAGCAGCAGGTTCTCCACGCCGGCCGCCACGGCGAAGAGGTCCTCGCGGTGGCGGTGCGGGTCGTCGGGATCGGGTCGGCATCCGGCGACGACGATCGCCGGTGCCCGCCCGTACTTGACGCGTGTCTTGTCGACCTTCTCCGGCGCGATGTCGGGGGCCTCGGCGACGAGGTCGGCGGCGAGCAGTTCGCCCAGCGTCGCTCGCGCCGCGCCGGTGAACACCGCCACCTGCCACGGGGTGGTCTTCTTGTGGTTCGGCGCGGCGAACACCAGGCTGCACACCCGCTCGAGCAACCGCCCGGGCACCTCGCGGTCGCGGTCGCACACCATCGAGCTGCGACGGCGCGCGGTCAACTCCTCGAAGGCGTCGAGATCGGGCGAGGGGGACTCCATGGCGGCCTTTCGGTCAGCGGACGAGGTAGATGATCGCGACGATGACGCCGAAGGTGACGATCGCCGGGCGGAGTCGGCTCGGCGGCATCACGGTCACGAGACGACCACCGGCGGCGCCGCCGAGCAGGCTCGCCGGTGCCATCACGGCAACCAGGGACCATTCCACCTTGCCGGAGAACACGAGGAACGACGCCGCCGCCAGGTTCACGGCGAACGCGAGCAGTGACTTCACGGCGTTGGCGGCGTTGATCGTGCGATCGGAGAACAGCCCGAGCACGGCGAGCAGCATGATGCCCAGGCCGGCGCCGAAGTAGCCGCCGTAGAGGGACGCGAGGGCGATGCCGCCGAGCTCGAGCAGGCGGTGCGTCCGCCCGCGGTGGGGACGCGACATCACCCACGCCCGCAGGCGATCCTGCACGGCGAGGAGCAGGCAGGCGAGCAGGATGAGGTAGGGCACGATCGCGCGGAACGCGGCCTCGCTCGACGCGACGAGCAGCAGCGCACCGAGCAGTCCCGACACCGCGGCGGTCACCAGCTCGGCTCGCAACTTCCCGGCGTAGGGCTCGAGCTCCCGCCGCTGGGTGTAGGCCCCGCCGACGTAGCCCGGGCACAGCGCCACCGTGTTGGTGGCATTGGCCCGCACGCCCGGCACCCCGCACGCCGTCATCACGGGAAAGGAGATGAGCGTGCCGCCACCGGCCATCGCGTTCACCGCTCCGGCACCGACCGCGGCGGCGCCGCACGCGACGTACGCCCACGCCGACAACTGCGTCAAGCCAATCGCCGCCTGTCCACCGCTCGCCGCACCACCCCGGGAAACGTACTCTCGGAGGGTGCGCTGGACCCGGATCGCAGCGGCGAGCGCCATGGGCGTGATGCCGGCGGGCGTCGCGACCGCCTCGACGGCCCCGGGGCCGCCGCCGCGGCCGCTGGACGACGCGTGGGACGTCGACCGGGTCGTCGACGGTGACACGATCGACATCACTCACGACGGCGTGGTGCTCACCGTGCGGCTGATCGGGATCAACGCGCCCGAGCACGACGAGTGTTGGGGGAGCGAGGCCACCGACGCGCTCGTCGACCTGCTGGGCGAGGGTCCGGTGTGGCTCGACGCCGGGGTCACCGACCAGGACCAGTACGGGCGCCTGCTGCGCTACGTCGTCGACGCCGATGGCGATGATGCCGGCGCCGCGATGCTCGAGCAGGGCGCCGCCTACGCCCGCTCCTACCCACCCGACACGGCGCGGGACGAGCTCTACGCCTCGCTGCAGTCGCGGGCCCGCGCCGCCGAGGTCGGACTGTGGGCGCCCGACGCCTGCTCGGCGCCGGCCGATGCAGCGGCGCCTCCAGTGGCGATCTCGGTCGAGATCAACCCCAACCCTCCGGGCGACGACAACGAGCACCTCGTCGACGAGTGGGTGCGCTTCACCAACGACGGCGCGGACCCGGTCGACCTCACCGGCTGGGGGGTCAAGGACGAATCCTCGAGCCACCGCTACACGTTCGGCCCATTCGTCCTCGGCCCCGGCGCGTCGGTGACGCTGCGCACCGGGTGCGGCACCGACACCGCCACCGACCTCTACTGGTGCGAGCCGAGCGGGGCGGTGTGGAACAACGGCCGCGACACGGTGTTCCTCACCGATCCGGCGGGCAACATCGTCGTCAGCGCTCCCTACGTCGACGGAGTGGTGGTCACCGACGACTGAGGCGCCAGCTCGAGGCCGAGCAGGTCACCCAGCTCGGTCAGGGCGACGTCGGGATCGCCGACCTTGATCGTCGCCATGCCCATGGCCCGCGCCGGTTTCAGGTTGATGCCGAGGTCGTCGAGGAACACGCACGCCGACGGGTCGATCGCCAGCATCTCGCACGCCAGCTCGTAGAACGCCGGCTCGGGTTTGCGCACCCCGACCCGCGACGACTCGACGATCAGGTCGAAGCGCGCCATCACGTCGGCCACGTCCGGGCGCTCCGTCGTCCAGCCGCCCTCGACCACGTTGTTGGTGAGGCACGCGTTGCGAAGCCCCGCGGCACGCACGATGTCGAGGGCACGCACCATCTGCGGACGGACGTCGCCGACGAGCAGCGTCAGCACGTCGCGGCCCGGGACGCGGTGGCCGAGGGCGGCCGATTCCTCGGCGAACGCCTCGTCGAATCCGCCCGCGGACAGCTCGTTGCGCTCGAGTCGGGCCCACGCGTTGGTGTGCACGTTGTCGCTGTTGACCCGGCGGATGAACCCGGCGGGCAGTCCGCGTTCGGCCTCGTAGCGGGCGAACGCGTCGAACGGGCTGGTGAGGATGACCCCACCAAAGTCCCAGAGAACCGCTCGGATCACCGTCGCCGACTCTACGATGGCGGGTGCCGATCTGGAGGAAGCGGGCGGACGCCGGACGACGCATCGGCGCCCTGCCTCTGCTTCCGTCCGGCGCGGCCCATCCCGCAGACCGAAACGACGTAGCACACACATGACAATGACGAAGGTCGACGGCGCCAACCTGGTGGTCGTCGACGGTTCCAACATCGCGACCGAAGGCCGGTCGATTCCGAGCCTCAGCCAGCTCAACGACGCCGTGCTGGCGTTCACCGAAGAGCATCCCGACGTCACGGTGACCGTCGTGGTCGACGCCACGTTCGGTCATCGCATCGACAAGTCCGAGGTCGGCGACTTCGACGAGGCGGTCGCCCACAACGAGTTGGTGGCACCGCCGGCGGGCGCCGTCGGCCGGGGCGACGCCTTCGTGCTGAGCATCGCCAACAAGGTCGGGGCGCGGATCCTGAGCAACGACTCCTTCCAGGAGTTCCACGGCAAGTACCCGTGGCTGTTCGACGAGGGCCGCCTGATCGGTGGCAAGCCGGTGCCGTTCGTCGGCTGGGTCTTCGTCGATCGGCTGCCCGTCAAGGGCCCGGTCAGCCGCCGGGCCCGCTCGAGCGGCGGTGGCGGCGGCTCGTCCGTGAACCGGCGCACGGTGAGCAAGATGGCCAGCCTGCCGATGCCGGTGCCGACGGCCCCGCCGCCGGGAGCCGTCGTCCCCGGGCGCCGCGGCGACGTCGCGTCGGCCGACGCCCCGATCGTGGAGAACGACGCCCCGGCACCCGCCGACGCGCCGAGGTCGTCGCGCGGACGGAGGCGCTCGTCGTCTGCCGCGCCGCAGACGCCGCAGGCACGCGCCGGCGGCGCCGAGGCCGCAGGGGGCCGACTCCTCGACGCAGAAGGTCAACGAGCTCATGCCGTTCCTCGAGTTCGTGGAGATCCACCCGGTCGGTACCGCCGTCGATGGCGTGGTCGACTCGTACTCGTCGCACGGCGCCTACGTCACGATCGGCGACGTGCGCGGCTACGTGCCCCTCCGGCTGCTCGCCGACCCGCCACCGCGGAGTGCCCGCGAGGTGCTCAAGCTGGGCGACACCGTGCGCCTCGAAGTGGTGAGCTTCGCCCCGACGCGCTGCAGCATCGATCTGCGCCCGGCCACCATCGTCGCCGAGGCCGCGCCCGCTGCGGAGCCGGCGACCCCGACCCCGGCCACGGAGAAGCGCCGCGGCCGTGGCCGCTCGTCCACCGCGCCGGCGGCGGGGGCCGCCGACAGCTGACGTCGCCGTGGCCACCGACGCAGGTGCGCCGAGCGACATCGCCGAGCCGTCCCGGCGATCGAAGCGAGCGGCGAAGGCCGTGGCCGCCGAAGTGGTCACCGCACCGGCGCCGGCCCCGGAGCCGGCTCCGGCGCGACCGCGCACCCGGGCCGCCCGCGCCGCGACCGAGGTGGCGACGCCGCAGCCGACGCAGCAACCGGCCAAGAAGACGGCCTCGTCGCGCACGCGTGCCGCCCACGACGCCGGCGCGTCCGCCCCGGCGGCACCGGCCAAGAAGTCGGCGGCGGAGAAATCCCCGGCCAAGAAGGCGGCGGCCAAGACGGCGCCGGCCAAGAAGTCCGCCGCCAAGAAGGCGCCGGCCAAGAAGGCGTCGGCGACGTCCGACGCCCCGCCGCCGGAGGCGCCCGCTGCCACGAAGTCGTCGTCGCCGGCCGCCAAGAAGGCGGCGCCCGCCGCCAAGAAGTCCTCGACCACCGCCGCCAAGAAGTCCTCGACCACCACCCCAAGAAGGCGCCGGCCACGGCCAAGAAGGCATCGGCGGCCACCAAGCGGGCGGCGAGCACCGGCGGGGGAGCGTCGGCGCAGATTCCGGGGCGCGGAATCGAGCGCGCGCGCTCGATTTTGCTTGTGGAAATCGGGAATGGGGTGGGGGGGTCGGCCTGATGCGGTTCGCCACGTGGAACGTCAACTCGTTGAACGTGCGCCAGCAGCGGGTCGAACAGTGGCTGAGCGACGTCGGCCCCGACGTCGTCTGCATGCAGGAGACCAAGCTCGCCGACGAGGGCTTCCCGCACCTCGCCTTCGAGGCGCTGGGCTACGAGTCGGCGCACCACGGCGAGGGCCGGTGGAACGGCGTCGGGATCCTCAGCCGGGCCGGCCTCACCGACGTCGTCAACGGCTTCGCCGACGGCGGCGACCCCGACGACGAGGCGCGGATCATCACGGCGCGATGCGGTGATCTCGTCGTGGTCAACGTCTACGTCCCCAACGGACGCGCCCTCGACGCCGACCACTACCAGTACAAGCTGCGCTGGCTCGGGCGCCTGGCGGCCCACGTCGAGCACGTCGCCGGGCCCGGCGACAACGTGGTGATCGCCGGGGACTTCAACATCGCTCCCGCCGACATCGACGTGTACGACCCCTCCGCCTTCGTCGGTCAGACCCACGTGAGCCCGCCCGAGCGCGAAGCGCTCACCGCCCTGATGGGCGATCGCTTCGTCGACGTCTTCCGCCAGCGCCACGGCGACGTGAGCTCGGTGTTCTCGTGGTGGGACTACCGCCGCGGGGACTTCCACGAAGGCCGCGGCATGCGCATCGACCTCGTGCTGGCCACCCAGGCGCTGGCCGCCCGGGTCGGCTGGGTGGTGATCGACCGCAACGCCCGCAAGGGCACCCAGCCGAGCGACCACGCCCCGGTGGTCGTCGACTTCGCCGCCTGATCACCGGCGGCACGGTCGTCGCGCGCCGACGACCGCAGTCAGCGGATGATGTCGGCGACCGGGTCGTCGAGGGCGGCCATCACCGCCGGAAAGACGCGCGCCGCCGTCAGCGGCCCGAGCCCGGTCAACGACGACAGCTCGCCGACGTCGCCCGGCGGGGTGCGGGCGAGCCGGGCCAGGGCGTCGTCGGTGCAGAGCTGGTCGGGCAGCAGGTCGGCGGCGCGCGCCGCCCGAGCGCGCCACGCGTGGAGCCGGGCCTGGCGACCGGCGACGACGCCCGACCCGTGGGTGGCGAGCGCCACGCGCACGTCGGCGGGCGGCGCGACCGGTGCTGGTGACGACACGTCGAGACCGACCACGAACGGGCTGAGGGCGCGGGCGTAGCCTCCCCGGCGCAGGGCGTGGGTGATCACCAGGCGGTCGGCGGCCCGTGTGCACGCCACGTGCAGCAGCCGTGCCTCTTCGGCGCGCGCGCCGGCGGTGCTCGCCGTGCGATGCGGCACCAGACCGGTCTCGACACCGGTCACCACCACGGCCGGCCACTCGCGCCCCTTGGCGGCGTGGAACGTCGACAGCTCGACGCCGGCCACCGCGGTGGCGTCGGTGAACGGGTTGGTGGCGGCGAGCCAGGTGCGCAGCGCCACGCCATTGCCGTCGGGCCGGTCGCGCAGGAACTCGAGCACGGCGGCGGCAACCCGTCGTTGGGCCACCGAGGCTTCGTCGACGGCGCCGTACGGCGTCGGCGTGCCCTCGAGCGTGTCGTGGGCCCAGCCCCTCAGCTGGGCCGCCGAGGACAGCATCCCCGCCGCTCGTACCGCCGCGGCCAGCGGGCTCCCGGGCACCAGCCATTCGCGTCGCACCGGCACGCCGGCGTCGGCGAGGGCCCGGTCGAGGCGGGTGAGCTGCTGGTGCGTCCGCGCCAGCACAGCGACGCCGCCGCCCGGCCCGCCGCCGCCGCCGAGGTCGCGGACGATGCGTGCCACCAGGGCCGCCTCGGCGTGCTCGTCGTCGGCGGCCGCGATCACCACCGGCGTGCCGTCGGCGCGCGACGACCGTGCGTCGTCGTGGTAGCCGACGCCGCCGAGGGCGTGACGGCCGGCGGCGACGATCTGCGGCGTGCAGCGGTAGTTGGTCGGCAGGCGGATCACCTCCACGCCGGCCAGGTGCTGGTCGACGTCGGCCAGCAACGTCGGGTCGGAGCCGTTGAATCCGTAGATCGCCTGCGCCGGGTCACCGACCAGGAACAGGTCGCGGCGCTCGCCGGCGAGCTGGCGGAGCAGCTGGTGCTGCACCGGGTTGAGGTCCTGGGCCTCGTCGACCAGCACGTGGCGGAATCGCCACCGCACCGCGTCGGCGAACGCGGCGTCTCGCGTCAGCTCGCGGTCGAGCAAGAGCAGGAGGTCGTCGAGATCGATCACCCCGCGACGGCGTTTCAGCGTCTCGTAGGCGCCGAGGGCCTCGGCGATGCGCGCCGCCGGGAGGGCGCGTCGGCGGTTCGCCGCCCGGGCCGCCGCGACGTACGCATCGGCGGCCACGCCGCGCGCCGCGGCCCACGTGCGCTCCGCCGCCACGTCGGCCACGGCCGACTGGCTCGACCAGCTCGCCGATGAGCCGCTCGCGCTGGGCGACGATCGTCGGCGCTGGGCGGTCGGTGTCGGCCCACCGCTGCTGCAGGACTCCGAGCGCCACCGAGTGGAACGTGCCGGCTTCGACGGGGTCGCGCAGACCCAGGCGACGCAGCCGGCGGCGCAGCTCGCCGGCGGCCTCGCGGGTGAACGTCAGGGCCAGGGTGTGACGGGCGTCGGCGGTGCCGTCGGCGATGCGATAGGCGATGCGACGGGTGAGCACGCGGGTCTTGCCGGAGCCCGCCGCGGCGATGACCGCGACGAGCGTCGATGGCGTCACCACCGCGGCGCGCTGGCGCTCGTCGAGATCGGCCAGCAGGGCCTGCGCGTCCATCGCCGTCACGCTATTGGCCGCGCCGCGACCGACGCGGCCGGCACTGGAGGCGCCGCCTCGCCACGGTGCGCGGTCCCGGGGCGCCGCCGCTGCGAGCGGTAATCTTGCCGACGATGCCGTATCCGAAGAAGTTGCTCAACGACTACGAGGAGCTCGCGGTCGACCTGCACCCGCACTGGTGGTACTTCGCCGAGGCGGTCTGCGCCCTGGTGGTCTCCATCGCCCTCGGCATCTTCCTGGTCGCCGTCGGCGCTGCCGATTGGCTGAAGTGGGTGGCGGTCGTGCTGATCGTGCTGAGCGCGCTGTGGACGCTCGTGCGCTACTGCAAGTGGCTCACCACGAACTTCGTCATCACCAGCGACCGGGTCATCTTCCGGCACGGGCTGTTCGCCAAGAGCGGCATCGAGATCCCGCTCGAGCGCGTCAACAGCGTGCACTTCAGCCAGGGGATCCTCGAGCGGATGCTCGGCGCCGGTGACCTGCTCATCGAGTCCGGGGCCGAGGCCGGTCAGCAGCGCTTCACCGACGTCAAGAACCCCGACAAGATCCAGAACCTGATCCACTCGCAGATGGAGCTGAACGAGGCGCGGATGCGCGACACCGCCAAGGGGGCCGCGCCGGGTGGCGACCACGCCAGCCAGCTCGAGCGGCTGGAGGCGATGCGCGATCGCGGCACGCTCACCGAGGAGGAGTTCCAGGCCCACAAGCAGAAGCTGCTCGACTCCTGACCGACGACCGCCGGGTCACGGCCAGAGCGACTCGTCGGCCTCGTCCGAGTAGGACGTCATCGTGAGGTCGACGTCGGACGCGTCGAGGCGGGCGAGCACACCGTTGTCGAAGGCGCACACCACGGTCGTGTCGCCGGGCAGCGGGATGCTGGCGCACGTGGCGGCCTGGTCCTCGATCTGTTCCGTCGATGCGGTCGCCGGGCCGGTAGCGGCCGCGGCGGCGCTGCGCAGGCGCGCCGTCGCCGACGTGCCGTAGAAGTCCGGCCCGAGCTGCACGTCGCTGGTCCGCGCCGCGTCGATCACGTCCTCGCAGTCGTTGGACGAGTCGCTGCACGTGCGGACCCGGGGTCCCTCGACCACATAGGTGACGTCGCCGATGATCGTCACCCGGCGGTCGGGCGCGGACTGGGCGACCGTCACCGGCGTCGTGGTGCCGGCGAAGGCGTTGTCGGCGTCGTACGACGCGGTGAACACGGCCGCACCGATCTGCTCGACGCGCGACAGCACGGCGTCGATGGCGGCGTCACCCGTGCTCGACAGTTCGGGCCGCAGCTCGCTGCGCGGGCCGGTGAAGCAGCCACCGAGCACCACCGACAACCCCACGATCGCCGCGAGTGGGGCGAGCCGGCCGCGCCGGCCCGGGGACTCACGTCGATGCATGGCCGGGCCAGGCTAACGCCGTTACCGTGCGGGCTGATGACTGCTGAACGGCCTGCGGTGCGCCGTCGATGATGAAGCTGGAGGCCGCCACGGTGCTGCTCCAGTGGGCGGTCGGCGGGATGGCGTTCTGCTGGTTCACGACCCGTCGCCGGCTGGCCGGCCTCGGCTACGGCTGGTTGTTGCGCGGGGTGTACGGGCTGCTCGCCGCCGGCGCGGCGTGGCTCGGTTTCCGGCTCGACGACAACCCGGTGCGCGACGTGAGCGCGGTCCTCGTCGCCCTCTCGTGTGCGGTCGCCCTGGCCGTGTCGGTCGCCCAGCGCGAGGCCGGCGTGTCGGGCCAGCGCGCCGAGCACGACCGGCGCACGGCCCGGGTCGCGGCGATGACCGGCATCGACCGTCGCGTCTCCGACGCCCGGTTGGCGACCGGAATCGGTCTGCCCGACGACGAACCGGACGCGCCCGCCGCGCCACGCGAGTTCGACCCCCGCTGGGACCTGCTCCCGGTCGCCGTCGGGCTGGTCGGGCTGGTGGCGGCGGCGCTCGATACCGACGCCAACGCGGCGGTGGCGCTGGTGCGCACGCTCGCCGGTGCCGCCTTCCTCGGCGCGATCACCGATGCCATGCTGCTCGGCCACTGGTATCTCGTGCAGCCCGGCCTGCCGCGCTCGCTCCTGCACGAGCTGGTCGGCGCGCTCGGCTACGTGTGGCCGATCGAGGTGGCCGCGCTGCTGCTGCCCACCGGCATGATCAGCGTCTGGGTCGGCACGGTCGACGACGGCTGGGGCGGCATGCTCGGCTGGTTCTGGGCGGCGTGCGCCGCCACGACGATCGTGCTCGTGCTCGTCACCCGGGCGGCCCTGCGGGAGCGTCAGTACGCCGCCGTGATGGCGGCGACCGGCCTGCTCTACCTGGCCATCCTCACCGCGTTCGGCACCGATCTCGTGGCCCGGGCGATCCTGTCCGGCTAGCCGGATACGATACGGTCGATCTGGTCACCGCGAATCGACGTTCTCGATATCGAGAACGTCGGGTGACCAGATGCGACCCTGACTCCGCCGTCACGCCGCAGTCGAGCCGACGTCGACCCCGCTCGGCAATCCGGACCTGGCTAGCGTGAGCGGCGTGGCAAGCGCGGCACCGGCGGTCACGTCGACGATCGATGTGCAGCTTCGGGCACTCGAGAACGGGACGGACGCGGTCGTGCTCGACACGGGCGTGTCCTATCTCTCGGGTCGGCCGGTCCGGATCCGTGTGCGCAAGCGCGATGGGCGCTACGACATGTCCGACGACGCCGCTGCGGTCACGCTTGCGGGACGCCCGCTGGGCTGGCTGTCGACCATGACGCATGCCGTGGCGGAGCGGGGCATGAACGTCAACCGTCGCGGAGTGATCTTCGTGACCGGGTTCGAAGGGCGAGACCTGGCCTCGCTTGCTCGACGCCTCGCCGAGTGCTCGCGGCTCACCTACCTCACTCTGCTCGAATCGAGCGACTGAGCAGGACCGGCGCCCGTCGGCCTAGGCGGGCGGTGGGCCGGTCGACTCGCGCACGACGAGCACCGGGGCGAGCACGTGGTCGGTGCCGGCGCCGGCGGGACGGTCGAGGGCGAGGTCGACGGCGAGCCTGGCCATCTCGGCGACCGGGTTGTGCAGGGTGGTGAGCGGTGGCGCCGTGTACGACGACAGGTGGATGTCGTCGAAGCCGACGACCGACACCTGCCCCGGCACGGAGATGCCGAGGCGGCGGGCGGCGTGGAGCACGCCGATGGCGACGTGGTCGGTGGCCGTGATCACCGCCGTCGGGGGTTCACGCGTCGCGGCGAGGCGGCTGAACGCGTCCGCCCCCGAGGCCGGATCGTTCGACGCGTCCAGCATGTGCTCGTCGCGCGGCGGCATGCCGAGATCGGTGAGGCGCTCGACGAACGCGGCGACCCGCTCGCGGACGTCGATCAGGCGGCTCTTGCCGACGAACCCGAACCGGCGGTGGCCGAGGCCGGCGAGATGGTCGACGGCGGCGTGCACGCCGCCGCGGTTGTCGACGTTCAGCGCGTGCACGCCCTTGACGGCGTCGCCCTGCCACAGCGTCACCATCGGGACGCGGGAGGCGGCGAGGTCGTCGAGCAGGCGGGGCTGGTCGCGCATGTCGCCGAGCAGGATGATCGCGTCGCAGTGCCGGGTCTCGAGCACGGCGTGCAGCTCGATCGCCTCGTCGGCCGCGCTGTGGGCGCTGCCGAGCACGACGTTGTAGTTGCGTTCGCGGGCACGCGTCGACACCGCCTCGACCACCGGGGCGAAGAAGGGGTCGGCGATCTCGCGCACGATGATGCCGAGCAGCATCGTGGCGGCGCCGCGCAGCCCGCGGGCGAGCGGGTTGGGCCGGTACCCGAGGCGGCCGGCGGCCTCGATGACCCGGGCCCGGGTGACCTCGGCGATCGGCACGCTCGTGGCGGTGCGGTTGAGCACGCGGGACACCGTCGATTGCGACACACCCGACAGGCGGGCGATGTCCTGCATCGTCACCGTGCGCTCGGGGGCGTCGTCACCGACCGCGGACACGTGACCGGTCCCGTCTCGCCGGGGCCGTCGCCCACGTCGTTGCGGCGAACGGCCCGAAGGCCAGCGTGGCGCCCTCGCATACGGTTGACAGCATAGCTATGCATGCATAGGATTGCAGCCGGCATCAGTGACTTCTCTGGGGGAGGGGAACGATGAAAGTGCATCGAGCGCTGCTCGGGTTCGGATTCGCGACGGGCCTGGTGATGGGCGGCACCCTGAGCACGTCGGCGAGCACCGGCGGCAGCGCGCCGCCGGACGAGGCGACGGGATCGACCGACGCGGCGAGCTACGACGTCGACGCGGTCGGTACGTGTGACGGCGGTCCGATGAACATGTGGGAGCGGACGGGCGGCAACGCCCCGATGGTCGACGCCCTCGTCGCCGCCTGGAACCAGGTGTACCCCGACTGTGAGATCACCCTGACGTACATCGAGCACTCCGAGATGGTGCCGCAGCTGGCGCGGGGGATCGCCTCCGGCGACGTGCCCGACCTGATGGGGATGGACCTGATCTACGGTCCGCAGTTCACGGCCGCCGGTCAGCTCCAGGACGTCACCGACCTGATCGGCGACAACCCGGCGCTCGAGCACATCTCCGAGGGCCATCGCGCCATGGCGACGTACGAGGATCGGCTCTACGGCGTGCCGTTGTACAACGACGTCTCGCTGCTGTTCTGGAACAAGGACCTGTTCGAGCAGGCCGGTCTCGATCCCGAGAAGCCGCCGACCAACCTGCAGGAGATCCACGACATGGCGGCGGCGATCAACGACCCCGCCAACGGCGTGTACGGCTACTACCTGCCGGGCAACTGCGCCGGGTGCAACATCTTCACCTTCGCCCCGTTGATCTGGGCGTCGGGCGGCACGATCGAGCCCGAGGAGTGCGGCGACGAGGCGCTCGTCGGCGACAGCATCCCGACCGTGCTGGAGTGGGCGCGGAAGATGCACCAGGAGGGCCTGATCGACCCCGCCGCCCAAGGCGGAGAACGGGACACCTTCGCCAACGTGTTCGGCTCGGGCAACGTCGGGATCATGGGCACCGGCAACTTCAACGTCGCCCTGGCCAAGCAGCAGAACCCCGACATCGATCTCGGGGTCACCCTGCTCCCCGGGCTCGAGACCGGCCAGACAGCCTCCTTCGCCGGCGGCGACATCGTGACGGTGCCGCAAGGACTCCGAGCGGCTCGACGACGCCGTCACGTTCATGAACTTCATCCTCTCGGACAAGGTTCAGACGAACGTGTACATGGCGCTGGGCAACCTGCCCACCCGCAGCGACGTCGAGCCCGTGTACGACGATCCGGACGTCGCCGACACGCTCCAGGCGCTCCCGGTCGCCCAGACGCCGGTACACGCCGGTGTTCTTCGAGATGATCAACTCGCCGCAGAGCCCGTGGCTGCAGATGCTGCAGCGGGTGTACTACACCGACGATCCGATCGACGAAATCATCGCCGACGCCAAGGCGCAGATGGAGGAGCTGTCCTGCCAGGGGGCTGAGGCTCCGACGCACGACCAGCTGACACCACAGCGCTCAGTTCGGATGAAGGCGAGGACGAAGAGGAAGCTGGCCGGCGCCGCCTACGTGGCGCCGGCGCTCCTCTTCGTCCTCGCCTTCACCGTGTACCCGTTCGTGCGGACGTTCCGGATCTCGTTGACCAACGAGTCGCTGCTCGTCCCGGCGAAGTACGTCGGTCTCGACAACTACCGCCACGCCCTCGCAGGACGACCAGTTCTGGGGGGCGTTCCGGTTCACGCTGAAGTACACGGTGCTGCTCACCCCGATCCTGATGATCGGCGGCTACCTGCTCGCCCTGCTCCTGGCGACCAACACGCGGCTGCGGCGGTTCACCCGTGCGGTCGTGTTCATCCCCGTGGTGATCGGGCTCGGCGCCTCCAGCCTGCTGTGGTACTGGCTGTTCAGCCCCCGCTACGGGTTGATCAACGCCGCGCTCGAGGACCTCGGCATCATCGACCAGCCGATCCTGTGGCTCGGGGTCAACCCCACCACCTCGCTGTGGGCGATCATCGTGTCGATCACCTGGAAGGTGATCGGCTTCGGGATGATCCTGTTCGTCGCCGCCATCCAGGCCATCCCGAAGGAGGTCAACGAGGCGGCGGTCGTCGACGGGGCCAACGCCTGGCAGCGGACGATCCGAGTCACCCTGCCGCTCACGATGCGCACGGTGCTGCTGGTCACGCTGGTGAGCGTCATCGGCTCGCTGCTCGCCTTCGACCAGTTCTTCCTGATGACCGCCGGGCAGCCGCTCAACCAGACCGCCACGTCGGTGTTCTACATCTACCTCAACACCTTCCCGTTCCTGAAGCTCGGCTACGGCGCCGCCCTGTCGCTGATGCTCGCCGGGTTCATCCTCGTCTTCACGATCACCCAGATGGTGCTGAGCCGGCGGAGCCCCGATGAGGAGCGGGCGGCGGGCGGTACCTCGTCGGCGCCGTCTGCGTGGCGATCTGCACGATCATGGTCCTGCCGATCGTGGCGTCGGTGCTGGCGTCGGTGAAGCCGACGGCCGAGGCCGCCGAGACGCCGCCGACCTACTTCCCCCACGGGTTCAGCCTCGACGCCTACCGACGACTCTGGGAGTACCAGGACGGGCTGCCGACCTACGTCCTCAACAGCCTCGTCGCGGCCGGTGCTGACGGTGCTGTTCACGGTCGTGCTCACGGTGCTCGCCGGCTACGGCCTGGCCCGCTTCCCGATCCCGTTCAAGGAGGGCGCTGTTCGTCGTGCTGCTGTTCGCCCTGATCATCCCCTACCAGGCGCTGCTGACGCCGTTGTTCCTGATGTTCTCCGATCTCGGGCTGACCAACTCGCTGGTCGGTCTGGCGATCGTGCACACCGCGATCCAGCTGCCGTTCAGCCTGTACGTCATGCGCAACAGCTTCGAGGCGGTGCCGAAGGAGTTGGAGGAGGCGGCGATGATCGACGGCGCCGGGTCGGTGCAGATCCTGCGGCGGATCTTCATGCCCGCCGTCGTCCCGGCGATCGTCACCGTCGTGCTGTTCGCGTTCATCACCTCGTGGAACGAGTTCCTCGGCGCGCTGGTGATGATGACCGACGGGGCCAAGTTCACGCTCCCGCTGATCCTCGCCAACGCCCGCACGGCGACCTCGCTGGGGGGCACCGACTGGGCGATGCTGCAGGCCGGGATCACGATCTCGATCATCCCGTGCGTGGTGATCTACCTGCTGCTGCAGCGCTACTTCGTCTCCGGGCTCCTGACGGGAGCGGTGAAGTGAGCGCAGCGAGCGGAGCCGCACGTGTCGCGCCGGTGCGTCCGAGCCGGGGCCGGCTGACGCCCGCTCGGTCTGGCCGAGGTCGAGATCACCGGCGGACCGTGGGCCGAGCGCCAGCGGGTCAACGCCGCGGCGACGCTCGCCCACTGCCAGGACTGGATGACGCGACTCGGGTGGGTCGGCAACTTCGACGAGGTCGTGGCGGCGGACGCCGAGGGCCGGCCGCCGGGACCGCACCAGGGCATGGTGTTCGCCGACTCCGACGTGTACAAGCTGATGGAGGCGATGGCCTGGGAGGTCGGCCGCTCGGGCTCCGCCGACGCCGACCAGCGCTTCGGGCACCTCACCGCAACCATCGCCGCGGCGCAAGAGCCCGACGGCTACCTCAACACGGTCTTCGGGCGCCCCGACCAGAGGCCGCGGTACAGCGACCTCGAGTGGGGCCACGAGCTGTACAACGACGGGCACCTCCTGCAGGCGGCCGTCGCCCGCGCCCGCGCCTCCGGTCGCGACGAGTTCGTGGCCACGGCGGTCCGCGTCGCCGACCACGTGTGCGACACGTTCGCCGACGGCGGCATCGAACGGGTCGGCGGTCATCCCGAGATCGAGCTCGGGCTCGTCGAGCTCGCCCGCGAGACCGGCGAGGCGCGCTACCTCGCCCAGGCGGCGACGTTCGTCCGGCGGCGAGGCACCGGCACGCTGGGGGAGATCCCGTTCGGCCAGGCGTACTTCCAGGACGACGTGCCCGTGGCCGCTCGCCACCGAGCTGCGCGGGCACGCCGTGCGGGCGCTGTACCTCACGGCCGGCGCCGTCGACGTCGCCGTCGACACGGGCGACGACGAGCTGCTCGGCGTCCTGATCGCCCAGTGGGAGCGCACGCTCGCCCGGCGGACGTACCTCACCGGCGGGATGGGATCGCTGCACACCGGTGAGGCCTTCGGCGACGACTTCGTGCTGCCCCCCGACCGGGCCTACGCCGAGACGTGCGCCGGGATCGCCTCGGTGATGCTCGCCTGGCGCCTCCTGCTCGCCACCGGCGAGCCGCGCTTCGCCGACCTGATCGAGCGCACGCTGTACAACATCGTCGCCACGTCACCGGCGCCGGACGGACGGCACTTCTTCTACGCCAACCCATTGCACCAGCGGGTGCCGGGGACGGTGCCCAGCGACGACGTGGAGAGCCGGCGGGCGGCGTCGAGCCTGCGCGAGCCGTGGTTCCTCGTGGCGTGCTGTCCGACCAACGTGGCGCGCACGCTCGCCAGCCTCGCCGCCTACGTCGCCACCACCGACGCCGACGGCGTGCAGGTGCACCAGTACGTCGACGGCCGCATCGCGGCCACGCTCGCCGACGGTCGTCGGCTGGCGCTCGAGACGAGCGACCGACTACCCGCAGACGGGGGTGGTGCACGTGCGCATCACCGAGGCGCCCGGCGACCCGTGGTCGCTCACCCTGCGCGTGCCGGCGTGGGCCGACGGCGCGACGGTCACCGATCCGAGCGGCGTGCGCCATGGCGCGGCACCGGGCACGGTGGTCGTGGAACGTCCGTTCGCGCCCGGCGACGAGGTGATCCTGACGTTGCCGATCGACCCGCGCTGGACCCGGCCCGACGGGCGCATCGACGCCGTGCGCGGGTGCGTCGCCGTCGAGCGCGGGCCGCTGGTGATGTGCGCCGAGTCGGTCGATCTGCCCGGACAGGCGTCGGTCGACCTGGTCCGGGTCGACACGACACAGCCGATCGTCGACCAGGGCGAGTCGGTCACCGTCGCCGCCGTCCTCGCCGACCCACCCGCCGACGCTTGGCCCTACCGGTCGCCGGGACCGCAGGACGGAGACGACGCACCGGCCGAGCGCCCGATCGCGCTGTCGCTGATCCCGTACCACCGGTGGGCGACGCGCGGCCCGACCACGATGCGCGTCTGGCTTCCCGAGGACGGGCGATGAACGACGTCGCCGACCTCCGGCCGGTGTTCGCGCTCGCCGAGGTCGCGGCGAGCGGATACGGGCTGTGCCCGACCCTGCAGCGCCTGGTGGAAGCGGGCGCGTGGGGGGTCACCCTTCCGGCGTGCGCCGTCGATCGGCGCGTCGCCACGCTCCGTCACGCGGTGGAGTCGTCGGGCCTGGTGATCGCGGGTGTCACGGCCGCACCGGAAGGACCGGGACCGTCGTTGACCGCCCCTCGGCGCGAGGAACGCCGACGAGCATTGGGCGACCTGCTGCGCGCCCTCGAAGGCGCGGCCGCGCTCGGGGCGCGGTCGTGTGTCGTCGACACGCGGGCCGCTCCCGCCGGCGTTCCCGCCGACCGGCGTCGTCGACGCCCTCGCTCGCGGTCGGGAGGCAATCGACTTCGCGGCCACCCATGCGCGCGACAAGGCGCCCGGGGTCTCGCTCGCGGTCACCGCGCCGGCGCGCCCCACGGCGACCCGGCTGCTCGGATCGGTCGGCGATGCGCTGGCGTTCCTGGCGACGCTCGACCGTCCGTCGGCGGTCGGCCTCGACGTCGGCCCGGTCGCCGGGTGCGACGCCGGTGCCGTCCGTGCGGTCGCCCTGGCGATCGCCGGGGGGCGCCTCGACGGCGTGCGCGTCGGCGGCCCGGCGGACGCCGCCGACGGCATCGGGCTGTTCGGGGGCGCCGCGCCCGACGTGCTGTTCCTGCTCGTCCACCTCCTGCTCGCCAGCGGCTACGACGGTCCGTGGCACCTCGGCGTGGCCCCGGACGTCGACGACGAGGACGGCTGGGACCGGGCTCGTGGCCTCGTGCGCGCCGGGCGGGTCCTCGCCGCCAAGGCGCGACGGAGCCAGGACGATCCGACGATCAAGGACGCCCTCGCCGACAGCGGCGCCGACGCCCTCGGCGACGAGACCGTCGGCCCGTACACGCCGGCTGCGGCCCGTGCCCTCGTCGCCGACCGCGCCGGCCCGGTTCTGGCCGATGCCGGACCCATGCGGGCCGAGCTCGACCGGCTCGTCACCGACGTCGTCCTCGGGCTGCGCTGAGCCGCCGATCGGCCGATCTGGTCACCGACGTTCTCGATATCGAGAACCTGGGTGACCAGATCGCCGTTCGAGACGCAGAGTGACCAGATGGCCGAGCCGCTCACCCGGCGGCGAGGATCCGCTCGATCACGCGGAGGTTGGCGATGGCGTCGCTCGACGGCACCGGCGCCGGGCCGCCGGCGCGCACGGCGCGACTGAAGGCGTCGGCCTGGGCGGTGTACGCATCGCACGCGGCCAGCTCGTGCACCGTGAGGCCCGGTGCCACCGGCGGGTCGCCACCGGAGGCGAGCACCACCCGCGTCGGCCGGTCGGGCGGGATGTTGAACGGGATCTCCACCTCCAGCCGGCCGGTCGTGCCGAGGAGGTGGACCCGTTGATCGGGCTCGAGCTGGGTGGAGCACACGAACGTCGCCTGGCGGCCGTCGAAGTCGAGCACCGCCGACGTCAGCACGTCGGTGCCGAACCGCGGGTCACGGCGCACGCTGGCGAGCACCTCGTTGGGCTCGCTGCCGAAGAACCAGCGGGCGACGTTGATCGGGTAGCAGCCGATGTCCATGACCGCGCCGCCCCCGTACTCGGCGACGTTGCGGATGTTGTCGGGATCGACGTTGTGGTAGGTGAAGCGGGCCTGGATGGCGCGCAGCTCGCCGATCGCCCCGCCGGCGACGAGGTCGTAGGTGCGCTGCCACAGCGGGTGCTGGCGGTACATGAACGCCTCCATCAGCAGCACTCCGGCGTCGGTGCAGCGCTCGGCCATCGCGGTCGCCTCGGCGACGTCGAGCGCGATCGGCTTCTCGCAGAGCACGTGGCGCCCGGCGTCGGCGGCGCGCAGCGTCCACGGCGCGTGGAGGTGGTTGGGCAGCGGGATGTACACGGCCTCGACGGCGGGGTCGGCCAGGACGGCGTCGTACGAGCCGTGGCTGCGGGCGATCCCGAACTGCCGAGCGACGTCGGCCGCCCGGTCGGCATCGCGCGAGCCGATGGCGACGATCTCGCACTCGGTCGAGCGGACCATCGCCGGGATCACCTTGTTGACCGCGATCGCGGCGCACCCGAGCACACCGAACCTCACTCGTTCCGTCATGGCAGCTCCTTCGTGATGCGTATCCATTCGTGTTCCTCGAGCCGCCGCATCGCCGTCTCCGCCGCCTCCGCGTCGCCGGCGCCGATCGCCCGCGACACGTCGGCGCGGTGCGTGGCGCCACCGCGCTCGGACTCGGGGTCGTCGTCGAACGTCACGTCGATGGCTTCGAGGGCGACGCGGACCATGGCGTTGACGTGGGCGAGCAGCGTGTTCTGGGCGGCGTCGGCGATCGACGCGTGGAAGTCGAGCTCGGCGGTGCGTCGGGCGACCGGCTCGGAGCCGGCGGCGATCACGCGGCGTTCGTTGGCCTCGATCTCGGCGAGCTGGCGTTGGGTGCGGCGGCTGGCGGCGAGCCGCGCCGCCATCGCCTCGATCGTCGAGCGGATCTCGTGCAGCTCGCGCAGATCCTCGGCGCGGGCCATGTCGGCGAACTGCCAGGCGACCACGTCGGCGTCGAGGAGGTGCCACGCCCGACGAGGTCGCACCCGCGTTCCGGTCTTGGGGCGCACCTCGAGCAGTCCCTTCGACTGGAGGACCTTGATCGCCTCGCGGACGACGCCACGACCCACGCCGAGCTCGGCGGCGAGGACGTCCTCCGTCGGCAGCGGTGCCGCCGGGCTCCACCGGCCGCTCACCACCTGGCGGCCGAGCTGATCGACCACCCGTCCGTGCAACCCCCGTCGGGAGCTCTCGTGGGCGGTCATCGCCGCGTCCGGCCGGACATGGGACAGCACGCTAAGGGCGTCGTCCGCCGCTGCCCCGTGACGGTGGGCGAGCACCGTCACCCCGCGCCGGGCGCGCCGCGGATCCGGTAGTCCGACGCGATCAGCTCGGTCAGGTCGCGGAGCGACTCATGGCCGACGGCGCGGTCGTACGTGATCGCGCCGTGCTGCAGGGCGATGACGCGGTCGCAGACGTCGACGATCTGGGCGAAGTTGTGGGCGATCATGATCACTGACGTGCCCCCGCGCCGCTTGAGCTCGCGGATCAGGTCGAGGATGACGAGGCTTTCCTTCACCCCCATCGCTGCCAGCGGCTCGTCGAGCAGGATCACCTTGGCGTCGGAGAACACCGCCCGGGCGACGGCGATCGCCTGGCGTTGGCCGCCCGACAGCAGCGCCACGTCGGTGTCGACCGACGGCAGCCGGATCGCCATCTCGGCGAGCCGCTCTCTGCGCTTCCCGTCGCATCCGGCGGCGGTCGAGCAGCGGCAGCCAGCCGAGCGTCTTCTCCCGCTTGAGGCTCATGTTGAGGTACACGGGCAGGTCGTTGATGAGGGCGAGGTCCTGGTACACGGTCTCGATGCCGCGCTGGCGGGCGTCGTTGACCGAGCGCAACGTCACCGCTTCGCCGTCGATGTAGAGCTGCCCGGTGTCGGGCTGATGGAAGCCGGTCAGGATCTTGATGAGCGTCGACTTGCCGGCGCCGTTGTCGCCGATCAAGCCGAGCACCTCGCCCTCCTCGAGGTGCATCGACACGTCCCGCAGCGCCAGGACAGGCCCGAAGCGCTTGGCGAGACCATCGGCGCGGATGACGTCGGCCGACATCAGGTTCTCCTCATGCGCAGGCGCAGTCGGTTGGCGGCGACGTTCAGGATCATCGAGGCGATGATCGCCACGCCGAGGATCATGTTGAACGTGTTGGTGCTGCTGCCCCCGATGACGAGGCCGTCACGGAGCACGCCGAGCACGATGGCGCCGAGGAAGGCGCCGATGATCGTGCCGGATCCGCCGGCGAGGGTGGTGCCGCCGATGACGGCGGCGGCGACGCCGTAGAACATCAGCTGCGAGCCGCCCGCCAGCGGGTCCAGTGACTTGATGCGGATGCCCTCGCTGATCCCGCTGAAGCCGGCGAGCGTCGCCGCGAGCATGAAGTTGCCGACCTTGATCCGCTTCGTCTGCACGCCGGCCTCGCGAGCGCCCACCGGGTTGCCACCGGTGGCAACCGTGTAGACCCCCCAGCGTGTGTTGGTCAACACGATGTGGAGAACCACCGTGAACACCACGGCCCACAGGAAGCCGGAGTAGTCGGCGCCGCCGAGCCAGTTGGGCAGGGTGCCCGTCGGCGCCGGCTTGGGATAGCCCTGGGAGAGCCGCACCGTGTACCCCTGGAGGAAGAACAGCATGCCCAGCGTCGTGATGAACGACGGCACCCCCGTCGTCACGGTGATCACCCCGTTGATGAGGCCGACGAGGGCGGCCCCGGCCAGGCCGAACACGATCGCCAGCGGGAGCGGCCAGCCCCAATCGGTTGCCTTCCACATGAGCAAGGGTGCCAGCGCGTAGACATGGCCCAGGGAGAGGTCGATCTCCCCGGCGACCAGGTTCATCACCTGGGCGACCGCGAGGATCGCCACCGAGGACGTGAACTGGGTGACGACGCGGAGGTTGTCCTCGGTGCCGAAGGCGTCGACGGTGATCCAGAAGTAGGCGAAGAGCACGACGGCGACGAAGGCGATGCTCGCCTCGCGCCGCCGTGAGATCACGTCGGCAGCCCGCGACACCGCCGATGGCGCCGCCGGTGGCGGGGCGCCCGGCGGCACTGCGGCGAGGCCGTCGCCGGCGGCCTCGCTCTCGGCGGTGCCCGTCACAGTGGTCGGGGTTTACGCGCTGGTGGCCGCAGGTGCTTCCGAGCCTGATCCCGGGGCTGCCGCGACGGCCTCGACGATCTTCTGCTCATCGGAGTCGCCCTCGAAGCGGCTCGCGGTGTTGAGGAACAGCGCCGCCGTGTCCGCGTTGAGGAAGACGAGGCCCGTGTTCGTCGCTGGCGGCAGGACCACCCCGCCCGACAACTTGGAGAGGTAGAGGTACTGCACCGGCAGGAAGCCCTGCAGGTACGGCTGCTGGTCGATCGTGAAGTCGAGCACGCCGTCGGCGACCATCTGCACGGTCATCGGCAGCAGGTCGTAGCCGCCGGCACCCTTCAGCCCGTTCGAGCGGGCGTCGTGGCTCTGCACGACCTGGCCGACCCCTTGCGTGCTGCCGGCGTCGACGGCGAACATGCCGGCGGCGTCGGTGTTGCCGAGGTACCAGGCCTCGATGCGGTTGAGCTCCTCGGGGAGCTCGGCGCTCGTCTCGACCTGCTCGAACTCGATGTTGGCGCCCGAGTCCTGGATCGCCTGGATCGCGCCGTCGATGCGCGGCTGGATGTTGAGCTGACCGGGCGTGGCGATGAACAGGCCGACCTTGCCCTCGCCGACGAGCTCGACGATGCGCTGGCCCATCGCCACGCCCGACCCGAAGAGGTCCTGGCCGACGTAGGCCAGGCGGGCGTTGGGGGCGTCGGCGTTGTACGACACCACCGGGATGCCGGCGTCGAGAGCCTCTTGGATCGGGTCGTTGAACGCCTCGGTGTCGACGATCGCCACGGCGATGCCGTCGGCCTTGCCGGCGATCGCCGCTTCGAAGGCGTTGACCATCTCGGGGATGTCGGAGGTCTCCGAGCCGGTCCACTGCGACGTCGTGCCGAGCAGCGCCGAGGCGTCGTCGATGCCGTACTGCGTCGGGGTGAAGAACGGGTTCGTCGTGACGTGGTTGATGAACACGAAGTTCCACTCCGGTGTCTCCGGGAAGTTGCCGGCGCTCCGCGGGTGCGGACGGGCCGCGCTGGCGAAGCCGTCGACGCGCCCGGCGAGCACGCCGGCGGCGGCGGTTGCCCCGGCGGCGCCCATCAACGAGCGGCGCGACCACAGTGGTCGTTCGTTGGTCATGTCGATCCCCCTTGTGCATCCCCGTGCCGGCCCGGCGGCGCCGGACCGAACGATCAATCATCCGATGATTGATCGTCGCTGAGCTTAAAGATGCGATGAATCCAAGGCAAGTACCGACGCCAAGCCCGGAACTGTGAGCCAGGCGTACGGTTTCCTGCCTGCTGAGCTCACACTTCCGGCGGGCGTGGCCCTCAGAACTCGAGGGCGGACAGCTCGGGGATCCAGCCGCTGGCGCGACCGACGGCGTCGTGCCACTTGGCCCGGCTGAACTCCCGCAGCGCGGCGAGGTCGGGCGACGGTTCCACCCGACGCGCCGGGCGCCACAGCGCGGCGGCCTGCCCGGCGTCGTCCCACAGGCCGACGGCGAGGCCGGCGAGGAACGCCGCGCCGCGGGTGGTCGCCTCGGCGACGGGGGAGACCTCGACCGGACGACCGGACGCGTCGGCGAGGGCCTGCACGAACGTGTGGTTGGCGCTCATCCCGCCGTCGACGCGGATCGTCGCGATGTCGCAGCCGGTGTCGGCCTCGGCCGCCTCCACGAGGTCGGCCCCGCGGTGGGCGACGCCCTCGAGCACCGCCCGCACGACGTGGGCCCGGGTGCTGCCCCGCGTGATGCCGAGGAGGGTCCCGCGCGCCCCGAAGTCCCACTGCGGCGTGCCCAGGCCGAGCAGAGCGGGCACGTAGCTGACCCCGTCGGTGCTGGCGACGGTGGCCGCCAGCGCATCGGTCGCTTCCGCGGTGTCGATCAGGCCGAGGTCGTCGCGGAGCCACTCGATGTTCGTGCCGGCGGACAGCATGATCGCCTCCACGCCCCACTCGAGGTGCACGCCGTCGCCGCGGCCGTGCGAACGGGCGACGATCGGGAACGACCCGTGGTCCAGGCGGCGCGCCGACGCCGGCGCCTCCGGGCCGGTGCAGACGTCGAGCATCCCCCCGGTGCCGAACGTGATCTTCGCCGAACCGGGCGCCACGCAGCCCTGGCCGATCAGCGACGCCTGCTGGTCGCCGCAGAGGGCGGCGATGGCGGGCGCCCCCGGAAGGGCGCTCGCCTCGGTGACGACGCCGCTCGTCGGCACCAGCGCCGGCAACACCGACATCGGGATGCCGAGCGTCGCGGCGACGTCGTCGTTCCACCCGGACGCGTCACCCCGGAGCAGTCCGGTGGTGGCGGCGTTGGTGTGGTCGGTCACGTGGACGGCGCCGCCGGACAACCGCCACGCCAGCCACGTGTCGAGCGTGCCGAAGCCGAGGTCGCGCTCGGCCGCTCCGGGAGTGCTGGCGAGCAGCCACGCCACCTTGGTGGCCGACTGGTTCGGCGCCAGCGACAGCCCGTGGTCGGCCTTGGCGACGATGCACTCGGTCACCGTGCGCAGGTCCTGCCAGCCGAGCGCCGGACCGACCGGCGTGCCGGTCGCCCGGTCCCACACCACGGTCGAGGCCCGCTGGTTGGCGATGCCGACGGCGGCGACCGGGCCGGCGGCGCGAGCCAGCACCGCCCGGGCCGCGTCGATCGCCGCGGCCGCCACCGCTTCGGCGTCGAACTCGACCAGGCCCGGGAAGGGCGTGTCGGGGGGGATCGCCCGTCGCTCGATGTCGACGATGGCGAGGGTGTCGTCGACGATGGCCGCGCGCAGCGACGTCGTCCCGACGTCGATCACGAGCACGGTGCTCACTGGCGCGCCCATCGGGCGGCGACTCGCTCGCTCACGATCCCTCCTGTTGTCGTTCGTGGGCGGGCACGAACCCGCGTTGGCGCAGGCGCTGGCCGAGCACGCCGCCGAGCAGCCCGGCGAGTGCGACCACGCTGAGGTTGAAGAAGATGGCGAACCAGTGCACGTCGCTCCCGCGCACCAGGCGCACGAGCACGAACACGGCTTGGGCGGCGAGGTAGGTGGCGGTGGCGGCGACGATGCCGTGGGTGAGCGGTGCCCCGGAGCGCTGCGTCCACGCTGCGCACCCGGCACCGAGGACGAACCCGACGATGGCGCCCAGGGTCAGCCACACGGCCAAGGTGGAGTGGTCGGCGTCGGCCGCCGCGCGCGCCGCCACCGAGAACGGCACGGCGAACACCAGGGCGACGGCAGCCCCGGACACGAGGGCCGGGCGGTCCCAGATCACTGGTGCACCCGTGCGCCATGCGACGTGTTCGAGTCGGCGCCGGTGCACCAGTGATCCGAGGACCGTGCACGATGATTCGCTCGCTCGAAGACTCGCTCGCTCATTGCCGGCTCGGCCAGGCGACGCCGCCGAGCGCGCTCCGCAGACCGAGCTTGCCCGGGTTGAGGATGCCGTGCGGGTCGAGGGCGTCCTTCACCGCCTGCAGCACGTCGACGCCCGCGCCGAGGGCCTCGGCCACGAACCGGGAGCGGTTCAGGCCCACGCCGTGGTGGTGCGAGAGGTTGCCGCCGCCGGCGAGCACGGCGCGCTGGCCGGCGTCCCACGACGCGACGTAGGTGGCCTCGACGGCGTCGGCCGGCGGGGTGGCGGCGAACGTGAAGTAGAGGCAGGCCCCGTCGGGGTAGCTGTGGGACAGGTGGCAGGTGGCGGCCACCATCGTGGGCACGGCGAGCAGCGCGGCGCGCACGTCGTCGAACAGCCCGGCCAGGCGGCTCCACGGCGCGGCGATCTCCATCGTGTCGACCACGTATCCCTTGCGCGTCAGCGCCTGCAGCGCCGAGGTGTCGTTGCGGTGCTCGAGCCAGACGTCGACGAGCGTCGATGGCGCCGGCGATCGCCGATGCGCACTCCCGGTCGACGATCGACATGGTCGCGTCGACCAGCTCAGGGGTTCCCTCGTCGAGCACCAGCAGCGTGCAGCGGGTGCCGTCGCCCCCGCGGCCGGACGCCGCCGACTCGGCGGCGTCGTACAGCCGCAGCACGGCGGGCGTGGCGCCGGCGTGGAGGATCCTGCGGCACGCATCGATACCCGCCGCGAACGAGTCGCAGGTGTACGCCGCCCGACGGTCGTGGGACGGGCGGCGGTGGGTGCGCAGCCACGCCGTCGTGACGATGCCGAGCGTGCCCTCCGAGCCGATGAACAGCTGCGACAGGTCGGGCCCCACGGCGGCCGCCGGCGCCCCGCCGGTGCGCACCACCCGGCCGTCGGCGAGCACCACCTCGAGGCCGACGACCATCGACTCGATCTTGCCGTAGCGGGTGGAGTGCTGGCCGGCGCCGCGGCACGCGATCCATCCGCCGACCGTCGCCAGGTCGAAGCTCTGCGGGGAGTGCCCGATGCTGGCGTCGTGCTCGGCGAGCGCGGCCTCGGCGTCGGGTCCGAACGTACCGGCGCCCAGCTCGGCGACGCCCGACACCGCGTCGAACGAGACGAGCCCGGCGAGCCCGGTGACGTCGAGGGCGACGCCGCCGAGCGCCGGCACCGAGGCGCCGGAGACGCCACTCCGACCGGCGGTGACCGTGAGCGGCACCCGGGCGTCGTTGCAGACGGTCGCCACCGCCGCCACCTCGGCCGTCGACGTCGGCCGGCACACCGCAGCGGCGAGCGTGGGCACCTCGCCGGCGAGCGCCCAGTGCAGGGCGAGCGGCCACCAGTCGCGTGAGGTCTCGGCGCACGTCATCGGGTCGACCGTGGTCGGGCAGGCGTTCGCGAGCGCCCGCAGCACGGTGTCCGGCAGCGGCTCGCTCGGCCAGCGGCCGCGCACCCCGTCGGTCGCCAACAGCTCGATCGGCGGCGTGGGCTGCGTGGTCATCGCGCCGCCGCCGTCGTGGTCACGACCCGGGCACCGCCTCGGCCACCCGCGCCTCGCCGGGCACCGCGCGTTCGCGTGCCTCGGCCTGCTCGTGCTCGGCCAGCGCCACGTAGTCGGCCAGCTGGCGGGCGGTCTCGTCGGCGTCCCAACCCAGCTCTCCGGCCAGCAGCTCGGCCACGGCCGGGGCGGCGGTCAGGGTGGCGGCGCGGTCGAGCAGGTGGGCGCGCGTCCGCCGGGTCAGCACGTCGGTGAGCGTGGTGGCCATCTCGGCGCGGACGGCGTGCACCGCCTCGGCGCGCTCGTACGGCAGACCCTCGACCAGCGGTGCGCCGAGCGAGGCGTCGGCGGCGATGAGCGCATCGATGGCGCTGCGACCCGACCCGTAGCGGTCGGCCAGGTGGGCGTCGCGCGTGCCCGGCGGCGAGTCGACGTAGCCGTCGGCGCCGCGCAGCAGCAGCGAGCGGGTGCGGCAGCGGCCCTTGCGGCCCAGTCGTGCCAGCGCGGTGTCGACCGTGTCCTCGGCCATCTCGCGGTAGGTCGTGAGCTTGCCCCCGGCGATGCTCACCACCCCACCCGGGCCGACGTCGACGTGATGCTGGCGCGACAGGTCGGCGGTGCGGGCGCTGACGGCCGAGCGCACGAGCGGCCGCAGCCCGGCCCACACGCCGGTGATCTGCTCGCGGGTGATCGGCCCGGACGTGGCCGGGTCGAGCGCGGCGTTGACCGCCCCGAGCACGTAGTCGATGTCGTCGCCGGTGCACGGCGGATCGTCGAGCGGACCGTCGTAGTCGGTGTCGGTGGTGCCGATGTAGGTGTGGGCGAACGTGCCGTCGGGACGCGCTCCCCACGGCACCACGAACAGGCTGCGCTTGTCGCCGGGGACCGGGATGACCGCGGCGATGTCGTTGCGCACCAGCTCCCACGGGACCGTCACGTGGACGCCCTTGGCCGGCCGGATCGATCGACCGTCTCCGGCGCCCTCCATCGCCCGCAGCTCGTCGGCCCACACCCCGGTGGCGCTCACCACCACCGTGGCCCGGATGTCGAAGGCGCCGTCGCCGCCGGGATCGACCCGAGCTCCGGTGACCGCACCGTCGGGGCCGCGGTTCAGCGCCACGACCGGGCAACGGTTGGCGACGGCGGCGCCATGATCGGCGGCGGTCTGCACGAGCGTCAGCACGAGGCGGGCGTCGTCGACCGTCGCGTCGTAGTAGAGGTAGCCGCCGGCGACACGATCGCGGTGCAGCGTCGGCAGGTGGGCGAACGCCGCGTCGGCCTTGAGGCGCCGATGCAGCTTGCCGATCCGCCAGCCGCCGGTGAGGTCGTACATCCACATCGCCCCGCCGAGGGCGCGGGCGACGCGGCGGGGAAGCAGACCGTCCTTCGTCATGATCGGGATGAGGAACGGCAGGATCTTGACCAGGTGCGGGGCATTGTGGCGAAGGCGCTTGCGTTCGCGAAGTGCCTGGTAGACGAGGCGAACGTCGCGGTTCTGCAGGTAGCGCAACCCGCCGTGCACGAGCTTCGAGCTCTTCGACGAGGTGCCCGAGGCGAAGTCGTCGGCCTCGACCAGCGCTGTGCGCAGGCCGCGGGACGCCGCGTCGAGGGCCACGCCGGCGCCGGTGACCCCGCCACCGATCACCAGCACGTCGAACGTCTCGCCGGCGAGGCGTTCGAGCATCGCGGTTCGGTCGAACGCCACCGGCACGGCGTGCAGCCTAGTGACGACCGCCCCGGCAACGGGCTGGGCAATTGCCTCTGGACCAGCACCGTCCGGGGTTCTATCGTTCCGTACGCAGGACCAATGTGGATGGGGGAGTCCGTAGTGTCGGTGCAGCAACTTGCGGGGAAGCTTTTGGTGAAACCCATCGATTGGCGCGACCTCGGTGCCTGCCGGGGACTCGACGCCGGCGTGTTCTACCCCGAGGACGATGACGACGCCGAAGAGGCCAAGTCGGTGTGCGCCGGCTGCTCGGTGCGCGTCGCCTGCCTCGAGCACGCCCTGATGTTCCGCGAGAAGGCGGGCGTCTGGGGTGGGTGCACCGAGCGTGAGCGCCGCCGCATCATCCGCCAGCGCCGCCGCCCGGCGTAGCGCCCGCGATCTGGTCACTCTCCGTCTCGAACGGCGATCTGGTCACCGAGCGTTCTCGATATCGAGAACGTGGGTGACCAGATCGGCGTTGGAATCCTAGAGTCCCTCGCGTGACGACGCCGGAGGCCGGGGACGCGAACGCCGAGCTCGACAGCTACGGCGGCTGGCCAGGGGTGGTGTCGCTGCTGATGGCCGGCACCGACCTCAGCGCCCACCAGGCGAAGACGGCGATGGGCGCGATCCTGTCGGGCGGTGCCACGCCGGCCCAGCTGATCGCCTTCAGCGTCGCCCTGCGGATCAAGGGTGAGACCGCCGACGAGCTGTCCGGACTGCTCGACGCGGTGCTCGGAGCGGCCCAGCTCGTGCCCCTCAGCGACGAGCTGCGGGCCGGCGCGGTCGACATCGTCGGCACCGGCGGCGACCGCTCGCACTCGATCAACGTGTCGACGATGGCCGCGCTCGTCGTCGCCGGGGCCGGCGTGCCGGTGTGCAAGCACGGGGCGCGCGGCGCCTCGTCGCAGTGCGGCACCGCCGATGTCCTCGAAGCGCTCGGGGTGGCCATCGAGTTGCCTCCGGCCGGGGTCGTGCGCTGCGTGGAGGAGGCCGGCATCGGCTTCTGCTTCGCGCCGCGGTTCCATCCGGCGTTCCGCTTCGCCGCCCAGGCCCGCCGCGAGGTCGGCGTACCGCTCGTGTTCAACCTGCTCGGCCCGATGGCGAACCCGGGTCGCGTCCGGCGCCAGCTGATCGGCGTGGCCGACGCCCGCTTCGCCGAGCGCATGCTGGCGTCGCTGCGTGCCCACGGGTCGACCGACGCCTGGGTCGTGCACGGCGGCGGCCTCGACGAGCTCACCACCACCGGCCCGTCGAGTGTCCTCGCCCTCGATCACGACGGCGGCGCCCGCTCGTTCACGATCGACCCGGTGGAGTTGGGGTTCGCGCCGGCCACCCACGAGCAGCTCGTCGGCGGGGTGCCGGCGGTGAACGCCGAGGCGGTGCGTCGGGTGCTCGACGGTGAGCCGGGCGCTCACCGCGACATCGTCGTGCTCAACGCCGCCGCCGGTCTGATGGTGGCCGGTCGGGCCGACGCGATGGAGGACGCGGTCGTCATCGCCGCCGACGCCATCGACGACGGGCGGGCGGCGAGCGCGCTGGCGGCTCTCGTGGCCACGTCGCAGCAGGCCGCTGCCGACGCCGAGACCGCGGCCTGAGCGGACCGTCCCGCCTCCGTCGGGTGTCGGGAGCCGGCCCTACTGTGGCGCGATGGCGACCCAGCCGCTGCCCGGACCGGCCGATCATGCCGACCTGCGCGCCGCCCTCGAGTTCGCCGTCGGTGTCGCCGAGGCCGGCCAGCGGCTGCGTCCGCCGCTCGGCTATCCGCCGGAGCTGAAGCAGTTCTTCCGCTTGGACCGCCTGCCCGCCGGTGCGCTGGGCCGAGTGCGACGGATCGTGGAGGCCGACCCGGCCTTCCGCGAGCGGCTCGCCGGAGCGGTCGCGCCCGAGCTCGTCGACGACATCGGTCGCGAATGGTTGCAGCGCGACGACGGCTGGGAGGAGCGCGTCACCGCGCTGGTCGAAGCGGCGGACGCGGCACGTGCCGACGATGACGCGTCGTCGCAGCTGCGCCGCGCCGAGCGCCGACGGGCGGCGGCCGAGCAGACGGCGCTGCGCACGCGGGCCGAGCTGCTCGTGTCGCGCGACCGCATCGCCGAGCTCGAACGCGAGCTCGGCGATCACCGCCGGGCGCACCACGGTGCCACGACCGAGGCTGCGACGGTTCGCGACGAGCTCACCGCCGCTCGCCTCGCCGTCCGTCACGCCAACGACCGCGCCGAGTCGGCGCGCGCCAAGCTCGCCGCCATCGAGCATGAGCGCGACGATGCCCGTCGCCGCGCCGACGAGGCCGAGCAGCAACGCGACGCGCTGCTTGCCGCGCGCGCCGAGGCCTCCGGTGCCGCTGCCGGTGCCGGGGCGGGCGGCATCACCGAGGTGCGAGCGCTCGCAGCGTCCGCTCGTGCGCTCGCCGACCGGCTGCAGGGGCTCGTGGCCGTGCCGGCCCCGCCGCGACGCGCCGTCGCCCTTCCCGGTGCCATCGCCCACAGCCCGCGGGCGTCGGCCGAGCATCTGCTGCGGGTGGCCGGCGCGCTCGTCCTCGTCGACGGGTACAACGTGGCCAAGCTCGGCTGGCCGGCCCTCGACCTCGCCGACCAGCGGGAACGCACCCTCGATGCCGCCGACGACCTGGCGCGGCGCTTCGGCACCGAGATGGCCGTCGTGTTCGACGGGTCCGACGTGATCGGCGCCCATTCCGCCCGACGTCGCTTGGTGCGAGTGCGGTACTCGCCCGCGGGCGTCACCGCCGACGACGTGATCCGGGCGGAGGTCGGCGCTGCCCCCACGTCACGGGCCGTCGTGGTGGTCACCAACGACGGTGCGGTGCGTCGCGACGTCGCCGCCGCCGGCGCCAACACCGTGAGCAGCGACGCGTTCCTCGACGTCGCCCTCCGCTGAGGCTGGCCGTCCGATCTCCGCCAGCGTTCCAGCCGGTCGCCGCGCGTACCGTGTCGTCCGTGTCCGCCAGCGCCCCCGTCAGTCGCCTGCCGGCGACTGCCGAGGGCACCAGCTCAGCCGCCTTCGGCACCTACGAGTGGGGGCTGGTCGCCACGGTGTCGCTGGTCTGGGGCGCGTCGTACCTGCTGATCGCCGACGGGCTGGAGACGCTCGAACCCGGTGTCGTGGCGTGGCTGCGGATCGTCTTCGGGCTGGCCGTCCTGTGGTCCCTGCCACGGGCCCGCAACACCCACATCGCCCGCAGCGACTGGCCGCGCGTGGTGTTGATCGGCGTGATCTGGTTCGCCATCCCGATGACGATGTTCCCGATCGCCGAGCAGTGGGTGTCGTCGTCGGTCGCCGGAATGCTCAACGGCGCGCTGCCGATCATCGCCGCGACGATCGCCGCCGTCCTGCTCCGGCGGCCCCCGGGGTTGATGCAGACCGTCGGGGTGGTGGTCGGCTTCGGCGGCGTGGTGCTGATCAGCCTGCCGTCGCTGCAGGGCGGCTCCCGAACGGCGCTCGGCGTGCTGCTGGTGCTGGTGGCGATCGTGTCCTACGGGTTCGCCGGCAACCTCGTGGTGCCGCTCAGCCACCGCTACGGCTCGATCGCGGTGATCCCACGGGCACTCGCGGTGGCGCTCGTGCTCACCACCCCGTACGCCGCGGTCGGCGCGGCCGACTCGTCGTTCGCCGCTCGGTCGTTCGGTGCGGTGCTGCTGCTCGGCGCCGTCGGCACGGGCATGGCGTTCGTCCTGGCGGCGACGGTGCTCGCCCGCGTCGGCGCCACGCGGGGGTCGGTGATCGCCTACCTCATCCCGGTGGTGGCGCTCGTGCTGGGGGTGGTGGTGAAGGACGACCACGTCGACGCGATTGCCGTGGTCGGCCTCGGCGTCGTGCTCGTCGGCGCCTGGCTCACCAGCCGCGCCGGCCGCTGAGCATCTTCAGCGCACCAGATTTCCGAAGCGGTGCAGCGTGGTGCTGACCGCCTGTTCGCGCAGGTAGTGGCGCAGCTCCAGGCGCCCGCTCGACGTCACCGGCTCCTCGACGAGGTCGACCTCGGCGTCGATCAACGCCTGACGCAACTCCGGTCCGACCGAGCCGATGATGCGCACGCGGCCGAACCGGCGCCACGGTTTCCGGTCGATCAGCGCTTGGTCGGACTCGGTGCTCGCCCGTGACACCTCGGGCGTGACACCGGCCCGGGTCGCCGCGGCGACCGCCCGGGCCAGGTCGGCGGAGCGGCCGTCGCGGCTCTGGCGGACCAGCACGTGGGGGCGCGGCCGGTAGCGCAGCACGTTCGACTCACAGAACAGCGCGCTCGGATCGTGCTCGATCCCGTAGTGCGTGCGCCACCAGTGGTCGTCGCTCACCGCCGCCACGGCGAGCGGGTCGCCGGCGTCGGCCGGCAGGCGCTCGGAGCGCCACGTCCCGAGCTGGAGCAGGTAGTCGAAACCGCCGGCCTTGGCGCCTCCGCCGACGCACGAGCGCTTCCACCCGCCGAACGGCTGGCGCCGCACGATGGCCCCGGTGATGTGGCGGTTGACGTAGGCGTTGCCCACCTGCACCCGCTCCAACCAGCGCTCGGACTCGTCCGGGTCGAGGGTGTGGATGCCGCCGGTGAGCGCGAAATCGACGCTGTTCTGCAACCGGATCGCGTGGTCGAGATCGTCGGCTCGCATCAGGCCGAGCACCGGGCCGAAGCACTCGGTGTGGTGGAAGCGCGAGCCGGGCATCACGCCGTCCTTGATGCCCGGGCTCCACAGCCGGCCGCTGTCGTCGAGCGATTGCGGCTGGAGCAACCACCGCTCGTCGCGGTCGAGCGTCGTGAGGGCGCGCTGGAGTCGTTCGCTCGGCGCCACGGCGAGCGGTCCGAGCGCCGGGCCGGCAACGGTGGGATCACCGACCGCCAGCGACCGGGCGGCGTCGACGAGCTTGGCGCGGAAGCGCTCGTCGGCGTAGAGGCCGCCGACGAGGATGCCGAGGCTCGCCGCCGAGCACTTCTGTCCGCTGTGACCGAACGCCGAGCGAACCAGATCGGTGGCGGCCAGGTCGAGGTCGGCGTGCTCGGTGACCACGAGGGCGTTCTTGCCGCTCGTCTCGGCGAACAGACGGAGCTCCGGCTTCCACGTGCGGAACAACGTCGCCGTCTCCCACGAGCCCGTGAAGATCACGGCGTCGGCGGATTCGACGAGACGGCGGCCGGTGTCGTCGTCGGGCGTGCGCACGAACTGCAGCACATCGCCCGGCACGCCCGCCGCCCAGCACGCCTCGGCGACGATCTCGGCGCACCGCGGCGTCTCCGGCGAGGGCTTGAAGACCACGGCGTTGCCGGCGGCGAGTGCAGCACAGACCCCGCCGGTGGGGATCGCCACCGGGAAGTTCCACGGCGGCACCACGGCCACCACTCCGAGCGGGGCGTACGTCACGTCGGCGAGGTGCTCGAGCTCGAGCCCGCAGTGGCCGTACCACTTGGCGAAGTCGACGGCTTCGCTCACCTCGGGGTCACCCTCGGCGTAGACCTTGGCGGCCTCCGCCGCCATCGTGGCGACGAGCTCCCCGCGCCGTGCGGCGAGCTCGCCGGCGACCCGGTCGAGCGTCGCCCGGCGGACCTCGGCGCCGAGCGCCCACCATCCGGGCTGGGCGGCGCGGGCGCGGGCGTACACGTCGTCGACATCGGTGGGATCGGTGGTGACCGCGGCGCGCACCGGCTGCACCGCAAGGTCACGGACGGTGGTGATCCACCGCTGCGTCGTCACCAGCGATGGATCGCTGTCCGGCTCGTTGTTGAAGTCGGCGTCGGCCGGCTCGGCCGGCGCCCGCCGCACCCCGGCGTACACCGCGTGGCGCTCGGCCACCGCCATGCGGAAGCGGGCGACCTCCTCGTCGAACTGCGGGGAGTCGGCGAGCAACGAGAAGGCGTGGTGCAGGTAGTTCTCGGGGGCGGTGTTCTCCTCGAGGCGGCGGAACAGGTAGCTGATCGCCACGTCGAAGTCCTTGGCGGTGACGACGGGGGAGTACAGGCGCAGTCCGCCGCTGGCGTCGCGCACCACGCGGGCCTGTGGCGTGGCGATGCCCTGGAGCATCTCGATCTCGATCCGGTCGGCGACGCCGTGGTCGCGGGCGACGAGCAGCGCCCAGGCGACGTCGAAGAGGTTGTGGCTGGCGATGCCGGCGCGCAGGCCGGGCGTGGCCCCGCCGCAGAGCAGCTCGACGCACCGCTTGTAGTTGGCGTCGACCTCGGCCTTGCTCGCGTACGGCGCCTGCACCCAACCGTGGAGGGCGGCGTCGACGCGCTCCATCGCCAGGTTGGCGCCCTTCACGAGGCGGACCTTCACGTCGGCACCCCCGCGCGCATGGCGCTGCTCGGCCCACGCGGCGAGCGCCTGCAGCGCGCCCCAGGAGTCGGGCAGGTACGCCTGCACGACGATGCCGGCCGGGACGTGGTCGAGCTCGGGCTCGGCGAGCACGTCGGTGAACGCCTGCAGCGTCAGCCCGAGGTCTCGGTACTCCTCCATGTCGAGGTTGACGAACGTCGACGTGCCGGCGGCCGTGAACAGCGCACGCAGCCGTTCGGCCACGCGGGCGAGCGTGGCGTCGAGCGACCACATGTCGATGTGGTCGACGATCGACGACAGCTTGACCGACACGTAGTCGATCGCCGGGTCGGCCACGGATGCGAGCACGTCGTCGAAGCGGTGGGCGGCCTCGTCGGCGCCGAGCACGGCCTCGCCGAGTCGGTTCACGTTCACGGTGAACCCCTCGGCCTGGCGGTCGCGGACATAGCGGTGGAGCGCGTCGGGATCGGCGTCGACCACCATCGGCCCGACGAGGTGGCGCAGGCGGCGCCGGGCCAACGGGATCACCACCGGCGCCATCGGTCGCGAGACGACACGGGCGGCGCGGAGCTGGGTGCGGTCGGCGAAGCCGAGGAACGCCGGCACGCCCTGCTCCTCGATGAGCGCCCGCAGCTCGCGGGCGGCGAGGCGTGGGTCGCGGTGGCGGGCGACGCGGTCGACGAAGCGCATCGTGAACCGCAACGCCTCGGGATCGCCGGTGATCGCGTCGAGGCGCGAGGCGACCGCTCGCTCGTCGCGGGTCTCGGAGCGCTGGGCGGCCACGAGCCAGTCACGCACGAGATCGATCGCGGGATCGACCAGGTCGTCGGGCGTCACGGTGCTGAAGCTTCGCGCGGCCGGTCGGTTCGCACCGCCGTGCCGGTGTGCGCTCGCCCGTACGCTGGCGGGATGCGCCGCGACGAGCCGCTTCCGAGCTGGGACGAGCTCGTGGCGCAGGCCCGGTCGGTCGGCATCGAGCACCTCGGCGTGGCGTCGGCCGACGTGCTCCAGCGCGCCCGGACGGCCCTCGTCGACCGCGCCGCCGCCGGGTTCGACGCCGGGATGGGCTTCACCTACCGCGATCCCCAGCGCTCGACCGACCCGCAGCGCGCCGTGGCGGGGGCCCGCTCGGTCATCGTCGCCGCTCGGCCCTACCTCACCGACGACGACCCGCCGCGGCCCGACGGGCCGCAGGCTCGTGTCGCCCGCTACGCCTGGGTCGACCACTACGCCCCGCTGCGTGCCGGCCTGCGCACGATCGCCCGTCGCCTGCGCGCGGCCGGCGAGCGGGCGGTCGTGTTCGCCGACGACAACGCCCTGGTCGACCGCGAGGCTCGCCTATCGCGGCGGGCTCGGCTGGTTCGGCAAGAACGCCAACCTGCTCGTCGCCGGCGCCGGGAGCTGGTTCGTGCTCGGCGCGGTCGTCACCACCGCCCACTACCCGCCGGCCGCCGCGCCGGTGGCCGACGGGTGCGGCACGTGCCGGCGCTGCCTCGACCGTTGCCCGACCGGGGCGATCGTCGCGCCGGGGGTCATCGACGCCAATCGCTGCCTGGCCTGGGTGCTGCAGCGGCCGGGCCCGATCGCGCCCGCCCTGCGCGCCGCCGTCGGGGACCGCATCTACGGGTGCGACGACTGCCAGGACGCCTGCCCGCCGACCGTGCACCTCGGGCGCCGGCACACGGTCGCGCTCGCCACCGACGCCGCGGCGTGGGTCGACGTGCTCGACCTGCTCGAGGCCGACGACGCCACCCTGCTCGCCCGCCACGGCCGCTGGTACATCGCCGGGCGCGATCCGCGCTGGCTGCGACGCAACGCCCTGGTGGTGCTCGGCAACGTCGGCTCGGCCGGCGATGCCCGCACCGTGAGCACCCTTGCCCGCTACCGCCACGGCGACGACGAGCTGCTCGCCGAGCACGCCCGCTGGGCGACGGCTCGCCTTCGGCCCTCGAAGCTCCTGGCGTCGCCTCGGGCCGAACCGGGTCTTCACCCCACAACTCCGGGTCCGGGCGCGCCGCTCGAGTCGGCGCACGTGCCTGCGGCGCCTGAAGCAGAAGCCTTCGCGTGAAGCATTTGCTGGTCACGAACGACTTCCCGCCGAAGATCGGGGGGATCCAGACGTTGCTGTGGGAGTGGTGGCGTCGGCTGCCACCGGAGTCGTTCGCCGTGCTCACCAGCCCGTACCGCGGTGCCGACGCCTTCGACGCCGAGCAGGCGTACCGCATCGAGCGCGTGCCCGAGCCGGTGCTGCTGCCGCACCCGCTGATGGTGCGGCGCATCAACGAGCTCGCCGCCGATTTCGGTGCCGACCTCGTCGTGCTCGACCCGGCCGTGCCGCTCGGGCTCGTCGGCCCGTCGCTCGCCCGGCCCTACGACGTCGTGCTGCACGGCGCCGAGGTCACCGTGCCCGGCCGCCTGCCGGGAACGCGCCAGGCGCTCGGCGCCGTGCTGCGACGGGCCCGCCACGTGGTGTCGGCGGGGGCGTACGCCGGTCGCGAGGCCGAGCGTGCCGCCGGGCGCGACCTGCCGATCACCGTCGTGCCGCCGGGGGTCGACACCGATCGCTTCCACCCGCTCGACGACGACGAGCGTCGGGCCGCCCGCGTCCACTTCGGGCTGCCGGCCGACGGCGAGCTGGTGGTCGGGATCTCGCGGCTCGTGCCCCGCAAGGGCTTCGACGTGGCCATTCGAGCGGTCGCGTCGCTGGCCCGGCGCCGCCCCGACCTGGTGCTGGCGATCGCCGGTGGCGGCCGCGACGCTCGTCGCCTCGCCGCGCTGGCGGACGAGCTCGACGCCCCGGTGCACTTCCTCGGTCGCGTGTCGCACGACGACCTGCCGCGCCTGTACGGGTGCGGCGACGTGTTCACGATGCCCTGCCGCACGCGGTGGGGCGGACTCGAGCAGGAGGGCTTCGGCATCGTGTTCGTGGAAGCCGCGGCGTGCGGCGTGGCACAGGTCGCCGGCCAGTCGGGCGGTGCCGCCGAGGCCGTCGTCGACGGCGTGACCGGGCGCGTCGTCGCCCGCCCCGAAGAGCCCGGCGCAGTGGCCGACGCCATCGCCGACCTGCTCGACGACCCGGCGCGCCGGGCGACGATGGCTGCGGCCTCGCGGGAACGGGCCGTCGCCGAGTTCTCCTACGACGTGCTCGCGGCGCGCCTCGGCCAAGCGCTGGGGGTCGCGGCGTGAAGGGCATCACGATCGTGCGTGCCGACGCCGCCGGCACCGTGGTGTTCGCCGTCACCGCCGGGCTCGCCGCGGCACTGTTCACCACCGCGATGCAGTGGCTCGGCGCCGTGACGGCGTTCGTGCTCTTCGCCGTCGGCGTGTTCACGTTCCTGTGGGCCTACGTCGTCGCCATCGGACGCAGCCGCACCGACGACATCTCGGTGACGTCGCTGTTCCTCCTCACCGGGGCGGCCACGCCACGCCGCGTCCGCCTGGCGATGAACGGCCTGCTCGTCGCCCAGGTCGCCATCGCCACGATCACCACGTTCGCCCGCCTCGACGGACCGGACGGCAACCCCGGGTCGTCGCTCGCCGTCGGGTTCCTCGTGCCGATGTTCGGCATCGGCATGAACGGCCTGTGGGCGTCCCGGCACGCCGCGTTCGGACCGCGCCCGCGACGTGGCGGCGACTCCGGCGAGGCCGATTCGGGGGAAAGTGCCGTCGCCGCCGGTGCCATCGGCCAGAATGACGATCATGGCTGAGACCGCCACCGAGTACATCGCCATCGACGCTCCGCCCGAGCGCGTGTGGGACGTGGCCGCCGATGTCGAGCACTACCCCGACTGGGCCAAGGACATCAAGGACGTCGTCGTGCGGTCGCGCGACGACCAGCAGCGTCCGCTCGAGGTCGAGTTCCGGGCCTCGGCGCTCGGTCGCAGCACGCACTACACGCTCGCCTACGACTACGACGAAGCGCCGAACGTGCTCTCGTGGCGGATGGTGAAGGGCGACATCCAGCGCACGATCGAGGGCGCCTACCACTTCGGCGCCGACGGCAAGGGCGGCACCGTCGTCAAGTACGACCTGGTCATCGAGCTCGCCTCGCCGCTCCCCGGCTTCGTCAAGCGGCGGGCCGAGGTGCGCATCCTCAACACGATCCGCGAGCTCAAGGTCCGCGCCGAGTCCTGAACACCGGGATCGACGTCGGAGGCACCAAGTGCCTCGGGGTGGTCGTCGCCGGCGACGGCAGCGTCGTCGCGACCGATCGTCGCCCGACCCCACACGGCGCCGAGCAGCTGGTCGCCACCGTCAGCGAGCTGGTCGAGACGCTCGCCGACACCGCGGGGGACGACAGCACCGTCGGCGTCGGGCTGCCCGGCTCGATCACCCGCGAGGGCGTGCTCACGTCGTCGCCCCACCTGCCCGGCGTCATCAACTTCGACGCCGCCGGGGCGCTGAGCGAGCGGCTCGGCCGCGTCGTGCGGGTCACCAACGACGCCAGCTGTGCGGCCCTCGCCGAGTGGACGCTCGGTGCCGGGCGCGGCGTCGACGACATGATCATGATCACGCTCGGCACCGGCATCGGTGGCGGTGTGATCGCCGACGGCAGGCTGCTGCTCGGCGCCCACGGCTACCTCGGCGAGTTCGGCCACATGCTCATCGACCCCAACGGGCCCGCCGTGCCCGTGCGGCCAGCGCGGCTGCTGGGAGCGCTACGCGTCGGGCTCGGCGATCTCGATGGAGGCCAAGCGCGCCGCGGTGGTCGACGGCCGCCTCGGCGAGCTGGTGCACACCGCCGGGTCGATCGACGCGATCACGTCGGAGCTGGTGATGGCGGCGGCCGCCGAGGGCGATGTCGACGCCATCGCCGTGCTCGACCACTTCGCCATGTGGATGGCCGCCGGGCTGGCCAACCTCACCAACGCCTTCGACCCCGAACGGTTCGTCATCGGCGGTGGGGTGTCGATGGCCGCGGCGGTGTTCGAGCCGGCGCTGCGCCGGCACATGGCCGAGCGGGTGTACGCCTCCGACCTGCGCGCCCAGCCCGAGATCCGCTTCGCCGAGCTCGGCGAGCGGGCCGGTGCCATCGGCGCCGCGCTGTACGGCGCCCGGTGACGCGCCGGCGTCAGCCCGCCGTGGCGCCGCCGGCGAGGTAGCTCGCCCGGGCCTCGTCGATCTCGCGCCACGCGTCGTCGCGGCCGCCGATTCCCTCGGTCGACGAGTGCTTGTCCGGCTCGAGCGCCTTGTACACCTCGAAGAAGTGGCGGATCTCGTTGACGAGCTGCGGCGGCAGGTCGCCGATGTCGTCGACGCCGTCCCAGCGCGGCTCGCCGGGAGGCACGCAGATGATCTTGGCGTCGTCACCGGCTTCGTCGAGCATGTACAGCACGCCGACCGGCCGGGCCTGCACCCACACCCCTGGGTACACCGGGTCGTCGAGCAGCACGAGGGCGTCGAGCGGGTCGCCGTCGCCGCCCAGCGTCTCGGGGATGAAGCCGTAGTCGGCGGGATACGTGGTCGCCGTGAACAGGCGGCGGTCGAGGTACACCCGGTTCGTGTCGTGGTCGATCTCGTACTTGTTGCGGCTGCCGCGTGGGATCTCGATCACCACGTGCACGGCGCCGTCGGGGAGCGGCTTGCTCATCTGGTGCACCGCACCTTTTCACAGATCGGACGCCGTGCTCCGCAACCGTCACCGCTGGCGACCCGCCGCGCCGGTAGCGTCGGAGCATGCAGTTCAGGCGCATCGAGAACCTGCCGCCCTACGTCTTCACGATCATCAACAACCTGAAGATCGAGGCCCGGCGAGCAGGCCGAGACGTCGTCGACCTCGGATTCGGCAACCCCGACATCCCGTCGCCCGACATCGCCGTCCGCAAGCTCGCCGAGGCGGCGGCCAAGCCGGTGAACCACCGCTACTCGCTGTCGCGCGGGCTGCCCAAGCTGCGCGAGGCGATCGCCGGCTACTACGAGCGCACGTGGGGGGTCACCGTCGACCCGGAGACGGAGATCACCAACACCATCGGGTCGAAGGAGGGCTTCAGCCACCTGATGTGGGTGCTCCTCGACCGCGGCGACGCGGCGATCGTCCCCAGCCCGAGCTACCCGATCCACATCTACGGGCCGCTGTTCGCCGGCGCCGACCTGCGCCAGGTGCCGATGCGCTCGCTCGCCCACCCCGACGAGCGCAGCGCGTTCGCCGAGGAGTTCTTCGACCGCCTCACCACGGCCTACGACATCGGTTGGCCCAAGCCACGCGTGCTCGTCATCTCGTTCCCGCACAACCCCACCGGTGCCTGCGTCGAGCTCGACTTCATGCAACGGGTCGTCGACTTCTGCCGCGAGCGGGGGATGATCGTGGTCCACGACTTCGCCTACGCCGACATCGGCTTCGACGGGTACCGGCCGCCGAGCATCCTCCAGGCCGACGGGGCCAAGGAGTGCGCCGTCGAGCTGTACTCGCTCACCAAGAGCTTCTCGATGGCCGGCTGGCGCTGCGCCTTCCTGCTCGGCAACGCCGACGTCGTGCAGGCGTTGGTGAAGCTCAAGAGCTACCTCGACTACGGCATGTTCCAGCCGGTGCAGATCGCCGCCACGGTGACCATCAACGAGGCCGCCGACTTCCCCCAGGAGGTCTGCGCCACGTACCAGAGCCGGCGCGACGCCCTGATCGAGGGGCTCGACCGCATCGGGTGGCACGTCCCCAAGCCGGGCGGGTCGATGTTCGTGTGGGCGCCGATCCCCGAGCCCTACGCCGAGATGGACTCGGTCGAGTTCTGCTCGCTGGTGGTGCGCGACGCCGACGTGGCGCTGTCGCCGGGCGTCGGCTTCGGGCCGGGCGGCGAAGGTTTCGCCCGCTTTGCCCTGATCGAGAACGAAAAACGGATCGCCCAGGGCGTGCGGAATCTGAGGCGCGGGTTGCCGAAGTTGGGCTAGAACCGGTGGATGGACGACGTCCCCGGTTCCCCCGCCGCTGACGATGCCCGCACGCTGGTGCTACGCCTGTGGCTGCCCGATCGGCCGGGCGCCCTCGGCCAGGTGGCCAGCCGGATCGGTTCGGTCCACGGCGACCTCCTGGCGATCGACATCCTCGAGCGCGGCGGCGGCCAGGTCGTCGACGAGCTGGTGATCCTCGTGCCGCCGTCCACCTCCGACGAACTGCTGGTGCGCGAGGTGCGTGCCGTCGACGGCGTCGCCGTCGAGGACCTGCGCCTCGTCGACGCCGACCGTCGCGACCCGGCGATGGCCATGTCCGAGGTCGGTGCCGCCGTGGCCGAGGCGGCCCCCGGCGACGCCGTCGACGTGCTGTGCTCGGGGCTGCACCGGGCCCTCGAAGCGGACTGGGTGGCGGTGCTCGACTCGGCGGCGGGGCAGGGCGCCGTCGTCGGGCAGGCGGGTTCCGCCCCCGACGCCGCCTGGCTGTCGGCGTTCATCGACGGCAGCGGCCACCTGGCGACGAACGAGGGTGGCGGCGACGGCGGGCCGGGTGACCTGCTGCGGGTGCCGATGGCGGTGTCGGGCCTCACCGTCGCCGTCGGCCGCGAGGCACGCGCCTTCCACGAGCGCGAGCGGGCCCGCCTGCGTGTGCTCGCCCGCACGATCGACAAGCTGCTCGCCTCCACCCGCGCCCTGTCCGCGCCCTGACGCCTCCCGCGCCCGCCATCTGGTCACTGTGCGTCTCAAACGGCGATCTGGTCACTGTGGTTCTCGATATCGAGAAGGAGAGTGACCAGATTGGGTCGCGACGGCGAAGGGGCCAGACCGGGCGCGACGGCTCGGTGAGCTCCTCCTTCATGGCTCTTCCAGTCGTGACGACACCGCGCTCGAACCCGTTCCAGGTCCGCCGGGGCTAGCGGCGTCGGGTCGAGGCGTTGGTGCGCTTGGTGGGCTTCACCTGGGCACGGCCGGCGGCGGCGGCCGACGACGTGCCGGACGACGTGCTGGCGGACGACGTGCCGGCGCGCGGCGTGCGCATCTCGGACAGCGTCTTGCGCTGGTACCCGAGCTTGGCCATCGCCGCACTGAAACCCACGTAGAGCGGCAGCGACAGCACCACGCCGGCGATCAGGCCGGCGGGGTTGCGCCCGCGCAGCAGCACCAGTGCGATCGCCATCATGATCGCCGCGTAGATCGCCCATTCCTTGAGCAGCCGGCGGTAGTTCACCGGCCGCGACGAATCCCAAGCCACACGTGATTCCTACCACCCCGGCGCCGACTTCGTGTCGGCCGCGAGGCCTCGCTCCTACAATCCCATCGTGCGTGTCGGGATCCTGACCGGCGGAGGCGACTGCCCCGGGCTCAACGCCGTGTTGCGCGCCGTCGTGCGCAAGGGCGAGCGCTACCACGGTGACGAGATCATCGGCTTCGCCGACGCCTGGGACGGCGTGCGCGAACGGCGCACCATCCCCCTCACCATCGACGCCATGCGCGGCTCGCTCCCCAAGGGCGGCACCGTGCTCGGCACCAAGCGGGGCAGCCCCTACGACCACCCCGACGGCATCGCCGAGGTGCACGAGACGTTCGCCGACATGGGTCTCGACGGCCTGATCGTCGTCGGCGGCAACGGCTCGCTCAGCATCGCCTACCGGCTCGCCGTGGAGGAGGGTCTCCCGATCGTCGGCGTCCCCAAGACGATCGACAACGACATCGTCGGCACCGACACCACGTTCGGCTTCCACACCGCCGTCGAGATCGCCACCGAGGCGATCGACCGCCTGCACACCACCGCCGAGAGCCACGACCGGGTGATGGTCGTCGAGGTGATGGGCCGTCACAGCGGCTGGATCGCGGCCTACGCCGGCATCGCCGGGGGCGCCAGCGTGGTGCTGATCCCGGAGATCCCCTTCGACATCGACAAGGTCGTCGCCCACCTCAACCGGCGCCACAGCAAGGGCCGCTACGCCTCGATCGTCGTCGTGGCCGAGGGCGCCTCACCGATCCCCGGCACGCTCGACGTCGGCGAGCGGGTGTACGACAAGTTCGGGCACGTGCGCCTCGGCGGCATCGCCGACGTCATCGCCCGCGAGCTCGACCAACGCACCGGCTTCGAGACCCGCGTCGTGATGCTCGGCCACGTGCAGCGTGGCGGCACGCCGACGGCGTACGACCGTGTGCTGTCCACGCGCTTCGGCGTGGCGGCGATCGACCTCGTCCACGCCCAGGGGTGGGGGCAGATGGTGGTGCTGCGCGGCACCGAGATCGTGCCGGCACCGCTCGAGCTCGCCGTCGGCAAGACCCGGCCCCTCGACATGACGCTCTACCACGACGTCGCCGAGGTCTTCTTCGCCTGACACGGCGGCCGTCCGGCGAGCGATCGGCGGCGCTAGCTGGTCTCGGCCGCCGGCGTGGCCGGGCGCACGACCGCGGTGGTGGTCGGCGCCGTCGTGGTGTTCGTCGTCGCGGCCTGCGGCGGTGGCATGGGGAACGGCGGCTGCGACGACTGGGCGTAGTCGGGGAAGTCGTAGATCGTGAGCGGCGTCGACTGGTCGCGCCCGGCGCCGTTGGGCCACGACTCGGCGGTGCCGTTGACGCGGATGATCACGGATCGGTCGCCGCGCAGCTCGGTGGCGGTGAGCACGATCTGGGCGACGGCGAGCTGCAGGTCGGCCGGCGGCGTGTCCAGCACCTGCGACGACAGGTCGATGTCGACGACGCCGTCGTCGAGCTCGACCGACAGCACCTTGATGTCCGAGGGCACCGCCGAGTGCAGCTGCTGGTCCACCTCGGCGGCGTTGGGGCCCTCGACGAGCGCCTCGATCAGCGCCTGCATCCGCCCGCCGTAGTCGCGGGGGACCGACTGCAGCGGGCGCCCCGACGCCTCGGGGCCGAGCAGGTAGATGCGCCCCTCGCCGGTGGCCTCGTCGGGCGACGGCTGTCCGCCGCCGAGGTTGCCGCGCTGGTCCTCGGGGATGTCCCGCGGCCCGCTGTCGGGCTGGATCGAGCAGCCCGCTCCCACCGCCGCGAGCACGGCGACCGCCAGCCCCGCCAGCGAGACGGTGGTGGAACCTCATGCCAGGTCCTCCGCCGCCGAGTCGGACGCCGCCGGGGCGAAGTCGATCGGCTCGCGTGCCGGCAGCTCGATCACGAACCGTGCCCCCTCGGCCCCGTCGCTGCGGTCCTCCACCCACACCCGCCCGCCGTGCATGCGGATGTGCTCGTCGACGAGCGCCAGCCCGAGGCCGGCGCCCTCGCTGCCGCTGCGCCGGCCGGCACCCGAACCGCGTGCGAAGCGCTCGAAGATCAGCGCCCGCTCCTCCACGGGGACTCCCGGCCCGTGGTCCTCGACGGCGATCTTGAGGTGGGTCAGCGGCTCCTCGGCGGCGTTGGCGTCCTCGAGTTGGATCTCCGGGCCGCCGGCGCCGTAGGCGAGGGCGTTGTCGATGAGGTTGGCGATCACCCGGGCCAGCCGTCGACGGTCACCGCTGATGATCGCCCGCTCGGCCCGTTCGGTGCAGATGACCGGCGTGTCCGGCGCCGACGACACGGCGACGGCGTTGAGCACGAACTGGCTCGCTTGCAGGTCCTCGAGGTGCAGCCGGATCGCCCCGGCGTCGAACCGGCTGATCTCCAGGAGGTCCTCGACCAGGCTGCGGAACCGGGCCACGTCGCTCACCAGGAGGTCGAGGGCCGCCTGGGCCCGCTCGGGCATGTCGTCGCGGCGGGCCTGCATCACCTCGACCGACGCCGACAGCGTCATCAACGGGGACCGCAGCTCGTGGCTCACGTCGGAGGCGAAGCGGGCGTCGCGCTCGACGCGCTGCTGCAGCGCCGACGCCATGTCGTTGAACGAGGTGGCGAGCACGCCGAGGTCGGGGTCGTCGGTGGGCGTCAGCCGCGTGTCGAGGTGCCCGCCGGCGATCGCCTTGGCGGCCTCGGAGGCGTCGGCCACCGGCCGCACGGCGCGCCGGGCGGCGAGCACGCCGGCGACCACGCCGAGACCGGTCGTGATCGTCGCCGACAGCAGCAACGACAGGGCGACGTTCGACAGCGTGCGGTTGTCCTGATCGAGGCTGAACGCCTCGAAGTAGGCGCCGTTGATCCGCACCAGCGGGATGCCCACCACCAGCGAGGCCTGCCCGTCGATGTCGGCGATCTTGCGCGTCGGCACCCCGTCGTCGATCACCCGCGACGCGCACGTCGGCGGGGATCGAGTCCTTGTCGAAGCCGGCCGTGCCCGTCGACCAGTTGCCGTCGGTCCACAGCAGTGGATGGTCGTCCTCGGCGACGCCGAGCCGCAGGATCACCGACGACAGGTTGTCCTGGGAGTTGACGGTCAGCTGGTTCAGCACCTGGTTGGCGTGCTGGTAGGCGGCGTTGATGCTCGCCGAGTCGCGCTGGCTGGACAGGTTGGAGCGCACCAGGCCGTAGGTGGTGAAGGCGAGGAACGTCGACAGGCCGAGGGCGCCGAGCGTGAAGATCAGCAGGATGCGCCGGCGCAGCCCCATCGGTCCGCGCCGGCCGGGCAGCATCGGGAAGCGACGTCGCCGTGTGAGCGTCGCCGGGTCGGCGGCCGCGGTGCGGGATCCGACGGCGGACGCCGGCTCTGGAGGGGTGACCTCCAGCGCGGTCACCGTGCCGCGCCTACGCCTGGAGCCGGTACCCGAGCCCGCGCACGGTCACGACGTGGCGGGGGTTCGCCGGGTCGGTCTCGACCTTCGTGCGCAGCCGGCGGATGTGCACGTCGACGAGGCGACCGTCGCCGAAGTAGTCGTACTCCCACACCCGGTCGAGCAGCTCCTCGCGGCTGAACACCTTGCCCCGGTTGAGGGCCAGCTCGCACAGGAGGCGGAACTCGGTCTTGGTGAGGTGCACCTCCTCGCCGTTCTGGATGACCTTGCCCTCCTCGGGGATCACCTCGAGGTCGCCGAACACGAGGCGCTCGTGGCCGATCTGGGCCGGGCGGATGCGCCGCAACAACGCCCGGATGCGCGCCGACAGCTCCTTCGACATGAACGGCTTGGTGAGGTAGTCGTCGGCGCCCGCTTCGAGCCCGGCGACGATGTCGTGGGTGTCGTTGCGGGCGGTGACCATGACGATCGGCACGTCGCTGTGACGGCGGATCGTGCGGCACAGCTCGAACCCGTCGATGCCCGGCAGCATGATGTCGATCAGCACGACGTCGGCGCTCTGACGCTCGAACGCCTCGATGGCGGCCTCGCCCGACGACACGCCCTCGACGGTCCAGCCCTCGTCCTCGAGCGCCAGCTTCAGCGCCTCGCGGATCCGCTCGTCGTCCTCCACGGCCAGGATTCGGGTGCCCATACCGGCACCATGATGCCGGGTTTGCGTCGGTTTGCTGGTCACCGCCCGCGAGGGCGGCCGCGACGGGCCGTCAGTCGGCGCCGTCGACCAGCGCGCGCAGGGCGTCGAAAACGCCCGGGGCGGCCACGATCAGCTCCTCGGGACGCGGCGGGCCACCGGCGAAGTCGCCCGATCGGCACCCCGCTTCGCGGGCGATCAGCTCGCCGGCGGCCATGTCCCACGAGTTGAGGAAGCACTCGTAGTACCCGTCGACGAAACCGGCCGCGGTGTAGCACAGGTCGATGGCCGCCGAGCCGCCACGACGGATGTCGCGCACGTGGCCGGCGAGCGTGGCGAAGCGAGCCGCCTGGCGCGCCCGCTCGGCGGGGTCGTAGGCGAACCCGGTGGCGACGAGCGCGAGCGACAGGTCGTCCTCCTCGGAGCACCGGATCGGCCGGCCGTTGCGCGTGGCGCCCTCGCCGCGGGCGGCGGCGAACAGCTCGCCGGTCGTGGGCACGTACACCGCGCCGACGAGCGCGCCGTGCTCGTCGCCGGCGCCGATCGACGTGCTCCACAGCGGGTACCCGTAGAGGAAGTTGGTGGTGCCGTCGATCGGGTCGACGTACCACGTGATCCCGCTGGTTCCGGCGCGGGAGGTGCCCTCCTCGCCGACGATCGCGTCGTCCGGGCGCTCGGCGAGCAGGCCACTGACGATCTCCGCCTCGGCGGCACGGTCGTGGGCGGTCACCACGTCGGTGCGGCTCGACTTCGTCGCCGCGGTGACCTCCCCGCGATCGAGGCCGGCGTCGGCATCGGCCTGGCGCCCGCGGCGGGCGGCGGTGCCGGCCGCTCGGGCGAGGCGGCACGCCAGATCGACGAGCGTGGCGCGTCGTCGAAGACTCGCTCGCTCATCGCTCGGTGTCCCCGAGCGCTCGCCACTCACCCATCGCCCGCATCACCAGCACGGCGACGATGCTCATGCCGCCGGCGGCCACGACGGCGCCGGCGAGGATGCCGAGTCCGAGCGGCACGGCGCAGTCGCCGTCGCACTGCAGCTCGACGAGGCTGTAGCCGATCACCCCGCCGGCCAGGCCGCCGAGGCAGATCGCCACGAAGGCGGCGATGCGCACGCCGGGCGACGGCAGCGCCGAGAGCGCGGCGCGGTCGTCGGATGGCACGAGCCGAGGATAGGGAGCGGCGAGGCCAGCGCGGCGTGCGCCGGGCCGCCGTCGAGCCCCCAGCTAGGGTCGCGACGTGCTGACGGTGGCGGTGGTGCCGACCCTGGACGAGGTCGACAACCTGGAGGCCCTGCTCCGGGCCATCCGCAAGGTCGACGACGGGATCGAGGTGATCGTGGTCGACGACGCCAGCACCGACGGCACGTCGGCGCTGGCTCACCGGCTCGCCGACGAGCTCGGCGGTGTCGTGGTCGTGGACCGCGCCGCACGCCGCGGCCTCGGGTCGGCGTACCGGGACGGGATGGCGATGGCGCTGGCGCGCGGCGCCGACGTGTGCGTGCAGATCGACGCCGACCTGTCGCACGACCCGGCGGTCCTGCCCGCCCTGCTCGCCAACGTCGAGCACGGTGCCGACCTCGCCATCGGCAGCCGCTACGTGCCCGGCGGCATCACCGAGAACTGGCCCTACCAGCGCCGCCTGCTGTCCCGGTGGGGCAACCGCTACGCCGCCGGCCTGCTCGGCCTGGCGGTCAACGACGCCACGTCCGGCTACCGCGCCTACCGCTCCGACGGCGCTCGAGCGGATCCGCTACGACACGGTCGGGGCCGACGGCTACGGCTTCCAGATCGAGATGACCCACCGGCTCGTGCGCGCCGGTGGGAGCATCGTCGAGTTCCCGATCACGTTCCGGGATCGGCGCGCCGGCGAGTCGAAGATGTCCCGCGGGATCGTCCGCGAGGCCGCCCGGCTGGTGCTCCAGCTGTGGTACCAGGACCGTCGCGATCGCCGCCGGCGGCGGCGGATCACCGGCTGACGCGACGCCGATCGACTCCCGACCGGTGCGGTCAGAATGATGAGCGTGGTCGGCCGCGTCATCCTGCACGTCGACATGGACGCGTTCTTCGTGTCGGTCGAGCTGCGCCGGCGACCCGAGCTCGCCGGCCGGCCGGTCGTGGTCGGCGGTACCGGGCCGCCGCGGCGTCGTCGCGGCGGCGTCCTACGAGGCCCGGCGGTTCGGCGTGCACTCGGCGATGCCGTCGATGCGCGCCCGGCAGCTGTGTCCGGCCGCGGTGTTCCTTCCGGGTGACCACCACGCCTACGCCGAGGCGAGCGCCGAGGTGTTCGACATCCTCGGTCGGTACACGCCGCTCGTCGAGCCGCTGTCGCTCGACGAGGCGTTCCTCGACGTCACGGGGGCCGGGTCCCTGTTCGGCGCCGGCGCCGACATCGGGTGGCGGATCCGCACCGTGGTCGACGACGAGCTCGGCCTGTCGTGCTCGGTCGGCGTGGCGCCGAACAAGTTCCTCGCCAAGATGGCATCGGTCGAGGCCAAGCCGCGCGCCCGGCCCGAGGGCGTGCTGCCGGGCCACGGCGTGTTCGAGGTGCGACCCGGGCAGGAGATCGCCTACCTCCACCCCCTGCCGGTCGGTCGGCTGTGGGGGGTCGGGCCGGCGACGCTCGAGCGCCTCGCCCGGCTCGGGGTCGACACGATCGGCGACCTCACCACCATCCCGACGGTCGCCCTGCGGGCGGCGCTCGGGGCCACCAACGCCGAACGGCTCGTCGCCCTCGCCGGCGGCCACGACGACCGGCCCGTCGAGCCGGAACGGGCGGTCAAGTCGGTGAGCCACGAGGAGACCTTCGCCACCGATCTCCACGACCTCGACGAGATCCGTACCGAGATCGTCCGACTGTGCGACGGCGTCGCCGGCCGCCTGCGGGCCAGCGGACTGGCCGCCCGCACCGTCACGGTGAAGGTTCGCGACCCGTCGTTCCGCACCGTCACGAGGGCCAAGACGGTGCGACGGCCGCTCGACACCGCGGCCGGCCTCGCCGCCGTCGCCACGCCGCTGGTCGAGGCGGTGCTGCCTCCGGCGGGGCGTCCGCCTGCTCGGGGTCGCCGCGTCGAAGTTCAGCGAGCCGGCCGAGCAACTGCAGCTCAGCGGCCTCGGCGCCGAGGCCGACGGCGAGCCTCCGTGGGGCGCGGCGAGCCTGGCGATCGATCGCGTGCGTGGCCGTTTCGGCTCCGATGCGATCGGCCCGGCGAGCACATTGTCGTCGACCGGGCTGCGGCCGGTGCGCCGCGGCGAGCAGCAGTGGGGGCCCGACGCGCCGGGCGAGGGCCCCAGCGGGAACCCGGATTGAGACGGGCGGCGGAACGTGGGAGAATGCAGGTGATGCCTCTCTCGGAGAACGAGCAGCGGATCCTCCGCCAGATCGAGCAGCAGCTCGAGAAGGACCCCACGTTCTCGACCCGCGGCTACCGCATCCCACGGCGCCGGGTGGTCGGCCTGGCGTTCGCCGTCGTGGCCGCCGTCGTGCTCACGGTGCTGTTGCTGTCGGTCAGCGTCTGGCTGTCGATCGCGGCGTTCGTCGGCGCGCTCGCCCTGTCGGTGGCGCTGGAGCGCGAGGCCAGGATGATCGCCAGGGAGAAGGTCGGCGCCCTGCCGATCAGCGCGTGGCTCGGCGCCCGCCGCCGCGGCGCGGCCGCCGGCGACGACCACCAGGACTGACACCGCACCGGGCGCCCCGGGCAAGGAGCGCTGCCGCGGTCAGTGCCAGACGGTGAAGTAGCGCCGCACGCGCGCCCCGAAACCCAGCGTGTCGTTGACCGTGTCCTCGATCAGGGCGCACCACTCGTACGGGCCGTCGTCACGATGGATGCTGTCGTCGGCGAGTCGCGACACCTCGGCCCTCGTCGCGTACGTGGCCGCTGTGGCCACCTCGGCGAGCTCGTGGAGCGGCGTCGAGAGGCCGGGGAACGTTCGCGCCACGCGCGCCGACTGCTCGAGCGGGGTCAGCGCCGGGTCGGTGCGCACCCCGGCCGCGCCGACGGCGTGCAGGGCGCGGTCCCACAGCTCGGCGAGCAGGTGAGCAGGATCGGACACCGACCCGTGGTGACGCCGTCGCCAGCGGCGCACCAACGCCGGCAGGGAGACGAGCAGCGCCACCAGGACGACGATCGCCAGCACGAGCAGCCACGGGAACGACGTGGAGTCGCTCGTGTCGGGCGGCGGCGTCTGCTCGGCCGGCGGGGGAGGCGGCGTCGCCGGCTGCGCCGCCGCGCCGGCGACCGTCGTGGTGGTGGTCGTGGTCGTGGTGGTGGTCGTCGCGCCGGTGTCCTGTTGGGGCGGCACGCCGGTGTAGGCCTCGGCGCCGGGCAGCCCGCGCCCCGGGGTCGGCTCGAACGGGACCCAGCCGAACCCGTCGAACCAGATCTCCGGCCAGGCGTGGGCGTTGCGGCCGAGCACCTCGTAGGTGCCGTCGGGCGCCTGCTCACCCTGGGTGAAGCCGACGGCGACCCGGGCCGGCATGTCCAGCGTGCGAGCCATCGCGGCGAAGGTGCCGGCGAACTGCTCGCAGTAGCCGACCTTGTTCTCGAGGAACGACACGATGGCCGACGAGCCGTTGCCGGGCGGGACGTTCGTGTCGTAGGTGAAGTTGTCGCGGAACCAGTTCTGCAGCACCAGCATCTTGTCGAAGTTCGTCGGGGCGCCGGCGGTGACCGCGGTCGCCGTCTCGGCGATGACCGGCGGAAGGTCGTCGGGAAGCTCGAGGAAGATGTCGTCGGGCGGCGAGTCCGACGTGGCGTTGCGCAGCGCATCGGCGTCGAATCGCGGCATCGCCGAGACGATGTCGAACATGTCGCCGGACTCGAGCGGCGAGTCGGTCTTGACGAGCGACGCCGACAGCGAGTTGTAGCCGTCGAGCCCACGCGCCGAGACCGGGTTGGGCGCGGCGGGCACGAGGGCACCACGGAGGCCGTCGATGGTGATGACCTGGTGGTTCTCGACCGAGCCCGGGGCGCCCTGCTCGAGGGCACCGTGCGTGTCGTCGAGGATCGACTCGGGCAGGTCCCACGTGTCGCCGTCGAAGCGGGGCAGGGCCGACGCCCGCCAGTACGACGGGGCGTCGGCCTGCACCGTGAACAGCTCGGTGTTCGCCTGGTTGACGAGGCGCTGGCGGATGTCGACCAGTGGGCTGATGATCTCCGTGACCCCGCCGCGGTCGTTGTGGGTGTCGAACCACGGCTCGGCGTCGGCGCCCGGCAGGTGCGGGGCGATCGCCCAGGCGCCGGCGAGCACGATGGCCGTCGCCCCGACGAGCGGGACGATCAGCCGGGCGAGCGGGTGGCGGTCGTTGCCGAGCACGGTGCGCGCCGGGCGCGTCACGCGCAGGCGCAGCACGGCGAGGGCGACGAAGCCGGTGCCGATCACGAGCAAGCTGCACGCGACACGGTTCTCGTCGACGCCGAGCGCGGCGATGAACACGAAGAGCACCGCACCGGGCACGAGGGCCTCGCCGCGTGCCTGGGCGCGGAAGGCAAACGTGTCGGCCAGCCACACGACGGCACCCATCGTCGCCCCGGCGACGAACGCCCACCCCGAGCTGTACGGCACCGGCGCCGTGGCCGTCTGGAACTCGCTCTGGATGACGTGGAAGTCGGCGCGCACGGTCTCCCACGTCGCCGACAGCGGGAACGGCCCGCTGAACGTCTCCGGGTAGTAGATCCATGCCACCGTCCAGGTGAGCACCACCAGCACCAGCGGGATGGCGACGAACGCCGGCACGCGCAGCAGGCGCAGCAGGTACGACGTCCCGTGGCCGATGACGGCGATCAGCACGAGGTCGCGCAGGAAGTCGTGGCCGACGAACACCCGGCTGAACCCGACGGCGACGGCGATCGAGTAGGCGAGCAGGGCGACGGTGGCGGCGAGATCGAGGCCGCGTGCGACCTCGAACGGCTCGTTGGTGTCCCCGCCCCGGTCATCGCCGGCGCGCTCGGTGTCGATGGCACCGGAGTGGTCGAGCAGCGCGGTCACGTCGATCTCCAGATGGCCGTCATACGGCGACCGCCTGGCGGCGCGAGCCGGCGAGGGCGTCGACCGGTCGATCGGACGGCCGCGGGCCGTGGCCGACCAGAGCGTGCCAGCTCTCGAGCATGGCGTCCGAGCTGGTGGCGTCGACGTGCAGGCGCGCCGCGCCGGCGGTGGACTCGGTGAACACGCCGAGCCGGGTGAGGGTCGGGTCGCGCATCTCGTCCATCGTCTGCCACGTCGCGCTCGTGGCGTCCGGCGTGATGACGAACACCAGTCCGAGGCCTTCGCCCGGGTCGCGTTCGAGCGGCATCGGCGGGTGTGGGTCGGCGGTCACCCGGGCGAGGTGGTGCAACGTGTGCACCGACACCGTCGGGCCGCGCAGGTCGACGCCGGCGGTGGTGGCGAAGCGGGTCTGCAACCCCACGCGATCGCTGCTGTGCACGAGGCTGGCCGCCGCGACGACGGCCCGCTCGAAGGCCTCGTCGTGGTCGTCGCCCTCGCGCACCTGCTGGTCGAGCACGACCGTGCAGCGGCGCAGCCCCTCGGCGCTGTGCTGGCGCACCTTCAGCTCGTCCGAGCGCGCCGATGCCCGCCAGTGGATCGTGCGGGGCTCGTCGCCGGGCACGTACTCGCGCAGGCTGTGGAACTCGCCCGGGCCGAGGCGCACCGACTGGGCGAGCAGGTGGCGTCCGAGGATCCCGTCACCGAGCTCGGGCATCGCCAGCTCGAACGCCCGCGGGGCGACGAGGATCTCGTCGATGCCGGCCACCTGGCTGATCGAGCGGGCGAGGCCGAGCAGGTCGTGGCGCACGGCCACCAGCGGGCCGATGTGCAGCACCCCGCGCCGCTCGGTGGGCACGCGGTAGCCGGCGCTGCGCTCGCGGCCGCCGCGGATCGGCGCCACGGTCATGCGCGCCGTGCGGTCGTCGCCCACCGCCTCGACGAGCTGGAAGCTGGGTCGCCAGTTGAACGGGCTCGACGAGCCGTTGGCGCGGACCAGCACGTCGACGCGGCCGGTGTCGCCGGCGGTGAGCACCTCGGGCCGGACCCAGCGTCGCACCGTCACCCGGGGCCGGCGCAGCGTGACCGTGAGCCAGCCGGCGATCGCGGCGACGCCGAGCGCGGCGGCGAGGAAGTACAGCTCCAACACACCGAAGATGCGCCCCATCAATCCGGTGGCGACCGCACACATCAACACGACCCAACCCTGGCGGGTCGGTCGTGCCGCCCGGATCACGTCTTTCGGGGGCTGCGCCCCGGGACCTCGTTCATCGTGCCCGCGGTACGGCGACGTCGGCCAGGATCTCGCCGACGGCATCGTCGGGACCGAGGCGGCCGCCGTGCTCGGCGCGCAGCATCAACCGGTGGCTGAGCACGGCCACCGCCACCGACTTCACGTCGTCGGGCGTGGCGAAGGCGCGGCCGCGCGCTGCGGCATGGGCGCGGGCGGCGGCGGCGAGTTGCAGCGTGGCGCGTGGCGACAGGCCGAGCTCGACGGCGGGGTGGCGACGGCTGGTGATGGCGAGATCGACGAGGTAGGCCTTCAACGCGTCGGCGACGTACACCGACCGCACCGCGTCGATCATCGACATGACCTCGGCGGCCGACACGACGGCGGCCAGCTTGGGCAGCGACTCGCTCGACCCGCGGCTGTCGAGGATCGAGATCTCGGCCTCACGGCTCGGATAGCCGAGGGCGATGCGCAGCATGAAGCGGTCGAGCTGGCTCTCGGGGAGGCGGTACGTGCCCTCCTGGTCGACGGGGTTCTGCGTCGCGATCACCATGAACGGCGGGGCGAGCACGTGGCTCACGCCGTCGACGGTGATCTGGCGCTCCTCCATCGCCTCGAGCAATGCCGACTGGGTCTTCGGAGAGGCCCGGTTGATCTCGTCGGCGAGGACGATGTTGGCGAAGAGCGGTCCGGGCTGGAAGCGGAACGACTCGCTGCTGCGCTGGTACACGCCCACGCCGACGAGGTCGGCCGGCAGCAGGTCGGGGGTGAACTGCACCCGCTTCCACGTGCAGTCGATGGACGTGGCCATCGCCTTGGCCAGGCTGGTCTTGCCGACGCCGGGCACGTCCTCGATGAGGAGGTGGCCCTCGGCGAGCAGGCACATCACGGCGAGCTCGATCGACTGCTGCTTGCCCTGGAGCACCTGGGCGACGTTGGCCGTGATGGCGTCGAACAGCGCTGCGAACCGCGTGTTGTTGGCGCCGTTGCCGGCGCCGGGGCGTCCGGGAGCTTGGGCGGGCGCGGAGGTCACTCGCCATAGGGTAGAGGCGCCGGTAGCTCGCGAGCACGCACGGTCGGACGGTACGGTGCGAGCCGATGTTCCTGGCGATCGACGTCGGTCACGATCGACTCGCCGCCGGAGTGGTGAACCCCGAGGGCGAGGTGGTGGTGCGCGACCGCGTCGCCACGCCCCAGCGCGATGTGTGGCCGGCGCTCAAGCGCCTCGTGAGCCGCGTGGTGGCGGCCAGCCCCGATGCCGCCGGCCGTCTGCTCGCGTGCGGGGTCACGTGCGAGGGGCCGCTCGACCGGGCGTCCGGCACGGTGATGGCGCTGCACATGCCCGGCCTCGCCGGCTTCGACCTTCGGGATCGCGTCGCCGAGCTCACCGGCGTGCCGACCGAGATGGCCACGTCGTCGCAGGCGCGGGTGATCGCCGAGCGGTGGATCGGCGCGGCGCGCAACGCCCCCGACGTGATGGTGCTGCTGTTGTCCGACGCCGTCGAGGCCGGCGTGGTGAGCAACGGGCGCCTGCTGCTCGGGCGCCGCGGCAACGCCGGCCAGATCGGTCACGTCATCGTCGAGCCCAACGGGATCACGTGCGTGTGTGGCGCCCAGGGCTGCCTGTGGGCCTACGCCTCGGCGGCCGCGCTGCAGGCGGAGATGAACCGCCCGTTGCGCCGCGCCCCGGCACCGGTGATCGATCGCACCGGGCGGATGATCGGGCGGGCGCTGGCGTCGGCCGCGGCGACCTTCGACACTCGCCTCGTGCTGCTCGCCGGCACGGTGCCGGCGACGTTCGGCACGGCGTTGCTCGACGCGGCCGCCCAGGAGCTCGACCAGCGCACGCGGGTGCCCCACCTGCGCAGCATGCCCGACCGGGCGCGGCCGCTCGTGCAGCTCGGGGTCAGCCACCTCGGGCGGGAGGCGGCGCTCGTCGGGGCGGCGGGGATCGGCCGGCTGGCGTTGCGCGAGCGACGTCGGGGCGAGGCCGCACGCGCCACGGTGTGACCGGTCGGGCCGGCCCTACAGTGGGTCGCCGATGGACCGCCGCGAACGATGGTCGCGCCTGCGCACCGTGGCCGTCGTCGGTCGCGTAGCGCTCCTGCGCCCACGGCTGTGGACCACGGCCGTGCGCACCGCGGTGGCGGTGACGCCCTCGCGGTGGTGGCGACACCGCCCGTTCCTGCCGCTGCCGACCGCGGGGTACCTCCGGCTGCGGGCACTCACCCAGTACGGCGACGCCGCCGCCGTCCCGACCGACGACGACGTGGCCCGGTACCTCGTCTGGTGTCGCGAGATGCGCCGTCACGGCTCACAGTGAGCGAGCGAGTCTTCGAGCGAGCGAACCATCGGGCACGGTCCTCGGCTCACTGGTGCACCTTCGACGGGTCGACCGCGGCGCATTGCGTGACGGTGCACCAGTGATCGGGTTCCGCTCCGAGCGCGTCGTCGCCAGCCCGGCCCGATTCCACGCCCTCGACCTGATCGGGTCGTTGCGCGTTCCGGCGGTCGTCGTGAGCGAGCCGACGGTCGCGGCGGTGGTCCTCGGATCGGCGCAGTCGTTGGCGGTGGTCGACGACGAGCGCGCCGCCGCCGCCGGGGTGGAGGTCGTGCGGCGCCGCAGTGGTGGCGGGGCGGTGCTCGTGCGGCCGGGGGAGATGACGTGGTTCGACGTGGTCGTCCCGGCAGCGGCGGCGCTCGTCCCGGTCGACGTGACGGCGTCGATGCGCTGGCTGGGTGGCAGCCTCGTGGACGCGCTCGAACGGGTCGGCGTGCCCGGCGCCGTGGTGCACGCCGGGCCGATGCACACCACGGCGTGGTCGCGACTGGTGTGCTTCGACGGCGTGGCCCCGGGCGAGGTGGTGCTCGCCGGGCCGGATGACGGGTTGCCCGCCAAGCTGGTGGGCATCAGCCAACGACGCACGCGTGACGGCGCCCGCTTCCAGTGCATCGTCCACCATCGCTGGGCACCCGCCGCGCTGCTCGACCTGCTGCGCGACCCCAAGCCGCTGGTCGACGAGCTGGCTCCGGTGGCCACCGTGGCGGCCGACGTCGCCACTGCGCTGCCCGCCGCCCTCGCCGCCGTGCTGTCGGCGTAGCGCATCGCCCCCTCCGCCCGATCTGGTCACCGTGCGTCTCGAAGCACGATCTGGTCACCCAGGTTCTCGATATCGAGAACCGTGGGTGACCAGATCGACCCGTTCGGCGACGCCGACCCGGATCGACCGATCGCGGCGAAAATGGGGGGAGAAGTGGGGGATTACGTTGACTTAGGGGGCATCTAGGGGGCAGAGTGGGGACGGCGCCGACCCGGTCCCGAGGTCCGCGCGCAGGCAGCCGACGGGACCAGCAGGTGAAAGGGCAGGTCGAGCGCGTGTTCTTCGGTCGCCACGAGCGCCAGCTCGACGACAAGGGGCGGGTGGCACTGCCGGCCGCGTATCGCCCCCAGCTCGGCGACCGGCTGTTCCTCGTGATCGGGCGCAACCGCTGCATCGACGTGTTCCCCGCGGCCGATTTCGAAGCGTGGGCGATCGAGCTCGCCGACCGCGTCCGCCGCGGCGAGGAGAGCGACGACCTCCGACGCTCGGTCGGCCACTCGGCGACCGAGGTCACCGTCGACGGCCAGGGCCGGATCAAGGTCGACGAGCGGCTGCGCACCTACGCCCGCCTCGACCCGCAGTCGACGGTCGTCGTCACGGGGGGCATCGACCGCGTCGAGCTGTGGTCGCCGCACTACTTCGCCGACATCGAGGAGCGCTCCGACGCCGCGTTGGCCGGGGCCACGTGATGGCCGGCGACGCCGCGACGTTCGACCACGAGCCGGTGATGCTCGCCGAGGTCGTCGACGTGTTCGCCCCGGTCCCGCCGGGCACGGTGCTCGACGCCACCCTCGGCGGTGGCGGTCACAGCGAGGCCCTGCTCGAGCGCTACGGAACGATGACCGTGCTCGGCCTCGACCAGGATGCCGACGCCCTCGCCGCCGCCCGCCGTCGCCTCGCCCGCTTCGGTGATCGGGTCGCCACCGTGCACGGTCGCTTCGACCGCCTGCCCGAGGTGCTCCGGGAGCACGGGGTCGACGAGCTGTCCGGGGCGCTGTTCGACCTCGGCGTGTCGTCGCCGCAGCTCGATCGCGCCGACCGCGGGTTCAGCTACCGCAACGACGGGCCGCTCGACATGCGCATGGACCGCTCCCAGCCGCTCACGGCCGACGACGTGGTCAACCGCTACGACGTCGACGAGCTGGCCCGGCTCATCCGCCGCTACGGCGACGAGCGCTACGCCGGCCGGATCGCCCGTGCCATCGTCGCCGCCCGGCCGCTCCACACGACGACCGAACTGGCGGCCGTGGTCACCGACGCCATCCCGGCGCCGGCCCGCCGGCACGGTGGGCACCCCGCCAAGCGCACCTTCCAGGCCATCCGCATCGAGGTCAACGCCGAGCTGCACGTGCTCCCCGACGCCATCGACAGCGCCATCGACGCCACGCGGCCGGGCGGGCGCGTCGCCGTGCTGACCTATCACTCGGGCGAGGACCGCATCGTCAAGGACCGCTTCGAGGTGGCCCGCGGCGTGTGCGACTGCCCGCCCGGACTGCCGTGCGCCTGCGGGGCGCGTGCACTGGTGCGCCGGGTCCGCGCCCCGCGCACGCCGACCGATGCCGACGCCCAGGCCAACCGCCGCGCCCGGTCGGCGCGCTTGCGCGTGGTCGAGAAGCTGGAGGTGCCGGCGTGACCGGCGCGCGTGGACCGTGCAGCCGAGTGAGCGCCCAGCCGATGCGGCGGATCGACGCGCCGCGCCGCCAGCACTCCGGCCCGCTGCCGCGCAAGCCGCCGGGCCGCTTCCGAGGTCGCCGAGCTCGGTCGACCGAGCGCCTCGCGCTCACGCCGCCGGCCGGTACCGACGATGTGCTCGAGATGCGTCCGGTGCTGCGCGTCGTGCCGCGCCGGCGCCTCGCCGCCAACGCCGCGGCCCTCGCCGTCGTGGTGATCGGAGTCCTGATGCTGTCGACGGTGGTGCTGCACACCCGCCTGTCGGAGCGCCAACTCGAGATCGACCGCCTCGAGCGCGAGGTCGTGAGCGCCCACGGCGTGTTCGACGTGCTCCGCCAGCAGCGCGCCGAGCTGCGCGCGCCCACCCGCCTGGCCTCGGAGAGCTCGCGCCTCGGCATGCATCCCGCGCCGGCGTCGGACTTCCTGGCGGTCGACCCGTGGGCGCTCGCCCGGGTGCTCGCCACCCGCGGGACGATCGATCCCAACGACGGCACGCTCAACGAGAGCGATCCTCTCGATCAGGTGCGACGCGTCCGCGCCGCGTCCGACGGCGTGGTCGAGTAGTCGTGGAGCGACGGCGCTCGCACGGACGCAGCCGGGTGGCACCACGGCGCGGAGCCGACGCCCGATCGCGCCCTCGCGACGGCCGATCACCGTCCGCGGCGACCGATCTCGGGCAACGCGACCGGGGCCCTCGTGCGCCCGCCGGAACGGGTCGCCCCGACGGCGCGCCGCGCTGCACGCGCCGACGACCCGGTGCTGCCGCCGCTGCGTGACCGCTCGAAGCGCGACGGCATCACGTCGCTCGGTGAGGCGCGCGCCCGCCAACGCCTGCGCGAGGAGCGGCGGCGAACGTCGCCGCCGCGCAAGCCGCCCGACCGGCGGCGGCGGGTGCGTCGCACGATCACCACGACCAAGCCCCCGCTCGCCCAACGCTTCGGCGCCGGGCGCCCGCGGCGGCGGTTGATCGCCACGCTGGTGGGGATCCTCGTCGTGTTGGCCATCGTGCTGGCGCGCGTGGCGTTGCTGCAGGGGAGCAGCGGCGACGACCTGCGCAGCGTCGGCGCCGAGCAGTGGGGACGGACCCGGGTGCTGCCGGCCCAGCGGGGCGCGATCTTCGACCGCAACGGCGACGAGCTCGCCCTGTCGGTGCCGGCGGCGACGGTCGTCGTCAACCCGCTGCAGATCACCGATCCCGCCGGCACCGCCTCGGTGCTCGCCCAGCTGCTCGATCTCGACGCCGACCACCAGGCCACGCTGGCCGCCGCCATCACCAGCGACGCCGCCCAGCACATCGGCTTCCGCTACGTCGCCCGCCAGATCGACCCGGCGATCGCCCGCCAGATCGACGCGCTCCACATGACGGGCGTGAGCACCTACTCCGAGGACCGTCGGATGATGCCGGGCGGCTCGACCGGCCAGAGCGTCATCGGGCGCACCGACGTCGATGGCGTCGGAAGCGCCGGTCTCGAGCTGCAGTACAACGACCTGCTCCAGGGCTCGCCGGGCCGCGAGACGCTGGAGGTCGCCCCGGGCGGCCGCTCGATCGCCGGCAGCGAGCGGACGATCGTCGCCCCACAGCCGGGCGTCGACATCATCACCACCATCGACCGCTCGGTGCAGTACTCCGCCGAGCAGGCGCTGCTGCGACGCGTCAACGAGACCGGGGCCAAGGGAGGCCAGCTCGTGGTGATGTCGGTCGACGGCGACATCCTCGCCATGGCGTCGGTCGACCGCAACTCGAACGGTGCCGCGGTCGTCACGAGCGGCAACTTCTCCGCCGTCGACGCCTACGAGCCGGGTTCGGTGGGCAAGATCATCACCGTGGCCGGGGCGCTCGAGGACGGCGCCGTCACGCCCGACCGCTACTTCACGGTGCCGTGGCAGTACGACTGCACGAACGACACGAGCAACGGCATCCTCAGCGACTCGCACCAGCACGACGTCGAGCAGCTCTCGGTGCACGACATCATCGTCGAGTCGTCGAACGTGGGCACGATCCTGATGGGCAAGGAGCTCACGTACGCCCGCGAAGACCACTACCTGCGCTCGTTCGGGCTCGGTCAGGTGTCCGCGCTCCACTTCCCGGGGGAGTCCCAGGGCATCCTGAAGCCGTGGCAGGAATGGGAGGGCACCGAACGGTGCACGATCTTCTACGGACAGGGCGTGTCGTCGACACCGGTGCAGCTCACCGCGGCGGTGAACGCCATCGCCAACGGCGGCGTGTACGTGGCGCCGCGACTGGTGTCGGGCTACGTCGGCGGCGACGGCGTGATCACCGACGCGTCCGCGCCGGCAGTCGCACCGGGTGGTGAGCGCGGCGACCGCGTCGGAGGTGGCCGGGATGCTGCACGACGTGGTGTGCGCGGACAACGGCACCGCCAACGCGGCGGCCGTGCCCGGCGTGTCGGTGGCCGGCAAGACCGGCACCGCCTACAAGGCGCAGCCCGACGGCACGTACTTCAACGCCCAGGGCAAGCACACCTACTACACCAGCTTCGTCGGCTTCTTCCCCACCGAGGATCCGCAGGTGACGGTGCTCGTGTCGATCGACGAGCCGCCCACCGGCACGTCGGGGGGACAGGCCGCGGCCCCGGTGTTCAGCCAGATCGTTCCTACCATCATGAACGAGATGAGCATCCAGCCCCCCGCCGGCTCGACCGGGTGCGAGGGATGAGCGACGCCGTGACGTCGCCGACGATCGCCGAGCTGCGGGATCGGCTCGTCGCCCGCCGTCCGAGCGCGCCCGAGCCGGCAATCGTCGGCGACGCCTCGGCGCGCGTGCCCTCGATCACCCACGACTCCCGGTCGGTGGGCGAGCGCGGCATGTACGCCTGCCTGCGCGGCACCCACCACGACGGCCACTCCTTCGCCGCGGCGGCCGTGGCCGCCGGGGCGGCGTCGCTGCTGGTCGATCACCCGCTCGCCCAGCACCAGGTGGGCGCCGACGTCAACCAGCTCGTCGTCGACGACACGCGCGTGGCGCTCGGCCCGGTCGCCGCCGCGGTGCACGGCGACCCGTCGACGGCGTTGCGCCTCGTCGGGGTCACCGGCACCAACGGCAAGACCACCACCAGCGGGCTGCTCGCGGCGATCCTGCGGGCCGCCGGCGATCCCACCGGTGTCATCGGCACGCTGTCGGGCACGCACACCACGCCCGAAGCCCCCGAGCTGCAGTCGCGATTGGCGGCGATGCGCGACGACGGCACCCGTTCGGTGGTGATGGAGGTGTCGTCGCACGCCCTGGCCCTGCACCGCGTCGACGGCACCCGCTTCGACGCGGCCGTGTTCACCAACCTCGGGCGTGATCACCTCGACCTGCACGGCACCATCGAGGCGTACTTCGAGGCCAAGGCGATGCTGTTCGAGCCGGAACGGGCCGTCGTCGGCGTGGTGAACATCGACGATCCCTACGGCCGCCGCCTCGCCGACGCCGCGCCGATCGAGATCGTGCCGTTCTCGATGGCCGACGTCCACGAACCCGATGTCGGGGCGGCGTCGGTGGCCTTCACCTGGCGGTCGCCGCTCGTCGGCCGTGACGTGCGGCTGATGGCGCCGCTCGGTGGATCGTTCAACGTGATGAACGTGCTGGCCGCGGCCACCACCGCGGCCGCACTGGGCGTGGCCACCGACGACATCGTGCGCGGCCTCGCTGCCGCCGAGCCGGTCCCGGGCCGTTTCGAGCGGGTCGCGCCGCGCGCCATCGGCACGGCGGACGCGATCGACGTGATCGTCGACTACGCCCACACCCCCGACGGTCTCGAGGAGGTGATCGCCGCCGGTGGTGCCGTCGTCGGCGCCGGTGGCCGGGTGATCGTCGTGTTCGGCGCCGGTGGCGACCGTGACCGCGAGAAGCGGCCGCTGATGGGCGCCGTCGCCGCCCGGCTCGCCGACGTGGTGGTGATCACCAGCGACAACCCCCGCTCCGAGGAGCCGGCGACGATCGCCGGGGAGATCCTGGCCGGCGTCGCCGACGACGATCGCGGCCGCGTCGAGGTGCAACTCGACCGCGCCGAGGCGATCCGCCACGCCATCGCGCTCGCCGAACCCGGCGACATGGTGATCATCGCCGGCAAGGGCCACGAGAGCACGCAGACCATCGGCGACCAGGTGATCGCGTTCGACGACCGCATCGTCGCCCGCCACGTCCTGGAGCACGCTCGATGATCGCGATCATGATCGCCGGCGTGGTCGGCGGCATCGTGTCACTGTTCGCCACGCGGGCGCTCATCTCGCTGTTCCGCACCCGCGGCCTCGGCCAGCCGATCCTCGGCAAGGAAGATCGCGGGCCGGAGCACCACATGGCCAAGCAGGGCACGCCGACGATGGGTGGCATCGCCATCCTCGTCGCTGCGCTCGCCGGGTGGTTCGCCGCCCACGTCCGCGAGGGTCTGCCGTTCTCCACCCAGGGTCTCATCGTGTGGGTGGGGATCATCGTCATGGCCGGGATGGGCTTCCTCGACGACTTCATCAAGGTGCGCCGGCGTCACAACCGCGGCATCTTCTGGAAGCAGAAGAACTACGTGACCCTGCTGCTGAGCTTCGGGATCGCCTGGTGGCTGGTCGCCGCCACCGGCATCTCCGAGACGATCTCGCTCACCCGCTCCGGGTTTCCCCGGCTGGCACGTACCGGCGTGGACGTTCGTGATCTGGGCGGGGCTCATCATCTGGGCCACGACCAACGCGGTCAACGTCACCGACGGCCTCGACGGCCTGGCCGGCGGCAGCGCGCTGATGGGGTTCGGCGCGTTCATGATCATCGGCTACGTCGTCCTGCGCTTCAACGACACGGGCATCTACTCCGCGGTCGTCAACCCGCTGGACCTCACCGCGCTCGCCGCCGCCTTCGCCGGTGCCTGCATGGGCTTTCTGTGGTTCAACGCCGCCCCGGCGCGGATCATCATGGGTGACATCGGCGCGCTCGCCCTCGGCTCGGCGCTGTCGCTGCTGGCGCTCACGACGAACACCCAATTGCTGCTGCTGTTGATCTGCGGCATCAACGTGATGGAGGCCGGGTCGGTGGCACTGCAGATGGCCGTCTTCAAGGCGAGCGGCCGCACCAGGCGGCTGTTCCGCATGTCGCCGATCCATCACCACTTCGAGCTGATCGGCTGGCCCGAGACCACCGTGATCATCCGCTTCTGGCTGATCGCCGCGGTGTGCGTGGCGGCGGCGCTCGGCATCTTCATCGCCGACTTCACACGGGTCGCCACGCGATGAGCGAGCGGGTTCTCGTGTACGGCCTCGCCGTCACTGGGGCGGCGACCGTGGCGGCGCTGCAACGGCGCGGGTACGACGTCGTCGTCGCCGACGACAGCGGCGCCGACGACCGACGGGCCCGCGCCGCTGCGCTCGGGTGGGACCTCGTGGTCGCGCCCGACGACCGTCGCCTGGCCGCCATGCTCGCCGCCTGCGACACGCTCGTGCCGGCACCCGGGGTGCCCGAAGACCACCGCGTCATCCGGGCCGCCCAGGACGCTGGGCGACGCATCGTCACCGAGCTCGAGCTGGCCTACGAGTGGGAACAGAACCGACCCGGCGGGCCGCGGCCGATGCTGGCGGTCACCGGCACCGACGGCAAGACCACCACCACGCTGCTGACGGCGGCGATGCTGCGCGCCGCCGGGTTGCGCACGGTGGCCGCCGGCAACAGCGAGGTCCCGCTCGTCGAAGCGATCGATCGCGACCTCGACGTGTTCGTGGTCGAGTGCAGCAGCTTCCGGCTGGCGTTCACCAGCGCCTTCCGGGCCGATGCCGCGGCGTGGCTGAACCTCGCGCCCGACCACCTCAACTGGCATCGCGACCTCGCGTCCTACACCGACGCCAAGGCCCGCCTGTTCGCCAACCAGCGCGGCGACGACGTGGCGATCGGCTGGGTCGACGATCCGGTGGTGATGCAGCACCTGCGCCGCGCCCCGGGCCGCCACGTGACGTTCGGCGCGAGCGGCGCCGACTACCACCTGTCCGGCCCGTCGGGGTCGGCGGTCCTCGCCGGGCCGGGCGGCCCGATCGCCGAGGTGCGGGCGATGGCGCGCGCGCTGCCCCACGACGTCACCAACGCCCTCGCCGCATCGGCGCTCGTCATGGAGACCGGCCTGGTCGAGGCGGACGCCGTCGCCACGGCGCTCGCCGACTTCCGCGGTCCGGCGCACCGCATCGAGCTCGTCGGCGAGGCCGAGGGCGTGGCCTGGTACGACGACTCCAAGGCCACCACCCCACACGCCGCCTCGGTGGCGATCCGCGCCTTCGACCACGTCGTGCTGATCGCCGGCGGACGGAACAAGGGCCTCGACCTGACGCCGATGACGGCCACCCCCGACCACATACGCGCCGTCGTGGCGATCGGCGAGGCCGCCGACGACGTGGCCGCCGCCTTCGCTCCGGCGCTGGCCACGAGCGGCGCGCCGATCGCGCGTGCGGCGTCGATGGCCGAGGCCGTCGACGTCGCCGGGACAGCTGCCCGTCCCGGCGACGTCGTCGTGCTGTCACCGGGGTGCGCCAGCTTCGACTGGTACGACGGCTTCGAAGCGCGCGGCGACGACTTCCGCCGCCTCGTCGAGCACCGCCTGCAGCCGACGGGAGAACCAAGATGACCGCGACGCATGCCGATCCCACGGGGGGTGTCGCCGCGCCGTCGACGAGCGCCGACCGTCGACGCGCCGTGCTCGCCCGCCTCCAGGGCGAGGACCGGGCGCGCGGCACGGGCAACGGCGGGCGGATCCGGCCGCGGTCCACGCGCAGCCACCTCCGGCTCCCGTCGGTGCGCAACCAGCCCGGACTCTGGGACACGCCCGCCACCCCGGCGCCGATCGGCTATTACGTGATCGCCGTGGTGGTGGCGATGTTCGTCATGCTCGGCCTGGTGATGGTGCTGTCGGCGTCGTCGCAGGTCGCCGGGGCCAGCTCCAGCCCCTACGAGGTGTTCAACCGGCAAGCGCTGTGGGCTGCGCTCGGTGTGGTCGGCCTCGTCATGGTGCTGCGCGTCAACCTCGTGTGGATCCGGCGCTTCGCCGTTCCGGTGCTCCTGCTCACCGCCCTCGCCATGCTCGCCCCGTTCGCGCCGGGCTTCGGCACCTCCAAGGGCGGGGCGCGGGCGTGGATCACCTTCGGCAACTTCTCCGTGCAGCCGTCGGAGTTCCTGAAGCTCGCCGTCGTGCTCTTCGCCGCCGACCTGCTCGTGCGCCGTCAGGACGACCTGTCGGACGTCCGGCGCAGCCTCAAGCCGTTACTGCTGCTCGCCGGCTTCGCCGCCGGCGCCTGCCTCGTCCAGGGCGACCTCGGCTCGGCGATCGTGATGACTGCGATCGTGCTCGGCGTGGCGTTCGTCGGCGGTGTGCCCCTGCTGCCGATGATCGGCACGACGATCCTGTCGGCCGTGACGGCCGTCGCGTTCGTGTTCTCGAGCCAGTACCGCTACCAGCGGTTCACCGCGTTCCTCCACATGGAGAAGCTGCGCTCCGACGAGTCCTACCAGTCCTACCAGGCGCTCCTCGCCATCGCCGACGGCGGGTTGACCGGCTCGGGCGTCGGCGCCGGCAACGCCAAGATGGGCTACCTGCCACTCGCCCACAGCGACTTCATCTTCGCCGTCGTGGCCGACGAGCTGGGCTTCGTCGGCAGCATCGCCGTCGTCGGTGGCTTCGCCCTCCTCGTGTGGTTCGGCATCCAGGCGGCGCTGTCGTCGCCCGACCGCTTCGGGATGCTGCTCGCTGGTGGAATATCGGCGTGGTTCGGCGTGCAGGCGATCGTCAACGTCGGCGGCGTTGCCGGGCTGATGCCGGTGACCGGCCTGACGCTGCCGTTCTTCTCCGCCGGCGGATCCTCGCTGTTCGTGTCGCTCGTGGCCGCCGGGCTGCTGCTCAACGTGGCGCGACGCGGCGGCCGACCGACCGAGTGACGGTGACCT
>CAWFLK010000018.1:0-73321 GCA_963816635.1 Ilumatobacteraceae bacterium | reverse complement strand
CTACTGTCGTCGCATCGGATCGCGGTCGGCGCCGGGTCGACCGCAGGTCAACGGGAGGTCGGTCATGTCCGAGGTGATGAACCGCTTGCGGGACGCGATGAACGCGCACGACCTCGACGCCTTCGTCGCGTGCTTCGCGCCCGACTACCGGAGCGAGCAGCCGGCGCATCCCGGGCCGCGCCTTTTCCGGGCGCGCCAAGGTGGCCGAGAACTGGGCCGGCGTGTTCAGCGGCGTGCCCGACTTCCACGCCGAGCTCCTCGCCGCCGCGCCGACCGGGGACGGGACCGAGATCGCCGAATGGCGCTGGTCGGGCACCTTCACCGACGGCGCGCCGTTCCTGATGTGCGGCGTCACGGTGATGGGCATCGAGGCGGGACGGATCGCCTGGGGCCGGCTGTACATGGAGGCGGTCGAGCGCGACGGTGGCGACATCGACCAGATGGTGCGCGACACGTACCGTCCGCCGACGTCGGGCTGACGGCGCGGCCCGTCGGCGCCCGCTCGGTCGTCGGGCTCAGCGGGTGACGGGCAGGCCGGAACCGCCGGCGCCGGTGCCGTCGAGGCAGCCGGTCACCTCGGGCGGCAGGCCGGGTTGGCCGGAGTCTCCTTCGCCGGTGACGAAGTCGTACTCGATGCCGACCCACTCGCCGGGCAGCCCGGGGATCGCCCGCGGCGGCCCCTCACCCACGAACCCGCGCCAGTCGGGGGACTGGTAACCGCTGGTGTCGATCGGCGCCACGGCGGACACGCCGCGGATGGTGTCGGTCCGGGCCTCGACGATGAACCGCCCGATGAACGTCGGGTCGTCGGTCGAGTGCAGGCTCACGTACCACCGCTCGACCACGTCGACCCCGTCGATGATGCCCGGCGACTCCGGTCCGGTGAAGTACCGCATCTCCTCGACGACGAACGACGGCGTCACGCCGAGCTGGCCGGCGATCAGCTCCAGCGGCTCGTCGAAGGTGTCGGTGCCGGGAGCCGGGATCACGTAGCCGTTGACGCAGCTCGGCCCGACCCCGAGCGGCGGCAGCAGCCGCGGCCGGCGCCGCCGCCCCGGCGGCGGACGAGCCGAGCGCGGCGGCGATCGCGGCAACGGCGGGTAGGAGGACGACATGTCGCCGGCGCATCGGCCGCACGGTAGCCCAACGCTGCGCCGTGCGAAGGCGGCGCGTCACGACCTACGGTGGTGTGATGATCGCAACCCGGCCGTTCGGGCGCACCGGTCACCAGAGCACCCGACTCCTCTTCGGAGCCGCCGGCATCGGATGGATCGATCCGCGCCGGCTCGACGGCGTGTTCGATGTCCTGGCCGCCTCGGGCATCAACCACATCGACACCGCGGCGGGCTACGGAGAGGCCGAGGTGCACCTGCGCCCGTTCCTCGCTGCCCACCCCGGCGAGTACTTCCTCGCCACCAAGACCGGTGAACGCGGCGGTGATGCCGCGCGCGCCGAGCTCGAACGATCGCTCGAGCGCATGGGCGTCGACCACGTCGACCTCATCCAGCTGCACAACCTGGTCGAGCCCGACGAGTGGGACGTGGCGTTCGCGCCCGGCGGCGCGGTCGACGCGCTCGCTCGGGCCCGCGACGAGGGTCTGGCCCACGCCATCGGCGTCACCGGCCACGGGCTGCGCATCGCGGCGATGCACCGCCGCAGCCTCGAGCGCTTCGACTTCGACTCGGTGCTGCTGCCGTACAACCACGCCGTGCTCGCCGATCAGGACTATCGCCGGGAGGTCGAGGCGCTGCTCGCCACGTGCGCCGACCGGAACGTCGCGGTGCAGGCGATCAAGTCGGTCGCCCGGCGACGCTGGGACGACCCCGCGGCGCCGCACGGGTCCTGGTACGAGCCGCTCCCCGAGGGTGACGCCCTCGCCCGAGCCGTCGCCTACGTGTGGTCGAACGAGCAGCTGTTCATCAACTCCAGCAGCGAAGTGTCCCTGCTCCCGGCGATGGTCGCCGCCGCCGAGCATCCGGGCCCGCCGCCCACCGACGACCAGCTCGCTGCCGATGCCGAGGCCCTCGGCGTGGCCCCGCTGTTCGACGGCGGCGAGCTCGAACGGATCTGACCGCCTCGCATCTGGTCACCGCATCTCGGTCACTGTGAGTTCTCGATATCGAGAACGTGGGTGACCAGATCGACCTTTGAGACGCAGAGTGACCAGATGGCGACGGTGGGGATCGTCCGCTCAGGGGAGTTGGTGGACGACCAGGGGGAGGACGGCGGTGGCACCGGCGTCGCGGAGCAGGGCGCCGGCCACGGTGGCGGTCCATCCCGACCGGTAGGTGTCGTCGACCAACAGCACCACGCCGGGCGGCACCGTGACGTCGTCGCGGATCCGCATGCCCGCCAACAGCGCCTGCGCCCGTGCGCTCGACGCCGCATCGACCGGCGGCGGGGCGCCGTCGACGCTGAGCGCCTCGATGAGCGGCAGCCGGCCCACCGTGGCGATGTGGGCGGCGAGCGACGCGACCCGGCGCGGGTGCCGGCGCGAGGGCACCGGCACGACCGCGACCGGGCGTTCCCAGGTCTGCGACCATCGGCGCAGCACGTCGACGACGCCGGCGGCCACGTCTGGCGGCACCTCGCCGTCGACACCATCGAGGAGCGCGACGGTGTCGCCCCACGCGGCGTCGTCGGCGAAGGCGAGGGCGCGTCCCTCGCCGCAGCCGACGATGCGACCGCGGCGACCGTCGAGGCCCGCCGGCCACAGCTTGCGCGGTTCGATCACCACGTCGAGTCCGCGCAGGAACGCCCGGGCGACGGCGACGGTGCTGCTCGTGGGCTGGGCGCCGGGTGCCGGCAGCTCGCCGGTGCACACCGAGCACCGTCCGCACGGCGCCGGGTCGGGGTCGTCGAGCGCCTCCTGGAGGAACTCCATCAGGCAGCCGGCACCGGCGGCGTAGCGGCGCATCAGGTCGGCCTCGGCGGCACGCACCCGCGCGAGCGACTGCCACTTCGCCGCGTCGTACACCCACGGGGTGCCGGTGGGCCGCCAGCCGTCCCGGTCGCGCACCACCACGTCGTCGACGGCGAGGATCTTGACCAGCGCCTCGATCCGGCCGCGGCGCAGCCGGGTCGCGGTCTCGAGCATCGGGATGGTCGTGGCCCCGTCGGCGAGGGCGGCGAGGATGGCGTCGACGTGCGCCGGCTCGGGGATGCCGGACGTGGCGAAGTACTCCCAGATCCGCTCGTCGTTGGCCGCCGGGAGGAGCACGGCGATCGCGTCGTCGAGTGCCCGACCGGCCCGACCGACCTGCTGGTAGTAGGCGACCGGGGACGACGGCGACCCGAGGTGGATGCAGAACGCCAGGTCCGGCTTGTCGTAGCCCATGCCGAGCGCCGACGTGGCGACGAGCGCCTTGACCTCGTTGGCCCGCAGGCGCGCCTCGAGCAGTTCGCGCTCGTCCGGGGCGACCGCCGACGAGTAGGCGGCCACGTCGTGACCGCGTGCACGCAACAGCGCGGCCACGCGCTCGGTCTCGGCGACGGTGAGCACGTACACGATCCCCGAACCACTGAGGGCGTCGAGGGCGTCGGCGACCCAGGCGTAGCGGGCGACGGGGTCGAGCCCGGGAACGACGGCGAGGCGGAGCGAGGCCCGGGCGAGCGAGCCGCGCAAGCGTCACCGTGTGCGGGCCCAACTGCGCGGCGACGTCGCTGGTGACGCGAGCGTTGGCCGTGGCGGTGGTGGCCAGCACGGGCGTCCCCTCCGCGAGCGACGTCAGCGTGCGGGTGAGGCGCTGGTAGTCGGGCCGGAAGTCGAAACCCCAGTCCGACACGCAGTGGGCCTCGTCGATGACGAGCAGCCCGCAGCGGGCGATCAGCCCGGGGAGTTGGGCGGCGAAGCGGGGGTTGCCGAGCCGCTCCGGTGACACCAGCAGGACGTCGACGCGACCGTCGGCGACGGCGTCGAGCACGTCGGTCCACTCCTCGACGTTGGTGGAGTTGACGGTGGCCGCCCGCAGGCCGGCGCCGGCCGCGGCGGCGATCTGGTCGCGCATCAGGGCGAGCAGTGGTGACACCACGAGGGTGCACCCGCCGCCGCGCTCGCGGATCGCCCTCGTCGCCGCCCAGTACACGGCCGACTTCCCCCAGCCGGTGGCCTGCACCACCAACACGCGGGCCCGATCGTCGACGAGGGCTCGTACCGCGGCGCGTTGGTCGTCGCGGGGGATCGCGTTCGCGCCCGCCAGTGCGACGATCGTGCGTTCCAGCGCCTCGTCGGCCGTGCTCAGCGCGTCCATCGGACCAGTGTGGCAAGCCGGTGTGACACTCCGGCCGTCGCGCCCGCCGTGTCCCACATTGCGACAACCAGGATCGGACGGCGTGCCGACACTCGCGGTGGCGCCGACACCGCCGATCCGCGGCCGATCGTCGAGCCGATGGCGATCGCCGCCCGATCCGGGTTGCCGACCTCGACGTCGACCATGGCCGGCTCGGTCCGCGGAACGAGCGGTTGGAGCGTCGTTTCGCGGACGAGAGCCCGGTCACCACGCCCGCTCGCCCACTCACTCTCGAGCCGGCCGACATGACGTCGCCGTGGCCAGACCCGATTCAGGACCAGCCGATCAGCAGGACAGGCCCATATCGACACGTGGTGACCAGATCGGCCTCTTCGGCCGATTGCGTCGGGGTCAGTCGGGGTAGCGCAGGGCGATCGCGGCCTCGGGGGAACAGGCCATGAAGCCGAGCGTCTCGCGCAGCTCGAGGGTCACCGAGTCGGCGTCGTGGCTGCGGTAGGCGATCGAGACGTCCTGTCCGATCGTCAGCTCGAAGTCGTCGCCGCGCTGGCTGATCACCAGCGCTCCGTCGACGGCCGGTGCCCACACGACGGGTCCTCCGAGGATCAGGCCGAGGTGGTGCAGCAGCGGGTATCCGCCCTTCTCGGTGGTCTCGATGACGCCGGCGTAGCAGCGTGGCCCGAGGGCGATGGCGTAGGGGCCGGCGATCCCGGCGCCCTTCAGGATCGCCACCGCCTTGGCGACGTGGTTCGGGTAGTCGCCGAACGAGTCGCTGAGCGCGATCGGCTCGTGCGGCGAGCTCGGCCCGATGCCGGCGATCCCCGCCCCGGACAGCCCGTCGAACACGATCGTGTCCTCGGCGACCGCCAGCGCCTGGCTGGCGTCTCGCACCGGGTCGAGATCGGCGTCACAGGCGCCGCGGTCGATCGACTCGAGCTCGTCGCGGTCGAGGGTGAACGGACGATGCAGCTCGACCAGCGGCTGCACCTGCCGCTGCCGCGCCACCACGCCGGGCCCGGCTTCGATGCCCTTCGGCTCGAGCCGGCCGAGGCTGATCGCTGACGCGTCGTAGCCGAGCGGTCCGCGAAAGTCGACGAGCCGGCGGGCGGCGAGGAAGTGGCTCAGCGTGCGTCGCGCCTCGGTGTCGATCTCCGACCACGCGTCGTCGGAGATCGGCGCGAGCTCGCGCAGGAGGTGGTTCATCCGAGCAGATCCGATCGGTTGGAGGTGTTCAGGTGCCGGAGGTCGCCGATGCCGAGGCTGCCGTCCGCCGGGGGCGACGAGGTGTCCGACCCGCCGCCGCCCGAGTGCTCAGCGGCGACCTCGGTCTCGAGGATCGAGCCGTCGGTGAACAGGTAGGTGCGCAAGTGGCGGTCGAGCACCGGGTCGTGGCGCCGCAGCCACTCGAGCGTCATCGAGGCGTGCTCTTTCTCCTCGTCCCGGTTGTGCGCCAGCACGGCGGCGAGATCGGGATCGTCGGAGGCGTCGACGCGCTGGTCGTACCAGTCGATGGCCTCGAGCTCCTCCATGATCGAGACGATCGCCCGGTGCCGTTCGAGCGTGGCGGGGCTGAGCTTGTCGAGCGCTTCGTGGGTGCCTTCGCTGGCCATCGACTACCTCCTCATCGTCGATCATGGCAGCCGGACGCCGCCGCGGTGAAGCGCGCCGTCCGCCAGTGCCACCCGAACGGGGCGAGCGTGAGCGTGGTGCCGTCCGGGAGGTCGACGTCGACCGGGGAACGGGTGACGTTGACCGCCACCCATGCCCGCTCGCCGGTCGCGGCGACGCGTTCGACCAGCACCACCGACGGGTCGCGCTCGTGCACCACCTGGGCGGCGGCGGGGTGGAACGCCGCCGAGGAGGCGCGGGCCGCCAGCATCGATCGCAGCCCGGCCCACACCCGGCTCGCACGCGACGACGGCTCACGCAGCGCGGCGTCGAGCTCGCTGCGACGCAGGCGCCCGCGGTTGAGGTCGCGAGCGTGACCGGTTCGGGCGAACGTCGCCTCGTCGTTGCCCACCCCGAAGAGCGAGTTCAGGTACAGCAACGGGTGTCCGCGCACGGCCAGGGCGATGGCGTGCGACGCCAGGTGGCGGTCGATCGCGGTCGCCTCGTCGAAGCCGGCGCCGAGCAGCGCGAACCACGAGACGGCCAGCTCGTAGGGCACGTCGCCGTCGACCGTCGTGCGCCGGTTCACCACGCCGCCGGCGGCGGCCGTGGCGTCGAGCAGACGTTGGAGGCCGACATCGTCGAGCCAGCCCTCGGCGCCACGCACGCCGATGCCGTCGTGCGTGGCGAGCACGTCGAGGTAGGTGGCGGGCGGCTCGGGGAAGGTCAGCGCCTGCAGCCAGCGGACGAGGGCGCCGGCATCCTCGGCGACGAAGGCGTGGGCCACGAGCGGCGGCAACGGGAACTGGTACACGGCGTCGGCCTCGCCCGGTGCGAGGTACGACACGTTCTGGTCGTGGGGCAGGTTCGTCTCGGTGACGACCAGGACGCCCGGGCGCCGCCGATCGATGTCCGCCCGCAGCGCCCGCACCACCTCGTGGGTGCCGGCCTGGTTCACCGAGGAGGTCGCCGGGTCCTTCCACACGAAGGCGATGGCGTCGAGGCGGACGGCGGCCGCCCCGGCGTCGACGAAGCGTCCGATCACCTCCGACATCGCCGCCAGCACGGCCGGGTTGCGGTAGTCGAGGTCGACCTGATCGGCCGAGAACGTGGTCCACACGTGCACCGACGTGCCGTCGCTCCGAGGAAAGGCGTGGGAGAGCGGGCTCGTCCGCGGCCGCACGACGGCGCTGGCGTCGACCGACGGGTCGAGCGTGGCGAAGAAGTCGGCGAACCGGGGGTCGCCGGCGAGGTAGCGCTCGAACCACGGACTCGTCGCCGACAGGTGGTTCACCACGGCGTCGGCCATCCACGAGGTGATGCCGGCCAACGCGCGCAGGTCGTCCCAGCTCCCGAACCGCGGGTCGACCGCCGCCGGGTCGATCACGCTGAACCCGCCGTCGCCCGACGCCGGGTGCACCGGAAGCGTGTGCACGCCGGTGATCGCCGGCGCCAACACGTCGCGGACCAGCGCCGACAGGCTGGCGAGCGGAGTCCGGCCGGGCTCGGTCACGTGGTCGGGATAGGCGATGACCCAGGCGTCGCCCTCGCCGAGCGTCACGGCGTGGCGACGGCGATCGTGCCGTCGATGCGACCCTGCAGGAACTGCGTCGCCGTGACCGGCTCGTACCGCGCCGGACGCTCGGCGGTGGCACACGACGCGATGCACTCCACGACCGTGTCCGCGTCGGGGTTGACGAAGAACGGCACCGAGTACCGGTCGCCGGTCGCCCTGGACACCACCTGGTGTGGTGTCGACACGTAGCGGTCGTTGGTCCAGCGGGCCAGCATGTCGCCGAGGTTGACGACGAAGGACCCGGCGGGCGCGTCGACGTCCACCCACGGGCCGCCGATCGGATGCACCTGGAGACCCTCGACGCCGTCGGTGGCGAGCAGGGTCAGCGCGCCGTAGTCGGTGTGCGCCCTCGTGGTGACCTCGCCGGCCGGTTGCGGCGGGTAGTGGAGCAGCCGCAGGTAGCTCTCGGGGTGGCGCATGCGAACGGCGAAGAAGTCCCGCTCGGTGCCGAGGGCCAGGGCGAGTGCGGCGAGGAGCGTCTCGGCCACGCTCAGGACCTGCGCCTGGTAACGCCCGACGAGCGGGCGGAACCCGTCGAGCGGCGGCCACCGGTTCGGCGCGCTCGGGTCGCGGTCGAGGGCGATGTCGAACAGCTCCTTGGCGCCGTCGTCGACGTAGCCGCACCGCTCGGCCATCGCCAGTCCCGCCTTGACCTCAGGATCGAGGGCGAACAGCCGCCGCGCCGCCGACAGCATCGTCGCCACGTCGCCCTCCGAGCCGTGCCCGACGCACACGAAGAACCCGGTCTCCGTGCACGCCTCGTCGAGGCGGGCGATGACGCCGGCGGCGTCCCGGCCCGACAGGTCGCCGACCAGCGGCGAGATGTCGACGACCGGGACGCCGCGAGCCATCAGTTGGCGTGCACCGCGACCCGGTCGCGCATCAGTCGCACCTTGCGCGAGCGGTCGAACTCGACCGACTCGATGAGCGCCACCTCGGCGAGGCCGGGCACGATCGGCTCGAGCTCGGCCCAGATCCGACGCACGATCTCCTCGACGGTCGGTTCCTTGTCCCACACCAGCGGCGTGAGCCGCTTCCAGGGGCCGAGGTCGGTGTCGGTGAGGTAGTGGCCGGCCCAGGGGGCGACCACGTGGTGGAGCAGCTCCTCGAGGTCGTCGGCGGGCATCACCTTGCAGGCGTCGGCGGGTCCCTCGACCGTGGCCTCGACCGTCCAGGCGTGGGTGTGGATCAGGTCGTCGACGCGGTGTCCCCACCGCGCCTGGATCGCTGCTGTGATCGTCAGCTTCATCATCTCTCCGTATTTCACAGTCCGATCGACGAGTCGATGAACTGGTTGTTCACGAGGTCGTCGGCGGTCAGGTCGTCGGGCACGTCGAGGCCGGCGTCACGCATCTGCTGGAGCAGCGTGTCGACGCGGGCGGGGTCCATGTTGCCGAGCGTGTCGTCGTCGCCGTTGCCCGTGAGGCCGAGCTGGCGCTGCGTCTCGACGGAGTAGTCGGCGATCTCCTGCGGGTACGTCCAGAAGGTGTCGAACTGCGTCACGACGTCGACGATCAGCGCGTTCGTGGCCGTCGGGTCGTTGATGAAGTCGACCGCCGACTGCTGCACCACCGGCACCAGCTTCTCCAGGCACGGCGTCAGGGATTCGAGGTCACCGGCGCGGATGGCCAGCGTCTCGGGGTAGTTCTGGAACCCGGCGTCGTGGAGCAACTGGTAGGCGACCGGCTTGCCCCAGTCGGTGAAGATGTGCTCGTAGGCGTACGGCTCGGACGAGGCGAAGCCCTGCTGGGCGATGCGGCCGTTCTCGCCGATGAACCGGCTCGGGCCGCCGTCGTAGCTCGGGTCGACCTGGTCCTCGGTCCACACCCCTTCGGCGACCAACACCTCGGCGAAGGTCGAGCCGCCGAAGATGTTGATCGTGATGCCCTCGGTGCCGAGATCGGCGAGGGTGTGCACGTCGGGGTAGGTGGCCGGGTCCCACATGATCATCTGCGGGTTGATCTCGAGGGGAGCGACCACCGACAGCAGCGGCGTGTTGGTCCACGACAGGATCTGGCCGTCGGTGGTGCCGAACGCCAGCGTGATGTCGTCGTCGCTGTAGACCACGGTCTCGAGGTCGGCACCGATGGCCGGCCCGCCCGAGCGGACCTCGACGTTCACCCCGGTGGGCTGGCCGTGCGAGTAGAGCGGGCCGGACACCACCTTGTTCTCGGCGTCGACCGTGTAGCCGGGCCCGATCAGGTTGTAGGTGGCGCCGTACTCCGACTCGGGGAACCAGTCGGTCTGGATCACGACGTTGGCCGGGCACACGTCCGACAGGTCGACGGCGGCGCCGCCCGCTGCGCTGCCCGTGGGCGCGGCCGCCGACGCCGTGCCGGCGGCTTCGGTGCCCGGTGCCGCTGAAGCCGGCGCTTCGGTCATCGGAGCCTCGGTACCCACCGCGTCAGTGCCCATCGGCTCGGTGCCGGCCGGCGTGGTCGGCGGCGGACTCGATGCCGCACCGAGCGCCGGCACGACGAGGCCTCCGCCGACGGCGAGCAGCACGATTGCGCTGGTGGTGGACTTCTTCACGTTGTCTCCCTCGTGGGTTGTGGTCGATCTCGGCTTTGTGTCAGCGTGTGCGCGCCGACAGCGCATACACGCTGACACAAACGATTCGTCGGCGCACGTTGTGGTCCCTGGCGTCACTCACCCGACCCGCGTCCGCCGTGACGTCTCGGCGCGCTTGGCGACGTAGCGCCGGATCTTTTCCTCCTTGCCGCAGTCGTCCATCGAGCACCATCGCCGGCGGCGGTTCTTCGTGGTGTCGATGAACACGAAGCCGCACGCCGGGCACGCCTTGATGCGATCGGTCGGGCCATCGCGTAGCAGCGTGATCACTGCCACGGCGAGCCCCGCCACGAGCGCCTTCGGCGTGTTGGTCGTCCAACGCCATGACAGCCGGCCGTCGCTGATCACCGGGGTGGCGTCGCCGATCGCTCTGGCGTAGGCCGCCTGAATCGTCGAGAGGGCCTGATCCTCGGGCGCCCGGCCGTTGATGATGGCCTCGATCACGGACCTGGTTGCCGTCCGCAGCGACCGGGCCTCGTCGAGGACGTCCTCGCTGTGTGCGCCGTGGATGGCGATCATCGTCGGCGTCGCGCCAGGGAGTTGCGCGTACGCGGACCACGCGACGAACTCCTCGGCCGAGCGCAGCACGTCGCGGGATCGGTCGTGCTCGGAGACGACGTCGGTGTTGACGAAGTCGAGTGCCATGTCGCCGGCCACGAGATGCGCCCACCGGGGCGTGGTTTCCATGAAACAAATCTTAGTTGGTCACACGAGTTGTTTCGGTCTATACTGGTTTAGTAGGTAACAGACGGAGATCGGAGGGCCGCCATGGATCAACTCGGACTGCACGCCGCGGCGTTGGCCGCACGATCGGACCGGCACGTCCCCTACGAGGGGTGCCTGGCGTTCAGCGCTCTGCCGTGGTCGCCGGTCATGGAGGTGCGGCCTAGCGGCCGCCGCCGGATTTCGAGTCGTACCAGGCGCCGATGACGGCGTGCTGGAGCACGCCGAACAACAGGAACACGACGATGCCCAGCGTCGCCGCCACGAGCGTGGTGGCGTACATCACGGGGATGTCGTTGGAGTTGCTGGCGTACTGCCGGATCAACTGACCGAGGCCCTTCTCGCCCTTGCCGAAGAAGAAGTCGCCGACGATCGCGCCGATGACCGACAGCCCGGCCGAGATGCGCAGTCCGGCGAACATCGCCGGCAGGGCCGACGGGAACATCACCTTGCGCAGTCGCGTGACCCGTCCCCCGTGGTGCAGCGTGATCAGATCGTGCAGACCGGGATCGCCCGACACCAGGCCGAACAGCGTGTTGAGCACGATCGGGAAGATCGTGATCAGCACGCACACGATCACCCGCGACGTCTGGTTGGAGCCGAAGATGATCGCGATCATCGGCACCAGGGTGAGGATCGGCATCGCCTGCAGGGCCACCATCAACGGGAACGTCGCCCGTTCGATCAGCTTCGACTGGCTCATCAACGTCGCCAGCGCCACGCCGAGCACCACCGAGATGGCCAGGCCGATCCCGGCGACGCGCACCGACGACCACAGGGCGTCGAGCAGTTCGTGCAGGTTGTCCCACTCGAAGAAGCCACGGCGCACCACCTCGTCCGGCGGCGGCACCAGGAAGCGCCGCCGTTCCGACATCCAGACGCGGCTGACGAAGTACCAGAAGCCGACGAAGACCGCGACCAGGACGAGCGGCGGCAGCACGACGGCAGCGATGCGCACGATGCGGCGCTTGGGCGGTTCGACCCTCACCGTCGGGGCCTCGATCAACGACGGCGCGGTCATGCCCGCCGGCACCGTGCCCCCGATCGGCGGCCCGTGAGCCTCGACGTCGACCGACGTGTCGCTAGACATGGGCGGCCCGCAGGGCGGTGGAGATCTCGCCGCTCAGCGCGGCGAACTCGGCGTCGAAGCGCAGCGACGGGTCGCGCGGATACGGGAACGGCACGGCGTGCTCGGCGACGATGTGGCCCGGGCGGGCCGACATCACGAGCACGCGCGTGCTCATGAACACGGCCTCCGAGATCGAGTGGGTGATGAACAGGCCGGCGAACCCCTCCTGCTCGAACAGCCGCAGCGTCTCTTCGTTGAGGTGCTCGCGCGTGATCTCGTCGACGGCGCCGAACGGCTCGTCGAACATCAGGATCGGCGGCTTGAGCGTCAGCGTGCGAGCCAGCGAGCAGCGCATGCGCATGCCGCCCGACAGCGACTTGGGGTAGTGCTCCTCGAAGCCGGTGAGCCCGACGAGGTCGATGGCGTAGCGGGCGAGCGCCCGGCGTTCGGCCCTCGGCAGTCCGTGCAGCTCGGTGAGCAGCTCGACGTTGTCCTGGACCGTGCGCCACGGCATCAGCGTCGGATCCTGGAACACGTAGCCGATGCGCTCGCGGTCGATGCCGACGTGCCCCGAGGTGGCGTCGAGGAGACCCGAGGCGATCTTGAGCAGCGTCGACTTGCCGCACCCCGACGGCCCGACGACCGTCACGAACTCTCCCCGATCGACCTCGAACGACACGTCGTGGACGGCGTGCGTGCCGTCGGGGAACACCATCCCGACGTGGTCGAAGGACAGCGCGGGCACTGCACTCATCGTGGCACAGCGCGGCGCCGGACGTCAGCTGTCGCGCTTGCGGTGCGACGTCGAGCCGGTCTCGCCGGCCTCGATGCCGTAGAGCGCGTGGCGCAGCTGGGCGCGCCCGTCGTGGATGCGCGACTTCACCGTTCCGACGGGCAGGGCGAGGGCGTCGGCGATCTCGGCGTAGTCGAGCTCGCACAGGTCGCGCATGAACACCGGCTCCATCAATCGGACGTCGAGCGTCTCGGCCGCCTCCAGCAGGTCGATGCGGGCGCCGGCGACCACGCTCGGCGTCGACCCGCCGGCGGCGATGTCCGGCGGCACCTCGAGAACGCTCCGGCGACGTTTCAACTTGCGGTAGCAATCGATCGCCGCGTTCGTCGTGAGCTGGTACATCCACGTGGTGAACTTCGACCGCCCCTCGAAGGTGCCCACGCGCCGGGCGATGGCGAGCAGGGCGTCCTGCGCCGCTTCCTCGGCGTCGAGCGGGTTGGGAAGGAAGCGCCGGCAGCGGGCGAGCACCAGCGGCCGAGCGCCGGCGAGCAGCCGGTCGAGCGCAGCGCTGTCGCCGGTCGCCGCGAGCCGTCCCAGCCGTTCGATCTCGTCGAGCTCCACACCTCCGCCTTTCGTCCGACCCTGCCGGCCACGCATCCCGCCGTGGCGTACCCGTCCCGCCGGCGCCCCGCCGCTTAGATTGCAGGCCGGTGGCTGACGCAGGGGACATCGGATCGTACCGACTCCTGCGCGTGCTCGGTACCGGGTCGTTCGCCACCGTGTGGCTGGCCCACGACGACGTGCTCGACCGACAGGTCGCCGTCAAGGTGCTCGCCGACAACTGGAGTCGCGACAACGAGGTGCGCCGTCGCTTCCTCAGCGAGGCCCGCGTGCTCCTCACCGTCGACAGCCCGCGGATCGTGCGCGGGTTCCAGCTCGGTGAAACGCCGAGCGGCCAGCCGTACCTCGTGATGGCGTGGGCCGACCGCGGCACCCTCGACGATCGGATCCGTCAGCGCGAGGCCGAGGGACGGGTGTTCACCGCGCAGGAGACGGTCGGCATCGCCGCCGAGGTGACCGCCGCGCTGTCCGACGTGCACACGTCGGGTCACCTCCACCGCGACATCAAGCCGACGAACGTGCTGATCAGATCGACGTCGACACCGCGCCACATCGCCGGGCTGGCGGCCGACGAGACGATCGTGCTCGGCGACTTCGGTCTGGCGCGCGGCCTCGACCTCACGGCGTTGACGCTCGTCGCCGGGTCGCCCGGTTACGTCGCGCCGGAGCAGGCGGCCGGGCTGACCCAGATCGACCGGCGGGCCGACCTGTACTCGCTCGGTCGGATCATGCTCCAGCTGCTCACGGGCGACGCCGGTGGGCGGGCCACCACGATGGCGGCGGCGGCGGCGGAGACGATCGACGTCCCCGGGGCCTTCCGGCGCATCGACAGCCTGGGCGCGCCGCGCCCGCCCGAGGAGCTCGTGACGCTGGTGACCGCGCTGGTCGCCAACGATCCCGACGACCGTCCGAGCTCGGCCCACGAGGTGCAAGCACGGCTGAGCGGCATCGCCGGGCGGTTCGCCGGCCCGTTCGGCCCGCCCGTGGCGCCGCCACCGGTGGCGGCGCCCGGTGCGCCGACCGGCACCCAGCTCGGCGCGCCGGTGCCGGCGGCGCGCCGGCGCCGCACCCCGCTGCTGGTCGCGCTCGGCACCGCGGCCGTCGTGGCGGCGGCCGTGCTGGCCGTGACGCTCCTGCGCGGGGGCGACGGATCGGGTTCCGGTGACAGCACCGAACCGCCCGGGTCGACCGCGCCGGCGGCGACCGCCGAGCCGACCACGACGCTCGGTCCAGTGGTGGTGCCCGTCTCCGATGCCACCGGTTCGTCCGCCGCGGCCACGACCGAACCGGCCACGAGGGAACGGCCGAGCACGACCCTCCCGGTGGCGGTGCTGACCACTGCTGGCCCGGCGAGCACCGAGCCGCCCGTGACGACCGAGCCGGCGACCACCACCGAGCCGGCGACGACCGAGACCGAGCCGGCGACCACCGAGCCGGCGACCACCGAGCCCCGGCGACCACCGAGCCGGCGAGCACCGAGCCGGCGACGACCGAACCGGCGACCACCGAACCGGCGACCACCGAACCTCCGGCCACCTCCGAGCCGGCCGCGTCGACGACGCCGTCATCGACACCGGCGTCGTCGACACCGTCGAGCGTGCCCGGCCCGCCGGTGTACGTGAAGCCCTCGCGGTCGCTGGTGCTTCCTCCGTTCGCCTTCGTCGACACCGGCGCCGGTGCGCCGAACGTGGTCACCGGCAGCTTCAGCGGTCCGCCCGGCGACTTCGTGTCCCAACTGGTCGCGCTGAACCCGGCGTGGACGACGGACGCGCCGCCGACACCCGACGCCCAGGGCACCTACGACGTCCAGCTCGGCACGGCGGTCCGGCTCGCACGCGTCATCGCCTTCCAGGACGCTTCCATCTCCGGCCGCACGGTCACCGACTTCAGCATCGAGTACCAGGACCGATGAACGCGCGTCACCATCGGACGGCACGGGCTCGACCGTCGGTCGGTGGTCGCCGTCGCCCGCGACGGTGCGCTCGTCGACCTCGGCGACGACGCCCGTGAGGCCCTCGCCGTCGCCGCCGAACTGGTGGCCCGGGCATCGGAATCGACCGAGCCGGTCTATGGCGTGTCGACCGGATTCGGCTCGCTCGCCACCACCGTGATCCCGCCCGAGCGCCGCGAAGAGTTGCAGCGGGCGCTGGTGCGCAGCCACGCCGCCGGCATGGGACCGCCGGTCGAGGACGAGGTGGTGCGGGCGATGATGGTGCTGCGCGCCCGGACGTTGGCGATGGGGTACTCCGGTGTGCGCCCGGTGGTGGTCGACACGCTGCTCGACCTGCTCAACGCCCGGATCACGCCGACCGTGCCCGAGCACGGCTCGCTCGGCGCGAGCGGCGACCTCGCCCCGCTGGCGCACGTGGCGCTGGCGCTGATCGGCGAGGGGGACATCGGCAGGCGCGCTCGAGTCGCACGGCATCGCGCCGGTCACGCTGCGGGCCAAGGAGGGGCTGTCGCTGATCAACGGCACCGACGGCATGCTCGGCATGCTCGTGCTCGCCCTGGCCGACCTCGACGTGGTGCTGACCGCGATCGACGTGACCGCGGCGATGTCGATCGAGGCGCTGCTCGGGACCGACCGCGCCTTCGCCGCCGATCTGATGGCCCTGCGGCCGCACCCCGGTCAGACCACGTCGGCGGAGAACCTCCGCCGGCTGCTCGACGCCAGCCCGATCGTGGCCAGCCACCGGATCGACGACCCGCGTGTGCAGGACGCCTACTCGCTGCGGTGCACGCCCCAGGTGCACGGTGCGGCGCGCGACGCCGTCACGCACGCGGCCCGGGTTGCCGACATCGAGCTGCACTCGGCGATCGACAACCCGACGCTGCTTCCCGACGGTCGTGTGGAGTCCTGCGGCCACTTCCACGGCGCGCCGATCGCCCAGGTGTGCGACTTCCTGGCGATCGCCGTGGCCGACGCCGGGTCGATCGCCGAGCGCCGGACCGACCGGCTCCTCGACCGCACCCGATCACAGGGCTTGCCGCCGTTCCTCGTCGAGGACGCCGGCGTCAACTCGGGAGTGATGATCGTGCAGTACACGCAGGCGGCGATGGTGGCCGAGAACCGCCGGCTCGCCGTGCCGGCGAGCGTCGACTCGGTGCCGACGTCGGCGATGCAGGAGGACCACGTGTCGATGGGCTGGGGCGCCGCCCGCAAGCTGCGCCGCGCCGTCGCCAACCTCGGACGGATCGTCGCCTGCGAACTGGTGTGCGCGGCGCGCGGGTTGGAGCTGCGGGCGCCGCTCGCACCGGGCCCCGGCCACGGCAGCCGCGGTCGGCGCACTGCGCGCCGCGGGAGTCCCCGGCGCCGGCCCCGACCGGTGGCAGGCCCCCGAGCTCGCCCTCGCCGAGCGGCTGGTCATGTCGGGCGAACTGCAGCGAGCGGTCGAGGCGGTCACCGGCCCGCTCGCCTGACGCCCCGCCATCTGGTCACTCTCCGTCTCAAACGTCGATCTGGTCACTCACCTTCTCGATACGAGAAGGAGAGTGACCAGATCGGCGTTCGCTGCTCAGTAGACGCCGTCGTGGCGGAAGGTGATCGAGATGCGGGGCCCGGCGCCGCGGGACTTGGGCACGACGTGCTCCCACTCGTGCTGGCAGGCGCCGCCCATCACCAGCAGGTCACCCTGGCCGAGGTCGAACACCCGGGTCGGCGGCGCCGACCGACGGCCCGCCGGGCATCGGGCGCAGCCGGAACGGTCGGGCGCTGCCGACGCTGACGATGGCGATCGTCGGGTTGACCACGAGCGGGCCCTTGCGGTCGGCGTGCCAGGCGACCGAGTCCTTGCCGTCGCGGTACCAGTTGAACCCGATCGACGAGAACGCCACGCCGTAGCGGTCGCTGAGCAACCGGCGCAGCTCGGCGAGCACCGGGAGCGGCTCCGGGCCGTGGTCCGGTCGCCACCACGACGACAGCCGCGGCTCGGGCAACGGCCGACCCCACATGACGACCTGGCGCTGGCGCCAGGCGAGGCGCTCGACCAGGGCGTCGTACACGGCGTCGGAGCCGGCGAGCCAGCCGGGGGCGTGGTCGACCCACGAGCGGGCATCGAGGTCGAGGCGGCGCAGGGCGCTGAACGTGGCGTCGGGGGTCGGCTCGGCATCACCGAACAGCGTCGCCTGACGGAACATGTGTTCGATGGTACACGCAGCGCGGCGCAGGCCGTCCGCGGGTTGGCGGCTACAGCGTCGTCAGGATGCGGGCGCCGGATTGCGTGATGGCGATGGTGTGCTCGACGTGGGCGGCCCGGCTGCCGTCGGCGGTGCGCACGGTCCAGCCGTCGTCGTCGACGAGGTAGCCGTCCCGGCCGCCCGCCAGCAGCATCGGCTCGAGGGCGATGACGAGACCGGGCTTCAGCCGCGGGCCGGTGCCGGCGCGACCCTCGTTCGGGACGTCGGGCTCCTCGTGCATCTCGCGCCCGATCCCGTGGCCGCCGTGGTGCTCGAGCATCCCGTAGCCGCCGGCACGGGCCGAGCGTCCGATGGCGTAGGCGATGTCGCCGAGGCGGAAGCCGGGGCGGGCGGCCGCGATGCCGGCGGCGAGCGCCGACTCGGTGGCCGCGATCAGCTCAGCATCGCCCGGGCGCGCCGTGCCCACGGTGAAGCTGATGGCCGCGTCGCCGCACCACCCACGCAGGCGTGCGCCGCAGTCGATGCTCACCAGATCGCCGTCGTCGAGTTGCTGGTCGCCGGGGATGCCGTGCACGACGGCGTCGTTCACGCTGGCGCAGATCGTGCCGGGGAACGGCGTCGGCGACCATCGCGGGTGGTAGTTCTTGAACAGCGGTTCGGCTCCACGGGCCCGGATCACGTCCTCGGCGACGGCGTCGAGGGTGCGCAGCGTCGTGCCCACCGCCGCCTCCCGCCGCGCGGCGGCGAGCGCGCTGGCGACGATCTGACCGGCCTCGCGCATCGCCCCGACGTCGGCCGACGACTTGAGACTCACTGGTGCACCGGTCCAGCGTCCGCGCCGCTGTCGACACGTCGGCAGCGGTGCACCAGTGAGCCTTCGGCGCCGTGTTGCCGGTTCGCTCGTTCGAAGACTCTCTCGCTCACTCCTGTCCAGTCAATCAGCCCCGTAGCATCGGACGGCATGTCCGACGGCCGTCCCCCTCGTTCCCCGCGCCGTCAGCCGACCACACCCACTCAGGGCGGATCGCGCGCCGGCGCGCCGTCCCAGCGCACCGGCGCGCCGCCCAAGCGCACCGGCGGACCGCCGAACCGCGCCGGCGGACCACCCAAGCGGGCCGGCGGACCGCCGAACCGCGCCGGCGGGCCGCCGAGGCGTGACGGGGGACCGCGCCGCGACGGCGCGGGACCCGGCGGTGGCGGGGGCCGTCCCCGTCCGGCCGGCAAGCCCCGCCGGGGCGGCGACCGGCCGCCGCCGCGCGAGCTCACCACCGCCGAACGACGCGCCGCCGAGGTGCGCGCGGCGCGAGCGCCGCGCCAACCGCGCGATCCGGACCGCGAGCGCGAGCGCATCGAGGCCCGCACGCTCGAGGTGTGGATCGACGAGGGCGACGACCTGCGCGAGGAGGCGGAGCACGCCGCGGCTCGCGCCGCACACCCGGCACGTCGACGCCGCGAACGGCCGCTCGATGCCGACGTCGCCGCCGCGATCGTCGCCGTGGCCGCCGACCGCGCCGTCGCCGACCGGGCGATCAAGCGGCTCGCCGACGCCCGGGTCGCCCTCGACCGCGACCACGTCGAGGAGGCCCGGCGCATCGTCACGCCACTGCTGCGCACCATTCCCGGCGTCGCCGCCGTCCACGAGGTGGCCGGGCTCGTCGCCTACCGCCGCGGTCGCTGGCGCGACGCGGTGCGCGAGCTGGAAACGGCGCGGGCGCTCACGCCCAACGTCGACGTGCTGCCGGTGCTGGCCGACAGCTACCGGGCGCTGCGCCGATGGAACGACGTCGAGCGGGTCTGGCTCGAGGTGCGCGAGGCGTCGCCGAACCAGGACGTGATGGCCGAGGCGCGCATCGTCGCCGCCGGAGCGCAGGCCGACCGCGGTGACCTCGCCGGGGCCCTGCGCACGATGGGACGGGTGGGCGCCGACCCCAAGCGGGTCCGCGACCATCACCTGCGCCAGTGGTACGTGCTCGGCGACCTCAACGACCGCGCCGGCAACCCGATCGAGGCCGCCCGGTGGTTCCGCCTGGTCGACGCCCACGACCCCGAGTTCGTCGACGTCGCGACGCGGCTGCGGACACTCGGCCGGTAGCCGCCTAACCTCGGACCGTGTGAGCGAGCGAGTCCCCGAGCGAGCGAACCAGGAAGCACGGTCTTCGGCTCGCTGGTGCACTGCCGGCGGATCCAACGCGTCCCGTCGAGTGACGGTGCACCAGTGAGCTCACGCCACTTCCGAGCCGGGGTCGTGGCGGTCATCGAGCGCGACGACGGCGCGGTGCTGGCCTTCGAACGGGCCGACGCGCCCGGCAGCTGGCAGCTTCCACAGGGCGGCATCGAGCGCGGGGAAGAGCCGCTCGACGCCGTGTGGCGCGAGGTCGGCGAGGAGACCGGGCTCGGCCGTGACCAGCTGGTGCTCACCGGCGAGCTCGAGGAGTGGGTGGCCTACCAGTGGCCGGTCGAGGTCGCCGCCGGCCGCAAGGCGGTCGGCCAGGTGCACAAGTGGTTCACGTTCCGGCCCACGACCGACGAGTTGACCCCGACGCCGGACGGTTCCGAGTTCACCGCGTGGAAGTGGGTCGAGCGGGGCTGGCTGATCGACCATGTCGTGGCCTTCCGTCGCGGGGCCTATCGCCGCGGACTCGGCGATGGGGGCTGACGACCTGTTCACCGCCGCCGCGGAGGAACGCCTTCGCGGCCAAGCACCGCTCGCCGCGCGACTGCGTCCGCGCACCATCGACGACGTCGTCGGCCAGGAACACCTGCTCGGCCCGGGCCGGCCGTTGCGGCGCCTGGTGGAGACCGACGCCTTGTCGTCGGTGCTGTTGTGGGGTCCTCCGGGCACCGGCAAGACCACCCTCGCCCTCGCCGTCGCCGGGAGCACGGCCAAGGAGTTCGAGCAGATGTCGGCCGTGACCGCCGGCGTGAAGGACGTGCGCGAGGTGATCGAGCGCGCCCGCGAGCGCCTCGGGCGCCACGGGCGCGGCACCATCCTGTTCCTCGACGAGATCCACCGCTTCAACAAGGCGCAGCAGGACGCCCTGCTCCCGGCGGTGGAGGACGGCACGCTCACGCTGATCGGTGCGACCACCGAGAACCCCTTCTTCGAGGTCAACCCGCCGCTGCGCAGCCGCTCGACGCTGTTCCGGCTCGAGCCCCTCGACGCGTCCGCCCTCGCCACGCTGCTCGGGCGGGGGCTCGAGGCGCTCAGCACCACCGCCGACGCCGACGCCATCGACCTGCTCGTCGAGCGCTCCGGTGGTGACGGCCGCCAAGCGCTCACGTCGCTCGAGGTCGCGGCGGCGCTGGCCAACCCCGGACCCGTCACGCTCGGCCACGCCGAAGCGGCGCTGTCGACCAGCGCCGTGCGCTATGGGCGCGACGACCACTACGACGTGATCAGCGCGTTCATCAAGAGCATGCGGGGGTCCGATCCCGACGCTGCGGTGTACTACCTCGCCCGGATGCTCGAGGCCGGGGAGGAGCCGCGGTTCATCGCCCGGCGGATGGTGATCTTCGCCAGCGAGGACGTCGGTCAGGCCGACCCCCAGGCGCTCGTGGTCGCGGTCGCGGCCGCCCATGCCCTCGAGCTGGTCGGCCTGCCCGAAGCCCAGCTCAACCTCGCCCAGGCCTGCATCCACCTCGCTACCGCGCCGAAGAGCAACGCCAGCGCGATGGCGGTGTGGACCGCCCGCGCCGACGTCGCCGCCGGCGCGCTCGGCGAGGTGCCGGCGCACCTGCGCGACGCTCACTACCGCGGCGCGGCCGCGCTGGGCCACGGCGCGGGCTACGAGTACCCTCACGATCACGAGGGCGGTTGGGTGGCCCAGCGTTACCTCCCGGAGTCACTGGCCGGCCGCACCTGGTACCGGCCCACGGACCACGGCCACGAACAGGAGGTCTCCGAGATGATGCGACGGCGGGCAGCGGGGGAGATGCGACCAGTGAGTGCGGTCGACATCGCGCTCGTGGCCGCCCTGGTGCTGTGCACGCTGGCGTTCTCGGCCCTGGCGGTGACGCTGGTGCGCACGCGCGACACGATGACCGAGGTGCGTCGCGATGTCGACGCGATGCGGCGCGAGACCGCGGCGACCCTGCACGAGGTGCAGGTCGCCACCTCCGACGCCGTCGCTGCGGTGGAGCGGGCCCGGGCCGACCTCGAGCGCTTCGACCGCCTGCTCGGCTCGGCCGAGGCGATCAGTGACGCCGTCGGGCACAGCCGCCTGCTGGGGCGAGCCGGCCTGTCGAGCCCGGTCATCAAAGCGGCCGGCGTCGCCGCCGGAACCAGCCGCGCCGTGCAACGCCTGAGGAGGGGCGCATGAAGACCCGCGCCGTGTGGTTCGTCACCGGGGCCGCGGCCGGCGTCGCCGGCACCACCGTGGTCAAGCGCAAGGTCGCCGCCGCGGCCGAGAAGCTGCGCCCGAGCAACGTCGCCGACGCCGCCCGCGGCGCCGTGCGGCGCGGTCGCCATCGTGTGATCGAGGCCGTCAAGGAAGGCGTGGTGACGGCGCGGCGGCGCGAGCGCGAACTGGTCGCCGAGCGCGACGGTCGCCTGGTGCGCCTCAGCGACCACCTCGGCCCCGGCGACGAGCTGGTCGTCGATGGCGAGGTCGTCGAGTCGGCCCGGGTCATCGTGCTCCGGCGGCGCGACGACGGCGCCAGCCGGTAGCCGCGATGACACGGCGCGCCGAGCTGGTCGCTGCGTTGCGTCACGCGCTCCCCGCCGACCGGGTCCGCGACGGCGCTACCGAGCTGTCGCTGTACCGCCACGATGCCTCGCACATGGAGGGCGCAGCCGCGGCGCTGTGCTTCCCGACCTCGACCGACGAAGTGGCGGCATGTGTCCGCACGGCGGTCGCCCACGGCGTGCCGTTCGTGCCGCGCGGGTCGGGCACCGGCCTCGCCGGTGGCGCCGTGCCGCCCGAGGGCGCGGTGATCATCTCGACGTCGAAGATGACCGGGCTCCTGTCGGTCGATCCCTCCGCCCGGCGTGCCTGGGTCGAGCCTGGTGTGCTCAACCTCGACCTGTCCCGCGCCGTGGCGCCCCACGGCCTGCACTTCGCTCCCGACCCGAGCAGCCAGCAGACCTGCTCGATCGGGGGCAACGTGGCGAACAACTCCGGAGGGCCGCACTGCCTGTCCGAGGGCGTCACGAATGCCCACATCCTGGCCATCGAGGTGGTCCTGCCGGATGGCACGGTGACCGTGCTCGGTGGCGAGGACCCCGAACCGCCCGGGTACGACCTGCGCGGCGTGTTCGTGGGCAGCGAGGGGATGTGCGGCATCGCCACCAAGGTGTGCGTGCGCCTCACGCCCGATCCGCCGGCGGTCACCACGCTGCTCGCCGACTTCGACACCGTCGAGGCCGGGGCGTCGACGGTCAGCGACATCATCGCCTCGGGGATCGTGCCGGCGGCGCTCGAGATGATGGACCGCCTCTGTCTCATCGCCGTCGAGGCGTACATCCAGGCCGGGCTGCCGACCGAAGCTGCGGCCGCGCTCCTGGTGGAAGTGGTCGGCTCGCCGCACGCCGTGGCCGAGCACACCGCGGCGATCGTCGACATCGCCCATCGGCGCGGGGTGCGCAACGTGCGCATCGCCGCCGACGAGGCGGAGCGAGCGTTGCTGTGGAAGGGCCGCAAGTCGGCGTTCGGCGCGATCGCCCGGATCAAGCCGAACTACTACCTCCACGACACCGTCGTGCCCCGCCACGAGCTGCCCGGGGTGCTGGCGCAGGTCTACGAGATCGCCCGTCGTCACGACCTCGAGGTGCTCAACGTGTTCCACGCCGGCGACGGCAACCTCCACCCGCTGCTGCTGTTCGACGGGCGCGAGCCCGGCATCATGGCGCGGGTCGAGGCCGCCGGCACGGAGATCGTCGAGGCGTCGGTGGCCGCCGGCGGTGTGCTGAGCGGCGAGCACGGCATCGGCCTCGAGAAGCGCGACCTGATGCCGCTCATGTTCTCCGCCGTCGATCTCGCCGCCCAGGCGGCCGTCCGGGCGGCGTTCGACCCGCTCGGCATGTCGAACCCGGGCAAGGTCCTGCCCAGCCCGGCCCGCTGCGCCGACCTCGCCGCGAGCGCGCCGGAGGGTGCGTGGGTGTGAACACCGACGACCTGCTGGCCGTCGTCGGTGGCGACGTGGCCCCGCTGGGCGACCCTGTTCTCGTCGCCTTCGCCGAGGAGGTCGGCGCCGACGATCCGGTGACGATCACCGGCGCCGGGACACGGGGCGGCGGGGTGCCCGGCGTGCGCGGCGTCCGTCCGCCGGCCGGCGTCAGCTGGTTCCGTCCGGACGAGATGACGGTGGCGTGCGGTGCGGGCACGCCGGTCGCCGAGCTCGACGAGCGGCTGGCGGCGTATCGGCAGGCGGTGGCGATCCCGCCGACGGGCACCGTGGGAGGAGCGCTGGCGGTCGGCCGCAGTGGGATCCGGCGGCTCGGCTACGGCCCGGTGCGCGACACGCTGCTCCAGGCGCACTACGTGTCGGCGACCGGCGAGATCGTGAAGGCCGGCGGCCCGACGGTGAAGAACGTCAGCGGCTTCGATCTCTGCCGGCTGCTGGTGGGATCACGCGGGACCATCGGGTTCGTCGCCGACGTGATCCTGCGCACCCGCCCGCGCTCGCCGTTCGAGCAGTGGTTCCGGACGACGGCCGAGCCGGTGGAGACCCTCGGTCGGCTGTACCGGCCGACATCGGTGCTGTGGGACGGACGGACGACGTTCGTGCTGTTGGAGGGCGATGCCCGCGACGTCGAGGAGGCCGCCGCACGGGTCGGGCTCGAGCCCACCGACGACCCGCCGACACTGCCCCGTGGTGGTCGGTGGTCGATCGCCCCCTCGGCGATCCACACCCTGGGCGGCGAGTTCGTCGTGGAGGTCGGCGTCGGGATCGTGCACCACCGCGATCCGGCGCCGCCGCGGTCGATCGATCCGGCGGTCGTGACGCTGAACCGGCGGATCAAGGACCTGTTCGACCCGCGGGGCCGGTTGAACCCCGGCGTCGATGTGCTCGCCGCCTGACGCCGCCGCCGCCCTGGCCGCCGCCGCGGGATGGCCGGCGCCCGAGCTGGTGCGCGTCGGGTCGAACGCCGTGTTCCGCAGCGGCGACGCGATCATCCGTGTCGCCGCAACCGACGGCTCCTCGCCGACGGCGGGCTATGTGCTCGCCGACTGGCTCGGCGCCCACGGCGTGCGCGTGGCCCGGCCCTATCCCGGTGAACCGCACGTCGAGTGCGACGACGGCGGGGTCGAGCGCTCGGCGACCGCGTGGCAGCGCCTGGAGCCGGTCGCCGAGGTGGCCGACTGGGCGGGTGTCGGTGCGATGGTGCGTCGTCTGCACCGGCTCGACCGGGCGTCGGTGCCGTCGGACGTCGCGGTGCCACCGTGCACGTCGTTCCCGTGGTGGCGGTTCGAGGCGCGCCTCGCCGAGGTCGTCGGCCTCGTCGACGACGCCGCGCTCGCCGGCCTGACCGCGGCGGTCGAACGGCACGGCGACTGGGTCGGGCGCGCCGGTGAGGCCGAGAGGCTGGGTGCTGTGCCACGGCGACCTCCACCAGCGCAACGTCGTCCAGACGTCCGGTGGACCGGTGCTCCTCGACTGGGACATGTTGTGCGCCGGACCGCCCGGCTGGGACCACGCCCCGCTGATCGCGATGGTGCGGCACTGGGGCGTCGATCGTGCGGTGTACGACCGCTACGCCGAGGGCTACGGGTCGGACCGGCGCGACGAGCCGGTCACCGCGTCGCTCGCCGTGCTCCGGGCCGTGGCCGCGACGCTGATGCGCGTCGTCGCCGAGGGCCCCGGCCGCGATCCCGACGGCGAGGCGTCACGTCGCCTCCGGTTCTGGCGCGGCGACCCCGACGCCCCCACCTGGACGTTCGTGTAGCGCCAAGAGCTGGACATCGCAATCATATGATGATAACGTTCACAATTGATTGTGATGCGAATCGATCGACGGTAGCCGTCGATCGTCCGATCGAGCGACGAGGGGGTCCTGATGCGTGAAGCGCGTCGCCACCGCGGTGCCGTCCCGGTACTCGCCGTCCTTGGCCTGAGCGGCATCGCCGCCGGCTCCGGAGTTGTGGTCTCCGCGTCGACCACCGTGCCGGGGGGCGGCGGCGCAGGGATCACCAGCGCGCCATTCGGCACCGTCGCCAACCCGGACAGCCCGTCCGACGGCATGGACGTCGAGCTGTACACGCTCACGAACGCCGCCGGGATGGAGGTCAAGATCATGACGTACGGGGGCGTCATCCAGTCGATCCAGGTCCCCGATCGCGATGGCGCGATGGCGAACGTGACGCTCGGCTTCGACAACCTCGACCAGTACGTGAACCAGAGCCCCTACTTCGGCGGCATCACCGGGACGGTACGCCAACCGCATCGCCAAGGGTCAGTTCACCCTCGACGACGAGACCTACCAGCTGGCGATCAACAATGACCCGAACAGCCTGCACGGCGGGAACTTCGGGTTCGACAAGCGGGTGTGGACGGCCGAGGAGGTCCACGACGGCGACGACGTCGGTGCTGCGGCTCACCTACACCAGCCCCGACGGCGAGGAGAACTATCCCGGCACGCTCGATGTCGAGGTGACCTACATCCTCACCGCCGACAACGAGATCCGCATCGAGTACCACGCCGAGGTCGCCGACAAGCCGACCGTCGTCAACCTCACCAACCACGCCTATTTCAACCTCGCCGGCGAGGGCAGCGGTGCGATCTACGACCACACGTTGATGATCGACGCCGACAGCTATACGCCGGTCGACGCGACGCTCATCCCGACCGGCGCCATCGATCCCGTCGAGGGCACACCGATGGACTTCCGCACGCCGACGGCGATCGGCGACCGCATTCGCGACGCCTCGTTCGAGCAGCTCGTGATCGGGCGCGGCTACGACCACAACTGGGTGCTCAACCGCGAGCTGGACGACGGCGAGCTCTTCCTCGCCGCCCGCGCCGAGGACCCCGACAGCGGCCGCACCCTCGAGGTGCTCACCACCGAACCCGGCCTGCAGTTCTACGCCGGCAACTTCCTCGACGGCACGCTTGTCGGCACCAGCGATCGGATGTACCGCCAGGGCGACGGCTTCGCCTTGGAGACCCAGCACTTCCCGGATTCGCCCAACCACGACGACTTCCCGACCACCGTGCTGCGCCCGGGCGAGGTCTACGACACCACCACGGTGTACCGCTTCGGCGTCGACGGCTGATCCGCGAGCGCCGTGGTCGGCGAAGTGTGAGCGGTCCGTACGGATTTCCGCACGCGGGGCTCACACTTCACGACCGCGGGCCCGCTTCGTTCAGCCCGACTCCAACGCTTCGCCGAGCTCCAACCACCGCTCCTCGGCCGCCGCCAGTTCGAGCTCGACCGCGGCAAGGTCCCGACCGAGACGCACGATGCGCTGGTGGTCGCCCCCGGCGGTCGCCAGGTCCTCGAGCAGCCGGTCGCGCCGCCGCGTGTGGGCGGCGATGTCGCGGTCGACCTCGCGCAGCATGCGTCGCATCGTCGACGGAGTGCGCTCCGGCGTCGCCGGGCGAGCGGCCACCGGGGCGGCCGGGGCCCGCCTGGCCGACGGCGCCGGCTGCTGGGCCCGACGCGCCTGCCAACCGCCGAAGCCGCCGGGCACGCGTCGGCCAGGGTGCTGGGCGTCGATGACGAGCACGTCGGACACCGTCCGCTCGAGGAAGGCGCGATCGTGGCTCACGACGATGACCGCTCCCGGCCAGTCCTCCAACACGTCCTCGAGGACCCGCAGCGTGTCCAGATCGAGGTCGTTGGTCGGTTCGTCGAGCAGCACCACGTTCGGCCGGGCGCGCAGGGTCAGGACGAGCTGCAGGCGCCGGCGCTCACCGCCCGACAGCAGGCCGATCGGCGCCCGTTGGGCGTCGGCGTCGAACCAGAACCGTTCGAGGAATCGGGCGTCCTGCCAGTCGGGGAGCCGGGTCGGCCCGGCGACCGCCTGATCGACGCGCATCGTGGGGTCGAGGTCGATCCCGCGCTGGGCGAACGCACCGATCGCGACGGTCGCGCCCACCTCGCGCGTGCCCTCGGCCGGGACGAGCGTGCCGGCGATGACGTCGAGCAACGTCGACTTCCCGGCGCCGTTCGGCCCGACGATGCCGAGCCGCTCGCGTGGATCGAGCGACAGCTCGACGCCGCGGAACAACCACGGCCCGTCGCCGAACCGGTGACCGACACCGTGCAGTTCGATCGTGTTGTCACCGAGGCGGGGCGCTCCGAACCCGAGGTCGAGGTCGCCATCGCGCGCGGCGGCCTCCGGGCGACCCTCGACGATCGCCGTGGCCGAGGCGATGCGGGCCTTCGGCTTGCTCGTGCGCGCCGGGGCGCCCCGGCGCAGCCAGGCGAGCTCGGAGCGGGCCAGGTTCCGGCGGATGCGCTCCTGGCTGACCGCCTGCGCCTCGCGGCCCGCCCGAGCCTCGAGGTATCCCGCGTAGCCGCCCTCGTGCACGTAGCCGCGCCCACGGTCGAGCTCGAGGATCCGCGTCGTCACCCGATCGAGCACGTGACGGTCGTGCGAGACGAGGACGAGCCCGCCGCGATGCATCGCCAGCCGCTCCTCGAGCCACGTGATGGCGTCGATGTCGAGGTGGTTGGTCGGCTCGTCGAGGATCAGCAGCACGTCGTCGCCGGCCTCCCCGGGCGGCCCGACCTCCACCAGCGTTCGGGCGAGGCCGACCCGCTTGGCCTCGCCGCCCGACAGCGTGGCGGTGGGGTCGTCGAGACGGCCACCGAGATCGAGCTTGTCGAGGATCGCGGCCGCATCCCAGGTGCGGCCGGTGACGTCGCCGATCGTGGCGCCGACGAGCGGGGCATCCTGGTCGAGCACGACGATGCGGCTCCCGCGGCCCCGACGCACCACCCCGGCTTCCGGCTCGACGCGCCCGGCGAGCTGGCGCAGCAGCGTCGACTTGCCCGACCCGTTGAGCCCGACGACGGCGAGCCGGTCCCCGGACTCGATCGTGACGGAGACGTCGGCGAACAGCGGCCGCCCGGGCCGGCTGGCGGCGACCCCCGATGCGTCGAGGAGGATCACGACTCCCGGCCGTGGTGTCGCGCCGGGACTCGTTCGCTCACACCGGCAGGCTAGGGACGCCGGTGGCGGACAGGCCCCGTGGCCCTGTCGGGGCGAGGCCGATCGCCTTGACGGGACGGCGGCGGGAACCGTCCCGGCCGGCGAGGAGGGCGAACCCTTCCGCCGGCGACGAGAGTGTGACACACATTCCGGCAACCGTGGGCGCGGCCGCCGCGATGGCCCGATCTGGTCACCCACGTTCTCGATATCGAGAAGTGGGTGACCAGATCGCCCTCTGAGACGCAGAGTGACCAGATGGCGGCGGGGGTCAGAGGACCCGGCGCAGGATGGTCTCCTTCCAGCGCTTGTACGGGGGGTAGAGCAGGCTGGGATCGGGTTTGGTGGGCTTGGAGAGCACCGAGCGACGGTGCGAGAACGTCTCGAACCCGGTCCGTCCGTGGTAGGCGCCGGTGCCGCTGGCGCCGACGCCGCCGAACGGCAGCTCGGACACGGCGAGGTGCATCATCACGTTGTTCACGCCGGCACCGCCCGAGCGGGTGCGCTCCAGCGTGCGCTCGGCGAGGGCGGCGTTCCCGGTGAACACGTACAGCGCCAGCGGGTGGTCGCGGGCGTTGACGAAGTCCACGGCGCTGTCGACGTCCGCCACGGCGATCACCGGGAGGATCGGCCCGAAGATCTCCTCGCCCATCACGGCGGCGTCGGGCGCGACGCCGGCGAGCACCGTCGGGGCGAGGTACCGCGTGGCCCGGTCGCCGTTGCCGCCGGTCACCACGGCGTCGAACCCGCCGGCGTCGAGCAGCCCCATCAGCCGGTCGAAGTGGCGCTCGTTGACGATCCGGCCGTAGTCCGCCGACGCCGCCGGGTGTTCGCCGTAGAAGTCGTGGACGGCCCGCAACAAGGCGCCGAGCAGGCGGTCCTCGACGTCGGCGGTGACGAGCACGTAGTCGGGCGCGACGCACGTCTGGCCGGCGTTGGTGAAGCGTCCCCACGCGATGCGCCGCGCGGCGACGTCGATGTCGGCGTCGCCGGCGACGATCGCCGGGCACTTCCCGCCGAGCTCGAGGGTGACCGGCGTGAGGTGCTCGGCGGCGGCGCGCATCACGATGCGCCCCACCGTGCCGTTGCCGGTGTAGAAGATGTGGTCGAACGCCTCGGCGAGCAGCGCGGTCGTCTCGGCGACCGCGCCCTCCACCACGGCGACGACGCGGGAGTCGAGGTACTGCGGCACCAGCTCGGCCAGCGCACTCGACGTCGCCGGCGACAGCTCGGAGGGCTTGACCACCACCGCATTGCCGGCCGCCAGCGCCGCCACGAGCGGCGCGAGGGTCAGCTGCACGGGATAGTTCCACGGTGCGATCACCAGCACCAGGCCGAGCGGTTGACGCATGACGGTTGCCGTGCCGGGCCGGAACGCGACCGGCACCCGGACCTTCTCGGGCTGCATCCAGTCGCGCAGGTGGGCGATGACGTGGTCGATCTCGGTGACCGTGAACCCGATCTCCGTGGCGTACCCCTCCACCGGAGGCTTGCCGAGGTCGCTGGCGAGCGCCGCCTCGAGACGTTCGCGCTGCTCGGTGAGCAGGCGGCGGAGCTGACGCAACTGCGTCACGCGGGCGGCCTCACCGTCGAGCAGGCCGCTCCGCGCGCCCTCGCGGAGGTGGGCGACGACCGCCGCGACGTCGACCGGCGCGGACGGCTCGGCCGGTGCGGTCACGGGCGCACCCGGCGAGCGATGCGAGCGAGCGGCCGGCGGCGGCCTCGGCGGCGGGGGAACGCCATGATCATCACGGGTCGAGACTACGCGCGGCGACCGCGCCGTTTACGGTGGCGGTCGTGGCGAGCCGCCTGCACATCGACCCCACCGAGCTGGCGACGTGCGTCGGCTGCGGCCTCTGCCTGCCGCACTGCCCGACGTTCCGCGTCAGCGGTGAGGAGGGGTTGTCGCCCCGAGGTCGGATCGATGCGATGCGTGCCGTCGAGTGGCGCGACGCCCCGATCGACGACGAGTTCCTGCGCTTCACCGAGACCTGCGTGCAGTGCCGGGGTTGCGAGCCGGCGTGCCCGAGCGGGGTGCCGTACGGTCACCTCATCGAGGCGACCAAGGCGGCGCTCGCCGAGCGCCACGTGGTCACCCCGCGCTGGCAGCGCGCCGCCTACGCCCTGCTCTCCCGACATCGGACCCTGCTCGCCGGGTCGTCGCTGCTCGCCGTCGCCCAGCGCGCCCGCCTGGTGCCGCCGCGGGTCGCCGGCTCGCTGACCCGCGTCCCGCTGCGCCGTGGCCACCGGCCGGCGTCGACGGCGGCCCCGGGTACCGAGCCCGACGTGTGGCTGTTCACCGGATGCGTGATGGACGCCTGGCTGCGGGCGACGCACCGGGCCACGGCGGCACTCGTCGCCGCCACCGGCGCCACCACCCGCTGGTCGTCGGACCGGGCCGGCTGTTGCGGCGCCCTCCACGTGCACGCCGGGTTGGAGGACCAGGCCCGCCGGCTCGCCGCAGCGCGTGATGGCCGACATGCCGGGCGACTGCGCCGGTGCTCGTCAACTCGGCCGGATGCGGCGCCGCGCTGAAGGACTACGGACGGCTCGTCGGCACCGCCGACGCGGTCGCGTTCGCGGCACGCGTGGCCGACGTCCACGAGTGGCTGGCCGCCCACGTCGACGCCCTGCCCCCACCGCGGCGCCCGCTCGGCCCGGTGATCGTGCAGGATCCGTGCCACCTGCGCCACGTGCAGCGGGCGCACCTGCCCGTGCGCACGGTGCTCGCCCGCTACGCCGAAGTCGTCGAGCTCGACGACGACGGCCTGTGCTGCGGGGCGGGGGGCGCCTACGCCGCGCTGCAGCCGGCGCTCGCGGCCGAGGTCCGCCAGCGCAAGCTGGCGGCGATCGAGCGCGCCCGCACGGCGAGTGGGGCCACCGTCGTGGCCAGCGCCAACCCGGGCTGCGCCATGCACCTCGCCGCCGCCGGCGTCACGGTGCGCCACCCCGTCGACCTGATCGCCGAGTCGGCCGGCCTGGCGGTCGCGTCTGATGGGGCGCTACGCCGACCTCGCCGGCCGGCTGGAACAGATCGCCGCCGAGCTCGACGACCTGTCGCTCGACCTGCTCCACGAGGCGGTCGCCGAGGGTGCGACCAAACGACCCGACGCCGACCGAGCGCTCACCCAGGCGCGCCGGGCGGTCGAGAAGGCGGCTCACCTGCTCGGCTCGCTGGAGTGAACGAGTTGACGAGATCGATCATGGCCCGCAGGTCGCTGTAACGGTGCCGGGCGAACTCGAAGCGGATCCGCGGGAGGTCGGTGTGGTCGTTCTGGCGGACCTCGATCGGCAGCGCGCCGCTGCGCTCGATGTGGCCGGACGCCACGATCGCGGCGAAGCGCTGGTCGAGCAGGGCCAGCTGCTCGTCGGTCGGGGCGTGGCGTAGCCGGATCACGGCCTGGTTGCCGACATATCGGATCGAGTCGAAGTTGGCGTAGAAGTGCTCGATCTCCGCGCACGCCGCGTCGCTCGAGTCGGTGACGAGGTAGAGGTGCGAATCGGCCTCGTTGACCAGACCGCGGGCGATGAGCTGGGTGTGCACGAAGTCGTCGATGTGCCGCCAGAACGGGTCGCCGGGCGCGTCGAGCAGCACGATCGGCACCGGAAGGCCCTTGCCGGTCTGCGTGAGGGTGAGCAGCTCGAACGTCTCGTCGAGCGTGCCGAACCCTCCCGGAAGGCTGACGAACGCCCGCGACTCCTTGACCAGCATCAGCTTGCGGGTGAAGAAGTACTTCATGCTGACCGACTTCTCGTCGCCGGCGATGATCGGGTTGGCCGCCTGCTCGAACGGGAGTCGGATCGACACGCCGATGCTGCGCTCGCGACCGGCCCCCTCCATCGCCGCCTGCATGATGCCGGGGCCGGCACCGGTGACGACCATCCAGCCGCGCTCGGCGAGGAGGCGGGCGATGTCGGTGGCCTGGATGTAGACCGGATCGTCGGCCCGCGTGCGCGCCGACCCGAACACGGTGACCTTGGGGACGTCGCGATACGGCGCGAACATCGTGAACGCATCGCGCATCTCGGCGAGCGCCGCCTCGGCGATCTTGAGGTCGAGCGTGTCCGTCCGATCGCTGATCAGCCCCAGCGCCGACTCCAACAGCTCGCGGGCGAGTCGACGGTCGACCGCGCCGGCTCCCGTGGACGCGCCGTCACCCGGCGGCCCGAGGAGCTCGTCGATGATCGCCGCCACCGTGCTCACTGGTGCGCTCACTGCGCGCCACCGCTCGCTCGCTCATCCGACGTCCACCCAGTCCAGCGTGCGCTCGACCGCCTTGCGCCAGCGGGCGTGACCGGCGTCGCGCTGGTCGGCGCTCCACTGCGGCTCCCACCGTCGCGCCTCGTGCCAGTTCGCACGCAGGTCGTCGGTGCCCGACCAGAAGCCGACGGCGAGGCCGGCGGCGTACGCCGCGCCGAGCGCCGTCGTCTCGGCGACCGCCGGGCGGCTCACCGGCACGCCGAGCACGTCGGCCTGGATCTGCATGCACAGCTCGTTGGCCGTGATCCCGCCGTCGACCTTGAGCACGTCGATGTCCACCCCGGAATCCTGCGCCATCGCGTCGGCCACGTCGCGGGTCTGATAGCAGATCGCCTCCAGCGTGGCCCGGGCGAGGTGGGCCGCGGTGTTGAAGCGGGTGAGCCCGACGATGGCGCCGCGGGCGTCGGCGCGCCAGTACGGCGCGAACAACCCGGAGAACGCCGGTACGAAGTACACGCCACCGGCGTCGGGCACCTGGCGGGCGAGCGCCTCCACGTCGGCGGCGTTCGAGATGATGCCGAGCTGGTCGCGCAGCCACTGCACCGCCGAACCGGTGACGGCGATCGAACCCTCGAGGGCGTACACCGGCGACTGGTCGCCGAACTGGTAGGCGACCGTCGTGAGCAGTCCCGCCGCCGAGCGCACGATGTCCGTGCCGGTGTTGAGCAGCATGAAGTTGCCGGTGCCGTAGGTGTTCTTCGCCTGGCCGGGGGAGAAGCACACCTGACCGACCGTGGCGGCATGTTGGTCCCCCAGGTCGCCGCACACCGCCACGGTGCCGCCGAACGGACCGGTGGGGCGGGTGACGCCGTAGGGGTCGGGCGACGAGCTCGGGCGGATGGCCGGCAGCATCGAACGCGGGATGCCGAACAGCGCCAGCAGCTCGTCGTCCCAGTCGAGCGTGGCGAGGTCCATCAGCATCGTGCGGCTGGCGTTGGTCGGGTCGGTGACGTGCACGCCGCCGTCGACCCCACCGGTCAGGTGCCAGATCACCCAGCTGTCGGTGGTGCCGAACAGGGCGTCGCCGCGCTCGGCGGCGGTGCGCACGCCGTCGACGTTGTCGAGGATCCACTGGATCTTGCCGCCGGAGAAGTACGTGGCCGGCGGCAGCCCGGCGCGGCTGCGGACGAGGTCGCCGCGTCCGTCGCGCTCGAGGGCGGCGGCGATGCGGTCGGTGCGCGTGTCCTGCCAGACGATGGCGTTGTACAGCGGACGTCCGGTGCGCCGGTCCCACACGATCGTGGTCTCGCGCTGGTTGGTCACCCCGAGGGCGGCGAGGTCGCCCGGGCCGAGTCCGGCGCGGTTCAACGCCACCCGGACCACGGTGTCGGTGCGCTCCCAGATCTCGATCGGATCGTGCTCCACCCACCCGGCTTCGGGCAGGATCTGCTGGTGCTCGAGCTGATGCCTGACGACCTCCCGACCGTCGTGGTCGAACACCATGAACCGGGTGCTCGTCGTGCCCTGGTCGATGGCGCCAACGAATTCGGTCACTCGGTCCCTCGGTTTCTCGTGCCGCAGTGCTGCGGCGCGTGTTCAGTGCTCTGAGAGACTGTCACCCGATGGACGGCGGAGCGGAACAGGGCGGCGGAGCAGGGCCCGACGACGACTCGTGGTGGTCCGACGTCTTCGGCGGCTGGGAGCCCTCGGCACCCGAGCGCAGCGGGGAGGCGCCCGCGCTGCCGGCGCCGGCGGAGGCCCCGGCGCCCACCGCGACGCCACCCCCCACTCCCGCCGATGACGGCGCTCCGGCCGCTGACAGCGCTGCGCCCGTCGACGACGACACCCCGACTCCGGTGGCGATCGCCCGCCCGGCGCGCCGGGCCCGGCGCGGCCCGATCGGGTGGGCCCGCCGCCCGTGGACCGCGGCGCGCATCGTGCGCCTGGTGGTCACCGCCGCCTCCTTGGGGGTGACGACCTACGTGATGATGAACGTCGTCCACCTGAAGCCGTTCAGCTCGGGCGACCTGATCACGCGCGACAGCACGCCGACCGGCGGCGACATGGGGGCGCACGTCTGGGCGCCGGCGTACCTGCGCGACTCGTTGCTGCCGCACTGGCAGATCAGCGGCTGGACGATGGACTGGTACGGCGGCTTCCCGATCTACCGCTTCTACATGGTGGTCCCGGCACTGGCGATCGTGGCCCTCGACACCTTCTTGCCCTACGGCGTGGCGTTCAAGTTCGTCGCCGTCTCCGGACTGGTGTCCCTGCCCGCGTGCTGCTGGGCGTTCGGTCGCCTCGCCCGATTCCGCTATCCGATCCCCGAGCTCTTCGCCTTCGCCGGGCTGTGCTTCGCACTGAACGAGAGCTACTCGATCTACGGCGGCAACGTGCTGTCGACGATGGCCGGCGAGTTCTCGTTCTCGATCGCCATCAGCCTGATGATGCTGGGCCTCGGCCTGCTCGCCCGCGGTCTGCAGAACGGCAAGCTGATGGCCGCCGCCGCGCTGGTGCTGGCGTTGGCGTGCCTCTGCCACGGCATCGTGCTGATCTACACCGCCGTCGCCGCCGTGATGATCGTCGGCTGCCGCCTCGGTGGCGACCTGTGGTTCGTGGCCCGCAACGGCAGCGTCGCCGACCGTGTCATCGCCAAACGCCGGTTGCTGTACGTGGTCGGGGTGGGCGTGCTGACGGTCGCCCTGTCGGCGTTCTGGGTCGGACCGTTCCTGCTCGACCATCAGTACATGACCGACATGAAGTACGGCTTCCGGCCGTCGGGTGCCCACGACTCGTTCTGGGACATGTTCTTCGACCTGCCGCAGCCGTTCGACGTCCTGGTGACCGGGCTGGCGATCATCGGGCTCATCGCGTCGATCGCCCGGCGCCACGTGGTGGGCGTCGCCCTCGGGCTGACCGGCATCGCCGCCGTCGTGCTGGTGTACCTCACGCGCGACAGCCTCCCGGTCATCGGGCTGCTGTGGAACCCGCGGGTCCTGCCGCTGCTCTACCTGATGCGCTTCCTGCTGATGATGGTGGGCGTCGTCGAGCTGGGCATGCTGGTCGTCAACCTCGCCCGCCGGCGCGACCCGGCGTCGATCCCGGGCACGCCGAGCCGCACGGTGATGGCGATCGCCGCGGCGCTCGTCGTGCTGGTGTCGTTCGGGTGGTTCTACGAGGTGTTGCCGCTCGGAGGACACCGCGACCAGGACGGTCACGCGATGTACGCGTGGGGGCCGCTGCGCAAGAACTATCACTCGGAGTCGGCCGACAACCCCGACATCTACTACAAGGCCCGGGGCAGCGGGTGGTCGGCGTACAACTTCCAGGGGTACGAGGCGCGCAAGCCGTACCCCGAGTTCTACGAGTTGATCCAGACGATGGACCAGATCGGCCAGGACGACGGCTGCGGCCGGGCGCTCTGGGAGGTCGACAACCGCAAGGGTGTCGGCAACCTGCGCTACGGCTCGACGTGGGCGCTGATGATGCTGCCGTACTGGACCGACGGGTGCATCGCCTCGATGGAGGGGCTGTACTTCGAGGCCTCGGGCACGACCCCGTACCACTTCCTCACCGCCGCGGCGATGTCGTCGGCGTCGTCGAACCCGGTGCGCCAGCTGCGCTACGTCAACAACGACGCCGAGGCCGGCGTGCCCGAGCTGCAAGCGCTCGGCGTGCGCTACCTGATGGTGACGACCGAGGCGGCGATCCGCGAGGCCGACGCCCAGCCCGAGCTCACGCCGATCACCGAGAGCGGGCCGTGGAAGATCTACCAGGTCGCCGACTCCGACCTCGTGGTGCCGCTGGCCGTGCAGCCGGTGGTCGTCAACCACCGCGGCGGCGACCAGCGCGAGCGCTGGCTGGAGGTGGGCACGTCGTGGTTCCAGAACCAGGACGACTGGGCGGCGATGCCCGCCGCCGACGGACCCTCCGACTGGCAACGCGTCGACGTCGCCGTCGACGAGGAGACGGCGGCGCCCCGACGCGTCAACGTGGTCGCGCCGGTGCAGCCGATCGACGTCCACGAGCTCGATCCGGTCACCGTCTCGAACGTCGACATCGAGGACCAGTCGGTGCAGTTCGACGTCGACCAGGTCGGTGTGCCGGTGCTCGTGAAGGTGAGCTACTTCCCCAACTGGCGCGTCGACGGGGCCGAGGGCCCCTACCGCATCGGGCCCAACCAGATGGTGGTGGTGCCGACGTCGACCACAGTGCGGCTGCACTACGAGCGATCGACGTCGGACTGGGTGTTCATGCTGATCACCGCCGGCGGCATCGTGCGCAGCGATCGGAGTGACGCTGCGGATGCGTCGCCACCCGCTCGTGTTCCCGCCGCGCCCGCCCCGTCCGGTGCCGACCACCTGATCCCGTTCTGTGTCAGGAAGAACGACCGCAGACGTCGTGTTTCCTGACACAGAAACGATCGATCGGCGGTCAGCCCTGGGCGCGGAGCTCGGCGGCCTTGGCGCCGAGGGCGTCGATCAGCTCGCCGAAGCTCTTCTGGAAGCTGCTGACGCCTTCGCGCTCGAGGGTGTCGGCGACGTCGTCGACGTCGACGCCCACGTCGGCGAGGGCCGCCCAGTCGGTCGCCGCCTGGTCGACCCCCCGGTCGACGGTGCGCGCCAGCGTGCCGTGCTCGGCGAAGGCCTCGATCGTGGCCTCGGGCAGCGTGTTGACCGAGTCCGGCCCGATCAGGTTGTCGACGTAGAGCGTGTCGGGGTAGGCGGGGTTCTTCGTGGACGTGCTGGCCCACAGCGGACGCTGGCGGCGGGCGCCGCGGGCGGCCAGCGCGTCCCAGCGCGGGCCGGAGAACGTCTCGTCGAACAGGCGGTAGGCGAGCTTGGCCTGGGCGACCGCTCCCTTGCCGCGCAGGGCGAGGGCCTCGGGCGTCCCGATCGCGTCGAGCCGGCGGTCGATCTCGGTGTCGACGCGAGACACGAAGAAGCTGGCCACGCTCGCCACCTTCGACAGGTCGGCGCCGTCGGTCGCGGCGTACGTCTCGAGCCCGCTGATGTACGCCTCGATCACCTCGGCGTAGCGGGGCAGGCTGAAGATCAGCGTGACGTTGATGTTGCGGCCCTCGGCGATCATCGCCCGGATCGGCTCGACGCCCTCGGCGGTCGCCGGGATCTTGACCATCAGGTTGCGCCGGGCGATGCGCTGGTGCAGGTCGCGGGCCGCGGCCTCGGTGCCATCGCTGTCGTGGGCCAGCCCGGGATCGACCTCGACGCTGACGAATCCGTCACCGCCGTCGGACGACTCGTACACCGGGTCCAACACCGCGCAGGCGCTGACGATGTCCTGCAGGACCAGCGCCCAGTAGTCGTCGATCACCGGGCCGTCGTCGACCGACAGCTCCCGGAACTGCTCGTCGTAATCGCTCGATCCGGAGATCGCCTTCTGGAAGATCGTCGGGTTCGACGTGAGGCCGCGGATGCCGCGGTCACGAAGCTCGGCGAGCTGGCCGGAGGTGATGTAGCCGCGCTTCAGGTTGTCGAGCCACGGGCTCTGGCCGAATCGGTCGTGCAGTTCGATCAAGCGCTCCATGTACACAAGCTACGGCGTTCTGTTGACGAGGGCGGTGGCGCGCTCGACGACGTGGTCGACGTTGATGCCGAGCCGGTCGAGCACCACGGCGCCGGGAGCGCTCTCGCCGAAGCGGTCGATCCCGATCGAGTCGTCGGCGTAACGCTCCCACCCGAACGTCGTCGCCGCTTCGACCGACAGCACGGGCACGCCCGGCGGGAACAGCTCGTCGAGGAACGACCGGTCCTGGCGGGCGAGGCGGTCCCAGCTCGGCAGGCTGACGACCTGGGTCTCGATGCCCGACTCGACGAGCCGCTCGGCGGCATCGATCGCCAGGGCGACCTCGCTGCCGGTCGCGACGATCACGAGCGCAGGAGGACCGCTCGAGGGCCGCACGACGCCGGCGCCGCGCTCGACGGCCGAACCGTCGGTGTGCACCACGATGTTCTGGCGCGACAGCACGAGCGCCGTCGGGCCATCGTGGGCGACGGCCGCCTTCCACGCCGCCACCGTCTCGTTGGCGTCGGCCGGCCGGATCACCTGCAGCCCCGGGATCGCGCGCAGCGTGGCGAGGTGCTCGACCGGCTGGTGGGTCGGGCCGTCCTCGCCGACTCCGACCGAGTCGTGCGACCACACGAACACGACCTTCGCCCGGGAGAGCGCGGCCAGCCGCACCGGCGGACGCATGTAGTCGAGGAACACGAAGAACGTCCCGCCCATCGGCAGGATCCCGCCGTGGCGGGCCATCCCGACCATTGCCGCGCCCATGCCGTGCTCGCGCACGCCGTAGTACAGCTGGCGGCCGCCCGGGGTCTCGGCGGTCTGGGGCAGGGTCCCCTCGGGCAGCTTGGTGCCCGTGTTCCCCGTGAGGTCGGCGGCGCCGGACACGAGGCCGGGGAACGAGTCGACCACCGCGCCGACCGCCTTGGCGATGGCGACGCGCGTGGGCACCTGCTCACCGGCGGCGAACGTCGGCAGACGATCCTCCCAACCGGCGATGCCGGTGGCGCCCCACGCCGCGTCCCACGCCGCCCGCTCGTCGGGACCCAGACCGGCGAGCGTGTGCTCCCAGCGCTCGTGCTCACCGGCCCACCGCTCGGCCGTCTCCTCGCGGTACGCCGCCACGACGTCGGGCGGCGACCAGAACGGCTCGTCGGGGATGCCCATCACCGCTTTGGTCTCGGTGACGTCGGCGGCCTTGAACGGGTTGCCGTGGGCCTGGTGGTCGTCGGTGAACGTCGGTGACGGGTAGGCCACGTGCGACCGCAGCACCAGCAGGCTCGGACGATCATCGACGGCGCGGGCGGCGAGCAGCGCTCGCTCCAAGGCGTCGGTGTCGTCGGCGATCTCGCCGAGGTAGTCGACGTGCCAGCCGTACGCCTCGAAACGCTGACCCACGTCGTCGGTGAAGGCCAGCTGGGTCGAGCCGTCGATCGTGATGCGGTTGTCGTCGTACACGACGTTGAGCCGTCCGAGGCCGAGGTGTCCGGCGAGCGACGCCGCCTCGTGGCTCACCCCCTCCATCAGGCAGCCGTCGCCGGCGATCGCCCAGATGTAGTGGTCGACGAGCTCGCTGCCGAAGCGCTCGCGCAGCACCCGTTCGGCGATCGCCATCCCGACGGCGTCGCCGAATCCCTGACCGAGCGGTCCCGTCGTCACCTCGACGCCCACCGTGTGGCCGGCCTCGGGATGTCCCGGCGTGCGGCTGCCGAACGAGCGGAACGCCCGCAGGTCGTCGAGCTCGAGGCCGTACCCGCAGAGGTACAGCATCGAGTACTGCAGGATCGACGCGTGCCCGTTGGACAGGATGAAGCGGTCCCGGTCCGGCCATTCGGGGTCGAGCGGGTGGTGGCGCATCACCCGGCTGTAGAGCACGTGGGCCAGCGGGGCGAGGGCCATCGCCGTGCCCTGATGGCCGCTCTTGGCGTGCAGGGGGGCGTCCATCGCGAAGCCGCGGATCATCGAGATCGCCTCGGCCTGGACGTCGGGGGAGAGCGTCGACGGGGGAGTGGCAGTCATCGAGGTGGACCCTACCCCTCGCCCCTCGCGGCGAAACCGCCGTCGGTCAGTCGGGTGGGAGCAAGGTGAACGGCACCACGGTCCACGGGCCGCGGTCGACGCGGCAGTGGGCGAACACCTGGCCGTAGTCGTCGAACTCGAGCTCGCCGCGCACCAGCCGGTAGGTGAATCGGCCCGGCTCGACGGAGAACGGGCTGAGGTTGCGGGCGACGAGGTCGTCGTCGGACAGGGGCGTCGTCGGGATCGTTGGTGCGGCGGAAGAGCACCTCGAACACGCCGCTGCCGGCCTCGTCGGCGGAACAGTGGATCAGCGCGAGGAGGTGCGGAGCCACGGTGACGGGAGCGGGCGACGGCGCCGCCATCGAGAACATCACCCCGCGGATGTCGAGGCGCGCCGGCCCCGGCTGCTGGCGGAACTCGAACGATTCGACGAACAGCGCCGACACGATCTGCATCGACAGCACCGTATCGCCGCGGCCTCGACCCACCGTTGCCCGTGGTGGATCGCGGTTTGGAAGTGGTGCGACGAGGGCAAATCGGCTATGACCTGTATCGACCTGAACGAAAGGACGACCGATGGCATTCTCGCTCCCCGAGCTCCCGTACGCGACGACGGCGCTGGAGCCGTACCTCTCCGCCGAGACGTTCGAGTACCACTACGGCAAGCACCACAAGGCGTACATCGACACGCTCAACTCGATGGTGGAGGGCACCGACGACGCCGACGCCTCCCTCGAGGACATCATCATGAAGGCCGAGGGCAAGCTGTTCAACCAGGCTGCCCAGGTGTGGAACCACACGCTGTACTGGAGCTCGATGGCGCCGGGGGGCGGCGGTGCGCCGTCGGGCGCCGCCGGCGACGCGGTCAACGACGCCTTCGGCGGCTACGACGCGTTCCGCGATCAGTTCAAGACCGCCGCGACGGGCCAGTTCGGCTCGGGCTGGGCCTGGCTCACCCTCGACGGCGGCAAGCTCGCCATCTCGGCCACCGGCAACGCCGACCTGCCGATGAAGCACGGCTCGACGGCGGTGCTCACGTGCGACGTGTGGGAACACGCCTACTACATCGACTACCGCAACGCCCGGCCCGGCTACGTCGACGCCTTCCTCGACCACCTGATCAACTGGCAGTTGCTCGAGGACGCCCTCTAGATCTCGTCGAAGTCGACCGAAACCGCCTCACGGGCGCTTTCGGTCGATTTCGTCGCGCGAACCGCGCGACAGACGGCGTCAGACCGAGGCGGTCTCGCGGCGACGTGCGCCTGGCGTGAAGCCTCCGGCGGCACCGGTCATCACGCGCAGCCGGGCGAGCCGGGACCAGATGAGGGCCTTGATCACGTACCACGCCGGATCGATCTCGAACCAGCGGTGCGAGAGCTTCGCCGACGTCGGGGCGGCGTGGTGGTTGTTGTGCAGGCCCTCGCCGGCGGTGACGAACGCCAGCCACTGCAGGTTGCCGGCGCGGTTGTCGTACGGGCGGCGGCCGAAGTGGTGCCCGATGGCGTTGACCGCCGCCGATCCGGCCAGGTACACGTTGACGTGCACGAACGCGGCGAGCAGCCCGATCTTCCAGCCGAACAGGGCGACGAGCGTCGTGATCCCGAGGCCGAGACCGAGCAGGGCGTGGTCGTAGAACACACGGTCGGCCCAGGTCTGGGGGATGTCCTTGGCGTAGCGCTCGATCGTGCGCGGGTTGCGTGCCTCGGCGCGGTACATCGACACGTTCTTCATCTGCACCGTCAGCCAGCCGTGGAGCACGGGGGAGTGCGGATCGCCCTCGACGTCGGTGAAGGCGTGGTGCTTGCGGTGCACGGCGACCCACTGGCGCGGCCGGATTCCCGTGGTCACCCAGATCACGAAGCGGAAGAACTGGGCGGCCGGCGGTCGCAGCACGAGGGCGCGATGGGCGAGGGCCCGGTGCAGGTAGATGGTGGTCGCCAGGTTCGCCACCAACGAGGTGGCCACTCCGACGACGAGGGCGACGACGATGGTGTGCATGTGGCCGAAGCCTAGCGTGTCTACCTACCAGTAGGTAGACGGCCCGGCGAGCGGTACGATCGCCACCGATGAGTCGCGAACGGCCGCCGCACGACGCGGCCGTCGATACCGGCGCGGTCGGCGCCGTTCCCGGCCGCAGCACCCGCGATTCCATCCTCGCCGAGGCGATCGTGTGCTTCGCGGCCACCGGCTACGACGGCACGTCGCTCAACGACATCGCCGCCGGCGTCGGGATCCGCCGGCCCAGCCTGCTGCACCACTTTCCGTCCAAGGAGGCGCTGTACGGCGAGGTGTTCGAGCTGCTGCTCTCCGACTGGATCGAGCGCGTCGACGCCGCGGTCGTGGCCGAGCAACACGGCTGGGAGAAGGTCGAGCTGGTCCTGCTCGCCGGCTTCGACTACTTCGTCGACAACCCGAACTTCGTGCGTCTGGTCCGCCGCGAGGCCATCGACGGCGGCGGCCACCTCGCCATCGACCTCGGCGCCGTGATGCGACCGATGTTCGACCAGGCGGTCGTCTACTTCGGGCGCGAGATGGCCTCCGGCACGTTCCGCACCCAGGACCCGGCGCAGCTGCTGCTCACCGGGTACGGGGCCCTGCTCAGCTACTTCAGCGACGCCCCGTTCCTCGAGGGTCTGCTCGACATCGACCCGCTCGACCCCCGCGCGCTGGAGCAGCGGCGCGAGCACCTCCTGGCCTTCTTCCGCGCCGCGCTGGTCCCGTAGCCCGCCGACCCGCGGCGGTACCGTGGCCGGGATGTCGCCGAGCCCGTCCGCATCCGGCCACGCCCGGGCCGAGCAGTTCGACGAGGTCGACCCCGCCCTCGTCGCCCGGTGGCGGAAGTTCGGCGTCGTCGGCGAGCCGAACTTCTCCCAGCTGCTCGGGCTGATCGTCGAAGAGGTGCGCCACGGCTACTGCCGCATGCGCCTGCCGTTCCGCTCCGACCTGAAGCAGGCCGGTGGGCTGGTGCACGGGGGAGCGTTGGCGGCGCTGCTCGACACCGTGCTCGTGCCGGCGATCGGTGTGACGCTGCCGCCGGGCGCGTCGTACTCCACCGTCGACCTCCACGTGCAGTTCCTCGACGCGCTCGTCGACGAGGACGCCGTGGCCGAGGGGTGGATCGTGCGCCAGGGCCGGCGCACGGTGTTCGGCGAGAGCGAGGCACGGGCCGGCAACACCGACCGCGTGCTGGCCAAGGCGATCCTGACCTTCGCCGTGCGGGCCTGACGGTGTCGACGCTCTCGGAGCACCGCTCGAAACAGCTGCTGGCCGAGTACGGCGTGCCGATCGCCGCCGAGCTCGAGGCGACGACGGTCGACGAGGCGGCCGCGGCTGCCCAGGTCCTCGGCGGCCCGGTCGTGGTCAAGCTCAACGGCGACCGCATCGCCCACAAGACCGAGCGCTCGCTCGTGCGCCTGCGCCTCGCCGACGAGCAGGCCGTGCGGGCCGCGGCCGCCGATCTGCTCGCCGCCGCGTCCGCCGACGACGGCGACGTGTCACTGCTGGTCGCCAGCATGGTGAGCGGGGCGCGCGAGCTGATCGCCGGCATCGTGCGCGACCCGCAGTTCGGGGCCAGCGTGATGCTCGGCGTGGGCGGCGTGCTCGCCGAGGCGCTCGCCGACGTGGTGTTCCGCCCGGCACCGCTCGATCCGTTGACCGCTGCGGAGATGATCGACCAGCTGGCGACCGCCGCGCTGCTCGGGCCGTTCCGGGGCGAGGCGGCCGTCGACCGTCCCCAGCTCATCGCGGTGCTCGTTGCCCTCGGACGCCTCGCCGTCGAGCGGCCGGAGGTGCTGAGCGTCGACGTCAACCCGCTCATCGTCACGCCGTCGGGAGCCGTCGTCGCCGTCGACGCGCTCGTCGAGGTCGGCGCGCCGGCGGTTCGTGCCGCGACCCTGCGACGGCGCCCGACGAGCGAGCAGTTCCGCGCCCTGTTCGAACCGGCCGGTGTGGTGATCGTCGGCGCGTCGAGCCACCCCGGCAAGTTCGGTTTCGTGTCGTTGCACAACCTGCTGGCGAGCGGCTTCGGCGGCCGCGTCTACGCCACCAACCGCCAGGGCGAGACGGTGCTCGGCATCGACACCGTCGCCGACGTCGCCGACCTCCCCGACGGCGGCGCCGACCTGGCGTTCGTGTGCACGCCGGCGGCGGCGAACGCGGAGGTGCTGCGCGCCAGCGCGGCACGGGGCGTACGGGCAGCGTTCGTGACGTCCGCCGGTTACGGCGAGGCCGGCGACGAGGGGCGGGCGGCCGAACGTGAGCTCGTCGCCCTCGGCGACGAGCTCGGTGTGCTGATCGCCGGGCCCAACGGTCAGGGCCTGGTGAGCACACCGGTGTCGCTCTGCGCCCAGATCGTTGCCCCGTACCCGCCGGCCGGGCACATCGGCGTGGCCAGCCAGAGCGGGAACTTCGTGTCCAGCTTCCTCAACCTCGCCCGCTCCACGGGAGTCGGCGTGTCGCGCGCGATCTCGGCCGGCAACGCCGCCGCCGTGACGGTGGCCGACTACCTCGCCTTCTACGCCGACGACGAGGCGACCACCGTCGGTCTGGCCTACCTCGAGGGCATCGACGACGGCGTGGCGTTGTTCGACACGCTCGCCGCCGCGGTCCGGGCCAAGCCACTGGTGCTGATGAAGGGCGGGGCCACCGCCGGCGGGGCGCGGGCGGCCGCCAGCCACACCGGCGCGCTCGCCGCCGACGACGCCGTCTTCGACGGGGCGTGCCGTGCCGCCGGCATCACCCGAGCGGCGACGGTGGAGGCGGCGTTCGAGGCTGCGGCCACGTTCGCCACCCAGCCGACGCCCCGCGGACCGAACGTGGTGGTGCTCACCACGGCCGGTGGCTGGGGAGTGGTCACCGCCGATGCGATCGCCCGCGACCGCGACCTGCAACTGCTCGAGCTGCCCGACGACCTGAGCGCGGCCATCGACGCCCTGCTGCCGCCCCGATGGAGCCGCAGCAACCCGGTCGACTGCGCCGGCGGCGAGACGCGTGACACCATTCCCGACGTGATGCGACTGATCGCCGAGCACGACGCCGTCGACGCGGTGGTGTACCTCGGCATCGGCATCCAGTCGAACCAGGCGCGGATGATGCGCGACGGCGGCTTCTATCCCGATCACGGTCTGGCCCGCATCGTGGAGTACCACGAACGTCAGGACGCCCGCTACGCCTGGGGCGCGGCCGAACTGAGCGAGGCGACGGGCAAGCCGATCCTGGTGGCCACCGAGCTGGCGGTCGCCGACCCGGGCAACGCCGGTCCGGCCGCCGTGCGCGCCTCGGGACGGCTCTGCTACCCGTCGGGCGAGCGCGCCGTGGCCGCCCTCGGTCACCTGTACCGCGACGCCCGCCATCGCCGCCGACGCCAAGCCGGAGCGATCGTCCCGTGACGGGACCGAGCCGCGGGAGGGCACCGGTGGCCGCGCTCGTCGGCGTGCTGGCGCTCCCTGCGCTGGCGCTGTTCGGCCTCTGGCGCTTCGCCGACGGCCGCACGGCGTCACCCGACACGTCGATGCCGCCCACCACGCTGGCCCCACCCGCCACCAGCGCCCCGGCCGCGGCGCTCACGACGCCGCTGCTGTCGTTCCGGCGCGTGCCCGGGCTGATGGCGCGTGACCTCAACGGCAGCGCCTTCGGGCAGCAGGCGCAGGCGTTCGCCGACACGCTCGACGCCACGTCCTGCCTCGTCGTCGCCCTCGACGGCGTTCCCGTCGCCAGCCACAACCCCGACCTGCCGGTGATCCCGGCGAGCAACCAGAAGCTGCCGGTCGGCGCAGCCGCGCTGGCGGCGCTCGGACCGGACTTCACGTTCACCACCGACGTGCGGGCGGCGGCGCCCGCCCTCCGGCGGCGTCGTCGCCGGCGACCTCTACCTGGTCGGGGGCGGCGACCCGCTGCTCACCACCGACGACTTCCTCGGCTCCAACATCACCCTCCACGAGGTGATCAACCAGACGTCGCTCGACACGCTCGCCGACGCGGTCGTGGCCGCGGGCGTCACCCAGGTGCAGGGCGGCATCGTCGCCGACGGCTCGCACTTCGACGACGAGTTCTTCCGGCCCGCGTGGAGCGACGACATCCGCGCCATCGAGGCCGGGCCGATCGACGCCCTGCTCGTCAACGACGCCCGCTTCAAGGACAGCAGCGGCGAGTGGCAGGTCGCCAACGACCCCAACGCCGGCGCCGGCGAGGAGCTGGCCCGCCTCCTGCGCGAACGGGGAGTGTCGATCACCGGCGAGGTGAGCACCGGCACCGCGCCGAGCAGCGCCACGAGCGTCGCGAGCATCGCCTCGGTGCCGCTCCCGGGGGTCATCGCCGAGATGATGACCACCAGCGACAACAACACCGCCGAGATGCTGCTCAAGGAGATGGGCGTGCACTCGGGCGCCGCCGGCAGCACCGACGCCGGCGCCGCGGCGATGGCCGCGACGCTTCAGCAGCTCGGGGTCGACACCACCGGCATGGTCGTCGACGACGGCTCGGGGCTGAGCACCAACGACCGCCTGACCTGCCGCCAGCTGATCACGGTGCTCGGCCAGCACACACCCACCGACGCGTTCGCCGCGGGGCTCCCGGTGGCCGGCCAGACCGGCACGCTCGAAGACGTGTTCACCGACTCGCCGGTCGCCGGCCGGCTGATGGCCAAGACCGGCACCCTGGCGAACGCCCCGTTCAACGCCGATCCACCGGCGGTCAAGTCGCTGAGCGGATACCTGCCCGTCGACGGCGGTGGCCTCATCGAGTTCGCCTTCGTGCTCAACAGCCCGGGCACGCTGACCGACCAGAGCGTCTACCGTCCGATCTGGGACTCGTTCGCCGACGTGCTCGCGGCCTACCCGTCGGGCCCGTCCGCCGCCGACCTCGGCCCGCGGTAGAGCGCCTGATGGGCCGTCTCGCGATGTTCCCGCTCGGGAGCGTGGCGTTGCCCGGGGAGGCGCTCCCGCTGCACGTGTTCGAGCCCCGCTACCGCCGGCTCGTCCTCGACTGCCTCGCCGACGAGACCGGCGCGGCGCACTTCGGTACGGCGCTGATCGAGCACGGCCACGAGGTGGGCGGCGGCGACCAGCGCGCCTCGGTGGCCACGATCGCCCGCATCGTGCGCGTCGGACCGCTGCCCGGCGGCCGCTTCGAGATGCTGGCCAGCGCCGTCGGCCGGGCGACGGTGCTCGAATGGCTGCCGGACGATCCGTACCCGATCGCCGACGTCGAGCCGTGGCCCGACCGTCCACCCGCCGACGACGAGTCCTTCACCGCCCGCCTGGTCGCGCTCGCCGTGCGGGTGCGGGACGTCCGTCGGCTCGCCCACGAGGCGGCGCGAGCGGCGGCCGGCCCGAACGCCGAGGCGGCGCCGCCGGACACCGACGACAGCGTCCGGCTCGTCGACGACCCGGTGCAGGCCAGCTATCAACTGGCGACGTGTGCGCCCTTCGGCCCCGCCGACCGCTACCGGGTGCTGCAGGCGCCCACCGTCGAGGCGCGCCTCGACGTGATCGACGGCGCCCTCGGCGACGTCGACGCGGCGCTCCGCTTCCGCCTGTCCTAGGAGCTACCCCGACGGGGGAGTCGCGGTCGCAGGCCGGACCCTCTGCTAGAACGTTGCGGTGACGACACGGACCGACGACACGCTGCGGCGAGCGATGGCCGACGAGGATCGTTCGATCACCGGGGTGGTCGAGCTCGTCAAGACCTACGCGCTGCAGCAGACCATCGACCCGATCAAGGGTGCCGGACGATGGATCGGCTACGCCGCCGCCGGCGCGCTGCTCCTCGGCGCCGGCCTCTCGCTGTTGCTGCTCGGCCTGCTCCGTCTCATCCAGACCGAGTGGACGTGGGCGGCGACCGGGTCCTGGTCGTGGATCTCCTACCTCGTCGTGCTCCTCGTGGGTGCGGGCGTGATCGCCATCGCCGTGTGGCGGATCAGCGCCACGCCGTCGCGACCTGGCACCGACAGCGCCAGCAAGGAGGGCAGCTGATGGCCAAGACGACGACTCCCCCCACCGTCACGCGCGACGACCTCGAACGGCGCTTCGCCGCCCTGCAGGGCGACCTCAAGGGCCGGCTCGACGAGCGGGCCAGCAGCGTCAAGACGATCGCCGGCGTCGGCGCCGTGCTGCTGGTGCTGATCGTGTACCTGCTCGGTCGCCGGAGCGGCAAGCGCAAGACGACCCTCGTCGAGATCCGCCGGCTCTGAGCGGATCACGACATGCTCGCTCGCTCCCTGCACTGGGCGCTGCTGCGCCTGCGGTATGCGCTGTTCCGACGGCGCATCCTGGTCAAGGCGGTCAACCGCGGCGTCGTCGGCGGTGACCGTCGATGGCAGGTGATCGCCGCCACCGTGGCCCTCAGCAGCGCCATCCGGGCCACCACCAAGCCGACCCCGGAGATCCTCTCCGTCGAACGCTTGACGCCTGGCCAGTCGGTCCTCGTCCGGTCGCTCGGCCCACGCAAGAAGCGTTGAACGTCGCCCTGCGCAACCCGACCCGCACCGTCGAGGTCGCCGGCCCGATCATGGTCGGTGACCTGCTGCGCCGACTGGGGCTCGACCGCGAGGCCCACCTCGTGATCCGCAACGGGACGCTCGTGCCGGGTGACACCCGGCTGGAAGACGCCGACGCCGTCGAGGTTCGCCCCGTCATCAGCGGCGGATAGACACCTCGACATGAGCAAGTGCCGGGTGTGCCGTGAGCCGGCGGTCATCGACCTGCCGCGCCACAACGCCAACTTCTGCGTCGAGCACCTGCACCAGCTGTGCCGGCGGCAGGTGGTCAAGGCGATCGACGACTTCGACATGCTCGAGCCGGGCGACCGCGTGCTGGTGGCGGTCAGCGGCGGCAAGGACTCGCTGGCGCTGTGGGACCTCCTCGTCGATCTCGGCTACCAGGCCGACGGGCTGTACATCGGGCTCGGCATCGGCGACTACTCCGACGTCAGCGGCGGCTACGCGCAACGCTTCGCCGACGAGCGCGGCCTGACGCTGCGCACCGTCGACCTCCGTCACGAGCACGGCTACGACGTGCCCACCGCGGCTCGCGCCACCCGGCGCGTGCCCTGCTCGGCGTGCGGGCTGTCGAAGCGCCACCTCTTCGACGCCGCCGCCCGCGACGGCGGCTACGACGTGGTCGCCACCGGCCACAACCTCGACGACGAGGCGGCGGTGCTGCTCGGCAACACCCTGCGCTGGGACGTCGACTACCTCGCCCGCCAGCTGCCGGTGTTGCCGGCCACCGCCGCCTTCCCGAAGAAGGTCAAGCCGTTGGTGCGCCTCACCGAGCGCGAGACCGCGGCCTGGTGCATCACGCGCGGCATCGACTACCAGGTGGAGGAGTGCCCCATGGCCGCCGGGAACCGGCACCTCGGGTACAAGGAGGTGCTCAACGGCATCGAGGCCCGATCTCCGGGGGCCAAGGCGTCGTTCTACCTCACGTTCCTCGACAACATGGCGCCCGTGCTCGCCCCGCTGCGGCGTGAGATCACCGAAGCCCTCACGATCTGCACGCGCTGCGGGGCGCCCACCCCGGGGTCCGACAGCCCCGACTCGGACGGGCTGTGCGCCTTCTGCCGCCTCGTCGAGCGGGCGTCGGCCCACGAGCCGGTGCCCGTCGAGATGCTCGTGAAGCGGCGCTAGATGCCCGACGCCGAGGAGCGGCTGCTGCGGATGGGGGAGCGGGTGATCCTGCTCGACAGCAAGCGGCGGCGGTACCTCGTCACCCTCCGCGACGGCGGGGAGTTCCACAGCCACGCCGGCTTCGTCACCCACGCCGACATCGGCGGCCGTCCCGAGGGAACGGTCGTGCGCTCGACCAAGGGGGCCGTCTACACCGTGTTGCGTCCCACCCTCGAGGACGTCGTGGTGGGGATGCCGCGGGGCGCCCAGGTGATCTACCCCAAGGACCTCGCGACCATCGGCATGCTCGCCGACGTCGCCCCGGGCCACCGCGTGTTCGAGAGCGGCGTCGGCTCGGGGGCGCTGTCGATGACGCTGCTGCGCTGGGGCGCCCACGTGACGGGCTACGAGCTGCGCGAGGACTTCGCCCGCCGGGCCGCCACCAACGTCCGCGAGTTCCTCGGCGAGGGCGTGCTCGATCGCTACACCATCGAGCTGCGTGACAGCTACGAAGCGATCGAACCGCCCGCCGACGCGCCGGCGTACGACCGCGTCGTGCTCGACCTGCCCGAACCGTGGCGCGTCGTGCCGCACGCCGAAGGCGTGCTCGCACCCGGCGGCATCCTCGTCGCCTACACCCCGTCGATCACCCAGGCCGCCCAGGCGCGCGACGTCCTCAGGGGACGCTGGATCGACGCCCGGACGATCGAGGTGCTGCACCGTGGCTGGCACATCGAGGGCCAGGCGGTGCGACCCGACCACCGCATGGTCGCCCACACGGCGTTCCTCACCGTCGCCCGCTTCCTCGGGCGGCCGCCGGACGTGACATCGGCGACGCCGCCACCGATTGATGGCGTTTTCACGCCCACCGCCGTGTAATCTCGTACCGCGGAGAACCCGCTCCGACGAACCAGGAGAACGGCACCCATGAAGGTCTGGATCGACCAGGATCTGTGCACCGGCGACGGGCTGTGCGAGGAGATCGCCCCCGACGTGTTCACGCTGCTCGACGACGGCCTCGCCTACGTCAAGGAGGGTGCCACGATCTACGCCGCGGCCAAGGGCAACCCGCAGGGCGCCGAGGGCATGGCCAACATCCCGGACGGCCAACTCGACGCCGTGATCGAGTCCGCCGAGGAGTGCCCCGGGGAGTGCATCTACATCGAGCCGTGACGCGATCGTGACCGAACCGGCACGAACATGCCGGCGTGTCGGCCGGAGCCGCTGTGTAAGTTCGAGCAGAGCGGCACCGGACACAGGAGGTACACCGTGGCGGACCGACCCGACGACGAAGTGCGGGCTGGCGGTGGGACGCCCGCGGAGCAGATCGATGCCCTGACCGCCGAGATCGACCACCTGCGCGTTCGGCTCGCCGATGCGCCGAAGCGGATGCGCACGCTCGAGGAGCGGCTGCTCGAGACGAAGGGCCAGCTCGCCCAGGCGGTGGCCCGCAACGAGAAGCTGTCGTACACGCTGCGCGAGGCGCGCGACCACATCGCCAACCTCCGCGAGGAGGTCGACAAGCTCACCCAGCCGCCGTCCGCCTACGGCGTCATCGTGGGCAAGAACGACGACGACACCGTCGACGTGCTCACGAGCGGGCGCAAGATGAAGGTCTCGATGCACCCCGACATCGATCTGCTCACGCTCGAGATCGGCGCCGAGGTCGTGCTCAACGAGAGCTTCAACGTCGTGCTCGCCCGGGAGCCGGAGCTCACCGGCGAGGTGGTGACGATCCGCGAGGTGCTCGAGGACGGCGTGCGCGCGCTGGTGGTGGGGCGGGCCGACGAGGAGCGGGTGTGCGAGCTCGCCGACAACGTGCGCGGCATCCACCTGCGCGCCGGCGACACCATGCGCCTCGACCACCGCAGCAACCTCCTGCTCGAGAAGCTGCCCCGCCCGGAGGTGGAGGACCTGTTGCTCGAGGAGGTGCCCGACATCTCCTACGACGACATCGGCGGGCTCGACGACCAGATCGAGCAGATCGCCGACGCCGTCGAGCTGCCGTTCCTGTACGCCGAGCTGTTCGCCGAGCACCGCCTGCCGGCGCCGAAGGGGATCCTGCTCTACGGCCCGCCGGGCTGCGGCAAGACGCTGATCGCCAAGGCGGTCGCCAACAGCCTCGCCCGCAAGGTGGCGGCGGCGACCGGTGACGAGAAGGGGCGCAGCTACTTCATCAACATCAAGGGACCGGAGCTGCTCAACAAGTACGTCGGCGAGACCGAGCGCCAGATCCGCATGGTGTTCCAGCGGGCGCGTGAGAAGAGCGAGGAGGGCTGGCCGGTCATCGTGTTCTTCGACGAGATGGACTCGATGTTCCGCACGCGCGGCACCGGCGTGTCGTCCGACATGGAGTCGACGATCGTGCCCCAGCTGCTCGCCGAGATCGACGGTGTCGAGGGGCTGCGCAACGTCATCGTGATCGGCGCCACGAACCGCGAGGACCTCATCGATCCGGCGATCCTGCGGCCCGGCCGCCTCGACGTGAAGATCAAGATCGAACGCCCCAACGCCATCGCCGCGGCGCAGATCTTCTCCCGCTACCTGAACGACGAGATCCCCCTCGCCGCCGGTGAGTCGGTGCCGCAGATGATCGACGCGACCGTCGACGAGATGTACCGGGCCGACGAGGCCAATCGATTCCTCGAGGTCACCTACGCCAACGGCGACAAGGAGATCCTCTACTTCAAGGACTTCGCCTCGGGAGCGATGATCGAGAACATCGTGCGGCGGGCGAAGAAGCTCGCCATCAAGCGGGTGATCGGCGGTGGCGCCAAGGGCGTGTCGGCGGCCGATCTCGTGGCGTCGATCAAGCAGGAGTACAAGGAGCACGAGGACCTGCCGAACACGACCAACCCCGACGACTGGGCGAAGATCTCGGGCAAGAAGGGCGAGCGCATCGTCTTCATCCGCACGCTCACGAGCGGCGGCCAGCCCGACGATCCCACCGGCGGGCGGGCGATCGAGCGGGTCGCCACCGGCCAGTATCTGTGATGGCGGCGACCACTCCCGCCCGGCGGGAGCGGCACGAGCTCTGCGACCTGTTCGACGCCCTCGGCCCGGACGAGCCGACGCTGTGTGCCGGCTGGAACACGCGCGACCTGGCCGCCCACCTCGTCGTGCGCGAGCGACGGCCCGACGCCGGGCTCGGCATCGTGTGGCCGGCCTTTGCCGGGCACACCGAGCGGCTCCGCCGCGACGAAGCCGCGCACCGGTACGCCGAGATCGTCGAGCGGGTGCGCAGCGGCCCACCACGGTGGAGCCCGATGCACTTCGATCCGATCGACGCCGTCACCAACAGCGTCGAGTTCTTCGTGCACCACGAGGACGTCCGCCGGGCCCAGCCGGACTGGACGGCTCGTCAACTGGACGACGACCTCGTCGAGGCGATCACGCCGACCGCCCTCGCCGGACGGATGCTCACCCGTCGGGCGGGCGTCGGCATCGTCGTCGCCCCGACCGGAGGTTCCGAGGTGACGCTGCGCAAAGGCGAACCGCACGTCACGATCAGCGGACCGGTCGGCGAGTGCGTGCTCTACCTGTCCGGCCGCAAGGATCACGCCGAGGTCGAGCTGACCGGACCGGCCGACGCCGTCGCCCAGGTCCGCGCCGCCCCCTTCGGCCTGTAACCGCCGATCTGGTCACTCTGCGTCTCAAAGGCGATCTGGTCACCCACATTCTCGATATCGAGAATGTGGGTGACCAGATTGGCGATCGGGACGACGCGGCGGCCGCGCAGAACGTCACGCGAACCGCGGGGCGCCGGGGGTAGCGTCCGCGCATGGCCCTCCCCAAGGTCTGCGGCATCGAGACCGAGTTCGGGATCATGGTGCGCGGGGCCGAGTCCAACCCGGTGTCGGCCTCGTCGTTGCTCATCAACGCCTACGTCGCCCGGGTGTCCGGCCGCGACGCCGCCCGCACCGGCTGGGACTTCAACGACGAGCAGCCGGGCAGCGACGCCCGTGGGTTCAGCCTCGACGACGTCATGGTCCCCGAGCTCGAGACCAACCTGGTGAACGCCGTGCTCACCAACGGCGCCCGCTACTACGTCGACCACGCCCACCCCGAGATCTCCAACCCGGAGACCACCACCGCATTCGAGGCGGTGCAGTGGGATCGCGCCGCCGAGGAGATCATCCGGATCAGCGTCGACGCCGCCAACGTCCAGCTCGCCCAGACGGCGCAGCACCCCGGACACGAGATCGTCGTCTACAAGAACAACTCCGACGGCAAGTCCAACAGCTACGGCTGCCACGAGAACTACCTGCTGTCGCGCCAGACGCCGTTCGGGCGCCTCGCCGCCCAGATCACGCCGCACTTCGTCACCCGCCAGATCTACTGCGGCGCCGGCAAGGTGGGCACCGAGGTGCCCGGCACCCCTCACGACACCGTGCCCTTCCAGCTCAGCCAGCGGGCCGACTTCTTCGAAGAGGAGATCGGCCTCGAGACCACGCTCAAGCGCCCGATCGTGAACACGCGGGACGAGCCCCACGCCGACGCCCAGAAGTACCGCCGCCTCCACGTGATCGTCGGCGACGCCAACATGAGCGAGGTCGCCACCTACCTCAAGGTCGGCACCACCCAGATCGTGCTCTCGATGATCGAGGACGACGTCCTCGGTGACGACTGGACGCTCGCCCACCCGGTGCCGGCGATCCGCCACGTGAGCCACGACCCCAGCCTGCGCGCCACCGTGATGCTCTCCGACGGCCGCCGGGCCAGCGCCCTCGACGTCCAGTGGGGCCTGTACGAGGCGGCGGTCAAGTACGAGCAGCACCACGGTCTGGCCAGCGTCGGCGAGGACGTCGGCCGCGACGTGCTGGCGCGCTGGGAGCACGTGCTGACGGCGCTCGAGTCGAACCCCGAGCTCGTCGCCGACCAGGTCGACTGGGTGGCCAAGCGCCGCCTGCTCGACGGCTATGCGGCGCGCCACGGGCTCAGCTCGGCCGATGCCCGGATGAAGGCCATCGATCTGCAGTACCACGACCTGCGCCCCGAGCGCGGGCTCGCCCGCCGCGCCGGCCTCGCCACCCTCGTGACCCCCGAGCAGGCGTTGTGGGCCGTGACCAATCCACCGACGACCACCCGCGCCTACTTCCGCGGCCGCTGCCTCGCCAAGTACCCCGAGTCGGTCGTGGCCGCCAACTGGGACTCGATGGTGTTCGACGCCGGGCGCGAACCGCTGAGCCGGGTGCCGATGATGGAGCCATTGCGCGGAACCGCGGAGCACGTGGCTAGGTTGATCGACGAGAGCCCCACCGCTCGCGAACTGCTCGATCGGCTGGGGTCGTGAAGAACGTGGAACGATCCGGAGCGGGAGCGACAGGAGGGAGCTGCGGTGGCTGAACGAACGCAGAAGGCGAGGCCGGCGACGCGTTCCGACGACGTCGCCGATGCCGTCGACACGGCACCGACCACGACCGATTCGGGCGAGAAGCTCAAGGCCGAGCTCGACGACCTGCTCGACGAGATCGACGACGTGCTCGAGACCAACGCCGAGGACTTCGTCAAGTCGTACGTCCAAAAGGGCGGTCAGTAGCTCGTCGTGAGGATGCCCGTCTTTGCGCCAGGCGACGACCCCGGCTCGAACTTCCCCGAACTGCTGCGCCGCCTCGGCGCCGATGTGGCACTGCCCAACGGCGACGTCGGCACCGCCGGCGCCGTGCCCCACGCCACCACCTGCGTGGCGGTGCGCATCGCCGGCGGCGTGGTGATGGCGGGTGACCGTCGAGCCACCGCCGGCAACTGGATCAGCCATCGCTCGATGGAGAAGGTGGTCGAGGCCGATCGCTTCAGCGCCGTCGCCATCGCCGGTGCGGCCGGTCCGGCGATGGAGATGGTCAAGATCTTCCAGCTCCAGCTCGAGCACTACGAGAAGGTGGAGGGCATGGCGCTGAGCCTGGAGGGCAAGGCGAACCAGCTCTCCAGCATGATCCGCGCCAACCTCCAGGCGGCGATGATGGGCATGGGTGTGGTGCCGATCTTCGGTGGCTACGACGAGCGCCGCCACACCGGTCGGCTGTGGGCCTTCGACGTCACCGGCGGCCGGTACGAGGAGCGCGAGCACGTCGCCACCGGCTCGGGCAGCCTGCATGCCAGCACCGTCGTCAAGCTCGGGTACCGGCCCGAGCTGCCACGCGACGAAGCGGTCGACCTCGTGTGCCGGGCCCTGTGGGAAGCCGCCGACGCCGACTCGGCCACCGGCGGACCCGACTCGCTGCGCGGCATCTACCCGGTGGTGGCCACCGTCACCGCCGACGGCTTCGTCCGCGTCGACGACGAGGAGCTGGCGACGCGCTACCGCGCCATCGCCGACACCGTCCGCGACCGCAACGCAGTCCAGCCATCCGAGGGTGCCGACCGATGAGCATGCCGTTCTACGTCGCGCCGGAGCAGGTGATGAAGGATCGGGCGGACTACGCCCGCAAGGGCATCGCCCGGGCCCGCCCCCTCGTCGCCTCGCGGTTCGCCGAGGGCATCGCGATGGTCGCCGAGAGCTCGTCGCCGACGTTGCACAAGATCTCCGAGATCTACGACCGCATCGCCTTCGCCGGTGCCGGCCGGTACAACGAGTACGACCAGCTGCGCGTGGCCGGGGTGCGCGCCGCCGACCTCAAGGGCTACCAGTACAGCCGCGACGACGTCGACGCACGCAGCCTCGCCAACCAGTACGCCCAGATCCTCGGCCAGATCTTCACCCACGAGATGAAGCCGATGGAGGTCGAGATCCTCGTCGCCGAGGTGGGGGTCACCTCCGACGGCGACCAGATGTTCCACATCAACTACGACGGCACCGTCGTCGACGAGCGCGACACGTGCGTGCTCGGCGGCGACGTCGCCACGATCAACACCCGCCTCGCCGAGGCGGCCGGATCGACCCCGCCCGACGCACTCGACCTCGGGTCCGTGGTGCGGGCCGCCGTCAGCGCCCTCGCCGGACCCGACCGCACGGTGCCCGCCGCCGACCTGGAGGTGGCGCTGCTCGTGCGCGGGCCGTCGCGGCGCTGCTTCAAGCGGCTCACCGACGACGAGGTCGCGGCCCTGCTGCCCGCCGCCGACACCACAGACGCCAGCACCGGCGGCACCTGAGCCCCGCCGTGGCCATCGACCTCAACAGCGACGTGGGGGAGTCTTACGGCGTCTGGCAGGTCGGCGACGACGAGGCCCTCATCCCGCTCATCTCCAGCGCCAACGTGGCGTGCGGCTTCCACGGCGGCGACCCGACGACGCTGCGCGCCACGTGCGTGCGCGCCGCGGCCAACGGGGTGGCGATCGGCGCCCAGGTCTCGTACCCCGACCTCGTCGGCTTCGGGCGTCGCTACCTCGACATGTCCGAGGGCGACCTGCGCGACGCCGTGCTCTACCAGCTGGGAGCGCTCGACGCGTTCGCCCAGGTGGCCGGGGCCGAGGTCGCCTACATCAAGCCGCACGGCGCGCTGTACCACGCCACGATCGACGACGAGGCCCAAGCGCGCGCTGTCGTGGGCGCCGCCGCCGAGTACGACCCGTCGCTCGCCGTGCTCGGCTTCCCCGGCTCGGCGCTGCTCGCCGCCGCCGAACGCGAGGAGCTCGAGGCGGTGCCGGAGGGTTTCGTCGACCGGGCCTACCTCCCCGACGGCCGTCTCGTGCCGCGCACGGTCGACGGCGCGTTGATCACCGACCCCGACGCGGCCGCCGAGCAGGCGGTGCGCATCGCCACCGGCGGCGAGGTCGTCACCATCGACGGCACCGTGCTCGCCACGTCGGCTCGTTCGCTGTGCGTCCACGGCGACAGCCCGGGTGCCGTCGCCATCGCCGCCGCGGTGCGACACGCCCTCGCCGCCGCCGGCGTCGACGTGCTCAGCTTCTCGGTGTGACGCCGCCGGCCCACGACGTCCGCCGCTACGGACGTCACGCGCTGCTGGTGACACCGCGCGCCGGCACGTCGCCGCTGGCGATGGCGCGCGCCGATCGAGTCGGCGCGGCCGCCGGGTGCGCTCGACGTCGTACCGGCCGCCGAAACGGTGCTCGTCACGTTCGACTCCGGGGTGCCGCCCGCCGCGATCACCGCGACGATGCGTCAGCTCGACAGCCTTCCCGTCGCCGATCCCGACGCCGCGGCCGACGGCGAGATAGTGGTGATCGACGTCGACTACGACGGCGAGGACCTCGACACCGTGGCCGCCGCCACCGGGATGCCGAGCGACGAGGTGGTGCGGCGTCACAGTGCGGTCACCTACCGCGGCCGAGTTCTGTGGGTTCGCGCCGGGGTTCGCCTATCTCGCCGGCCTCGACCCCTGCCTCGTCCTGCCGCGGCGCGACACGCCACGCCCCGCCGTTCCGGCCGGCTCGGTCGCCGTCGCCGACCGCTACACGGCGGTGTACCCGACGGCCTCGCCGGGCGGGTGGCACCTGCTCGGGCGCACCGACGTCGTGCTGTGGGACGAGCGACGGGCCGACCCGGCGACGCTCCGGCCCGGCACGCGCGTGCGCTTCCGCCCGGCACGCGGCGTCGCCGGCGCGCCTCCCACCGGCACGGCGTCGACCGCGCCGCGTCGCCAGCGCGTCGACGACGGCGCCCTCGAGGTCGTCGCCGCCGGGTGGTCGACGTCGGTGCAGGACGGCGGGCGCCCCGGGTTCGCCCACCTCGGCGTGTCGCCGTCGGGCGCCGTCGACGGGTCCCGCCGTCGCGCCCTCAACCGCCTGCTCGGCAACCCGCCGGCGGCCGCCGTGGTCGAGACGACCGGTGGCCTCGTGCTGCGCGCGCTGCGGGCCACGGTGGTCGCCGAGTCGAGCAGTGGCGCGGTGACGACCCTCGCCCCCGGCGACGAGATCCGGGTCGATCCGCGTCCCGGCGAGCTGTGGGCCACCCTGGCCGTCCGCGGTGGCGTCGCCACGGCGCCGACGCTCGGCTCGCGCAGCTGGGACAGCCTCGCCCGCATCGGACCGCCACCGCCCGCCGTCGGCACCGTGCTCGCCACCGGCGCCGACCCACGCACCCCGATCGACGCGGTGCTGGCGCCGCCCGAGCCGATGTCCGAACGTCTCGGGCTGCTCGCCGGACCGCGGCGCGACTGGTTCGACGACGACGCGTGGTCGACGCTCGTCACGGCGTCGTGGCAGGTCACCGACGCGGTGTCGCGAGTCGGCGTGCGCCTGCGCGGCCCGCGGCTCGAGCGCGTCGCCGTCCGGCGGGGGAGCGAGCTCGCCTCCGAGGGCCTGATTCGTGGCGCCATGCAGGTGCCCCCGGACGGGCAGCCGGTGGTCGTGCTCGCCGACCATCCCACCACCGGCGGCTACCCCGTCGTCGCCGTCGTCGACGACCGTGCGGTCGACGAGCTGGCTCGCCTCGGCCCGGGCTCGCCGGTGCGATTCGCGACCGCGACGATCTGACCCGTTCGCGAACGCTGGCCGGGATAGCGTGCCGAACGTGGAGCGACGCATCTACGGACTCGAGAACGAGTACGGCGTCACGTGCACGCTCCGCGGCCAGCGTCGCCTCAGCCCCGACGAGGTGGCGCGCTACCTGTTCCGCCGGGTCGTGTCGTGGGGCCGCAGCTCCAACGTGTTCCTCCAGAACGGTGCCCGCCTGTACCTCGACGTCGGGTCGCACCCCGAGTACGCCACGCCCGAGTGCGACTCGCTGTACGACCTGGTCGTGCACGACAAGGCCGGCGAGCGGATCCTCGAGGGGCTGGTGCAGTCGGCCGAGGAGCGTCTCGCCGAGGAGGCCATCCGCGGCACGGTGTACCTGTTCAAGAACAACACCGACTCGGCCGGCAACAGCTACGGGTGCCACGAGAACTACCTCACCCGTCGCTCCGACGACATGGCCCACTTCGCCGAGGTGCTCATCCCGTTCTTCGTGAGCCGCCAGATCTACACCGGCGCCGGCAAGGTGCTGCACACCGCCCGCGGCGCGTCGTACTCGATCGCCCAGCGCGCCGAGCACATCTGGGAGGGCGTGTCGTCGGCCACCACCCGCAGCCGCCCGATCATCAACACCCGCGACGAGCCGCACGCCGACGCCGAGCGCTATCGCCGGCTCCACGTGATCGTCGGCGACTCCAACATGAGCGAGTACTCGACGTTCGTGAAGGTCGGCTCGGCGGCGGTGATGCTGCGCATGCTCGAGGACCGGCGCGTCGTGCTGCGCGACATGACGCTCGAGAACCCGATCCGGGCGATCCGCGAGATCAGCCACGACCTCACCTGCCGGCGTCCGGTCCGCCTCGCCAACGGACGCGAGGTGAGCGCCCTCGACATCCAGCGCGAGTACCTCGACCGGGCGCTGCGCTACGCCGAGACCCGTGGCCTGCCGCCGCTCGAGCAGAAGGCGCTCGAGATGTGGGAGCACTGCGTGTCGACGATCGAGAACGACCCGATGAAGCTCGACCGCGAGGTCGACTGGGTGATCAAGTACCGGCTGCTCGAGGCCTTCCGCGAGCGCCACGGGCTGCCGTTCGGGCACCCCCGGGTGCAGCTGCTCGATCTGCAGTACCACGACGTGTGCCGGCCGCGCAGTCCGTTCTACCGGATGCAGGCGCGGGGGTTCGTCGAGCGGATGTGCACCGATGCCGACATCGACACCGCCGTCGACCAGCCGCCGCAGACGACCCGGGCCCGGCTGCGCGGTGAGTTCGTGCGCCGGGCGAAGGAGCGCAAGCGCGATTACACGGTTGACTGGGTGCACCTCAAGCTCAACGACCAGGCCCAGCGCACCGTGCTGTGCAAGGACCCCTTCAAGAGCCGTGACGAGCGGGTCGAGAAGCTGATCGACTCCCTCTAGCCCCACGCACTCCCCGGAAAGCCGCATGACCGACCACCTCGACGACGCCCACGTCGACGCCAGGGCACTCGATTCCGTGCCCACAAGCCCGCCTCCGCCCACGGAGGGCGTGGATGGGAACGACGGCGACGAGGCGGCCGCCGACGGCGCCGACACCACCGAGTCGACGGCCCGCCGCCGCACCAGGGGGATCCTCGACTGGGTCGTCGTCATCGGCATCGCCCTGCTCGTGGCGTTCGTGGTGCGCACGTTCGTGCTCGCCCACTTCGTGGTCGACGGTCACTCGATGGACTACACGCTGCACGACGGCGACCGGGTCTTCGTCAACAAGCTCTCGTACCGCCTGCACGACCCGCGACGCGGTGACGTGGTCGTGCTCCACGACGTCGAGCCGGGCCTCGACCGTGACCTGATCAAGCGGGTGATCGCGCTTCCCGGCGAGACCATCGAGATGCGCGACTGCGAGGTGCGCATCGACGGCGTCATCCTCGACGAGCCGTACCTCGACCCGACGGTGGTCACACCGGACAACTGCGGCGCCGACATCCCGCCGACCGTGGTGCCCGACAACCACGTGTTCGTGATGGGCGACAACCGCCCGCAGTCACAGGACTCCCGCGCCATCGGCCCGATCGACGAGGACGACCTCGTCGGCCGAGCCTTCGTGGTGTTCTGGCCGACGAGCCACTGGCGCTGGCTCTAGCGCCGCGCCCGCCGCCAGTCGCCGAAGTCGACCCAGTGGGCCCGTTCGGGCTCACCCTTCGACTTCGCCGCGGAAGTCGCTCTCGCATCGTCTCGGCCACGTACCGCGGCCGGCGCATGACGTCGTACCAGGTGTACTCGTAGGGTCGGTAGCCGAGATCGATCACCTCGTTGCGCTGTTGGCCAGGCCTCGACGGTGCCAGCTGCGCGTCAGCCGAAGAGCAGGTGCTCGAGCCACAGCACGGCGACGGCGGCGGCGAAGGCGGTCAGCGCCTCGGGCGCCACGAGGGTGACGTAGCGGCGCAGGCCGACGGCGATGCCGTCGCGGCGCACGATGCGCAACCACAGCAGGTTTGCCAGCGCGCCGAGCGGCAGCAGCACGGCCGCCGTGTTCACGCCCGAGCAGCCACGCCCACATGCCCCACGACATGCGGTCGACGCCGTCGACGGCCACCAGCAGGGCCGGCAGGTTGTTCACCGCGTTGGCGGCCGCGCCGGCCACCACGGGCGTCACGAGCACGCCGAGCGCGTAGCCGACGCCGTCGAGCGGCCCGACCGAGCCGCTCGGTCGGTGCCACGAGCAGCACGACGACGGCGATCGCCAGCACCGTCAGCGCCGTGGTGACCGGGATCGCCCGCCACGGCACCAGGCGGGTGACGACCATCAGCACGAGGTCGGCGACGACCACCGGGATCCACGGGTCGACGCCGAACGACGGGCCGACGACGAAGGCCACCAGCAGCCCCGCCACCACCACGCCGCCGATGCGCAAGGCCCGCACGTCGACCGCCGACCCGGCGGGAAGGACCAGGGACGGTCGGATGGCGGCGTCGGTACACGAGCCACCCCGCGGTCGCCGCCGCCACGCTCGGCAGCCCGAGGTGGCCGACCACTTCGCCGACGCCGACGTCGAGGCGGGCGACCACGATCAGGGTGGTGAGGTTCGAGATCGGCAGCACCGACGACGCCAGGCTCGCCAGCAGCAGCGGGATCGCCACGATCGGCAGCGGGTCGACGCGCGAACGTCGCGCCAGCTGCAGGTACAACGGCGTCAGCAGCACGATCGTCGTGTCGAGGTTGAGCACGACCGTGGTCAGCGCGGCGAGGAGCCACAGCGCGGCGACCGGCGTGTCCCGCTCCCCGCCGCGGGCAAGGGCGGCGGCGACGGCGTCGAAGAAACCGAGCCTCTCGAGCAGGGCGGCGAGCGGTACCCCGGCGAGCAGGAACGCCAGCGCCGGCCACAGCGACGACAGGTTGTCCCTGAGTTCGGCCACTGATCACCCGGGCTCGGCGGCGATGGCGTCGACCATCACGTCGACGTGATCGCTGAACACTCCGTCGATCCCCATGCGGATGATCGGGCGCAACGTGTGCTCGAACTGGAGGTCCCAGGCGAAGGCGGTGCGTTCGAAGCGGTGGAACAGCGTCACCAACCCGCCGCTCCACTCGGTGTGGTGCAGGTTGACCGCGTCGATGCCGAGCTCGGCGAGGTTGGCCGCCCGCCGTTCCGCCCCGTTGCGCATGTGCGCCACGCGGGTGGAGTTGACCAGCTTCACGGAGGGGTCGGCGCCCCGCAGTGCGGCGAGCTCGTCGACCTTCGGGTGACACAACCACAGCCGCTCGAGCAGGTCCGGGGCGTGGTCGCGCACCACGGCGATGACGGCGTCGCCGATGCCGTCCTGCTTGAGGTCGAGCGACAGGTGGAAGTCGGTGCCACAGGTGACGAACAGCTCGGCCAGCGTCGGGACGTGCTCGGGAAGCTCGTCGCGCGGCACGATCCCGATCGTTCGCTTGCGCCGGCCGTGGCGTACGACCCCGTCGTGGTCGAGCACCGCGACGCCATCGCTGGTGAGCCACACATCGCTCTCCAGACCGGTCGCGCCGAGCTTCAAGGCCAGCGCAAAGGCCTCGACGGTGTTCTCCCTGGCGTGGGCGCGGGCACCGCGATGGGCGAAGCCGATCGGCGTGCCGAGCCGCGAAGGGAGCCGCTGTTGCACGGTTCCCGATGATGTCAGAGCCGTAGACTGCGCGGTGTGTTCAACCTCTCGGGGAGCGAGATCGTCGTCATCCTGCTCCTGGCACTGGTCGTGCTCGGTCCGGACAAGCTTCCGGACGCGATGCGCAAGGCCGGACGTACGTTCGCCGAGCTGAAGAAGATGGCGTCCGGCTTCCAGGACGAGCTCCGCAAGGGCTTCGACGAGCCGAGCGCCGAGCTGCGCAAGACCGCCACGACGATCCGCGACGCGGCCACCGTGCCCGGCGTGACCACCCGCGCCAAGCCGTCGGCGAAGATGGCCGCCACGACCGCGCCCGAGGCGGCCGCCGAGCCGGCCGATTACCCGGACAAGCCGCAGCACAACCCCGACGTCGACCCGACGCCCGATCTCCCGCCCGGCAACTCGGTCGCCGCCCCCGTGGTCGCTCCCGCCGCCACCGCGGCCGCGGCAGCCGGTCTCGTCGGCGCCGCCACCGACGACGGCGCACCGACCTGACGACGACGCCGCCGACTCGGCTGACGACGCCGCCGACCCCGTCGACGTCACGGAGCCAACCGACGGCGTTGCGACCGATACCGTCGGTCCGATGCCCGAGGCGGACGATCGTCGGCTGCGGACGACGCTCCCAGCAACGGCGACTCGGCCTCCGACGAGTCCGACGACCTCGTCGACATCGACGACGAGGCCGCCGCCGTCGGTCCGGACCTCGGTGCATGATGAGTCCGGTCCTACGCCGCGGCGCCAGCGCGCCCAAGCCCCCGCGTACGCCCGATGCGATGATGACGCTCACCGAGCACCTCGGAGAGCTGCGCACGCGGATCGTGCGGTGCGCCCTGGCCATCACCATCGGCGCCGTCGCAGTCCTCGCGTTCTACGATCCGATCCTGCGCTTCCTGCGCCAGCCGTACACCGATCTGTGCGCGGCGCGCGGCGCTGAGTTCTGCGGCGCGGTCGCCCCCGACGGCACCGCGATGCTGTACAACCTCGGCCCGCTCGAGGGCTTCGGGCTGCGCATGCGCATCGGCATGTACGGCGGTCTGCTGCTCGCCCTGCCGGTGGTGATGTGGCAGATCTGGCGCTTCGTCGTGCCAGCGCTCAAGGCCAACGAGAAGAAGTACGCGATCCCGTTCATCACGTCGTCGATGGCGCTGTTCGGGCTCGGCTGCCTGCTCGCCTACCTGACCCTGGAGAAGGCGCTCGAGTTCCTCATCTCGTGGGCCGGTCAGGATGTGCAGGCGACGTTCCAGGTGAGCAAGTACGTGAGCCTGGTGACCCTGATGGCGTTCGCCTTCGGCATCGGCTTCCAGTTCCCCATCCTTCTCGTGTTCCTCCAGCTCATCGGTGTGCTGCAACCGCAGCAGCTGATGTCGGTGTGGCGCTACGCGATCGTGGGCATCGTCGTGGCCGCCGCCGTGATCACGCCGTCGGGTGACCCGATCTCGATGACGGCGCTGGCGGTGCCGATGCTCGTGCTCTACTTCGCTTCGGCGGGCATCGGCTTCCTCGTGCAGCGGCGGCGGCAACGGCGCGCCGAGCAGCCGGCAGCGGCTTGACCGCTTCGGCCCGCGACGAGATCCTCGGCCGCTACCCGTTCCAGCTCGACCGCTTTCAGCTCGACGCCATCGCCGCCCTCGACGCCGGCCGCCACGTGGTGGTGGCCGCACCGACGGGGAGCGGCAAGACGGTCGTCGCGGAGTACGGCATCGAGATGATGCGCCGCCTCGGCAAGCGGGCGTTCTACACCGCGCCGCTGAAGGCGCTGTCCAACCAGAAGTTCCGTGACCTCGGCCAGCGCTACGGCGTCGGCCAGGTCGGCCTGCTGACCGGCGACAACGTGGTGGATGGCGACGCGCCGACGGTGGTGATGACCACCGAGGTGCTGCGCAACATGATCTACGCCCGCTCGGCGGCCCTCGACGACCTCGGGCTGGTGGTGCTCGACGAGGTGCACTTCCTGCAGGACGCCTACCGCGGCCCGGTGTGGGAGGAGGTGATCATCCACCTCCCCAGCCACGTGCGGCTGGTGTGCCTGTCCGCCACGGTCAGCAACTCCGGCGAGCTGGCGGCGTGGATCGAGACGGTGCGGGGCGCGACGACCGCCGTCGTCGAGACGCGCCGGCCGGTGCGCCTCGACGACCACTACCTCGTCGGCGACCGCACGAACGACCGCCTGCAGTTCCTGCCGACGTTCGTCAACGGGATGCCCAACCCCGACGCCAGCCGCATCGACGCCCAAGCGGTACGCGGACGCGGCTCGTTTCGCCGACCGGCGCGGGGGAGCGGGCAGCGGGTGCTCTACACGCCGGGGCGGTTGGAGACGATCGACCTGCTCGCCCAGCGCTCGATGCTGCCGGCGATCTTCTTCATCTTCAGCCGCAACCAGTGCGACGAAGCGGCGCGGGCGGCCGCCGCCGGTGTGCGCCTCACCACGGCCGCCGAGCGAGAGGCCATCCGGGCGATCGTCGATCAGCGCCTGGCCACTCTGGACGACGCCGACCTCGCCGTGCTCGGCTACGGGGAGCTGGTCGCCGGGCTCGAGGCCGGTGTCGCACCGCACCACGCCGGGATGGTGCCGGCGTTCAAGGAGACCGTCGAGCAGTGCTTCGCCGCCGGCCTGCTCAAGGTGGTGTTCGCCACCGAGACCCTCGCCGTCGGCGTCAACATGCCGGCGCGGACCGTGGTGATCGAGAAGCTGACCAAGTTCACCGGTGACCACCACGAGATGCTGACGGCGGGCGAGTACACCCAGCTCACGGGGCGGGCCGGGCGGCGGGGCATCGACGACGTCGGTCAGGCGGTGGTGCTGTGGAGCCCGTTCGTGTCGTTCGAGCGGGTCGCCGAACTGGCGTCCAGCCGGGCCTTCCACCTCCGGTCGGCGTTCCGCCCGACGTACAACATGGCTGCCAACCTGGTGCGGGCGTACAGCGCCGAGCAGGCCCACCGCCTGCTCAACCGCTCGTTCGCGCAGTACCAGTCCGACCGCGACGTCGTGCGCCTCGAGGCGCGCCGAGAGCGGTTCCAGGCCCGACTCGACGAGCAGCGGGAGCTGGCGATCAGCCCGCTCGGCGACATCTGGGAGTACCGCGCCGAGCGTGACGCCGAACGGCGGCGCGGCCACGACGAGGCGGCGAGCCGCGAGGCGGCGCTCGCGGCGCTGCGCCCGGGCGACGTGGTGAACGTCAGCCGCGGACGCTCCCGAGGACCGGCGGTGATGGTGGTGAGCGCCACCCGCAAGGCCGGGACGCGCCTGACGGTCATCACCGAAGAGGCGGAGACGCTCATGGTGACCGCCGACGAGGTGGTGGGACCGGTGGCGGCGATCGGCCGCGTCCGGCTGCCCGCCACGTTCGAGCCGCACTCAGCGGCCTACCGCCGTGACGTCGCCAAGCGCCTTGCTCGGGCCGACCTGCGCCCGCCGCGACGGGGCGAACGGGGCGCCAGGCGCCGGGGGCGGCGGGCGCCGGGGCATCCACCCGGTGGAGCTCGACCCCGACCTGCGCGACCGCATGCGCGCGGCGGGACAGGCCGAGCGCCTCGAGCGCGAGCTCGCCGACCTCGCCCGCCGCGTCGACGGTCATCAGGGTTCGCTCGGGCGGGAGTTCGACCGCGTCGTCGACGTCCTCGCCCGGCGCGGGTACATCGACCTCGGCGGCGACGAGACCCCGGGCTGGGCGTTGACCTCGTCGGGCGAGATGCTCGCCAACATCTTCCACGAATGCGACCTGCTCGTCGCCGAGTGCCTGCGCCTCGGCTGGCTCGACGGCGTCGAGGCGCCGGTGCTCGCCGGGCTGCTGTCGACGTTCGTCTACGAGCACCGCAGCCCGGATCCACCGGCCCCGCCGTGGTTCCCGAACGCCGCCGCTCGCGAGCGATGGCGGCTGGTGGCGGCCACCAGCGAGGACCTCGCCGCCGGCGAGCGGGCGGGCGGCCTGGCGCCGCACCGACCGCCCGATGCGGGGTTCTTCGGCGCCGCCCACGGCTGGACGGCCGGGCACGACCTCGAGGCGGTGGTGACCGCCGACGAGCTGACCGGCGGCGACTTCGTCCGCTCGATGAAGCAGGTGATCGACCTCGCCCGCCAGGTGGCCGACGTGGCGCCGGTCGCGGCCACCCGCGACGCTGCCCGCAAGGTCGCCCGCAGCGCGTTCCGCGGCATCGTCGCCGACGGCACCGTGGCGGCGGGGGCGACCGACGCGCCGTGACGATTCGTCCCGGTCGAGCGTGGGGCCAGCCGACCGCCCCGCCCGACCACCCGCTGGTGGTGCGTCGCGACGTCGACCTGGCCGACGCGGTGGCCCGGCGCGAGCCTCGCCCGCTGCTGGTCCGCGGCGGCGACGTCCACACCGCGCTCGGCGCGCCGCAGGGACCGGCGACCACCCGCCTCGCCCTCGACGTGATGCACGTCGAGGCCACCGGCTTCAGCGGCGTCGCGGTCGCCCACGTGCTGGTCCGGCGGCCGGGGCGGCGCGGATGGTGGCACGGTCCGCTCGCCGCCGTGACCAACGTCGACCACGTCGGGGCGTGGGACGTGGCGCCGCGCGCCCATCCGGGCGACGGTCGGCTCGACGTCGTCGAGGTGGCGCCGACGATGTCGGTGCGGGCGCGCTGGCAGGCGTGGCGGCGCCTACCGACCGGCACCCACGTGCCGCACCCCGACATCACGGTGCGCCGGGTCGAGCGCGCCGAGTTGGCGTTCCCCGAGCCGCTCGGGCTGTGGGTCGACGGTGTGGCACGCGGCCGGGCGAGCTCGGTGTCGGTCTGGCTCGAACCCGACGCCGTCGACGTCTACGTCTGAATCGGAGCCGCACCTCGGCGGCGCGATAGAACGGTCCGATGGATGCGTGGATACTCGACGAGTCGCCCGGGACGTACCGCTGGGGGACGATCGAGCTGCCACCGCTCGGCCGCGACGACGTGCAGGTGCGCGTCGTCACCAGCGCCCTCAACCACATGGACCTGTGGGTCACCCGCGGGCTTGCCCAAGCCGCCGCTGCCGCACGTGCCCGGGTGCGACGTCGCCGGCGTCGTCGAAGCCGTCGGTGACGACGTCCGGGGCATCGCCGTCGGCGACGAGGTGGTGATCAACCCGGCGGTGTCGCCGGTCGCCGACATCGTGGCCCTCGGCAACGACTCGCCGATGGGTCCGGGGATGCGCATCTACGGCGAGCACACCTGGGGCGGTCACGCCCAGTGGGCGGTGGCACCGTCGCGGAACGTGTTCGCCCGACCGGCCGGGCGCTCGTGGGAGGAGTGCGCGGCGTATCCGCTGGCCACGTTGACGGCGTACCGGATGCTCCGCCGGGCGCGGGTGGCCGCCGGCCAGACCGTGCTGGTGGTCGGCGTCGGTTCGGGCGTGTCGTGCGCCGCCCTCGCCATCGCCCGGCACCTCGGTGCCCACGTGGTGGCGACCAGCCGCAGCGCCGACAAGCGGGAGCAGGCGACGGCGATGGGAGCGGTGGCGGTGGTCGACTCGGCCGCCGAGCGCTGGGACGTGCAGGCCGACGTGGTGGTGGAGAGCGTCGGCGCGGCCACGTGGGACCGCTCGCTGCGCTCGTTGAAGGCCGGCGGACGGCTGGTGGTGTGCGGCGGCACGTCGGGGGCCGAGGTGACGATCAACCTGCCCCGCCTGTTCTTCAAGCAGTACGAGATCATCGGCTCGTCGATGGGCAGCTACCAGGAGTTCGCCGAGGTCACCCGGCTGGTCGCCGACGGCCTGAGCGTGCACGTCGACCGCACCTTCGGCCTCGACGAGTACCCGGCCGCCCTCGCCCGCCTCGAATCCTCCGAGCAACTGGGCAAGATCGTCCTCACCCACTGACCCCTCCCCGCCCGGCAGGGCCAAGATTTCCACAAGCATTTTCGAGCGTTTCGCGCTCGATTTCGCGTACCGGAATTGGAGATGGGAGCTATCTCTGATTCCGGTACGCGAAATCGTGCGTTCCTGCACGATTTTGCTTGTGGAAATCTTCGGGTCCCGGGGAGGGGGCGGGATCCGCGATCGGCGTTCGCGGCGACTCGTAGGATGGCCGCTCGTGACGCTGTACGTGCCGGAGGACTACGGCGCCGCCGAAGCCGACGTGCTGCGCCGGTACTTCACCAACCTCGACCGGCCCGTCTTCGCCCTCGTCAACCTGCCCGAGGTGGTGAAGGGGGCGCTGTTCGCCCGCTACAGCCGCAGCCCGAAGAGCCTGCGCCGGCTGTTCCTCGACGAGTTCGTCGGCGACCTCGACGTGTCCGGCGACCACTCGGTCGACGCCACCGTCGGCGTGCAGCGCGCCGAGGACCTCTACGAGAAGGTGTTCGTCGAGTACGGCGACGACTCCGTCGCCCAGCTCGGCGGCGTGCACCTGGCCTGCGAGCAGGCCTCGAACATCCTCACCAAGATCCTCGAGTGGGGTCGCCTGATGAGCTACCTCGAGCAGAGCACGCGCTACATCGCCTACGACACCCGCCTCGGGGGGCGCTACCGCTTCTTCCGCGACCCGGCGGTGCTCGCCAGCCGCCTCGGCACGCGGTACGTCGGTGACATGGACCGCATGTTCGACGCCTACAGCGAGGTGGTCGACAAGCTGACCGAGCACGTGCGGGCGACCGTGCCCAAGCAGGCCGGCGACAGCGACTTCGTCTACCGCCAGGCGACCCGGGCCAAGGCCCTCGACGCCGCCCGCGGCATGCTGCCGGCGGCGTCGCTCTCCAACGTCGGCGTGTACGGCACCGGGCAGGCGTTCGAGGCGCCGGATCAGTTCTCGATCCGGCGGGACGACCCCGCCTGGCCACCGAGCGCGGTGCCCTCGACGACGAGCGTGTCGAGCCCTTCAGATGCGCCGTAGACCGCGGCAGCCAGGCCCGCCGGCCCGGCCCCGACGATCAGCAGGTCGACATTCTCACTCGGCGCGAGCTCGAGCCCGATCCCCAGAGCGCGCGAGACCTCGCCGGGAGTCGGACCGCGCAGCTCTCCGCCGCCCGGCAGCCGTACGAGTGGCAGCTCTCCGCCGCCCGGTGGGCCTGCATCCTCCCAGCTGTACGGCAGCCTGTTCGCGCGCACGAACTCGAGCATTCGCATCGTCTGCTCGGAACCGTGTGGCCCGACAATCTCGACGCCAACTCCTTCCGCACTCTGCAGCGCCTCGCGGCGCGAAATGAACGTCGAGAGCACGAGATCGCTTAGCGGGCCATCCTCGTTGAGGAGCGATCGCAGATCGCTGCGCTCGACCGCGATGTAGCGCAACGGCTTCGTGACAAGCGCGTTGACGAAGACCGTCTGACCCGAGAGAAGGTTCACCTCGCCGAGGAAGCCCGCAGGCCCGTGCCGGATTAGCTCGTTCCCTGCCGCGTCGATGATCGCGACCTCTCCTTCGAGGATGACCACGAACGGATACGTCCGGTCGCCGACCCGATACAGCAGCTCACCGACAGGCGCCGAGCGCTCCTCCCCGATCTCGGCGAGAACCGCTAGCTGCGATGGGGAAAGCGGCGGGCTTTCAGGTGGTGACAAGAGATCGTTCCTCCTTGACGGCAATGGTGCCGATGCCTAAGGGACGTGCCGTTTGGGATCAAGCTCCGCGACTTGGCGGTCCCGTCTCGTTCCAGTCCCCGCGGACTCCCGCTCGGCGAAAGACTTCTGCCGTCCATCTTGTCGAACGTGTCAAGGAGCAACGGACGCAGTCATCTTCTGCATGGGCGTTTTGTCAGAGTCGGATCAGGTTGAGCCCGGCGAGCGGATGTTGGATCTCCTGCATCGCGCCGCCCGTCGCAAGGTCGCCGAGGTCGATCGCTGAGAAACCCGCGTGCTCGAACAACGCGACGACGTCCTACTTCGCGTCGGCGTCATCGCGGGCGCCAAAGATAATGCGCCGGCCGCCGGCCTCCCGCGGGTCGGAGCCAAGCATGTCGGGGCCGAGCGTGTTGGCGGCGTTCACGACGCGTGCGCCGCTCATGACGCACTAGCAAGAGCGCTCACCGAGGGTGCAATCATCCGGCTACGAGCACGCGCGCTCGAGCAGCTCGGACTGCGGCCGAGAGCGTCGCAATATCGTACGCGCCGTAGTGACGACGACCATTGATGAAGAACGTCGGTGTGCCGGAGACGCCGCTGAGGTCGGCACTGTCAACGTCCTCAGCCACGCGCGCGGCGGTCCTGTGGTCGCGCAGCTCAGCAGCGAACGACTCGCCGTCAAGACCGAGCTCCCTCGCATAGCCGACGAGGTCATCGAGCTCGAGCGCGTCCTGATGAGCTAGCAGGAGATCGTGCATCTCCCAGAAGGCCCCGCCGTGGGCGGCGACCTCTGCAGCTTCGGCAGCGAGTTGTGCGTGCGGGTGGACATCGGTCAACGGAAGGTGCCGCCAGACATAGCGGACTTCACCGAAGTCCCTGAGCAGCTCCCGAACAACCGGCTCCGCCATACCGCAGTACGGACACTCGAAGTCGCCGTACTCGACGACCGTGACGGGCGCATCAACCGGTCCGCGGACGTGGTCGTGCTCCGGATCGACGTCGATATACAGGTCGACGATCGGATCCGCCGTCCCGAGCAAGGCGCGGATGCGAGTGCGCCGAGGAAGCAGCGCGGTCGCGCGGAAGAGGAGCCATGTGATCATCGCCGCCGAGAGCGCGGCGGCAAGGATCCCGACCTTCGCTTCCTCGAGCTCGCGGCCGTCGAAGACGAGCGTCGAGATGAGGATGGCGACCGTGAAGCCGATCCCGGCGATCGTGCCGCCGCCAGCGACCGCGCCCCAGCCGACGGGGGGCTGGAGGGCGCCTCGGCTCATGCGTGTCGCCAGCCAGGTCGATCCGAAGATGCCAACCGGCTTGCCAACGACGTAGCCGACGAGAACTCCGAGCGTGATCGGCGAGGTGAACGCCTCTTTCAGGAAGCCTCCGTCGATCACGATGCCGGCGTTGGCGAGCGCGAAGAGAGGTACGACGACGTAGCTCGACACGGGATGCCACAAGAGTTGAAGACGCTCGTTCGGCGACGTCGCCGTCCTCACCTGCTCGCGCGCACTGCGCGCAAGCTCCGGGGTCGGCTGCTCCCGGAACTCGCGGAACGCTTCACTTGCACGCTCGAGCGCGGAGCGCTCCGGCGGCGCCGCGTATGCGAGCAGACCGATCGCGAGACCGACGAGGACCGGCTCGATGCCGGACTCGAGCAGCGCCACCCAGGTCGCTGCTCCGAGGACGAAGTAGACAGGGCCGCGGTTGACGCGTAGGGCGCGGGCGACGAACACGAGCCCGAAGAGAGCAGTAGCTACGAGTAGTGCGGACAGTTTGAGCTCGCCCGAGTAGACGAGAACGATGACCGCGAGGGCAACGAGATCGTCGACGACGACCACGGTGAGCATGAAGGCGCGGAGGCGATCCGGGAAGCGTGGCCCCACGAGCGCGAGCAGGCCCAGTGCGAAGGCGGTGTCCGTCGACATCGCGATTCCCCACCCGGAGGCGGAGGAGCTGCCGGCGTTGAAAACCAGGTAGATCGCCACGGCCATCGCCATCCCGCCAAGCGCAGCGACGAAAGGCAGAAGAAACCGCCTGCGCTCACGCAGCTCGCCCAGGTCGATTTCGCGTCGTGCCTCGAGGCCTACGACGAAGAAGAAGAACGTCATGAGCCCGCTGTTGACCCAGTCGCGGAGCGAGAGCGAGAGGCCCCAGTTGCCGAGGTTGATCGAGAGTGTGGTCTCCCACAGCCGCGTGTACGACGAGCTGTCGACGTTGACCCACGCGAGCGCGACGATCGCGGCCGCGAGGAGAACGGCAGCACCCCCAGTCTCCGTATGCACGAACTCGCGGAGGGGCGTCCGGATACTGCGCGACCACGCCGTGCGTGCGGAGAAGGCAGCGTCGGTTCCGCTCGTCATGCGCCGGCTCGGAGGGCGCGCGTTTGCGCCCTGGCTTCGCGCCACCAGATGATCTCGTACGTGTGAAGTCCGACCCAGACGATCGTCACCAGCACGAGCGCGAGGAGCGCCGGCACGACCACGGCCACCGGCCAAAGCAGGGCGAACGCAACTGCGGCCAGCAAGCGGCCACCGCGCAGCGTGCGGGACAAACGCACGCGGAGCACCACGAAGGCGAGCAGGTACAGCGCACAACCCGCCGCAGAGTCCGAGCGCCGGGACTGCGGCGAGCT
>CAWFLK010000017.1:0-64868 GCA_963816635.1 Ilumatobacteraceae bacterium | reverse complement strand
GTAGACACCCCACGCCGGTCAGCTGTCAAGCGGCGACTTGTTCGTGACCGTTCGCGAAGGTCGGCCAGGCGGCGTCCTCGTCCCACGCGACGTCGTTTACGAGGCACCACCAGAGGCGACCGAGGAGCTTGTTGGCGACGTTGCGGAGGGCGGCGTTGTGGCGGTCGCCAGCAGCGCGCCGACGGTCGTAGTGAGCTCGAGCGCCGGGCGACTTGGTGATCGCGGCGAACGCCCACCAGTAGCAGGCGTCGGCGAGGCGGTTGTTCTTCACGTGCCGGGTCCGAACGCTCTTGGATCGGCCAGAGGCGCGGGTGATGGGAGCGGTTCCGGCGAAGGCACGGAGGCCGCCGGCGGTCGTGAACCGGGTGGTGTCATCACCGATCTCGCCAAGGACTCGCGCCGCGAGGATGGGACCCAATCCTGGCGCCGCGCGCAGCTGCTCAGCGGCGTGGTGTTGATCGAACTCGGCAGCCATGGCCACTCGGAGGTCGGCGATGGCTACCTCCATTGTCTTGATCACGTTGACCAGTCCGCTCACCGCGTGGCCGAGCGCTGCCTCGACGGCCGGCGGCTGGCGCAAGGCGGGCTCGTGGAGCTGGTTGAGGATTGTGTCGGCGAGCCCGGGCCGGTTCCCGCGTCCGCTGCGCCTCAGCAGGGTCACGACCCGCTTGTGGGTGAGCTTCAGGCCGTGCGCCGGGGACGGGACGGCACCGAGGATCTCCAGCGCGGCCTTGTGCGTCAGCACCGGGAAAGCCTTGAGAGCGTTGGGATAGAACTCGAGCAACGCCGAACGGAGACGGTTCACGGTCAGCTGGCGAGCCCAGATGGCCTCCTGGTGTTGGCGGGCCAGCGCCTTGACGGCCAGACCGCCCTCGCTGATGCGTGGCAACGCCCGATGCGACTTGCCGATCGGTGCGCAAGATGTTCGCCAACACGATGGCATCACCCGGGTCGGACTTGCCGCCCGCCTGCGCGGTCCGCTCCCGATACCGCGCCACGGCTCGCGGGTTGATCGCATAGACGCTGAGACCGGCGGCCTCGAGCGCCGTCACGATGAGGTTCTTGTCGGTCTCGATCGCCACCGCCACGGACTCCGGTTCGTCGGTGTGCTCCGCGATCAGGGCCATCAACGTCGTGAACCCCGCCAGACCGGTGTCGATCCGACACTTGGCCACGGTCGTTCCGATGTCGTCGACAAGGGCGACGTCATGGTGGGCCTCGGCCCAGTCGATCCCGCAGGTGATTTCCAAGTTGCTCTCGTTCCTGTTGTTGTTGGATGAGCCCGAGAGCCCGCGCAGCGACCTAATGGACAGCGTTCGAGACGCGACACCTCACCAGCTGACTGCAGACCCAGCGACTGGCAGGGCCACCGTCTACATAGAGACCTCCAGGGTCGGGTGGCGTGGAGTGGACACCTGCCAGCGGCTCGGCCCACACCCTCGCCGGTCACGACCTGCGGGTCGGTGATGTCTCAGTGATTCCCTGCCAGCGGCTCGACCGGCAACCTCTGGCCCTCCCATTAGGTGATGTCGCCGACCCACAACTCATTCAGCCGCTCGCGGTCGAAGCAGCGGTGCACGAGGTCGGTCGCCGGGCGGGCGTGCGGGTCACGGATCGTCGTGCGCACCCGGCGCCGCCCGCAGCGGCCCTTGATGCCGTGTTTCGCCATCAGCCGCTCGACACGCTTGTGGTTCACCCGGCGGCCCTGCTGGTGCAGCGTGCCGACCACCCGCGGGCAGCCATAGGCGCCGCGGGAGCGGGCATGGATCACCCGGATCTCCGCCACCAGGTCGGCCTCGAGCCGCTCGGCGTCGGACGGGCCGGCCGCCTGGCGGGCCTGCCAGTCATAGAACCCTGACGTCGACACCCCGCCGACCCGGCACAGATCGACGACGTGGAACTCGGCCCGGTGGGCGTCGATGAACGCGTACTTGCTCACGGCATCGACTCCTTCACCCACCAGGCCGCAGATCGTTTCAGGATCTCGCGTTCCACCTCCAGTTCCGCCACCCGGCGACGCAGACGCTTGATCTCCTCCGACTCGGCCTGCTCGGCGGCGAACCGCTCCGGGTCCGCCTCGGCTCGCGACTGGCGGTCCTTCGTCAGCCAATAGCCCAGCGACGACTCGCCGCAGCCGAGCTCGCGGGCGATGACGCTGATCGGACGGCCCGACGAGCGCACCAACGCCACCGCGTCCCGCTTGAACTCCGGCGACCACCGCCGGCGTGAATCTCCCATGATGGATGGACTCCTTCCCAGGCCTCCCAGCCTGTGTCAGGTGTCCGCCCCGGCGGGGGATGCCCACCTCTCACACGCCGGCGCTTCGGTCGCCGCGGCCGACCTGGGGCGGATCAAGATCGGCCAGTTGATCGAGCACGACCTGATCGCGGAGATCCTCGACGTTGCGGTCGGGGCCGCTGAACGACAGACCGTGTCCAAGGACCGGCGGCGGCCGTTCGTTCAACGGCAGCGGAGGACGTCACCCGAGTGTGGCGTTGACCTTGGCGACGGCGGTATCGACCAGGCCGTCGAGGAAGGCTTGATCGACGGCTTCGTCCAGGCCGTAGTTGTCGTAGCTGACGAGGACGAGCACCTCACCGAGGCGCACCAACACGGCGGTGTTGTCGTGTTCCGGCTCGTCGCTGTGGGCGTATGTCGTGCGGAAGCCTCGGGACTCGTCGCCGAGGTCCGGATCCTCAAGTGTTGCGACGGTCACCTGTTCGACCGGATCGAACGACTCCTCCCACTCCTCTCCGACACACGACTCCAAACCGTCGAACCACGACGCAACATCTTGGGCCGTTGAGAACACGAACACGGCCTCGACGACCTCGTCGTCAAACAGCGAGACGTCGTCAACGGCTGGCCCGGGGTAAACGAGATGCTGGTCCCGGCCGCCGGGGGCATCATCTCGGAGCCGTTTGGGCAGTAGCTGAACGGTTCTGCCGTCGGGCCGAATTCCAACACCTCGGGACCGTCGGTCTCCCAGTCGCTGCCGAGATCCTCGACGGTCAGCATCGCCTCGTCCGGCACGTCGCCGCCGACGTCGATCTCGTTGACATTGGTCGGGTCGGTCGTCGCCCCACCCGACGGCCCATCGAGCGACGCAGTCTCCTCCGCTGCCGCATTCGACAACACCGGCGGAGGAGTCGTGGCACTTGTGGACTCGGCGACGGACAAACCGGCGACGAGCGATGCGAACAGCCCGGCCGCGAACAGGATGCGAAAACGAAGTCCAGACACGATTCCCCCATCTAATCAGTGCTTGAGTTCCGCCGATTGGCCGCCGATCGTAACGACGTGCCGCCGCGCCGTCACTCGGATGGTCGGCGAGGCAACCTTGAGAGCCAATGCAGTTCGATGCGTGCTCGACGGGTGCTCGTCCACGACGGCCCAGGTCGGTGGGAATGCGGACGAGGACATCGCATCCACGTCGTCGCCGTCGGGCAGAGATGCGACATCGGGCAGACGTCACGCAGACCCAGTTTCGTGGGTGTCGCCAATGGCACCGAGGCCCTCGACAGACGAGAAGCAGGAGTAGCTCGCGCAACGTTGGCCTGGGCCCAGCATGATGAGGCCACACCCTCTACCGGGACCGCCCTAGGCGTACGCCGACAGTGTCGATTGCTCAGGATTGTGGATGATCATCTCGTTGTCGCCCACAATGAGATTCGGCGGTCCTACGTCGTGTTCGTCGACCAACGGAATCGACGTCGCCAGTTCCAGTGTGTCGGCCTCGGTAGACGTCAATCTGCCCGTCCAATGCCGCGGCAGTGTAGACGTAGCCGCAAACGCCCCGACAGTTCCAAACCCGTTGAGGTCATCGGCGAACTCGTGAACCGGGGTGCCTTCACGCAGATCCACCGACACCGCGCTCACACGTTCGTCCCTGGATCTCATACCCGGTGTCTCGTCCATCACGCCGACCAGCGCAACGTTTCCGTCGACGCCGAACGAGGCGTCATCAAGATGGATCGTGTTGGGAAGCGGGTCCCACGCCTCAACGCCTCCATCGCCGATGCGGCCCACCTGAACCCGTTCAACGTACCCGCCCATGTCGTCCGGGTCCGATGACGGCAAGAACTCCTGGACCCCGATGAAGTCGTCGACCAGGAAGACACCGCTGATCTGTTCCAGGTCGGGGGTCCATCGCCACGCCCCCGCACCGTCGACGATTCCGACCAGTTCGGACCCAACGGTGGCGACGATCAAGCGTCCATCGCTGCTCGCAGCTACCCCGAGGGTGCTTCCATCGCGGGTGCGTCCATCGCTGTCCGCAGTGACGGCGACGCTGCCTTTCGGAAGCCGAACCGTCCTCGTTGGCGCCGCCGGGTCGAATGGATCCCACCCGACCTCCAACGATCCGCCGTCGATTCGCCCCAACTCATCGCCGACGACCACCCAATCCGGCGCTTCGTAGTCTGCCCACGTCGACTCACCGCTGTCGAGGTCCACAAACGCAGGGCCGTCGTCGTAGACGCCGACCACCGCGACGTGATCGTTGACCTTGCCGCCCACCCACGGGGCCGGGGAATAGAGGGGGTCGTCCCATTGGATCTCGCCGCTGTCGGGATCGAGCAACATGAGATGTGCACACGGCGCTGCGCTGGCCGTCACACCGCTAGCAACCGTCACTGCTTCGGGCGTCGACGTACCCGGAATCGTGGCCACCACGACGTCCACCTCTGCCCCCAAATCGCCGAACGTGAACAACAGGCCGTAATCCGTCGCCGCTCCGCTGTAGCCGTACAGGTCAGCAATCTCGCGGATCGGATGCCGCCACAGCACGCTCCCATCGACACGATCGAAGGCGACCACCTCCAACGTCGACCCGGTATGCGTCACCGCGTACACCCGGTCGCCCGCCATCTCCAGACCAACCAGGTCACCCTCGACGCCAGCCGACCAGCGCTGCGCAAACCGACCCTCCCACTCTGTCCCCGAAGCACCGACAACCTGCGTTCCAGCGGCAAACATCGCCGCCGACAACACAACGACGCCCGCCGACAACACCAGCTTCATGGCCCCTCCCCGCATGAGTGGTCCAAAGAGTAGTGATGCACTACGACCGAACTTCGCCGTGGCGGCGTCCCGGCGATGAGCGCCGTCTCGGTCGTGGCCGCGGTCGTTCGACATGGAACTGGTGCCCGAACGGAGACAGTGCGACACGGATACTGGCGAGTGGTGCATATGACACCTGCCGCATCGGATAGATCGTCTGCGCCTCGTAGCGTCGCTCTGCTACACGGCGCGGCGGGAGGTCGAGGAGGCCTGCGGGGACGGCGGACACCGCTCCAGTGGCAACGATCAGTATCCACACCCTCTGTGGATACTGAGTTACCGTGCACCTATATCGCCTGGATACTGAGTTAACGAGAACCCATACCGCTTGTGGATAGTGGTCGCGAGAACCTAGTCATGCCGGTACACGACGGGCCTGGTCGGGGTCAGAGACGCCCCACGGTGACTCCTCTACCGTCGATGAATAGCGATGCGGCTTGGTGCATCGCCATTCACCTCGCACCGAGCGACGAGGGCGGCGTCGTCGCCGACTGCCGAGCCGGGCCACGCTCGCCGCCATCCAGCGGCGCTACGGCATCGGGCTGATCCGGCTCTCCCGGATCCTTGACCATCACCAGGTCCCGCGGCGTCGGCCGACCGCGCCGCGGCTCGGCAACTGGGTACGCCGCCGCGTCATCGCCAACTACCGTCGGCTCGCACCTAGCATTCGGCGATGAGCGAGGGCGACACGCTGCCGATCGTGGTCCTCCAAGCCCGGTCCCGGCGCCCGAACTTGGTCGTGGGTGAACGAGAACCGGTTCCTGGTGGCCGTGGTCGTGGTCCCCGCGCTGCTTGTCGGGCTTGTCCTTTGGTGGATCGCCGACCATGGGGACGCCGCGACGGCCGACCAGGTCGAGCGGTTGGAGAACCTGCGTTTCGTGAGCAGCACCTCTAGCGCCGATCAACGTCTCCGCCCGTTCCGGAGCATGGACCTGAGCGGGATGAATCTGACCGGCCTCCAACTCGATGGCGCCGACTTCACGCGAAGCTCGGCTCATCGACGCCCGCCTCGAAAGCACCAAACTCGACCATGCTGTCTTCACCGACGCCCGCCTCAGCGGCGCCGATCTGAAGAACGCCGTCCTTCCGTACGCCCAACTGGACCGAGCGAACCTCAACGGTGCCGACCTGAGCGGCGCCGATCTGTCGTACGTCCACCTCGACGGTGCCCACCTCGACCGTGCCGACCTCCAGTTCGCCATACTGCGCGGCGCCGACCTTGACGGCGTCGACCTCCGTGGTGCCGACCTCACCAACGCCGACCTCAGCAACGCCGACCTGAGCAACGCCTACCTCAGCGGCGCCATCCTCGCTGGCGCCGACCTCAGCGGCGCCAACCTCAGCGGGGCGACGATGGGCAACGCATCGCTCTGTGAGATCGGGCTGTCGGGAGGCGACGTGAGAGTGATCTACGACGACGCCACGACATGGCCCGACTGGTTCAACCCCTCGCCGAGCACACACAACCACTTCAACAGCCGGTGCTGAGCTGCGCCTGTGGCGCCGGTTCACGCACCGAGGAGGACGCAACGGCCAGTCGTCGGCCGCGATGTTCAAGTCAATGGTACTTTCGGATCTATTGCGGCGATGTCGTCGGTGTTTGCTCCTCCGGTAAGCGGCGGCTTCGATAACCCTTGTGTTTGCGTGAGTGGGCGCCCGTATTCTGGTGAATTGTGGGGTATTGTGGCAGCGCACAAGTGAGACGTTCTCGCTTTGATGTATTGAGAGGGATTGCGAGTGCCTTTGCCAGCCCGACTTTCCGCCCGAGAGGAAGCTCCATTTACGAGCGCCCAGCACCTGTCGCTCGTCTCACCGGTCCCAACGGCCGACGAGATCTGGTTGGCGGCGCTGAGGGCGGCGGGGCGCAGCCCGCACACCATCGCCTCGTACCGTCAAGCCCTCGCCAGTCTGCGGCAGTGGCGCGGAACGACCGAGTTGTCGGACCTGAACCGGGCCGAGGCCTACGCCTTCACCCAGTGGCTGGGCGAGCGCTACACGCCCGGTGGCGTGGCCATCCGGCTCCGGTCACTGCGGGCGTTCTACGGCTGGTTGGTCAAAGAGGAACTGATCGTCAAGAACCCGCTGTCGGGGATCACGATCAGCACCCCGAAGCAGGCCCACCTCACCCCCGGCGACGACCAGATCGAGGCCATGCTGCTCAGCGCCAAGCGCAGCCGCCGGGACTCCGCCCTGCTCACGTTGCTGGTCGACACCGGTGCCCGCAAGGGCGAGATCGCCGCCTTGAAGTGCGCCGACATCGATGTCGCCTCGGGCATGGTCCGCTTCCCGGTGTCCAAGAGCATGGCCAGGACGGTGCCGCTCAGTGAGCGCTCGATCGCCGCCCTGGGCAAGTGGCTGCGGGAGCGGGGCGGCGCTCCCGGATCGCTGTGGGCGGTGCAGAACCCGTATGCGCTGGTGCGCCAGGTCGTGTCGCGACACTCGAACGGCCAGTTGACGCCGCACAGCTTGCGCCGCTCGTTCGCCGTGCGCGCCCTGCGCCGTGGGGTGACGCCGATCTCGTTGATGCGGCTGTGCGGTTGGAGCAGCCACCAGATGCTCGCCGTCTACTCCCAGGCCCACGCCGACACGATCGCCGCCGAGGAATACCTGGCGAAGATGGCCTGATCGATTCGCCGATCCGACCACCCAATAGTGCGAGGATGAGCCGGTTTCGACTTGGTCGGCTTGACCGTTGAAGCAACCGCTTTGCGCCGAACGACAGTTCTATGTGGGACGTAGTCGACTGCGAGTGGTCGGCATCGTCGCGGTTCCGCCGGGCGGTGCCGATGGTCGGGTTCGTTGAAGTGTCAGCTTTCGAGTTCGGTCGCTGACACGGCGGAGGAGGCGGTGGTGTCGTCGAGTCCGAGCATCTCGGCGACGACGGGCCAGATGAGTTCGGCCTCGGCGGCTTGGCCGCGAACGTTGAGGTGGTTCCAGTCGGACGAGAGGTTCTCCAACTTCTCGACGTAGGTGTTGTTGGCACCCCCGTCCGTCCGGCACTGGGGAACAGCGTCGCATCGGCGCTGCTGCTCGGCGTGATACGCGTCGATGGCGTCGAGCAGGTAATCGACGTTCTCCTGGAGCGGCTCGCCCGACGGCGACCGTAGTAGCCGCCGCACGGGAACTCCCCGGTGAGATCCGCCTTTGCCTCCGGATGGGCCTCGATGAGTTCCTCCAAGAAGGGGAACCAATTGCTGGAACGCCCGTGCCGACGTGCCCGACCATCAAGATCTGCGACTGCGGCGACGCTTCGACGATCTTGTCGAGGGCGCGGCTGACCGAGTCGCCAAAGTACTCGAGCGCGCCCTCGTCGAGCGGGCAGCGGAGGTCATTGTCGATCGTCTGGATAATCACCAGTTCAGGCGTCGGCACCTCGATTAGGGCCGATTGAGCCTGGCCAGTCAAGTGTATCTGCCGTCGAACCAGCTACCGCCTTGTTGGCGACGTGGCCCTCGGTCTCCGGACGCGCCTCGACGAGGCGTAGGTAGATGCTGTTGACCTCCGGATTGGTCCCGGTCGCCCACGAATTCTCGAACGCGTCGCTGGCCCGGTCGGTCGAGGTCGGAGTTCCAGCCGGTCAAGCCCGAGTGACCGATAGCGATGATGCCGACCGGCCCCTCGCCGGAGCCTGGCAGCGTCGTGTCCGGGGTAGTCGCGCCGCTCGGCTCGGCGACCGCCAGACCGGCCAGCAGCGACGATGACATCACCGCCGCGACCGCGATGCGTGAACGACGCAGGAACATGGTTCCCCCTCGATGTCTGGTTCTCGCCGACGAGAACCGAGCGCGACCGTAACTGCGGCACCGCGGTTCGTCGCCGCAATATGCCGTCCGGAATACACCACCCGGTGCCACGTAGTACCCGATCTGCTCGGACCTGCACCCCGGACGTTTCTGGACGCTGGCGTGGTGTACATCCCGTGCGGCAGGAGGCGTGCTGGTCGATCGTCGCTAATCGCGAACGCCTGCACTACTCCCAACATGTGCCGTGAGTGGTTTCCACTCGTCCCGCCGGGGAGAGGGGGGAATCAGGAGCGTCCCGTGGAGTGGTGGGCTTTCAGGTGAGCTGAGGGTCCACCTGGCCGGTTGCCGCGATGGCTGCCAGGTCGGCACCGTTGCGGGCGTGCGGCATCTACCATCGCTCCGCCCGGTGGCTCCGACGATGATCAGGGCGGCAGAACCGCTGCCGTCAGCGGGCAGGTTGGGTGTCGACACGTCGTTCGCCGCCCTTGCTGTTCGTCCACTCGACGTGACCGACCACGATGACTACACGTCGACGGTCATTCGCGGTGAAGGGCGAATTCGCTTGGCCGCCGCGGGGACCGTTCTACGCTGATCTCGTGTACCGCGAGGTGTCCTCGCCTCGAGGCGAGGCGGTCCGGACGGATGTCGTGCAGACCGAACCGCCGGCGCCCGCCCATCATTACGCCATCGTCGCCGGCATCGACCGCTACCCGGCGCTGAGTGACCTTCGCGGCGCCTGCAACGACGCGACCGCGTTCCACGATTGGCTCGTCGACAGCAATGGCGGTCGAGTGCCGGCGGCCAATGTTCGGCTGCACCTCGGTCGCGAGGCGAGCGACGCGAGATCGGCGCGGCCGAAGCAGTGGGAGATCGACGCCGATCTCGATGAGATCGTCGACCTGGCGCGCGTCGATCATTCCGCTGGGCACCCAACCAGGTTGTACATCTATTTTGCCGGGCACGGGATTGCCGCCGGCACGGGCACCGCTGCTTGGCTGATGGCCGACGCCAAGCACAACCTGTTCAACAACATGGCAGTGGAGCCATACCGAGCGTGGCTCGACCGTTGCCGTGACTTCGACGAGGTCGTCATACTCTCCGACTGCTGTCGGTCGATCATGGTCGACGTGCAGGAGGGACGGCAGCCTCATACCTGCGACGGGCCGGGACCGCGCGAGCAGCGGCTCTTTCTGGCCCACGCCGCGGATATTGGGGAGCGAGCCTTCGAGACCTGGGTCGGCGATGAGGAGGCTGCCCGTGGACACTTCACGCGGGCGCTGCTCGAGGGACTCGGCGGTGCTGCCACGGATGCCGACGGTGACATACGGGCGTCGCGTCTCGCCGCCCATCTTCGGGCGCGCGTGCGCGAGCTGTCGTCGGGCGCGCAACGGGCCAACGTGTTCGTCGACGACCGGATGGTGGTGGCGTCGAACGCCCGATTGCGACGCGAGGTACAGATCGAGCTCTCGGGCACTGAGCGCCGATCAGTGCAGGTGCTGGGTGCGTCGGGCATCGTCGCCACGGAAGTGCGCGGTAGCGGAACGTGGACGCTGCGATTGGTCGACGGCGACTACACGCTCGTCGACACCGCGAGCGACCGTGTGGTGCGTTTCACCGTCGCAGGAATCGCCACGCGGGTCGTGGCGTAAGCGATGCCGCTCCTGACCGTTCGCTGCCGACGGGATCCCTTCGCGGCGGTCGAGATCCGCGACGGCTCGTACGCGACCGTGGGCGTCGGGACCGGCGAGGTCGTCATCGAGGTGCCGGCCGGCACGTACGAAGTCGTCGCCGCCGCGGCCGGTTGCGAGGACACGCGGACGGTCGAGGTGACCTCGGCGGACGTGAACATCGAGATGAAGCTCGGCCCATACCCGTCAGCAGCGCCGACCGGCCGGTCGTCGACGCACGTCGACGCCCACGGTGCAGCCGCGCAGTCGTTGAGCGAGCACTTGGTTGCCCGAGCAGTCGGCGGCGCCGCGATCGGGATCATGCTGCGACGGCCGGCCGGCGCGGGTACCGGCGTTCTGCCGCGGATCGACGGGAAGTTGCCGGTTCAGCTGGTCTCCGATCACCAGACGGTCGAGATGACGTGGACTCCCGGATTCGACGAACGAACGGGTGAGTACGCCACGGCTGGGGTGGTGGTCGCGCCCGGCGCCCATGTCGCGGTCATCGGCGATGACCCAGCGACCTCGCTCGTCGTGCCGGCGTGGGACGGATGGCAAACCCTGCTCTTCCTGCCCGTGACCGCGGGCGGGATCGCCGCGTCGATGGCCGTGATGCACGTGATTCCGTGTCACGTTCCGTGGCGGCCGACGCTTCCACTCGCCGAACTGCTCGACCACTTGCACTGGGCGATGATCGAACGGCCTGAGCTGACCGATCAATGCTTGGTTGCGTTGAACCGAGAAACCAACGGGGACCTCGGATCCTCGCCCCTGCTGCACCTGCTGCTCGCTGGCCTCGCATCGACGGCGCGGGGTGCACTTGCCGTCGCTCAAGCCCGCGAATCGCTCGGACGGCTGAGCGAGCCCGGAGGGACTGCAGCCGTGGCGAGCGACGTCGTCGCCCTCTGGTTGGCTTTCAGTCCTCGTCCGGTCACGGAAACCGTGCACACGTCCACCACGCCGTTGCTCGCCCGGTCCGCTGACATACTCATCGATCACGAATGTCGAGCCCCCGGCGGGATCGTCGGTGCCGCCGCGGACGCCATGGCGACGCGATTGGCGTCACCGCTGTGGTTCCGCTGGTCACCCGCCGGCGACATGCCGCGCGGCGACCGCATCGCCTCCTTTGACGACAACACGTGGCGTGAGGAGCTTTCGCGCGCGGCATCGGCCGTTGCCAGGCTGACGTCGCTCGACGGCGTGGCGCTCGATGCTGACCCATCGCTGCCGCGTCTCATCGCCTACCTGCACGACGAGTCGCGCCGGCGGGGAGTGACCCCCGCCGACGTGCTGCTCCAAGCGCATCCCGCTGAGGTGATCCGCGGCTCGGGACTGCCGGCCATCGGCGCGCTGCGCGCACTCCGCGCCCTCGGCCACGCCGGCGGACCCCCGCACCTGCGGGAGAACAGGCAGCCACAGCCACCGGACGAACCCACGCTCGCCCACATGGCTGCGAGCCGTTCTCGGATTCGTCGTCGCGATCGTCCTCGGCACTGTGCTGTGGTGGGTGTGGCGAGCCGTCAGCGACGACGACACTCCCGCCACCACGGTCACGCTCGACGCGACGGCGAACTCCGTGACGACCGGCGCACCAGTCACCACCGTTGCGGCAACGCCTGCCGCACCAATCACGTCACCGACGCCGAGCCCGCCAACCACGTCACCAACGACCGCACCGCAGCCGAACGTCGCTCCGGTCGCTCAGCCGCTCGAGCGAACCGTCCTCCAGGACACTCCCTTCTCGGACCGCGTGACCGGCACCGATCAGGACGGTGACGATCTCACCGCACGCGTGCTTGATGCTCCCAACGTTCGGCCAGTTCGAACTCCGACCCCGACGGATCCTTCAACTTCGTCCCGGACAGCGGATCTGGCCAAACGGCCACCTTCACGTTCGTCGTGAACGATGGCCGGATCGACAGCCCTCCCGCAGCGGGCGCACTCACGGTGCTCCCCAGCGTCAAAGCGGCACCGGCGCCTGCGGACGAGGAAGACGGCGTCCTGCACGTCACCGTGGCCCTGACGGTGACAGGAACCATGCCGGACTGGTCCTGTCGTCGTCGACGTCACGGCGCTCGCGGGCTCGGCCACTCCGGGCGCGGACTTCGCCCTGCCCTCGACGCCGATGACATTCGACGTCGGAAGCGTCGACCAACAACTCGACATCCCTCTGATCGACGACGACGTGCCCGAAGGGGACGAGCACTTCACGTTGCGACTCGCCGTTCGGTTCGATGGGCCAGCCGTTCCCGTCGACACCGACGTCGTGATCGGCGATGCCACCGACGCCATCATCGAGTAGCGCCAGCGCGCAACTACCTCACTCCCGACCCAAGGCGAAGCGCCCCATTACTGAGGCCCGGGTGTACATCGACCGCAAGCTCGGCGAAGGCAAGACCCGTCGAGGAGCGCGGCGAGCCCACGAGCTCCAGCTCGCCGAACCGTGTCATCCGACGCCTGGGGATCGAGCAAAACCGCGACCGCAACCCGGTGAGCTCGGGGCGTCGGCCGGCGTGGACCTGAGCTCCTCGCCATCGATCGGTGCGTACGATCGCGCAGATGCGGGTGTTCTTTACCGGTGGGAGTGGTAAGGCGGGTCGGTATGCGATCCGGCATCTCGTCGAACAGGGGCACCGGGTGGTCAACGGCGACATGGTGCCGCTCGGCGACCCGGCGGTCGCGGATCTACGCATCGATCTGACCATTGCCGGGCAGGTCTTCAACGCTCTGTCGGCGTACGCCGGGGTTGACGAACTGGAGCTTGGCGCCGGTGTTCCCCGGTACGACGCCGTTGTCCATTTCGCGGCGATCCCGACGATCCTCGTCCGTCCCGACAACGAGACGTTCCGCATCAACGCAATCAGCACCTACAACGTCATTGATGCCGCCGTGAAGTTGGGGATTCGTAAGGTGATCTTTGCCAGTTCCGAGACGACGTACGGGATCTGTTTCGCCGAGGGGGAGGTCAGACCCGAGTACGTGCCGGTCGACGAGGAGCATCCGACGGTTCCCCACGACAGCTACGGGATGTCGAAGGTTGTCAACGAGGCGACGGCACGGTCGTTTCAGGCGCGTAGCGGCATCGATGTGTACGGGTTACGCATCAACAACGTGATCGAGCCGCACGAGTACGCGACCAAGTTCCCCGCGTTCGTGGCCGATCCCGGTCTACGGCGTCGCAACATCTTCGCCTACATCGATGCCCGCGACCTCGGCCATATGGTCGAGCGCTGCCTCCGCACCGACGGCCTCGGCTACCAGATCTTCAACGTCTCGAACGACGACACGTCCGTGGGGATTCCCAGCGACGAGGTGTACGAGCGGTTTTACGCCGGCGTCGCCCGCCGACGCGACATGGGTCGCTATGAGACGTTCTACGCCAACGACAAGGCCAAGCGCCTCGTCGGATTTGCTCCGCGCCATTCGTGGCGCAGCGAGCGCGGCTGAGACCGGGCGCCCGACGTCGAACAATCGGTGGTGGGAGATCATTCCATCAGGACGGACTGCCGAGAGTCGACCCGAGCAGAAGCCCGCCGCGCTACGGGTTCTTCGCGCCGAGCGCGCCCGCCGACGATTCCGGGTCGGTGACCCAGATGCTGATGTTCAGCCCGCCGTCGGGATACGACCAATCCGCCGCGTACTGCCCCCAGTTGTCCTTCTGGACCCCGTCCTTGGCACGCGTCTGCCGCGACGTGACTGCGTACGTCGCCTGGCATGGCGAGGTCGACGGCGAGGCAATCGAAGAGCAACCCGAGGAGCAACCCGGCGGGCGTGTAGTAGTCGCCACTCGCGTCGGGTTGGTAGGCGCCGTCGATCGTGATCGTCGCCTCGTCGGGATTGAACGTGTCCGTCAGCAACAGTCGCCGGACGTACTCCGTCGGCGTTTCATCGTCGCCCAACAACGCGGACGAGATCTCTCGACCAGATCCCCCGGTTGTCCTCAGGAGCAACCAGTGCGGGTCCCATGCAACCTCCCGAGTCGACGATGAGGCGGGAGGGCAAGCCGCCATCGGAATGGCGGGAGTCTCCGGGCTCGGCCGCGTCGCCTCGCCGCTCTCGGCTCGCCGACGTCAAAGACGTCGGAGAGTTCCGCGACTCGATCGCGAATCAGTACCGCGTGCGGCCGTATCACCCTGATCGGGGTGATGACCGGACCAACGCGGCGGTTCACGATGACACCAGGCAGCCGCCGTGCCGCCACTGATGTCGGCGCCGTCCCGTTCCGCCTCGGGGCGGCGTCGACCTTCATGTGGCTCGGTCGCAGGAACATCGGTTGGCCGCGATGAGTCTGGACCTCACCGACCGTCGTGTGGCTATGGAACCATCACGTCCCGCCGTTGGCGACGCAACCCGACCGGCCATCCGCCTGAGTACGGCCACGCTCCACTGCAGCGATGCACGTGAGCTCGCTCGGTTCTACGCCGAGCTCACCGGCGGAGCCGTCACGGCCTTCAACGATGTCTGGGCGATCGTCACTGGTCCTGGAGGACGGATCGAGTTCCAATCGGTCGCCGACTTCCGGTCGCCGACGTGGCCATCAGGCGATACCCCGATCCACATGCACCTCGACTTCCTCGTCGACGACCTGCCGGCCGCTGTTGCGTTCGCATCGACGTGCGGTGCCGATCGGTTCGACTTCCAGCCGAACGACGACCACTGCATCGTCATGCGGGATCCCGCCGGTCATCCCTTCTGCCTCACCACGTGGGAGGACGTCGCCACCAAGACGACGGCCGGCGGCGAGGCGGCCGGCTGAGGTCGATCCTCGACCACCGCTCCTGCGGGCGCCGCGACGTGTCGGTGCAGGTGTCGCGTGTCGGCGGACCGGGCTGCGTGCTCTCGAGCGACGGCGATCGAGCGACGGAGGTGCCCGGGACCACGTGGTTCAGGCCGACGAGCCTGCCCTGCGCACTCAGCCGCAAACGCCACCCGGTGCCCTGAGTGCGCAGCGTGAGCTGATCGAGCCCGGCGTCTCGCATGAGCGATCGAAACGCACTCAGGCGCAGCAACGGGCTCATCACCTCGCCGTGCGTGCACAACACGGCGGTGTCGAAGGCCGGGCTGGCGAAGCACATCAGGAGGTTCAACTCGTCGGCGTCAGGTCCGAGGCCCTCCCACAGCTCGATCGGACGGTCGACGGCGCGCGCCAATGGCCCGAGCGTCTGGATGCACCGGGTTGCGGGGCTGCTGACGATTCGGCCGACGGCGTGTTGCATCAACACCGGCACGAGTTGCTCGGCGTCGCGCTCGCCGGCCTCGTCGAGCGGTCGACGTACGTCGGGTCCTGGATAGTCGCCCACGTGTCCGGCGGTTGCGTGGCGCAGGATCGTCAGCCTCACCCGCGTCACCGGCCCCCGATGTTCGGCATCGTCGGTCTCCCAGGAGATGGTTGCCGCGTGGTGTGACCCGCGTGCGCCAGTGCGAACGATAATGATCGTCGGTGAACCTGGAACCACGCGTCGATGAACCCTCGGAGACCGCACCACGAACGTCGCGACTCGTCACTAGCCGACGATCGCGTGCAGCCGGTTCAGCGCGGTCCGTAGCTCGTTGACGGCGGCGGGGAGCTCGGCGAGCACGGCGGAGATCTCCTTGCGTTCGAGCGTCAGGCGCTCACACTCTGCGATGAGCTCCTCCTGGGTCTTGCGCGAGAGCGAGGCCATCGCGAGCGATCGGCGGAGGCTGACGAGGTCGCCGGGAGTGAACATTTCTCAAGCGTCGCGCGATCGAACAGGTGTTCGCCAGTCGGGCCGATCAGCCACAGCGACCGGGCGCTCCGACGTCGCATTTCGTGCGACCTCCACCGCTACGGCGCCTACGGTGGGTGCCATGGCCGAGGAGCCGGGCCCCCTGCCTCCGAGGAGTGGCAGCCGGCGACGAGTGAGCCGGGTGCGGTGTTCACGCCCCGAGGGCGCAGGTCGCGTCCGCCGGGGCGTTCGCACGCGGGCTGAGCCGGCGGCGGCACCGAGCGCCGCGAACTCAGCGGGCCGGACGAAGGGTGATGCGCTGCGTGCGCCGAGCCCACAACCAGTGGACCAGCGCGTCCTGGATGTCGCGATGCGTGACGAGCCACGCCGCCGGCGGCATGTGGGCCCGGCACGTCACGGCGGTCGGATCGGCGACGGCGTCGGGCCAGCGCAACATCGTCGGCTCGCGGGCGCCATCGACGACGAGGTCGAGCCAGTACGACTCCGACTCCTCGGCGCACACGAGGTGGACCAGCGGCTGCCGGCATCCCCGATCGGGGCAGTACCCGACAGCGGCGTCGGTCGAATCCACGCCGGCACGCTACCGCGCCGCCGATCGCGCAACCGGAGGGCACCAGCAGGACCGTACGGACCAGCTGGTGCCCTCCGGTTGCGTCGATCGCGGCCGGTCAACTCGCCGACCGAAGCACCACGAGCTCGATGTCGGTGGCGCCGGGGGGCAGCTCGACCCACTCGCCGTCGGCGTCGAAACGGAGCGCCGCTCCGTCCACCGCGTTCGCTGCGGCGATGTGCTCGCCGGGCGGGAGACGAATCGCGACGCGCACCGTCGCGGGTGCGACACCCGCGATCCGCACGCCGACCCGGACGTGCGTGGTCGACGCGATCGCGCTGACGGACACGCGTCCCCATCGGGTCGGGGCATCCCGCACGACGACCTGCTCCCCGATCGCGAACCAGGATCGCGGGACCGCCCGCAGCAACCACAGCTCGTCCTGCCGGGGCTGCTCGAACACGAGCATCCACCGCACGAGCAGGGCCGACCGCGACCTGGGCCGGGACCGCATAGCTGATCACCTCACGCTCGGGGTCGACGAGGCGGGTCTCGGGGGCGGTCCAGGTGCCCCGTGTGTACTGATGGGCGGAGAGCGACCACAGCAACAGCAGGAACTCGCGGATCATGCCGTGCTGCAGCAGCCCGTAGCCGTGGCCGTAGCTGAGGAACCCGGCCATCTCCGGTGCGTGATCGGCGAGCGACGGACCGTGGATGAAGCCGTACGCGCACGGCACGCCGACCACGACGTCGCGGTGCGCCTCGCGGTAGTCGACGATCGTGCGGACGTCGTCCGCGTCGAGCACGCCGGAGTGCAGCAGCTCCATGTTGGCGCGGTAGGCGCGAAACTGGGGATCGGCCATGTCGGCCGCCACCGCGATGTGGAACGGTGCCGAGGCGCCGGCGACGACCGGGATGCACGGGGGCTCGACGTCGTCGAACCGCGAGCGCTCGATCGCGACCAGCAGTTCCTCGCGCAGCTCCTCACCCTCGACGACGAGCATGCCGGCCCATGCCGCGACCGACGGGTCCGGATGGGCAGCGAGCGCCCGGCCGAGGTCGACGAAACCTCGCGCCGCCTCGGCGCTGTTCGACAGGTACGGCTGCCAGTAGCGGGCCGGGTCGGCCTCCAGGCACGAGTCGGCCTCGCACCAGCCGCTGATCACCCCGTAGGCGGGGTCTTCACGATCGGTGGCCCGTGCGAGCTCGTGCCCCCGTCGGAGCACGTCGACCACTGCGGTGATCCGCCGGCGATGGCGCTCGAACGGGCCGAGGTCGCCCGACCGGGCGAGATACTGGGCGACCGTCGTCAGCATCCGCCCGGACTGACCCGTCTCCGTGCCCCGGTACCAGAGCGATCCGTCGTCACGAACGAAGTGCTCGAAGTAGTTGTCGATGTGGGCGCGAGCGACCTCCAGCAGCCCCCATTCGATCGCCGCGGCGCTGTCGGCGTTGAACGTGTCCTGGAAACCGTCGTGCTCGGCCGCTCCGTAGAGCCGGTCGAGGATCCCGTACTTCGGAAACCCTCCGACCCGCGTGATCAACGCCCGCGTCAGCGAATGACGGGCCTGGTCGGCGAGCCGACGGTCGGGGAGCTCGACGCTCATGCCACCGGCGAACACGATCTCGAGCTGGTCGGCGAGCGCGACGAGGTCGCGGTAGAACGACGAGCCGTCCGCCTCAGCGCCGACGGGAGTGGGGACGTACGAGTCGACGTAGCGCACCCACGCCAGTCGCCCGTCGTCGACACGAGCCACCCGATACCACACGGGCTGGGTCGCGACGTGCGGCGAGTGCGGCGGCGCGAACACGACGTACTCCCACCACGTCGGCCCGTCGCCGAACACGAAGCGGACCGCCGGCAGCCACCCCCCGACGAGACCGTCGCGGACCATGCCACGCTCGCGGAGCTGGGCGATCTCCGGGGCGAGGATCGCCGGGTCGAAGTTCGGCGTGCGCCCGCCGTACTCGATCCCGACCTTGTCCGCCGTGGCGCCGTGGCCGACGAAGGTGTACTGCGCGGCCCGCCGGATCGGCGGCAGGCAGCCGGCGACCGCGGAGTACTCGGGGTCGCCGTCGCCGGCGAGCAACTCGCGCCCGAGCAGGTCGTGCTCGCTGCGAAGCACGGCTTCGAGCTGGTGGCCGAGGTAGAGCCCGTCGGGGTCGACCGTCGTGGCCTCGGCCGACTTGGCGAGGCGCAACTCGCGGCCATCCGGCCCGATCACGGCCATCTCGCCGACCGGGTCGGTGAACGACTCCCACACCACCACCATGCTCTCGGGCTCGGCGCTCATCAACGTCCATCCGGCGGTGGCCGACCCGACGATGGCGAGCGCGCCGCTCGCCAGGGTCACCGCGCCGTCGTCGACGGAACGCGTGGCGGGCACCGGGATCGACGTCGACGTCATGACCTACACTCGATAGCCGATCGGCGGCCGGTGAGGCCGTTCCGAGGGACCGGGATCCGGGCGACGACGGGAGACGCGTGCAGCATCCGCCAACCGTGTACGACGTCGCCGCCCGCGCCGGCGTCTCGATCGCCACCGTGTCTCGGGTGCTCCGCCAGCCCGACGTGGTCCGTCCCGAGACCCGTCGTCGGGTGCTCGCCACGATCGATGCTCTCGGCTACGTGCCGAGCGCGAGCGGCGCGGCCTTGCCGGCCGGCGGACCGGAGTGCTCGGTCTGCTGGTGCCGAGCCACGACGAGTCGCAGACGACGTGGGCCGAGCGCCTGCCTGCCGACGGTCACGTCGCGCTCGGTACGCGACGCGGAGCGCCCCGAGCGCCGCACCGGCCACAACCTCTACTTCGACGACGTGCTGCTCGGGGCCGAGGGTGCGGCATGGTCGGCGGGCTATGCGTTCATGGTTGCCGTCGGCGCGGCGAGCCGCCCCCTCGACCTGCTCGACCTGGCCGGACGGCTCGACGGTCTCATCGTCGCCGCCCACCCGCACGAGAGCGACCTGATCGCGCGCCTGCGCCACCGCCTGCCGATCGCGCTGATCGCCGAAGGCGAGGTGTCGCGGGCCGACCGCGTGACCGCGAGCAACCGGGAGGGGATGTTCGCGCTGGTGCAACACCTCGCCGAGACCCACCGGGTGCGCACATTGGTGTTCGTGTCGGGGCCGCCGGATTCGCCCGACGCCGCCGAGCGGCGCGCCGGTCTGCTCGCCGCCAGCGCCGCAGGCGGAATCGTCGCGCGTGGAGGTCGAGGGTGACTTCACGCGGGCGACCGGGAGAGAGGTCGCCCGGCAGCTGGCCGCCGACGGTGTGGGAGCCGACGCCGTCGTCTGCGCCAACGACGAGACCGCCGTCGGCGTGCTCCGAGTGTTCGCGTCGGCCGGGATCGCCGTCCCGGGCGACGTGATCGTCACCGGCTTCGACGGCATCTCCGATGCGGCCGAGCACGGGCTGACAACTGTCCAGCAGCCGATGCGCGGTCTCGGTGCGACCGCGATCCAGCTCCTCGTCGATCGCATCGGGGGCGTGCACAAGCGACCGCGCGTCGTCCGACTGGCGGTGGAGGTCCGGCTCCGCAGCAGCTGCGGATGCGTCGAACCGGGTTGAGGTGGCAGCGGGAGAGTGCTTGACCGCGACAATGTATGCGCATACAGTCGCCCTCGGGAAGACGACGGCCCGTCGTCACCGACTCGGCCGAAGGGGAGGCAGAGATGCGTAGGACACGTCGGCGTTGGGGCACTGCGGTGGTCGGCATCATGGCGGCGTCGGCCGCCCTGAGCCTGCCGACATGGACGCACGCGAGCGCCGGATCGGACTCGGGCGACGGCGTGGTCAAGCTTGCCGCCGACGACGGCTCGCCGACGTTCGAGCGCACGTTCAACCCGTACTCGGCGACGGCCCGCGTCGGCACACGGCTCGTGTACGAACCGATGGTCGTCGTGAACTCGCTCGACGGATCGGAGACCCCGTTCCTTGCGACCGGATACGAGGTGGTCGATCCCTCCACGATCGAGTTCACCCTCCGCGACGGGGTCACGTGGTCCGACGGCGAGGCGTTCACCGCCGACGACGTCGTGTTCACCTTCGAACTGCTCAAGCAGTTCCCAGCGCTCGACACGCTCGGCGTGTGGCAGCAGGTCGACACCGTCACGGCCGACGGCAACGTCGTGCGCTTCGCCCTGAGCGCGGAGAACGTGACGGCGGTGCGGCCGATCGAGCAGACGCTCATCGTCCCGGAGCACATCTGGTCTGGCGTCGACGATCCGACCACCTACGCCGACGAGGACCCCGTGGGCACCGGACCGTTCACGCTCGGCGACTTCGCCCCCAACCAGTACTCGATGGTGAAGAACGACGCGTACTGGCAGGCGGACGCGGTACAGATCGACGAGGTCGTGTATCCGGCGTCGAACACCCAGCTCGACATCGTGAACGGCGACTACGACTGGGGCTACGCCTACATCAGTGATGTCGAGAACACCTGGGTGGGCGTCGACCCCGATCATCACACGTTCTGGTATCCGCCGGGCGGGGTGATCACGCTGTTCCCCAACCTCACCGACGGCCCGCTCAGCGACGTCAACGTCCGACGGGGGATCTCCGCGGCGCTCGATCGTGAATCGATCGCTGACGACGCCGTCGAGGGGTACACCACCGTCGCGCCGCAGACCGGGCTGATCCTGCCCGGATTCGCCGACTGGGTGGACGCCGACATCGCCGATCAGGGTTACATCACGCAGGACGCCGACGCCGCCCAGGGCTTCTTCGAGGCCGCCGGATACACCCTCGACGGCGACCACCTCGTCGACAGCTCCGGCCAGCAGCTCGAGCTCACGATCACGACGGCCAATGGTTGGACCGACTGGCTGCGGGCCGCACAAGCGGTGCAGAACCAACTCGAGGACGTCGGGATCTCCGTCGAAATCGACCAGCCTCAGCCGGCGGCCTACCAGCAGGCACTGGCGTCGGGAGAGTTCGACCTGGCGATGGGTGCCTTCGGCGGCACCGGGTCGATCTACGACGACTACAACGCGCTGTTGAGCAGCTCGTTCGACGTGCCGATCGGGGAGACGGCCACGAGCAACTTCCAGCGCTTCTCCGACCCCGACGTCGACGCGCTGCTCGACGAGTTCAAGGTGACCACCGACGAGGCCCGGCAGCACGAGCTCGCCGCCGGGCTGCAGCAGGCGATGTACGACGACGTACCCGTGATCGCGATGTACTACGGCCCGCTGTGGGGCATCTACAACGACGCGCGCTTCACCGGATGGCCGTCGGCCGAGGATCCGTACACCACACCGAAGACGTGGGATTCGAGCGTGTTGTTGGTCGTCACGCACGTCACCCGGGTGGAGTGACCGTCCGCCGTCCCACCGCGGATCGAGCTGTTCTCGAGGACTCGTGCGCTTCGTCCTGAGGCGGGCAGGAGCGTTCCTGCTCACGCTCTGGGCCGCGGTGACGATCAACTTCCTGCTCCCGCGACTGATGCCGGGGACGCCGGCGGACGCGGCCATCGCCCGCCTCTCGCGCAACGGCCAGCTCGATCCGAACGCCCGGGCGGCGATCGAGTCGATGCTCGGCGTCCCGACCGATTCGTTGTGGCACCAGTACCTCGACTATCTCGGGCAGCTCGGGCGATTCGACTTCGGCGTCTCCTACGCCTTCTACCCCCAGTCGGTCGGTCACCTCGTCGCCGAGGCCCTGCCGTGGACCCTCTTGCTCGTCGGCTCGGTCACGGTGATCGCGTTCACGTTCGGCGCCCTGATGGGGGCGCTCGCCGCCTGGCGCCGGGGGACGTGGGTCGACTCCCTGCCGACCGTCAGCGGCAGCACCCTGTCGGCGTTCCCGTACTTCTGGACGGCGTTGCTGTTGCTCTACTTCCTGGGCTACCGCACGGGCTGGCTGCCGACGGGCGGTGCCTACGATGCCGCAGCGATCCCCAACTGGAGCCTCGAGTTCGTCGGTGACGCGCTGTGGCACTCGATCCTGCCGGCCCTGACGCTCTTCCTCACGTCGGTGGGCGGGTGGCTGCTCGGCATGCGCAACACGATGATCAACACGCTCGGCGACGACTACGTGACGTTCGCCGAGGCGAACGGTCTGCACCCGCGCACGGTGGCGTTGCGATACGCGGCCCGCAACGCCCTGCTCCCGAACCTCACGGCGTTCGGGATGGCACTCGGGATCGTGGTGGGCGGCTCGCTCCTGGTCGAGACCGTGTACCGCTACCCAGGCCTCGGCTACCTGCTGTGGACCGCGGTGGTCAACCAGGACTACCCGTTGATGCAGGCGCTGTTCCTGATGATCACGGTGAGCGTCCTCGTCGCCAACCTGATCGTCGACCTCATCTACGGCTGGCTCGACCCCAGGACGAGGCGATGACCGGGTTCATGCCCGGGCCGGCGCCGGTCCGACGCGCGGCACGTCGCCGACCGCGGGGGTTCACCTCCGGCGTGCGCGTCGTGTGGTCGAACCGGCTGGCTCGCCTCGGGATCGCGATGCTGGCCTTCTTCGTGCTCGTCGCGATCTTCGCGCCGTGGCTCGCGCCGTACGATCCGCACGACAGCGACTTCGATCGCCGCCTCCCGCCGTCAGGAGCCCATTGGCTCGGCACGACCGCAACGGGAGAGGACGTCTTCAGCCAGCTCGTCGTCGGCACACGCGTCTCGGTGGTCGTCGGGATTGGTCGCCGGTGCCCTGGCCACGATCGTCGCGGTCGCCGTGGGACTGACCTGGGGCTACGTCCGCCCGGCCGCCGGTGAGGTGATGGCGTTCGGCGTCAATCTCTTCCTGGTCGTGCCGGCCCTGCCGCTCATGGTGGTGATCACGGCCTACCTGGACAACCGCGGCCTGTCAGTCATCATCATCGTCGTCGCTCTCACCGGGTGGGCATGGGGGGCGCGGGTGCTGCGCGCTCAGACCACCACGCTGCGCTCGCGCGACTTCGTCACCGCCGCCCGGTTCAGCGGCGACAGCGGAGCGCGCATCGTGTTCCGAGAGATCATGCCGAACATGACGTCGCTCATCGTGTCGAGCTTCATCGCCGCGGCGATCGCCGCCGTCGGAGCCGAGGCCGGCCTGGCCTTCCTCGGCCTCGGCGATCCGAGCACGATCAGTTGGGGGACGATGCTGTTCTGGGCCCAGAACGGATCGGTGCTGCTGACGGGGGAGTGGCTGCAGGTGCTCGTTCCCGGTCTCTGCATCGCCCTGCTCTGCATGTCACTGGTCTTCATCAACTTCGGCGTGGACGCGGTGAGCAATCCCAGGTTGCGCCGGATCGGACGGCGATGAGCCTCATCGCCGTCCACGACCTCACGATCGGCTTCGACCGCGAGGACGGATCGTTCGCGCCGGCCGTGAGGAACGTCGAGCTCGAGCTCGCCCAGGGTGAGTTCGTGGGCCTCGTCGGTGAGTCGGGGTCGGGCAAGTCGACCCTCGGCTACGGCCTCACCCGTCTGCTGAAACCTCCGGGGCGGATCGTGTCGGGGTCGATCGTCTTCGACGGTGTCGACATCGCCCACCTCAAACCCGAGCAGGTGCGCACCCAGCGCCGCGGCGGCTTCGCCATGATCCCGCAGGCCGGGATGAACGCACTGAACCCTGTGCGCACCATCCGCAGCCACTTCGTCGACGTGTTCCGCGCCCACAGCGGGTCGCCGTCGAAGGAGTACTCGCGCCGCGCGACTGCGCTGCTCGCCGACGTCGAGTTGACCGCGGAGGTGCTCGATCGCTATCCCGGGGAGCTCTCGGGCGGCATGCGACAACGTGCCGCGATCGCGATCGCCCTCGCCCTCGAACCGCGGTTCATGGTGTTCGACGAGCCGACGACCGCCCTCGACGTCCTCGTGCAGGACGCGGTGATGGCCACCATCGACGAGCTGCAGCGCCGGGAGAGCTTCACGGCCCTGCTGATCAGCCACGACCTCGGCCTCGTGTTGGAGCACGCCTCGCGTGTGTTGGTGATGCACGATGGCGTCATCGAGGAGGACGCGCCGTCCCGCGAGATCCTCACCGCCGCCCAGCATCCGTACACGAAGATGCTGATGAGCCACTTCGCCGATCCGCGCGCCGAGCACGTGGAGCTGCCCGGCTTCGGCTCCGGACGGCACGAGCCGCCGAAGACCGAGCCGTCGCGCCGAGCCGTCGAGGCGCTGGTCGTGCGCGGCGTGTCGAAGCTCTATCGGCCGAGCCGCCGCGACGACGAACCGGTCAGCGCCCTCCGGGACGTGAGCTTCACGCTCGAGCCCGGCGCGTCGATCGCGCTCGTCGGGGCCAGCGGGAGCGGCAAGAGCACCCTCGCACGTCTCGTCACCGGGGTCGAGCGCCCGAGCGCGGCACCATCACGATGGGCCAGACACGCGTCGACGAGGTGTCGGGTCGAGGACGACGCAGGCTCCACAAGGACATGCAGCTCGTGTTCCAGGACCCGTACTCCGCCCTCAACCCGGTGCATCGGGTGGGATACGCAATCGGTCGCAGCATCCAGAACCTCAGCGGGCTGCGGGCTGGCGCGGCCCGGGCGAAGGCGATCGAGTCGCTCGAAGCGGTCGGGCTCATACCCGGCGAGGAGTTCATCGACCGGCGTCCGCACGAGTTGTCCGGGGGGCAACGACAGCGGGTCGTCATCGCCCGGGCGCTCGCGTGCGAGCCACAGGTCCTGGTGGCCGACGAGCCGGTGTCGATGCTCGACATCTCGTTGCGGGCAGGGATCCTGGCGCTGCTGGACACGCTCCGACGCACCCGCGGCGTGAGCCTGCTGTACATCACCCACGACCTGCTGAGTGCCCGCGTGCTCACCGAGCAGATCATCGTGCTGCGCAGCGGAATGGTGGTCGAGACCGGCCCGACGGCGCAGGTCATGCGCCAACCCGAACACGAGTACACGCGCGCGCTCCTCGATGCCGTACCGGACCCCTGGTCGCGGCTCGAGCCCGCTCTGACGGAGGAAGTATGACGCAGTTCCCGCACGGGTTCCTCTGGGGCGCGGCCACCGCCGCCCACCAGGTCGAGGGCAACAACGTCGCCAACGACTGGTGGCTCAAGGAACACTCGGCGGGCACCGCGATCGTCGAGCCGAGCGGTGATGCTGCCGACAGCTATCACCGCTACCGCGAGGACATCCGCTTGCTCGCGGCTGCCGGCCTCAACGCCTACCGCTTCAGCGTCGAGTGGAGCCGCATCGAGCCGGAGCAGGGCTGCTTCTCACGGGCCGCGGTCGATCACTATCGGCGGATGGTCGACGCCTGTCTCGAGGCGGGACTCGAGCCCGTGGTGTCCCTGCTGCACTTCACCGTCCCGCGCTGGCAGTACATCGACGGGCATTGGCACGCGGCCGATGTCGTCGACCGGTTCGCGCGCTTCGTCGAGGCCGCCCTGCCCGTGGTCGCCGACGGTGTGCGGTACGTCTGCACGATCAACGAACCGAACATCGCGGCGATGCTCGCCGGCGCGTCGGATGCGAGCACGCTCGTCTCCGGCGCACTCCCGATGCCCGACGCGCTCGTCGCTGACGCCCAGCTCGCCGCCCATCGTCGAGCGCGCGAGGTGCTGGCGTCCGTCGACGGACTGCGGAGTGGGTGGACCGTGGCGACCCAGGCGTTCGAGGCGTCGGGCGAGCCGGGCAGCACGGCGATGGTCGCAGCAGTACGGGCGACCCGCGCGAGGGGTGGTACCTCGAGGCGGCGGCCGGCGACGACTTCGTCGGGGTGCAGGCGTACACCCGCACCATCGTCGGACCGGACGGACCGCGGACGGTCGGCGAGGAGGTGGCACGAACCCTGACCGGCTGGGAGGTGTTCCCCGACGCGCTCGCGACGGGGTGCGTCGCGCGGCCGCGCTCGCGCCCGGTGTGCCGATCCTCGTCACCGAGAACGGCATCGCGACCGACGACGACGAGGAACGGATCACCTACACCGAACGGCGCGCTCCGCGGGCTCGCCGACGCCTTGGCCGACGGCATCGACGTGCGCGGCTACCTCCACTGGAGTGCGCTCGACAACTACGAGTGGGCAGCCGGCTACCGGCCGACCTTCGGGCTGATCGCCGTCGATCGGGTGACGTTCGTTCGCACGCCCAAGCCCAGCCTGGCCTGGTTGGGTTCGGTCGCCGTGGCGAACGGCCTCCGTCCGGCCTGATGGCCACCCCGCCGGTGCTCGTCGTGGGCGACGCCAACGTCGATCTGATCGTCACGGGAGACGTGCGTCCGCGCTTCGGCCAGCGTGAGCAGCTGCTGACGACCGCCGACCTCGTGCTCGGAGGAAGCGCGGCGATCGTCGCCTGCGGTCTGGCCAAGCTCGATGTCGTGGTCGAGCTGGTCGCGGTCGTCGGCGACGACCCGTTGGGTGACTTCGTCCGTCGCCGGCTGCGGGCGGCCGGAGTCGATGTTGAAGGGCTGGTCGTGCACCCGACGACGCCGACTGGGTTGTCGATCATCCTGGCGGCCGACAGCGACCGGGCGATCCTCACGCACCCCGGGACGATCGCCGCTGTCACCGCCGATCAGGCCGCCGCGCGGATCCGTTCGGCGCGACCGCAGCACGTGCATTTCAGCAGCTACTTCCTCACGCCTCAGGTCGCCGAGCGCATCGGGGAGCTGGTGACGCTCGCCCACTCGCTCGAGGCGACGGTCAGTGTGGACACGAACGACGACCCGTCGGGGGAGTGGGACGGCGTGGCGAGTGCGCTCGCCGAGGTCGACGTGCTCCTGCCGAACGTCGCCGAGCTTCGCGCGCTGACGCGTGCGAGCGGCGTCGCCGATGGTTGCGGCGACGCCGACGCGGCCCGCGTGCTCGCCGCTCACGGCGCGATCGTCGTCGTGACCGCCGGCGACCAAGGGGCGTGGGCGATCGATCGGTCCGGACGCCTGGTGACGGTGGCGCCGCTCCCGGTCGACGTGGTCGACGCCGTCGGGGCCGGGGACTCCTTCAGCGCCGGCTTCATCGCGGCCTCGGTGCACGGGGTCGAGGATCTCGCCGAACGCATGCGCTGGGGCGTGATCGCGGGCGGGCGGGCGGCCGCGGCGACCGGCGGTACGGCCGGCCAGCCGACGCTGGCGCAGCTGCGCGCCCTCCTCTGATCCACCGCGCAACCGGAGGGCACCAGCAGGACCGTACGGACCAGCTGGTGCCCTCCGGTTGCAGCGATTCCGGGCGAATCAGGCGGCCGTGGTGGTGGTGACCCGGGCGGCGGTCGTGGTCGTGGTGGTGGGCGCGCCCTGGTCGGTGATCAGCGCGAGCGTGATCAACTGCTGGTCGCCGATGGTCGCACGCAGGGCGATCACCAGATCGTCCTGGCGCAGCGCGTAGCACACGAACTCGTCGCCGACGGCGCCGGTGGGTGGCAGCGAGCAGGCGGCGTCGGTGACCGCGGCGCCGTACTCCTTCTGGATGTACATCGGCACGAGCGTCTGGGCGGCGTCGCGTGCCTCGGCGGAGTCGACGAAGCCGGTCGGGTGGGTGGTCGTGGTCCGGGCCACGGTGGTCGACGTGGAGCCCCCGCCGATCGTCGTCGGAGCCGCGGCCGTCGCCGTCGTCGGCTCGCCGGTCGCCACTGCTGCGGTGCCCCGCGCCTGGTCAGCTGGGCGCGAGGCCACCCCGATCGCGAGCGCGCCGAACCCGGTGAGCAGGCACGTCGCCGCCACCAGCGGCACGAGCAGGCGTCGGGGGGCGCGATCCATCGCCCAGAAGGTATCCCCAGGGCCGGTGCGCGCGGCCGCACCGGGCCGCCATGATGGAGGACATGTGTGGTCGATTCGTGTCCGCCAGCTCGCCCGAGACGATCGCCGAGTACTTCGGTGCCACGTTCGCCGGCGAGACGCTCGGCGAGAACTACAACGTCGCCCCGACCAACGACGTCTACGGCGTGGTCGCCGACGAGGATGGCGACCGGCGCGTGGAAGCGTTCCAGTGGGGCCTCGTGCCGGTCTGGGCCAAGGAGGCCAAGATCGGCGCCAAGATGATCAACGCCCGCGCCGAGACGGTGGCCGAGAAGCCGGCGTACAAGGGCGTCTTCAAGAAACACCGCTGCCTGATCCCGATGGACGGCTTCTACGAGTGGCAGGCGGGCACCGAGGGTGGACCGGTGACGGCGAAGGGCAAGCCGGCCAAGCAGCCGATGTTCATCCACCGCGTCGACGGCGAACCGTTGGCGGTCGCCGGGCTGTGGTCGGCGTGGCGGGACAAGGCGGCGGGCGACGAGGCACCGTGGCTGCACACGACGACGGTCGTCACCACCTCGGCCAATGGAACCATGCGCCCGATCCATGACCGCATGCCGGTGATCCTGCCGCAGTCGGCCTGGGCCGAGTGGCTCGACCCGAACATGCACGACATCGAGCGCCTCAGCGGCCTGCTCCAGCCGGCCGCCGACGACGTGTTGACCGTGCACCCCGTCAGTACCGACGTCAACAACGTGCGCAACAAGGGGTCCGAGCTGATCGAGCCGGTCGAGCTGCCGACCCCGGCCGACGACGAGGCGGCCTCCTAGTCGGCGCAGCCGGATCGCCCGGCGGCCGTCGACCCGGTCGCGACGCGCTACAACAGGCGACGAAAGGGGGTCACCCACATGAACGTGATCTTCCTCGAACCGAGCTTCCCCGACAACCAGCGCCAGTTCGTGCGCGCGCTGCGGGAGGCCGGCGCCACGGTGATCGGCATCGGCGAGCGACCGGCGGACTGGCTGGACGGCGAGGTGCGCGACTGGCTGGCGCACTACGAGCAGGTGCCGTCGGTCGTCGACGAGGGCCGCCTCATCGAGACGGTGCGGCGCATCCAGGGCCACGTGTGGGTCGACCGCCTCGAGGCGACCATCGAGGCGCACGTGATGGCCGCCGCCCGCGCCCGCGAGGCGTGCACGATCCCGGGCACGTCGGTGCACACCACCTACCTGTGCCGGGACAAGCCGGCGATGAAGGACGCGCTGCGCGCCGCCGGGGTGCCGTGCGCCCGGTCGGCGGCGGCGCGCGCCGGCGACGACATCCGGGCGTTCGTCGCCGAGGTCGGCTTCCCCATCGTCGTCAAACCGGCCGCGGCAGCGGGCGCATCGGGCGCCGAGCGGGTCGAACTCGCCCGCCGAACTCGACGGGGCGATCGCCCGCAGCGGTGTCGACCACGGCGCCGAGGTGGCGGTCGAGGAGTTCATCGAGGGCCACGAGGGGTTCTACGACACGATCACCATCGACGGCCACGTGGCCATGGACTTCGTCACGCACTACTACCCGAACGTGCTCGAGGCGATGCGAACCCGCTGGATCTCGCCCGAGTTCGTCACCACCAACCGCATCGACGCCCCCGACTACGACGAGCTCCGCGCCCTCGGCCGCCGGGTCAACGGCGCGCTCGGCATCGGCACCTCGGCCACGCACATGGAATGGTTCGCCGGGCCCAAGGGCCTCTACTTCTCGGAGATCGGATGTCGGCCGCCCGGCGTGCGCGCCTGGGACCTCTACGCCGCCGCCAACGACATCGACATCTACCGCGAATGGGCCAACGCCATCGTCCACGGTCACGTCGACCACGCGCCGTCACGGCGGTTCGCCGCCGGGATGATCGCGTTGCGGCCCGACCGGGACGGCACCATCGCCGGCTACGAGGGCCTCGACGCCGTCCAACAGCGCCACGGCGAGTGGGTCCTCGACACCTACCTACCCGAGCCGGGCACGCCGACCCAGCCGGTCGAAGCCGGCTACATGGCCAACGCGTGGGTGCGCATGCGCCACCCGGACTACGACCGGGTGCGAGAGATGCTCGACGACGTCGGTCGCACCGTGCACGTGCGAGCTACGTGATCGAGCCATTGGCATGGCGGGTGGCCCGGCCGCCGTGGCTGACGGTGGGCGCGCTCGACGCCCGCCGCGCCGCCGGCGAGCCCTTCCCCGTCGTCGCCGACGGCACGTGCACGTTCGCCTTCATCGGCACGGTGATCTCGGTGCACCTCACCCACTTCGGCGTCGGCTTGCCCGCCGACCTCGGGTTCGAGCCGGTGGCCGACAGCGAGTGGTGGACGCTCACGCTGGCCGTGCCCGAGGGTTCGCGCCTCGAGTACAAGCTCACCGTCGCCGACAGCTTCGGGACCCACCTCGTCGAGGATCCGCTCAACCCGACGACGGCCCGCCACCCCTTCGGCGCCAACTCGGTGTGCGAGGCGGCCGGCTACGTCGATCCCGAATGGGCGCACCCGCGACCCGGAGCACCGGCCGGACGCCTGGGCGACCTGGTACTCGACAGCCAGGCGCTCGGTCGCCGGGCCGGCACGACCGTCTACCACCCGGTGGGGTTCGACGACCGCGCCGGCGACGCCCGGTACCCACTCCTGGTGGTGCACGACGGCGGGGACTACCTCCACTACGCCGCGCTCGCCGCGGTGCTCGACAACCTGATCGCCGACGGCCGCCTCCCGCCCCTCGTGGCGGTGCTGCTGTACCCGGACGAGCGGCTGGTGGAGTACGCCGACGATCCCCGTCACCACGCCTACCTCACCCGCGAGCTGGTGCCGCACCTCGAGCGGGAGCTGCCGCTCGTTGCCACGCCGTCGGCGCGGTGCCTGATGGGCGCCAGCTTCGGGGCCGTCGCCGCGTTGTCCGCCGCCTACGCCGCGCCGGGCACCTTCGGTCGGCTGCTCGTGCAGTCCGGCTCGTTCGCCGGGGCGGGCACCGGCTGCTGGCCGCGGCCGGAGGCGCTGTGGCAGCCGGTGAAGGCGCTGGTCCGCCGGTTCATCGCCGACCCCCGAGCGGTCGCCGAGCGGGTGTACGTGTCGTGCGGCGTGTACGAGTCGCTGATCTGCGAGAACCGCGGTTTCGTGCCCGTGCTCGGCGACACCGGGATGGAGGTCCGCTTCGACGAGACCCGCGACGGGCACAACTGGCCGGCGTGGCGCAACGTCCTCGGCGAGGCGTTGCCGTACCTGTTCGGCCCGTAGACGCGGCGCCACCGGCGACGTGCCGGCGCGAAACCCCTGCTACCTTTCGCACGTGGCCGACGTGGTACGTCGCATCGGGCTGTCGCTGGGGGCCGACCTGTGCTGGCCGATCTGTTACGAGGCGGTGCTCGACCGCCTCGACCTCGCTCTGCCGATCGACGGCGACACCGTGCGCTTCGAGACCGACCGTGTGACGATCGAGCCGTTCGACCTGCGCCAGCCGACCCGCTACGACCTGGTCGTCGACCGGCTGACCCACTGGTACACGACCAGCCGGGAGTGGATCAAGAAGGCGGTCATCTGCGACGGCCTGTACGTGTTCAACAATCCGTGGGCGATCCAGTCGATGGAGAAGCACACGTCGTACTGCGCCATGATCCGCCTCGGCATGCCCATCCCGGCGACGGCGATGGTGCCGCCGAAGCGCTACGAGCCGCGCGACGACCTGCAGGTGACGTTGGAGCGCTACGCCCGCCTGTTCGACCTCGGCCAGGTCGGCCGCGACGTCGGGTTCCCCTTGTTCGTGAAGCCGTACGACGGCGGCGGATGGGCCGGCGTGAGTCGCGTCGACGACGAGGAGGCGCTGCACCGCGCCTACGACGACAGCGGCACCTACCTGCTGCACCTGCAGCGCGCCGTGGAACCGCACGACCTGTTCGTTCGCTGCATCGGCTTCGGCCCGCAGGCCCGGCTCGTGCGCTACGACCCCAGCGCCCCGTTGCACGACCGCTACACGATGGACGACGGGGGACTGCCCGAGGAGCAACGCCGCACCCTGATCGACACGACGATGACGATCAACTCGTTCTTCGGCTGGGAGTTCAACTCGTGCGAGGCCCTGCGACAGGACGGGGAGTGGCGCCCGATCGACTTCGCCAACGCCTGCCCCGACTCACAGGTGACCTCGCTGCACTACCACTTCCCGTGGCTCGTCGCCGCCAACCTGCGCTGGTCGATCTTCTGTGCCGCCACCAAGCGTCCGATGCCCGTCAACCTCGACTGGGCGCCGTACTTCGAGATCGCCGATACCGATCGTCCCTACGCCGAGAAGCTGGCGGCGTACGCGGCCATCGCCCGCCGACGCTTCCAGGCCGACGAGTTCGAGTCGTTCTGCGCCACCCATCTCGCCCACCTCGACCGGGTCGTGTGGGAGTTCTTCGGCGACGAGGTGGCTCGTGACGCCGTGCGGCTCAAGGTTGCGGCGCTGTTCCCGGGCCACGAGGTCGACGACTTCACCGAGCTCTTCTGGCAGCGCATCCAGGCGTGGCGCCGCGACGAGCCGCCCGCATCGTGAGCAGGCGATGAGCAAGCTGGTCACCGGCTGGTACTCCGACCGTCTGGAGCGGGACGTGACGGTGGTGCGCTGGGGCCACTACGGCCGCCCGGTGCTCGTGTTCCCGAGCGCGGGGGGCGACGCCGAGGAGATCGAGCGCTTCCATCTCGTCGGGGCGTGCTCGGCGCTGATCGACACCGGTCGGGTGAAGCTGTACTCGGTCGACAGCGTCAACGGGCGGGCGATGCTCGCCCGCGAGGGCGATGCCGGGCGGCAGGCGTGGATCAATCGGCAGTTCTTCGAGTTCGTCCGCCACGAGTTGGTGCCCGCGGTGCGCGCCGACTGCTCCTCCGACGACGTCGAGCTGCTCGCCGCCGGCGCGTCGATCGGGGCGTTCAACGCCGTGGCGTGCGTGTGCCTGCACCCCGACCTGTTCCGCGCCGCCATCGGCATGAGCGGAACGTACGACCTGCGCCGGTTCTTCGACGGGCCGGTGGGCGCCCACTACGCGGACACCGCACCGATCGAGGTGGTGCCGCGGCTGGCCGAGCACCACCTGGAACTGCTCCGTCGGCGCTTCGTGGTGCTGGCCAGCGGCGAGGGAGCCAACGAGGACATCGGTGAGTCGTGGCGGATGGCCGCCGTGCTCGGCGGCGCGGGTGTGCCCAACCGTGTCGATCCCTGGGGGTCGGAGTGGCCCCACGATTGGCCGCTGTGGCGGGCGATGTTGCCGCGCTACCTCGACGAGCTGGTGGAAGGCTGACCCGGTGGGCCAACAGACCGCCGGGAACGCGACCGATCGCCGGACGGCGATCCGTTGGATGCTCCGCGACCTGCAGGCGTTGCAGGCGATGTTGCAGGCCGACATGTTCGAGACCGACGTGCGGCGCATCGGCGCCGAGCAGGAGATGTTCCTCGTCGACGCCTCGTGGCAGCCGGCACCCGGTGCGCTGGCGATGCTCGCCGCGCTGACCGGCCAGCCGTACACCACCGAGGTCGGCGCGTTCAACCTCGAGCTCAACCTCGACCCGCAGGTGTTCAGCGGCGACTGCTTCGCGCGCATGCACACCCAGCTCGACCGGTTGCTGGCGCTCGGGCACGCCGCGGCCGAGGCCGCCGGACTGCACATCGTGCTCACCGGCACGCTGCCGACCATCCGCAAGCGCGACCTGTCGCTCGACAACATGGTGCCCAACCCGCGGTACCTGGCCCTCAACGACGCGTTGCGCGGCCTGCGCGGCGAGGACTTCTACGAGCTGCACATCAAGGGGGCCGACGAGCTGCGCGTGCGCCAGGACTCGGTGATGGCCGAGGCGTGCAACGCCAGCTTCCAGGTGCACCTGCAGGTGACGCCGGACGAGTTCGCCAACGCCTACAACATCGCTCAGGCGATCACCGGCCCGACGCTCGCGTCGGCCACCAACTCGCCGCTGCTGTTCGGCAAACGACTGTGGGCCGAGACGAGGATCGCGCTGTTCGAACAGTCGGTCGACACCCGTCGGCCCGGACAGCACATGCGCGAACGCTCGGGACGGGTGACGTTCGGGGACGGATGGGTCGGCTCGTCGGTCGTCGATCTCTATCGCGAGGACATCACCCGCTTCCGGCCGGTGCTGTCGCCCGACGACAACGTCGATCCGATGGCGGAGCTCGAGGCCGGCAGGGTGCCGCGCCTCGACGCCCTGCGACTGCACACCGGCACGGTCTGGCGCTGGAACCGGGCCTGCTTCGGCATCTCCGAGACGCCGACGGGCGAGGCGCCGCACCTGCGCATCGAGAACCGCGTGTTGCCGTCGGGACCGAGCACGGCCGACGAGATCGCCAACGCGGCCCTGTGGCTCGGGTTGATGCGGGCGCTCCCGACGCGCTACCCCGAGATCAACCGCACGATGCCGTTCGAGCAGGCGCGCGCCAACTTCGTCGGGGCCGCCCGCCAAGGGCTCTCGTCGACGCAGGTGTGGCTCGACGGCGTCGAGCACCCGGCCGTCGCGCTCACGTTGGACGTGCTCGTGCCGACCGCCGCCGAGGGGCTGGCCGCGATGGGCGTCGACGACACCGACGTCGAGCGCTACCTGGGCGTGATCGAGCGCCGGGTGCGCTCCGGGCGCACCGGGTCGCGGTGGGCCCTCGTGTCGCTCGCCGCGATGCAGCACCAGGGCACGAGTGGGCAGCGCCTCAACAGCCTGACGGCAGCGATGGTGACGCGTCAGCGGGGCGGGACGCCGGTCGCCGAGTGGACGTCCGCGAGCTTCGACGAGGGCGGGCAGTGGCAGCACAACTTCGCCAGCGTCGAGCAGCTGATGGTGACCGACCTCGTCAGCGTGTCGCCGGACGACCCGCTCGAGCTGGTCGCCCACCTGCTCGACTGGCACCGCATCCGCCAGGTGCTCGTCGAGGAGAGCGACGGCACGCTCGTCGGGCTGGTGTCGTACCGGGCGATCGTGCGGGCGTTCGCCAGCGGCACGGCGGGCGATTCGACGACCGTCGCCGACATCATGAAGCGCGACCCGGTGTGCGTGCCACCCGACATGGCGCCGCTGCAGGCGCTCGAGCTGATGCGCCAGTTCGGCATCGGCGCCCTCCCGGTGGTGGCCGGCGGCCAGCTCGTCGGCCTCGTCACGGAACACGACTTCTTCAACGTCGCCGGCCAGCTCCTGCTCGAACAGCTGCACCAGTGACTGCGTTCCCCGGCCACGCAGGCCGTTGCTGGCCGCTCACTCGCTGGCGCTCGCTCGCCGACCTGAGCGCGCGCTCGGCATCCTCGGTACGCCGGTAGCGCATACCTGCACGCGCGTGCAGGGTCAGGCGTCGGCGACCTCGGGGTGACCGGCGCGACGCAGCTCGGCGCGGATCGCCTCGGCGGTCGCCTCCAGGTCGTCGCGGTCGACGCTGGTCGCCGCGCTCTCGAAGTCGAACTGCGCCATCGACGTGGTCGGCACGACGTGGACGTGCAGGTGGGGCACCTCGTAGCCGGCGACGATCAGGCCGACCCGGCTGCAGCGCAGCACCTCGCGCTGGGCCAGCCCGATCGCCCGGGCCACGTCGAACAGGTGCGCCATCAGCGACGGGTCGGCGTCGAGCCAGTGGTCGACCTCGGCCACGGGCACCACGAGCACGTGGCCGGCGGCGAGCGGGTTGATCGACATGAACGCCACCGCGTGCTGGTCGCGCCACACGAAGGTGCCCGGGATGTCGCCCTCGATGATGCGGGTGAAGATCGTCGCCATTCGGTCCATCTTGGTCGAACGCGGCCGATGCGTACGCTGGCGGCCGTGGAGCAGCACGCCGTGGCGCCGGTACCCGCCAACCGGTCGCTGCTCACGATCCCCAACCTGTTCACGTTCGCCCGGCTGCTCTGCCTGCCGCTGTTCCTCTACCTGCTCTTCGGACGCGACAACCCGGCCGGTGCGGCGTGGTTGCTCGGCGCCCTGGGGGCCACCGACTGGGTCGACGGCTACCTCGCCCGACGGCTGGGTCAGGTCAGCGAGTTCGGCAAGGTGTTCGACCCCGCCGTCGACCGCATCCTGTTCATCGTGGCGACGATCGCGATCATCATCGCCGACGCGGCGCCGGTGTGGTTCTGCTGGGCCGTCGTCGCCCGCGAGGTGTTCGTCGGCGGGATGATGTTGATCGCCACGCTTGGTCTTCCACATGGAGCGCTTCGACGTGAGCTGGTGGGGGAAGCTGGCGACGTTCCTGCTGATGTTCGCCATCCCCGGCTTCATGATCGGCTCGAGCGACTTCCCGGGGCACGCCGGCTTCCAGGTCGCCGCCTGGTGCGTCGGCATCCCCGGCCTCGCGCTGTCGTGGATCACCGCCATCGCCTACGTCCCGCAGGTCCGCGCCCACATCGCCGCCGGCCGCCGGGCCGCGGCGGTGGGGTGAGCATGCGACCGATCACGTCCGGTGCCGTCGTTCGATACGGTGGGACCTCATGAACGTGCCCGAGGGGTTGCACTACTCGTCCGACCACGAGTGGGTCGGCGGAGGGGACACCGGCCGGGTGCGCATCGGCATCACCGACTACGCCCAGGACTCGCTCGGAGACGTCGTCTTCGTGCAGCTCCCGACGCTCGGCGACACGGTCGCGAGCGGCGCCACGCTCGGCGAGGTCGAGAGCACCAAGTCGGTCTCGGACATCTACGCCCCGGTCGGCGGCACGGTCGTGGCGATCAACGACGCCCTCAACGAGTCGCCCCAGCTGCTGAACGAGGACCCGTTCGGTGAGGGGTGGATCTGCGAGATCGAGGTCAACGACGCCGCCGATCTGGGTGGCCTCCTCGACGCCGCGGCCTACACCGAGCTCATCGAAGGCGCGTAGCTTGACGTACGTGTTCTGCAACAGTTGCGGGCACCGCAATCCCCCCGAGAGCGCGTTCTGCTCGAGCTGTGGCTCACCGCTGGACTCGCTCGACGACCGCACGATCAAGATCAGCGCGGTCGACCCGTTGCTCGACGCCAGCGGCTCGGCCGACGACATCGAGGTGCCGGTGTCGTCGTTGCCCCGCGACACGGCGGTGCTCATCGTGCGGTCCGGCGCCCAGGCGGGGGAGCGCTTCGAGCTCGAGGAGGACGTCACCAACCTCGGCCGCCACCCCGACTCCGAGATCATGCTCGACGACATCACCGTGTCGCGCCGGCACGTCACGATCGAGCGGACCGCCGCAGGGCTACATGGTGAGCGACGCCGGGTCGCTGAACGGCACCTACATCAACCAGCAGCGTGTCGACCGGGCGCTGCTGCACCACGGTGACGAGCTGCAGATCGGCAAGTTCCGCCTCGTGCTCTTCGAGCGAACCGATGGCTGAGCCGGGCGTCGCCTACCTCACCATCGGGGAAGTGCTCGGCCTGCTGCTCGAGGAGTTCCCCGACGTCACCATCTCCAAGATCCGGTTCCTCGAGAGTCAGGGCCTGATCGAGCCGGAGCGCACCCCGTCGGGCTACCGCAAGTTCCTCGAGCACGACGTCGACCTGCTGCGCGTCATCCTGCGCGAGCAGCGCCAGAACTTCCTGCCCCTGCGCGTGATCAAGGATCGCATCCACTCCGGGGAGATCGATCGCACCGGCACCCCACCGCGCGGCGTCGAGGCACCGGCGGACGGCATCGGCGTCGAAGCCGACGACGGTGACGACGGACCGTCGCCAGCTGTCATCGCGGCCCACCCGGCCGGACGGCGCCAGGCCGCCGGCCGTTCCGCCGCGCCGGGCGCGCCGGCGCGTCCTCCGTCGGACGCCGCGACCACCACGCCGACGCCGCCGAGCGAGCCGGTCAACGCCCAGGGCGCCTCGTCACCTCGACTGCTGCCGGGCGTGGTCGTCAACCGCGACGAGCTGTGTGCGATGGCGTCGGTGACCCGTGAGCAACTCGCCGCGCTCGAGGAGTACGGCGTGATCGCCAAGCGCCGCTCGAGCACCGAGCTGTACGGCGAGGACGCTGTCGAGATCGCCGCCGCCGCCGGCGGGTTCCTGCGCGCCGGCGTCGATGCCCGGCACCTGCGGGCGTGGCGCACGTCCGTGGAACGCGAGGTCGGCCTGTACGAGCAGCTGGTCATGCCGCTGCTGCGCCAGCGCAACCCGCAGGCCCGCGCCGAGGCGACTCGCCAACTCGACGAGCTGAACACCCTCGGAGCCAAGCTCCGCAGCGCCCTCCTGCGCGCCGCGGTGCACCAACAGTTCCAGCTCTGACCGCCGCGGCCCGCTCCGACGGCTGTGGTGGCGGGCGGCGCGGTACGCTCGGGGTGTGGTGCCGCTCGAGCTCGTCGGCGTCCGGGTCGAGGTCCCGGCCAACACGCCCATGATCCTGCTGCGCGAGACCGTCGGGCGGGGCCGGCTGATGCCGATCTACATCGGGTCGGCCGAGGCCACGGCGATCCACTACGCGCTGGAGGGGATCGAGCCGCCCCGGCCGCTGACCCACGACCTGTTCGTCGCCACGCTCACCGAGCTCGGCGTCGCCCTCGAGCAGATCGTCGTCACCGAGATGCGCGATCACACCTACTTCGCCGAGCTGCACCTGCGCCGCCCCGACAACACGCTCACCGTCATCTCCAGCCGCACGTCCGACGCCGTGGCGCTCGCCGTGCGGTGCGACGCCCCGATGCTCGCCAACGAGGAGCTCCTCGACCTGGTCGGTCAGGATCCGGCCGCCGAGCCCGAGGAGGCGGCGGAGGAGATCATCGACGAGTTCCGCGACTTCATCGACCACGTCAACCCCGAGGACTTCGGCGGCTGACGGCGTCGCCGCACCGCGCCGTCCCTTGACGGGCGAGCCCGCGGCCCGTAGCGTGGTCACACCCGCGTAACTACGCGCGTGTCAGCGCCGCGTGCTCGTCAGCAGCACCGTCGGCACGGCATCGACATCGACAGAGGAGTGGGCCCGTGGAGAGCGTCGGTTACAGCGGCACACAGACCGCCAAGATCGTCGGCATCACGTACCGTCAGCTCGACTACTGGGCGCGCACCGACCTCATCCGTCCCTCGATGATGGAAGCCCGGGGGAGCGGCAGCCGGCGCCAGTACAGCTACCGCGACCTCCTCGAGCTGCGCGTGATCAAGACGCTGCTCGACGCCGGGATCCGTCTGGAAGCGGTCCGCGACGTGTTCACCTACCTCCGCCAGCACGTCACCACCGACATCAGCTCGGCCAACATCGTCATCTCGGGCAACTCGGTCGTGCTGTGCGAGAACGACGACCTGGTCGACATGGTCCGCAGCGGTCAGGGCGTGCTCAACGTGCTGCCCCTTGCCGGCGTGAAGGACGACATCGATGCGCAGCTCCACCCTTTGGAGCGCGATGACGCCGCCGGCCCCGCGCCGGTGACGGCGCCGGTCACCGTCCGCGGCGCGGTATGACGCCCGAGCGCTCGCCGCTCGACTCCGTCCACCGCAGCCTCGGCGCCCGCATGGTGCCGTTCGGCGGCTGGGACATGCCGCTCGAGTATCGCGGCGGCACGATCGCCGAGCACCTGGCCTGCCGCGAGGACGCCGTGGTGTTCGACGTGTCGCACCTCGGCACCGTGCGCCTCGATGGTGCCGACGCCCACGACCAGCTGCAGCGCACGCTGACCAACGACCTCGGCAAGATCGCTCCCGGCCGGGCGCAGTACACCCACCTGTTGGACGACGCCGACGCGTCGGTGCTCGACGACATCATCGTGTGGTGGCACCCGGCCGACGGCGACGGGCCGGCGGTGTTCGACGTGATGCCGAACGCATCGAACACGGCCCGGGTGGTCGAGGCGCTGGGCGGGACCGACACCACGCGCACGCGCGCCGTGCTCGCGGTGCAGGGGCCGCAGGCGCCCGAGCGGCTGGCGACGGTGTGGCCGCAGGCCGCGGCCATCGGTCGCTTCGACGTCGCGGTGGTGAGCTGGGAGGGCACGCCGTGCACGGTCGCCGGCACCGGATACACCGGCGAGCGCGGCGTCGAGATCGCCGCCCCCGTCGACGTGGCCGCGTCGGTGTGGGAGGCCGTGACGAGCGCCGGGATCGTTCCGGCCGGCCTCGGCGCGCGCGACACCCTGCGCCTCGAGGCGGCGCTCCCGTTGCACGGTCACGAGCTCGGCCCCGGCATCACGCCGCTGCAGGCCGGGCTCGGGTGGGTCGTGGCGTGGGGCAAGGAGACGCTTCCGCGGTCGCGCCGCGCTGGCCGTCGAGCGCGAGCGGGGCGTGCACCGCCACCTCGTGGGCATCGCCACCGAGGGTCGCCGGCCCCCGCGCGCCGAGTGCCCGATCGTCGTCGACGGCGAGACGGTCGGCGTCGTGACGAGCGGGAACTTCTCGCCGGTGCTCGGCCACGGCATCGCCCTCGGCTTCGTGCCCCCGGCGCTCGACGCCGGAATGCCGGTCACGATCGACGTGCGCGGCACCGCGCTGGCGGGAACGATCGTGGCCACGCCGTTCGTGCGCCGCCGCTGACCGCATCGTGTCAGCGGTGCGCGCGTCAGGAGCGCTTGGCCGCCGGCTTCTTGGCGCTTGGCCGGCGGCCTTCTTCGCCGCAGCCTTCTTGCGCCGGAGCCTTCTTCGCCGGTGCCTTCTTCGCCGGCGCCTTCTTGGCGGCGGCCTTCGCGCGGCGGCGCGGGCGTCGCCGGCGGCGGCGGGGGAGCGACCATGAAGGGCGCCATCGCGGCGGCCGGCGACGTGGCCGGGCGGGTCATCCCGGGGATGCGGAGCCCGAACAGCCCGCCGGCCGACTCGGCGATCTGGCCGAGCGGGGAGAGACGACGCACGAGGTCGTTGATCGCGTCGACGAAGGCGCTGAGGTCGGTGGGGAACGAGGTGATGATCGGCGCGTTGAGCGTGTCGGCGAGCCGGTTGAGCCCGGGCGCCACCTGATCGATCGGCCCGGCCAGCTTCTTCGACATCTCGTCGGCCATGCGCACCGTGCGCGTGATCTGCGGGATCATCGCCCGCACCGGCTCCTCGACGTCGCCGAGCAGGCGGTTCACCCGCGCCGCGGTGTCGTTCAGCGTCGTCATCGTCGTGTTGAAGTTCTCGACGGCGCGGATCAGCTCCTCGGATCCGCGGCGCAGCTGGTCGAACGAGCGGATCACGGCGGCGATCGGCCCGGCGGCGAGCGTGATCAGGTCGGCGAGCGGCTCGCTGCGGTGGGTGCTGGATTCGTCGACCATGCCAGCACGCTACTCAGCGACCGGCATCGGACGCCTTGGCACCGGCGAGCGACGCCTCGTACGCCTCGAGCGGCTCGCACGAGCACACCAGGTTGCGGTCCCCGGCGGCGCCGTCGATCCGCGACACCGGCGGGAAGTACTTGTCGGCGCGCAGCCGGGCCAGCGGGTAGGCCCCGAGCTCGCGCGAATACGGCCGGTCCCACGCGCCGATGAGGTCCTCGGCGGTGTGCGGGGCGTACCGCAGCGGGCTCGTCGTCGAGCGGCCACGTTCCGGCCGCCACCTCGTCGATCTCGCCGCGGATGGCGATCATCGCATCGCAGAAGCGGTCGAGCTCGGCGAGGGTCTCGCTCTCGGTGGGCTCGATCATCAGCGTGCCGGCCACCGGGAAGCTCATCGTCGGGGCGTGGAACCCGTAGTCGATCAGCCGCTTGGCCACGTCGTCGACCGTCACGCCCGTCGCCTTGGTGATGGGGCGGAGGTCGACGATGCACTCGTGGCCGACCCGGCCCTGGGCGCCGTGGTACAGCACCGGGTAGTGGTCGCCGAGCCGTGTCGCCAGGTAGTTGGCCGACGCGATCGCCACGGCGGTGGCGTGGCGCAGCCCGTCCGGTCCCATCAGGGCGATGTAGGCCCACGGGATGTTGAGGATTCCCGCCGAGCCGAACGGAGCCGCCGACACCGGGCCGACCGGCTGCGACGAGCGATCGGCGAGCGGGTGGCCGGGCAGGAACGCAGCGAGGTGCTCGCGCACCGCCACCGGGCCCGACCCCGGGACCGCCTCCGCCGTGGGGGATGCAGAACGTCTTGTGCAGGTTGAGGTGGCTGACGTCGGCGCCGAAGCGGCCCGGCTTGGCCAGTCCGACCAGCGCGTTGAGGTTGGCGCCGTCGACGTACACCTGGCCGCCGGCGTCGTGGACGAGCGCGCAGATGTCGCCGATGTGCTCCTCGAAGATCCCGTGCGTCGACGGGTACGTCACCATGATCGCGCCGACCTGATCGCCGGTCTCGGCCAGCTTGACCCGCAGGTCGTCGAGGTCGATGTCGCCGCCGGCATCGGTGGCGACCACCCGCACCGAGAACCCGGCCATCACCGCGCTCGCCGCGTTGGTGCCGTGGGCGCTCGCCGGGATCAGGCACACCGTCCGCTGGTGCTCGCCGCGCGACCGGTGCAGGGCGCGGATGGCGAGCAGTCCGGCCAGCTCGCCCTGGCTGCCGGCGTTGGGTTGCACGCTCACGGCGTGATAGCCGGTGATCTCGGCCAGCCACCCCTCGAGCTCGCTGATCATGCGCCGCGTCCCGACCGACTCGTCGTCCGGTGCGAACGGGTGCAGGTCGGCGAACTCCGGCCACGTGATCGACGCCATCTCGGTGGTGCCGTTGAGCTTCATCGTGCACGAGCCGAGCGGGATCATCGTGCGGTCGAGGGCGAGGTCGCGGTCGGCGAGGCGGCGCAGGTAGCGCAGCATCTCGTGTTCGGTGTGCAGGCGGTGGAACACCGCTTGGCCCATGTACGTGCCGGTGCGGCGCATCGTCGCCGGAACGTCGATCGCGCCATCCCCGGAGATGGTGGCGCCGAGAGTGACCCCGAACGCCTTGGCCACCCGCTCGACGGTGTCGGTCGTGGTCGTCTCGTCGAGGCTCACGCCGACCGCCGCCGGGCCGACGCGACGCAGGTCGATGCCGAGGTCGGCGGCAGTGGCGATCACGCTCGCCGCGTCGACACCGTCGACGGTGACCGTGTCGAAGGCGCTGGCGTGACGGACGTCGAGGCCGGCTCCGGTGAGGGCGTCGGCCAACCGGCCGGCCAGGCCGTGGATCCGCTCGGCCATCGCCCGTAGCCCGTCGGGGCCGTGCCAGCAGGCGTAGAGACCGGCGATGTTGGCGAGCAGCACCTGGGCGGTGCAGATGTTCGAGGTCGCCTTCTCACGGCGGATGTGTTGCTCACGGGTCTGCAGGGCGAGGCGCAACGCCGGCCGGCCCTCGGTGTCGGTGCTCACCCCGACGAGGCGGCCGGGCATCGCCCTCGCCGCGCTGGCGTGGGCGGCCACGAAGGCGGCGTGCGGGCCACCGAACCCCATCGGCACCCCGAAGCGCTGGGCCGAACCGACGGCGATGTCGGCCCCCAGCTCACCGGGTGGGGTGATGATGGTGCAGGCCAAGAGGTCGGTGGCGACGACGGCGATGCCACCTCCGTCGTGCACCTCGCCGATCGCCGTGCGCCAGTCGATGATCGCACCGGTGGATGTCGGCAGGCTGAACAGCGCGCCGAAGCAGCCGCCGGCGAGCTCGTCGACGTCGCCGACGACGAGCTCGATGCCCACCGGCTCGGCGCGGGTCGCCAGCACGGCGATCGTCTGCGGGTGGGTGTCGTGGTGCACGACGAACCGTGACGACGACGCCTTCGACAGCCGGCGGGCCATCGTCATCGCTTCGGCCGCGGCCGTCGCCTCGTCGAGGAGCGACGCGTTGGCCACCTCGAGACCGGTGAGCTCCGACACCATCGTCTGGAAGTTGAGCAACGCCTCGAGACGGCCCTGGCTGATCTCGGGCTGGTAGGGCGTGTATGCCGTGTACCACGCGGGGTCCTCGAGGACGTTGCGTTGGATGACGCCCGGCGTCCGCGTGCCGGCGTAGCCCATGCCGATGAGGCTGGTGCGCGGGTGGTTCTCGGCGGCGAGGTCGCGGAGCGCGGCGAGCACCTCGGCCTCGGTCCGTGCCGGGGGCAGGGTGAGCGGGGAGTCGTCGGTGCGGATGGGGGAGGGGATCGTCTGGTCGAGCAGACCCTCGAGCGTGTCGGCACCGATCACGTCGAGCATCGCCGCGAGCTCAGGGGTGGACGGGCCGATGTGACGACGGGCGAAGCCGTCGTCGACGCCGGGGCCGGTCGCCGGGAAGGGATCGGGTGCGGTCATGCTGGCTGCTCCAGTGCGCGTCGGGGTCTGACACCCCCGCTGTTTGGGCGCCTGAGAGCTTCGGTCGGGCCGTCCCGACCTTTCCCCGTCGGCGAGCCGTGCCCGGGACCCGGGTCGTGCTTCTTTCCAGCGTTGCCTCGCCTGCCCGGTCCGGTGGCCTGAGAGTTTCCGGGGCGGTTGCTCCTTCGGCGCCGCACGCATCCGACTGGGATGCGTCCGGCTCTCCCGAACAGGTTCGTCGGCGACCGCAACGATAGCGGCACGCCGGTCACGCAGCGTTGGCAGGCGGCTGAACGTGACCGGCGCGCCGGGTCCCCCGATCAGATCCGAGGCAGGGAACGGACCGGGGGAGAAGGCATCCTCAGCAGCCGCCGACGCCGGCTTTGAGGATCGGATAGGGGTTGACGGCGGCGCCGCCGCCGGGGTGGACCTCGAAGTGCAGATGGGGACCGAGCGCGTTGCCGGTGTGACCGACGTAGCCGATCACCTGCCCGGCGGCGACCGGCGTGCCGACGCCGACGCCTCTGGCGAAGGCGCTGAGGTGGGCGTAGAAGAAGTACGTCCCGTTCGCGGTGCGGACCTTGAGGGCGTTGCCCGACAGCGATCCGGGGCGATCGAAGTAGACGTAGCTGATCCGCCCGGCGGTGACCGCCCGCACCGGCGTGCCCTCGGCGGCGCCGATGTCGGTTCCGAGGTGCACGCGGCCGGCGCTGCGCGCCTGTCGCCAGGTGTCGGTGTACCAGCAGACGCCGCCGACGGGGGCCACCGACAGCGCGACGCGCGCCGGGGTCGCCGGTGTGGCGGGCGCCGGCGCGCCGGCGAGTCCGAGCGCTCGGGCCGTGGCGGCGTCGACGCGGCCGCTCGCGGTCAGCCCGTGGGCGCGCTGGAACTGGCCGACCGCGGTGGCGGTCGCCGGCCCGAACAGCCCGTCGGCGCCTCCGCGCACCACGACGCCGGCGGCGATCAACGACCGTTGCAGGGCGACGACGCGCTGGCCGCGCTCGCCGAGGGCGGCGAACCCGCCCGTCGCTGGTGTCGACGGTGTGGCCGCGGTGACGCCGAGGCGGAGCAGCCGAGCCGTGCTGGCGTCGACGACGCCGGTGTCGCCGAGGCCGTGGGCGCGCTGGTAGGCGCGCAACGCGGCATAGGTGGCCGGGCCGAACAGCCCGTCGGCGCCGCCGCGCACGGTGATCCCGTTGGCGGCCAGCGCCCGCTGGAGATCGCGCACGCGGGCGCCGGTGGCGCCGGCGGTGAGCCCGACGTATCGCGACGCGGTCGCGGGCGTCGTCGTCGTGGTGGTCGACGTCGCCGGCGGGGCGGCGCCGAGGCCGAGGGCGCGCGCGGTGGCGTTGGAGACGACGCCGGTCTGGGGGAGCTGGTTGAACCGCTGCACCAGCGCCACGGCGTGCTCGGTCGAGCGCCCGAAGACGCCGTCGGCGCCGTTGCTCAGGACGAACCCCTGGCCGAGCAGCGCCGTCTGCAGCTGTCGCACTGCGGCGCCGTGGTCGCCGAGCTTCAGCCCGACGATCGCCGTGGCGGCGGGGGAGCCGGTGGCCGGTGAGGAGGTGCTGGTCGTCGGGGTCGTGGTGGCGGTGGGTGCGGACGGCGCGCCGGCACCGAGTCCGAGGAACCGGGCGGTGTTCTCGGTCACGACGCCGGTCGGGTTGAGCCCGCTGCTCGCCTGGAAGCTGCGCAGAACGCGATCGGTGCGCGGGCCGAACACGCCGTCGACGGGGAGGACGTAGCCACGGCTCGTCAGGCGCTGCTGGACGGTGGTCACGCCGGGGCCGCGGTCACCCAGGCGCAGGCCGACGATCGAGGACGACGACGCGGTCGCGGCGGTGGCGGTGAGCGCCATCGGACCGGCCGTGCTGGCGACACCGGCCAGCGTCAGCACCACCGCGGTGGCGCACACGGCGCCCCGTCGTCGCGTCACCCGGGCCTCCCGACGCCGACCACGAACCGCCAGTTGACGGCGCGGACGATCACACCGGTGCCGGGCTGCATCGCGTCGATGATCCGGTTGTTGCCGATGTACATCGCCACGTGGCTGATCGGCGAGTGGAAGAACACCAGGTCGCCGGGCCGCGCGCTCATGGCGGGCACGTGGGGGATCGTGGCGTACTGCAGCGCCGACTGGAACGGCAGCCGCACCCCGGCCTGCGCCCAGGCCCAGGCGGTGAGGCCCGAGCAGTCGAAGGCGATGCCCGGTTTGGCCGTCGCGAAGCGGTAGGCGACGCCGCGCTGGCTCAGTGCCGCGGCGACGGCGATCGCGCCGGCGTTCGAGGCCCGGCTGGCGGCCGGGGTCGACGTCGTCCGCGTGACCGACGGGCGGGAGCCACCGGTTCCGAGGGCGCTCGCCGTGGCCGCGTCGACCCGGCCGGTGACCGTGAGCCCGTTGGCCCGCTGGAAGGCCCGCACCGCAGCCCGGGTGAACGGGCCGAACGCCCCGTCGGCACCGCCGATCACCGCGAAGCCGGCTCGCTGCAATTGACGCTGGATGCGGGCCACGGCATCGCCTTGCGAGCCCACCGACAGCGCGCCGCCCGAGGCGCCCGACGCCGATGACGTCGAGCCGGTCGTGGCGCTGGTGAGGCCGAGGTCGCGGGCGGTTGCGGCGTCGACGACGCCGCTCGGTGTGAGTCCGTTGGCGCGCTGGAAGTGTTCGACGGCGCGCTCGGTGAGGTGGCCGAACACGCCGTCGTGCTCGACGACGTAGCCGAACCCGGCGAGGCGCGCCTGCAGCGCCCGCACCGACGACCCCTGACTCCCGCGCCGCAACCCGCCGCCCGTCGCGGTGGCGGCCACCGACGAGCCCGACGCGTTCGATGTGCTGGCGGACGAGCTTGCGCTGGTGAGGCCGAGGTCGCGGGCGGTCGCGGCGTCGACGACGCCGCTCGGGGTCAGGCCGTTGGCGCGCTGGAAGTGCTCGACGGCGCGCTCGGTGAGGTGGCCGAAGACGCCGTCGTGCTCGACGACGTAGCCGAAACCGGCGAGGCGCGCCTGCAGCGCCCGTACCGACGATCCTTGGCTGCCACGGCGGAGCCCGGCGCTGCTCGACGCCGACGTGTTGGAGGCGCTCGAGCCCGTCGACGACGCTGCGGCCGCCGTCGAGCCGGTCGCCACGCCGAGGTAGCGGGCGGTGGTCGCGCCGACGACGCCGCTCGCGGTCAGGCCGTTGGCGCGTTGGAAGTGCGCGACGGCGTGTTCGGTGGCGGACCCGAACACGCCGTCGACGCTCAGCACGTAGCCGAAGGCCACGAGCCGCTGCTGCAGCGCAGACACCGCCGCGCCGCGATCTCCTCGATGCAAGCCGACCAGTGCCGTTGCCGACACCGACGGGGCTCGCCCGGCGGCTCCCACCGGGCCGCTGGGCGCCACGACCAACCCTCCTGACGCCAGACCGGCGAGGGCGAGGGCGAGCGCCGCCACTCGGCGGCGGCGCATCGGGGTCGGACGTGGACCGGCAAAAGCTGTCATATCGAATGTGCCTCTCATCGAACGGACAGCAATTGATCGACAGGTCAGCAGACCCCAGCCAGCGCCGCCGAAATGACGCCCGTGTAAGTCGAAGGGGTCACCCTGCGCCGACCGGCGCAGCGATCCCCAAACCCCAGGTCAGAGGCAGGGACAGAAAGTGACATAACGTCGATTATCGGCGTCGCTGATCAGGGTGGGGGCGGCTGCGCCGCGGGCCACCTGATCGCTCCGCCGATAATCCGGCCGCCGATCTGGTCACTCTCGTTCTCGATATCGAGAACCTCGGTGACCAGATCGCCCTTGAGACGCACGGTGACCAGATTGCGCCGGTCCCGGTCGCACCCGTCGCGCCGGCCGGCGGCCTCCACCTTCAAGAGCAGCAACGCCCGAGTGGCGCGGCCGCTACACCCGTCGCCAGTCCTTCGCGCTTTACGTCATGACGGAATAGTGACTGGTACCGATGGTGCGGGGAGTTCGCGGTCGCGTCAGCGGGCGGGCGGCGTCGAGGAGGTTGGACACGATTCGGCGGAGCTCGGTCACCCGTGGTCGGGCGGTGCCGAGCTCGGTGGCGAGGTCGTCGTCGGCGTCGTCCACCGCGCACGCCAGCACGTAGAGCTCGTCGTGCAGCTCGTCGAGGCTCGCCTTGGTGACGACGAGCTCACCCTCGCTCAGCGCCAACTCCTCGGCGCGTTGGCGTGACACCCAGTCCCACTGGCGGCAGCGCTGCGAGCAGAAGACCCGCGGCCGGCCGCGGCCCTGCTGCTCGGGCAAGGCCCGGCGGCACCACCGGCAACGCCTCAATTCCGTCATGACGAAACACTAGCCACTCTCGCGATGTCCTGGCCACCCCCGTGGTTGGTTCACACTGTGGCGGTGGACCCGTCGACCGAGCTGCCGCCGACCGCCGAGCACGCCCGGCTCGCCGAGTCGCCGGGCATGACGGGGGCCTGGCGGATGTGGGGCCCCTACCTCGCCGGGCGCCAGTGGGGCACGGTGCGCGAGGACTACTCCCCCGACGGCAACCCCTGGGCGTCGTTCCCGTTCGAGCACGCCCGCGCCCGCGCCTACCGCTGGGGCGAGGACGGCCTCGGCGGCGTGAGCGACCGCTTCGGCTTCCTCAACTTCGCCGTGGCGCTCTGGAACCGCCGCGATCCGATCCTCAAGGAGCGCCTGTTCGGGCTCACCAACAACGAGGGCAACCACGGCGAGGACGTCAAGGAGTACTGGTGGGTGATCGACGGCACGCCGACCCACAGCTGGATGCAGTGGCGCTACCGGTACCCGCAGGCGGAGTACCCGTACCAGCTCCTGCGCGAGGAGAACGCCCGCCGCGGTCGCGACGAGCGCGAGTTCGAGCTCGCCGACACCGGCGTGCTCGAGGGCGATCGCTTCTTCGACGTCGACGTCATGTACGCCAAGGCCGCACCCGACGACCTGTGCATCACGATCAGCGCGACCAACCACGGTCCGGACCCGGCGCCGCTCGACCTGCTGCCGCAGGCGTGGCTGCGCAACACCTGGGCGTGGGGCCGCGACACCCGGAAGGCGTCGATGTCCGAACTGCGCCCACCGGAGCTGACGATCGGCGGGCTCGCCGGCGTCCACGTCGACCACGGGTACCTCGGGCAGTACTTCCTCGCCGCCGAGGGGCTGCCGGCGGTGCACTTCTGCGGCAACGAGACGAACGCCGTCGAGCTGTTCGGGGCCGCGGCGAATCGCATGCCGTACACCAAGGACGGGATCGACCGCCGCATCGTGCGCGGGGACACGGCGGCGGTCAACCCGGCGAACACCGGCACCAAGGTCGCGTTCCACTACTCGTTCGACGCCGTGGCGCCGGGGGCGACCGTCGCCGTGCGCCTGCGGCTGTCGCAGGCGGCACCGAACATCGACACGTTCGGACCCGGCTTCGCCATGGTCGTGGGCGACCGCCGGCGCGAGGCCGACGAGTTCTACGACCACGTCATCGCCCCCGACCTGTCGGTCGAGGACCGTCACGTCGCCCGGCGGGCGTACGCCGGCCTGCTGTGGACCAAGCAGCTGTACCGCTACGACGTCGCCCAGTGGCTGTCCGGCGACCCCGCTCCCCCGCCGCCGAGCCCGGATCGGCGCACCCCCGGCGCCCGCAACACCGCCTGGACGCACATGTCGCTCGCCGACGTCATCTCGATGCCCGACGAGTGGGAGTACCCGTGGTTCGCCGCCTGGGACCTCGCCTTCCACACCGTGCCGCTGGCCCACGTCGATCCCGAGCTGGCCAAGGAGCAGTTGGTGCTGATGTGCCGGGAGTGGGCGATGCACCCGAACGGCCAGCTCCCCGCGTACGAGTGGGAGTTCGGCGACGTCAACCCGCCGGTGCACGCCTGGGCGACCTGGCACGTGTACCGCCTCGACGGCATGCGCGACCACACGTTCCTCGCCCGCGTGTTCAGCAAGCTGCTCCTCAACTTCTCGTGGTGGGTGAACCGCAAGGACTCCGAGGGCTCCAACCTGTTCGAGGGCGGCTTCCTCGGGATGGACAACATCGCCGTGTTCAACCGCTCGGCGCCGCTGCCGCCCGGATACCGCCTGGAGCAGTCCGACGCGACCAGCTGGATGGCCTTCTACTGCATCCAGATGTTCAAGATCGCCGTGGAGCTGTCGCGCTACGAGCGGGCGTGGGACGACCTCGCCACCAAGTTCCTCGAGCACTTCTTCTCGATCGCCGCCGCCATGAACACGTTCGGGTCGCAGGCCGCCAGCTTGTGGAACGACGACGACGGGTTCTTCTACGACGTCGTCGTCGGCCCCGACGGTGCGGCGAGCCCGCTGCGCGTGCGTTCGCTGGTCGGGCTGGTGCCGTTGCTCGCCGCCACCGAGATCCCGCGCTCGCTCGCCGACGAGAACCCCGACGCGACCGCCCGCTTCCTGTGGCTGCAGCGGCGCCGACCCGACCTGGTGCGCCCGTTGATCGCCGGCACCGCCGGCCGCGACGACCTGCTGCTGACCCTCGTCGACCCCGAGCGCCTGCGTCGCATCCTGCAGCGGCTGTTCGACCCCGACGAGTTCCTGTCGCCGTTCGGCATCCGATCGCTCTCGGCGGCCTATCGCGGCGGCGCCATCATCGAGGCCGTCGGCGAGGAGGCGTGCATCGACTACGAACCCGGCGAGTCGACCACTGCGCTGTTCGGCGGCAACTCGAACTGGCGCGGACCGGTGTGGTTCCCGCTCAACGTGCTGCTCGCCGACAAGCTGCGGACGTACGGCCGCTTCTTCGGCGACTCGCTGACCGTCGAGGTGCCGACCGGGTCGGGCCACCACGTCACGCTGGAGCAGGCGGCCGACGTCATCGACGAGGCCCTGGTGTCGTTGTTCCGGCGGGTCGACGGCGTGCGTCCGTCCGACGGGCAGCGCATCGAGGCCAGTCCCTCGCCGTTGTGGAGCGAACACCCGACGTTCAGCGAGTACTTCGACGGCGACACCGGCGAGGGCCTCGGCGCCACCCACCAGACCGGGTGGACCGCGCTCGTCGCCCACCTGCTCAACCCGCGGCTGCCCCGGGAGCCACGCCGCGACGGCTGACGACCGACCGCCCGCCGTGCCTCCCGCCTACCATCGTCGGCATGGAACAGGATCCGCAGGTTTGGATCGCCGCGCTGCGTAGCGGCCACGACAGCCTCGCCGAGTTCGTCGCCGGCGCGTCCGCCGACGACCTCGCCCGCCGGTCGATGGCCACGGAGTGGTCGGTGGCCCAGGTGCTGTCGCACCTCGGCAGCGGCGCCGAGATCGGCCTCGCCGGTCGCACCGGCGAGGCGATCGAGAACGAGGCGGTGTGGGCGCGGTGGAACGCCAAGCGCCCCGACGACATGGCGAGCTCGTTCGTGGAGGCCGACGAGGCGCTCGTCTCATGGTGGGAGTCGCAAACGCCCGAGGAGCTGGCCGTCATGCAGGTGCAGCTGCCGTTCCTGCCTGCTCCGATCGACGCGGCCGGAGCGATCGGCTTCCGGTTGTCGGAGGTGGCGCTCCACGGCTGGGACGTGCTGGCGACGTTCGACGACGGCGCCACCCTCGCCGCCGACTCCGCCGCGCTCCTGGTCGACCGGCTGCCGATGATGGTCGGGTTCATCGGACAGTTCACGCCACGCGACACGCGGCCCGCCGACGACACGACGATCGCCATCACGACGAGCGAGCCGGTGCGCGACTTCGAGCTCGAGCTCGGCGAGCGCGCCGACCTGCGACCGGCGACCGGCGCTCCCACGACCGGTGCCCTCGACCTGCCGGCCGAGGCGCTGCTACGCCTCACCGCGGGGCGGCTCGCGGCCGGCCGCGAGAACGGTGCGGTCGTGATGGGCGCGCTCACGCTCGACGAGCTTCGGCGCGCCTTCCCCGGCTACTGACGTCGGGGTCGCGGGGTGCCCACCGCCCTCCCCTAGGCTCGGCGGCCGTGACGTACCTCGCCGCCGACGACCGCTACGACCAGATGACCTACCGCCGCTGCGGGCGTAGTGGCGTGCACCTCCCCGCCGTGTCGCTCGGCCTGTGGCACAACTTCGGCGGCGACCGGCCCCTCGACGGCCAGCGGGCGATCCTGCGCCGGGCGTTCGACCTCGGCGTCAACCACTTCGACCTCGCCAACAACTACGGCCCGCCCTACGGGTCGGCCGAGGAGAACTTCGGGCGCATCCTGGCCACCGACCTGGCGCCCTATCGCGACGAGCTGCTGATCTCCACCAAGGCCGGCTACGACATGTGGCCGGGGCCGTTCGGCGAGTGGGGCTCGCGCAAGTACCTGCTGTCGAGCCTCGACCAGTCGCTCGCCCGCATGGGCCTCGACTACGTCGACATCTTCTACTCGCACCGCTTCGACCCCGACACGCCGATCGAGGAGACGATGGGCGCGCTCGACACGGCCGTGCGCTCGGGCCGGGCGCTGTACGCCGGCATCTCGTCGTACTCGCCGGAGCGCACCCAGCAGGCGGCGGCGATCCTGCGTGACCTGGGCACCCCGCTGCTCATCCACCAGCCGTCCTACTCCCTGCTCAACCGCTGGATCGAGGACGACGGCGAGGGCGGCGGGAGCCTGCTCGACGTCCTCGCCGACGTGGGCGCCGGCTGCATCGCCTTCTCGCCGCTCGCCCAGGGGATGCTCACGTCGAAGTACCTCGGCGGGGTGCCCGCCGGCTCGCGTGCCGCCGGGAACACCTCGCTCTCGCAAGACTTCCTGTCGGATGAGAACCTCGCCCGCGTGCGCGGCCTCAACGACATCGCCGAAGGTCGGGGTCAGACGCTCGCCCAGATGGCGCTCGCCTGGTGCCTGCGCGACGCCCGGGTGACCTCGGTGCTCATCGGCGCGTCGAGCGTCACCCAGCTCGAGGACTCGCTCGGCGCCATCGCCGGGCTGTCGTTCAGCGACGACGAGCTGGCCGCCATCGACTCCTACGCCGTCGAGGCCGGCATCGACCTCTGGCGGACGAGCGCCACCGGCTGACCCCCGCGGACCAGCGGAAGTGCCGGCCGGTGCTCGATCCGACGCGTCCGTTCGGCCGCGAGCGTCGCCAGGTGGTCACTCGGCGTCTCATACGGCGATCTGGTCACTGTGGTTCTCGATATCGAGAATGTGAGTGACCAGATCGGCCGATTGCGTCGGGTTCCCGCCGGGCGGCGGCGTTCCTGCATCGACTGGACGGGTGCCGCCAGGCACCGCCGGTCGAGGTGGTCGGCGGCCGCTCGTGTCGCCGCATCCGGGGCATCGACGTCGTGCAGCACTGGGTCGATCCACTGCCACCGAGGATCTCGTGAGCGTCGACGGCATACCGTCCACCGGTCTGGCCCGCACGGTCGTCGACGCTGTTCGGTCGTCGACGCCGACCGGCGCCTGCGGCTGGTCGACGACTTCGAGCGACGTCGGGCGAGCCTGAACTGGTTGCGCCTCACCGCGAGCGGTTGCACCGCCCGGGCCAGTCCGGCACCGGCACCGTGCTGGCCCTGCTCGACCGTCGTCAGGTCGGTGGACGGGTCCCCGACAGCTGGTTCGAACGGCTGGTCGAACGCTGCCCGCCATCCCCGGACTCCCCCGTGGACGCGCCAGCACGAGGTGTTCGACAGCGGCGGACGACTGGTCGGCCGGCTCGACCTCGCCTGCCCCGACGTGCTCCTCGGCGTCGAGGCGCACAGCCGTGAGTTCCACTTCGGACAGGGGCCCGAGGCGCTCGACCAGCGACGGGACAACCGCTTCGGTGCCGCCGGGTGGTACGTGGCCTACGTCGGCTGGTACGACACCGAGGACCCGGCCGCCGTGGCGGCGATGATCGAGACCGTCGCCCGGCGCCGGCGGCGCAGTTGGCGTCGCCATCGCCGGCCGTAGCGGAAGTGCCGACCGTGGCGGCTCACTTCGGGCGTTTCGTCGGCACTTCCGCGACCGTTCGGGTCAGCCGTCGGTGAGCGAGCGGGCCTCGGCCCAGGCGGCCTCGACGCTCGCCAGGCGTTGCTCGGCGCTCTCCTGCAACCGCTCGGCGACACAGGTGACGAGCAGCTCGAGCAGGGCGAGGGTGCCGAGCTGGCTCTCGAACGGCGACACCGACTCGGCCAGCAGCGTGAACGACACCTGTGCCGCCATCGCCAGCGGCGACAGCGGGCCGTCCGACAGGGCGATCACCGTGTGGCCGGCGCGCTGGGCGGCGCGGGCGGCGTCGAGCAGCCACGACTCGTAGCGGCGAAGATCGATCACGAGCAGCGTCGATCCCGGCGAGCTGGTGGCGATCTGGCGTTGCACGGCCACGTCCGGCCCCCAGAGGATCTCGACGCCGGCGCGCAGGGCGCCGAGGTCGTGGACGAACTGGCGGGCGATCCCGTGCTGGGCGTCGCCGGCGAGCACGAGCACCGGGTGGGCCAGGTCGCCGAGCAGCTGCACGGCCTTGTCGAGGTCGGCGTGGTCGACCCCGTCGAGCGTCGCCTGCACATTGCACTGGGCCGCGGCGCGGTGCCGCTCGGTGGTGCGCGTGCCCTCCAGCTCGCGGATTCGTTCGACGGCCGGGCGGAGCTGATGTGACAGGTCGCGCCGGATCGACGACTGCAGCGCGCTGAAGCCGTCGAAACCGAGCTTGCCGGCGAGGCGCACGACGGTGGCGGCCCCGGCACCGGCCTGCCCGGCGAGATCGGCGACGGTGCCGAACGCCACGAGCTGGGGCCGTTCGAGGATCACCTGGGCGACCCGACGCTCGGCCGCGGTGAGGCGGCGTCCGGCGACGGTGATCCGTTCGGTGACCTCGAACCCAGCCATCCCGCGACAGTAATGCAGGCCCGACCACGCCCTCGGACCCGGATCCGGAACCCGGCCCGATGCTGCTTGGATGTCTCCGTGCAGCTCCCGACCGCGCCCTACCGCTCGTTCGCCAGTGACAACGCGTCCGGCGCCCACCCGGCGGTGCTCGACGCCGTGGCCGCCGCCAACGACGGTCACGCCCTCGCCTACGGGGACGATCGCTGGACCCGCGAGTGCGAGTCGCTGTTCCGGGAGCTGTTCGGTCGCGGCGAGTCGTACCTCGCCTTCAACGGCACCGGCTCGAACGTGTTCGGGTTGCTCGCCCTGCTGCGCCCGGCCGAGGCCGTGGTGTGCGCCGCCGGTGCCCACATCGACGTCGACGAGACAGGTGCGGGCGAGCGCATCCTCGGCGCCAAGCTGATCCCGTTGGCGACCCCGCGCACCGGGCCGGCGGCCGGCAAGATCGTCCCGGAGCAGCTCGCCGAGCTCGGGTGGATGTTCGGCAGCGAGCACCACGTGCAGCCGGCCGTGGTGTCGATCACCCAGAGCACCGAGCTCGGCACCGTGTACACGCCCGACGAGGTGGCCGCGCTCGCCGACGCCGCCCACGCCATGGGGATGCGCGTGCACATGGACGGTGCCCGCATCGCCAACGCCACCGCCGCACTCGGGGCGAGCCGCGGGGTGCTGCGGGCGTGCACCGTCGACGCCGGGGTCGACGTGATCACGTTCGGTGGCACGAAGAACGGCTTGCTCGGGGGCGAAGCGGTCGTGTTCCTCGACGAGGCGCTCGCCGCTCGCGCCCGCTACCTGCGCAAGTCCGTCGGCCAGTTGCCCTCCAAGATGCGCTTCGTCGCCGCCCAGTTCATCGCCCTGCTCGGCGACGACCTGTGGCTGCGCAACGCCGCCCACGCCAACGAGATGGCCGGCCGGCTGTTCGCCGCGGTGCACGACCTGCCCGGCGTCGACGTCGATCCGCCGGCGGTCAACGGCCTGTTCCCGGTGCTGCCGCGGCCGGCCATCGCCGCCCTCCAGGCGTGGAGCTTCTTCTGGGAGTGGGATCCCGCCCGCGCCCAGGTGCGCTGGATGACGTCGTGGGACACCACCGACGACGACCTCGAGCGCTTCGTCGCCGGCGTGACGTGTGCCACGGCCGAGCCGGCCTTGGCCGATTGACCAAATCCGACGCCACAACCTACGCTGGGAGCCAGGCGCGGGCGAAGGGGGTCCAGGCAGATGGCAGCGAGCGAGGCACTCGTGCGGCAGGTGACCGCCGAGGAATGGATGAGGCAGGGTGCCTGCCGCGGCCTCAGCCACCTGTTCTTCCCCGGAGCCGCCGAGCGGCCGCAGGCCCGGGAGCGCCGCGAGGCGATGGCCCGGTCGGTGTGCGAAGGCTGCGCGGTGCAGGCGCCGTGCCGTGACTTCGCTCGCGTGCACCACGAGTACGGGTTCTGGGGTGGCGAGAGCGAGGACGAGCGCCACGCCGCCGGCTACCGCCTGATCGCGCCGATCGGCGTCCGCGCCCGCGCCGTCTGACCGCTCGGGTCAGTCGAGCCGGCGCAACTCGCGGCGGAACCGCGCCGCCCGTTGCACGTAGCTGTCGGCGCCGTGCGCCACCAGCGAGGGGTCGGCGCGGTCGGGCTTGATCACCGCCGGCACGCCGACGGCGAGCGCGCCGGGCGGCACGACGGTGTCGTTCAGCACCACGGCGTTGGCAGCGACGATGGCGCCGCGCCCGACGACCACACGGTGCAGCACGATCGCCCCGTTGCCGATGAGGGCGTCGTCTTCGACGGTGCAGCCCTCGAGGTGCACGATGTGTCCGATCACGCAGCCGTTGCCGACCATCGTGAAGTCGTCCGGGGTGGTGTGCAGCACGCTCGCGTCCTGCACGCTCGTGCGGGCGCCGATGTGGATCTCGCCGTCGTCGGCGCGGAGCACCGCGCTCGGCCAGATCGACGACTCGGGACCGATCGTCACGGCGCCGATCACCACGGCGTCGGGGTGGACGTAGGCCGTCGCGTCGATCGTCGGCTCCAGGTCACCGAGGGCGTAGATCGGCACCGCCGGAGGCTAGTCAGGCCGCCGCGCGTGGTGCTCAGTGGAGGATCGCCGCACCCAGCGGATACGGTTGCGGCCCATGCCTACGCGGATCGAGATCGAGCTCACGAGCGTCGCCGAGGGTCGCTGGACCTGGCGCGCCGCGGGCGCGCGCGAGCCGCGTGGCACGGTCGACGCCGGCCTCCTCCCCGCCGATGCCGCCGTCGGCGACCAACTGCGCGTCGAGACCGAGAAGGACCTCGACGGCATCCGCATCGTGTCGATCGTGGCGGCCAAGGGTCCGTCGGAGCGCTCGAACCGCCTCGAGCTGCTCCCGTCGACCGAAGCCTTCGAGCCCGTCGTCGAGGTGCGCGCCACGCGTGACCGTCACGAGGGCGGGCGCGGCCGCCCCCGCCGTGACGACCGCGGCGACCGTGGTGACCGGGACCGTCGTGGCGACCGCGATCGTCGCAGCGACCCCGATCGTCGTGGCGACCCCGATCGTCGTAGCGACCCGGCGCGTCGCGGCGAACGTGGTCCCGACCGGCGACCAACGCGGCGGGCCCCGACGCGACGGGGAGCCGACCGAGGATCGCCGTCGCCAGCGGCCGCACTTCACGCCGCCCCCCGAGGTTCCCCAGCGCCCCAAGCCGAAGCGACTGCGCCCGGGCAAGCAGCACCTCGAGGAGGTGCTCGCTGCGCTCCCGGAGGAGCAGCGTCCGGTGGCCGAGCTGGCGCTGCAGGGACTGCCCGCCGTTCGTCAGCGCATCCGCGAGGACAACGCCCGTCTCGCCGCCGAGGACCGTCCGACGATGCCGGAGGCCACGGTGCTGAAGATGGCCGAGGACCTGATCCCGCGCCTGCGCGTGGCCGAGTGGCTCGACCGTGCCGAGGCCGCCAAGCGCCAGCTCGCCCACCTCGACCTGCGTGACCTGCGCAGCGTGGTGGTGGCGTCCGACGATCCGGTCGTGGTGCGCGACGAGGCGACGCGAGAGCTGGCCGCCGAGCTCAAGGCGGCCCTCGTCACCAAGCAGGAGGAAGAGCTCCAGCTCTGGCTCACCGACGTCGAGAGCGCCGCCGAGGTCGGTCGGGTGGTGCGCGCCCTCAAGCTGTCGGCGCTGCCCCCGAAGGCCGGGGTGCCGTTCCCGACGGCGCTCGGGACGAAGCTCGGCGAGCTCACCAACGCCGCGCTCACCCCGGACGATCCCGCCGATCGCTGGATCGCCGTGCTCGAGGCCGCCGCCTTCTCGCCCATCCGCACGCACGTGCAGCCGAGCGGTGTTCCCGCCGTGGTCAGCGACGATCTGCGCGCCACCGTCGTGCGACTGGCGCCCTTGCTCCCGCAGGTGGCGGCGCTGTTCGGTGTCGAGGCGCCGGCCAAGGCGGCGATGCCCAAGCCGTTGCGCGTGCAGCCGCGCAAGAAGGAAGCGGCCAGCCCGCGCCAGAACGTGGCCAGTCACCCGGGTCCGGCGCGTCGGGCGGATCGTCCGAAGCCGGCGAAGACGGGCGACGCGGCGCCGGCCGCCGTCGCCGCGGCCGAGACGCCAGCGGTCGAGGCGGAGACGCCGCCGGTCGAGGCCGAGACGCCGCCGTCGAGGCCGAGACGCCGGCCGGTCGAGGCCGAGGTCGACGGCCGCCCGGTCGAGGCCGGAGACGCCAGCCGGTCGAGGCCGAGACGCCTGCCGGTCGAGGCGGAGACGCCAGCGGTCGAGGCCGAGACGCCAGCGGTCGAGCCGGAGACGCCGGCGGTCGAGGCGGAGACGCCGGCGGTCGAGCCGGAGACGCCAGCCGTCGAACCGGTCTCCGCCGATCCGGACGTCCAGCCCGCCGAGGCCCCGACGCACGAGGCGGAGCCGGCGGCAGCTGCGGACACGGTGACGGCGGACGCGGCCGGGAGCGAGGCCGACGCCACGGCCGGGCTCGCCGCCGACGATGCCGAGCTGCCAACCTTCGCCGAATGAGCAACCCCGCCCCGGCCAGCGCGGCCGGTGACATCGTCACGTTCGCCACCGACGGGCTGCCGCCGCACGTGGCGGTGATCACGCTGAACCGACCCGAGGCGCGCAACGCCGTCAACGGGGCGGTGGCGACCGGTCTCGAGGCCGCCGTCGACCGGCTCGAGGACGACGACGAGCTCTGGGTCGGCGTCCTCGCCGCCAACACCGAGGGCCAGGAGCGACCGGTCTTCAGCGCCGGCGCCGACCTCAAGGTGATCAACGCCGGCGACGGACTGTCGATCTCCACCGAGCGTGGCGGGTTCGCCGGGTTCGCCTACCGCGACCGGCGCAAGCCGATCATCGTCGCGGTGGACGGCCTCGCGACGGCGGGCGGATGCGAGATCGTGCTCGCCGCCGACCTCGTGGTGGCGAGCACCAGGTCCTCGTTCGGGCTGGCCGAGGTCAAGCGCAACCTGGTGGCCGGGGCCGGCGGCCTGTTCCGCCTCCCCCGGGCGATCGGGCGGGCGGCGGCGATGGAGGCGGTCCTGACCGCCGAGCCGATCCCCGCCGAGCGGGCCTATCAGCTCGGCCTGGTGTCGCGCCTGACCGAGCCCGGCGCCGCCCTCGACGAGGCGCTGCGGCTGGCCGAGCAGATCACCCTCAACGCGCCGTTGGCCGTGTGGGAGTCGCGTCGCGTCGTGCACGCGGCGGCCGGTGGCGCCGACGAGGCCGAGCTGCGGGCGATGACCGATGCGGCGATGAGCACGGTGGTGCAGTCGGCCGACCTCGCCGAAGGTCTGACCGCCTTCATCGAGAAGCGCCCGCCGGTGTGGACCGGCCGCTGAGCGCCGCTCGTCCGCTCAGCGATCCCCGAGCGCCAACAGCTCGGGTGCGATCGTCTCGAAGATGAGGTTGGAGCCCGGCTTCCACACGTGCACGCCGTCCCAGCGGTAGGCGAGGTCGGTGGCCACCGCCGGGTCGTTGCACCACTCGGTCGGGCCGTCGACGAAGGTCACCCTTCCCGGATCGGCGTCGGCGATCTCGTGCCACAGGGCGTTGAGGTGGGTGACACGGGCGTCGTCGGCGCGCTCGGGGTAGGCCGGCACGCCCTCGGCGGGCACCGGGCGCATGCAGGCCACCTCCAGCAGGCCGACCTGGCTCACCCCGGCCCCGACCAAGGCGGCGATGCCGGAGCGCACCTGACCGGCCACGTAGTCGTCCCACTCCGGCGTTCCGAAGGTCAGGTGGTTGCCGTCGCCGTCCTGGAGGTCGAACACGTCCCACGCGCCGAGCACCACGAGGGCGACCGACGCCCCGCCCTCGGACGCGGCATCGGCCCACTCGTGCTCCCAGCGATCGCACCCGACGAAGGAGTGGTCGAGGGCGGCGTTGGAGCTCCGCGTCGAGCCGGCGGCGTAGACGCTGCATCCCTCGATCGACCCGTCGGTGATGGCGAACGTGTCGTCGATCCCGTCGGGCGCGTTGAGCACCAGGGCATAGCCGGTGGAATCGCCGACGACGACGACCGGCAGCGGCCCGTCGGCGACCGCCGACGTCGTGGTGGCTGCGACCACGCCGGGCGTCGCCGCGCCGGCGATCGTCGTCGCGGTCGCCACCGTGCTCGTCGGCAGCGAGAACGAGGCGTCGGCACCTCCGAGGGCCCGGTTGTACGGCCCGACGGTGGCGTAGAAGGCGACGATGGCGACCACGGCCGCGGTGGCCCACGCCAGCGGGATCAGGCGCTGGCGCGGGGGTGAGCGCCGCCACCACCGTCCGAGTGCGCCGTGACGGACCGGCAGCTCGACGAACCGATAGCACGCCTCCGAGACGACCGCGGTGACGGCGAGGGCCACCATCACCCGCCGCACCGAGCCGTGGGTGGCCCCGAGGATGACGAAGATCGGCCAACTCCAGAGGTAGAGCCCGTAGCTGCGGCGGCCGATCGCCACCAGCGGTGGCAACGACAGGGCGGCGCGGTGCCACGACGCGCCCGGGTGCACGGCGGTGAGCACGGCCACCAGCGACAGGATCGAGACCAGGGCGAGCAGCCACTGGTACACGTAGCCGTCGAGGATGCTCACCGAGCAGGCGATGACGAACAGGCCGGCGACCGCGCCGCCCCCGGCGGCGTCGAGCAGCGGCACGTTCGTGGCCGGGTGGCGGGCGACGCGTGACCATCGCCACGGCCGCCACACGTGCGCCGCCGCCGCCCCGAGGAGCAAGCCGGCACAGCGGGTGAAGGTGGCCAGGTACATGAAGTTGATGCGATCGGCGCCGTCGAACGCACCGATGCCGGAGTGGATCGGCCCCGGGCCGTTGGCGTGCAGCCAGAACATGGCGATCATCGCCGCGAGCGACGCCGCCGCGAGCACCACCGCGACGGCGCGGCGGCGCAGCGGCAGCGTGCTCAGCACCACGAACAACAGCGGCCACAGCAGGTACCACTGCTCTTCCACGCCGAGGCTCCACAGGTGACGCAGCAGCGGTGGATCGGCGGACCAGTACGGCACGCCGCCGATGATCTGGCCCCAGTTGCCGGCGTAGAAGATCGCCCACGGCAGGTCGCGGCGCAGCTGGGCGCGCTCGGCGGCGGTGCCGGCGATCATCGCCCACACCGCCGTCACCATCAGCATCATGAACAGCGCCGGGAGCAGCCGGCGCGCTCGGCGCAGCCAGAACTGCGGGAGGTTGGTGCGCCGGCTGCGGTCGCGCTCGTCGAGGAGCAGGGCGGTGATCAGGTAGCCCGAGACGACGAAGAACACCTCGACGCCGACGAACCCGCCGTGCATCCACGTGAAGCCGGCGTGGTAACAGATGACGGCGATCACCGAGAGGGCGCGCAGCCCGTCGAGCGCCGGCTCGTAGGGCATGCCCGAGGGCGCTCGCCGTCGACCGGCCCGGCCGGTGGTGGTCGGCTGCGGACGGGTCGCGACCGCGTTCACGGATCGCTCAGTGCCTTGGACACGACGATCAGGCGCGCGGTCACCCCCGCTCGCTCGTACAGGTTCTTCAGATCCCGGTCGCCGGGCAGCGTCTGGGCCTCCACCATCGACGCGCCGCGGCCGCGGCCGACGCGGATCGCTTCGGCGAGCAGCGCGTCACCGAAGCCGAGCTGGCGGGCGTCGGGGTGCACGAACACCTGGTCGACGCGAACGATCGTCCGCTCCCCCGGCTCGAGGTCGGCGACGAGGTAGCCGACCGCGACGGGCGGCACGCCGGCGCCGCGGATCTCCCCCACGAGCACGATCCGCGTCGCGATCGCGTCGCCCCAGCCGTCGGCGATCTCGGCGTGCTCGTCGAGCCAGCGGCCGCCGCCGCGGGTGACGGCGACGCCCCGCCGGGCGAGGCGCTCGAGACCGCGGAGCTCGGCGGCGTCGTCAGCGACCGCCAGGCGGACGTCGGGGTCGATCATCGCTCGGCGAGCAGCTGCTCGATCCGTCCGAGCACGGTGCGTCGACCACGGTGGGCCTCCTCGAAGGCGCGCACCATCTCCAGCTCGGCGCGGTCGAGACGCTCCAGCCGGGCGACGACATAGCTCGCCGGAAGGCTCTCGTAGTCCTCGAACGGCAATCCGGCGGCCGGCGCGTGGTCGGTGTCGGCCGCCGCCACGGTGGGCGACACCCGCTCGACGCTACTTCGCCGCTGCGGCGGCACGGCGGACGGGTCGATCGACGGCGATCGGGGCGCCAGGCCGAGGCTGCCGGCGCCGATCGCCTGGCCGACCGATCGCACCAGCACGAACGGCTGGGCGGCGGTGCGGGCGAGACCGTCGGCGGCGCGGCGGGCCGCCTGGATCGTGGCGCACGGGATGCCGAGCACGTCGTCGGTGATGCGCCGCAACGTCGCCTCCACCCGTCGCCGCACCTCGTCGTCGGCGGATGGTCGACGCGGTGCCGTGCACCGTGGTGCGTGCGAGCGACGAGGCGCCAGCCGACGATCGACCGGCGTCGACGGCGACGTGTCGCAGCGTGATCGGAGCCATCGGCGCCTCAGGAGAAGATCGGGCAGGCGTCGTCGCCGACCGGGCACGCCGGTGCCGACGCCCGCACGAGGAGGAAGCAGCTCGGGCACAGCTGCTCGTCGGCTCGCTTGGGCTGGAGCCGGTCGCCGCCCTCGCCGCGGTCCTCCGGCTCGACGTCGTCTTCGTCCTCGTCCTCGTCGACGGTGACCATGCGGTCCTTGAGGATGCGATCGAGATCGGCCTCGACGTCGTCGGGCGACAACAGGTCGTCGTCCTCGTCCTCGTCCTCCTCGGCGCGCTTCTTCGTGCGTTTGGCGACCGGCTCGGTGTCGTCGTCGTCCTCGTCCTCTTCGGCCTCGTCCTCGACCACCGCGTCGTCGTCATCATCGACGTCGACCTCGATGACGTCGTCGTCGAGGTCGTCGACGTCGGGCTCGACCTCGGTCTCTTCCTCGTCGGGTGTCTCCTCGACGAGCTCGAGTCCGGACTCGTCGGAAATCACATCGTCGTCATCCTTCGCAGCCACGCGGCGGAGCTTAAAGGCGGAGAACCCCGACGGCCCGAGGTGCCCCTGTGACACAGGTCACAGCGGGCTCCGCTCGCTGCCGCGCCGATCAGGACCGGCGCGCCTCCGCCCGCCGCTCGGCGTCGAGGCGTTCCAGCTCCGGCTCGGTGGTGGTGAGGTGGGTCATCGCCGCGGCGACGGCCCGATGCCCCGCCTGCTCGGCGATGAGCCGGTGCATCTCGAGGGCGATGCGCCGATACGCCGGGTGGCCCTGGGTGCTCGAACGCAGCTCCAGCAGGTGCACCGCCTCGCGAGCGTTGAACTGCATCACGTAGCGCACCCGGTAGGCCATCGCCACCGCATAGGCGGCCTGTTCGGGGAAGCCGTCGGTGAGGGCGGCGTAGAGGTCGGCCGAGCGGTGCATGCTGGCGTCGAACAGGTCGGCCTGGCCGGCCTCGTCGACGAGGTCCGGGCGCACGTAGTCGTGGTCGGGCGTGAGCGGCTGCCACTCGATCGTGAGCATGCGGTGCCGCTGCAGGTCGCGGAAGGCGCCGTAGTCGGAGAGCACGTCGAAGCGGTAGTCGACGCGCTCGAAGGCCCGGCCCGGCTTGTGCCGCCGATTCTCTCGGGTGCCGACGTAGGCGGTCAGGAGCGCCACCCGCTCGTCGGTGCCGAGCGTGCGCACGCGGGCGAGCACCTGGGCCTCCGGGAGGTCGGTGTGCGGGTAGCAGATCGCCGCCAGCAGCTTGTCCTCGGCGTCGGGATCGAAGTCGACGAGCGTCACGGGCGCGGTGTCGGCTGGTGTCACCCCACCGAACAGGACGTCGACCAGGGCGGCGGTGTCGGCGCGCGTGCTCGCCAGGTAGTCGCCCCAGCGTCCACCGCGATCGGGGAGGTCGACCCGGCGCAGGAAGCTCGGGATGACCTTGCGCAGCTCCTCGAGCATCAGCTCGCCGTAGGCGCGGGCCTCCGGGAGCGGGTGGGCGCGCAGGCGGATCAGCAGCGCCTCGAACGCCTGCCCGGTGCCGTACACGCCGACGTTGGAGAGCGACGCCGCCGGCAGCATGCCGCGGGCGGCGTCGAGGGCCTTGGCCCGGGTCGCCTGGCGGTAGACGAAGTCGCTGTCGCCGGCCTGCTTGGGCACGGTCGCCCGCACGTGCTCGGTCAGCTTGTCGACCACCTCGCTGTAGGCGTCGAACATGCGGTCCATGTCACCGACGTACCGCGTGCCGAGGCGGCTGGCGAGCACCGCCGGGTCGCGGAAGAAGCGGTAGCGCCCCCCG